>CADAND010000008.1 GCA_902789245.1 uncultured Bacteroidia bacterium
GTCGCCGCAGCCATGATCCGTCTTGCGAAATCCGGCCGCCAGGGCGCTGCGATCATCACCGGCCAGGACATCTTGAAGGCGTAGACTGCATCCCGGCAGCCCCCCAAGTCCCGCTCCCGGCGAACATAGAGGGGAGGGATTTGGGGACCTTCCCCAAGGTTTATACGAAGATTTCTGCGTAAAACAATAAAGGCCGCTGAATCAGCGACCTTTTGTGGAGCATAGGAGAATCGAACTCCTGACCTTTTGAATGCCATTCAAACGCTCTACCAACTGAGCTAATACCCCGTTTGTGGAATGCAAAGGTACTACTTTTTTTCGAACCTGCAAGTGATTTTCCAAGAAAATTGGCTGTATCTTTGCGCCATGAAATACAAGCTGGTCATTTTTGATCTCGACGGCACCCTAGTCGATACAATCGCGGACCTGGGAGCGGCGGCGAATGCGGCCCTGGCCGCGAAGGGCCTGCCGCAGCATGAGCCGGGCGCTTTCCGGGGTATGGTCGGGCACGGTGTGCGGAACCTGATGAAGCAGGCCATGCCGGAAGCGATGCGTGCGGACGAGCAGGCGCTGGACGCGCTGCTGGATGTTTTCCTGAAATATTATATCGAGCACATCGATGAGCGCTCGCGTCCCTATCCGGGGATCCGGGAGCTGCTCCAGGAGCTGCAGGCCGCCGGCGTGGAGCTGGCCGTCGCATCCAATAAGTTCCAGGCCGGGGCGGAGAAGCTGGTCGGCCGGATGTTCCCGGAGATTCCGTTCGCCGCCGTCCTCGGCGGCCGGCCGGGCGTGCCGCTCAAGCCGGACCCGTCCATCGTGGCGGAGATCCGCTCGCGCGCGGGCGTCTCCCTTCGGGAAACGGTGATGGTGGGCGATTCCGCTACGGACATCGCCACCGCCGCGGGCGCGGAAGTGGACTGCGTGGCGGTCAGCTGGGGCTTCCGTACACGGGAGCAGCTCGGCGACGCGCCGCGCATCGTCGATACGGCGCAGGAGCTGCGCGCCATTCTGTTTGGGGAATAATCACAAATGGGGATTGCCGGCAGCGGCAATCCTTGCTATCTTTGCGTCATGAAAAGAATCATTGTACTGCTGGGCTGCGCGCTGATCTGTGTGGGAGTCGCAGCCGCCTGCAAAGGGCCGAAATTGAAAACCGTCGTCATCAATACTGAGAAACTGGGCAAAGAGGTGCTCGGCTATGCCGGCCCGACGCCCGTGGAAATCACCGTCACCGACGGCAAGGTCGCGAAGATCGAGGCCCTGCCGAACGTCGAGTCGCCCGGCTTCTTCCAGCGGGTGAAGGAGAGCCCGATCTTTACGGCCCTCATCGGCAAGACCGTCAAAGAAGCCTCCGAAGTGAAGTTGGACGCCGTGAGCGGTGCCACATTCTCTTCGAAGGCTGTCATTGAGAATATTCGCCTGGGGCTGCAGGAAGCAGCCAAAAAGGCGAGGTAGGCTTGCTGCGCGTTGGCGTTGTGGAGGGCGGAGCGGAAATTGGTTTTTCGAGCAACTGCACGAAAAATAATTTCCGGCCGCCCGCGAGGGGGCGAGCCGGCGAGGCTATTTATTGTTCCTGGTGAACAGGAACACCGTCAGGGGCAGCGCGATGATGGCCATCGTGGCGCTGACCGGCAGGTAGATTCCGAAGTTCACGTATTCCACCACGAAATAGGTGATCAGCAGCAGCCCGACTCCCATCGCGCTGGAGAGCAGGTAGTGCTTGCGGATGTCCGTGCTCTTGCACATGATGCGGCTGAGGTTCGGCACGCCCAGGGAAATGAATCCGATGGTGCCGCAGATGCTCACGGCCGAGGTCACGAGGAACATGATCATCGTCAGGGCGACCGCCTTGCGCCACGCCGGCAGCTCGATCTCGCCGTTGAAATGGCGCGTCAGGTCGCGGTGCGAGCCGATCGCGGCGGCGAGGCCGACGCCGAACAGCGCCAGCGAGAAGAGGATGTCGCCGGTGGTGACGCCTTCCAGGTGGAAGTTGGCCGCGCCCCAGAGGTAGTACTGCTTGAGCAGGTCGCCCGTGGGGGCGTTCGTGACCACGATGGTGCCGAGCGAGCCGATGAAGGTGCCGAAGATGATGCCGAAGGTGATCAGGTTCTGCGTGGAGACCTTCAGGGTCACGAAGAAGCAGATGATGGTGCAAATCAGCGTGCAGACGAATGAGCCGACGGTGAGCGAGCACCAGCCCGACATCGTGGCGGCCGCGGCGCCCAGACAGGCGGCGCTGCCCAGCCCGAGGGAATAGACGTCCCCGAGCTGGTTGCGCCACAAATATTGCATCTGGATGCCTCCAACCGGGAGCGCGATCCCGGACAGCAGGACGTAGAGCAGACTCAGCAGCATAGAACTAGAACTTGAAGGTGAATCCGCCGAGGAAGGAGCGGCCCGGCATCGGGTAGTCGCGCACCAGTTCGTAGCGGCAGTTCAGCAGGTCGCGGGCCGTGACGTTCAGCGAAAGCACGCCGACGTTGCCGAGCTTGAAATCCTTGCTCAGCGTGAGGTCGAGCGTGTTCCAGTTCGGCATTTCGCCGGAGGCGTCGAAGCGGCCGCCGCGCCAGTTCCAGACGGCGTCGAGGCGCCAGCCGGCGATGGCGGCGTCCGCGGCGAGCACGACGGTGTTCTTGGCCACGTACGGGATCTGCTGGTCGAAGGTGTAGCTGTCCGGGGTCTTGTCGAGCGCGGACTGGCGGGCGTAGCGGGCGGAGAAGCCGCCGGCAAAGCGGCCGTCGTCATAGCGCAGGCTCAGGGCCGCGTCGATGCCCTTGGCCTCGACCTTGCCGACGTTGTACGGCAGCCAGACGTAGGGATCGTCGGCCGACGGCGCGGAGATGATCTTGTTCTGCAGGGAGTTGTAGAAGCCGTCCACCTTGATGCCGAGCGTCCAGTTCTCGCACAGGCCGCGGTGGAAATCGATGCCCACGTCGGCGAGCCAGGCGTCCTCGGGCTTGAGGTTCGGGTTGCCGTAGCCGGGGTAGTAGAGTTCGTTGAAGGTCGGGGCGCGGAAGGCGCGGCGGCCGAAGGCGACGAGGTCAAAGCCCTCGAAGATGGTGAAGCGCAGGTCCAGGGAAGGGGAGACGCTGTTCAACGCTTTCTGCCCCTTGTCGAAGGTGCCGCGGTACTCCACGGCGAGGTCGGCGCTGAACCAGCCCAGGCGGATGGCTGTGGCGAGGGCCGCGATGGCGGCCGTGCGGGCGGCGTTGTAGCCGGTGGACTTCAGGGAGCCGCGCTCGATGTCGGTGGCCAGCGACACGCCCCACCAGTCCGTCAGGCGGAAGCTGTGGGAGGCGTTCAGCTGGAAGTCGTTGAAGTTGTAGTCGCTGTCGCCCCATTCGCTCTTGTAGAAGAGGTCGTCCCAGGCAGCTTTGGCGCTGAGGTTCAGGGTGTACAGGTCGGAGAAAGCCTTGCGGAAGGCGCCCTGCAGGAAGAAATTCTTATCCTGCTGGCGGTCGGCGGACGGCCAGCTCAGGGAGCCGGGCGTGCCGCGGTCGGAGGCGTTGTAGTAGGCCTTGGCGTGCCAGTCGCCGCCGTCGAGGACGCCGAAGACGTCGGCGCCGGCGCGGAGCTGCTTGAGGTCATTGCCCGCGCGGCGCTCGTTGTTCGCACCGTAAGGGAAATCGCCCTTGGTGATGACGCCGGCGACGTGGGCGCTGACGCTCACGCGCTCGGAGGCTTTGATGTCAAAGCGGGCGGAGGGCATCCAGGTGCCGAAAGAACCGGCCTGGAGGCCGACCTGGCCGCCGAAGTTACGGTCGCCGAAGACCGGCTTTGCCGTGCGGAAGGACAGGCTGTTCTGTGCGTAGTCCACCACGGCGCTGCCCAGAGTCTCCATCGGCAGCATGCCGAGATCGTTCTGGCCGCTCTGGAAATTGCTGACGCGCACACCGTCCAGGTAGATGTCGGTGTGGGCGGTGCCGAGGCCGCGCAGGCTCACGCCCTTCAGGCCGGCGAGTCCGCCGTAGTCGCTGATGCCCAGCCCGGGCACGCGCAGGAGCGCTTCCGTGGCGGTGGTGTAATGCTTAAAGGAAACGGTGTCCGTCCGGGACACCACGACGCCCTTGTCGGCCACGATGGTGACGGCCTGCAGGGTGTCCGGCGTTTCTGCTACCAGCAGACCCGCCGCAAACAAAAGGGAAGATAAGAACATTTTTATACGTCGCTAGGGCGGCCTGACCCCGGGCCTCCGGTATCAACTTTGTTCGTGGCAGGTATTCGGACTCGATGGAAATCTTACCGTTGCGGGCACAGCTCCGGGCTTTCACCGGATTCCCCTTTACGGTTGCAAAGCAACACACCACAAACTTCGGCGCAAAGATAGCGCTTCCGCGCCAGCTTTGCAAAAAATGGCAGCGGATTGTAGCGGCCGCGCCAAATTTGCCCTTGACAGGCAAACTGTAATGCTTTCGCAAAATGCCTGTCATGGGCAATCCGGCGCCTGCCGTCGGGAGGGGTTCTGCAGATCGAACTACAATTTGAAGCTGACGCTGCGGAGAACGGCGCCCAGTTCTTCGGAGCGCGGCGTGGGAGCGGCCGTCCCTGCCGTGATCGTGTACGATCCCTTCTGCAGCCTGGCGCTGCCGTCCTGCTGGAATTCCTTCATCTGTTCCGGCATGACGGTAAAGTGTACCGTGCGGCTTTCACCCGGCTGGAGGGTGATCCGTTCGAAGGCGACGAGCTGGCTGCGCGGCGCGCCGGCCAGGGCGTTGGGCGTCGATACGTAGAGCTGGACCGTCTCCGTGCGCGCCACTGTACCGGTATTGGAGACCGGAACCTCTACTTCGACGGGCTGGCCGAGTTTGGGCTTCCGGGTCAAGAGGGACAATTCGCCATACTCGCAGCTGCCGTAGGACAGACCGTAGCCGAAAGGATACATCGTATTGTCTGTCATATACTTATAAGTGCGCCCCTGCATCGTGTAATCGTCGAAAGCAGGGAGCAGGTCGGAGGAAACGGGGAAGGTGATCGGCAGCCTGCCGCTGAAATTCTTCTCCCCGAAGAGCAGCTCGGCCAGCGCGTCGCCGCCCTCTTGCCCGGGGTACCAGGCCATGATCACGGCATCCGCTCCGGCTGCAATCTCCTGCAGGTTGATGGGGCTGCCGCCGGTGATGACGACGATCAGGTGGTTGTTCGGCGTGCGCATTTGCACGACGTTCCGGAAGAACGCGAGCTGGTTTTCCGGAAGGTCTATGCTCAGGCGGTCCCCGATGCTCGGAGAGCTGATCGCATCGCTTTCTTCGCCTTCGGTCGTCCCGTTGTTCCCCATGAACATGATGGTGTAGTCGGCCTGTGCCGCCTGTGCGGTTGCAAAGTTTCCTGGATTCACGTCCCGTGTCGGAACGATGGTGTACGCGGGTTTATAGTTGACGTTGGTACCGTCGCTCACGTGGCTGACGATCCCCTGCAGATAGGTGCTGTAGTGGTCGGAGATGCCATAATAGTTGCCCATCATGGAGTAAGTGTCGGTGGCGGCCGTTCCGGTTACGTAAACGTTCTGGATGTCCTTGCGGAGCGGCAGCAGGTCGTGGTCGTTCTTGAGCAGGACCATGGACTCCACGGCTGCCTGGCGTGCCACCGCGTAGTGTTCGGGGCTGCCGACGACGGAAGCGGGAATCCCGTAGTAGGGGCAGTCCGGGTCGTCGTAGAGGATGCCCAGCCGGAGCTGGGTCATCAGCAGCGGTTCGAGGGCCCGGTCGATATCGGCCTCCGTGATGAGCCCGCGGTCAATGGCGCTCTTCAGCGCGTGGAAGGAATTGCCGCACTCCAGGTTAAGTCCCGCTTTGATCGCTATGGCGCTGGCCTGGGCTGCGTCTTCGGCGATGCGGTGGCCGCCGTAGATATCATCGATAGCTCCGCAGTCCGAGACCACGTGGCCGTCGAAACCCCATTCGTCCCGGAGCAGATCCGTCAGCAGGAACTTGCTGCCGGAGGCGCTCTCGCCATATACGCGGTTGTAGGCCCCCATTACGATCTCCACGTCCGCTTCCCTGACCAGTTTCTCGAAAGCCGGAAGGTAAGTCTCGTAGAGATCTTTACGGGAAGGGACCGCGTTGTAGCTGTGCCGGACGGATTCCGGGCCCGAGTGGACGGCAAAGTGCTTCGCGCATGCGGCCGCCTTCAGGTAGAATGGATCCTCTCCCTGGATACCCTTGACGTAAGCCGCCCCGAGCGTTCCCGTGAGGAAAGGATCCTCCCCGTAGGTTTCCATGCCGCGTCCCCATCTGGGATCGCGGAATATGTTCACGTTTGGAGCCCAGAATGTCAGGCCTGTGAAGCGGCTGTAGTTGCCTGCCTCGCGGGATTTCTCGAATTTGGCGCGGCCTTCATCGGAGACGATGTCTCCAATCTTCCTGACGAGTTCCGGATCGAAGGTAGCCCCCAGGCCGATGGGCTCCGGAAAGACGGTGGCACGGCCGTTACGGGCCACTCCGTGCAGGGCTTCGTTCCACCAGTCGTAGGGCTTGATGCCCAGCCGTTTCACGCCGGGGGTGCTGTTCATCATCATGCTGATCTTCTCGCCCAAAGTCATCTGCGAGATAATCCCGGCCGCCTTGCGGTGCATGGCGGCCTCTTTCGACTCCTGCGCAAAAGCTCCCGCCGAGAGGAGCAGCCCTGCTGTCAGAGACAGGAACAAGATTCTGGTATTCATATCATTTGCGGCGTTTGACCGTAACGTTGGCGAGCTTCTCCCAGTATTGGATGACGCCGCAGTGGTCGTCATTCACGTGCCCGTCGCACTTGCAGGCCTTGAAGGCTTCCAGCACTTGGGTGGTGAGGGGGATGGGCGCGTCGATGGCAAGGGCGGCGTCGCGGACGTTCAACAGGTCCTTGGTGTGCATCCAAATGGGTCCGCCGGGTTTGAAATTCCGATCGAGAATACGGTCCATCTTTGCATCCAGTACCGTACTGCCGGCCAGACCGCCCCGGATGGCCTGGTAAACCTTTTCCGGATCGACGCCGGCCTTCTCGGCGAATACCATCGCTTCGGCGACGGCCGAAAGATGGAGGGCCACCATGATCTGGTTGGCCAGCTTACAGGTGTTGCCGCTGCCAATCTCCCCGACCAGCGTGACAGCTTCACCCATGGCATGCAGAATGTCCTTGACAGACTCGAATACCTCCTGCTTGCCTCCGACCATGATCGACATCGTGCCATCGATGGCCTTGGGCTCTCCGCCGCTCACGGGCGCGTCCAGCATCTCGACGCCTTTCTCGGCCATGATGCCGTAGAGCTTTTTGGAGACGACAGGGGAGATGGAACTCATGTCGATATAGACGGAGCCCGGGCGAATCCCCTCCAGGACGCCGTTCGGACCGCAAACGACGCTCTCCACGTGGGGTGAGTTCGGGAGCATCGTGATAATGATGTCGCAGCGCTTGGCAAGGGCCGCGGGTGTTTCAGCCGCCTGGGCACCGAGTGCCACCAACTCTAGCACGGGTTCGGTCTTGATGTCGAACACGGTGAGCTGAAATCCGTTTTTGATGATGTTTTTGGCCATCGGCTTGCCCATGACGCCCAGCCCGATGAGACCTATTTGTTTTGTTTTATTGTCCATGTCGATTCATTAAAAATAGAGTGCAACTTCATTTTTGAGCTGGTTGGCACTGAGGATGTAATCCTTGCCGTCAGCCGAAAATACCTGGGTTTGGGTGGGACCGGCCTGCTCCTCGAGGGTCTCCCTGCAGAAGGATCCGTCCCCGCACCGACGATAGAGATTCAGTGTGAGCGGTCCGCGGCGGTTGCCAACCACGATGACCCCCTCACCCTGGAATACACCGCAGCTGAGACCGTGGCCGAACCAAAGTTCATCTGAGTAGATTCTCTGCCAGCCCTGGTCGGCATGTTTGTAGACATTGAGGCTATTGCCGTGGAAGGGCTCGATGGTCACGAGCTCATCCTGTCCGTCGCCATCCAGATCGACGAGCCCGAATTCGCTGACTTCGTGGTCAAACAGGTGGCGTACGGACCATTTCCCGTCCTCGCGGACCATGTAGAAGATTCCTTCCGCACCGGAGAAGAGGAGGGTGTCTTCGCCGCACACGCGGGCCTTCAACATGCCGTGGTGGCGCCAGATCTGGTCATAAACCAGCTCCGGGATGCCGGACAGGCCGGTCTGCTCGTCGAGTGCGGTGACGTACAGCTCGCCGCTTTGGGACCAGTCGGCGGGCTCCGCTTTGAACTTGCTGCAAGATGCGGCGAACAACCAGTTCCGGCCATCTTTGCGGAGAATGTCGCAGCGATGCGCGAAGGGGAGGGACATGACCTTGGAGGTCACCCATGTCGTGCTCGTGCGATGGTGCATGAAGATGCCTGCGTCCTTCCCGACGAAGGGCGGGAAGAGGCCCATGACGGAGTAGAAGAGATTCGGGTTTCCGGGCACGGGGACGAAGCTCATCACGCCACCCGGACACCCGTCCACCAGGCTGGAGGCTCCGGTATGCAAATTGTGTAAATAGACTGCCGGGGTGGTTTCCGACCCAGCACCGACATGCGCGACGCCGTCCAGGATAAATGCGTTGGCGGTGTACACGTTGCGGATTTCGAGGATAGTTTTCTTTTTCATGATATCAGCAGAAAACAGCGTGCATGAGGCACATGGTCAACATGGCGGACATGCCGCAAAGGAAAGTTCCGAGTGTGTGGAGTTTGTAGCCGGTCTTGATGCTCATGCCGGACATCTGGGTCTCAACCCAGAAAAAACTGTCGTTGACGTGTGATATAACCATGGCGCCGGCACACAAGGCCGTGACGAGAATGGCCTTCTCCAGAGGCGTTTCGAAGCCCATTACACCCATCAGCGGGGCCACGATGGAAGCCGAGGTAATGATGGCGACCGTGGAGGATCCCTGGGCGGTCTTGAGCGCCGCGGTGATCAGGAAGGGCAGCCAGATGCCGAGATGGAAGCGGGAAATGACCTCGCCCAGCACGTCGGCGATGCCGGAGTCGCGCAGGATCATGCCGAAGGAGCCTCCAGCGGCGGTAATCATGATGATGATGGCGGCGGAAGAAAGGGCTTTGCCTACCCATCCGGTGGCGGACAGCATGGTGCTCTCAAATTTGTGCGGTAGGGTGAACGCCAGGAACATACCGATCAGGAGCGCCATGACCGGCTCTCCGACGAAACCGATGATCCGGGCGAAAACACCGTTGCCGAATGGCGCGGAAGGGAAGTTGCAGATCGACCGCAGGACGATCAGGATCAACGGAATCATGATCGGGAGAAAGGATTTGGGCGTGGAAGGCGCCTGCGCCACTTTGCGGTCGATATCGGCCTGGGTCTCATTGGGCTCTGGATCAATGTAGAAGCGCGAAGCCCATTTGGTTACGAACAGCCAGGCGACCAGCAGCGGAAGGACGCTGGAAGTCAGCCCGGTGAGGATGACCAGACCGAGATCCGCTTCCAGGATGCCCGCTGCTGCGATGGGACCCGGCGTGGGAGGGATAAGGCAGTGGGTGATGGTCAGTCCGAGACCGAGTGCGCATGCCGTGCTGGCCAGCGTGATGCCTGCCTTTTTGGACAGGGCTCGGTTGAGGGGAGTCAGGATGACAAATCCCGAGTCGGCGAACACTGGAATGGAAATGATGTATCCGAGCAGGAGCATGGCCAGCGGCACATGCTTTTGCCCGACCACCTTCAAGGCGCTGCGCGCCATCACATAAGCTCCGCCTGACTCCTCGAGAAAGGTCCCGATGATGCACCCGACCACGATCACGATACCGATCGAACTGACCGTGCTGCCGAACCCGTTGTTGACCGAGGTGATGATCTCGTCGAGCGGAACGCCGGAGAGCAAACCGTACCCGATCGCTGCAATGATCAGCGCCAGGAAAGGATGCAGGTTGAACTTCGTCGTCGAGATGACGATGAAGACGATGGCCAGGATGAGCAGGATGATCAGCATGACCTAGGCAGCCAGAAGCTCTTTGATGGTCTCTGCCATCGTGTGGAGGATCAGGTAGCAGGATGCGGCCCCGGCATCCATCACACCGCGGGAGCGCTCGCCAAGCCGGCTCGAACGACCCAGTTTGGCGACCATGTCCACGGTGCTGTCACGGCCCTGGAGCGCCGCTGCGTCCATGGCGTCAAGCGCGGCCTCGAAGGATAGTCCTTGTGCGGCGGCGTCCCTGTACGCCTTTTCTGCGGGGAAGAGGACATCCATCAGGGTCTTGTCACCGACCTGGGCCGGGGAGATGGCGTGGATGGCGTCCAGCGCTGCCCCGAGGGCATTCCCGAACGCATCCCGGCCGATTTCGTCCACGCCTTCCAGCGCTTTGCCGATGGACAGGAAGAATTTCCCGTAGAGCGGCCCCATGGAGCCTCCGATCTTCATCATCAAGATCTTGCCGAGAGTCTTCAGACCGTATGTGAGATCTCCGGATTGCTGGTCCAGGGCTTCCCGGCAGAGGGTGAAGCCCTTGTTCATGTTGATGCCATGGTCGCCGTCGCCGATGGCGCCGTCGATGTCGCTCAGGTATTGTTTATTCTCCTGGATGGCCAGGATGAGTCTGTCGACTATGAGGCTTCCCGCCTCCTGTGTAAACCGTTCCATTGTATTAGTCTTTGGGATATTGGGTGAGGCCCATGGAGTGGCATTCGTAATCGAAACACTCCTTGAGTTCGTCGTCGAGTTTCATCAGGGTGAGGGTGGCTCCCGCCATTTCAAGCGAAGTGAAATAGTTGCCGACCAGGGCCTGGTGCACCCGGATGCCATTTTCGGTCAGAATCTTCTCTACTTCACCATAAAGGATGTATTGTTCGAGGAGGGGCGTGGCGCCCAGGCCAGACACCAGGGCGACGACCTCGTCGCCGGAACGGAAGGGCAGGTCCGGCAGGATCACGTCGCACATACGCCGTGCGATCTGTGCCGCGCTTTCAAGCGGAGCGACTTCAATGCCGGGCTCTCCGTGGTGACCGATGCCAACCTCCATGAAGCCGGGCTCAATGGTGAAATTGGGGTGACCGACTTCCGGGATGGTGCAGGGGGCGAGGCCGACACCCATGCTGCGCGTATTGTCAATGGCTTTCTGTGCGGCGGCAAGCACTTCTTCCAGGTTTCCGCCCATGGCGGCTTTGGCTCCGCCGACTTTCCACATCAGGATCTCGCCTGCCACGCCACGGCGCTTCTGCCGCGTCTCCTTGGGTGAGGAAGGGACATCGTCGTTGGCAACCACCTTGCCGACTCGGATGCCGTCTTCCTGCGCTTGTTCCATGGCCATGGCCACGTTCATGTTGTCACCGGCATAGTTGCCGTAAAGGACGGCGACACCCTTGCCGGAGTCTGCTTCGCGGATGGCGTCGTAGAACATCTGGGCGGGCGGTGACGAGAAAAGTTCGCCGATGGCGACGGCGTCGCACATGTTTTTTCCGAGATAGCCGATGAATGCGGGCTTGTGACCTGAACCACCGCCTGTTACGATGCCGACCTTGCCCTCGATGGGCGTATTTTTGTATTTCAGGACGCGCTCGTTTTCGGTCGCCGAGACGAGGTCCTGGTGCGCCTTGAGGTAGCCCTGGATCATCTCGTCGACGACACAGGACGGTTCATTGATGATTTTTTGCATGGTTGTGTTGGGGGTTATTGGGATTCGAAAGATTGCCTCTCCAGTGCGTGCATCTGGTCGACTTTTGGCTGCGAACCGCCGCCTTGGAATTCGGAAACCAGCCAGGCGCTCACGATGGTCTTGGCCAATTCCGGACCGATGACGCGGGCGCCCATGGTCAGAATCTGGGCATTATTGCTCTTGCGGAGCCGTTCGGCGGAGAAAACGTCGTGGCAGACGCCGGCGTACACGCCCTTGACCTTGTTGGCGATCATCGCCATGCCCAGACCGGTGCCGCAGATGAGGATCCCCCGCTGATACGCTCCATCCTGAATTTTCCGGGCGAGGTTGTACCCGATCTCGGGATAATAAGCCCCGGGGTGGGACCCCAGGTAGTCGAGATCCACGGCGTCAATCCCGTTGTTCTCCAGATGCGCCACGATGGTTTTTTTTAATTCGATGGCGGCATCGTCACAGTCAATAACAACTTTCATTTAGTTTAATGTTCAATGTTTAATGTTTAATATTTATTGTGTTTTGTCCTTGATAAACTCGGACGGTAGTTTGCCGAACTGCTTCTGGAAGCTCAGCGTGAAGTAGGAAGGGGAGGAGAATCCCACGAGGTATGCCACTTCGTTGATGCGGTAGTTGTTCTCGGTCAGCAGGTCAACGGCTTTCTTGAGACGGCTGATCCGGACGTATTCGTTCACGGTCTGCCCGGTGTTGGCCTTGACTTTCCGGGTGAGGGTGGCGCGGGATACGGCCATCGCGTCCGCCAGGCGGTCAATCGTAAGTTCTGTCTCGGAGATATGATCCTGGATGAAACTGTGGAGGGAGTTCATGAATTCCTGCTCGACCTTGCTCACGCTGGAGAACTGGTAGTGCGACAGGGGAGAGGAAGAGAACTGCTCGTTGCGGATATCACGGTTTCGGAAAAGATTGCTGATGTTGGCCTTGAGAATGTCCATCTTGAAGGGCTTCTCGATGTATGCGTCGGCTCCGGACTTGAGTGAGCGGATGTGGGTCTCGATGCCCACGGCGGCGGTCAGCAACAGGACCGGGATGTGGCTGAGGCTGATATCTTCCTTAATGGCGTTGCAGAGCTCGCATCCGTCCATTCTGGGCATCATGATGTCGCTGACCACGAGGTCAACGCGGGATGTCCTGACGATGGCCAGCGCTTCTTCACCGTCCGAGGCCGTGAGAATGCTGTAATCCCGGGACAGGGCATCACGGATGAGGTCGCGCATGGTGTCGTTGTCCTCGACAACGAGCACGACGGCTTTCTGCCCGGGGGCCTCAGGCGCTTCATCTTCCGGGATTTGCGACCGTGAGGCGGCAGGCATTTCGCTGCGCGGTTCCGCTTCCGTCTGTCGGACGGGAATCTCCAGGACGAATGAGTTGAGATCCTGGACCGTCGTGTCGAGGAAGAGCCTTCCTTGGTGCAGAGAAGCAATCTTGCGCGAATAGGTGAGCCCGAGGCCCGTGCCGTTTTTCTCCAGAGATTTGCTCTGATAGAAGGCTTCGAAGATAAGTTCTTTCTCGTCTGCCGGGACGCGGACGCCGTCGTTCTCGACACGGATGACGACTTTCCCGTCATTGTCCGTGACGCCGACCATGATGCGGGATTCAGCGTATTTGATGGAGTTGGAAAGCAGGTTGCAGATGACGCTTTCGATGGCGTCTGCATCGCAGACCGCCAGGATGGAATCGCGGGACAGGGTGTAGGTCAGGTCCATATTGCGTGCCCTTGCGGCCGTCTCGAAGGAGTTGACGGACTTGCGGACGATGGCGCAGACGTCCTCCGTGGTGAAGATCATGTGCATCTGGCCGCTGTCCATCTTCCGGAAGTCAAGAAGGTCGTCGCAGAGTTTCTTGAGGCGCTCCACGTTCAGCCGCATGGCGTTCCTGTCTTCCGTGAGGCTTTCGGACGGCTCGTGTCCGGAAGCGGTCTTGTCCAGCAGGATCTGGAGGACGGAGACCGGCGTGCGGATCTCGTGGGCGATATTGGTGAAGAAATCCATCTTCTCGTGTGCAAGGTCCTTCTCTTTCTGGGCTTCCAGCAGTTCGAGGCGCCGGTTGGCTTCCGTCACCTCCTTGATGCTCTTCTGTTTGAAATAGCTATACACGAGGCCCGCCAGCAGGAGTAGGTACATGCACAGGGCGACGTTGGAACGGTACCACGGCGCGAGGATCACAATGTCCAGGCCCGCCTCCGTGGACGGATCGGGATGTTCGGCAAAGTTGACGGTGAAGCGATAGGATCCCGGCATCAGTCCGGTGTAGGTAATATGGTTCTCATCCGTTACGACGTGGTTCTGGAAACCGCGCTTGACCAGAGAGCACTCGTAAGTTTCGATGTTCGGGCTGGCATAGTTCATGGCAGAGAAGGTCAGCAGGATGAGGCTGGCGTCCTTCTGCTTGATGCGGATGGATTCGGATGTGATAGCGGAACGCCCCTTCTGGGCAACGGCGGTATAACCCGCGGCGGTGCCCAGGGTGATATCCGTGATGTGGATGACCGAGTGTCCGAAACGCTCCCGGATATATTCCGGCTCGAAAACCAACAGGCCCTCGTTGGTGCCCAGATAGACCAGCCCGTCGGGAGACTGGTAGTTACTGCCGTAGGTGAAATGCCGTCCGATCACGTTGTCGGCTTCCATATAAATCTCGTGCACACGCTCGCGTTCCGGATCGAATTCGACCAGGCCCATCGTGGTGGCGACCCAGAGCAGGCCGTCGATGTCCTCCGTTATGCTGCCGGTGCAGTTGGACGGCAGGCCGTTCGACTTATCGAAATGTTTGACGTCGACTTCGTTGCCGTCGTCGGAGATGGCGATCCGGCAGATGCCGTGTGCGTCGGTCGTCGCCCAAAGCTCCCCGCGAGAATCCAGCATGAAACTGGTGATGGCTTCACCCGGTGAGGATGAAACTTTCCTGTACGAGCCGGACGGCAGGTCGTAAATGCCGAATCCCTGGAAGAAGGTGCTGATGATCAGCCTCTTGCCTCTATCCTCTATGATGTTGTGTACGAAGGGCTTGCCGATGACATCGACGAGTTCGAACGCGTCGGAAGAAGGGTTGTAGCGATACATGCCCTGCCGTGTGCCGGCATAGATGCAACCATCGCTGGCCTGCATGATGGTCATGCAGTCGTTGTCCGGCAGATAGTATTTTTTCACCGCTTTGCCGGCCTTCGGGTCGAAGGCGGTGATTCCGTCGCCGTAGGAAGTGATCCAGAGAAAATCCCCGATGCGGGTGATGTCGGTGATGGCTGTCCCGAGCGCCACACCTGCGTAGGGCGTGAAGTCCGCGAATGTCTGGTCCTCGGGATCGAAGCGACAGAGGTAGCCTTCTTCGCTGCCGATCCAGACCTTGCCGTCCGGACCGTCGCAGATTGCCCGGACGGTATTGCCGACGAGCGAGTGTGGTTTTTCGTCGGAGACGTAGCGGCTGAAACCGGTCTCGTAGGTCATCCAGCACCGGAGGCCGCCGTTCCAGGTGCCTGCCCAGACGTTGCCGTAGCGGTCGCTGAACAGACAGCGGACACTTTCGCCCCCGAGCGTGGCGGTGTTCAGTTCGTCCGGGAACTGCTTCTCGATCGTCCCGGTGCGGGGATCATAAATGAGCAGTCCGTACGTGGTTCCGATCCAGTACAGCCTATCCTCATAGAGCAGGCATTGGACTTCCGCCTTGTTCAGGATCACCTTTTCGTCGATCAGGGATTTCGTTTTTCCCGTCTCCATATCCGCGAGGCAGACTTCGTGAATTCCGTCGCTGAGAAGCAGGCGGGAATCCTCTATGTATTCGATCTGCTCGTAGGAAGCGACAGGACGGTCTGTCCGGATGGACTTGATATTTCCGCTCGTGGTGTTGAGCAGGTAGATGTTGTTGTTGCGTGCCGTGAAGGCGAGATTGCCATCCGAGACCACGCAGGCCATATGAGGCGTGAACGACGTGGACTCTGTCATGTTGGCCAGGCTGCCGGAAGCCTTGTCGTATTTCCAAATGCCGCTATTCGCCGTGAGCCATACAGTGCCGTCTGCTGTGATATCAATGTCGGAGATGACCGTCCCCTGAAGCTCTTCAATCGCGGTGAAGCGGTCTGAGCGGATGTCGTAGAATCCGGTGCCCATAGCGGAGACAATCCAGACGCAGCCGTCGGCATCGAGGTGGACGGCCTGCGTGACCGGCATGCAGTGCGCAAGGTAGTCCGCGTTGGTGAAGGGGACGAATTCCTCCCCTGTATAGAAGTATACACCTTCTTTCGAGGCGACCCAGATGCGCCCGTACGCATCCTGGCAGACGGAGGAGATATAAGCCTCCGGCAGACCGTTCCAGCTGTTGAAGCGGGCGTGGAAGTGATGTGGCTGTGCGCCATTTGCGATGGTGCAGCAGAGCAACAGGACTGTAAGGATCGTCTGTTTGATTCTGTTCATGGTAATCTCGACGTTGCAAAAGTATGTTTTCATAAAAAAAGAGGATATAACAAGGATATGTAGAAATATCAAAATTGAATCAACGGTGGCTTCTTACATTTTATTATCCAAAAATAGGATTATTGGATAAAGATAGTAAAAACCTGGTCTTTACAGTCCGAATTTGTAATAAACGGCTCAAACCATAAAAGACGCGGCGGCATCTCGGAAGCTCTGACAGGAATTGATTCGGAATTAGCATCCGCTTCCTGGGTATACCGGTAAATTTGGCTCGAGGAAAACACTCATATTTTAACCAATAATCTTTTTAAAATCTTTATGAAACACCTAATTCAGAGCAAGTTTCGCATTCTCGCTATCCTGTCGATAGCGGCGATCTTCGGTCAGGTGAGCGCTTTCGCGCAGTCGAAGGCCATCACCGGCACCGTGCTTGACGGAACAGGGCAGCCGGTCATCGGCGCCTCAGTCATGCTGGTGGGCAACAGTACAACGGGAACCGTCACGAACCTCGACGGCACGTTCTCGCTCACTGTTCCGGCCGGTTCAACGCTTACCGTATCCTGCATCGGTTATGCTTCCCAGAATTTTGTCGTCGGCAGCCAGTCCGATTACAAGATTGTTCTGGAGGAAGATGCAGAATTCCTGGAAGAAACGGTCGTTATCGGCTATGGCGTCCAGAAGAAGAGCGACCTCACCGGCTCCGTTTCCTCCATTCGTGAGGAGGAGTTCCAGAACCGCTCCACTTCCGACGCCGCCGCCGCCCTGCAGGGCAAGGCTGCCGGTATCCACATCATTAATAGTTCCGGCGCGCCGGGTTCCTCTGCGTCCATCCGTGTCCGCGGCTACTCCTCCAACTCCGGCAACATCGGCCCCCTCCTCATCGTGGACGGTCTCAAGGTGGATAATATCAGCTATCTCGACCCTTCCATGATCGCCAGCATGGAGGTGCTGAAGGATGCCGCCTCCGCTGCCATCTACGGCGCGCAGGCCGGTAACGGTGTCGTGCTCATCACGACCAAGAGCGGTGCCGCTAACAACGGCCGCTCCAGCATCACCTATGATTTCAAGCTGACGCACCAGAGCCTGGGCAAGAAGGCGGAAATCTTCCGCGCGCAGGAGTGGATCGCCTACAAGCAGGCTTCCGGTATCGATATGGAAGGTGCCCTGGCTGCCAACAAGTACGACGGCACCGACACCGACTGGTTTGACGTGGTCTTCGAACCCACGTTTTCGCCCCAGCACGCCATCTCCTTCCAGGGCGGCAACAACAAAGGACATTTCTTCGTCTCGCTCAACTATCTCAGGAACAACGGTATCATCGTCGGAGACAAGGACGAGTACACCCGCCTGAGCGCCCAGATCAACGCCGACTACCAGCTCTATGACTGGATTCAGGTCGGTGTCAACACTTCCATGGAAAGCCGGGAGTCCAAGGGCGTTTCCCAGCAGGGCCGTTATGGCTCCATGCTCGGTTCCGTCCTGACCATCGACCCGCTGACTCCGGTGTACTATACCGATCCCAGCCAGTTCGCCCCCGGTATGCTGGAGGCTTATGAGAAGGGCCAGAATATCATGAAGGACCCCGTGACCGGTCAATGGTACGCCACGTCCAAGTATGTGGATGATGATAACGGCAGCCCGTTCATCCAGCGGGACAAGACCGAATCCTCCAACGAGGGTCTCAATTTCCGCGGCGTGCTCTTCGCCAACTTCACTCCGTTCAAGGGCTTCACGTTCACTTCCCGCTTCGGGTACCGGGCGACGATGTCCTCCTCCCATAGTTACAGCAAGCCGTATTATGCGACGAAACTGGCTTATACCGACAATTACAATATCTCGGCCAGTGCCAACACCGGCAAGTACTACCAGTGGGAGAACTTTGCCAATTATGTCCTCAATCTCCGGAAGCACGCACTGACCGTCATGGCCGGTATGTCCTACACCGAGAACAGGAGCGACAATGTCAGCGCTTCCGCCTCCGGTCCGGATATCCTCATTGGTTACCTGCCCAATTTCCAGTTCCTCAACTATGTGAATACCAATGACGATACCACCCGCACGATCAGCAATGCGCCCAGCAGATCGGCCAGCCTCGCTTACTTCGGCCGTCTGACCTACAGCTACGATAACCGCTACAGCTTCCAGGTGAACTTCCGCGCCGACGCGTTCGACTCTTCCAAGCTTTCCAAGAAAGCCCGCTGGGGTTATTTCCCTTCCTTCTCCGCTGGCTGGACGATCAGTAATGAGAACTGGTTCCGGGATAACGTCAGCCGCAACCTTGTTTCCTTCCTCAAACTGCGCGCCTCCTGGGGCCGCAACGGTAACGTCAACGTGCTGAGCGGGTACCAGTATGCTACCAGTATCGGCTACAATTCCAAGATGTATCAGTTCCACTACGACGATCCCTCCTTCTCTTACGGCTCCGCCCCGAACGGACTGGCGAACCCGAGCCTGAAATGGGAGACCTCCGACCAGCTGGACCTCGGTTTTGACGCCCGTTTCTTCAACAACCGCCTCACTTTCGGTTTCGACTATTTCGACAAGCGGACGAAGGACCTCCTCGTGAGCATCGCCCCGATTCCGGAAATCGGTGTGAACGACACCTTCGTGAACGCCGGCTCCGTGCTGAACACCGGTCTTGAGTTCGAGTTGAGCTGGAAGGACAATATCGGCGATCTGGCCTACTCCATCAACGCCAACCTCTCCAAGCTCCACAATGAGGTGACTTATCTCGATCCGTCCATCTATCGCCTCGAGAACGGCTCCCTCTCGTACAACAATCCCTTCACGACGGCCTTCGAAGTCGGGTATCCGATCTGGTATTTCCGCGGTTACAAGTATCTCGGTGTTGACGCTGAAAGCGGCCAGCCGAAGTTTGAGACCGCTGCCGGGGAGACTGTCGTCGGCAACAAGGTAACCGACGGCGATCGCCAGTTCATCGGCAAGGGTATTCCGGATTATACCTATGGCCTGACCCTGAACCTCGAGTACAAGGGCTTCGACCTCAGCATCTACGGCACCGGAACTATCGGCAACAACATCATGAACATGTTCTACCAGGCCGATTCCAACATGCGCAACTCCCTGCGCTACTTCTACGAGAACGCCTGGACGGAGTCCAACCGGAACGCCAAGGTGCCGAGCTGCCAGTCGGTGGCGAACTCCTGGCCGTTCTGGGCTTCCTCCGGCGCTATGTTCAACGGCAGCTACTTCAAGATCAAGCAGATTCAGCTCGGTTATTCCCTGCCATCCGCCTTGACCCAGAAGATTTTCATCAAGCATGCGAGAGTCTTCGTTTCCGTTGACGATTACTTCACCATCACGTCGTATCCTGGCTTCGATCCCGAGACCGCCACTTCCGGCAACTCGACCAATATGGGCATGGACCTCGGTTCTTATCCGACCTCCAGGAAGATCGTCGGTGGCGTTTCCATAACTTTCTAAATCTGTGCATACCATGAAAAAAACAATACTTTCGACTTTGGTCTGTCTGGCAGGACTTTTCGCCACCTCATGCAACGAGAACCTGCTCGAGATCCCGCAGAAAGGCGTGATCCCCACGGATTCTTTCTATCAGACCGATGAAGACGCCGTTTCCGCGTTGACTTCCGTCTATCATGGATTCGCGACCAATATGTGCTCCGTCAAGGCGATCGGCCAGAACATCTTCACGGCCTACATGTTTGCCTTGAATCTACCCGGCGACGACGTCTATGCCGCCTGCAAGGAGTATGGCAACAACGACTGGCAGGCTGAGATGAACGAGTTCCGTTACGATCCCAGCAACTACATCATCTCCACGCTGTACCGGAATTCTTACCTCGCCATCTACTACACCAACCTCGTGACCGATAATTTCCAGTATGGCGTCAGTCCGGTCAAGGACCGCGTCATTTCCGAGGCCCGTGTCATCCGCGCTTTCCTGTACATGACGCTGGCCATCTACTGGGGCAACCCGCCGCTGGTGGACCATGTCCTGGAAGGCTCCGCCAAGCCCACCAACTACGAGGGCGGCCAGAAGGGCCTTCTCGCGTGGTGCGCCAAGGAGTGCGAGGAAGCCGCCCCCTATCTGGACGAGCGGAAGAGCACGGCGGACAAGGACGGTACTTTCCATGCCACCAAGGGCCTGGCCTGGACCGTCCAGGGCAAGTGCCTCCTCTTCCTCGGTGACTATGCCAACGCGAAGATTGCGCTCAAGAAGGTCATCGATTCGGGCAAGTATGATCTCGTGCCCGGTGAGCGCTGGGGCGAGTTGTTCCACGTCGAGGGTGACGGCAATGAGGAGAAGATCTTCGAGAGCAACGTGGCCTTCAACGCCAACGTCTCCTCTTTCACGATCATGTACAACTACTCCACCTGGCAGCAGGCCAACATGTGGTGCTGGCGCGGCGACCGTTTCGCCCGTGTCCCCACCGAAGTGGGTATGAACAAGAACGGCTGGGGCGGCCTCGGCGTGAACGTCGATTTCGCGAAAGCGTTCGTCGAGAACGACGGCGACTCCTACAGGCGTAAAGGTTCCATCCTCTCCTACGACGAGGTCCTCTATGAGCTTCACTATACGCAGGATGTCGATGCTGACAAGGCCAAGTGGACGGTGGACGGCCACGAAGTGATCGGCCCGAAGACGCAGGATCCCCTCCGCGGCGTCAGCGACCTCCGCGGCGTCTATGGAAACGGTGAGTACCTGCAGTTCAAGCGTATCGTCAGCCCCAACGATGTCAAGGGACACTCTGGCTGGAGCGAAGCGAACTATGTCTTTTTCCGCTACGCCGAGGTGCTGCTCATGTACGCGGAATGCTGCGCCTGGACCAACGACAACGACGGCCTGAAGTATCTCCAGAAGGTGCAGGAGCGCGCCGGTGCCAAGCACATCAGCACGACCCTGACCCTTGACGAGGTCAAGAAGGAGAAGATGTTCGAGCTTTGGACCGAGGGCTGCCGTTATGCCGACTGCCTCCGCTGGGGCGACCTCGACGGTTTGAAGAAGGCGGGCTCCGAAATCCCGACTCTCAAGGACAGCTTCTTCTATGCAGAAAATCCTACTCCCGAGCATCATGCCGTGGTGACCTTGCATAACTTCAACGACGATCCCGCGTACGGTAACGGCAAGGAGCACGGTTTCAAGACCGGAAAACATGAGCTCTTCCCGTTCCCGGACCTCGAGACGTCCATCAATCCAAACATAGTTCAGAACCCAGGGTGGTAGTAATATTTGGTTAGAAAAGGGTTTTATCATGCATCACTGGGTAAAAACTATCTTTTGCTTTGTTTCGGCTTCTCTCCTTTCCCTGCAGGCTTCTGCCGCAGGGGAAGGGGGGAGGGCGGAACTCGGCGACTACTTCACCCCTGCCACCGCGCAGCCCGCATCCCCGGATGCGGAAGGTTTCATCCGCAGGTGGACCCTCCTGGAACCTGTTGCCAAAAATTTCAGCAGCAACAGCATGCTCACGGACAGTTATCTGGCTGAAGCCATGTCCGAAGAATACTTCAAGGACCAGTTTACCTGCATCCCGGCAGACGGGACCCGGGTGAAGGTCGGCAAGTCTATGCTCCAGTGGCACACGCTGGATTCCCGGAAATACTTTGTGAACCTGCTCCGCTTTGCCGAGGGCTATGGCAAGGAGTATTTTCAGCAGATGTACTGGGCCGTGACCATCATCGACTGCGAGGAAGACCTCGTGGATGTCCGGCTCGCGGGCGGGGTGAACTCCGGTGCGGTCTGGTATCTGAACGGCGAGCAGGTGCTCAGCCTGTCCGACGACCGCGACCTGGTCGTTGACGACTGCATGTCGCGTCGGCTGACGCTCCGCAAGGGCCGCAATATCCTCCGCGGCGCCGTGTTCAATGGCCAGGGAATGGCTACTTTCTGTCTGCGTTTCGTGGACCGGAACGGCCGTCCTGTCACGGGTTATACGATCTCGTCCGTGCTCCCCAAAAAGAAGAAATGAGATATGAAGAAGAAAGCATTATCCGCTCTCGTACTCGTACTGTCCTGCTTCGGGGCGTACGCCCAGATCGGGAGCCCCTACATCCATGATCCTTCGACCGTCGTCGAATGCGACGGCAAATACTATACATTCGGAACCGGAAGCGGAGGCCTCATCTCCGAGGACGGTTGGACCTGGCACAGCGGTGCGGTCCGCCCCGGCGGCGGCGTTGCGCCCGACGCCATCAAGATCGGCGACCGGTATTTGGTGGTGTATGCCGCCAGCGACCGGACGAACAACCTCCGTTATCATTCCCGCGTCTATGCCATTTGGAACAAGACGCTCGATCCCGCATCTCCGGATTTTGCTTTCAGCGATCCGGTGGACATCGGCGGATCGAACGGCTACGAAGACTGTGATGGCATCGATCCCGGTCTGATGCTGGGCCCGGACGGCCGGCTCTGGCTGGTCTATGGCACATACTTCGGTTATCTCCGCGTCGTGGAACTCAGCCCCGAGACGGCCGAACCCGTCGGCGAACCTGTCGATGTCGCGCTCTCCTGCGAGGCCGGAGAGATGATATACCACGACGGCTGGTACTATCTGCTCGCAACGCACGGCACCTGCTGCAGTGGTGTCAACTCCACTTACGAGATTATCGTCGGGCGCTCCAAGAGCCCGACCGGTCCGTACGTGGACAAGGTCGGCCGGGATATGAAGCAGGGTGGCGGAAAGCTCCTTCTCGCTTCGGAACCCCGCCGTATCGGTGCCGGCCACTTCGGCCGTTTCATAGTCTGCGATGGGGTTGAGAAGATGTCGTTCCATTTCGAAGGCGACCTTGACCGCAGCGGCCAGAGCGTGCTCGCCATGCGCCCGTTGATGTGGAAGGACGGTTGGCCCGTGGCCGGTGAGCCCTGGAAGGACGGTACATACAGTCTCATCTCCGAGAGAAGGGGGTATGCCCTGGAGCTCGCCCTGAACAATGTCCCCATGGCAAGTGGCATGAGAGGTTTCTTCCGCAACGGAGGCGATGCCGTCGTATCGCTGGAGGATCAGAAACTGGAAGATGTCATCGATACCTGGCCTGCCGGCGAAATCCGCCTTCGGATCGGTCCGGAACTGTTCCGCCCGCATCAAGCCTGGGAAATAACGGAGGTGCCCGAAGCCGGTGGATATATCGGTGGGGCATATTGCAAGATTACGGTAGCCGGGACCGGCCGCGCCCTGGCCGCCACGGCGGAGCGGGAGCTTACGACCGTGCCCGAATTCACCGGTGCTCCGGAGCAGTTGTGGAGAATTGACCGCCTGACGGATGGAACGTATCGGATTATGCCTAAATTTGTGCCTGGCACGGACGACGAACTGGTGCTCGTCTCCGTAGCCGACAGTACGCCGTCTCTGGGTCTGTTCGAGCCGGACAGCGACAACTCCAAGTGGAATCTCGTAAGACATTGACAACGATGAAACAATCCTTAAAAATCCTGCTCGCCCTTGCCCTGCTGGTGCCCGTCGCCGGTCAGGCCCAGGCGCAGAAGAAAAACCCCAGGATCGACATTGAAGAAGCCCTCAGAGGCTATTTCAAGCCGGTCTCCACGCCATCCTCCACCCCGGATGCAGATGGTTTCATCCGACGGTGGATGATGCTGGAACCCATCAGCAAGCCCAATCCCTCGAACCGGGTGTTCACGGATTCCTATACCCGGGAGCAGCTGAGCAAGGAGTATTTTTCCGGCCAGTTGACCGTCCTCCCCAAAGACGGAGACAAAGTCAAAGTGACTATGGAATATCAGCCGCCGGTGAATCTGAACTCGAATCGTCCGGCCGCGCAGCCGCGACAGGAACAGCCCAGGTTCGTGAAGGCGACGCTGACCTGGCATGCCCTGGACAGCGACCATTTCTTTGTCAAGCTCTTCCGCTTTGCCACGGGGCTCGACAAAGACCGTTACGGAGTCATTTTCTGGACGGTGACGGTCATCAACTGTGAGGAGGATATTGAAAATGTCAGGCTTTCGGTTGGCTCGAACAAGGCTGCCCGGTGGTGGGTGAACGGTGAGGAGGTGCTGCTTCTCGCGGGCGATCGGCACATGGGTGTCGACAGCGCCGTGTCCGACAGGATCACGCTGAAGAAAGGAAAGAACATTCTGCGCGGCGTCACCATGAACGGGCCGGGCATGAGCGAATTCTGCGCCCGTTTCATTGATGACCTCGGACGACCGGTCACGAACTTTACCGTGACGTGCAACTGACAATCAAAGATTTGATACCATGATGAAAAGAACTGCAATCATTCCCATATTATTACTTGCGGCGGGTTCGTTGCACGCCCAGACGGGTAGCCCTTTTATCCATGATCCTTCTTCCGTCGTCATGAGTGACGGCAAGTATTTCACGTTCGGAACCGGCGGCGGGGGACTGATTTCGGAGGATGGCTGGAACTGGCACGGCGGAGCCGTCAGGCCCGGTGGCGGAGCCGCTCCGGATGCCATCAGGATCGGAGACCGCTACCTCGTGGTCTATGGGACCACGGGCGGCGGCATGGGCGGCGGCCATGCCAGCCAGATCATGACGATGTGGACCCGTTCGCTCGATCCGGAATCTCCCGAGTTCGGCTACTCCGAACCCGTGCTGGTGTATGAGTCGCTTGTGGATGAGGACTTCAATGCCATTGATCCGGGGCTCCTGCTGGACCCGACGACCGGCCGGCTTTGGCTGACTTGCGGCACTTATTTCGGACATATCCGGCAGATAGAGCTCGATCCCGAGACGGGACGTCGTGTCGAGGACACCGAGGCCATCGACGTGGGCCGTAACATGGAGGCGTCGACCATGATGTTCCATGACGGCTGGTACTATCTGCTCGGCACGCACGGCACCTGCTGCGACGGAGTCAATTCGACCTACAATATCGTGGTCGGACGCTCGCGCAGTCCCAGAGGCCCGTTTCTGGATAATGTCGGACGTTCCATGATCCAGGGCGGTGGCAAATCCGTCATCACGACGGAGGAACGCCTGGTCGGCCCGGGCCATTTCGGCCGCTATGTCGAGGAGGAAGGAGTCGAGAAAATGACCTTCCACTGGGAAGCGGACATGGACCGCAGCGGACGGAGCGTGCTGGGTGTCCGCCCGCTTCTGTGGAAGAACGGATGGCCGGAAGCCGGCGAGGCATTCCGCACGGGTACCTACGAGATCCAGTCGGTCCGGAGTGGATATGCTCTCGAACTCGAGGTTGATTTCGTTCGCGCCCAGGGTGCCATGCGTGGCTTTGGCTGGGGCGGTGACGCACAAAGCGAGGTTGTCCTGGAAGAGCAGAAACTCGAAGAGGTCGCCGGCAGCTGGCCAAAAGGCGTCATCGGTGCCCGGAACGGCTACTATATGGGGCGGCCCTGGCAGCGTTGGAGCATCATTCCCGTTCCCGGGGCGGGTGGCAGCCTTGCCGGCCCCTACTACAAGATCGTCATCGCCGGTACGGAACGTGCCCTGGCCGCCAATGATAAGGCCGAAGTCGAGACGGTTCCGGCCTTCACTGGCGCTCCCGAGCAGCTTTGGCGCATCGATCAGCTGACAGATGGCACCTACCGCATCATGCCCAAGTCCATTCCCGGTCATGATGAACCCTATGCGCTCGTCTCGCTGGGAGACTGCTCGCCGACGCTCGCCCCGTTCGACTTCCGGAGCGACAACTCCAAGTGGGATTTCAGGTGCTATTCGCCGGAGGTGGCTTCCTCCACAACGGCCATCATCGACCGGAGCCGGATGCCGGGACTGAAGGATGTTTACAAAGATGCCTTCAAGATCGGCGTCGCCGTCAATTCCTTCGAGCTGAGCGGGCGCAATCCCAAATATGAAGAGCTGATCCTCAAGCATTTCAATACGCTCACGCCGGATAACGAGCTCAAGCCGGAGTCCCTGCATCCCAGACCGGACGTGTGGAACTTCGAGCGCGCTGACCGCTATGTCGATTTTGCCGTAGAGCATGGGATGTTTACGATGGGCCATACGCTGTGCTGGCACAACCAGACCCCTGATTTCTTCTGGAACGACGAAAATGGCAATCCCAAGAGCCACGATGAACTCGTCGAGACGCTCCGGAGCTATATTGAGACGGTCTGCACGCATTTCAAAGGCCGGGTGGACGCCTGGGATGTCATCAACGAGATCGTCTCCGAGCAGGGTGGCTATCGCGACAAGGGCTGGGTGCACGCTTTCGGGGGTGAAGAATACGGCGATGAGATCGTCAAGACCGTCTTCCGTTTCGCCGAGCAGTATGCGCCTGACACGGAGCTCTACTACAACGAGTTCAATGTCTGGCGGCCGTCCAAGCTCGAAGGCGTCCTGCACATCGTGAAGATGCTGAAAGAGGAGGGCATCCGCATTGACGGCGTGGGCATCCAGGCGCACTGGGGCCTTAATTATCCGGACAACCAGTATGTCGTGGACGCCATCGAGAAGATCGCCGCGCTGGGTGTGAAGGTGATGATCACCGAAATCGACATAGACGTGCTGCCCCTTACCCGGGAGGGCCAGGTCATTGGCCAGGTCATGTCTGACCCCCAGTTCCAGCTCGAAGAGTTCAAGGAATACCTGGACCCGTACCGGAACGGGCTTCCCGCCGAGGTGGAGAAGCAGCTGGCCGACCGCTATGAGGAGCTCTTCCGCATCTTCTACGACCACCGGGACGTGATCGACCGTGTGACCTTCTGGGGCTTGCAGGACGGCGCTTCCTGGAAGAATGGCTATCCCGTGCCCGGGCGCACGAATTATCCTTTGCTCTTCCGTCGGGACCTCTCTCCGCACGACGCGTACTACCGCGTCGTAGCCGTGCCGGAATAATCGGCCCGCCATAAACAGAACCGCCTCCGAAAAGCATTTTCAGCTAGCGGAGGCGGTTTTGTTTACGCGGCGGCAGATACTACGGATCCGGCCGGTATTCGAGCAGGTCGCCGGGCTGGCAGTCCAGCGCAGCGCAGAGGGAGTCAAGCGTGGAGAAGCGGATAGCCTTGGCTTTGCCGGTTTTGAGGATCGAGAGGTTTGCAGCTGTGATCCCCACGCGTTCGGCGAGTTCCCCGGAGGACATTTTCCTCCGGGCAAGCATCACATCTACATTGACGACGATCATACGGCTATTCCGCTGGTTTCACTTCCTCCGCCGGAGCGGGGGCCTCTTTGGCCTCGCCTTTCAGGTAGCCCGGAAGGCTCATGCCGGCCATCTTGAACAGCTCCTCGAGCGGCGGGACGGACCCCATCAGGCCGGACACGAAGTTGGCCGTGGCGGTCTTGCCGTTCTCGCTCTTGCCGCTGTCCCAGACGGTGACCTTGTCGATGTTGATGCCCTTGACGGCCTCGACCTGCGTCTTGACGA
Organism: uncultured Bacteroidia bacterium; assembly: GCA_902789245.1. Lineage (GTDB taxonomy): Bacteria > Bacteroidota > Bacteroidia > Bacteroidales > UBA932 > Cryptobacteroides. The sequence continues at coordinate 27,274 of CADAND010000008.1, forward strand.
GCTCGGGCAGCTTGTCGGTGATGAGCATCGTGATGGCCTGCTGGGCGTCGCCGCCGGCAGCTGCGACGAGCTGGCCGAAACCTTCGGCCTGCTTGGCCAGGATCTCGAGGGTACCGCGGGCCTGGGCGTCCATCTTCGCGAAGATGGCGTCAGCCTCACCCTTGGCCTTGCGGCGCAGCTGCTCGGCTTCGGCCTCGGCCTCGATGATGGCCTTCTCCTTCTCGATCTGGGCGGACACGACGATGTTGGCCTGCTGGGTGGCCTTTTCGCGCTCGGCGCGGGCCAGCTCGGCGTCGCGCTCGCTCTTGTAGGCCTCCTCGAGGGCCTTCGCGGCCTGCACCTTCTCGGCAGCGACGGCGAGGCGCTCGGCCTCGGCCTGCTTCTCGCGGCGGAGGGCGTCGGAGTTCGCGATCTCGATCTTGGCGCTGTTCTCGCCCTTGACGGCGTCGGCGTCGGCGGCGGCCACGTTGATACGGGTGTCCTTGTCGGCCACGGCCTTGCCGGTCTCACCGTAACGGTTCTGCTCGGCGACGCTCTTCTTCGCGTCGTTGATGGCCTTGGCGGCGGCTTCCTTACCGAGGGCTTCGATGTAGCCGGATTCGTCGCGGATATCGGTGACGTTCACGTTGATGAGCTTAAGACCGATCTTGCGGAGCTCGGCCTCCACGTTCGTGGAGACGTTGGCGAGGAACTTGTCGCGGTCGGCGTTGATCTCCTCGATGTCCATGGTCGCGATCACCAGACGCAGCTGACCGAAGAGGATATCCGTCGCGATATTGCGGATGTCGTCGATCTGCAGGCCGAGCAGACGCTCGGCGGCGTTGGTCATGCTCTCGGGCTCCGTGGAGATACCGACGGTGAAGCGGCAGGGCACGTCCACACGGATGTTCTGCTTGGACAGGGCGTTGGTTAGGTTGCACTCGATGGAGATCGGGGTGAGGTCGAGGAACTGGTAGCTCTGGAAGACGGGCCAGATGAAAGCGGCGCCGCCGTGGATGCACTTGGCGGAAGCGTCGCGGCCGGTCTTACCGTAGATGACGAGCACCTTGTCCGAGGGGCAGCGCTTGTAGCGGGCGAGGATGGCCGTGAAGGTCACGAAGAGCACGCCCACGATGATGAGGATGAGGTAGAGTTCCATATTGATAGGGTTTTAAATGATTACGGAATTGATTTCTTCGACGAGCAGCGTGTTGGCGCTGACAACTTCCACGACGCGGATGCGCTGGCCGGTCTTCAGGGTCGGACCGTCGGTCACGGCCGCATACTCGCGCACGGCGTTGTTGATGGTGATCTGCACCTTGCCTTCGCCGGCGCGCTCGCCGGGGATGGTCAGGTAGACCGATCCCTCGCAGTCGACGGCGGACTTGAAGACATTGATGTTGCCCGACTGCTGCATGTCGGTCAGCCACTTGAAGAGCAGCATCACGACGGCCACCAGCACGACGCCGACCAGGATGGCGATCAGCATGCGCAGGCCCGTGGCGGGGATGCTGTCCTTGAGCAGGATGGCCGTCCAGCCGAAGCCGATGAGGAAGTTGATGAAGTTGCGGAAAGTCAGCAGGTTCATCCCGGTGCCGAGATGGCCGGACTCGGAGGCGTCCGGGCCGCCGCCCACGTCCACCGAACCGTCGGCGACGTCGCTCGGGCCGGAGGTGTCGAAGTCGGAGTTGATGTCGAAGTCACTGTCCCCGGCGGCGCCGAGGAAGGTCATCACGGTCTGGATGATGAAGACCAGCGAAGCCGAGAGGGTCACGGCCCAGAGGACTTTCATCGCAGGTTCAAGGGAGTTCCACCAGTCAATCATAAGGCAAAATTCTTGGTTTGTTTCTGCAAAGATATAAAAATTTATTGAAAAACAATAATTATTCGCAAAAATTTCCGCTCTTTTTCCTGGGGCCCGCCATCCCTCGCGGGCGGACACAATTTTTTTTCGTGCAGTTGCTCGAAAAACCAATTTCCGCTCCGCCCTCCGCCCCCGCACGGCCGGTCCGTAACAGAAACGGGCCTTTTTCTGTTCCAGAATCGTGATTTTCCGATTCTGTAACAAAAAACGGCTCTTTTCTGAAACGGATTCTGCCTCTTGCCGGACTCCTCGCGGACAGCCGGTAGTTTGCAGGTGGCAGCTTGCAGCCGGCGGGCAGTGCCGCTGCCGAAAGCTCAGCCGCAGCAGGGTTCGTGGCGCCGAACCCGGTTCCCGCACAGCGGAGAGGGGGGACGGAAGCCAAATCGGTGGCAGTTTGCAGCCGGCGGGCAGTGCCGTAGCCGAAGGCTCAGCTGCAGCAGGGTTCGTGGCGCCGAACCCGGTTCCCGCGCAGCGGGAAGCGAGGATGGAAGCCGAGGCAGCGGCAACTGCCTGTCGGCAAAGGCTGCTGGCCGGCAAAAGCTACTTCTCCGCGCCGATCCAGGTGAGCTTGCGCCAGAGGCCTTCGAGCGGGCCGCGGGAGTGGCTCTTGAACCACCAGCGGACGAAGAGATACTGCACGACGACCATCCCGGCGCCGACGAGCACGGCGTAGGTGACGCCGAGTTTGCGGTAGCAGGCCAGGCCGTAGCCGCAGAAGATCGCGCAGCCGATGACGGACTGCAGCAGGTAGTTGGTCAGGCTGGCGCGGCCGAAGGTGCACAGGTGGCTGAGCGCCCGGCGGAAACCCGCGAAGGCGTACCACGCCGAGACCACGGCCGAGACGATCATCAGCAGGATGCACAGGTTGTAGATGGGCTTGAGCCAGGCCTGGACGGCGCTGAAGTCCACGATGCTCAGCACCAGAGTGGCGACGGCCGAGGCGCCCAGGAGGATGTGCCAGGTGCGCAGGTTGTTACCTTCATTATAGAAGAGCCGCTCCCGGCCCAGCTGCATACCCAGGATGAAGAGGCAGAGCAGCTGCGTGAGGCGGCCGCTGTAGACATTGAACAGGAAATTCACCGCGAAGCCGTAGCGCAGGTTGGTGGCGGTGTTCTCCAGGAAGGTCCCGTGCTCGTGCGCGGCGTTGATGCGGCCGTACAGTTCCCATAGCGTGGAATGGTCGATGGTGGCGCCCGTCAGCAGGCAGTACAACTCCACAGGCTGGATGGCCAGCAGGCCGATGAGGCACCAGACGACTGCCGAAGGCAGATAGCTGATGGGAATGAGCAGCAGGCCGTAGCAGGCGTAGAGCATCAAGATGTCGCCGTCGTAGAAGGCGACATTCACCACGCCGAACAGGAACAGCAGGCACATCCGCCAGGCGAAGCGCCCGGAGAAACAGCGCCCCTTCTGCTGCTGGTTGTCGTTCATGATGAAGAAACTCAGCCCGAAGAGCATCGCGAAGATGCCGTACATCTTGCCGCTCAGCAGCCATGCCAGCACGTTCGCGACGAGGTCGTCGCAGGGGAGGGTGTGGGCGACGGGCTCCGCCGTGAAGATGTTGAAGTGCTCCACGGAGTGGTAGAGGATGATGCCCGCCACGGCGATGCCGCGCAGCGCGTCGGCCACCTCAATGCGGGTGTTGGGGAGATTCCGGGTCTTGTACATGTCTATCCTTTGATGTCAATCTTGAATCCTTCGTCCAGCAGCGGCTGGACGAGCGTGCGCATCTGCTCGACGGTGAATTTCTCCAGACCCGAGGCCGGAGTGGGCCGGTCGATGGTGTAGACCATGATCTTGCGGGGCTTCAGCTTGCGCACGATCGCCATCCAGCCGTCCAGCACCTCCGGGCTGGAGGAATCGAAGTCCGGGCTGCGCAGGAACATGGTCTGCAGGACGAAGTCCCCGCCGAAGCCGCGCAGGGCCTCCACGACGCGCGAGAGGCTGTAGCCGGGCGCCGGGTGGTTGATGCGTGCGACGAGCTCGTCGGTCGGGGCGTCGATCTTCAGAATGGGATTGTCCACCTTCTTCAGGGCGGCTGCGACCTCCGGGATGTGGGCGCGCGTGGCGTTGGAGAGCACGGAGACTTTCGCGTCCGGATAGTACGCGTCGCGCAGCTGCAGGGTGTCGTCGATGATGCGCGGGAACTCGGGGTTGAGGGTCGGCTCGCCGTCGCCGGAGAAGGTGATGGAGTCGATCCGCGTGCCCTCGAGCATGCAGGCGGCCAGCTTGTCCTCCAGGGCGGAGCGCACCTGGGCGGCGGTGGGGAGGACCTTGTCGTCCCGGCCGTCCCTGTTCCAGCCGCACTCGCAGTAGATGCAGTCAAAATTGCAGATTTTGCCCTGGCGCGGCAGCAGATTGATGCCGAGCGACGACCCCAGCCGGCGGCTGTGAATCGGACCGAATACCGTCTCTTCGCGTAACATGTTCCAAATGTTGAAAAAGTGTTGAAAAACGCTGGACAAAAATAGCAAATTTTTTTCTCGGAGTGGGAAAAAACGAGTAACTTCGTGGCACAATTTCAAACAGTATCATGAAAGCTATCCTCAGCACTGATTTTCATTTCCCCGGACAGGTTGCCAAATACACCGGCAAGGTCCGTGACGTGTACAGCATCGGCTCCGATTACCTCGTGATGGTCGCCACCGACCGCATCTCCGCCTTCGACGTCGTCCTGCCGAAGGGCATCCCCTACAAGGGTCAGGTTCTCAATCAGATAGCGTCCAAGTTCCTGGATGCGACGGCGGACATCCTCCCGAACTGGAAGGTCGCCGAGGTGGACCCGATGGCCACGATCGGCTGGCGCTGCGAGCCCTTCAAGGTTGAAATGGTGATCCGCGGCTACCTGACCGGCCACGCCTGGCGCGAGTACAAGGCCGGCAAGCGCACCCTCTGCGGCGTCGCCCTCCCGGAGGGCATGGTCGAGAACCAGCGCTTCCCGGAGCCCATCATCACCCCGACCACCAAGGCCGCCGAGGGACACGACGAGGACATCAGCAAAGAGGAAATCATCGCGCAGGGCATCGTCTCCCGCGAGGATTACGAGCAGCTTGAGAAATACACCCGCGCCCTCTATGCGCGCGGCACGGAGATCGCGGCCGGCAAGGGCCTGATTCTCGTGGACACGAAATACGAATTCGGCAAGCGTGACGGCAAGATCATCCTGATGGATGAAATCCACACGCCCGACTCCTCCCGCTACTTCTACGCCGACGGTTACGAGGAGCGTCTCGCCAAAGGTGAGCGCCAGAAGCAGCTCTCCAAGGAGTTCGTGCGCGAATGGCTGATGGCGAACGGTTTCCAGGGCCAGGCCGGCCAGCAGGTGCCCGAGATGACCGACGAGGTCGTCGCCGGCATCACCGACCGCTACGTGGAGCTCTACGAGCACATTACCGGCGAGAAATTCGTTCCCGCCGCCGACGCGGACGCCGCCGCCCGCATTGAGAAGAACATCAACGCTTTCCTGAAAAAATAAGCGGCCATGATTGAACGGTATTCCCGAAAAGTGATGAGGGACGTCTGGACCGAGGAGAACAAGTTCAACGCCTACCTCGAGGTCGAAACCCTTTCCTGCGAAGCCTGGAGCAAGCTGGGCGTCATCCCGGCCGGGGACGTGGACAAGATCCGCGCGAACGCGAAATTCGAAGTCTCCCGCATCCGTGAGATTGAAGAGCAGACCCGCCACGACGTGGTCGCCTTCACCCGCGCCGTCAGCGAAAGCCTCGGCGAGGAGCGCAAGTGGGTCCACTACGGCCTCACCTCCACCGACGTGGTGGACACCGCCAACGGTTACCTCCTCCAGCAGGCCGACAAGATCCTCCTGCAGGACCTCGAGGATTTCCAGGCCGTGCTGAAGAAGCGCGCGCTGGAGTTCAAGGACACCCCCTGCATCGGCCGCACCCACGGCATTCACGCCGACATCACCAGCTTCGGCCTGAAGTGGGCGCTGTGGTACGAGGAAATGAAGCGCAACATCGAGCGCTTCCAGTACGCCCGTAAGGGCGTCGAGGCCGGCAAGATGAGCGGCGCCGTGGGCAACTTTGCCAACATCCCCCCGTTCATCCAGGACTACGTCTGCGAGAAGTTGGGCATCGCCTCCGCCGACATCTCCACGCAGGTGCTGCAGCGCGACCGCCACGCCTACTACATCGCCACCCTGGCCGTCATCGCCTCCACCCTGGAGCAGATGGCCTTCGAGGTGCGCAACCTCCAGCGGACCGAGGTCCGCGAGGCCGAAGAGGCTTTCCGCAAGGGCCAGAAGGGCTCGAGCGCGATGCCGCACAAGCGCAACCCGATCAGTTCCGAGAACATCTGCGGCTGCGCCCGCGTGATGCGCGGCTACATGTCCGCCTCCTGCGAGAACGTCGCCCTCTGGCACGAGCGCGACATCTCCCACTCCTCCACGGAGCGCATCATCCTCCCGGATGCGACGGAGCTGCTCGACTATATGCTGACCCGCTTCAAGGGCATCCTGGAGAACCTGACGGTCTATCCGGAGAATATGATCAAGAACATCTGGCGCACCAACGGCGTCATTTTCGCCCAGCGCGTGATGAACGCCTTGATCGGCAAGGGCCTCGCCCGCGAGACGGCCTACGACACCGTGCAGCCGATCGCCATGAAGGCCTGGTCCGAGGGGCTCGACTACAAGACGCTGCTGCTGGCTGACGCCGGCGTGATGGCGCAGCTGACAAAAGAAGAACTCGAGAGCTGTTTCACCCTCGAGTACTATTTCAAGAACGTCGACTACATCTTCAAGCGCGTCGGCATCCTGTAAGCCCGCCGCGCATAAAAAATCCCCCGGAAGCAGCCGTCTCCGGGGGATTTTTTATCGGGTCACGTCCTAGCGGAGGACGATCTCCTTGCGGTCGGGGCCGACGGAGATGATCTTCACCGGGCAGCCGGTCTCCTTCTCGATGAAGGCGACGTAGTCCTTGAGCTCCTGCGGGAAGTCCTCGTAGCTGCGCACGCTGCAGATGTCGCAGTCCCAGCCCTTGAACTCCTTGTAAACGGGCTTCACATCCTCGCCGCTCTCGAAGGGGAAGTAGTCCAGGCGCTTGCCGCCGATCTCGTAGGCGACGGCCACCTTGATGGTCTTGAAGGTGTTGAGGACGTCGGACTTCATCATGATGAGTTCGCTCACGCCGTTCATCATCACGGCGTACTTCAGCGCGACGAGGTCCAGCCAGCCGCAGCGGCGGGGACGTCCCGTCGTGGCGCCGAACTCATGGCCGATCTGGCGGAGCTGCTCGCCCGTCTCGTCGAAGAGCTCGGTGGGGAAGGGGCCGCTGCCCACGCGGGTGCAGTAGGCCTTGAAGATACCCATCACCTTGCCCACGCGGTTCGGGGCCACGCCGAGGCCCGTGCAGACGCCGGCGGTCATGGTGTTGGAGGAGGTGACGAAGGGGTAGGTGCCGAAGTCGATGTCCAGCATCGCGCCCTGGGCGCCCTCGGCGAGCACCGGGACGTCCTTGGCGAGGTAGTCGTTGACCACCAGCTCGCTCTCGATGAAGGGGAAGCGCTTCAGGTCTTCGACGGCCTGGAGCCACTGCTTCTCGTAGTCGGTGATATCATATTGGAAATCGTACTGCGCCAGCAGGCCGACGTGCTTCTGCTTCAGCGTCTCGTAGCGATTCTTGAATTCGGGGGAGAGGACATCGCCGATGCGCAGGCCGTTGCGGCCGGTCTTGTCCATGTAGGTCGGGCCGATGCCCTTCAGGGTGGAGCCGATCTTGCCCTTGCCCTTGGCGGCCTCGGAAGCGGCGTCGAGCATGCGGTGCGTCGGGAGGATCAGGTGGGCGCGCTTGGAGATGAGCAGCTTGGCGGTGATGTCGCCGGCCTTCTGCTCGATGGCGCGGATTTCATCCATCAGGATCACGGGGTCGATGACGACGCCGTTGCCGATGACGTTGACGGAGTCTTTGCGGAAAATGCCGGAAGGAACGGTATGGAGCACAAAGTGGTCGCCGTCGAACACCAGGGAATGGCCGGCGTTGGGGCCGCCCTGGAAGCGGGCAATTACCTTGTAATCAGGGGTCAGGACATCGACCACCTTGCCTTTTCCCTCGTCGCCCCACTGGAGCCCGAGCACGACATCGATTTTCTTCATAATCAACAATAATTAGTTATTTCAATCCAAACCTTAAAGGTAGCAATAATTCTTGGTAATACAAAATCAAAAGCCGTCCACAATCCGTGGATGGCTTTTGACGATTCGCCGGTCTTCCCCCGCGGGCGGACAGAAATTATTTTTCGTGCAGTTGCTCGAAAAACCAATTTCTGCTCCGCCCTCCACAACGCCAACGCGCGACCGGCGAATGGCGAAGGAAGATGATATGCTATTCTTTGACGTGCTGCTGGATGTACTCGACGACTTCGCGGACGGTCTGGAAGGGCTGCTGCGACTCGAAGACGATGTTGAACTCATGCTCGATGGCGAGCGAGAGCAGCAGCGTCGACAGGGAGTCGATGGCCAGATCGGTGGTCAGCGAAGCGTCCATCGAGACCTTGGCGGGGTCCATCTTGGGCTTGATCTGGGCCAGGATGCCCTGCAGCTTGGCGTAGATATATTCTTGTGTCATAATGTCTTAGTTGTCTTTGCGTGAAACTTTCATCGATCCCGTACGCTTGAAGTCCTCGGTGCGGATGACGACCTTGGAGATGCGGTGCGTGGTGGGGAGCTTGGCGTTGACCTGCTCGGTGAGCTGCTTGAAGAAAGCTTCGATCTCGGCGGGCGTCTTGCCCTCGAACGCCTCGGCGCGCGGCAGGATCTCGACGGCGAGCACGGGCTGGCCGCCGTCCTCGACCTCCTTGACCAGGCAGTCGCGCAGGGCGGGGCACTGGTAGAACGGCTCCTCGATGCTCTCCGGCGAGACGTTTTCGCCGTTGGGCAGGACGATGAGGTTCTTGATGCGGCCCACGATGTAGAGATAGCCGTCTTCGTCGAAGCGGCCCAGATCGCCGGTCTTCAGCCAGCCGTCCGGGGTCAGCGTGGCGGCCGTCTGCTCCGGGTCGCCGTAGTAACCGAGGAAGACGTTGTCGCCGCGGAACCAGATCTCGCCGTCCACGAGCTTGACTTCCTGCTCGGGATAAACCTTGCCCACAGAGGTGGGGCGCTCGGCGCTCTCGGCGTTGCCGGAGGTGAGGTTGGCGCCCTCGGTCATGCCGTAGCCGGCCAGCACGTGGGTGCCGAATTTCTCGAATTCTTCGATGAGCTTCGCGGGCACGTTGGCGGCACCGGCGATGATGGTCTTGAGGCGTCCGCCGAGGAACTGCGGCCCATACATCTTGGTCAGGCCCACGAGCACCTCCACGAGGCCCGGGACGAGCACGAGCACGGTCGGGCGGATCTGCGGCAGCTTGCCGATCGTGGCCTTCATGTCCTCAGCCGGGTACCAGAGCGCGCCGACCATGAGTTTGGCGAGCGTGCCGGCGATGAGGCCGAACACGTGCGTGAGCGGCAGGAAGCCGATGGTCACGTGGCCGAAGAGCTGGCTGCCGGGGGCGAAAACGCCGTTGTAGGCGCCGCGCATGAGGGCGCGGTGGGGGAGAATGGCGCCCTTGGGCGCGCCCGTGGTGCCGCCGGTGAAGAAGATGGCGGCGGGCGCGTCCTTGTCTACCTTCGCCGCAGGCGTCTCGGCTTCGCCGAACGCGGACGAGGCGATCTTCGGGCAGGGGGCTCCTTCGACGGCGGCGCGGAACTCGTCCCGGACGATGAGCGCCTTGGCGCGGAATTTCGCGCAGCAGCCGATCACGGCCGGGGCGGGGAGCTGCGCGGGCAGCATCACGGCCACCAGGCCGGCGGAGGTGACGGCCAGGAAACTCTCCACGGCGTCGATGGAATTCTTCTCGAAGATGGCCACGTTGTCGCCGGGCTGGAGCCCTGCTTCTTTATACAGGGTGCGCCGGCGGGCGATGCGGCTGGCCATCTCTTTATAAGTAAACGTATTGACGGTGTCGGAAAGGGCGGGGCGGTCGGCCCACTTGGTGGTGATCCAGTCGAGATACTCGGGGACGGTCGGGAGGTAGTGCAACTGGGCAAGCTCCTCGGCCGGGATCATGTCGTAGAAGTAATTGGACATTTTCTGTAATGTGGTTTTAGTTTTTCAGTCCCCAAATTTACGAATATTCTTCGTATATTTGCCTAGTGCTAATGCCAATTCCATGTCTGTTGAACTGAAAATTGTCAAAACCCGGCGCGACCTGCGCCGCTTCGTGGATTTCCCGGAAAAGTTGTACAAGGGCTGCGAGAACTGGGTCCCCGCGCTTCGCGGTGACGAATTTGACACCTTCAATAAGAAAAAGAACGGCGCCTACGACTACTGCGAGTCCGAGTGCTACCTGGCCTACAAGGACGGCAAGCTGGCCGGCCGCGTGGCGGCCATCATCAACCGCACCGCCAACGAGGTCTGGAAGGAGAAGAACGTCCGCTTCGGCTGGTTGGATTTCATCGAGGACCGCGAGGTGCTGAAGGTCCTGCTGGACGCCGTGGCGGAGTGGGGCCGCGCCCGTGGCTGCACCCGCATGAAGGGCCCGTGGGGCTTTACCGACATGGACAAGGAGGGCCTGCTCGTCGAAGGCTACGAGCACCTCAGTCCCTTCACCTGCCTCTACAATTACCCGTACTACGACACGCTCCTGCAGGAGCTGGGCTTCCACAAGGACGTCGACTGGACGCAGCGCATCGCGCTGGTCAAGGAGGAGCGTCCGCCGATGTTCCAGTTCGCGGAGCTGATCGAGAAGCGCTACGGCCTGCACGTCGCCAAGGCGCGCAGCACGCGCGAACTGAACAAGAAGTACGGCCTGCCGATCTTCCACATGTACAACGACACCTTTGCGCCGCTGTTCCAGTTCACGCCGCTGACGGACCGGCAGATCGACCGCTACCTGCAGACCTACGTTCCCATCCTGCGGCCGGAATTCGTGTCCGTCTGCCTGGACAAGGACGAGCGCCCGGTGGGCTTCATCTTCTGCGTGCCGTCGCTTGCCAAGGCGGTCAAGCAGTCCCGCGGACGGCTGTTCCCCTTCGGATTCATCCGCATCCTGCACGCCCTGCGCCACAACGATACGCTGGAGGCCCTGATGATCGGGGTGATGCCGGAGTACCAGGGCAAGGGCGCCAACGTGCTGATGTTCCAGCAGATCCATGAGAATGCGCTGAAGCTCGGCATCGACAAACTGATCCTGAATCCCCAGTTGGAGGAGAACTTCAAGGTGCAGTCCCTGTTCGAACAGTATGAAACGGTGCCGTTCATGCGGCGGCGGGCGTATTATAAAGATTTATAGGAATGACGAACAATATGAAGAAAGTTCTGATTATGCTGGTTGCTGCGGCCGCGGTACTGTGCGGCTGCCGCCAAAACAACCTCCCGACCGTGGAGGGCTGCGTCGTTGACGCCACCATTCACTCCGTTACCGTCCAGACGCCGGAAGGCGGCTCCGCCACCGTGAGCACCCTGGGCACGGACCCGATGCTGGTGCCGGGCGTGCTGCCCGGCGACGAGGTCCGGATCGCCTACGAGACACTCCCCGACGGGGAGACGCTCCGCGCCGTGCGGCTCGACATCACCACGCCGTCCGCCTACCGGCTCCTGCCGGGTATCTGGCGCGACTGCACGGGTCCGTCGGAAGTGGGCCTCGTGTTGGCCGAGGACGGTTCCGCCCGGGCCGTTGGCCTGGCGGACCTGAGCCTGCAGGACTGGTCGCTGGACGGAGACAATCTGGTCCTCACGGCCGCGGACCCGGACGATCCCTCAGGCACGGTGACGCTGATCTATGTCATTGAGCGACTGGACGTTGATTCGCTGGTCCTGGCGACCACCGAGGGAGATGTCTACATGACGCTCAGCCGTACCGAATAGATTCCGGATCAAGCCTGGAATGGCTGGGAGCAGCAGCAAAGACGTTTTACTGGCGCGGCTCCGCGGAGGCGCGCCGATGAGCGGGGGTGAGCAGTTCAAGCTCACCCTCCTGCTTGCATGGCCGTCCATCATGGCCCAGCTGGCGATGTGCCTGATGAGCTACATCGACGCTGCGATGGTGGGCCGGCTCGGTTCCGAGCAGGCTGCCGCCATCGGCCTGGTCAGCAGCACGACCTGGATCTTCGGAAGCTTCTGCTATGCCACCTCGTCCGGCTTCAGCGTGCAGATCGCACACCGTTGCGGGGCGAAGGATTTCGTCGGTGCGAAGCGCATTTTCCGACACGGCGTGCTCGCGTCCCTGGGCGTCTGCGTGCTGCTCACGCTGCTGGCCGTGTCCATCCACCGGGCCCTCCCGCACTGGCTCGGCGGCACCCCGGAAATCCTCGCCGACGCGTCGGCTTACTTCCTGGTTTACGCGCTCTTCCTGCCGCTGTTCCAGCTCGCCGTCTATTGCGAAGCCACGCTCATCGCGAGCGGCAATGCGAAGGTGCCGGGCATCCTCAGCGTCGCGATGTGCGGGTTGGACGTCGTCTTCAATTATCTGTTTATCTTCCTGCTCGGCATGGGCGTGAAGGGCGCGGCCCTGGGGACGGGGCTCGCCACCGCCGTCGCCGGCGCGTTCGGGCTCTGGTACGCCGCACGGAAATGTCCGGAGCTCCGCCAGGACGGGTATGTGCGCCCGACCGAACCGGAGCGCCGGCAGGTATCCCGGCAGGCCTTCGGCATCAGCTGGCCGCTGTGGATCCAGAACGTCATCTCGCGCGGCGCCTACATCGCCGCGACCGTGCTCGTGGCGCCGCTCGGCACCATCGCCATCGCCGCCAATTCTTTCGCCATCATCGCCGAAGGCTTCTGCTATCTGCCGGGCTACGGCCTGGAGGATTCCGCCACCACGCTCGTGGGCCAGAGCCTGGGCGCAAAGCGGCCCGACATGGCGAAGCGTTTCGCCTGGATCACCATCGGTACGGGCGCTTCGATGATGGCCTTCCTGGCCGTGCTGATGTGGATCTTCGCCCCGCAGATCATGGGCCTGCTGAGCCAGGATCCGGAAGTGATCGCGCTGGGCGTGAGGTGCCTTCGCATCGAGGCCTGGGCGGAGCTGCTCTACGGCGTGAGCATTGTGGCCTACGGCTGCTGCATCGGGGCGGGAGACACCCTGGTCCCGTCGCTGATCAACCTGCTGAGCATGTGGGTGATACGCCTCGGCCTCGCACTCTATCTCATCCCGCGCTACGGCCTGGTTGGCTATTGGTTCGCCATGGCCACCGAACTCTGCGTCAAGGGGCTCATCTTTGCCGTCCGCATTGCCCGTGGCCGCTGGATGAAAACGCGGCTCACCACAGCCTGACCCCGCTCTCCTGCGCGCAGACTGCACTTGTTAATAACTCTGTTGAAAAAAACAGGTTTGTTCCCGGGCTTTTGCATCCGAGATAGACTAAATTTGTACTTCGAGCGCCCCTCTGGAGGAAACGCTTAGTAGTGATAACCGCAGAATAATCAACAAAAGCAATATGGACGTACGTAAAACCAACGGCTCTTTCGAAGAGTTCGACAAAGCCAAACTGGCCCGTGGTATCCACGAGGCTTACAAAACTGCAGGAGAATACTGTGACGATTCGATCGTCGTCTCCATCATTAACAACCTGTATGTCTATGAGGGGATTACCAGCCGCGAGATCCGCCGCCAGGTCGAGGAATCCCTGATGTCCGTGAACAAGAAGGTTGCGCACGCCTATATTGACAAGTTCGACGCAGATCTCGACCTTCGCAAGAAGCGCGATTTCATCAAGGACTATATCAAGGCCTCCAATGCCGCGACGGGCTCCAAGTTCGACGCCAACGCCAACGTGACCCGCAAGAACATCGTCACGCTGGGCAACGAGCTCTACAAGGAGAACAATATCAAGCAGAACCGCTACATCATGCAGGACAAGATCAAGGCCCTGTACGGCCGCGCCCTCGCGGACCAGTACATCCAGGACCTGGAGTCGCACGTCCTCTACAAGCACGATGAGTCCGGTACCCCGGGCTTCCCGTACTGCGTCGCCATCACGATGTATCCTTTCCTCGTCAGCGGCCTGAAGGAGCTGGGCGGCGTGTCCATCGCCCCCACCGACCTCAAGAGCTTCTGCGGCGAGTTCATCAACCTCGTCTATTCCGTGTCCTCCCAGTTCATGGGCGCCGTGGCCACGCCGGAGTTCCTGATGTACCTGGATTACTTCATCCGCAAGGACTACGGCGACAACTACATCGACCATCTGGACGACGTCGTGGAGAACAACGTCAAGCAGCGTACCCTGGTGAAGGTGATCGACAATTACTTCCAGCAGGTCGTCCACTCCATGAACATGCCGGCCGGCAACCGCGGCTACCAGACGGTGTTCTGGAACATCGGCTATTTCGACAAGCCCTACTTCGAGGGCGTGTTCGGCGACTTCTTCTTCCCCGACGGGACGAAGCCGAAGTGGGAGACCCTCGACTGGTTGCAGCGCCACTTCATGAACTGGTTCAATGAGGAGCGCAACAACTACATCCTCACCTTCCCGGTGGAGACGATGGCCCTGCTGACCGACGGCGGCGACGACTTCGCCGACAAGGATTACGCGGACTTCACGGCCGAGATGTGGTCCAAGGGCCACAGCTTCTTCTGCTACCTCTCCAACAGCCCGGATTCCCTGTCCAGCTGCTGCCGCCTGCGCAACGAGATCCAGAAGGAGGACGGCCACAACCACACCACCCACCAGTACTCGATGGGTACGGCCTCCGTGGCCACGGGCTCCAAGTCCGTGATGACCATCAACCTGAATCGCCTGATCCAGGACGCCGTCCGCCGCTACTTCCTGGAGCGCCGCGGCGTGAACCTCGAGGCCGGCAAGCCCCTCAATCCCGTTTCCCACTTCTACGACAAGGAGGACCTCTACAACAACTACATCGACAAGGACATCCGCGAGATGACCGAGCGGGTGCACAAATACCAGATCGCCTTCAACGAGATCATCAAGGACTTCCTGAAGGCCGACATGCTGGACGTCTACAAGGCCGGCTTCATCGACATGAAGAAGCAGTACCTGACCGTGGGCGTGAACGGCCTGACCGAGGCCGCCGAGTTCCTGGGCCTGAAGGTTTCCCCGAATCCCGAGTACGGCGATTTCGTGAACACGATCCTCGAGACCATCAACATCGCCAACCGCAAGGACCGCACCCCGGACGCCATGTTCAACACCGAGTTCGTGCCGGCCGAGAACCTCGCCGCCAAGAATTACAAATGGGACAAGAAGGACGGTTACTTCGTCTCCGACAAGCATAACCTCTACAGTTCCTACTTCTATAACCCCGAGGATGTCGAGGTGTCGATGATCGACAAGTTCAAGCTCCACGGCGAGGACTTCGTGAAGTACCTCGACGGCGGTTCCGCCCTGCACATGAACATCGCGGAGCACCTGTCCAAGGAGCAGTACCGGAGCCTGCTGAAGACGGCCGCCCACTACGGCACCAACTACTTCACCTTCAACTGCCGCAACACGGTCTGCAACGACTGCGGCTACATCAGCAAGGACACGCTCACCAAGTGCCCGAAGTGCGGCAGCGAGAACCTCGACTACCTCACGCGCGTGATCGGCTACCTCAAGCGGGTGTCTTCCTTCGCGGAGCCGCGCCAGATCGAGGCCCAGCACCGCTTCTACAATCCGAAGGACGTACCGACCGCATGATCAAGTACATCCCGGAGCTCACGGACGTAGTCCTGGAGGAAATACCGGACAGAGTGACCCTGGCAGTTGAAATCAGCAACTGCCGGGGTTCTTGTCCCGGGTGCCACTCGCCGTTCCTGAAGCGGGACATCGGCGAGGAACTGACCCCTGCCATCGTGGACAAGCTCGTCGCGGACAACTTCGGGATCAACTGTTTCCTGCTGCTGGGGGAGGGAAGGGACCCGCAGGCCCTGCTGCGCATCGCGGAGCATCTGCGTGCGGCGCATCCGTCGCTGGAGCGTGCCGTCTATTCCGGCCGCCCGGAGGTGGAACCGGAGATTTACGCCGCGTTCGACTACGTGAAGGTCGGCCCCTATGTGGAGGCGGCCGGTCCGCTGAACAGCCCGACCACCAACCAGCGTCTCTACTACCACGGGGAGGACATCACATTCCGCTTCTGGCACAAAGGTCTGGAGGATAAGCGATAGCTTATCTTCCGTTTTTTGTTTATATTCGCCCAAAATCTACCACTGAACTGAATTATGCATCTGTTAACCGTTCTCCTGTCGCTGCTGCCGGTCCTGTCCGGCCCCGACGCCCGGCTCCAGGTCTCCTTCGAGGACACCGCCGGCCAACTCCGCTACACCGTCGCCTACGACGGCAAAACCCTCGTGGCTCCGTCCCTGTTGGGCCTCCGGACCAACGAAATCGATTACACCCGCCTGGAATGCGTGTCCGTGGACACGCAGGAGGGGCGCGACACCTATGTGCTCGACCGGATCAAGGCCTCGCACATCGACCACGCCGCGCTGAGCGCCGTGCTGCACTGCCAGAATCCCGACGGCCGCAAGATTGATATCGAGTGGCACCTGACGGCCAACGACGCCGCTTTCCGTTATGTCATTCCGCGCGAGGGCGAGACGGGCAGCGTGCGCGTGCTCGACGAGGCGAGCGCGTTCCGTTTCCCCGAGGGGACGACCGGCTTCCTGACGCCGCAGAGCGACGCCATGATCGGCTGGAAGCGCAGCAAGCCCAGCTACGAGGAGCATTATGTCCTCGACGCGCCGCTCGACCGCCGCTCGCAGTACGGTCACGGCTTCACCTTCCCGTGCCTCTTCCGCGTGGGCGGAGACGGCTGGGTGCTGGTCAGCGAGACCGGCGTGGACAGCCGTTACTGTGCCTCCCACCTGTCTGACTACGATGCGGCCAAGGGATACACGATCGCCTTCCCGATGCCGGAGGAGAACAACGGAAACGGTACCGTGGAGCCGGCTTTCAGCCTGCCCGGCGCCACGCCCTGGCGCACGATCACCGTGGGCGCCGACCTGGCTCCGATCGTAGAGACGACCATCGCCTTCGACGTCGTGACGCCGCGCTACGAGACCACGCGGAGCTACCGCTACGGCAAGAGCAGCTGGAGCTGGATCGTCTGGCAGGATGCCAGCATGAACCAGGCTGACCAGGTGGCCTACATCGACCTGGCGGCGGCCATGGGATGGCCTTATATTCTGATTGACGCGGGCTGGGACCAGGAGTTCGGCCACGCCGGCATGGAGGAGCTCGTGCGCTATGCCCGCAGCAAGGGCGTGGACGTGTTCCTGTGGTATTCTTCCAGCGGCTGGTGGAACGATATCGTCCAGAGTCCGGTGAACGTGATGTGCGACCCGCTGGCCCGCAAGCCGGAGATGCGCTGGATGGAGAGTATCGGCGTGAAGGGCGTCAAGGTGGACTTCTTCGGCGGCGACAAGCAGGAGACGATGCGCCTGTATGAGGCCATCCTCAGCGATGCCGACGATCATGGCCTGATGTGCATCTTCCACGGTGCGACCCTGCCGCGCGGCTGGGAGCGGATGTATCCGAACTATGTGGGCAGCGAGGCTGTGCTGGCCTCTGAGAATATGGTCTTTGGCCAGAATCACTGCGATATGGAGGCCATGCATGCCGCCCTGCACCCGTTCCTGCGCAATACCGTAGGCTGTATGGAGTTCGGCGGCGTGTTCCTGAACAAGCGCCTGAACCGCGCCAACGGTGCTCCGGGCCCCGGCGGCCGCGTGTTCGGCACGCAGCGGCGCACTACGGATGCGGCCGAGCTCGCCGTGGCGGTGCTCTATCAGAATCCGATCCAGAATTTCGCGCTCACGCCCAATAATCTGACGGACGCGCCCGCCGTCGCGATCGACTTCATGAAGGAGGTCCCGACGACCTGGGACGAGACGCGTCTGATCGACGGCTATCCCGGTCGCTATATCGTGCTGGCGCGCCGCCAGGGTGCGACCTGGTATGTCGCTGCGATCAATGCCGGCGATGAGCCTGTGAGGCTGGATGTGAAGGCCTTGGAGGCACGCCTCGGCGGCAGCGCCCGCGTGTATAATACGGGCAAGGACGGCCTTCAGGCCGCCCCTGCACCGAAAAAGCCGATCAGCATCGCCCGGAACGACGGTGCCGTCCTGGTCATTAATCTTTAAGGTTCTTGACGAAGGCCGAGGGCGAAATGTTGAACTGCTTCTGGAAGCTGGTCGCGAAATACGACGGTGACGAGAAGCCGACCATGTAAGCTACTTCGTTGACCCGGTATTTCTGGGAAGACAGCATCTCTGCCGCCTGCTTCAGGCGGCAGAGTCGTATGTACTCGTTGATGTTGAGGCCGGTGTTGGCCTTCACCTTGCGGTACAGCGTGCTCTTGCTCGTGCCGATCAGGGTCGTGAGTGTCTCGATGCTGAGGTCCTGCTCCGCCATGTGCTTCATCACGATGCCGTGCAGCTTCTCCATGAACTCTTCGTCCATCTTGCTGGTGTTCACGCTGTTGAAGTGCGTGAGCGGAGAGTCGGTGAACTGCTTGTAGGCGATGTCGCGGTTCTTGAACAGACTGGCGATATTGGCGCGCAGCAGGGCGATCGGGAACGGTTTCTCGATGTAGCCGTCGGCGCCCACTTCAAGGGTCTGCAGGCGGGTCTCCATGCCCACGGCCGCGGTCAGCAGCAACACGGGCAGGTGGCTGAACTCCATATTGGTCTTGATGTAGTTGCAGAGCTGGCAACCGTCCATCAGCGGCATCATGATGTCGCTGACCACGAGGTCGATGCGCTCCTCCTGCAGCTTCTCCACGGCATCCTGGCCGTTGGCGGCGGTGACGATGTTGTAATCGTCGGACAGCTCGCCGGCCAGGTAACCCCGCATCTCGGCGGAGTCCTCGACGACGAGGATCGTGTGGCGGCTGCTGTCGAAGTCGGCGTTGCGCGTGTCGTCGTCGGCCGTCTTGCGGTCTTCGATGCGGATCTGCAGCTGGTGCTCCACGGGCAACTCCAGCACGAAGGAGTTGCAGTCCTTGGCGCTGGTGTCGAGGTAGAGCCTGCCGTTGTGCAGCCCGGCGAGGGTGCGGGCGAAGGCCAGACCGAGGCCGGTGCCCTGGCTCTTGCGTTCCTCTCCGACCTGATAGAATACTTCGAAGATCTTCTCGCTCTCGCGCTCGGGGATCTTGTCGCCGTTGCTGTCGACCCGCAGGATGGCGGTCTTCCCGTCGGCGGACGGCTTCAGGGACAGTTCGATGCGGTCCTTGGTGTATTTGACGGCGTTGGAGAGCAGGTTGCTGACAATCTTCTCCACGGAGTCGCGGGCGCACATGACCTCGAACGGCTGGTCGGGGATGTCCTCGCGGAGCGTGATTTTCTGCTCTTCGGCCATCTGCTCGAAGTAGCGGAAGGATTTGCGCACGATCGCGCAGAGGTCCTCCTTGAGGAAGACCGGCTTGATCTCGTTCTTCTCCATGCGCCGCAGGTCGAGCAGCTGGTTGGTCAGGCTGAGCAGGCGGTCGGTGTTGGCCTGGATGGTCAGCAGGTCTTTCTCGGATTCGGGTGTGTAGTTCTTCTCCTCGATCAGCTTGTCGAGCGGCATCTTGATCAGCGTCAGCGGGGTGCGGATCTCGTGGGTGATGTTGGTGAAGAAGTTGATCTTCGCGTCGTAGATTTCTTTCTGCTTCTGGTTCTCCATCTGGGTCAGGTGGCGGGCCCGTTGGCGGCGGCGGCGCATCTCCAGCTCATAGAGGAAGAGCGCCAGCAGGCTCAGCAGGATGGCGACGTAGATGACCTTGGCCAGCTTGCTCCAGAGGGCCGGCGCCTCCATGTAGATCTCCAGGGTCTGCTGTGCGTCGTCGTTCTCGGAGCCGAGAATGGCGACGTCGAAGGTGTAGTGCCCCGGACGCAGACCGGTGAAGTTGACATGGTTCTCCGTGGTGTTGGGGGCGGAGAGGAACACGCGGCCGTTGCGTTTCAGCGTCCAGGTGAAGGTCGTCTGCCGGATGACGGAATAGTCGGGCGTGGCGAAGCTGATGGTCAGCAGGGAGGCGTCGCGGGACTTGACGTTGAGGTGCCTGGTCCGGATGGTGGAGCGGCCGTTTTCGTGCAGTCGGATGGTGCGCTCGGCGTTGTTGGCCTCGATGTCCGTGATGTAAAGGGCGTGGTTCATCGCGGCCTTTTTGATCTTGCTCGGCGAGAACCCCGCCAGGCCCTGGGTGTTGCCCATGAAGATGTAGCCGCTGCGCGTCATCAGCGAGGCGCCGTAGGAGAACTGGGAGCCGAGGATCTGCTGCCGGTCCTCGATGTAGCCCTGGACGTGCAGCGTCTCCCCGTCGATGCGGACGATGCCGCGGGTGGTGGAGACCCAGAGGACGCCGTCCTCGTCTTCCGCCACGGCGCAGGTCACGTTGTTGTTGAAACTCTCGGAGTAAGGGAAGGCGTGCAGCCGGAGGTTGGACAGGTTGGGGTTGGGGTCCGTATAGCAGAGGCCGCCGCCTTCGGTGGTGATCCAGACGCGGTGCTTGCTGTCTTCGAAGAAGGAGGTGATGCGGTCGGCCGTCAGGCCGCGGTCGGAATCCACCGTGAGGTGGGAAAGTCCGTTACCGCCGCTGTCGCGGCAGAGGAAGCCGTTGCCGTAGGTGCCGATCCAGAGGTTGCCGCGGCTGTCCTCGAACAGGCAGTGGACGAATTCCTGGCAGGGAGGCTCGACCGGGACGAATTCGTCCTTCCCCGGATCCAGGATGTACAGGTTGCGCTGTCCGCCCGTAAAGATGCGCCCGTCGGTGGTCCGAATGCCGCATCCGTTGGCGCCGGATACCTGATAGTGCTTTTTGACGACGTGGCGTTTGCGGTCGTAACGATAGACGCCGCTGCCGAAGGTGTGGATCCAGAGGTCGTCCCCATCGGAAGAGAGCTGCTGCATGTTCAGCGAAGGGGTGATCTCGAAACTCTCATTGGTGCCGCGGTCGGCGGAGATGAAGTTCAGGCCGCCGTTCTCGGTGCAGAACCAGATGTTGCCGTCGTCGTCCGTGATGATGGAGCGGACGATGGAGCCGATCATTGAGCGGGGACTCGGGTTGGGGTAGAACAGCATGAAGGCGTCCTGCTTGTCCTCCCAGACGTTGATGCCGTTGTAGTAGGTGCCGATCCAGACATTGCCCTGGCGGTCCTTTTTCAGGCTCGTGGCCAGGTTGGCGGACAGGGAGTGCGGGTCGGCGTCCTCGGGATGCAGTTCGATGAGCTCTTTCGTGTTCAGGTTCTGGATGAAGAGGCCGTGGGAAGAGGCGATCCAGTATTCGCCGGGACGGCGCTCGAGGATTCCCCTGACCTCCAGGCCCCTTCCCCGGGTGGAGAATACTTCCGTGGCGGTCAGGTTGAGGTTGGCCGTGGAGATGAGCAGGACCTGGTCCGTCGTGGCGGCCAGCAGGTTGCCGTTCTCCGCCGGTTCGATATCGGTCAGGCGCAGCGCCAGGCTTGCTTCTTCAAGCTCGTCGTTGCGCTTGTTGTAGGTGTAAAGCTGGCCGCTGGCCGACAGGACCCACACGACGTCGTTGGAATCGACGGCGATCTTGCGGGGGAAGGTGGTGCCGCAGGTGTAGGACTTGACTTCTTCCGTCCCCTTGTAGTAGCGGTAGACCTTGTCGCCCGTGAGCCAGATGCTGCCCTTCCTGTCCGGCTGGAGGTCATAGCTCGTGCCGGTGCCCAGCCGGCCGAGACGCTCTGTCTTCCCGGTAAAGGGGTCGTAGTAGCCTACGCCCTCCGACGTGCTGAACCAGATCAGGCCGTCCTCGTCCTCCGCAATGTCCAGCGTGGCCAGGCTCGTGATGCCGGCGCCTCCCAACGCCGGGTCAGGGCTGCGGAAGTCGTAGCCGTCGAAGCGGGTCAGGCCGTCGCGTGTGCCGATCCAGACGAAGCCGAAGCGGTCCTGGTAGGTGCAGTGGATGGTGTTGGAGGGGAGCCCTTCGTGGGTGGTGAAGTGGCCGAAGTAGTAGTACGATGCAGCCTGCACGGGCCTGACAAGCAGACCTGCAAGCAGCAGGAGGGGGAGTAGAGCGCGTCTCATCGGGACTTTATTAATATGGGTTGCAAGTTAGTGAATATTCCTTTAAATCAGGGCTCAATCATTTTAAAATTTGACACTTTCTTAAAATCTTTAATAATTGAGTGCGCTATTTTTTAAAATAAATGCAACTTTTTTGAACAAATTCGCAAACTTCTGCTTATATTTGCGTGTCTGATAAGTTCAGACGACCCGCAAACCCTTTTAACCAAATATTATTAATTCTATGACCAAACAACTGTTTGCGAAAGCGGCAACGATTGCCATGATCTTTGCCGCGAGTCTCTTGGGAATGAGCTCAGCTCTCGCCCAGAATGCTCCCATCCGCGGTACTGTCGTAGATGCCGGCAATGAGCCGGTGATCGGCGCTGCCGTGATGGTCCCCGGCACCACCACCGGTGCCACGACCAATCTCGATGGTAAGTTTGAACTTCGTGTCGCCCCCGGCGCTACGCTGGAGGTTTCCTGCATCGGTTACGCGACCAAGCGCGTGGCAGGACGATACCGAGATGCTGGAGGAGACCGTGGTGATCGGTTACGGCGTTCAGAAGAAGAGCGACCTGACCGGCGCCGTGGCTTCCGTGCGCCAGGACGACCTGCAGAACCGCTCCACGACGGATGCCGCCGCCGCCCTCCAGGGCAAGGCTGCCGGTATCCAGATCATCAACACTTCCGGTGCTCCGGGTGAGGGTGCTTCGATCCGTGTCCGTGGTTATTCCTCGAACTCCGGCAACATCGGACCGCTCCTCATCGTCGATGGTCTGAAGGTGGACAACATCCAGTACCTCGATCCTTCCATGATCGAATCCATGGAGGTCCTCAAGGACGCCGCCTCCGCCGCCATCTACGGTGCGCAGGCCGGTAACGGTGTCGTGCTCATCACCACCAAGACCGGCGCCGCCAACAACGGCACCGCGCACATCACCTACAATGGCCGCTTCACTCTGCAGTCCCTCGGCAAGAAGGCCGATATCTTCGGCGCCAAGGAGTACATCGAGTACCAGGAGTACATCGGTAACATCACCGAAGATCTGCTCAAGGCCAACAATTACGATGGTACCGACAACAATTGGTACAATTCGACCTTCCAGCCCAGCTGGAGCCAGCAGCATGGTATCACCTTCCAGGGTGGTAACAACAAGGGTCACTTCTTCACCTCCCTCAACTATGTCGACCAGGACGGTATCGTCGTCGGCAAGAAGGATGTGTACAACCGTCTGACCGCCCAGGTCAACGCTGACTATCAGCTGTTCAAGTGGTTCCAGGTTTCGACCAACAACTCGATCGAGAAGTGGAGCCGCAAGTCCGTCTCCAACGGTTACGGTTCCGTGCTGAACTCTGTGGTCTCCATCGATCCGCTGACTCCCGCTTACATTAGCGACATCAAGAATACCCCGATCGACATGCAGGCCCACTATGCCGATGGCGATCCGATCCCGACCGATCCTCTGCACAACAACGACTTCTACGGTACCTCCAAGTACCTGCAGGAAGCCACCGGTAACCCGCTCTTCCAGCGCGACAAGAGCGACAGCTCCAGCGAGGGTATCAACATCCGCGGTACCCTGGCAGCGAACCTCACCCCGATCCAGGGCCTGACCTTCACGTCCCGCTTCGGCTACCGTATCGCCCAGAGCAGCAGCCACAGCTACACCCAGCCGTACTGGCTGACCTCCATGGCGCAGTCCAAGAATTACGACATCTCTGCCAGTGTCAACACGAGCTGGTACTACCAGTGGGAGAACTTCGTGAACTTCAACAAGACCTTCGGCAAGCACACCGTCGGCGCCATGGCCGGTATGTCCTATATCGAGAGCCACAGCGACAACGCGAGCATCTCCTCTAACGGCCCGGATATTCTCCGCGGCTACGAGCCGAACTTCCGTTACATCGATTACCTGACCTCCGACGCCACCAAGAATGTCGGCAACGCTCCGGGCATGTCCGCCCAGCTTTCCTACTTCGGCCGTCTGATGTACAGCTTCGACAACCGCTACAGCATCCAGGCCAACTTCCGTGCCGATGCCTACGACTCCTCCAAGCTTTCCAAGCAGGCCCGCTGGGGTTACTTCCCCTCCGTGTCCCTCGGCTGGACCATCAGCAACGAGCCGTTCTTCAAGGACAACGTGAGCCGCAGCGCGGTCTCCTTCCTGAAGATCCGCGGTTCCTGGGGTCTCAACGGTAACGTCAACGTGCTGAGCGGCTACCGCTACTCCACCTCCATCGCCTTGAACGGTCAGTTCTACCAGTACACCCCGTCCACCGGCGACGGCGCCCCGATCTACGGTTCCATGCCGTCCGGCCTCGCGAACCCCGATCTGAAGTGGGAAACCTCCGAGCAGTATGACGCCGGTATCGACGCCCGCTTCCTGAACAACCGCCTGACCTTCTCGG
Source organism: uncultured Bacteroidia bacterium (assembly GCA_902789245.1). Taxonomy (GTDB): domain Bacteria; phylum Bacteroidota; class Bacteroidia; order Bacteroidales; family UBA932; genus Cryptobacteroides. The sequence goes on from CADAND010000008.1 coordinate 51,471, forward strand.
CCGACTGGTATCGCAAGTACACCCGTGACCTGCTCATTTCCATCGCCCCGCTGCCGGAAATCGGCGTGGGCTCCACCACCGTCAACGCCGGTAAGGTGCTCAACACCGGTCTTGAGTTCGAACTCGGTTGGAAGGACAGCATCGGTGACTTCCACTACAGCATCAACGCCAACCTCTCCACCCTGAAGAACCAGGTTCTCGAGGTCCACTCCCTGCTCGACCGTCTCAACTCGGACGTCGTCAGCGGTCTGAACGAGGTGCTCGTATCCTCCTTCGAAAAGGGTTATCCGATTTGGTACTTCCGCGGGTACAAATACGCCGGTGTCGACGCTCAGACTGGCGCTCCGCAGTACTACAATGCGAATGGCGAGATTACTGGCACCCCGGGAGAGAACGACAAGCAGTATCTCGGCGAGGGTATTCCTAACCTCACCTACGGTCTGACCGTCAACCTCGCCTGGAAGGGCCTCGATCTCGTGATCTTCGGTACCGGCGCTGCCGGCAATGAGATCTACAACCTCATGGTTTCCGCCGACCGTCCCAAGACCAACGGCCTGAACACTTACTGGAGAGATTCCTGGAAAGCCGCTGGAGACAACGCCAAGTATCCTGACATGAAGCAGGTCTACAACAAGTGGGACTTCTTCAGCTCCAGCGCCTGCGTCTTCGACGGTTCCTACTTCAAGATCAAGCAGATTCAGCTCGGTTACACCCTGCCGCAGAACATCACCAAGAAGGCTCTCATCAGCGACCTCCGCTTCTTCGTCTCCCTGGACGACTACTTCACCTTCACGAAGTACCCGGGCGCCGATCCTGAGACCGCATCCCTCAACAACTCCACTTCCCGTGGTGTTGACTCCGGCTCCTATCCTACCACCAAGAAGGTTGTCTTCGGTGTGAATCTGACCTTCTAATGCTAAAAGATAACTGATATGAAAAAGATATTATACTCTGTTCTCGCCGTCGCCGCTCTCTTCTCCGCAGTTTCCTGCGAGAAGAACCTCGACATCCCCCAGAAGGGTGTCACTCCCATCGAGAACTTCTATAAGACTGATGAAGAAGCCGAGGCTGCCCTGACGGCTGCTTACGCTCGTTTTGCTGTCCGCGTGACCGGCCAGGACGGTAGCTCCATCTATACGGACTATAAGGCCGCTCTCAACAACTGCGGTGACGATATGTACGCCGCCGGTTCCAACTTCGGTGACAACGACTTCATGGCCCAGCTGGACGAGTTCCGTCTCGACTCCGGTAACCAGGTCGTCGACCACTTTTACAGCCACCTATTCCAAGCGAACTACGCCTGCAACCTGGTGATCGACAACTTCAAGGATTCCAACTCCACCGTCGCCCAGCGCTGCGTCGCCGAGGCCCGCGTCATGCGCGCCTACATCTACTTCCTGCTGACTGCGCTGTGGAACACCCCGCCGTTCATCGATCATGTGATTGCCGACGGCCTGCCGTACAATGCTGACAAGGACCCCGAGAATCCGATGTCCCACGAGGATCTGTTCAAGTGGGTGGCCAGCGAGTGCGAGGCGGCTGTCGCTCACCTCGACGAGCGCAAGAGCCCGACCGACAAGGACGGCGCCGTGAAGGTGACCAAGGGCTTCGCCTGGGCTCTCCAGGGCAAGGCGCTCCTCTTTGTCAAGGACTACGCCGGTGCGAAGGCCGCTCTCAAGAAGGTCATCGATTCCGGCAAGTATGCACTGGTTCCGGGCGCCAAGTATGCTGATCTCTTCCATGTCGAAGGCGACGCCAACGAGGAGAAAGTCTTCGAGCTGAACATCGAATACAATTCCGGTATTCCAGGCATGAACTGGGGTAATCCCGGCATGGGTATGGTCGGTCGCACGACGTGGATGGAGGCCAATATCTGGAGCTGGCGTGTTGACCATTTCGCCGCGGCCCCGCACCTGGTGTATCAGGGTGGCGCCGACGGTTGGGGCGGCCTGGGTGTCCCGCAGTGGTTCGGCGACGAGTTCTTCGCCAACGACGGGCACTCCTACCGCTTTGACGCTACGCTCAAGCACGTGGACGATGCCATCTATGGCATGACGTATAGCGACGCTGTTAAAGATGAGGATACTGGCAAGAAGGTCAACGAAATGACTCTCGCCGAGAAGAAGGCTACCAAGGCTATAGGTATCTCTGATGTCAAGGACGGTCTCTATGGTCAGTCTTTCTGGCTGCCGTTCAAGCAGCTCGTCCGCGGCTCCGACTGCGGCGCCTATGGCAACAACATCCGTCTGAATAACGGTATCATCATGCGCTACGCCGAGGTCCTCCTGCTTTATGCTGAGGCCTGCCTCCAGAGCAACGATGCGGATCAGGCCAAGTGGGCCATCAACAAGATCCGTGAGCGTGCTGGCCTGGATGCCCTTGCTACCGTCGATATGAATGTCCTCAAGAAGGAAAAGAGCTACGAGCTCTGGCTCGAGGGTAGCCGCTGGCTGGATCTCCTCCGCTGGGGCGACACCGACCGCGTGAAGCAGGCCGGCCAGAACGTTCCGAAGCTCTTCGACAAACTCTATCGCGAGCCGAAGGCTGGCGAGAAGGTTACTTGGGAGAACGGCAGCGAGGCCGACAGCCGTTTCTACACCATCTCTTCCCACGAGGCTATCGATCGTGGTGACAAAGTTGGTTTCGTCGCTGGCAAGAACGAGTTCTTCCCTTATCCGACTTCCGTGATGGACAAGAACCCGAACCTTGTCCAGAACCCGGGCTGGGAATAATAGACGCCTATTCGTTCTACATACGAATAATTTGTTAGTGGTTGGGAGGCACCCTGTGAAGGCTGCCTCCCTTTTATTAAAAATCCGTACTTTCTGACCGAATAATTATAAAAAACAACCGAGAATTTTCTCAGAATAACCGCGCTATTTATTATATTTGCGTGTTCGAATTCGTTCGAGCGCATGGGACCCGCAACCCTTTTTAACCAAAATATTATTAATTCTATGACCAAACAATTGTTTGCGAAGGCGGCAACGGTCATCATGATCTTTGCTGCAAGTCTCTTGGGAATGAGCTCAGCTCTCGCCCAGAATCCTGCCATTCGCGGTAATGTGGTCGATTCCGGCAACCAGCCGGTGATCGGCGCAGCCGTCGTGGTGCCCGGCACCACCAATGGCGTCACGACGGATCTCGACGGTAAATTCGAAATCCGTGTCGCTCCCGGCACTACGCTGGAAGTTTCCTGCATCGGTTACACCACCAAGCGCGTTTCCGCCGCCAACGGTATGACCATCGTTCTCGAAGACGACGCAGAAATGCTCGAAGAGACCGTCGTCATCGGTTACGGCGTCCAGAAAAAGAGCGACCTGACCGGCTCCGTGGCCTCCGTCCGCGAGGACGACCTGCAGAACCGCTCCACGTCCGACGCTGCCGCCGCCCTCCAGGGCAAGGCTGCCGGCGTGCAGGTCATCCAAGCTTCCGGTGCTCCGGGCAAGGCCGCTGAAATCCGCGTCCGTGGTTACTCCTCCAACTCCGGAAACATCGGACCGCTCCTCATCGTGGACGGCCTGAAGGTGGACAACATCCAGTACCTGGATCCGGAAATGATCGAGTCCATGGAGGTCCTGAAGGATGCTGCCTCCGCTGCCATCTATGGTGCCGAGGCCGGTAACGGTGTCGTGCTCATCACCACCAAGTCCGGCAAGAAGGGCGAGGGCAAGGTTTTCTACAACGGCCAGTTCACCCTCTCCAGCCTGTCTCGTAAGCTTGACATTATGAACGCCGCCGACTACATCGCCTTCGAGAAGAAGTGCGGTTACCTGAGCGATCAGGCTCTCAGCGATGCCCATTACGACGGGCTCGATGTGAACTGGAGCAATGAAATCTTCACTCCGACCTGGAGCAACCGCCACACGGTGGGCTTCTCCGGTGGCAACGACCGTGGCAATCTCTTCGTCTCCCTGAACAACGTCCACAACAACGGTATCGTCCGTGGTGACAAGGATGTGTACGATCGTCTGACCTTCCAGGTTAACGCCGACTACAAGATCAAGGATTGGCTGACCGTCGGCGTCAACAACTCCATCGAGCGCTGGAGCACCAGATCCGTGTCCGAGGCGAACGACAACGGCTCCTTCATGCTGTCCGCCATCACTTCTTCTCCTTTGTTCCCTGCCGCTGGCGACCGGGCTCTGCTCGAGAAGTACTATGCGAATATGATCGACTATGAGAAGAAAGGATATACCCTGATCACCGACCCTGATTCCGGCCTGTATTGGCTTCCTCCCCGTATCGGTTCCACCCAGTCCGGCCACCCGTTCGTGCAGCGTGATGCGACCGACAGCAAGAGCAGCGGCTTCAGCATCCGTGGCGTCGCCTACCTGAACTTCATGCCGTTCAAGGGCTTCGTGTTCACGTCCCGCTTCGGCTATCGGATCTCCCAGAACAACAGTCACAGCTATTCTGCTCCTTACTACAGCAGCAATACGGTGAAGTCCGACAACTACAGCATTTCCGCCTCGGCCAACAATGGTTGGTACTACCAGTGGGAGAACTTCATCAACTACAACCGCACCTTCGGCAAGCACGATGTCGGCGCGATGGCCGGTATGTCCTATATCGAGAACAACTGGGACAACGTCAGCGCTTCCGCTTCCGGTACCGACATCCTCAAGGGCTATGCCGAGAACTTCCGTTATCTGGACTACCTGCTGTCCGACGGCGTCACCAAGAACATGAACAATGCTCCCGGCCGTTCCGCCAGCCTGTCCTACTTCGGTCGTCTCTCCTATTCCTATGACAACCGCTACAGCATCCAGGCCAACTTCCGCGCCGATGCGTTCGACTCCTCCAAGCTTCCGTTCAACAAGAAGTGGGGCTACTTCCCGTCGGTGTCCGCTGGCTGGACCATCAGCAACGAGCCGTTCTTCAAGAACAACGTGGACCGCAGCGTGGTCTCCTTCCTGAAGCTTCGCGCCAGCTGGGGTATCAACGGTAACATCAACGTGCTGAACAACTACCCGTACTCCACGTCGATCATGGCCAACGCCGTGTACTATCAGTACGATCCTACCAGCCCGACCCTGTCGATGGGTTCCATCCCTTCCGGTCTTGCGAATCCTGATCTGAAGTGGGAGACCTCCGTCCAGCTCGACTTCGGTCTTGACGCCCGTCTGTTCAACAACCGCCTGACCATCGGTATCGATTACTTCAACAAGGACACCAAGGACCTGCTGGTCGGTGTGAGCCCTGTGAAGGAAGTCGGTCTTCCTGCCTTCGGTGACCTGGGTGTCGCCACCAACGTGACGATGAACGCCGGTTCCGTGAACAACCGCGGTGTCGAGCTTGAGCTCGGCTGGCGTGACCAGATCGGTGACTTCAGCTACGCCATCAACGGCAACGCCTCCTGGCTGAAGAATACGGTCACCTATGTCGAGCCCACCGTCGGCCAGATTACCGGCCGCGTCCCGCAGGGCTGCGAAATGGGTACCTACTTCGAGCAGGGCCACAGCATCTGGTACCTCCTCGGTTATCAGGCTGTTGGCTTCGACGACGAGGGCAACGCCCTGTACCGCACCGCTGACGGTGGCCAGACCGCCTCTCCTTCGCAGTCCGACCGCGTTGACCTGGGTTCCGGTATTCCTAAGTTTACCTACGGTCTGACCATCAACCTCAGCTGGAAGAATTTCGACCTCACGATCTTCGGTAACGGTATCGCAGGCAGCAAGATTTTCCCGACGTCCTGGCGTCCTGACCGCAAGGAGTGCAACACCTACTCCTACTACTGGGCCAACTCCTGGGACAATCCTGCTGTGACCAAGGCCAACGCCAAGTTCCCGGCTGCCGACAAGTGGTCCACGCAGGCCTTCTCCTCCACGCTGACCCTCTTCGACGGTTCCTACTTCAAGATCAAGCAGATCCAGTTGGGTTACACCCTGCCGAAGCAGCTGACCCAGAAGGCCAAGATCAACAACCTCCGCATCTTCGCCGCCCTGGACAACTACATTACCTTCACCAACTACATCGGGCTGGATCCGGAGACGGCTACCAACGGTGGCTCCGCCGCCGGTATTGACATGGGTAACTACCCGACTGCCAAGTCCCTGATTCTCGGTGTCAACCTCGAGTTCTAATCTTAGAATGACTACGAATATGAAAAAGATATTTATCGCCCTGACCGTTGCAGCCGCTTCCCTGATGTTCGTGGGATGTGAGAGTCGCCTGGATATCCCCCGCAAGGGTGTGATCGACATGTCGACCTTCTACCAGACCGACGCCGATGCCGAATCCGCGCTCGTGGCTGCCTATTATACCGCCGGCCGTTTCCTCTCCAACACGATGTGGACCACCGCCGGTTGGAACGACTGCCCGTTCCTCTCCATGTGGGAGTACGCCTCCGACGAGATTTTCGTCGCCGGTTCCGATAAGACCGACGGCCAGTCTGGTAACGAAATCCAGGCTTTCCGTGCGGACTACAACAACTCCTTGATTGCAGGTACGTATGAGTGCTACTACATGATCATCAAGGCCGCCAACGACGTGATCGATCATTTCGCCGAGGCTGCCGACACGCAGGTCAAGAAGCGCTGCGTGGCCGAGGCCCGCATCCTCCGCGCCCAGGCTCAGCTGCTCCTCGCCCTCGCCTGGGGCACCCCTCCGATTGTCGAGAGCAACCTGGCCGGTGACGCCAAGCCGGAGAATGCCGCCTCTCAGGACGCTGTCCTCCAGTGGGTCGCCGACGAGTGCGACAAGGCCATCCCTGACCTGACCTCCAAGACTTCTGTCGATGACAAGAAGGGCGCCGTGAAGGTTACGAAGGAGTTTGCTTATGCCCTCAAGGGCAAAGCCCTCATCAGCAAGCACGACTATGCCGGTGCGAAGACCGCTCTCAAGGAAGTTATCGATTCCAAGCTCTACAAGCTGGTTCCGGGTGATCAGATGGCTTCCCTGAACCACAACAGCGGCCGCGCTTCTACCGAGGCGGTGTTCGAGCTCAACTTCCAGTTCTTTGACGGCATGAATGCCTATGGCCGTACGCAGCCGAACTTCCGCTGGCTGTGGTCCTGGCGTTCCGACCACATGAACTCGCCGACCGGCGATGGTTCCGAGCTGGTCGTCGGCGGCTGGGGCTGGGTCAACCCTTCCCAGAAGTTCGTGAACAAGATTCTTGAGTATGACGGCATGGATTCCTATCGCCGCAAGGCTTGGATCAAGAGCTATGACGAAGTGCTCTACGATATGCCGTACACCTCCGACAAGGACGGTGTCGACAAGAAGACGGACAAGACCCGTGGTGTCATGGATTCCGGTCTTTACGGTCACGTCGGTTACTTCATGTGGAAGCGTCTCTTCCGCCAGGAGGACCGCGTGATGGCCGACGGCAACGTCGCCAACTGGAACCTCACCCTCATGCGTTACGCCGAGGTGCTCCTTCTCTATGCAGAGTGCTGCGCCCAGACCAACGATGACGGCAGCGGCCTCGCCGCCCTGAAGCTCGTCAACGAGCGTGCCGGTTCCAAGACTCCGGTCACGGTGTGCGACATGAAGACGGTCAAGTCTGAGAAGTTCCTCGAGGGCTGGCTGGACGGCACCCGCTTCCAGGATCTCATCCGTTGGGGTGATGCCGCGACGGAGCTTGCCGACAACGGTAAGTACTATCCCACCTTCTACGATGCAATGTCCAAGAAGGGCGAAGCGGAACACCGCGGCTACATCGACGAAAGCGATGCTGATTGGTGCGCCAAGCTCTACAATGTCGGTTTCAAGACCGGTAAGAGCGAGCTCTTCCCGTTCCCGTTCAACGAAATGCAGCTGAACCCGAACCTGGTCCAGAACCCTGGCTATTAACAGTCGATTCCGACTATATGTCAAAGGAGCCGCGCCTGAAGCGCGGCTCCTTTTGTGTAAATGGTAAAATTAAAACGGGTTACGCTCACGCGGAACCCGTTTCCCACAATACAATTAACCAAAATCTACCACCCGTGTTTTGCGAAGAGGCAGGCCCGGGTGAATGCCCACCGTCATAGTGTTATTCTAGTTTGACGATACAAAGGTATTTCTTTTTTTTGTAGGTAAATTTCACGGAAAGACCAATAACAAGCAATTCTGTTTCAAAAGTCGGATTGTGCAGATAATGAACGGTTTCGGCTGCGCCGGCCGAAACGGGTGTACAGGATGCCGGCAGATTGTCCACCCGGCTTTTTCCCGTTATTTCCGGGCATGAAGCAGAATTGACGGGAATTGGTCCGCGAGTGATAGTTCTCCCGGGCCCGGGCCGTCGAATCTCGTTTTTTTGTGTATATTTGCGATATGGAAATCTCGCAGCGAGCACAGAATATGCCGTCTTCCCCGATCCGGAAGCTGGCTCCGTATGCCGACGCGGCCAAGCGCAACGGCGTACACGTCTATCACCTCAATATCGGTCAGCCGGATATCAAGACCCCGCAGTGCGGTCTCGACGCCCTCAAGGCCGTGGACCGCAGCATCCTGGAGTACAGCCCCTCCGACGGCTATCTCTCGCTGCGCACCAAGATGGTCCAGTACTACGCTGAGTACGGGATTTACCTTTCTCCGGAGGAGATCATCGTCACCACCGGCGGCTCCGAAGCGGTGCTGTTCGCTTTCCTGGCGTGCCTCGGGCCGGGCGACGAAGTGATCGTCACGGACCCGTTCTATGCCAACTACATGGCCTTCGCCATTTCCGTGGGCGCCGTGATCAAGAGCGTCAAGACGAACATCGAGGACGGCTTCCGCCTGCCCTCCGTGGAGGCGTTCGAGGAGCAGATCACCCCGCGCACCAAGGCCATCCTCATCTGCAACCCCAACAACCCGACGGGCTACCTCTATACCCGCAAGGAGATGCAGCGCCTGCGCGATATCGTCAAGAAGCACAATCTCTTCCTGTTCAGCGACGAGGTGTACCGTGAGTTCATCTACACGGGCATGCCCTACATTTCCGCCTTCCACATGGAGGGGATCGAGGAGAATGTCGTGCTGTTTGACTCCGTGTCCAAGCGCTACTCGGAATGCGGCATCCGCATCGGCTGCCTCTGCACGAAGAACAAGGCCGTGCGCGACGCGGTGATGAAGTTCTGCCAGGCGCGCCTGTCCCCGCCGCTGCTCGGCCAGATCGTGGCCGAGGCGTCGCTGGGCGTGCAGAAGGAGTATCTGCACGGCGTCTATGAGGAGTACCTGGAGCGACGCAACTTCCTGATTGACGGGCTGAACAAGATCCCCGGCGTGTATTCGCCCATCCCGATGGGCGCCTTCTACACGATGGCGAAGCTCCCGGTCGATGATGCGGAGAAGTTCTGCATCTGGTGCCTGCGCGACTTCCAGTACGAAGGAGCCACGGTGATGATGGCGCCCGGCGCCGGCTTCTACACCGAGCCCGGCGAGGGTCGGCAGGAAGTCCGCATCGCCTACGTCCTCTGCAAGGAGGACCTCGCCAAAGCCCTGGTCGTCCTCCAAAAAGCCCTCGAATCCTACCCCGGCCGCACCGAATAGAACCTTCCCGGCTACGTCTTCCCGACCTGACCGGTTTTCTTCCATTTTCGGCCTGGCCTGCCGCCTGGCCCTCGTCCTGCCACCGGCCTGGAATCCGGAACAGAACAAGGCCCAAAACAGTTACGGAATCGCAAATTTGCGATTCCGTAACAATAAATGTCGTTTTTCTGTTACCGATTCGGATTCTGAGCGGAGCAGGGGACTCCTTTTTTGTATGAAGCGGGGAAGAGCGCTTCCAGAACCGTCGGGTCCATCTTCAATATGCGTTTGATTTGACGTGGGGCGGCTTTGTAATCGAAGTGCAATTTCCTGGCCAGGGTATTCTTTGCTTCCGGGGGCAGGCTGGTCAGGCTACGCACGCCGTATTCCTGGGCCGCTAGTGTACGCGCTACGCCGAACATCTCTTCGTCTGTCAGGTATGCCGTATCCGCCAGCCGCTTGGCGATGCCGCTCCCGGCTTCTTGATTCCTGCTCAAGAGCCGGAAGTACTGATGGGCGTTGCGATAGTACGCTTCTCCTTCCTGGATGGAGCAAAAAGAGAGCGGATGGATCATCTGCCCCGTAACCTCGTACTCCTTAGGTAATTCAATCAGCCTGCCGTGGTAGAGTTTCCGTTGCTCCGGCTGGGATAGGGAGGATAATCGGATTCTTGGCACCGCGGCCAGCAGGGGATTGAAATAGTATACGCCTGCACTCCACGGGTAGGAATATGGAGTATGCTCAGGCTGAACGACATAACCGTTCCGGTTGACGTACACGATTTCGTTGCGCAGGGCTTGCAGGTCGGGAATCTCGAAGGCGTCCGGAACGAGCGCCGACAAATCCGGATATCGTCCCTGCCCGGCCAGGAAACGCTTCAGCCGTTTCCTGTAAAGTGCGAAAAACGAAAGCGCATCCTCCCGGCTTCCTGCCAGGATGATGTGAAAGTGATTGTTCATCAGCGTGAAAGTGACAATCCGCAAGCTTGGAAACGCCGCCAGGCAGACTGCCATCAGGTTCATGCCGACGATGAAATCCTCCGGGGATGTAAAGATGATTTCTGTCAGATCTCCCGGCGTGTAGATGTGCCAATAGGGGCCCTTGCTGCGAAAGTCGAATTCGCAGACTTCATCGTTTCTCATCCGTGACTGGATTAAGCCCTTCTCGGGACACCGGCTTCTATCCCCAGATTGACCCCCAGGCGGCCAAGACGCAGCTTGATGGCATTGGCATTCCGGCCGAATTTGTGGCCCAGTTCATTCCAGTGGACCTTTTTCTCCCCCTCGGAGGCTATCGCATACTGGCTGAGTAACTCGGCGTCTTCTTCCGGGGTCCATTTTTGGTAAGCCTTTGGGAATCGGGCCCTGAATCCTTCCTGCTGCATCCGGAAAAGGTCCAGAAAATCGGAAAACCGGCGGTACCTGTCTTTATCCGTGTTCCCGGCCAGCCATCCCTCCAATTCTCCGGCCTCGGTCTGTTCGTAGATTTGCTTCAGCAGGAATGGAGCCAGTCCGCAGACCTGCTTGTCGAAGCTGATTCTTTTCCCGGAATCCTTTGCGGTGCTGGCAAGGAGCTTTCCCACTTCTGCGAAGGCTTCATGCATTAAATCTTCTACGGCATCTTGTGCGGCAGATCGGAGCGGCGAGAGAATCTCGCGCATCTGGGCCTCCAGGGAGGAGGCAGGAAGGGTTTCAATAGTTTCCATTTTTCATGAGTTTTAGTATTCAACGACAAGATAGGAAAAATGGAGAAAACGGCAAAAGGAGAAATCAATCCGTGACTGAAAAAGGGCGGAAACTGTTACAGAATTGCAAAATCGCGATTCTGTAACAAAATTTCGGCCTTTTCTGTAACGGAATCCTATCGCTCCGCGTCGAAGATAGCTTCGAAGAGGGTGCGGAGGCGGGGGAGGTCGTCGATGAGGGCGCGGAGCTCGGCGAGGCGCGCGGCGTTGGGGGATTCGGGAATCCAGAGCTTGAGGTAGCCGCCCTCCGCATATTTCTCGTGGAGGTGGTCCAGGGTGCGGCGCCAGTGCTCCTCGCGGTCCAATTCCGGGTAGTGGCCCAGGCCGAACTGGACGGTGCGCCGGACGATGGTCTCCGGCTCGATCTGCCGGTCGGCCTCGGCGATGATGCGTCCGTAGATGGAGCGGGGCTCGTGGTCGAGCGAGGCGCGGTGGTCCTCCGCGGCCTGCGCGATGACTTCGATCTGTCCGGGGGAGAACCAGCGGGGCAGGGCCGGGTCGTCGCGGATGATGCGTCCCGAGACCAGATGGTGCGTGGCGCGGTCCGCGCAGAGGCCCGTGTCGTGGAAGGCCGCCGCGGCGTAGATCATGTCGCGGTCGACGGGGTAGTGCGCCGCGAGCGCCAGGGCGTCGCGGATCACGCGCTCGACGTGCGGGCGCCGGTGCGCCTTGTCGAAGGCGTCGTAGCGGGGGAGGATCTCCGCCTCCACGTAGGCTTGCAGCTCGGATCGAATCATAGCGAAGCGAAGATACGGAAAAAATTCGCATCTTTGCAGTATGAAACGCATTCTGTTAATCGTCTCGCTGCTGCTCGCAGGCTTCGTCGCCCGGGCGGGCGAGCCGTATTCTTGCACGCAGCCCGGCCGCACGCTGACCTACGAGCGGACCAAGGCGAACGGCCGCTTCGAGCGGACCGTCACGATGGAATACACCACCGTCCGCCGGAGCGGTTCCGCGCGCCTGGTGGACTGCATCCTCACGGTACGCGGCCCGAGCGGAAGAGAACTCTATGGCGGCCCCTCGAAGCAGACGACCGTCGTCACCGGCAACGGCACGGTGGAGCAGAACCTGGCGGAGTCGCTCCGCACGGTGCTGCACAACATGTTCCCGGGCGCTTCGCAGAGCGCTGAGGGCACACCCGCCATCCTGCCGGCCGACATGAAGCCGGGCGACAAACTCCCGGACGGCCGCTGCACGGTCAAGACCGGCATCATGACGCACTCTATGGAAATCATCGAGCGGGAAGTGCTCCGCTACGAGCGCATCACCGTGCCTGCAGGCACCTTTGACTGCGTCGTGGTGCGCGAGCGCAAGATCGAGCGCGGCATCGGCCTCGGCCGCGACACCGTCTGCGAGAACTGGTACGCGCCGGGCGTCGGCCCCGTCCGCCACGACTCCTATAATTATAATAATGGCAAGCCCACCTTCGGGGCACGCGAAGTCCTGAAAAAGTATTAACTTTGCAGGATATGAGAATGTTCCACCGCCTCCTGGCCATCCTGCCGCTGCTGACGCCGCTCGTGTCGGCGGCCCAGGTCCCGTCCGATACCCTCACGCTGGAGGAGTCCCGCGTCGAGGCGGCGGCGCGCCACCTGGTGGAAGCGGGCTTCACGAACGTGCGCGCCGTGGAGACTGCATCCTTCACGGCCTTCACCGTGGAGAACGACTACTACAAGCTCCCGGCGGAGGGCTTCGCCCGCGCCGTGCAGATCCTGGAGGGCGCCGGTCTCGACGAGTCCAAGCCGATCAAGATCATCGGCACCTACTTCAAAGTCCCCGAGGTCACGATCATCTACAATCCTTCCGAGGGCCGCTGGCGCACGACCAAGCGCCTGGACGCCGCCTGGGGCACCGTGCGCCGGCAGCCGATGCTGAACAACTCCTTCGGGAAGGCGGACATTACCGTGTACCCGCAGGTCTCGCTGATGAACCTCATCATCACGCAGGTGTACCAGTCGCTCTGGCAGCTCAGCCCGACGCTTGAAGTGCCGCTCTGGCCGGGCGCCAAATTCTCCTTCCAGGTGAAGATCCCCGTCGTGAATGACGGCTATGGCGTTACGGAGGGTGTGCCGCATCCGGGCTTCATCACGCTTTCGCAGCGCTTCCGCGATCCCTGGAATCTGAATGTTTTCGGCAAGGCCACGCTGGGCATCTTCAATTCCAGTTATATGGGCGGCACCCTGGAGCTGGCCTACTGGTTCCCCAACGAGCGCTTCTGGGTGGATGCGAAGCTGGGCTATCTGGACCAGGTCCGTTTCGGCCCCTCCACGGTCGCTTCCGGCGGTGTCCGCAAGAAGGGTCCGCTGCCCGAATGGCTGGTCGGTTTCTGGTTCCACCCCAACGCCACGCCCAACTGGCGCTTCGTGTGGAACGTCGCGGCCAATTATTACTGTCCCTTCCTCCAGACGCAGTTCACCCTGCGCTTCGAGCGCTACCTGCTGCGGGATTATGGCTTCAAGTTTGAGATGATCCGGCATTTCCGCCACTGCTCGATCGGCTTCTATGCCATGAAGGGCCTGGACCGGGCCGCCCACACCAATGGCGGATTCCGTTTCCAGATCGCCCTGCCGCCCTACCGGAACCGTCGCTACGGGTATGTCCCCCGGATCACGACCTCCGGCCAGATGGGCATGAGCTACAACGCCAACAACGAGCGCTATTATTATAAGGAGTTCCGTTCGGAGGCTTCGGACAACATCATGTCGAAGAATTATTTCAATCCCTATTATATAGAGGCGGCGGTCAACCGATAATTTTCCGTCATTTTTTAAAATAATTTGTTTATTTCTTTTTTTAGTTGTACCTTTGTCGGCTGGAGAGTGGTATGTCCTGACGTGACGTGCATTTTCCCAACAGGTTAGATATTAGTTTAATGTTTAATATTTATTTTAAAGAAATGAAAAAGTTTTTTTCACTCATCGCGTTAGTTGGTGTGTTTGCCGCTTGCGAGCCTGAGAATCTTCAGACCGCCTTCAATGTGGCCGATGCCACTGCTACGGTCAATGAGAAGATCGTCTGCTTTGCTCCCGATTTTGATGAGTCGGAAGTGACCGTTACCTATGGCTGGTCCGTCGGGACCGGTCTCTCCACTAAGTCTATCACGGGTAACCCTGCCATCGAAGCTGGTACCGTCACGGTGAAAGCTGAGTACAGGGGCGCCACCGCTGAAACGGTTGTTTCCTTCCCGAAGATTTATGCCGGTATGCACGCTGACCTGAACGCTACGATTTTCCTCCCGTATAACGCTGGCGGCTATGAGCTCGAAGTCGTTTATGATTACGAAAACGCAGAGGATGATATTGAGATCTACGGCCTCCAGGCTTCCGAGCATGGACATGGCTATGCTGCCACCCAGAAGATCTCCATCTGGGACGAGGAGTATGAGGTCTATATGATGCAGAACGCTACCGAATTCCTGCTTGAGGATTCCTACACGTATGATGAATACTTTGGTTACGATGTGGATGAATTCGAGGTCCTCAATCCTGATTTCGCAGAAGGAAGCTTCCTGCAGTACATGTACGAGGTTATGAAAGGAGAGGGCGGTATCGATTGGGAGGAGAAGTCCTATGAATTCACCGTCAGCGCCTGGTCTCTCTACAACGTGATCAACCCGGTTGATTACTGCGAGATCCCGTGCTATGTCGTCGCTACGCCTGTTGAGGGTTCCGGCAATCCTGAATTCGACAGCCCTGTTGCCAGCTTCGTCATTACTGTGCCCTACACTTACTGCGAAGTGTTCGAGATGGCTCACCCGGATCACGCCAGCCACTATCACGCCGGCCACGGTCACTACACCCACGATGGTCACGCTCTCCACGGTGACAACAACAACGCCGGTGGTGGTATCATCGAGGCTGAGTAATCCAGACCGAATAATCTTTGTATAACGAAATTTAAAATTTACAGATATGAAACTCAAAGCTCTCGCACTGTCTATTGCTCTCGCAGCCGGTATGTTCGCTGCGAACGCGCAGACTGCTTACAAGGGGAATGACGTTTTCGTCGGCATCGGTGGCGGTGTCATCTCCGTCTACAACGGTGGCTTCAACACCCCTAACGTGTACGGCAACATCATGGTCGGTAAGTACATTACGCCGGTCTTCGGTGTCCGTGGTGTCATCGGCGGTCCTTTCCAGACCCTCGATCAGAAAGCGGGCAACGCTTACGATAACAACGGTGGCCTCAACGTCCCCCGTGGCTTCAAGAACCAGCTCTTTGGTGAGCTGAATCTCGATGCGATGATCAACTTCAGCAACATCTTCGCTGACGATCTCGCCAAGTTCGATGTTTACGCCTTCCTCGGCCCGACCGTGAACTTCTCCAAGGAGAACTCCAAGTTCGCGAACACCGCCCTGCAGGATGCCGTCGCTGTCAAGGTCGTTGAGAGCGACGCCTTCAAGGCTCGCTTTGGCGCCACCGCCGGTCTCGGTCTCGGTTACAACATCACCAACGCTTTCGAGCTCGCTATCGAAGGCCGTTTCGGCGTCACCCCGTCCATCTTCGGCGATGCTTCCCAGTATCGCAAGGCTGAGGGCACCGGCCGCGTGACCCTGAACGCCATCTGGACTGTCGGTGGCAAGCATGGCAAGTTCGCCCGCGCTGCTGCCGCCGCCGCTGCTGCCGGCTACCTCTCCAAGGAGGCTGCTGACGCTCTGGCCCGCGAGTACGCTGAGAAGAACCCGAAGATCATCGAGAAGGTGGTCGAGAAGGAGGTCATCAAGGAGGTCGAGAAGCTCGTCAACAAGGAGATCCCTGCTTCCACCGCTGTCTTCTTCGATATCAACAAGGCCGTCCTCACCCAGAAGGACAAGGCTCGCCTGCAGATCTATGCTGACGAGATCAAGGGTGTCGATGCCAAGTTCGTCGTCGCCGGTTATGCTGACAAGAAGACGGGTAGCGCCAAGCGCAACCAGACCCTCTCCGAGCAGCGCGCCAAGGCCGTGTACGACTTCCTCCTTGCCCAGGGTGTCCCTGCCAGCAAGCTCGAGACTGTCGCCTACGGTGGTGTCGATCCGCTGTTCTTCAACAACGATGTGCTGAGCCGCACCGTTATCATCAAGCCGAAGAATTAATTTAATTCTTTAGATAAATATTACTCTCCCGGAGAACCCGTAACTTCTGTTGCGGGTTCTCTTTTTTTTCGTATCTTCGCATATTGTAACAGAATATAACTACGTTTATTATGAGAAAATGTATTGCATTCCTGGTACTGGCCGCTTTGTTTGTCGCCTGTACGCCTGAGTCGCTTGATTCTGCATTCACCGTGAAAGGTGCTTCCGGTAACATTACCGTCGACGTCTTCCGTCTGGATGGAGCCGTTTTTACCGATGAATTTGCCATTTCCGGTTTTGAGGCGCTGCCCGGTTCTACGGTATCTTACAGCGAGGGCCAGGCCGTCATCTCCTTCCAGGCTGCCGAAGGCGAAGCCGTCAAACAGACTTCGCTTACCCTGACGGTCAGCGGCGCGACCATTCTCAAGTCCAAGACCTTCCCCGTGATTGTCCCGACGACCTTCGCCGGCGGTCATTCGGAGGTGGCTTCCGAGGTGATGGTCGGAGAGCTAGTCGATAACTATTATATTGATACGGCGACCATCTATGGCGAAGGTGATGAACTTCAACTGCGCTTTGGCTATCTGTATAATCCTCACTATTCAACCTATGCTTACAGCTATTCTGAATATGATTCTTATTGGGACTGTGACATTCCGATCAATACCTGGTATGTGAACAATTCCGATATGCTTCTTTTCGGCCAGGTGGACGTTGACGGCGTTTATGGGCACATCGGCGGCGAAACCACGATCGTGAAGAAAGTGAGCGGTTTCGAAAAATATTACGATGCTTTTGTGGCCAGGATAGAAAAGGATAAAATTAATAAGTACCAGAGAACAGAGGATTTCACCGTGTCTGCCTGGGCTATGTGGAACTTTGTCTATATCACCCAGCGTCGGACGGTACATCACTTCCTTTATGCCTATCCGCGGGATTCTTACGTGCCGAGATATATGACTTCTGCCCAGGATATTGAACCTGCGATGATTCTTGCCCAGGGGACCTGGACGGACATCGACTTCGATTATTTCGAGATAGAACTTCCTTATCCCGAGATGCCGGCACATGCGCACTATGAGGAGGGCCATGGCCACGGACACGGCGGGGACAACGCCGGTGGCGGTATCATCGTGAGCGAATAGTTCTTGATGATTTGACGAAATTTTGTTATATTTGCGTATTGTATTTTAGGTATCGTCTGCGATGCTCGAAGATGTCAAGTCAAATATCGCCAGGTTGATTGCGCTGTACGAGGCCGAAAGGCAGCGGGCGGACACACTTGCCGGGAAATTGGCTGCGAGCGAGGAGAAGAACCTGCAGTACAAGGAGCAGATTGCTGATTTGAACCAACAGATAGACAATCTCGACCTGCTGCGCGCTTTCCAGGCCGCCGGCGACCCTGCGGAGTCCAAGGCCCGGATCGACCGGCTGATTCACGAGATTGACAAATGCATAAAGCTGCTGGAGAACTGATATGGCCCAGGACATCACATTGAAAGTTGCGGGCAAGCCGTATCGCCTCAGTGCCGCCTCTCCCGAGATGGAGCAACTGATGCGCCTCGCGGCTGCGGAAGTTTCCGAGATGGTGACCAAGTTCGACGCCCGGTTCCCTGACAGCAGTCCGGAGGACAAGCTGGTCTTCGTGGCGATCCAGGAAGCAGCCGGCAAGCTCTCCGCCCAGAAGAAAATGTCCCGCCTCGTGGAGGAGGTGGAGGCGCTTCAGGGGGATGTGGCAAGCTATCTGGAGGGTATAACGAAAAAGTAATAGCCGTCAGGCCCATCTTCTGAAAACAACAAGTTCTTCGGAACCGGGTCAACTCGCGCTGAGGAAGGCAAGCCCGCTGGACGGGAAGCCCGATACAGAACGGAGCCCAAAACATGATCAGAGGCTTTCTGAAAGCTCGGCTGACGGCTTTTTTCATAACAGTATCTGCTTCGAAGTAAAGTAGATACTGTTAATTATATATACTAA
Organism: uncultured Bacteroidia bacterium; assembly: GCA_902789245.1. Lineage (GTDB taxonomy): Bacteria > Bacteroidota > Bacteroidia > Bacteroidales > UBA932 > Cryptobacteroides. Next base: position 69,682 of record CADAND010000008.1, read on the forward strand.
CCTATGTTTTTGTACTACATCCTAGCAGCAGTTGCCGGAGCCGCCCTGGCCCTTGCAATTTATATACTCGTCAGCCGCTCCGCTTCCAAAGGACGCGCGGACGCCATCATCGAGAAGGCAAAGCTCGAGGCCGAAAGCATCAAGCAGCAGAAGATTCTGCAGGCCAAGGAGAAGTTCCTCCAGCTTAAGGGCGAGCACGAGAATTTCGTGAACAATAAGAACAATGAGCTTCGCGATCGCGAAAACAATATCAAATCCCGCGAGGGGCAGCTCAAGCAGCAGCAGGGCGAGCTGGACCGCCGCCAGCACGACCTGGACTCCCAGAAGGGCCAGGTGAACGCCCTCAAGACCAAGTTGGACGCCAAGCTGGAAGAGTGCGAGCGCGTGACCGCGCAGGTCAACAAGGAGCTGGAGAACATCGCCGGCATGTCCGCCGAGGACGCCCGCAAGATGCTTGTCGAGAACATGAAGGCCGAGGCGCGCAGCGAAGCGCAGGCCTTCATCAACGATACGATGGACGAAGCGCGCCTGAACGCCGCCAAGGAGGCGAAGCGCATCGTCATCAACACCATCCAGCGCACCGCTACGGAAACGGCCATCGAGAACGCCGTGACGACCTTCCCGATCGAGAATGACGAGGTCAAGGGCCGCATCATCGGCCGTGAGGGACGCAACATCCGCGCCCTGGAGGCTGCCACCGGCGTGGAGATCGTGGTGGACGATACGCCCGACGCCATCCTGCTGTCCGCATTCGACCCGGTCCGCCGCGAGGTGGCGCGCCTGGCGCTGCACCAGCTGGTGATCGACGGCCGCATCCACCCGGCCCGCATCGAGGAGGTGGTGACGAAGGTGAGCAAGCAGCTCGAGGACGAGATCCTGGAGACGGGCAAGCGCACCTGCATCGATATGGGTATCCACGGCCTGAACCTGGAGCTGGTGAAGCTGATCGGCCGCATGAAATACCGTTCTTCCTACGGACAGAACCTCTTGCAGCACTCCCGTGAGGTGGCGAACATCTGCGCCATCATGGCCGCTGAGCTGAACCTGAATCCGAAGATCGCCCGCCGCGCCGGTCTGCTGCACGATATCGGTAAGGTGAGCGACCTGGATCCGGAGCTGCCGCACGCCCTGCTCGGTGCCAAGCTCGCAGAGCAGTACAAGGAGCGTCCCGAAATCTGCAACGCCGTGGGTGCGCACCACGAGGAGATGGAGATGACCTCCATTTACTCTCCGCTGGTGCTGGTGGCCGACGCCATTTCCGGCGCCCGTCCGGGTGCCCGCCGCGAGGTGATCGAGTCCTATATCAAGCGTCTCCGGGGCATGGAAGACCTGGCCGCGTCCTATCCGGGCGTGACGAAGTCCTACGCCATCCAGGCCGGCCGCGAGCTGCGCGTGATCGTGGGTGCGGAGGAGGTGTCCGACGACCAGGCCGCCCGCCTGTCCACCGACATCGCCCAGCGTATCCAGGATGAGATGACCTATCCCGGCCAGGTGAAGATCACCGTCATCCGCGAGACGCGCTCTGTCGCCATCGCGAAGTAATGATCCTGTAAACCGTTAGTATCCAATGTTTTTTCGCCTGACCCTCTCGCTGGTGATGCTGCTGCAGCTGGCCCCGGAGATCCACTGGAAATCCGAGGTCCGGCAGACTCAGGACGGTGCCAACCAGATTGTCCTGACGGGCGACCTGGACAAGGAGATCGACCACGTGACCGGCACGGTCACGTATATGCCCTGCGCCGGCGATGCCTGCTATATGCCCGTCGACTGGGATTTCGAAGCTTTCATCGATCTTGTTTCCGGGAACAGCGGCTCTGGGTCTGCGGATGTCCCGCTGCGCGGGACCCCTCCCACCGCTACGCGGCGGGCCCCTCCCTCTTACGAAGCCGAGGGTGGCTACGATCCGCAGACCCAGACCGCTGCTTCCCGGAAAGACATGGGGGCTACGGTTTCCCGGGCCGACAGTCCATCCGGGAATGATGCAGATCCGCAGCCTGGAGCGTCTGGCCTCTGGGCGCTGATCCTGGAGGCGATACTGTGGGGATTCGCCATGCTGCTGACGCCGTGCGTCTTCCCGATGGTCCCGATGACCGTCTCCTTCTTCATGAAGGGCAGCGAGAACCCCCGTCAGGGCCGACTGAAAGCCTTCTTCTACGGTCTCTTCATCGTCCTGCTCTATACGGTCCCGATCAGCGCCATCATCGGTGTGACCTGGCTCGTGGGCGGCAGCGGCGTCACGGCCGACATCTTCAACTGGCTCTCCACCCACTGGCTGCCGAACCTGATCTTCTTCCTGGTCTTCATGACCTTCGCCGCCAGCTTCTTCGGCGCGTTCGAAATCACGCTGCCGTCCAGCTGGACCAACGGCGCAGACAAGAACAGCGACCGCAAGGGCCTGGGGGGCATCTTTTTCCTCGCGCTGACGCTTGTGCTCGTCAGCTTCAGCTGCACGGGGCCCATCGTCGGCACGGTCCTGATCAAGAGCACCCAGGGCGAATTCTGGACGCCGATGATCACGATGCTGGCCTTCAGCGTCGCCTTCGCGCTGCCCTTCACGGTGCTGGCGCTCTTCCCCTCGCTGCTCAAAAAGCTCCCCAAGGGCGGCGGCTGGCTCAATTCCGTCAAGGTGGTCCTGGGCTTTATCGAGATCGCCCTGGGCCTGAAGTTCCTCAGCACGGCCGACCAGACCTACCACTGGCATCTGCTCGACCGCGAGGTGTACCTCGCCATCTGGATCGCCGTCTTCACGCTGCTGGGGCTGTACCTCATCGGCAAAATCCGCTTCAAGAACGACACGCAGCTGGAGTACCTTAGCGTGCCGCGCCTGACGCTCTCCATCGCGGTTTTCGCCTTCGTGGTGTATCTGTTGCCCGGTATGTGGGGTGCGCCGCTCAAGGCCATCTCCGGCTACCTGCCTCCGATGGAGACGCAGGACTTCGTATTGCGGGAGGTTCCGGGTCAAGCCCGGAATGACTATCATGGTGCCGTGCAGGAGGATGAAGCGGGGACGATTACGATCGCCCACGGGCTGCGGGCGTACGACAATCTGCCCGACGGGCTCGCCGCCGCGAAAGCCGCCGGCAAGCCGGTCTTCCTCGACTTCACGGGCTACGGCTGCGTGAACTGCCGGGAGATGGAGGCGCGCGTGTGGTCGGACCCGGAGGTGCTGCGCCGCCTGCGCGACGACTTCGTCATCGTGGCGCTGCACGTCGATGACAAAACGAAACTTCCTGAATCTGAGTGGGTTGTAAACGATAAGGGCAACACCCTCAAAGATGTCGGGCGGGTTAACTCCTACATTGCCTTGCACGACTTCGGCGTCAACGCCCAGCCCAACTATTTTCTCTTGGACGGCGACGGGAACCGCCTCGCCGGTCCCCGTCCCTACAATCTGGACATCCCCGGCTTCATCGCTTTCCTGGATTCTGCGCTGTAGGCGCTGACAGGCAGTACCCCCGGCAAAACCGTGGCCGCCCGTGGCCTCGTGAACGGGAGGGGCCCGCTTCCGAAGGAAGTGGGAGGGATGAGCGAAGCGAAGTTTTGCGGGGGTAGCTGCCTGCCAGCGACCTACAGGGCTGAGATCATCTTGGAGAAGAGGCCGGACATCCTCGTCGCGGCGGCGTCAGCCTGCTTGACGACGTCCTCGCCGTCGTTGAAATTCTTCGGCTGGTTGTCGAAATTGGCGCAGTTCGTCACCACCGACATGCCGAAGACGCGCATCCCGCAGTGGCGGGCGACGATCACCTCCGGAATGGTCGACATGCCGAGCAGGTCGGCACCGATGGTGCGGTAGAAACGCACCTCGGCCGGCGTCTCGTAGGTCGGTCCCGTGCTGCCGAAATACACACCCGTGCGGGGCTCAAAGCCCATCTCCGCGGCACATTGCCGGGCGAGGGCCTGCAGCTCCAGGTCGTACGCGCAGGTCATGTCCGGGAAGCGCGGGCCCATCTCGTCGAGATTCGGGCCGATCAGCGGGTTCGGGAACATGCTGATGTGGTCGCGGATGATGACCAGGTCCCCCACGCGGAAGTCCGGATTCGCCGCGCCTGCGGCGTTGGACACGAAGAGGAACTTCACGCCGAGCACGGCCATCGTGCGCACGCCGATGGTCACGAGATCCATCGGATAGCCCTCGTAATAGTGGAAGCGGCCCTGCATGGCCATGACGGTCTTTCCGCCCAGGCGGCCGATGATGAAATTGCCCTTGTGGCCCACCGCGGTCGACACCGGGAAGCCCGGGATGTCGCGGTAGGGGATGACGACCGGCTGCTCGATGTTGTCGGCCAGGCGGCCCAGGCCGCTGCCGAGCACGATGCCCACCAGGGGCGCGTAGCCGCCGGTCTGCTGGCGGATATAGTCTGCTGCTACTTGGTAGGTGCGAATTCTGCTATCCATAGTATTGTCTGTTTCAGTGTTTTACGAAATCTTGGCGAGGACCTTGCGGGCCTCTGCGATGATCTCCCGCTCGCCGGGAATCTCGCGGTGGCGCATCAGGAACTTGCCGTCGCAGATGACGGAGTCGATGCAGTCGGAGTGGGCCGAATAGACCAGATTCGCGAGGAACGGGCCAGGGGAGAGGAAGAAGGTGTTGTCGGTGTCCACGAGCGCAAGGTCGGCCACCGCGCCCTCCTCGATGCGTCCGGCGTCGATGCGGAGCGCCCGCGCGCCGTTGCGCGTGGCCATGTCGAGCAGCTCGGGCAGCGGAAGGGCCGAAGGGTCCTCGCGCCAGGACTTCTGGAAGAGGGCGGCGGTCTTCATGGCCTCGAGCAGGTCGAGGTTGTTGGACGAAGCGCAGCCGTCCGTGCCCAGGCAGAGGTTGATCCCGGCGTCGCGCATCTCGTTGTAGAGGAAGCGGTAGCCGGAAGCGAGCTTGGTGTTCGAGTTGATGTTGTGGATGCAATGCACGCCGTGCGCGGCGAGCAGCTCGATGTCGTGCGGCGTGAGCCAGAGCGTGTGGGCGGCCAGCAGGCGGGGCGAGAGGACGCCCAGGCGGTCGAGGTACTCGACGGGCGTGAGCCCGCCGTGCGCCGCCTTGCAGTTCTCGACCTCCCCGAGCGTCTCGCAAAGGTGGATGTGCAGGGGAATGTCGTACTTCCGCGCCAGCTCGCTGGTCCAGACGATCATCTCCTCGCTGACGGAGTAGATGGCGTGGAAGGCGAGCGTGCAGATGTGGCCGGGGTCGCCGGCGTGCAGGAAGGCCTCGCTCTTGGCGATGCACTGCTCCTTCTGGCGCTCCGACTCGCCGCGGTTGCCCTTGTCCATGACGTCGTAGCCCGTGGCGATGCGCATGCCCATCTCGCGGGCGGCCTGGACGGAGGAGTCGAAGAACCAGTACTGGTCGTTGAAGGTGGTGGTGCCGGTGCGGATCATCTCCAGGCAGGAGACCTTCGTCGCCCAGTACACGAAATCGTGGTCCAGATGCTCCTCGACCTGCCAGATCTTGTCCAGCCAGGCGGGGAAGAGCATGTCCTCGCCGATGCCGCGCATCAGCGACATCGGGGAATGCGTGTGCATGTTGATCAGGCCCGGGATGGCCACCATCCCCGAACAGTCCATGCTGTCCAGGTCGCCGGCAAGCTCCCAGTCGGCACACGAGCCGACGGGCCCGATCCGCCGGATCCGGCCCTGCCCGATCAGGATGTCCTTGCGTTCATCCCCGAGGGTGACATCCCTGAGGAGAATGGAGGTCATCAGAGATTCTCGAAATCCGCCTCGCCGAAGCCCTCGGAGGTCCGCTGGGGGATCTCACCGTGGAAGCAGGTGTCGCGGATGTAGGCGACCACCTCTTCCAGCCCTTCGGCAAATTTCTCGAAGTCTTCTTTATAAAGGAAGATTTTATGCTTGTCGTAATTAAAGCTGCCGTCCGGATTGGTCCGGCGCTTGCTCTCCGTAATCGTCAGGTAGAAATCCTTGCGGCCTTTGGTGGCCTTGACATCGAAGAAATAGGTCCGCTTTCCGGCCCGAACGGGCTTGGAGTACACATCTTCTGCATCCCGGCTTTCGTAGCGCGAATCGTAATCGTCTCTGTACATAGCGTTTTTTGGTTGATATCTTCTTACAAAAATAGGATTTTTTATCGATTACTTGTTATCTTTGCAGGTAAATTTGTTTGAAAGTATGCTCAACCGAAGAATTCTCCGTATCAAGGCCTTCAAGACCATTTACTGCTACGCGGAAAACCACGGTATGACTCTCAAGGAAGCGGAGTCCCTGCTGGACCTCTCGTGTGAGTCCACGCGGGACCTGTATCTTTTCCTGCTGGCCCTCGCTGGCCCGCTCACGGAGGAGGCCCGGAGCCGCATCGAAGCGGCCCGTGCCAAGTTCAATCCCACGGAGGAAGAGTTGCATCCCAATCTCAAGTTCGTCAATAACAAGATCGCACCCCTGCTGGCGCAGGACCCCGATTTCAGCAAGCTCGTGTCCCGGAAGAAATTCGCCTGGGACCAGTACGACGTGCTGCTTCGGCGCCTCTATGAGCGCATCCGCGGCCGCAAGTATTTCCAGGAGTACCTGGCGAGCGGGGAGGACTCCCTGGAGGAGGACGCGCGCCTGTGGTGCAAGATCTACGAACGCGAACTGGAGGACAGCGAAGACCTGTCCGGGATCCTGGAAGACCTCTCCATCCACTGGAACGACGATCTGGGCTACGCCCTGGGCTGGTGCATCCGCACGATGCGCGAGCTGGGACAGGGCGAGGTGTGGCGCCTGCCGCCCCTCTACCAGAGCGACCTCCCCGGCGGGGAAGCCCTCGAGAGCGACAAGAAGTTCGTGGTGAACCTGTTGCGTACGGCGTACGCCCATTATGATGATTTTTGTGCGCAGGTCGCGGCGCTCACGCCCGGCTGGACGCGCGACCGCCTCTGCACGACCGACCTGTGCCTGATCGCCTGCGGCATGGCCGAAGCGAAGATGTCCCCGGCGGTCTCGCCGCGCATCATCATCAACGAGTATGTCGAAATCTCGAAGTATTACAGCACGCCCGAGAGCAGCGCTTTCGTGAACGGCCTGCTGGACAAATTGATTAACCAACACGAATAGAATATGAATATGATGCTTTTACAGGCAGCCCCCGCTGCCCAAGGTGGCAGCAGCTGGAGCTTCCTCCTGATGCTCGCCCTGATGTTCCTGGTGATGTGGCTCTTCATGATCCGCCCGCAGCGTCAGCAGCAGAAGAAACTCGAGGAGATGCGCAACGCGCTCAAGAAGGGTGACAAGGTCATCACCGCCGGCGGTATCTATGGTACCATCGCCGACGTGGACGAGCGCACCGTGCTCGTGAAGGTGGACGGCGAAGTGAAGATCCGCGTGGACAAGAGCTCCATCAACAAGGACACCACCGCCGAAGCCGCCGCTCCGTCCGAGAAGAAGTAAGACGTGAAAGTCTGGGTACAGTTCCTGCTCTGCGTGCTGTTCTCGGCCAGTATCTGGCTCGTTCTCAATCTGTCACAGAATTATGTGGCGGTCGTGAGCGTCCCGATGACGGCCCGGAGCAACATCGAGGGCCGCGCCGCCCTGTCGCAGTCGGAGGCCACCGTGACCGCCCAGGTCGCGGCGTCCGGCTATCGGCATGTGGTCCTGGCCCGGCGGCATAAGCGCACCGGACAGGTGGACTTTGCCGCGGCGGACTTCCGCTATCTGGGCGGGGACCGGTACGCGATTCCCAATACCTCCCTGTACCGCTACGCCGCCCAGATTTTCGGGGAAGGCGTGACGGTGGAGAGCTTTATCTCCGAGGATCCTGTATTCTCCTTCCCGGAGGAGACCTACAAGAAAGTGCCCGTCCGGGCTGTCCTGGACGTCGACTTCGCGCCGCAGTACATGGCGCTGAAGCCGCTGCAACTGCAGCCGGACTCCGTGCTGGTGTATGGCGAACCGTCGCGGTTGGAGAACGTGTCCGTCGTGTCGACGAAGCCGCTCGAGCTGGACGACCTGCGCAGCAGCGTGCACGGCAAGCTGCGGCTGGAGACGCCCTCCGGCGTGCGCCTCTCGCACGAGGAGTGTGTGTACTCGCTGGAGGTCTCGCGCTTCGTGGAGCTGCGCTCCGAGGTGCGCATCGAGACGCGCAATGTCCCGTCCTGGGTGAACCTGGCGGTGCTGCCGTCCACGGCCACGGTCGTGTTCCGCTGCGTCTTCCCGACCGCCACGGACCCGGCTTCGCGCGCGAAGTTCTACATTGACTACAACGACTTCGCCGGTTCGCTGAGCGGCCGTTGCGTGGCGCACTGCGAGGAGCTCCCGGCCAACGTGATCGATTATGTAATCACGCCGGAAGTGTTTGACTGTCTGGTGAAAACGTCGGAGTAGCGATGCGTACGGTACTGGTCACGGGCCCCATCGGGAGCGGCAAGAGCGTGGTCTGCAACTACCTCGCGTCGATGGACTTTCCGGTCTATGAGTGCGATGCGCGCACCAAGATGCTCTACTCGCTCGTTCCGGGCCTGAAGTGCAGCATCGAGGAACGGCTGGCTCTGCCCTGGTCGGAGATCGGCCGCGTCTTTGCCGAGCCGGACAAGCTTCGGACCCTGGAGGAGATGGTGTACCCGCACGTGCTGGAGGACCTGAAGGCTTGGAAGGCCGCCCAGCACTCGCCGCTGCTCTTCGTCGAGTCCGCCATTGCGCTGGACAAGCCGCAGTTCGACGGTCTGTACGACAAGGTCCTGCTCGTCACGGCGCCCTACGAACTTCGCGTGCAGCGCAACCCCAAGGCTGCGGAGCGCGACGCCCTGCAGACCTTCGACCCCGCGCGGGCCGACCTGATCCTGGAGAATCAGGGAACAAAAGAAGAATTGAACATTAAAATACGACAACTGATATGCAAACTGATTTAGCACGAATCCTTTCCGTGGCAGGCCAGCACGGCCTGTTCCAATACGTGGCGCAGGCCCGCGGCGGCGCGATCGCCGAGAGCCTCGAGACCAAGCAGCGCAAGGTGTTCTCCACCTCCAGCCGCATTTCCACCCTGGCCGACATCGCCATCTATACCAGTGAAGGCGAGATGAAGCTGGACCAGGTGTTCCTGGCCCTCAAGGCGGCGCTCGGCGACGCCGAAGCCCCGTCTCCCAAGGCGTCCGAGAAGGAGATCGTCGCCCTGTTCCAGAAGGCGATTCCGAACTACGACGCCGACCGTTTCTACGTCTCCCATATGCGCAAGGTGATCGACTGGTACGACCAGCTCGTCAAGTACGCATCCCTGGATTTCGTGAAGGAAGATGAAGCAGCCCAGGAGGCTTAAAGTCATCACTCTCGGCTGTTCGAAGAACACCGTCGATACCGAGCATCTGCTGGCCCAACTGCCGGCGGATGCTTTTACCATCGTCGAGGGGGAAGAGGCCTGCGACGTGCTGATGCTGAACACCTGCGGCTTCATCGGCGACGCCAAGGAGGAGTCGGTGAACGCCATCCTGGCGGCCGTGGAGGCCAAGAAGCGGGGCGAGGCGGGGGAGCTGGTCGTGTTCGGCTGCCTGTCGCAGCGCTATCCCGCCGAGCTGCGCGCCGAGATCCCCGAGGTGGACGCCTGGTTCGGTGCGCGCGATCTCGCGCCCGTGCTGCGGCACCTGGGCGTGCAGCCCGGGCCGCTGACTGCACGGCGCATTTCCCGCCCGCAGGGCTACGCCTATCTGAAGATTTCCGAAGGCTGCGACCGCCGCTGCTCTTACTGCGCCATTCCCTTCATCCGCGGCGCGCACCGCTCCGTGCCGATGGAGGAGCTGGTCGAGGAGGCCACCTCGCTCGCCGCCAGCGGCGTGAAGGAGCTGATCCTGATTGCGCAGGATACGACCTACTATGGCCTGGACCTGTATCACCGCCGCGCGCTGGGCGAGCTGCTGGAGCGTCTGTCGGCCATCCCCGGCATCGTGTGGATCCGCATCCACTACTCCTACCCGGCCGATTTCCCGGAGGACGTACTGACTGCGATGGCCAGTAACCCCAAGGTCTGCCGCTACCTGGATATCCCCCTGCAGCACATTGCGGACGGGATGCTGGAGCGGATGCACCGCCATGTGGACGGTGCCTGGACGCGCCGCCTCATCGCCCGCCTGCGGGCGGAGGTACCCGGCGTTGCGCTGCGCACGACCATGATCGTTGGGCATCCGGGCGAGACGGAAGAAGAATTTGCGGAGCTGCTTGATTTTGTGCGCGAGGCGCGCTTCGAGCGCCTGGGCGCCTTCACCTATTCCGAGGAGGAGGGGACCTGGGGCGCGGAGCATCTGCGCGACGACGTCCCGGCGGAGCTGAAGCAGGAGCGGCTGGACCGCCTGATGGAGCTGCAGCGCGAGATCTCCCTGGCCTGCAACCAGGCCCGCGTGGGGACGGAGTGCCTCGTCATGGTCGACGGCTTCCTGGACGGGATGGCCGTTTGCCGCAGCGAGTTCGAGAGCCCCGAAGTCGACGGCGAGATCCTGCTGCGCAACCCCGCGCCCGGCCTGCGGGTCGGTGATATGCTCCGCGTGCGCATCGTCGCCGCGGAGGACTACGACCTCATCGCCGAAGCAGTATAGCTACCCTGGCTTGCCTTTCCCTCGCGGGCGGACGAAAATTATTTTTCGTGCGGTAGCCCGAAAAACCAATTTCCGCTCCGCCCTCCGCAACGCCAACGCACGGCAAGCTTTTGTTTTATGTCGAAAAAAGGTAAAACCGGCCAGAAAACAGTAGGTTTTTCTGGCCGGTCCCCTGTTTTTTGGGGGGACCTGGCAGGTTTTGCCGGGTTTTTCTGCCCGGTTTTACTCAAAAATCCTCTTCAAGTCACTTAGAGGTAAGTGGGAGATTCGGGCCAGCTGCTTCAAAGATGCCCTCGTTTCCTTCTTCACCAATCTGCAAAGCCTGATCCGATCCTGCACGTCCAGTCTGGCTATTTCATTAGCACCGAACTGTCTTTGGGCTATCTCCCGGGCAATCCGGGCCACATCTTGATCCGGAAGAGAAATGGTCTCCCCATACATTTGCTGATTAATCTCCGTTTCGACATTCTGGTTCAGAAAATACAATAGATTCCGAGGATGGCCGAATAGCTTTTCAACACGTTTGAAGTCCGTATAGTCCCCCGGCCAAATCAATCCATCTTGCAATAGATGCCATTCTGCAGGTAGTCCTATCTTGGATTCGAAGGCATTGCGAAACTCATATGAAGACAGGGACCCGATGCTTCGCGCCCCTTCCGGAAGCACACCGTAATCCGAGAACACCAGCCGGGCTGAACTCCAGCGATATCCTTGCGGCGTAAAACCCATTCTTGCAACCGTCGGATTCCGGAAAACATAAGCAATCTTCTGTTTCAAATCCTCTTCGTCATACACTTGCCAGGCGTCATAGTCCCACGGTTCATCGACAGGATCCGCTTCCCGATGGCTACGCTGCCACATCATGGTAAGCTTGTGGTACAGTGCCATCCACTTAAGACAGGCCTCTCGACTGCCGTACAAAACCACATGTAAATGATTATCCATTAGACAGAAAGCGATAACTATCACAGGTGAAATCTCTTTTAGTTTCGCTGTGCAGAGCGCGACACGGTTCATCCCGGCAATAAACTCCCGGGGATCTGCGAAAAGGACACAATGGTCAAAGCCTTTGGTCGCGCAATGGTAATAATGAGGGGAGGTTGAAGTTTTCATTTTTTTCAGCAAGTTACTTCCGGTCTCCGGGAACAGCAAGGATTTTCGTCCCATTCCTCACAAATTGTGAAATTTTACATAGTAAGATAAATTTTACTATTGTCGGGGACGAATAATTAGGCCCCCGGCTGCTTCCGCAGCCGGGGGCCTGTTGCTGTATGTGTGTTAAACTAACCGATTACGGAACGATGGGCTCGCCGACTTCGGAGTTCTCCTTGTCCTGGGCGTCCAGCTTGAAGAGCATGAACTTGCTGTTGTCCTTGGTGTAAGGCTCCCAGCCGAGGCCCGGATCGCTGGTCTTGGCGAAGTTGGTCCAGGCGGTCAGCATCTTCTCGGAGAGATCCCAGTCACCCTGGGTCCAGGGACGCCAGCAGTGCTCGAGGGACTTGAAGACGAACCACAGGTCGGAGGAGTGGAACGCACCCTTCAGGCGGGCGGTCACCTCCGGATGGGAACCGTCGTCAGGCAGCGGGCGGGCAAACTCGTAGGCCCAGGCCTTGGCACCCTTCTCCTCACGGTTGAGGCAGAAAGCGGCGATGCCGCCGGACATATTGCCCATATCGTTGAGCGTGTAGCCGATCATGTAAGGGACATCGGCGAGCGAGCCATCCTTGGCGGCGTCGTCAAAGCTCTCCTTGCTGACATAACCGTCCACCATCGGCATACCGGTGAGGGAGCCGAACTTGCCGCTGGCGCCATTGTAGATGGTGCTGAGGGCATAGAGGGTCTCGGTGGAGGCGGCACGCATCTTCTTGAGGTCGGTCAGGCCGGCCCAGTCGAGGATCTCCTTGCAGGCCTGCTCGGCTTCCTTGATGTTGGTCGGGCGGAACATGCGCATCATGCCGGCAGGCATGGCGGGCATACCGGCGGGACGGCCGGCGGGAGCGGCTGCAGGAGCCGGCTGCGGGACGGTGATGCCGCCGCCGGACATGATGACGGCCTTGTGGAAGAGACCGCGGGCGAGCGGGGACTCGCAGATGGTCTTGACACTGCCGGCGCCGGCGCTCTGGCCGAAGATCATGACGTTGTCAGGATCGCCGCCGAACTGGGCGATATTCTTCTTGATCCACTTCAGGGCCTCGATCTGGTCGAGGATACCGTAGTTGCCGGACACACCGTGCGGGCTCTCGGCGGAGAGCTCAGGGTGGGTCAGGAAGCCGAACACACCGAGGCGGTAGTTGATGGACACGAGGACGACGTCCTTCTCGCCCCAGGCCTTGGCATCGAACTCAGGCTCGGAGCCCCAGCCTTCGCGGTAACCGCCACCATGGATCCAGAGGGCCACGGGGAGCTTCTTGTCGGGCTGGCCGGAGGCCTTGGTCCAGACGTTCAGGTAGAGGCAGTCCTCGCTGTAGGGAGCCTCGTCGCCATAACCCCACTCGGTGAAGTAACCACCGGGGTACTGGATGGCCTGGTAGCTCGGATGACCGAACTTGTCGCAGAGTTTCACGCCCTCCCAGGGAACGACCGGCTGGGGCTCCTTCCAACGGTTCTCACCGATAGGCGGAGCGGCATAGGGAATGCCCCGGTACACGAGCACACCGGGAATCTCCGTGGTAACACCTTTCACCTGGCCTCCCTCGATGGTGAGGACCGGCGTGTCAACAGCCTTGCTGCACCCGAACAGGGCGAGCACGGACAACAAAAGAAGTGCTTTTTTCATATTGATTTGAAAAATTGGTTAGTGTTTCCGCACAAAGTTTCACAAAGTTACTTTTTGCTGCGCAGGATTCCTAACAATGATGGATCAAAAATATAAAAAAATGCGCATCTTGCGTTGTCGCTTTGGCAATTGCCAAGAATTGCGTAACTTTGTCTAACTATGAGCACCACTGACAGTGTACAAGACCGCCTGATCGACCTGGACAAGGTCGTGGCTACCAAGTTCAAGGGGAAGAAGCTTCCCCGTTTCGTCGTCAATTTCTTCAAGCGATTCATTCACCAGGACTGGTTGAACGAGGTGCTCGCGCGCGGCTATGACGGTGCGGAATTCTGCGACGACACCCTTCGGTTCATGGACGTGAAGATCGAGGTCGAAGGCCTGGAGAACGTCCCGAAGGACGGCACGCTCTACACCTTCGCCTCCAACCATCCGCTCGGCGCAGCCGACGGCCTGGCCCTGTGCGGGCTGATCTCGCGCGAGTTCGGCAAGGTCTGCATGCCGGTCAACGATTTCCTGATGTTCCTCAAGCCCCTGGCGCCGCTCTGCGTGCCCATCAACAAGACGGGCACCCAGGTGCGCAACCTGCCGCAGCTGATGGACGACGCCTTCCGCTCGGACGACCAGATCATGATCTTCCCGGCGGGTGTGTGCTCCCGCCGCATCCAGGGCAAGATCCAGGACTTCCCCTGGACCAAGACCTTCATCACCAAGAGCGTGGATACCGGCCGCCCGGTGGTGCCGGTGCACTTCATCGGCCGCAATCCGGGGCGTTTCTACCGTGCCGACTGGTTCTTCCGCAAGGTCTTGAAGACGAAGTTCAACATCCCGATGCTCTTCCTGCCCGATGCGCTGTACCACACGCAGCACAAGACTTTCAAGATCATTCTCGGCAAACCCATCCCGGCTTCCACCTTCGACAACAGCCGCAAGCCCGTCGAGTGGGCGGCATGGGTGCGCGAAAAAGTATATCAACTCTAGCGAGTCATGGAAAAAATCATCGATCCGGTAAGCGTGGACCTGCTGAAAGCGGAACTCACCCCCGACAGAAAACTGTGCGACACCAATAAATCCGACAACGAGATTTACGTGGTCAACTGCCACAATGCGCCCAATGTCCTGCAGGAGATCGGCCGCCTGCGCGAGATTGCCTTCCGCGACAGCGGCGGCGGCACGGGCGCGTCGGTCGATCTGGATGATTTCGATTTCAAGGACGACCGGCTCTACCAGCAGATCGTCATCTGGGATCCCGATGCCTCGGCCATCCTGGGCGGCTACCGCTACATCCTGGGCACGGACGTGAATCTCGACGCGGAGGGGCAGCCCATCCTGGCTTCCGCGCACCTGTTCCATTTCTCGGATGAGTTCATCCAGGACTACCTCCCGCACACCATCGAGCTCGGCCGCTCCTTCGTGGCGCCCGAGTACCAGAGTTCCAAGGCCGGCGCGAAGGCCATCTTCGCCCTGGACAACCTCTGGGACGGCCTCGCCGCGGTTATGCTCCAGCATGCCGACATGATGTACTATTTCGGGAAGATGACCGTCTATCCGGACTACGACAAGGCGGCGCTCGACCTGATCCAGCGCTTCCTGTGGAAGCATTTCCCGGATGCCGACGAGCTGATCCGGCCGAAGCAGTCCTACGATATCGTGACGAATCCCCGGCTGCTGGACCTGATCCTCAAGGACGAGGACTACAAGATGGACTACCGCAACCTCAAAGATGCGATCCGCCGTCTCGGAACGGGGATTCCGCCGCTGGTCAATTCCTATATGAATGCGTCTCCGAAGATGAAGATGTTCGGCAGCGCCATCAACGACGAATTCTTCGATGCCATCGAAACGGGCATTCTGATCGGCTTCGAGGAGATGTACGCCGACAAGCGCGACCGCCACAAGGAGCCGTACTTCAAACATCTGGCGGAGACACTGCTGCATCGCGGCGCGATCCGCGCGGAGCTGTCGGAGCTGAAGGACAAGCTGCTCAGCAAGAACGCACGGCAGCGCGCACGCCGCTTCAACGCTTTCCTGAAGAAGAAAAAGAAAATAGAAAAGGTGGAGCCGTAAGCCGGTTTCTGTTCACGTATTTTCTGCCATTTATCTTCGCAACCTACCCCCTGGCATCGGACGGGCCGTCCTCGTCTGCCAGTATATTTGGTCTTGCAGGTCCCGGTGTCGTACCCGCACGACATCGCTGCCGTGCGTCGTGGGCTCTTGCCCCGCGTTTTCACCCTTACCCTTCCGAGATCCCCGATCTAGTCGGGGATGACGGAGGAGGCGGTTGTTTTCTGTTACGACGGGCGTAAGGTTACCCCTACCTGTGCTTTCCACAGCGGGATGCCCTGTCCTGTCCGGACTTTCCTCCCTTGCGGGCGGCAGATCGCCCCACCTTTATTTCAATTGACGGCGCAAAGATAATCATTTTCTTCGAACCTGAAACCGGGCAGAAAAACCCGGGAAAACCTGCCAGGTACCCCCAAAAAACAGGGGACCGGCCAGAAAACACCATGGTTTTCTGGCCGGTCCTGCTGTTTCAGCTGGCGGGTGCCGTGCGTTGGCGTTGTGAAGGGCGGAGCAGAAATTGGTTTTTCGAGCTGTTGCACGAAAAATTATTTCCGGCCGTCCGCGTGGGAGCACCCGCCGGCCGTAATCGCTTACAGGACCTGGAAATCCAGGGCCTTCAGGTCCTCGTCGCGGGAAGAGGAGCCGTAGAGGATGCGGTACTTGCCCGGGCGGACGGACAGGCCGTCCACGGAGGCGTCGTAGTACTCGAAGGCCTCGTCGTCGAGGGTGATGGAGACCTTGGCCGTGGCACCCGGGGCGAGCTGCACCTTGTCGAAGCCCTTGAGGGCCTTGATCGGGGCGTCAGGGTTGTCGAGGGCCTGCACATAGACCTGGGCGATCTCGGCGCCGGCCACGGAGCCGGTGTTCGTCACCGGGAAGGTGACCGTGACCTTGCCGCCCTTCTTCATGGAGCTCTTGTTGAGCTTGCCTTCGCCATAGCCGAAGGTGGTGTAGCTCAGACCGTAACCGAAGGCGTACTGCGGCGTGCCGCGGAAGTAGCGGTAGGTGCGGTTCTCCATGTTGTAATCCAGGAAGTCCGGAAGATCGGCGGTGGAGGCGTAGAAGGTGACAGGCAGCTTGGCGGACGGGTTGTAGTCGCCGAAGAGCACGTCGGCAAGGGCCTTGGCGCCGCCCTGGCCGGGATACCAGGCCTGCAGGAGGGCGTTGTACTGACCCTCGACGCTCGCGAAAGCGATGGCGGAGCCGGAGCAGTTCACGAACACCACCGGCTTGCCGGTCTCGTGCATGGCACGGACGAGGCGCTGCTGCACGGCGGGGAGCTCGATGTCGGCCTTGTCGCCGCCTTCGCCCTCCATCTGGGCGGAGATGCCGCCGATGATGATGATGGCGTCGGCGTCGGCCGCCAGGGCCTTCTCCTCAGCGAAGTCAGCGTACTTGCGCTCGACGAAGTCGGCGCGCAGCATGGCGAAGGGACCCGCACCGCGGCGGTATTCGATCTCGATGTCGAGCGGCTTGCCGGCCTGGACGTCGAACGTCTTATAGGAGGCGCCGCCGCGACGGCCGAAGCCGAAGCCCATGCCGCCCATGGCGGGCTTGGCGTTCTCCACCACGCGGCCGTTGACCTTGAGGGTGTAGCCGTTGTCGGAGGAGACGGTGTAGCTCATCGGACCGGAGAAGTCAGGCACGAAGCGGCCCTTGATGCGGACGGAGATCTTGTCCGTAGGGATGCCTTCGGCGAAGCCGTATGCGCCGAAGGTGCTGAAGTTCAGCTCTTTGTAGTAGCCGCTGGTCTTCGGCTGTCCCTTCATTTCGCTGTTGTCCCAGAACTCCACGAACACGCCCTGGCCTTCGTTGAACTCCGGCAAGTGGTAGATCGTGTTGTAGTCGTCGGCGAGGGTGCAGCCCTTGGAATAGAGGACGTTGGCCTCAGGCAGGGCGTTCTTGATGCCCTCGAGCAGGGAGTGCTTGTGGTTGTCGGTCGGGGTGCCGCCGTAGTTGCCGTTGAGCAGGGCGACATCGTCGGCGTTCGGGCCGACCACGAGGACGGTCTTCAGGCTCTTGGAGAGCGGGAGGATGCCGTCGTTCGCAAGGAGAACCATGGACTCGCGCGCGGCCTGGGTGGCCAGGGCGTCGTGCTCCTCGCTGCTGATCACGTCTTCGCCGAGCTTGGACCAGGGCACCATGTCGGCCGGGTCGAACATACCCAGCTCGAAGCGGCCGCGAAGCGTGCGGCGCAGGTGCTCGTCGAGGTCAGCCTCGCTGATCATGCCCTTCTCCAGGGCCTCGGTGAGGGCCATCATGGTCTTGCCGCACTCGAGGTCGGTGCCATGCAGGACGGCGTCCACGGTGGCGTGGAGGGCATCCGGCTGGGTCTCGTGCTGGCCGCGGGTGAAGTAGTTGTTGATGGCGTCGCAGTCCGTCAGGACGATGGCCTCATAGCCCCACTTGTTGCGCAGGATGTCCGTCAGGAGACGGTCGTTGGAGCAGCAGGGGACGTCCTCGTAGCGGTTGTAGGCGCACATGACTTCGCGCACGTCACCGTCCACGACAAGTTTCTCGAACGCGGGGAGGTAGGTCTCGAAGAGGTCACGCTGCGAGACGTGGGCGTTGTAGGTGTGGCGCAGGGGCTCCGGACCGCTGTGCACGGCGTAGTGCTTCGCGCACGCGTGAGTCTTGTAGTAGCGGGGATCGTTGCCCTGCATGCCGAGCACGGTCTGCACGCCCAGGACGCCGGAGAGGTAGGGATCCTCGCCGCAGGTCTCCTGGCCACGGCCCCAGCGCGGGTCGCGGAAGATGTTGACGTTCGGGCACCAGAAGGTGAGCTCCGGGTTGCCGGGGTAGTAGGTCACGCCCATCGGCACGTTGAAGATGTCGTGGTCGGAACGGTTCCAGTTGGCGCGGGCCTCGTCGGACACCTGCGAGAAGACGTCGTACATCTGCTGCGGGTTGAAGGCGGCGGCCATGCCGATCGGCTGGGGATAGACGGTGTAGCCGTCCTCACGCACGCCGTGACAAGCCTCGCTCCACCAGTTGTAGGAGGGAATGCCGAGGCGGTCGACGGAGATGGATTTGTTCATCATCAGACCCACTTTCTCTTCGGGGGTGAGCAGGGAGATCAGGTTCTCCACGCGGTCCTCGATTTTGAGTTTCGGGTTCTGGAACGGGTACTCGTAGGTCTGCTTGGGGCCGCAGGCGGCCAGCAGGACCAGGGAGGAAAGAATAATGAGTGTTTTACGCATTGTTTTATAGAATATTGATTCTGATTTCTTTGGCAGGGCGCAGGGGGTCGTTGCTGAAGACCGTCAGGCGCAGGTCGTTCTGTGTGGAGCCGGATAGCTTCGACCGTCCGGCCGAACTATCCAGCTCCAACTGCAGCTCGAGCGTCTGGCCGGGGGCGATGGCCAGAGGTTCCGGGTCAAGCCCGGAATGACTGGAAGGGCGGTCCAGGGAGATCCCGTCGGGCAGCTCGATGGCGTGCAGGATCAGGTCGGAACGGCCGTCGTTGCTGATCTCGAGGACGCCGTGAAGCTTGCGTGACAGCAGCCCCTTGCGGAGCTCCACGGTGGCGTTGCGCAGCCGCGGGGCGTCGGGGGATTCCGGCGCCTGGGTGAGACAGAGCCCGCTGACGGGCAGTTCCCGCAGGGCGGGAGTGCCGTCGGGCGTGAGCCGCAGCGAGGCGCGCAGGGTGGCGAAGAACGCCGGATCGGCGGGCGTGTCGCACCAGAGCTCGAGGCGGGCCTCTTCGCCCGGGGCGAGCGTTTCGGGGAAGACCGCCCGGAAACGGGTGCCCGCGAGCCCTTCGGCGCGCAGGCGCATCGTCCGCCCGGAGGCGTTGGCGATGAAGATGACCTTGCCGCTGGCGCGGCCGCGCTCGAGGTAGCCGAAACGGATGTCGGCGCGGCTGGCATAGAGCCCTTCGGCCAGGACGACGGGGTAGCGCTCCTGGATGCTCCGGTCAGCGGGCAGCACGTCCGCGCGTATGCTCAGCAGGCCGAGGCTGCGGCCGCCGGCCGCCTGGATCTCGACGTTGCGCTCCACGAGTCCGGCTGCGCCGGCAGGGGTGAAGCGGACGAGCACGGTGGCGGACTGCCCCGGGGCGATGGCCTCCGCGGGCAGGGAAGCGCTGATGCAGGAGCAGCCGGGGATGGCGCGCGATAGGCGCAGCGGCCGGCTGTCGCCGTTGAAGACGGTGAACGCGTGGGTGACCACGCCGTCGGCTTCGCGGATGGCGCCGAAGTCCCACTCCCGGGAATCGAAAGCCGCCGGCCCTTCCTGTGCCGGAAGGACCGGGGCGGCTGTCAATAACGCCAGAAGCAGCAGGGCGCCTTTTCTCATGCTATTTGAAGAGCAACTGGGCGATGTGCGTGAGGTAGTCGCGGCAGTTCATCCAGGTGTGGCCTCCGTCGGGGGTGTAGAAGGTGTGCTTGACACCGTTCTTCGTCAGGAAGGCATCCAGTCCGCGGGACGGTTCGATCAGGAAATCGGAGGTGCCGGTACCGAGCCAGATGAGCTTGTAGTTCTTGTTGAGGGTGTTCACCGGGACGTAGGTGCCGTTGGTGAAGTTGGTCTCGTACTCGTTGCCGAAGATGGCCGGCGCCATGGCGCAGACCCACGCGAACTCCTTCGGGTGGCCCAGGCCGGTGGCAAGCGCCTGCCGTCCGCCGAGCGAGAAGCCGGCCACGGCGCGGTCGCGCGCGGAAGTCTTGACCTTGTAGTTGGCCTCGATGAAGGGCTTGACGTCATTGATGATCTCGGCGGCCACGCGGTCGGTGTCCATGGAGTCATAGCGGTCGGCCAGGCCCTGGCGCATCATCTCGATGTAGGGGTTGGCATAGGGCATCACGATGATCATGCGCTTCGCCAGACCCTTCGCGATGAGGTTGTCCATGATGTTGTTGACGTGGCCCACCTTGAACCAGGTCTCATACGTGTCCGTCATGCCGTGGATGAGGTAGAGGACCGGGAGCCGCTCGTTGCCGTTCGGATTGTATCCGGCCGGCGTGTAGACGGTCAGCGGACGGTCGATGCCGCAGGTGTTGGAATGATAGAAACGGTAGGACACCTTGCCGTGCGGCACGTCCTGGATGTCCTGCAGGGACGGTTCCGGACCGCGCACGTCGGCGAGCGAGTATTTGAATCCCTCGTTGGGGAAGATGAACATGTTGTTGGGGTCGGCGATCTTGGTCCCGTCGACCACGAAGGCATACGGGTAGATGTCCGGCTTGCCCGGCGTCACGGTAATGCTCCAGACACCCTTGTCGTCCTTGGTCATCGGCAGGGCCTGCGGGAACATCTGGCAGTCGAGCTCGACCACCTTGGCGTTCGGGGCCTGGCAGCGGAAGGTCACGGAGCCGTCGGCGTGGTAGTCCGGCGACACGACGCCGGCGGGGAACAGGCGCGCCATGACCTGCGGGGTGAGGCGCTGGCCTTCGCCGGCCTGCGGCTGGGCCTGGGTGAACAGCGGGGCGAATAAAAGGGCCGCCGCGAAGAGAATTCTATATGCTTTCATATCTCGTCGTCTTATTCTTGGAACAGAAGGGGAAGGGACTCGTCGAGCCAGTATTTGGCATTCATCCAGGTGTGGCCGAACTTGTCGTCGGTGAACACCTTGACGTTGTTGATGCCTTTGCTGTCAAGGAAATCCATGTATTCTTTGGCGTTGCCGTAGAGGAAGTCGTCCGTGCCTACGCCGAGCCAGAAGAGGTGGATCTGCTCGTTGAGCTTCGCGGCATCGTCATAGACGCCGTTCAGGTTCATGTCGGTGAAGGAGCTGTAGGAGCACAGCCAGGAGAACTTGCCCAGGTGCGTCAGGCCGATGGAGAGGGCCTGGTTGCCGCCGCGGGAGAAACCGCCGATGGCGCGGTGGTCGCGGTCGTTGATGGTGCGGTAGTTCTTCTCCACGAAGGGCAGCAGGTCGTGCATGACGTCGCGGGTGAAGCTGTGGCCGTTGAGGTTGCCCTCGCCCGGCTTGAAGTACTTGGACGGGTTGCCGTACGGCAGGACGATGATCATTTCCTTGGCCTTGCCCGCGGCGATGAGGTTGTCGAGGATGAGGTTCATGCGGCCGACCTTGAAGTAGACCTCCTCGGTGTCGGTGGTGCCGCTGATGAGGTAGAAGACCGGGTATTTCTTATTCTTGTTCTTGTCGTACATCGGCGGGGTGTAGACGATGGCGTTTCCCCAGGTGTTCAGCGTGTTGGACCAGTAGTTGACGTAGTCCACGCTGCCGTGCGGCACGTCCTTGAGGGCGTGGAGCAGGGGCTCTCCCGTGCCGCGCACGTCCACGAGGCTGTTCTTGAAGGTCTCGTTGGGGAACCACTCGGGGTTCTGCGGGTCCATGACCTGCACGCCGTCCACGTCGAAGCTGTACGGGTACATGTCCGGAGCCACGGGGCCGAGGGTGACGGTCCAGACGCCGTTCGCGCCTTTGGTCATTTCCTGCGTGCCGGCGAACTGGGTGTTCACCTTGACGGACTTGGCGTTGCGGTCGGCATAGTTGAAGGTGACGGTGTTGTCCGGGTTGACGATCGGGGAGGAGACGCCGCCGCCCATCTGCGGAGCGCCCATCGCGCCGCCCATCATGCCGGGCCAGCCGCCGCGGCGGCCCTGCCGGCGGATCTCGATGATGACCTTGCCGGTCTCGGGACCGCGCTCGACCTTCATCCACATCTCGGCGTTGACCTGGGTGCCGACGCCCATCTCGGTGAGCTTGGCCTCGATGCCCGGCTCGCCTTCGCCGACGAGGTCGGCCTGCGTGAGCTCGCCGGCCCAGAGGACGGGGCCGTAGCTGTGGTTGATAACCCAGTAGCCCGGGTCGATGCCGTCGAAGACATAGCGGTCCACGCCTTCCTTGATCATCACGCGCTTGGTGTCGGCGTTACCGCCGTAGCCACCGCCGCGCTGACCGGGCGTGCGCTTGTTGATCTCGACCTCACCGCCGGTGCCGTTGACCTCCTCGGTCTTCGGATAGAAGTAGTCCAGACCGGAGTCGAAGGACTCCACTTCGAAGGTGTAGTCGGACTCGGTGTTGAGGCTGTGGAGCTTGAAGTAGTTCTTGTCGTAGACAATGTAGCTGTTGTAGAGCTTGCCCGGCTCGATGCCGTAGCGGATGATGTAGCCGTCGGCACCCGGCACGGGATCCCAGAGGAGCTCGGCCTCGCGGCGGTCCTGCGGATTGCGGACGACCTTGACGCCCGCCACCTTGACGGAACCGGCGGAGTACGGGTTGCCGAAGATGCGGAGATCCTTGACGCTGAACTTGGCGCCGTCGTGGCACTGACGGGCGTTGACGACCTTCACGAAACGGGCCTGCACGGGAGTCTTGAGCTCGGTGTAGTCGTGGTGGAAGTCCATCTTGTTCGCGCTCTTGTCGATGATCTTCGTCCAGTTCTGTCCGTCCAGGGATGCCTCGACGGTGAAGCACTGGTAGTATTCGGGGTTGGCGGGCGCGGGACCGCCGAAGCTGAAGCCGCCGGCCTGCTGCGTCGCGCCGATGTGGTCGAAGTTGCACTGGATGGCGTAGATGTCGGCCACCTTGCCGAGGTCGACCTGGAAGAATTCGCCCGGGTTGCCGGTCTCGGCGGCCCAGTTGGTCATGAAGTTCTCATCCACGCCGTTCTCGGGAACATAGTTCTCGAAGGTGGAGGAGACGGTGACCTTCTTCTGGTGCGAGAGGAGCTTCCAGCCGGTCCAGTTGTGGTCCACCGCGTCGGTGCGGGTGCCCGGCCAGTACTGCGGATAGTCGCCGAATTCGACGTTGGAGTGCATCACGCCCTCCTCGTCGACGGCCGTCGGGAAGATGGCGAGCTCGGAGCCGCGGCCGGCTCCGCCGTAGCTGGACGGAATCATGCAGATGGTCCAGAGCTGGCCGTTCTTGTCATGGAAGGTGCTGCCGTGGCCGGCGCCCACCGCGAAGCCCGTGGTCTTGAAAGTCAGCGGGTTGTGCTGCGAGTAGGTGAAGGGGCCCATCGGGCTGTCGGACACGTACACGCCGTGCGAGTAGGAGAGGAGCTCCAGGCCGATGGCGGCGTACTGGAGGTAGTATTTGCCGTTATGCTTGGTCATCCACGGACCCTCGATCCAGGGATATTCCTCCTCGAAGTAGTCGCGGCGGCCGTTGAAGATCGAGTAGATCACGTCGTCGTGGGTGCGCTTCTCGAAGCCGTGCTTCTTATAGTCGCTGAAGAAGAGGACCTCGGGGCCGGCGATCTCCTTGAAGGTCGTCTTGTCCAGCTCGACGACCTTGAAGGGCATGAGCTGAGACCAGCCGTAGTAGAGGTAGAGGTGGCCGTCGTCATAGAACAGGTTGGCGTCTCCGTAGCGGTCGCTGTCGAAGGTGCCGACCTGCTCCCAGGTGCCTGCTTTGGGGTCGATGGCCTTGTAGACGTTCTTGTTGTTCATGGAACATCCGTAGAGGCTGCCGTCCATCTCCACGACGGAGACCACGCCGCCCGGGTAGTTCGGGGCATCGACGTAGGTCCAGTTCTTGAAGTCGGGGGAGTACCAGTAGCCCTTGCGGTGCGAGACGAAGAGGAAGTAATCGTCCTGGTAGATCAGCACGACGGGCTCTCCGCCGCGGTAGGAACGCTCGCCGGGAACCACCAGGTCGAGCGGGTTGCAGAATGTGGTCTTGTCCTGTCCGTGCAACGAGAGAGACAGGCACAGTGCGACGGCCGCAAGAAGGGCACGCGCGATGGTTTTGGTGTGCATATGCGGAATGGTTTTGGTTTTCCTAGTCTCAAAGATACGCACACCCGCGCGTAAAAGCAAGAGCCAGCGCCGCAAAATCTTTCGTTTTCCGTTCACTGTTGCTTTTTCAGAATGCAGTTCGTATCTTTGAAACTGCAATTAACCAAATCTTTTTATGAACCTCAAACAGTTCCTGCCGGCGCTCGCGCTGGTAATGCTGGCCGCATGCGCCGGTCCCAAGGACGTCGAAGTCGGACCTTACACCGTGTCCGTCATCGAGAAGAATGTGTATCACATCCAGGATTACAACAGTACCAACCCCGCCGGAGAGACTTTCGATGCGGAAGGCAACAAGACCCACTTCAACAATTGCTCGGACATCTATCTCTTCGTCGGCGAGAAGAAGGC
The DNA here is from genome assembly GCA_902789245.1 of uncultured Bacteroidia bacterium. Lineage (GTDB taxonomy): Bacteria > Bacteroidota > Bacteroidia > Bacteroidales > UBA932 > Cryptobacteroides. Next base: position 94,075 of record CADAND010000008.1, read on the forward strand.
CCTGATGCTGGACCTGTCCAATCCCATCGACTGGGCGGACAACGCCGCCGAGTCGCTCCGCGCCATCGTCTGGGAGCGCGTGGGCGGCATGCCGCTGACGGTCACCTTCACCCACAACCACGGCGACCACACGGGCATGCTTCCCGCTTTCGTGAATGATCCGGGTGTGCAGTTCGCCCTGCCTGAGACCGATTTCGCGCGCTTCGCGGACCGCTTCCCCGAGGAGCGGACCAGTTTCTACGACGAGGGCGAGATCTTCGACCTCGGCGGCCTGAAGCTGGAGGCCATCGGCGTGCCCGGCCACACGGCCGGCTCGATGGTCTTCCTCCTCGAAGGGCATGACCTGCTCTTCTCCGGCGACGCCGTCGGCTCCGGCCACGGCGTGTGGCTGTTCAACGCCGAAGCCTTCAATCAATACGTCTCCGCGGTCCCGTACCTGATCCGGGCGCTCGAGGAGCGCGGCGTGAACGAGAAGCGCCTGAAGATTTACGGCGGCCACTACTGGCAGAAGGACTGGCTGAACCTCCCGAAAGGCACCGAACTCGGCATGCAGTACCTGCGTGACATGAAGGCGCTCTGCGACGAGATCGAAGCCGGCACCGCCGCCACCGAGCCCTCGAACCTCGGCCGGCCGGGCCTGGACACCTACTTCCGCCACGGCAACGCCATCATCACCTGGAGCGCCGAGCAGGCGGAGCAATTCCGCAACCAGTATACCGAGAAATTCGTCTACCGCGACGCGGACATCGTCTTCCGCCAGATCGACGAGCACACCTGGGAAGGCAACGGCTACCAGGTCTACAACGAATCCGTCTACGTCGTCGAGGGTGAGGACAAAGCCCTCGTCATCGACGCCGGCGCCTACATGCCGCACCTCGACGAGGCCGTCGCCAAGCTGACCGACAAGCCGGTCATGGTGGCCCTCACGCACGGCCACGGCGACCACGTCGGCGGCATCGTCTGCTTCCCGGAAGTCTGGATCCATCCCGCTGACATTCCGATGATTGCGCGCGACGGCAAGGGCTACCAGGGCGAAATCCACGAGCTGAACGACGGCGATGTCATCGACCTCGGCGGCCGCCAGATCGAAGTGCTCCACACGCCCGGCCACACCTCCGGCTCCATCACCTTCTTCGACAAGGAGCATCACTACGGCTTCAGCGGCGACGCCTTCGGCTCCACGAACCTGCTGCTCTTCGTCCCGTCCTTCAGCGGCCTGATCGAGACCTGCACCCGCACGGCCGACTACATGCAGAAGAACGGCATCGAGAAACTTTTCCCGGGCCACTACGGCGGCCCGAACGTGGAGACGCTCCAGCGCGTGCTGGACGAGAAGAAAATGTCGCAGGAACTCCTCGCCGGCAAGCGCCAAGGCGTGGAAGAGCGCGCCAACGGCCTGAACCGCTACATCCGCGACTACGGCGTCACCATCCGCTACACCGATCCGGACGCCCTGAACTAGAACTGATAATAGATAAAGGGCTGGATGTCGCCGCTGCGCAGCTGGATGACCAGCTGGACGGCGAGTAGAAACACCAGGAAGATGACCACCCAGGGCAGGCGCTTGAAGCCTGCCCTGAGTGCGTTATAAGCACCCGGCGGGATCAGCAGCCCGGCCGCGGCGACCGCCAGCGCGACGCACCAGAGCTTACGTGCGGCCCAGAAAGGCGCGGCGTAGGCTAGGTCAAACTCCGTGAAGATACGGCGAAAAATCTCCCACACATCGTCCAGGCTGCCGGCGCGGAAGAACACCCAGCACGCCATCACGAACGCCATCGTCAGCAGCCAGCTGACTGCCTTGACGGGCCAGGTGTCGGGAATCTTCTTCAGCCAGCCCCGGCAGAGCTTGTGCACCGCGAGGCCCGCGCCGTGCAGCGCGCCCCAGAGCACGAACATCCAGGTGGAGCCGTGCCAGAGGCCAGCCACGACCATGGTCAGGAAATTGTTGAGCAGCGTGCGCGCCTGCCCCTTTCGGTTGCCGCCGAGGGGGATGTAAACATAGTCCCGGAACCAGGTGGAGAGCGAAATGTGCCAGCGGCGCCAGAACTCCGTCAGGTTCAGCGAGCGGTACGGGAAAAGGAAGTTGTCGTCGAGGCGGAATCCCATCAGGGCGGCGATGCCGATAGAGAGGTCGCTGTAGCCCGAGAAATCCAGATAAATCTGCATCGTGTAGCCCAGCACCGCCATCAGCAGCTCGTAGCCGGAATAGGCGAGGGGACTGTCGAAAGCGAGGTTGTTGTAAACGGCCAGGTAGTCGGCCAGCACGCCCTTCTTCAACAGGCCGCAGACGACCAGCCAGAGGCCCAGGCGCAGCTCGCGGCGCGTCGCGGGCCGGGCCCGCCGGATCTGCGGCAGGAAGCGCCCGGCGCGCGTGATCGGGCCCGCAAGCAACAGCGGGAAAAAGGACAGATAGAAGCAGAACTCCAGGAAATCCGGCCGCCCGTCGTACGTCCCCCGATACACATCCACCGAATAGCTGATGGCCTGGAAAGTATAGAACGAAATCCCGATCGGCAGCACGATCTCGCCGAAGGTCAAGTTGCTGCCCGTCAGCGAATTCCATATCCCGGCGAAGAAGCCCGCATATTTGAAATACACCAGCGCCCCCAGGTCCAGCAGGACAATCAGCGCCAGCAGCCATTTCCGACCAGCCCCGCGGGTGCTTTCCTGCGGCCCGGTGTGCCTGCGCCTCGGCTTCCATCCTCGCTTTCCGCTTTCGCGGAAACCGGATTCGGCGCCACGAATCCTGCTGCGGCTGAGCCTTCGGCTACAGGCAACACCGGCGCCGCTGCTGGTTTCAGCACCCGCTGGTTGGCGCAATAATTCGGTGAGGAAGTAGTTGACGGCGGCGGTGGCGGGGAGGAGGAGCATCAGATAGCCGTTGGCCTGCCAGAAAAAGAACAGGTCAAAAGCGAGCACCCAGAGCAGCATCGCCGTCCGCGACCACCGCTTCAAGAAGATGTAAACCAGGAAAAACGCACAGAACGCCGCCCAGAAGCTGATACTGATAAAATTCATGGCGCGCGTCAGTCTTCGGGCGGCATGAGCAGCGTCACGCCGTGGGTCTTGGGTGTATCCTGCGCCGGAATCTCCCAGCGGATGGGATGGGCGGAAGAATCGCGCAGCCAGGTCGAAACCGAATCCGCCCACATATTGTAAGAACGCATCACCGGATGCGCACCGTCGCTTGCGCGCTCATAACTCAGCCGCAGGCTGGGATAATACCGCTTCCGGCCGCACAGGCGGAGAAGGATGTCGTTGATGCCCGTGTCAGGCTTCCAGTTGGGCGGACCGATCCAGATAAAAGGCAGGTCGCCCATCTCGCGGATGATCTTCCCGACGGCCGCCTCGCGCTCCTCCAGATTCCTGACAAACAGCTCGTTGGCACCCATGCAAACGAAAATGTAGCTGGGGTCGAAGCGGCGGATAAAATGCGAAAGCGTGTCGCCCTGGGCCCAGTACTTCGACGAAGAACTGTACCAGATCACGCACTCCATGCTGTGCCCGTTGGCCGTGGCGTACTGCGAAAGCCGGTAGCGCAGCCCCTCCACCATCGAATCGCCGATGAACAGGATGCGGTGCGCGCTGGTGTCCGGCCCCGCGGGCTCCGGGATCGGCGCGGGCGGGGGAACGGGCGGAAGGACGAGGGTGTCCGTCCGCGGCGCCCAGACGCCCAGGTCGATGCGGCGCAGGCCCTTCTCCGGATGCTGCGGCGGGCAGTACCGGGCGAAGGCCACGATGCAGAGCAGCGCGGCGGCGAGGACGGCAAAAGCGGACAGGGAATGCTTCATGCGCTTCTATTCCAGTACTTTGGCCTCGAGCGGCCAGCCGGTGATCGTGGAAATATAGGGGAGGATGGCGTAAGCCTTCTTCAGCTGGCCCCGGTAGTTGGGATGAAAGCTGGCGCCCAGCTCGTCGGCGCTGTCGTGCACCTTGCCGGTCAGTACCATGTAGCTCACGTTCTTCATCTTGTTCTGCAGCATGGCGCCCTTGATGTAGTCGAACATCAGGTCGCGTCCCTTGGGCACGATACAGAGCACGGGATGGTCGGCGCCGTAGTTGTCCTTGGCCTCCCGGATGAGGCGCAGGTAGTTCTGGATGAATGCCTCGCGGGCGGGCTGCTTCTGGCCGGAGACATCGTTCGTGGCCAGGTAAATCACCGTCAGGGCGGGCGTGACGCCGTATTGTTTCGCCGACCAGGCGGGCTGCTTCTTCTCGTCGAAGGTCTGCAGGTAGCGGTCGGGCATGTACCAGCCGGGGAACTTGTCGCCGTAGTTGCGCGCGACGCCCATGCCGGAGTGGGCGATGAGCCAGTAGTCCGCCCCGAAATGGCGCGCGATGATGGCTGCGTAGGTCAGGTTGCAATCCTCCGTCTCGGGGGTGAAGGGATCCCGGGCGTTGTGGCTCAGCGTGCCGTAACCGCAGGTGTAGGAGTCTCCGACGAATTCGATCACGCGCTCCCGCAGGGGCCGGGCCGCTCCGAGGTCGTCGGCGATGAAGGCGTGGAAGGTCGCACAGCCCTGCTCGCCCTCGGTGCGCTTCTGGATGATGGCCGTGTGGAAGTCCATGCGGCCGGTCTTGACGACGCTGACCGTCTGCCCGTCGCCCTGCAGGCAGAAGGTGCCGAAGGGCTCCGCCGACATCTCGTCCAGCCAGACGTTGAAGTAATCCTTGCCGCTGTCGGAAGCGCGCAGCCGGAGCTCGTCCCCGAAGAAGCGGACGATCGCGTAAACGCCGCTCCAGTCGAAAGATACGTCGCTGCCCTGCACCTCCGTGCGGCCGACCCAGGTGATGCGCGCGTCGGAAGCGGGGAACTCCCCGGCACCGGCGCGGCAGGCGCTGGCGGCGGCCAGGAACAGGCAGACAAGAAAGATTTTTCCCTTCATAACGTTTGCGAAGATACGAAAAATCGATATATTTGAAGATAGTTCAAAGTGCCATTATGGAAAAAATCATCGAGTGTGTCCCCAATTACAGCGAAGGCCGCGACCGGTCTGTCATCGATGCGATCGTCGGCGCCATCGCGTCTGCGGAAGGGGTCCGGGTGCTCCATGTGGACCCGGGCCAGGCGGCGAACCGCACGGTCGTGACCTTTGTCGGCGCACCCGAAGCGGTGGTCGAAGGCGCCTTCCGCGGCAGCGCCATGGCGCAGGAGCGGATCGATATGCGCCGCCATCACGGCGAACATCCGCGCATCGGCGCCACCGACGTGCTTCCGCTCGTTCCCGTGAGCGGGGTGCGCCTGGAGGAATGCGTCGCGCTCGCGCGCGGGCTCGCGCGCAGGATGTATGAGGAGTTGGGGATTCCGTGCTACTGCTACGAGGCTGCCGCCTTCAAGCCCGAGCGGCGCAACCTGGCGGTCTGCCGGGCGGGGGAGTATGAGGGCCTGCCCGAGAAGATGGCGGACCCCGCGCGCCGGCCCGACTTCTGCGGCGCCTGGGACGAAAGGGCCGCCCGCAGCGGCGCCTCGGTTGTCGGCGCACGCAATTTCCTGATCGCGGTCAATTTCAACTTGGATACGAAAGATGCCCTCCTGGCCACGGAGGTGGCCATGGATGTGCGGGAGAAAGGCCGGAAACTGCCGGACGGCAGCTGGAAGCGGGGCCCGCTGAAGGGTTGCAAGGCCATTGGCTGGTATATCGAGGAGTATGGCATTGCCCAGGTGTCCATGAATGTCACGGACATTGCGGCTACGCCCCTGCATGTCGCTTATGAGACCGTCTGTGGGGCGGCCGCTGCGCGCGGACTGCGCGTCACGGGCACGGAAATCATCGGCATGGTCCCGCGGCAGGTTCTGCTGGATGCCGGCCGCCACTTCCTGCAGCAGGACGGACCTGGGGAAGAAGCGCTGGTGCAGGCCGCTGTCCGGGGGATGGCGCTGGACGATCTCTGTCCTTTCGATCCACACCGGAAAGTGATAGAATACATGCTATAAAAAATGAAGGGTCGCGCTGTCACAGTGCGACCCTTCCCCCATCAAGTATATTTACTAACTAACTGAAAAATATAAGGAAATTGTATCGTGTTTTCCTGAGTACAAAGGTAGGCAAAGTATTTGAGGTGGCAGGACAACTTTCCGTCAATTCCCGATAAATTATCTTCAACACGACATTATCTGCGCTGTGGAGGCTTTCCCGTACCAAATTATATAAGTACTTTTGTGCTGTCGAATGAACGAAATCATGAAGAGGCTGTTTCTCTTTTTTCTCCTGATTTTTTCCGCCGCGTCCATCCACGCGGTCAACAGCGGATATTCCTTCAACCTTTATAATACCCGGGACGGTCTGCCGAGCAATACCGTGTACTGCACGATGCAGGACCGAAACGGTTTCATCTGGGTGGGTACGGACGATGGGCTCTGCGTGTATGACGGATACCGCTTCACCCCCCTGGGCAGACAGAATCCCGAAAGCCTGATGCGCGGCATGTCCACGGCCCTGTGCGTGGATCCGGACGGCCTGATGTGGTTCTCCACCGTGGGCGGCTGCGGGTATTTCGATCCTACGATCGACCAGGCGGTCAATGTCGGCATCCACGAGCGGGTTCCGGCTTCCTCCGTCGTCGTGGATGAAGACGGAGGCGTCTGGTTTCAGTTCCAGTCGCTTTACCGGTATGACAAGGAGACGGAACTGCTGATCAGGTATCCGGCCGAGGAGTACTTCCGGGTTTCCTCCCTGACGGTCGATTCATACGGCACGCCCTGGTGCACTTCCGATACGGGTGAATTGTACCGCTACGAGCATCGCACGGACCGTTTCCGCAAGGAGCGGACCGACGGTATCCGCATTGTCAAGGGTATTTCCAACGGCCTGCTGCTGCTCGTGGACGAAGCGGAAGACGTGTGGGTGATGGATCCGGAGAACAACCGCGAGGAATGCATCTTCCGCTGTGCCCAGAGCGGTGGCAGGAGCGTGCTTTCCCTGTTGGAGCGCCGTCCCGGGGAGTACTGGATCGGTACGCAGGTGGGCATCTGGATCTATATCCAGGGCGAAGGGCTGAAGAGCCACATTGTCCGCTCCGATTCGGACCGCAAATCGCTTTCCTCCAATTATATTACGAACCTGTACGCGGACGCGGAAGGAAATGTCTGGGTCGGCACGAACTACCGGGGCCTGAACGTGTGGCTGAACAGCCACGATGCATATTCCGTCTATTGTCCGGATAACAGCGAGCATTCCATGCGCGGACGGATTGTCCGCACCATCAAGCCCGATGCCTCCGGCACCATCTGGATGGGCACCGAGGACGGGATGCTGAACCGCTTCTATCCTGAGACGGGCCGTTTCGAGCAGCATGAGCTTTCCGCTTCCTATATCAATATCCAGGATATCCTTGTGCAGGAGAACGAACTCTGGGTGGCCACGTTCGGGAAGGGGCTGTACCGCTATGATCCTGCGCTGCGGCGTCAGACCGCGCATCTGAGTGTCGGCGACAATCGGCTTGCCAGCCTGTTTCGGTCCTCAGGCGGCACGGTCCTGGCCGGGGCGGGGAACGGCCTGTATCGCTACGACTCCGCGCAGGGCCGCTTCGTCTTCGTTCCGGCCGCCGGGGACAACCTGGTGCAGTGCATGCTCGAGGACAACAGCGGACGGATCTGGATCGGAACGGAAGGATCCGGCATCTTCATCCTGGACAGCGACCTGAATCTGCTCCGGCATCTGGAGCCGGAACTGGATATCCCGGGGGTCGGGCGCATTACCTCGTTCTTCGAGGATGGATGGAAGAGAATGTGGGTGACGACCGGCGGCGCCGGTGTCCTGGTGGCTGACCTGACTGATGAGGAGATCCGTTTCCAGAGCTTTACCCGCGAGGACGGCCTGCCCTCGAACAATACCTGTTCTGTGACGGAAGACAATGCCGGGATGCTCTGGGTGTCCACCAACAAGGGCCTGTTCATGATGCACCCGGACAATTTCCAGATGACGACGTTCTTCGACGATCCGCAGATGATCGGCAACCAATATTCCTACAATGCCTCCTACCTCGCGCCGGACGGAACCATTTATCTGGGCATGACGGACGGCGTTTTCGTCTTCGATCCGGAGATCCTGATGGGGCTGCGTCGGAACTCGGAGATATTCATCATGGATGTTTCCGCCTTCGTGGGCGACCGGGTGACGCGCCTGTCGGGCACCAGCTCCGCGGTCCATTATTCCCAGCAGCTCCGCGTCAGCTACAAGGACGTCTCGCTCCTGCGCATCGCTTTCGCCGCCCCGAACTTCTCCAACGTGCTGGCGACCCGCTATGAGACCACCATGACTTCGGACGAGCTGGATATCCACGAGGTATCCACCCAGAACGTCGTCCAGTATGCGAATATCGGTTACGGGAAACACGTCTTTACCGTCGGTATCTACGGCAGTGACGAGCCCGCTTCCCGCAAGAGCCTGGAAATCTACGTGACGCCTCCTTTCTCGAAAAGCATCGCGGCCAAGGTGCTCTGGGGCCTGCTGCTCGTGACTGTCTGGTGGCTGATTATGTATGGCACCCAGCGCCTGCGCAGGGCCAAGCGTGCACGGCAGCTCGAGGCGCTCGAGCAGATGAAGCAGCGCGAGCTGTATGAATCCAAGAACAGTTTCTTCACGAATATCACCCATGAGATCCGCACGCCGCTGACGCTGATCAAGATGCCGCTTGACAAGATCATCCGCCGGAAGGAATATGCTCCGGAGGCCGAAAAGGACATGCTGGTCATCCAGGCCAACACCGAACGGCTGATCTCGCTGACCAACCAGCTGCTCGACCTGAAGAAACTGGAGAACGGTGACGAGAAACTCGAGTTCACGCGCCAGAACATCTGTGACACGGTGCGGAAGATCTGTGAGCGCTTCGCACCGATGGCTGCCGAGCAGGAGGTGCACCTGAAGGTCAACATTCCGGACGAGGATATCGAGATGCAGTATGCCGTCGACAGCGTGGAGAAGATCATCAGCAACCTGCTTTCCAATGCGATGAAATACGGCCAGGGCCTGATCGACCTGACCCTGGAGCGCGTGGAAGACGGGAAGAAGGTCGCCGTGCGCGTGGACAGCAACGGCTGGCCCATCCCGGAGGCCGAGCGCGAGAAGATTTTCGAGAAATTCTACCAGGGCGGCAAGGGCACCGGCCTTGGTCTGCCGCTGGCCCGCACCCTCGCGGAGCTGCACGGCGGCCGTCTGTACCTGGACGCGGAACGCACGGACCGCAATTCCTTCGTGCTCGAGCTGCCCGTCGGCCATCCCGAGCAGGTGGAGGTGATGCATTCGGCACCGGCCGAGGAAACCCGGGAGATCTCCGATTACGACAGCACCCGCTCCTCACTGCTGATCGTGGAAGACAATCAGGAATTCCGGCTCTACCTGGCCCGCGAATTCAATGAGGAATACAACGTGTTCCTGGCCGCCAACGGCAAGATGGCCATCGAGGTGCTCCAGACCCAGAAGATCGATCTGGTGATCAGTGACATCATGATGCCGGTGATGGACGGTTGCGAACTCTGCAACGAGATCAAGTCCAATCCCGAGTTCAGCCACATCCCGGTGCTGCTGCTTACCGCTGCCGTGGGCACGGAAACGCGTATCGAGACGCTCCAGGTGGGTGCTGACGGCTACATCGAGAAACCTTTCCCGATCGAGCTGCTCCGCGCCAACATCACCAACCTCTTCAAGAACAAGGAGATCGCGTACCGCCAGTTCACCTCCTCGCCGCTGTCCCACTTCAGCAGCGCCGCCAGCAAGATGGACGAGGCGTTCATGGAGCGGCTGCACAAGATCATCCAGGACAACATGGCCGACAACAACCTCGGCCTGGACGAGCTGGCCTCGCAGATGAGCACGAGCAACTCCACGCTCTACCGTAAGGTCAAGGCCAATACGGGTATGAATGTCAACGAGTACGTGCGGCTCTGCCGCCTCAAGCGTGCAGCGGAGCTGCTCGCCACGCAGCAGTACCGCATCAACGAGGTGGCCGACATGCTGGGCTTCTCGTCGTCGTCCTACTTCGCGGCCAGCTTCCAGAAGCAGTTCAACATCTCCCCGTCCGCGTTCGTCAAGAACCTGAAGCGCTAGGCTTCCCCCGGACCCGGATTCATGGATTACGCCGGCAGCGTCAAGCACGCTGTCGGCGTTTTACGGCATTCAGTGTACGTTTTTTCACGAAAATGTATATATTTGTCATAGTTAGTACCATTACTTTATAGTATTATGTTAGTTAGTAGTTTGAAAAAAGCTCCCTTCGTGGGGGCTATCTTGCTGACAGTGTTTCTGTTGGTCTTCGCCCTTCCGGCCAAGGCCCAGAACGCTTCCTCCCGCGGCATCGAACTGAAGGGACGTATCACGGACCCCGAAGGACTGCCCGTCGCAGGCGCCACCATCCAGAATCTGACGGAGAAGACTTACACTACCTCCGACCAGGATGGCCGCTATGCTCTCTCTGTTAAAGATCCCCGGAACGCAACGATCGAGATCTCTTTCCTGGGTATGAACACGGTGACTGAGGCGCTGGCCGGTCGCACGCAGCTGGATGTGCAGCTGTCGGAAGACAAGGTATTCCTGGAAGGATCCGTCATCACGGGTTACCAGGAGATCCAGCTGAAGAAGGTGACGGGCGCCGTCTCCACCATCAGCGCCCAGACCATGGAAGAGCGCTACAGCCCTTCCATCGTCCAGAACCTCGAGGGCCGCGTGGCAGGTCTTTCGACCTATGGCGGCAAACTCACGATCCGCGGTATCAGCTCCATGTACGCCGAGTCCAGCCCGCTGCTGGTCGTGGACGGCCTGCCCATCGAGGGTGATATCGACGACCTCAATCCCTATGATATCGAGAGCGTGAACGTCCTGAAGGATGCCGCTGCCGCGGCCATCTACGGTGCGCGCGCTTCCAACGGTATTATCGTCATCACCACCAAGAACGCCCGCGAGAAGGGCCGCATCGATGTGGATTTCTCTTCCAACATCACGGTCTATCAGAAGCGCAACCTGGACTACGGCGCGAATTTCTACCTGACGCCGGCCCAGCAGGTGCAGGTCGAGAGCGACTATTATAAGTATTACTTCAATACGCCCGAAGAGGTTCCCGATCCGTTCACCTCTTTCGAGAACAGCCTCCAGCATTTCGCCAACCGCATCTCTCCCGTCGAGTATGCTTACTACCAGCAGGCCAAGGGCGAGATCTCGCAGTCGCAGCTGGATGCCGTCCTGGCCCGGCTCTCCGCCAACAATTTCGCGAAGGAGTACGGCGATGCGGTCTATCGCCGCCAGGTGATCCAGCAGTATGACCTGGCGCTGCGCAGCCGCAGCGACAAGGGCCAGAGCAACTTCGTGCTGAACTTCCGCACCGACAACTCCGGGATCATCAACAGCTTCGACAACCAGATGTCCATCAGCTACAAGGGTGCCTACGACGTGGCGCCCTGGCTCACGGTCAACGTGGCCGTGAACGGCATCTACGGCCGGCAGCGCCAGAAAGGCGCCGGCGCCTCCTATTCCCCGTGGTCCTACCCGGCCTACGAGACGCTGACCGCCGAGGACGGCTCCTACCGCCTGGTGGGCAGCAACGCCTACCGGGACAATACCGAGGGCGGTGTGTTCAAGGAGCTGGGCGTGAACCTGGCTGAGGAATATTACAACAATGTGCAGAATACGTCCCGCCAGTACATGCGTTACCACGGCGACCTGCTCTTCAAGATCGTCGAGGGCCTCACGGCCAATGCACAGTTGGTGTATGAGACCGACCACCGCACCACGGACTGGCAGGCAGGCCAGGAGAGCTACGTGGCCCGTCTGTTCTACAATGCCTATAAGGAGGTCGATCCCGACACGGGAATGGCCATCTACCATACCCCCGAGACCGGTGGCTTCCGCAACGTGACCAACATGGACGGCCGCTACTGGACCGCCCGCGGGCAGGTGAACTATTCCGGCACCTTCGGCAAGCACGAGATCGTGGCCCTGGCCGGAACTGAATTCCGCGAGACCCTCTACGCGGGCACCCGCAGCCTGATGCTGGGCTATGACGACCAGCTTCAGAACGCCGCCACCCAGCTGGTGAACTTCGGCGAGCTGAGCCAGATGATGAACAGCCCGTCCTACCAGAAGACGACGAGCAGCTCCTATCCGGCCTACTACAATGTGTATCTGCCTTATATTGACGGCAGTATGAGCCCGATTGTGGAGCAGCACCACCGCTATGCTTCCGCTTACGCCAACTTTACCTATACTTACGACAGCCGCTACAATGTGTTCGGATCCTTCCGTAAGGACTATGCCGATGTCTATGGCCTGAATGTCAAGCTTCGCGGCCGTCCGCTCTGGTCGGCCGGCGTGGCCTGGAACATCGGCGAAGAGGCGTTCGCCAAGAAACTCGGCTGGATCAACACCCTAAAGCTGCGTCTGAGCTACGGCGTCACCGGTAACATCTACCAGGGCGCCACCAGCTACATGACCGCCAAGAGCGATGAGCTGAACACGCTCACCGGTCTGCCGTACGGCTATATCGAGAGCCCGGCCAACCCCAACCTGCGCTGGGAGCAGACCCGCACGTTCAACGTCGGTGTCGATTTCTCCTTTGTGGACAACCGCTTCCGCGGCTCCCTGGACTACTACCGCAAGCGTGGCCTGGACCTGTTCTCCTTCAAGACACTCGATCCGACGACCGGCTTCACGCAGATGTTCGTCAACTCGGCCGACATGACCAACAACGGCTTTGAACTCCTGTTCACCGGCGACTGGTTCCGGGAGAAGAGCCGCCGCGGTTTCGGTTGGAGCAGCACCCTGACCTTTGCGTTGAACAAGAACAAGATCACCAGCGTGGACAACCCGGCCATCCAGGCCTACCAGCGCTTCAGCAACCCGTACGTGGTCGGCTATCCGACCAGTGCGCTGTGGAGCTACGAATTCGCCGGCATCAGCGATGCCGAGGACTCCCGCGGCAAGACCCTGTGGTATGGTAAGGTGAATCCGGAGACCGGCGAAAAGACCGTCCTCACTTCTGCGCAGGGCCAGCCCGTCGACGTGCTGGTGTACTCCGGCCAGACGGAGCCCGTGGTGATCGCCGGCCTGGACAACCGCTTCACCTGGAACGGCTTCAGCCTGAGCATCCTGATGGCCTACTACGGCGGCCACAGGATGCGCGCCCTCATCGAAGAGGAAGTGTCGGGCATCGGCAACAACACGGCGCTGCCCGCTTATTTCGCCAATGCCTGGACGCCGGAGCACAAGACCCTCACGCCCGGTATCGGCCGCTATGCCAGTACCGCCATCGCCGCTCCCTCCACCGGTGAGCCCAACCACAGCGACATCTCGGTCCGCAACGCTTCTTTCCTGAAGATACGCAACATCGTACTGGGCTATGAACTGCCGCAGCGCTGGGCGAACGCCATCGGCGCCGACCGGGTCAATCTCCAGTTCCAGATTGACAACATCCCTCCGGTCTGGACCGCTTTCCGCCCGGGCCGGGAGATGAGCTACTATGCCAAAAATGCCGTTTTTGATCCCGAGACCGGCGGTATTCCGCTCAGGAGCTCCTACATCTTCGGCGTCCATGTCAATTTCTAAGTCAGTACCGTTATGAAAAAGATATTTACCGCTATTGCTGCAGTCCTGGTGCTGGCCTCCTGCGCCAAGTTCACGGACCTCAAGCCCAAGGGTATGAATATGCTCTCGTCTGCCGACGAGCTCGAACTGCTGCTGAATGCAGAATTCAGGGATTTCTACCACAACGACATGTACCAGATCCCCGGCGATCTGCTGATTACCACCACGCCCGTCGCCAACTTGATCTCCCAGCCTACGCCCAGCCGCAACTCCATCCTGATCACCTGGGACGGGAGTTACGCCGAGCGCTTGGCGGAACTGACCAGGAGCGATGACGACTACAGGACGCTGTACGGCTATATCGGCCAGATCGCCAATCCTATCCTTTCTTCCGTGGATTTCGCCAGCGGCGATGCCGCGAAGCTTGCCCAGATCAAGGCGGAAGCCCTCTGCCTGCGGGCCTGGGCCCAGTTCATCCTGGTGAACAAGTTCGCCGCCGCCTACAATCCGGCCACGGCGGCCTCCACGCCCGGCATCCCGTACCTGATGGAAGACTGGGACATCTCCATCCCGCCGGAGAGGTGGACCGTCAAGCAGGTGTATGACCAGATCGTCGCCGACTGCGACGAGGCCATCGCAACGAACGCGCTTCCTGTGAAGAACGTGAACCAGATGCGCTGGAACAAGGCCTGCCCCTATGCCATCAAGGCCCTGGCGCTGATCGCGATGCAGGATTACGAAGGGGCGGAGGCGGCCGCGAAGGAATCCCTGAAGGTCAATGACGCCATCACGGATTACTGGTCTCCTGCCTATACGAAGACGCTGACGGCGTTCATGCCGCCTTTCAATCAGTATGAAACGGTGGGCCGCTGGCCGTTCGCCTGCGAGGAAGACCTGTTCCATACCTACACCCAGTTGATCTTCGGCCCTTTCCGCACCACGGACTGTGAGGCCAAACTGGAGGAAGGACACTCCGCCCTCGTCAGGATGCCGCTGGATATCAACATGTTCAACGACAATCCCATGATGGGTATGGGTATGACCATCGGCATTCCCACGTATGTGGCGGTCGGCGCCATGGGAACGGGAGCCGGCACCAGCTGGAATACCTACGGCCTCAAGACCACCCAGCAGTATCTGATCGTGGCCGAGTGCGAGATCCGCAAGGGGAACTACTCCGAGGCCATGAAGTACCTGGACGCCATCCGTGCCAAGCGCATCGATCCGGATCTCTACGCTCCGCTGGAGGGTGCCGTGACGAGCAAGGATGACGCCTTGGCGCACCTCAAGCAGACCGCGCTGGGCGAGAACCTGTATTCCATCTTCAACTTCGTCGAGCGCAAGCGCTGGAACCAGCTGGACGACATGAAGGAAACGCTCAGCAGGACCTTCAACCTGATCAGCGGCCAGTCCTACACCTTCACCCTGGCTCCCGACTCTCCGCTGTGGACCTTCCCGTTCCCCGGCAATGCCGTAGACAACAACCCCAACCTGAAATAGCATTCCTGCGATGAGAAGTAAACTGTTTGCAGGTCTGATCCTTTGTGCCGTCGCTGCAGGCCTCTGCGCCTGTGGCGGCAGCAAGGGTTATACCATCCAAGGCCCTGCGGAGGGCGAGGGTTATGCCGTGCTTCGCATCTTCAATGTCGGGGGGACGACCCTGTGCGACACGACTGCCATCCAGAAAGGCCAGTATGTTTTCTCCGGATCCGTCGATGATGTCTATATGGGCGAGGTGCTGGTGTTCGAAGAAGGGAAGGAGCCTGTGCGGCATTTCCTGTACGTGGAGAACGCACCGCTGGTCTGGAAGGACGGCTATTTCCGGGGCGGCCCCAACAACGACTTCAATGTCGAGATGGAAGCCGTTGGCGCCAGCCTGGATACGCAGGCCCCCGATTACCGGGAGCAGCTGACGGCGAAGATGAACGCCTGCTTCCTGTCGCATCCCGACGTGGAAGCGGCGGCCTTCTTCTACTATAATTTCAACCGCGAAGCCCCGCTGGAAGAATTCGAAGCGGGCTACAACACCTTCACCGAACGCGTCCGGAACAGCTTCATGGGCCAGAACGGCCGCGACGACATCATCGCCCGCAAGGCGACCGGGGAGGGAACCGAAGCGCCTGCTTTCACGCTGAACGACCGGGAGGGCCATCCCGTGGCGCTCTCATCCCTGCGCGGCCGGTATGTACTGCTGGACTTCTGGGCCTCCTGGTGCCGTCCCTGCCGTGCGAGCATGCCGCACCTGAAGGAGCTGTATGCGCAGTATCATGGGAAGGGCCTGGAGATCCTGGGCATTTCGACGGATTCCAAGGTGGCGGACTGGATACAGGCCGTGAGCGAGGATGACACCCCCTGGATCCACGTGCTGGACCAGGGCGTCGCCGAGATCTATGGCGTCCATGCGGTTCCTACGTTCTTCCTGATCGATCCGGAAGGGATCATGGTTGGAAAGATCGACCACGATGACCTTGACGGTGTCCTGCAGCGGCTGCTGGACTAGCTTGTCTTTTCTTCAGATGACGCCCTTCGCCCCGTGGTGAAGGGCGTTTTTTGATTTCAGCGGGAAATGTCGTACCTTTGCAGCCGATATCTCTTCAGGGCAGGGTGCAATTCCCTACTGGCGGTATAGTCCGCGACTCCCCGAGAGGGGACTGAGCCGGTGAAACTCCGACACCAACGGTACAGTCCGGATGGAAGACGGGATAAGTATGGAAAGAATTCTCAACACCTGGTCCGAGACCGACCGGGCATACATGCAGGAGGCGATCGCCCTTGCAGAACGCGGGCGCGGACACACGGCGCCCAATCCCATGGTAGGATGCGTCCTCGTGAAGGACGGCCGGACCATCGGACGCGGTTATCACCATCGATACGGAGACCTGCACGCGGAGCGCGACGCGCTGGCTTCGTGCACGGAGGACCCGGCCGGCGCGACGATGTACGTCACGCTCGAGCCCTGCTGCCATCACGGCAAGCAGCCGCCCTGCACGGATGCGATCCTCGCGGCCGGCATTGCCCGCGTCGTGGTGGGCGCGACCGATCCCAACCCGCTGGTCGGCGGGCGGGGGATCGCGCTGCTGCGCTCGGGCGGCGTTGCCGTCGAGGCCGGCCTGCTGGAGGCGGAGATCCGCGAGCAGAACCGCATTTTCCTGAAGTACATCACGCAGAAGCGCCCCTGGGTCAGCCTGAAGGTGGCGATGACCCTGGACGGGAAAATCGCCACTGCGGACGGCGACGCCCGCTGGGTGAGCTCCGAGGCGGCGCGCGCTTTTGTCCAGCAGCTTCGCGGACAGCGCAGCGGCATCTGCGTCGGCGCCGGGACCGTCCGGCTCGACGATCCGATGCTGAATTGCCGCGCCGAGGGGTACAGGGATCCGGTCCGCATCCTGCCTGACAGCGCCGCATCCCTTTCGCCGGACAGTCGCATCGTGCGGAGTGCCGACGACATCCGCACCATCCTGGCGCACACGGACGCGGCGCCGGCCGGCCGGCTGGAGCGCCTGCGCGCCTGCGGCGTCGAACTGCTGCCCTGCGCCGCCCGTGACGGCCGTGTGGACCTGCCCGACATGCTCTCGCGCCTCGGTGCGCTGGGCATCGACTCCCTCCTCCTGGAGGGCGGAGAGGCGCTCAACGGCAGCTTCGTCGCGCAGGGGCTCGTGGACGAGTATTACTTTTTCATCGCTCCGAAAATCTTGGGTGGGCAGGGCGCGAAAACCGCCGTGGGCGGCGCTGGATGCGCCAGAATGGCGGACGCGCAGGATCTCGACATCCGCTCCGTGGAGCAGATCGGTCCCGACCTGCTGATCCACGCTTATCCGAAACAACATTAGACTTATGTTCACTGGAATCATAGAAGAAATCGGCACGGTCCGCTCCATCGCAAATACGGCCACCGGAACCGCCCTGCGCATCGCCGCCGAGCGGGTGACGGAGGGGACGCGCGTCGGCGACAGCATCGCCGTGAACGGCGTCTGCCTGACGGTCACTTCCTGCTCCGGCCGGGAGTTTACGGCGGACGTCATGCCCGAGACCGTGCGCCTGACCAGCCTGGCCGGCCTCCGCGCCGGCGCGCGGGTCAATCTGGAGCGCGCCATGTCGCCCTCCGGGCGCCTGGGCGGGCACATCGTTTCCGGTCATGTCGATGCCTGCGGACAGGTCCTGGCCGTGGAGCCGGACGGCATCGCCCGGCGCGTGCGCGTCGCGCTTGAGCCGGCGCTGCTCAAGTACATTGCCCGCAAGGGCTCCGTAACCCTGGACGGCGTCAGCCTCACGGTCGTGGCCGTGGACGAGCGTTCCTTCTCGGTCTCGCTCATCCCCCAGACCCGCGCCGCTACGACCCTGGACGCGCTTCGGACCGGCAGCCGCATCAATGTGGAGGTGGATCTGCTGGCCCGCTATACCGAGCGCCTGCTGATGGCGCAGACTTCTCAGAATAAAACGAGCGGCCTCTCCCTGGAGTGGCTCGCGGAAAATGGATTTTAACGACATGGAGAAAATACAGCTTGCATTGATAGAAGAAGCCCTGGACGAACTGAAGCAGGGCCACCTCATCGTCGTCATCGACGACCCCGAGCGGGAGAACGAAGGCGACCTCATCTGTGCCGCGCGTTATGCGACGCCGGACAACGTCAACTTTATGGCCACCCACGGCAAGGGCCTGATCTGCATGCCGATGAGCGAGGCCTATACTTCCCGGCTCGGCCTCAATCCGATGGTGAGCTACAACACCGACAACCACCAGACGGCCTTCACCGTGTCCATCGACCACGTGTCCACGACCACGGGCATTTCGGCCGTGGAGCGTTCCGTGACGGCGCTCAAGTGCATCGCGCCGGACGCGACGCCCGCCGATTTCCGGCGGCCGGGCCACATGTTTCCGCTCAAGGCGCGCCGGGGCGGCGTGCTCATCCGCGCCGGCCATACGGAGGCCACCGTGGACCTGATGCGACTCGCCGGCCTGGAAGAATGCGGCCTCTGCTGCGAGATCATGCGCGAGGACGGCACGATGATGCGTACGCCGGAGCTGGCCCGTTTCGCGCAGGAGCATGCACTGAAGCTCGTTTCCATCGCCGACCTGATCCGTTACCGCCGTGCGCACGAAAAGACCATCGAGTGCGTCACGGTGGCCGACCTGCCGACCAAATACGGCCACTTCAAGGCCTACGGATTCGAGAGCAAGATCACGGGCGAGCACCACATCGCGCTTGTCAAGGGCGACGTGACCACGCCCGAGCCGGTCCTTTGCCGTGTCCACTCCGAGTGCCTGACCGGCGACGTGTTCGGCTCGCTGCGCTGCGACTGCGGCGAACAGCTCGAAGAGGCGTTGCGCCGCATCGAGCAGGCCGGTCGTGGCATTCTGCTCTACCTCCGGCAGGAGGGACGGGGCATCGGCCTGATCAACAAGCTCCGCGCCTATAAGCTGCAGGAGCAGGGGATGGATACGGTTGAGGCGAACCTGGCCCTGGGCTTTGCGCCCGACCTGCGCGAGTACGGCACCGGCGCCGCCATCCTCTCCGACCTGGGCGCCCGGCAGCTGATCCTGATGACCAACAATCCCGAGAAGATCAGCGGCCTGGACGGCTTCGGCATCGAAATCGTCGGCCGGGAACCGATCGAGATCCGCAGCAATGCCATCAACGACCGCTACCTGCGCACCAAATGCAGCAAGATGGGGCACCTGCTTCACCTCGATACAGAAAACAATTTAAAATAGAATAGTTATGAAAACCATTGAAGGAAAGCTTATTGCATCTAAAATGAAGGTAGGTGTCGTCGCCTCCCGTTTCAACGAATTTATCACGGGCAAGCTGCTCGGCGGCGCCCAGGACGCTTTCGTCCGCCACGGCGGCAACGCCGAAGACCTGACCGTCGCCTGGGTTCCGGGCGCCTTTGAGATCCCCCTTGTCGCCCAGAAGATGGCCCAGTCCGGCAAGTACGACGCCGTCGTGTGCCTCGGCGCCGTGATCCGCGGCAACACCCCGCATTTCGACATGGTCGCGAACGAGTCCGTCAAGGGCATCGCCCAGGCCGGTCTGCAGAGCGGGATTCCCGTCATCTACGGTGTGCTGACCACCGACTCCATCGAGCAGGCCGTCGAGCGCGCCGGCACCAAGGCCGGCAACAAGGGCTTCGACGCCATGACCTCCGCCATCGAGATGGTCAACCTGACTCGGCAGCTGTAGTCTGGCTCAGGCTCTCGTGGCCAGGATGATGATGCCGCAGATGCCGATGTAGGCATAGACTACGTAGCGGAAGATCTTGGCCGGGATGCGGTTGAAGACCTTGGCACCGAGGCAGGTGCCTAAGAATACTCCGGCGAGGCCGGCGAGGAATCCCTTGCCGACCGTCGCGGTCAGGAAACCATTGTGCGCCCGGAAGAAGGTCATGGCGAGGTTTCCAAGGCAGAAATACATCGAAATGACGGCCATGTAGCGGTCTTTGTCCGGCTCGGACGAGATGAAATACAGCACGGCCGGCGGGCCCTGCATGCCGAAGAATCCGCCCATCAGGCCGCTGAGCGTGCCGGTGACGATTTGCGCCGCAGGCGTGGGCTTGATGTGGATCTTGCCGCCGAGGAAGATGAAATAGAGGCTGACGACGATCAGGATGATGCCCAGCATCAAGGTCAGTGAGTGCGTCTGCATCCGGGCGAGCACATAGATGGCCCCGGCGGAAACGACGACGAAGGTCGCCAGGATCAGCCACAAGTGTTTCCAACTGATCAGCTTCCACATCCGGATGCAGATGATGAGCGTCGTGGCGAATGCCAGCAGGCCCGACAGGGTCGTCGCCTCGCCGTACGACGGCATCAGGAAGGGGAGTACCGTCATGATGAAGATTCCGAAGCCGAAGCCCGTCGTCCGTTCGACGAAACTGGCTCCGACTGCCAACAGCGCTATGAGCAGGAGATCGGTCACCGGGCTTTCTTCGGAACGAAATTGACCAGGCCGACGCCGGTGAACACCAGCGCGGAGGCCAGCACTTTGAGGAGCGTGAGATGGTCCAGGCCCATCGCCAAGGCGATCACCATGGCGATGACGGGCTGGACGTAGGTGTACATGCACACCACGACCGGCCGCAGGCGCTTCTGTGCGACGGGAATCAGGAAGTAGGAGATGAAGGTGGCGCCCACCACCACGTAGATGACCTGCCACATCACGTCCGCCGGCACGGCGGAGAGGTCGGAGGCCCCGAAGGCGCCGAAGGAGAAGGGGAGTGCCATCAGCGCGGAGAAGAGGAACATCCACTTCATGAACGTGACCACGGAGTACTTCTGGATCAGCGGTTTGAACACGCCCACGTAGGTGGCGAAGCTCAGGGTGTTGACAATCATCCCGAGGATGCCCCAGATGGAGGTGGAATCGGCTCCGGAGCGGATGGAGACGCAGTTGAAGATCAGGATCAGCACACCCGCCAGGCTCAGGACGATGCCCGTCACGCCGCTCCAGGTGATACGCTCGTGGATCACGATGGCGGAGATGATGAGTGTCATGATGGGGCTCAGCGTGCTCAGGATGGAGGCGTCGATGGCCGTAGCCTTCGTGATGGCGAAGAGGAAGGACAGCTGGGTCATGAAGAGCCCGAGGAAGGAGGCGAGGGCGACTTTCCAGATGTCCGCCCGGGCAATCTGCTCTTTGGGGGCCGTGAAAAGCGACCAGATCCAGAACAGCGCCGTCGCCCCGAAGGCGCGCAGGCAGAAAAGTGCCATCGGCGTGATGTTTCCGTCGAGAGCTATGTTCTTGCAGCAGATGATATTGAACCCGAAAATGGCGTATGCCGTAAAGCACGCCAGGTTCCCGATCAACGCTTGGCTCTGTTGCTTCATTGCCTTTCTGCAAAATAGTTCAAAAGTGGCCGCAAAATTACAACTATTTTCTATCTTTGTGAAACACTATGCTGATTCCTACACAAACAATTTTCCATCTATGAAAAAGTTAATGTTTTTTTCCGCTTTTCTGTGCCTTGCGGTGGGAGCCGCCGGCATAGATACCAAGAAGCTCGAGTATCCCATCCCGTACATTCCGGTGGAGAATCGCTCCGACATCCTGCCGAAGCACAATATCTGCTCCATCGCCCCGGCGAATGAGCCCTCGGACAATTTCATCACCGGCAGCGGCACCCTGCGCCTCCAGGCTTCCGGCCAGCCCTATAACGAGGTGATGACCTATACCCAGGAGATGCTCTATGAGCCGAAATGGGCGGCGACGCCCCTGCCTCCCGATCTGCGCCCCTACCTGCCCCGCATCCGCCAGCTGCTGCTGGAGGGTAAACCGGATGAGGCGAACGCCCTGGTGGACGAGGCCCAGAAAAAGGCCGGCTTCGAAAAGTACATGAATTTCGACAACAGGATCCTGTACCCCGTCGGCGGGCCGTCCAGGCACACGGCCTTCACGCTCACCTTCCGGCGTCCGGAGCAGCCCGATACCCGGGACTATCTTCGTTTCCTGGACATGCAGAACGGCATGATCACCTCCATGTGGACGGATGCGCGCGGCTCTTTCCGCAACGAAAGCTTCTGCGCCTATGACGGAGACGTCACCGTGAACCGCTTCTCCGCGCCGAAGGGACAGTTGGACCTGGATGTGGAGATGGGGTTGCCCAGACTGTCCGGCAGCACCCATGAGCTGAAGATCGAGGACGGCGTGATCACGCTGGCTACAGCGTACAATCCCGACTTCGGCAAAAAGGGCTACGCCGTGGTCATCCGCTTCCTGCCCAAAGGCGGCACCATGAAGAAGACCGAAAACGGCATGCGCATTTCCGGTGCGGACGCCCTGACGGTAGTCGCTAAGATCGAGCGCTTCGAAAACGACTTTACCTTTGAATGCGTCAAGCCCGTCCGGGACGCCCTGATGGCCATGAAGGTCGATTTCAACAAAATGCTCAAGGGGAACGAAAATTACATCGGCGAGCGGATGGACCGTTCCCGGATCCACCTGAGCTCCGACGAAGACCTGCTGCTTTCCGGCGAAGAACTGCTCCGTCGCGCCCACAGCAAGAACGAACTGGATCCCACCCTGCTCGAGAAGCTCTATGACATGGGCCGCTTCTTCCAGATCTACGAGACGGGCAAGTATATTCCTCCTTTTACGGGCCAGCACAACATCAACACCAATCTGCAGGTCTGCGCGGGAAACAACACGGGACTCTTCGACGAGATGGACGTGTATTTCAAGTATTACGAGACCAAGTTCGACGACTTCCGCACCAACGCACAGCTGCTCTACGGCGCCCGCGGCCTGCTGGCCAGCGTCCACTGCGACCCGGATTCCGGCCTGTACTATCATTTCTCCCACACCTATCCGCATTACGCGTTTACGGGCGTCCTGGGTTGGGTTTACAACGAGTTGTGGGGTTACTACCTCGTCTCGGGCGACAAGGAATTCCTGCGGACCCGCCTGATCCCCGCCTACAAGGAAATGGCCCTGTTCTACGAGGATTACGCGTGCGACCGCGGCCCGGACGGCAAGGTCATCTTCTACCCGTCCTTCTCTCCGGAGAACCCGACCCCGAATCCCGGCTATGAGACGGTCACCAGCCGGGACATCAATCCCACGAGGATCAATTCCGTCATGGACATCGCCATCTGCCGCGAGATCCTGATGAACCTGATCGACGGCTGCAAGACCCTGGGCATCGAGCAGGAGAACATCCCCCACTGGGAGGCCCAGCTCGCATCCCTGCCGACCTATCTCCTGGACCAGGAAGGCGGCCTCAAGGAGTGGGCCTGGCCGACGATCGAGGAGAATTACAACCACCGCCACGTGTCGCACCATTATGACGTGTGGCCCGGCCGCGCGATCACGCCCGAAAAGGATCCCGCGCTGACGGAGGCCATCATCATCTCCAATCGCAAGCGCGCCCAGCAGGACGACTCCGCCCACGGCATTATCCATCGTGCCTTCACGGCCATCCGCCTGAAGGATATGGAAGAAGCTGTGCAGAACCTGAGCCAGCTGCTCAACCACGGCTTCGTCCGCCGCACGCTGCAGACCAGCCATTTCCCGTACAGGGGCGTGTTCCCGGACCTGACGGGTGCCGTCCCGGCGTTCCTGGTGGAGATGTGCGTCTTCAGCGAGCCCGGCACGGTGGAATTCCTGCCGGTGATGCCCGACAACTTGATGCATGGCGCCATCGACGGCGTCTGGCTGTACACCTTCTCCAAGCTGAATCATATGGATTGGGACGAGAAGGGCATCCGTGCCTCCGTCACCTCCAATCAGGCCCAGACCCTGACGCTCCGCAACCGCCGGGAAGGCTGCCGCATCCTTGTGAATGGCAAGGAGATGGCCAAGGACGGCGACCATGTCCAGTACGCGTTCAAGGCAGGCGAAACTGCAAAGATCGAAATCATCTTTTAGTAAGAGAGCATGGCATGAAAAAAGCCGTGGGTCGTCCCACGGCTTTTTTCATAAGTCATTATATCAGTTTAATATTCTTCCTCGTTAAAAAAACATTACAGTGGCTT
>CADAND010000009.1 GCA_902789245.1 uncultured Bacteroidia bacterium
CCCACGAGTTTGCCGACTCCCTGATAAGACTTCTAGGATGTTCAAAGAATTCAAAACTATCGAGGACTAACGCTATTTGAAAGAATTGGATTTCGGTCCTATTTTTTTTCTTTCATGTTGTGTTATCCCCCACATTTCCAAGAAACAACTATATGAATTCAACCTCAGAATTACTATTTTTGTGAGAATAACCAAACAAATAAAAGAATTGCGACATCCGTTATAAAACTGTTAATCAGGGGGTCCTGGGTTCAAGTCCCCGAGGGGGAGCAAAAAAGCAAGCACCGTAAGATGCTTGCTTTTTTTGTTTGTGTAAATTCCTATTCTTCCGGGAGGGAGGCGCTGAAGGGGATGAGCGGGAGGCCGTTGGCGCCCTTGAGGGTGCCGACCTCGAAGTCCTTGTAGCAGTAGCGCACGGCGACGGGCTCGGGTACGGCCGGGGTGGACAGGATCACGGTCAGGCCGCCCGGGAAGGACATCTTCGTCTCGGCCTTGGCCGGGTGGAAGCCGCCGCCCTTGCCGGCGATCTCGAAGCCGCGGATCTCATCCACGCCGAGGAAGCCCGAGCGGGCGTTGTCGAACGACACGATCACCTTGTCGCCCTCCACGCGCATCGCCTTGAAGCAGGGGTTCAGCGCGGGCACGGAAGGATAGCCGTAGGCCTTGTTCAGGGCCATGTAGCACAGCCGTTCGCCCACCTGGCGCTTCTGCGACGGGTGCACCTGCGTGCGCTCGTACTCGTAGGCCAGGTCGTTGGTGCCGATGAGGGCGGCGTTCGGGATGCGCTGCGAAGCGAGGAATTGCTGCTCGCGCACGATGGGCCCGTGGCCGTCCTGCAGGCCGTACTGGCCGTCGTAATAATCATAAGGAGGGAGCTCCACGATGAAGAAGGGGATGTCGCCCCGGCCGATGTCCTTGCGCCAGAGCTCCGCCATCGCCGTCAGGCGGTTGGCGTACTCGTAGCAGGCGATGCTGATGTTCGACTCGCCCTGGTACCAGATGATGCCGGCCACGGTGTAGCGGCTGGCGGGCTTGAACATCGCGTTGTACATGATCATCGGCTTGTACATGTCGTTGGTCTTGGCATCGGAGGCCTTGGACAGGTCCACGTCGGGGCAGTTTTTGAGCAGGTCCTTGCTCATCCAGGCCTCGATCACGGAGCCGCCCCAGCTGGCGTTGATGATGCCCACGGGCACGTCCAGTGCCCGCGACAGGCGGCTGGCGAAGAAATAAGCCACGGCGCTGAAGCGCGGCGCCGTCGCGGGCGTGCACTCCTCCCAGACGCCCTCGGCGTCCTCCTTGGGCTCGACCGCGCGGTCCTTCTTGACCGCCAGGTAGCGGACGCCCTTGTACTGGCGCGCCATCGCGATCTCGTCCAGCGCGCCCTCGACGGGCGTGCCCATGCCGCCGCCGAGCGTCATCTCCATGTTGCTCTGGCCGGAGCAGAACCACACCTCGCCGATCAGGATATTCGCGGCCTGGATGCGCTCGGAGCCGCTTTCAGCCACGAGCGTCTGCGGCTCGAAGGTCGCCGCAGGCGTCGGCACGAGCAGCTCCCAGCGGCCGCGGCCGTCCGCCTTCGCGGACAGCGGCTCCGCCAGCCACGAGGCGTTCACGCGCACCGTGGCGCCGCGCCCGGCCGTGCCCCATATGCGGGCTTCGGTCTGCTGCTGGAGCACCATGTTGTCGCCCAGCAGCGAGGAGAACTTCAGATCGCCGGCGAAGGCCGGCGCAACGGAAAGGAGCGCCACAGCGAGCAGCGCGAGCAAAGGCTTTCTCATAAGCGTATGTTATTGTTCCAGTGTCTATTTCGCGGGTACGAGCCGGACCTCGTAGAGGCGCGGCCAGTACTTGCCTGTCAGGTAAATCTTGCCGGTGGCGGGATCCTGCGCGATGCCGTTGAGCACATCCGTGCGGGGCTCGCGCAGCTTCTGCGGCAGCAGGCCGGAGCAGTCGATGCTGGCCTCCACGGTGCCATCTGTCGGGTTGATGATGACGATGAGATCGGTCATGTAGACGTTCGCCCAGACCTTGCCGTCGATGTACTCCAGCTCGTTGAGGTTGCGCACCGACCGGCCGTCCATCTTCACGTCCACATAGCGCTCCTGCTTGAATTCCGGCGTGAGGAAGTACAGGCGCGCGGAGCCGTCCGAGGCGATCAGGGACTTGCCGTCCGTGGTCAGGCCCCAGCCCTCGCGCGGATAGGAATAGGTCTGCTTGTATTCAAGCGTCTTCGCGTCGTACACGAAGGCGACCTTGTTCAGCCAGGTCAGGATGTAGAGGTTGCCGCCGAGCATGACGGAGCCCTCCCCGAAGTATTTCTGCTGGAAATTCATCTTCGAGAGCACCTTGCCGGTGGCGAGCTCCACTTCGCGGAAGCTGGACTCGCCGAACTGGCCCGTGCTTTCGAAGAAACGGCCGCCGTCGAAGAAGAGGCCCTGCGTGTACGCGCCCGTGTCGTGCGGGTATTCCTTCACGACTTCCACCTTGTATTGCTTCACGCGTGCGGAGCAGCCGGCGCACAGAAGCGCCAGCGCCAGCGGCAGCAGAATTCTAATCATGGTTCGAATCATATTTACAAAGTTAGCATTTTTCGGGTATCACGGACCAAAAGCGTTCAAATATGTTTCAAATGGCAGCCCGATTCCGGCAGGCCGTTGGTAATATGAAGACGATTCCTTACCTTTGGTACACAAGAATGCTAAAACAATTCCACACATGAACCTCAAAAGAATCCTGACCCTCCCCCTGCTGCTTGCCCTGAGCCTCGGCGCCGGCGCACAGCAGGCTGAAGTCGTCCGCCTCTTCGCGGAGAATCCCGACCGCGCGTCCAACAACATGCACTCCTACGAGTTCGACCCGATCGTGGACACCCCCGCGCCGAAGGGCTTCAAACCTTTTTATATTACTCATTACGGCCGTCACGGTTCCCGCTACGAGCAGAACTCCACCTTCGGCCGCAACGCCCAGTCAGGCTTCGCCTACCTTGATTCCCTCGGCCTGCTGACGCCGGCCGGCAAGTCCCTCTGGGCTGATGTCGAGGCCGTCGTGGATGCCCACAAGGGCATGGAAGGGTCCCTGACCCCGCGCGGTGCCCGCGAGCATCAGCAGATTGCCGCCCGCATGGCCCACCGCTACCCGGGCATCTTCAAGGACAAGGCCCGCCAGGAAGTTAACTGCTTCTCCAGCACTAACTTCCGTTGCATCGTGAGTATGTGCAACTTCACCTACGGCCTGAAGGACGTCTTCCCGAAGATCCAGTTCACCTTCACCAGCGCCGAGCGCTTCATGTCCTACATCAACCCGAGCCTGTCCATCCCGCGTCCGGGTGAGGCCCCGCGTCCGCGCGGCGGTTTCCCGGCCGGCTTCGGCCGTCCGCAGGAGCAGCCCCAGGGCT
Source organism: uncultured Bacteroidia bacterium (assembly GCA_902789245.1). GTDB lineage: Bacteria > Bacteroidota > Bacteroidia > Bacteroidales > UBA932 > Cryptobacteroides. The sequence goes on from CADAND010000009.1 coordinate 3,398, forward strand.
TCAAGCCCTTCCCGGGCGAGCCCGGCTACGACTTCCACCGCTTCCTGACCCCGCTCTTCACGGACTACGATGCGGCCGTCAAGGCCCTTGGCAACCCGGAGCCCTTCGTGAAGGCCATCTTCACCACCGGCGGCCTCTGCCAGCTGATCGACTTCCTCGGCATCGACATCTACCGCAACTACTTCACCCCGGAGGAGCTTGCCTACTTCTGGGCTGACGGCAACGACAACATCTACCGCATGTGGGGCGGCTCCGTGGAGCAGGGCGACGTGATCCGTTACGCCATCCGCCCGCTGCTGATGGACTTCGTCCAGAAGGCTGACGCTGCGCTCGAACCCGGCAGCCAGCGCGCCGCCGACCTGCGCTTCGGCCACGACACCTCCATCCTGCCGCTCTTCGCGCTGCTCGGCGTGGACGACCTGCAGGGCCGCGTGTTCCCCTACAAGGAGGCCCACCTGCACAACTGGTACGCCTTCTTCCAGGTCCCGATGGCCACGAACATCCAGATGGTGTTCTACCGCAACAAGAAGGGTGAGGTGCTGACCAAGATCCTCTACAACGAGAAAGAGATCACGATTCCGGGCATCGAGCCCGTTTCCGGCCCGTACTACAGCTGGCCGGCCCTCCGCGCGCACTTCTTCATGCTCTGCGAGAAGGCCGCCGAGCCGTGGACCCGCCATCGCTAGCGGTCCGAAACCATAGATAAAAAGGGGAAAATGGCCGGGTGCTACGGACGCACCTGGCCATTTCCGTCAATCAGCCACTTGTAGGTCGTGATTTCGCAGAGACCCATCGGGCCGCGGGCGCCGAGCTTCTGGGTGCTGATGCCGATCTCCGCGCCGAGCCCGAACTGGGCGCCGTCGGTGAAGGCCGTGGGCGCGTTCACATAGACGCAGGCGGCGTCCACCTCCGCCTGGAAGCGCGCGGCTGCCGCGGCGTCGGCCGTGATGATGCTCTCGCTGTGGCCGGAGCCGTAGCGGGCGATGTGGGCGAGTGCCCCGTCGAGCGAGTCGACGGTCCGGACGGCCATTTTGTAGTCCATGTACTCCGTGCCGAAGGACTCCGGCGTGGCGCTCTCCAGGAGCGGATAGCGGCCGGAAAGCGCCGCGAAGGCCGCTTCGTCGGCGTAGATGCGCACGTCCTTCTCCGCGAGCGGAGCCACGAGCGCGGGCAGGTCCGCCAGGCGGTCGCGGTGCACGATCAGGCAGTCGAGCGCGTTGCACACCGACACGCGCCGCGTCTTGGCGTTCAGCACGATGCGCCGGCCGATCTCCAGGTCGCCTGCGGCGTCGAAATAAGTGTTCACCACGCCTGCGCCCGTCTCGATGCAGGGCACTTTGGCGTTGTCGCGGACATAGTCGATCAGGCGGCGGCCGCCGCGCGGGATCACGAGATCCACGTAGCCGACGGCGCCGAGCAGCTCCCCGACCGCCTCGTGGGTGGGCGGGAGCAGCGTCACGGCCGCCTCGGGCAGGCCGCGCTCCGCGAGCACGCGCCGGATCAGCGCGACGGCCGCGCGGTTGGACGCGTCGGCGTCGCTGCCGCCCTTGAGCACGCTGGCGTTGCCGCTCTTGAAGCAGAGCGAGAACACGTCGAAGGTCACGTTCGGGCGCGCCTCGTAGATCACCCCGATCACCCCGAAGGGCACGCTGACCTTGCGCAGGCGCAGCCCGTTGGGCAGTGTGCGGTCTTCCAGCGTGCGGCCCAGCGGCGAGGGCAGCGCCGCCACGTGGCGCATGTCGGAGGCGATGCCTTCCAGCCGCTCCGGGCTCAGCTTGAGCCGGTCGTAGAGCGGGTTCTGGGGATCCATGCGCGCGAGGTCCTCCGCGTTGGCGGACAGGAGTTCAGCGCTGTGCGCGAGAATGGCGTCGGCCACGGCTTCCAGCGCCGCGGCACGCTCCGCATCCGGGATCAGCGCGACTTGCGCTGCACCCCGTTTGGCTGCTTCGAAAAGATTCTTCACTGCTTTCAGAATGACAGGGTTAGGGAAGGAATTCGGTGAAAACGGTCTGCTCCGGGCGCTCCAGCAGGTCCGGAAGGATACGCTCGCGCTTGCCGTCGGCAATCAGCACGCGGATGCCGCCGGCAGCCACGCGCCGGGCCGTGTTGTATTTGGAGAACATTCCCCCGCGCCCGAAGGCGCTCTTCTCCTCCTGGATGCAGGCGGACAGGTCGTCCGCGCAGTGGACGGTGCGGATCACCCGCGCCGCCGGGTCGTCGGGATGGCGGTCGTACAGGCCGGGGATGTTGCTCAGCAGGACGAGCGCCTCCGCGCCGACCATCGCGGCGATCAGGCCGGAGAGCTCGTCGTTGTCGGTGAACATCAGCTCGGTGACGCTCACGGTATCGTTCTCATTGACGATGGGCACGACGCCGTGCGCCAGCATCACCTCCATACAGGCCCGCTGGTTCTCGCGCTCGCGCTCCGTTTCGAAATTCTGCTTGGTGGTCAGGATCTGGCCGATGGGCAGGCCGTAATCCCGGAAAAGACGATAATACAGGTCCATCAGGCGGACCTGACCGACGGCGGAATACAGCTGGCGCTGCTCCACGCTGTCCAGGTCCTCGTCCAGCCGCAGCTCGGTGCGGCCGCAGGCCACGGCGCCGGAGCTCACGAGCACCACCGCCCAACCCGCCTTGCGCAGGCCGACCACCTGATCCACGAGTGCGGATACGCGCGTGACATCCAGTGTGCCGTCCGCCCGCGTCAGCACATTCGTGCCGATTTTGACTACAATGCGTTTCAAGACTACGTAACTAACTAGGTTAAACGCTCAAATATAAGGAATTCTCGGTGAAAAATGAAATCTGCCTCTTTCAAGTGATTTGCTCCCTCGTTTCAGCACCTCCCCTCGGTAGAAAAAAGAAGACGGACACCAATTAGGGTAGTGTCCGTCTTTCAAAGTTTCTTAACGATGTCATCACATGACCATGAAAAGATAGAAACTATTTTTCGTATTACATAAAAATGATTACTTTAAAATGATAATTATAATTATGTAATATCAATCTGTACGATTTTTTTCGTAACGAGATTATTCGTAGTGAAAATAAAAAATCTTTACCTTTGGTAACTTATCTCTTCTTCAGCAACAAAACAAACGTAACCATGAGTATGCGCATCCAAGTCCTCCTGTCCACCGTCCTCCTGTTGGCGGGCATGCCATTACCCACAGCAGGATCATTCCTGCGCACATCGAATCTATGTGTAGAGGGAAGCTCTGCGTAAGAGGCGTAAGCCGTCGCTGCTTATATTACTTGATTGTCACAATCGTCGCGCCGAATGCCCCGACGGTGTATGTGCATGACACGGTGAATGCTTCGTCCAGCTCCTGGCGGACCATCTTCGCCAGCACGCCGTCGCCGACCCCGTGCACGAACGTGATCTGGCGCCCCTTGTGCCGCAGGTTCTCGCGCAGCACCTGCCGGAAATAGCCCATCTGGAAGTCCAGCGCCGCCCACTCGGGCACGCCTTCGTTTCCGGGGATCCGCTCCAGGTGAAGGTCCACGGTCAGCTCTCCCGTCTGCTCTTGCGCCCTTGCTGTTGTCTCACTCTTTTTAGCTTTCGCGGGGATAGACGCGTAGAGCTTGCGGTCATTCTCTTCGTCGACTGGTATGAATTCCGACCGCACGGCCCGGATGACCAGGCCGTCCAGGTCCAATTCGTAGAAGTCGTTTCCGAAACCAACGATGGTCGCCGTGTCGTTCGTGTCCATCATCCGCACACGCTGTCCCCGGACCAGCCCCTCATTCCGAGCATGTTCTTCGGCCTTGCTCGGGTGTGTGACGGTCTTCGGGCGCGGCTGGTTGGAAGATATCGGCTTTGCGGCAGATGCATTCTGGCAGGTGGCAACGGCCTCCGGCTTCTCCTCGGCCGCCTCCATTTCCCTCTTTACGAAGCGTAGATCCTTCAGATTCGTCAGTTTCATGCTGTAAAGATAGCCAAAATCCCCGCTCCGGCCAAGCGGCTTCGCTACCAGGTGGTCGAGCGGGATGCGTTTGGTGGGATGGGAGGCAACTACATTATCTCCAGGCACCAGGCGAACGCCCTGGCCAGCCGGCCTTCGTTGTCCGTAAAATGATTGCCGGGCTCCCAGACCAGCGTGCTGCGCTCAGGTCCCAGTTGGCGTTGCAACAAGGCATATTGCGCTCGGATGCAGTCACCGACCCTGGCGATTGCCTGATTCCGGACATGCTCCTCGCGGTCGCCCAGGCTCAGATAAACCGCCCGGGCCAGCGTCGGATGCTGCTCGCTGAATGCCTGCCAGTCCCGAATCCAGACGGACGGAGAGGCGGCCGCCACGGCGACGAAACTGTCCGTCTGCGCTGCGGTCCACAGGGAAAAGAGCCCGCCCAGCGAATAGCCGCCCATCACGGCGGGGAGATCTCCGAACCGTTCCCGCAGGGCGGGGAGCAGGGACGACAGCACATACTGCAGCGCCTCCTGTCCATGCCGGCCAGCCTCTTCCTCCCGGGAGATGTTCCTATCCGGCCAGGGCATCAGATCGACAATCCAATCTCCGACCTCGAATGCCGCCAGTACGAAAGGGGCGGTGGAGCGCGCGGCGATCTGCGCGGCCTCGGCTGCCAGCGTCGCAGTCTCGTGCCGCGCCGACGGTTGCACCAGCAGGCATGCCGGCCGTTCCGATCCGAATAGCCTGCATGTCCGTTCCCCGAATGTCAATTCTTCCGTCATTTGCCTGTTGCTTTGGTGTCACCATGCGAAGTTAATCATTATTGGGATTCATCGCTGGCATTGACAGAAAGAAAACAACCCGCCACGCCGGCGGGTTGTCTGTTGAAAATCTGGATCGGTCTGGCTACAGCGGGACGACGAGCTTCAGGGTCAGGTTCCGGCCCATGCCGGCGATGCCGATGTATTTGAGCCGGCTGAGGTGGGACATGTAGGCCTGGTCCGTGAGGTTGGTGCCGATCAGGTACAGCGACAGGCGGGTCTTGCCGCGGATCACCAGGTCGGTGCCCGCCGAGGCGCCCAGCAGGGTGTACGCGGGCGTGGCCGTCTCGGTGCCGTCCCGGCCGTAGAAACGGTCCTGGCGCAGGGTCCAGTCCACGTTCATCGCCACGAAGGCGTTGTTGAACAGGTGGCCGCCATGGGAGATCTCCCACTTGACCTCCGAGAAGAGCCGTGGCGCGGGAATGAGCGGCAGGTTGTCGCCGCCGGCTTCGCGGGCGTACACGCAGGAGAAGGCGCTGCTCAGGTGCAGTTGGTGGACCGGATGGACGTCGATCCCGATCTCGCCGCCGTGCAGGTGCGCCAGGCCGCTGCGGAAGGCATAGACCGGCAGGCCCTCGTCGGAGACCTCTCCGGTGCGGGCGGCGAAGATGTAGTTGTCGATCCGGCTGGCGAAGGCGGCCAGCTGCACGGAGACGTAGCGGGAACTGAAATCCAGTCCCAGGTCGCCCTGGAGGCTGTATTCCGGCCTGAGGTCTTTGTTCCCCAGTTCAAAGCGGAAGGTGCCTTCGTGCTCGCCGTTGGAGCCCAGCTCCGCCAGGTTGGGGGCGCGGAAGCCGCGGGCGGCGTTGATGCGCAGCGTGAAATGCTCGCCCAGCATCCGGACGGCGCCCAGGCTGGCGCTGATGCCCGTGAAGCGGCGCCTGAAATCCTCGAAACGGCCTTCCAGCGCTTCGCTGTGCAGCCAGCGGACATCCGCCCGCAGGCCGCCGGACAGCGTCCACGGGCCCAGGGCCTTGGTGGCGGTGGCGAAGATGCCCGCATCCACGAGCCCGTAGGCGGGGATCAGGTATTCATCTCCCAAGTTGTCGCTCTTCTGCACCATGCCGGCCAGGCCGAAGGCCGCCTTCCAGCCCCGGCCGAATTCGCCCTGGTAGCGGATGTCATAGTTGAGGGTGTTGAGGCGGAAATCCAGGCCCGGCTCGCCGGCCTGCTCTTCGAATTCCTGCCGCCGGTTCTGCTGCCATCCCAGGATGAACTTCAGGCTGCCCGGTCCCAGGTGGACGGTGTTGTCGGAGACGACTTTCCAGTGGCGGACCTGCTGGAAGGGGAGGGTCGGGGTGTAGCCGAAGTTGTCGCCTTCGCCCTCGATCATGCCCGGGGTGAGGTGGTAGTAGCTGAAGCGAAGGCGGGAGTAGCCCCAGGCGCCGTTCCGGCCCAGCATGGCGGAGCCCGCCCGCTCCCGGAAGGCGGAATTGGCCACCTGCCCGTTCAGGGCGTTCCGGTAGGCGTGGGCGTATTTGTCCGAGAAACGGCCGCCCCAGAGCCAGCCTTTCACGTTGCCGTCGAGCGAGAGCGAATAGGTCAGCAGGCCGCTGTTGGTCTGGTATTCCGTGGACAGGCCGCCCCCGATTTCCCCTGGGGCCCGGACCGGGTCGGGATGGAAGATGAGGATGCCGGCCAGGGCGTCTGAGCCGTACATCAGTGAGGCCGGGCCCTTGAGGATCTCCACGGAGTGGACGCCGGCGCCGTCGATTTCGATGCCGTGCTCGTCGCCCCACTGCTGGCCTTCCTGGCGGATGCCGTCGTTCACGACGACCACGCGGTTGTAGCCCATGCCCCGGATGACGGGCTTGGAGATGCCGCCGCCGGTGGTGATTTCGCTCAGGCCGGGCTCTTTGGCGATGGCGCTGATGATGTTGCCGCCGGAGCGGGTGGACAGGTCGGCGGGCCGGATGACCGACACGGGCGCCGGCATTTCTTTCATTTTGGTGTCTCCGGCCAGGCCGGTCACCACGGCCTCGTTGATCTGCAGATGACCGAAGAATACGTCGGTCGAGTCGGGAATACTATTCTGGGCAGCCGCTGCCAGGCACACGCCGAGCAGCGACAATGCAAGGATTGTCTTTTTCATTCTGTTTATTTTAAAGGATTAACGTGAAATACTTACAAACAACAGAATGGTACGGGAGGCGCGCGCGAAGAAAATTGTCGGGTGGAACGGAGAATGAGCCCGTCGGCCGGGCAGCCGGCCAGGGTGCCGCAGTCCGATGAGAAGAGGTCCGCGACGAGGTCGGCGGAGGGGATGTACTGCTGGGCGAGGAACTGGCAGATCAGACACTCGTCCGTGTCGGACTCGTCGGAGACGTGCCCCGGATGCGGCTGATGGTGAGCGCATTCCTCGCAGGAGATGCCGGCGTGGTCGTGCCCGTCGTGGTGATGGAACGGCGCCAGGAGCACCATCGGCAGGATGACCGACAGCAGGAGAAAACCCGATATGCGCCGCTTCAGAAGCATTTCATGACCATGATTCGCGCGGCGAAGATACGAAATTTTGGGTGTTTGCGCGAATAATTGTACCTTAGTAGGACAAAAGAACCTATGATTAGTTTAGAACTGGACATGATTCAGTCTGCCGGCCTGGGCGCCCTGGCCCTTTTCGTCGGTATGATCTTGACAAGGAAGATTCCCTTTCTTCAGAAATTCTGCGTGCCCTCGCCGGTGAGCGGCGGCATTATCTTCTCCCTGATCACGCTCGCCCTCTATGTCTGGTTTGATGTGGAGGTGTCGTTCGTGAGCACCTTGCAGGATGTCTTCATGATGGCATTCTTTACCAGCGTGGGCTTCCAGTGTGACCTCAAGGTCATCAGGCAGGGAGGCAAACTGCTGGGCTTCATGCTTATCCTGCTGGTGCTCAACATCACCCTGCAGAATCTGATGCCCTTGGGACTTACCCGGCTGATGGGTGTCGATCCCCTGGTCGGCATGGCAGCCGGCAGCGTCTCCATGACCGGCGGACACGGCACGGTGGGCGGGTTTAAAAGCGTGCTCGAGGGCATGGGCCTGCAGGGGGCGGAAACCATCGGCATGGCCGCCGCCACATTCGGCCTGGTCGCCGGCTCCATGCTGGGCGGCCCTCTGGCGGAGAAGCTGATCCGCACGAAACTGAAGCATGAGCAGATTCAGCCGCCGCCCGAAGAGATCGATCCCGCCATGTCCGGCATCGAGATCGATGAGGCCTCGCCGGTCAACCGGACGAAGCGTGTCAGCACAAACGAGCAGGAGTTCCAGCAGTATGCGAAGGCCACCTATTTCATTCTCCTGGTCATGGGAGGCGGTGTCTTGCTCGGCCGGCTGCTTGCCAGGACCGGGATCACGTTCCCGACCTATTTCGGCGCCTTGATCCTGGCGGCTGTCATCCGCAACACCCTGGGCCTTTTCAAAAAAGAGAAGTCGCTGGACATGGACCGGATCGTCAGTGTCGGAAACATCTGTCTGTCCATGTTCCTCGGCATGGCTCTGATCTCCCTGAAGCTGTGGCAGTTGCAGAGCCTGGCCCTTCCCCTGATCGTCATTCTGCTGTCCCAGGTGCTGATGATCGCCCTGTTCGCCTACTTCGTGGCTTTCCCCATGCTGGGACGCGATTATGACGCCGCCGTCCTGTGTGCCGGCCTATGCGGTTTCGGGCTGGGCGCCACGCCCAATGCCATGGCCAACATGAGCGCCGTCTGTTATAAATACCACTATACGGTCAAGCCTTTCCTCATCATCCCCATCGTCGGGGCTGTGTTCACCGATCTGTTCAACACAGGACTCATCACCCTTTTCCTGAATCTCATTTAGTCCATGCGCCACGGTGTCCTCACAGCCATCTGCCTGTTGCTCTTCCATCTCACCGCTTTCGCGGAAGGCGATGAGCCCGTCATCGAGATCAAGGCGGACCGGACCTACATCTATCCCCAGCGGATGGACCTGACGGGGGAGGAGTCCCTGATGGATGTCCTCCAGATGGTGCCGGACCTGATGATCGCCGGCTATGAGGATGTTATCGCCAACTACAACCTGCGCCTCGACAACTGCCCGATGAATGGCGACAACCGGCTGATCCTGAGCCAGATGAAAGCCAAGGACATCGCCAGGATCCAGGTCTGTGACAACACGGGCGTCGCGAAGGGTACCATCGGAACGGGCCGGGTGCTGGACATCAACATGAAGATGCCCGAGGCGCTGGAGGGGTTTGTGGAAGGGCAGGCCGGCCTGGGAAAGGAAATGGCCGGTATCGCCTCCGCAAACGTGCTGTACGGCAGCCGGCGCACGGACCTCTACGCCAATGCGTCCTACCGCTATCAGGGCGGGAACCGGGAGCACCTGACCCTGCACATGACCAACCGTTTCGACGACAGGAACAGGCTGCTGACCTATTTCACCCAGCAGTATCTCGATCAGCCCGCCGGCGCTTCGCACAAGGTCATGGGCCGGGCGAGATACTTTCACACCTTCAACGACCGGGGGACGGAGCTGCTCCTCGTGGGCGGGTATCAGTACTCCACGGACCCGGCCCTGTCCAGCACGCTGCCCCTGTTTATCGCCGAGCTGAACACGCCGCTGCTGACCCCGCGGCTGTCCATGACGCTGGGCGCGGAAGGGGATTACCTGATGACCCGACAGAAGGGGACGGGCCGGAGCTGGGACATCTTCAACCACGACATTTATCTCCAGCTGACCTACACCTTGCCCCGGTGGCGCTTTACGGCCGGCTCCCGCGTGATGTTCTATCACTGGCAGCTGATGGAAAGCGGGCGTGCGCAGCGGCATGCCGACGTCCGCGACAACGCGAATGTCTGCGTCATCTTTGTGCCGGATGGCCGCAATCAGGTCCAGCTGGGCTATTATCGCAAATACTACAATCCCGCCTTCTCCGCCCTGTTCATGGAGGCCCCTTCGCTCTCTGACGAGGAATGGGCGGTCACCCGGGGGCAGCTGGCGGAGCGGACGATCAATCAAGTGAAGTTCGCTTATGCCTTCAGCCGGCGGAAGCTGACCGTACAGACGGAGGCCAGCTACTACGCCGTCCAGGGGCAGGAGCATTTCGCGCAGCTGGGCGTGTCGGCCTACTGGAAGACGAAAGGGCTGGCGCTGACCGGCGGCACCAACGTCTTTCTGGCCGGGAGCGGAGCCTATGCTTCCCTGAGGTTCGCCCCGACGGCCTATCTTCCTCACAACTGGCAGATCGGAGCACAGGTCGTCTATTATACCGCGAATTCACCCATTCGCGCGGCCTACGGCACGCCCGTCTACGGCTGCCTGTCCGTGAACAAGCTGTTCGGAAAGAGATGGAACCTGGGCATCGACTGGCATGATATGGCGGGAAGCAGACACGCCGTCCAGCTGAGGCTACTGTACAGATTCTCAAATAAATAAACGACAAAGAGCCGCTTCACAGCGGCTCTTTACGGTTAGTTAGTAGTGTATTACCTTATAGAAGGTTCAATTATTGTTGGTTAGAAGCCTCCGGCACAGAACCGGAGTCGAGTTGTTTTCATTTCCGACAGCAAAGTTACGCACATTTTTTAATTGTGCAAACTTTTTCAACTTTTTTTTGAAAAAATTATGAAAAAAAACTTTTTGGTTTTTAAAATTATTTATTAAGTAGCTCCGGACGGAGGCGTTTCGTGCGCTCCAAAGCTTGCTCATCTTGCCATGCATCAATGAGTTTCGGGTTTCCGCTGAGCAGTACGTCCGGAACGCGCCATCCGTGGAACTCGACGGGCCGGGTATAGACGGGCGGAGAGAGCAGATTGTCCTGGAAACTGTCGGACAGGGCGGAAGTCTCGTCGGTCAGGGCGCCGGGGATGAGCCGGACGATCGAGTCGGTGAGCAGGGCGGCCGGGATCTCGCCGCCGCTGACGACATAGTCGCCCACGGAGATCTCGCGCGTGACCAGGTGCTCCCGGATGCGGTGGTCGATGCCTTTGTAGTGGCCGCAGAGCAGGATGAGGTTCTCCTTGAGCGAAAGCTCGTTGGAGATGCCCTGGTCGAGGCGCTCGCCGTCGGGGGAGAGGTAGATGACCTCGTCGTAGTCGCGCTCGGCGCGCAGCTCCTCGATCATGTCGTAGACCGGCTCGATGCGCATGACCATGCCGGCGTCGCCACCGTAGCTGTAGTCGTCCACGTTCTTGCGCGGGCCGATACCGTATTTGCGGAGATTGTGGACCCGGATGTCCACGAGGCCCTTCTTGATGGCGCGCCCCACGATGGAGTGGGAGAGGGGGCTCTCCAACAGCTCGGGCACGACGGTGAGTATATCGATTCGCATATTGCTGGGTATTTGTAGCGCAAAAATACCCTTTTTATTTTATATTTTAGTATATTTGTCAGCTATAACAATTTTAAACTCTGATAATATGAGCGAGAACATCATTCCTGAGGAGATCCGCAAGGTCGCCGCAGATGTAGAGAATCAGGTGGTCGAGGCCACCGAACAAGCCGCCGAGGCCGTCACCGGGAAAGTCGGGGACGTCGCGGACAAGGTCGAGAATTTTGCCGACAAGTCCCTCTCGGAGCTCTCCGACATGTTTGTTGAACTGAAAGGCAGCGCGGAGCGGATGTCCCGTTCCAAGGAGGCGGAGTCGATCAAGTCCGCTTTCTACAAGCTGCTGGGCCGCCTCAAGGGTGAGAGCGGCGTGTCGGACGAGACGGCGTCCAGTCAGGACAATCCTTTCGAGGCCGTGGAGCAGAATTTCAAGGCGCTGTATGCAGACTACAAGAAGGAGCGCGCCGAATTCAACAAGGAGCAGGACGCCCGCCGGGAGGAGAATCTGGCCAAGAAGCAGGCCATCATCGAGGAGCTCAAGGCCCTCGTAGAAGGTCAGGATGATGTGAGCGCCCAGTTCCCGGCTTTCCGCGAACTCCAGAACCGCTGGAGGGAAGCGGGCCCCGTGCCCGCCACCGCATTCCGGAACATCAACGATACCTACCAGTTCTATGTGGAGAAGTTCTACGACATGGTCAAGATCAACCGCGACCTGCGCGACCTGGACTTCCGCAAGAACCTCGAGGCCAAGGAAGCTTTCTGCGAGGCCGCGGAGAAGCTCTCCGAGAACGAGAACGTGGTGAGCGCCTTCCACGAGTTGCAGAAGCTGCACGAGCAGTGGAAGGAGTTCGGCCCCGTGGCCAAGGAGAAGCGTGAGGACATCTGGAACCGCTTCAAGGCCGCCACGGCCGTGATCAACAAGCGCTACCAGGCCCACTTCGAAGGCCTGAAGGAGCAGCAGGCGGACAACCTGACCAAGAAGACGGAGCTCTGCGAGAAGACCGAGGAGATCGCCGCCCGTGAGATCACGAACACCGCCGGCTGGAACGCCGCCTCCAAGGAGATCGAGGAGATCCAGGCCGCCTGGCGCCGCATCGGCTACGCCACCAAGAAGGACAACCAGAAGATATACGACCGTTTCCGCGCCGCCTGCGACGCGTTCTTCACCCGCAAGCGCGAGTTCTACTCCGGCATCAAGGACAATATGTCCGAGAACCTGGAGAAGAAGCTCTCCCTGATCGAGCAGGCCGAGGCGCTCAAGACCAGCACCGAGTGGAAGAAGGCCACGGACCAGTTCATCGCCCTGCAGAAGCAGTGGAAGGAGATCGGCGCCGTGCCGCGCAAGAAGTCCGAGGCGCTCTGGAAGCGCTTCCGTGCCGCCTGCGACGAGTATTTCGCCGCGCGTGACGCCAACGCCGGCGGCGAGAACGACTTCTACGGCAACCTGCGCGCGAAGCGCAAGGTGGTCGAGGACATCCAGGCCTACGAGCCTGCGGACGCCGCCGCCAACGAGGCCGCGATGCGCGCCTTCCAGGACCGCTGGGCAGCCATCGGCCACGTGCCCTTCAAGGAGAAGGACGCGATCGGCCGCGCCTACCGCGACGCGATGCAGGAGAAGTTCCCCGAGTTCAGCGCTCCGCGCGGTGCTTCCGCCCACGCCGGCCGCGCCCCGCGCAGCCCCAAGGACGCGCTGATCGAGAAGTACAACAAGCTCCAGCAGAACATTACCACCTACGAGAACAATATCGGATTCTTCTCCGCTTCCAAGAACAGCGAGCCGCTGATCCGGCAGATGGAGGAGAGAATCGAGCAAGCCAAGGCCGAGTTGAAGGAATTGGAGGCGCAGATCCGTAAGGCTGAGGAGGGCGAGGCATAATGGACAAGAATTCAGTTATCGGCTTCATCCTGATCGCCGTCATCTTCATCGGTTTCACCGTTTTCCAGACCGGTCAGGCCCGCAAGCGGGCGGAGCTGCAGGCGCAGCTGGATTCCATCTCCCGTGCCGAGATGCTGGAGCACCAGCTTGCCGAGGCGGAGCGGGTGGCTGCGCTGCCTGACAGTGTGACCGCCGCCCTGGGCGAAACGGCCCCCGCGGCCATCTACAAGGACTCCCTGCTGGAAGCCGCTTCTCACGCCCAGGAGGAGATCGTCGCCCTCGAGAACGGCAAGATCAAGGTGGAATTCACCACCCGCGGCGCCCAGCCGTATTCCGTGCAGGTCAAGGACTACAAGAACTACGACAGCACGGACCTCTATATCTTCAAGCCCGGCAAGGCGGAGTACTCGCTCAGCCTGTATGCCGGCGAGGCCATCCGCACCCAGGATTTCAACTTCCAGGTGGCGGAGCGCACGGACAGCACCGTGGTGATGCGCCTGCCGTTCGCCGGAGGCGGCTACATCGAGCAGAAGTACACCCTGCACGCGGACAGCTACCAGCTGGACAACCTGCTCTCCTTCGTGGGGATGCAGAACGTCATCCCGCGCAACGTCAGCATGTTCGACATCGACTTCAACGTCACCCTCCCGCGCATGGAGAAGGGCTACAAGAACGAGTCCCAGTACTCCAAGCTGGACTACTACTACGAGGGCGACAAGAAGCCCTCGGAGATCGGCCGCGGCCGCAACGCCAGCCGCCGCGTGGACTCGAAGCTCAGCTGGTTCGCTTTCCAGCAGCAGTTCTTCTCCGCGATCGTGCGCGCCCCGCAGGAGTTTGCTTCCGGCGAGCTCGCGGTGAGCTTCTTCCCGCAGGAGGATCCCGACCGCAACCTGATGGCCTGCAGCGCGCAGATGCGCGCCGAGCTGCCCTCCGGCGGGAATGGGAGCATTCCTTTCGAGTTCTACTTCGGTCCGAACCATTTCCGGACCCTCAAGGCCATCGGGCATAAGTTCGAGAAGATCATCCCGCTGGGCGGCTGGCTCGTGGGCTGGTTCACCCGCTACGCGATCATCCCGATGTTCGACTTCTTCCACCGCTTCATCTCCAGCTTCGGCCTGATCATCCTCCTGATGACGCTGGTCATCAAGACCGTGGTCTTCCCGCTGACGTACAAGTCCTACGCCTCTTCCGCCAAGATGAGCGCGCTGAAGCCCGAGCTGGACAAAATCAACGAGAAGTTCCCGCACGCCGACAACCAGCAGGAGATGATGAAGAAGCAGCAGGCCACGATGGACCTGTACAAGCGGGCGGGCGTGAGCCCGATGGGCGGCTGCCTGCCGACGCTGCTGACCTTCCCGATCCTGTGGGCCATGTTCCGCTTCTTCCCGGCGTCCATCGAGCTGCGCCAGCAGCCGTTCCTGTGGTGCGACGACCTGTCGGCCTACGATGCCTTCATCGATTTCGGCACGCGTGTGCCGCTGATCGGCGACCACGTCTCGCTGTTCGCCCTGCTGATGGCCGTCACGATGTGGGGCTACTCCAAGATGACGATGTCCAGCCAGCCGGGCGGCAACGATCCCAACGCCGCGTCGATGCGCTTCATGAGCGTGTGGATGATGCCGATCATGATGTTCTTCATCTGTAACAGCCTCTCCGCCGCGTTGAGCTACTATTATCTGCTCTCGCAGCTGATCGCCATCGTGCAGACCTGGCTGATCCGCCGCTCCATCGACAAGGACGCCATCCTCGCGAAGGTGCGCGCCTCCGCCGGCAAGCCGCTGCCGAAGAGCAAGTGGCAGCAGCGCCTTGAGGAGGCCCAGCGAATGCAGGAGCAGCAAATGCGGAAGCAGCAGAAGAATCGCTAATGGGAACGATGATAAAAGAAAAAATAACAGAAATACGCAGTGAACTGCCACCGGAGGTCAAACTGGTGGCAGTTTCCAAATTCCATCCGGTCGAGGCCATCCAGGAGGCGTACGCCGCCGGGCAGCGCGCCTTCGGGGAGAACCGCCCGCAGGAGTTCTGTCGGAAAGTTGCTGAGATTGATGCGTGGTTGCGCGGTCGCGACAGTGAAATCGATGTGGAGTGGCACTTCATCGGGCATCTGCAGACCAATAAGTTGAAAATGGTCCTGCCGTATGCCGACCTGGTGCAGTCCGTGGACAGCCAGCATCTGCTGGACGCCATCCAGGACTGGGGCAAGGCGAACGGCAAGGTGATCCGCGTGCTGCTGGAGCTGCACATCGGGGCGGAGGAGACCAAGAGCGGCTTCAAGGAGGAGGAAGTCCTGGACATCCTCTTCCGGGCCGACAAATACAAGAACATCCGCTTCTGCGGCCTGATGGGCATGGCCTCGCACACGGACAACGAGGATGACATCCGCGCGGACTTCGCGCGTATCGCCGACTTCAAGGCCTACCTGACGGACCTCTTCCCGGAGCTCGCCGACTTCAAGGAGCTCTCCATCGGCATGTCCGGCGACTGGAAGATCGCCCTCGACTACGGCGCCACCATCGTCCGCATCGGCACCGCCATTTTCGGGGAGCGTTTGCAGACCCCCTGAAAACTTCGCTGCGCTCATCCCTCCCAACCTGTCGGTTGGGCCCCTCCCGTTTACGAAGCCACGGGTGGCTACGGTTTTCAGGGGGTCTGCAGGCGCTCCCTGGTAAATAATTATTATATTTGTGAATATGAAGATATTGATTACCAATGACGACGGATACAATGCCAAGGGACTGCTGTCCCTGGTGAAGATCCTGCGGCCGTACGGCGAGCTGACCGTCGTGGCCCCGAAGCATCCGCAGAGCGGGATGTCGATGGCGGTCACGATGGGCTACAAGCCCATTGCCGTGAAGCACTTGGAGCAGAAGCCGGGCGAGGACTGGTGGTACGTGGACGGTACGCCCGCGAGCTGCGTGAAGTTCGGCCTCGACAACGTGCTCCCTCCGGAGCGGCCGGACCTGGTCGTCAGCGGCATCAACCACGGCAGCAACGCGGCCACCGCCGCCATCTACTCCGGCACCATCGGCGCCGCGATGGAGGGTGCCGTGAACGGCATTCCGGCCATCGGCGTGAGCCTGGACACCTTCAATCCGGATCCGGATTTCTCCGGTGTCAAGGCGCTCCTGCCGCGTATCCTGGACAAGCTGCTCCCGAATCTGGAGCCGTGCTATGGCCGCTTCTACAATATCAATTTCCCGCACCGTCCCGCCGAGCGCATCCACGGTGTGCGTACCGCCCGGATGGGCCGCGCCCACTGGGAGCACGAGTACCAGGACTACGGCCGCTTCCTCGACGAGCGCGGCGTCACGCCCTCCGAGGAGGACTGCCGCTATGTGGCTCACCTGGAGCCGGACGAGCAGCTCTTCGTGATGGCGGGGGATTTCACGGACAACGGAGACAATCCCGAGAACGCCGACCACATCCTGCTCCAGCAGGGCTACGTGGTAATCACGTCCCACAACATTGACAATACCGACCCGGACGAATTCGACCGTCTATGCGCTATTATCTGATAGCCGGCGAGGCGTCCGGCGACCTGCACGGCAGCAACCTCGTCCGGGGACTGCTCGCCGAGGACCCGGAGGCGGCGTGCCGCTGCCGGGGCGGGGAGATGATGGCGGCGGCCGGCGCGACGCTGGTGCAGCATTACCGCGAGGGTGCGGTGATGGGCCTGACGGACGTGCTGGGCAAGGCGGGCAAGCTGCTGCGCAGCCTGAAAGAGTGCAAACGCGACATCGCCGCCTGGCAGCCTGACGCCGTGATCCTGATCGACTATCCGGGATTCAACATGAAGATCGCGAAATGGTGCCACGCGCGCGGCATCCGTGTCTTCTATTATATTGCGCCCAAGACCTGGGCTTCGCGGGCGGGCCGCAACCGCAAGCTGAAGGCCTGGGTGGACCGGCTCTTTATCGTCTTTCCCTTTGAGATACCGTACTTTACGGAACAGGGTATCCCGTTCGTCTACAAGGGCAACCCGCTGGTGGATGCCGTGGACGGGCACGACTTCGTCCGGCCCGTGGAGGGCCGTTACGTCGCCATGCTGGCCGGCTCCCGGAAAGGGGAGATCGCCCGGATGATGCCCGTGCTGATGGACGCGGCCGACCGGCTCGCCGCCCTGCCCGGCTGGGAGGACGTGCGCTTCGTCGTGGCCGGCGCGCCGGCCCGCAGCGAAGCGGACTACGCGCCCTACATCGCCGGACGCAGGAACGTCCGGCTGCTCTTCGGACGCACCTATGACGTGCTGAAGTTTGCCGACGCGGCCGTCATCAATTCCGGCACGGCCTCGCTGGAGGCGGCGCTGATCGGCACGCCGCAGGTGGTCGGCTGGAGCACCTCGCCCGTCACGGCCTGGATCGCCCGCCACGTGCTCCGTGTGATGGACCATATCAAGTTCATTTCCCTGGGGAACCTCTGCCTGGACCGGGAAGTTTTCCGCGAACTGATCCAGGAGGACCTGACGGGCGCGGCGGTTTCGGACGAAGTCCGGCGCCTGGTCGAGGACGCCCCGTACCGGGAGAAAATGCTGTCCGGCTACGCTGAAATCCGTACTTCGCTCGGCGGCGCCGGGGCCTCCCGCGCCGTTGCCCGCGCAATGATTGAAGAAATTCGCAAAGGGGTTGATTTTCACGAAAAAAAGCGCTAAATTTGCGTCGCTTTTTGGTTAGAAGTAAAACAACATCAATTTATTAACAACTTATAGTTTTAAAATCAAATGGTTAAACTTGGTATTAACGGCTTCGGCCGTATCGGCCGTATGGTCTTCCGCGCTGCGGTTGAGAATTTCTCCAATGACATCCAGGTTGTCGGTATCAACGACCTGCTCGATCCTGACTACCTCGCTTACATGCTCAAGTACGACTCCGTTCACGGTGCGTTCAAGGGTGATGTGAAGGTTGAGGACGGCGCCCTCGTGGTGAACGGCAAGAAGATCCGCGTCACCGCTGAGATGGATCCCGCCAACCTGAAGTGGAACGAGGTCGGTGCCGACGTCGTCGTCGAGTCCACCGGTTTCTTCCTCACCGACGAGACCGCCCGCAAGCACATCCAGGCCGGTGCCAAGAAGGTGATCATGTCCGCTCCTTCCAAGGACAGCACCCCGATGTTCGTCTATGGTGTGAACCACAAGACCTACGCTGGCCAGGACATCATCTCCAACGCTTCCTGCACCACCAACTGCCTTGCTCCGATGACCAAGGTGCTGAACGACAAGTTCGGTGTCGTCCGCGGCCTCATGACCACGGTCCACGCTGCTACCGCTACCCAGAAGACCGTTGACGGTCCTTCCAAGAAGGATTGGCGCGGTGGCCGCGGTATCCTCGAGAACATCATCCCGTCCTCCACGCAAGGTTCTCCCTGAGCTGAACGGCAAGCTGACCGGTATGTCCCTCCGCGTCCCGACCTCCGATGTTTCCTTCGTCGACCTGACCGTCGAGCTCGCCAAGGAAGCTACCTACGATGAGATCTGCGCCGCCATGAAGGCCGCCTCCGAGGGCGAGCTCAAGGGTGTGCTCGGCTACACCGAGGACGCTGTGGTCTCCACCGACTTCCGCAACGACTCCCGCACTTCCATCTTCGATGTGAAGGCCGGTATCCAGCTCGACAAGACCTTCGTGAAGGTCTGCGCCTGGTACGACAACGAGTGGGGCTACTCCAACAAGGTGCTCGAGATGGCCAAGGTCATCGCCGCCTAATCCGGAGAGTACACAAGACTTTTTTATAAAGGATGGCAGAAATCTGCCATCCTTTTGCTATCTTTGTAAGTTAGAAACCAATTACAAAAGATACCATGAAGCGATTCATCCTTCTCTCCGCAGCCTTGCTGTGCCTGGGCTCCTTTGCATCCGCCCAGCAGCGCGCTGCAGCCGACCTTCCCGAGTATACTTTCACGACCGTGAAGGCCGCCCCGATCACGCCGATTAAGAACCAGGCCAGCAGCGGCACCTGCTGGTCCTTCTCCGCCATCAGCTTCCTCGAGTCCGAGGCCATCCGCCTGGGCAACATCCAGGACGAGGCGAAATATCCTGATTTCTCCGAGTTCTACGTGGTCTCCAATTCCTACAAGGAGCGCGCGGAGAAGTTCATCCGCCTGGACGGCAAGCTCGGCTTCAGCGCCGGCTCCGGCTGCGGCGACGTGCTGGATGTGGTGAAGAACCACGGCATCGTCCCGAATGCGGAGATGACCGGCATGAACTATGGCACCCCGCTCCCGCAGCAGGCTGAGATGGACGCCGTGCTGCTCGCTTACGTGGAGGCGGTCGCCAAGACCCGCGGCAAGCTCTCGACGGCCTGGAAGCGCGGCTTCGACGCCGTCGTGGACGAGTACCTGGGCAAGGCCCCCGAGACCTTCGTGGTGGACGGCAAGACCTATACCCCGGCTTCCTACCGCGACGCGATGAAGATCAATGCCGACGACTACGTGGAGCTGACTTCGTTCACCCACCATCCGTTCTATACCTGGTTCGCCCTGGAGGTCTGCGACAACTGGCGCGGCTCCCAGTCTTACAACGTGCCGATCGACGAGCTGATGGCCGTCCTCGACAACGCGCTGGAGAACGGCTACACCGTTTGCTGGGGCGCTGACGTCAGCCACACGGGCTTCACCCGCGGCGGCCTCGCCATCCTCGTGGATGTGGACGCCACCCAGGCCCAGGCCGGCTCCGATCAGGAGCACTGGGTCGGTAAGGAGGAGGGCAAGCCCAATCCCAAGCCGGTCACGATCATCGAGGCCGTCCCGACGCAGGAGTCCCGCCAGATCGAGTTCGACAACAAGACCATGACCGACGACCACGGCATGCACATCTACGGCATCGCCCAGGACCAGAACGGCAAGAAGTACTACATGGTCAAGAACTCCTGGGGCGAGACCGGTGCCTACAAGGGCCTCTGGTACGCCACCGAAGCCTTCGTGAAGGCCCAGACCCTGGACATCACCGTCCACAAGTCCGCCCTCACCAAGGACCTGAAGAAGAAACTCGGCGTCAAGTAATGAGTTTGCGCAAGCATATCCCCAACGGCATCACCTCGATGAATCTGATCTGTGGACTCGTCGGGGTGATCGCCGCGTTGAAGCACCAGCTGGACTGGGCGTTCTATGCGATGCTGGCGGCTTCCGTCTTCGATTTCCTCGATGGGCTGGCCGCGCGGGCGCTGGGCGCCTACTCCGACAAGGGCAAGGAGCTGGACTCGCTCAGCGACCTGGTCAGCTTCGGCTTCCTGCCGGGCCTGATGCTGAGCGTGCTGATGCAGACTTATCGTTTCGACGACAGCCTGTTCAACTGGTTCCCCCTGATCCTGACGCTCTTCAGCGCGCATCGTCTCGCGAAGTTCAACGTGGACGAACGCCAGGCCTCGGGCTTCCTCGGCCTGCCCACGCCGGCCGCGGCGCTGCTGTGCGGCGCCCTGTGCTGCTATTGCTGCTATTCGCCGGTGGAGTTCCTCTCCACCTGGGTAGCGGGGCCGTGTTTCGTCCCCGCGCTGACGGCCTGCCTCTGCGTGCTGCTGGTCAGCGAGGTGCCGATGTTCTCCCTCAAGATACATCGCGGTGATTCCCGCCTGCTCTGGATCAAGCGCCTGACGCTGGCGGCCTTCTTCGTGGCGGCCGCCGTGTTCTGCCTGGTGGCCGGACACCACTGGTCTCTGACCGTGGTGCTGGGGCTGCTCTTCTACATCCTGAACAATCTTGTTTACGCCGTTTTCAAGCTATGAATCCCAGACTCTTCCTGTTGACACTCCTGCTGCTGTTGCCTGTCGCCTGTAAGCGCCAGGTGGAGGTGGCGCGCCAGACCGTTCCCGTGGTGCGGGAGATCCTTTCGGACCGTTCCGATCCGCGGGCGCAGTTGCTGCGTGGGCGTGTGCCCGTGTCGCAGGCGGATATTACGATTATCGGTCCCGAATTCACCTGTGACCGCCTGGTCGAGCAGCTTTCCTTCCGGGACCTGCAGGACAACGTGGACGCCCGTTTCATGCCGGACGGCCTGCCGGATTTCGCCGGCGAGACCTTTGTCTGCATCGAGGACGCGACGCCTTACCGGGAGATCCTGGAGGCGCAGGGCGCCGAAGCGCTCCGCCAGCAGACCGTCTTCCGGGTGCTGGCCGCGCTGGACACGGTCGTCCATATCAGCCCGTACGATATGGAGGGCCTTTCCACCAAGGCTTCCTCCAAGCTGGTCGTGCTGGCCGATCCTTTCCTCTGCGAGTACGGCGGCAGCGACGTGGACACGCTCTTCCGTTCGACCCTCTGCCGCGTTCCCGTCTTCAGCCCGATCGAGAAAATGATTGACCTGGCCTTCGACCGGGACGAGCGCGGCGACCTTTCGGTCGGCGTGCTCTGCGACGCGCAGCTGGATTCGGCGGGGATCTACGAGAAGATTTTTGCCCGGAAGGCCGCCGAGCGCGGCCGCCGCGGCGCCAGCCTGGTCTCGATCGGCGTGGGGCAGCGCGACAGCGCGCTTTACCGCTTCCTCGACCGCTACCAGGCAGCCGGCTATGTCAAGCCGTTGGACGTGATCCTGGTGGACGACCTGTCGGTCGATGTCGAACAGCTCAAGATCGAGCTGGCGCAGATCGTGTCCGTGATGAATGAAAGTTCGATGACGCTCGGGCGTCTGGTCTCGCGTGATTTCTTTTTCATCGACGCGATGGAGACCGTCTCCGGGCAGTGTTACAGTTTCTTGCGGGAGAACAACATGTTCACCCACAATATAGCCAAACCCCAGGTGACGGTGTACCGTCCGGTCCGCAAGCCGGAGTCCGAAGACGGTTCGATCATCCTGATTCCCGGTTCTTATGTACAAAATTAGCATCCAGCCAGAAGAAATAGAGAAAATGCCGCTGGGGTCCTTTCCCGGCAAGATCCATGTCATAGACAAGACCGGAATTGATTTCGTGCGCGCGATCGCGTATCTGGGCACGCAGCGTATCATCGGTTTCGACACGGAGACGCGTCCTGTCTTTTCCCCGGGCCAGCGCCACAACCATGTGGCGCTCCTGCAGTTGTCCGGCGGCGGGAAGGCTTATCTGTTCCGCGTCGGGACGATGGGCATGAACCGCCTGCTCTGCGCGCTGATGGCCAATCCGCGCATCCTGAAGGTCGGCGCCGCCGTCCACGATGACGTGCGCGGCTTGCAGTATTACCGCAAGTTCGACGCGAAGGGCTTTGTCGATCTGCAGAAGATCGCCTATGAGTGGGGCATCCGCGACAAGAGTGTGAAGAAGATGGCGGCGAACATCCTCGGCGTGCGCATCTCGAAGTCTCAGCAGCTGTCCAACTGGGAGGCGGAGGAGCTTACGGCCGCGCAGCAGATGTATGCGGCGACGGACGCCTGGGTGTGCCGGGAGATGTATCTGAAGCTGCTCCAGAGCGAAAAGCATCCGCTGACGCCGGAGGAACTGAATCCGCCGCAGCCGCAGCAACCCCAGCAGCCGAAGGCGGAGGCTGCACCGGCCGGTGAGGACAAGTCGAAGGCGAAGAAGCGCCGCCGGCGCCACCGCAGCAAGGCAAAGAAGCCTGCCGAGGCACAAACGACACAGCAGGACAATGGTTAAGGTTTTTCTGAAGCACGGGCGCGACGAGTCGTTGCGCCGCTTCCATCCGTGGGTGTTCAGCGGGGCTGTGGCCCAGGTGCAGGGTTCGCCCGCCGAGGGCGACATCGTCGGCGTCTATAGCGCCGAGGGGCAGTTCCTGGCCTCCGGTCACTGGCAGGTCGGCTCCATCGCCGTCCGCATCCTCTCCTTCGACGCCGATCCCACCGCTCCCGATTTCTGGATCAATAGCATCGCCCGCGCCCTGCAGGCGCGTATCGCTGTCGGACTTTTCCCGCCGGTCACTGAATCGTCCGAGCCGGCAACTGCCTCCGAAAACCGTAGCCACCCTCGGCTCCGTAAGAGGGAGGGGCCCGCAGGCCTTGGGGAGGAGGCTGCAAGCTCGCTTGCAAGCCTACGCCCAAAGGACTGTGGGAGGGGTCCGGCGCAGCCGGACGTTTTCGGAGACAGTTCGCCGGTCGGCTCAGTGACTGGCGGAACGAGCTGCTTCCGCCTGGTACACGGTGAGGGCGACGGCCTCCCGGGGCTGATCATTGACTGGTACGACGGAGTGTGCGTCATGCAGGCCCACTCCGTGGGCATGTTCCGCGCGAAGGCGCAGATCTGCGACGCGCTGAAGACCGTCTTCGGCGAGCGTCTGAAGGCTGTCTATGACAAGAGCTCGGGCACGGCGCCGTTCAAGGCGGGCCTGGAGCTGATCGACGGCTACCTCTACCGCGCCCCGGGCTTCGAGGCCTCCGAGACGGTGGTGCTCGAGAACGGCCGGAAGTTCCTCGTGAACTGGGAGGAGGGGCAGAAGACCGGTTTCTTCCTGGACCAGCGGGACAACCGCGCGCTGGTCGGAAAATATGCCGCCGGGCGCCGCGTGCTCAACCTTTTCTGCTACACCGGCGGCTTCAGCATCTACGCCTTGACAGCCGGCGCCGTGCAGGTCGTCTCGGTCGATTCGTCCGCTCGCGCCATGGATCTCGTCGCCCGCAACATCGCGCTGAATCCCGGCGAAGCGGAGGTCCACAACTACTGCGAGGACGCCATCGATTTCCTGCACAACACCCCGGAGGGGAAGTACGACCTGATCATCGTGGACCCGCCGGCATTCGCCAAGCACCGCGGCGCACTGAAGAACGCGCTGCGCGCCTATCAGCGGCTGAACGCCGCCGCCATCGCCCGCGTGGCGCCCGGCGGCCTGGTGTTCACCTTCAGCTGCTCGCAGGTCGTCGACAAGATCACCTTCGCCAACACGGTCTTCTCCGCCGCCGCCCAGACCGGGCGCAGCGTGCGCATTCTGGACCGTCTCTGCCAGGGCGCCGACCACCCGGTCAGCATCTATCACCCGGAGGGGGAGTACCTCAAGGGTCTGCTGCTCTACGTGGAATAATTATTTTGCGTCCGCTTCGATCAGCCGGAGGAGCTCGTCGATGGCTTCGGTGTCGGGGATGTGGCGCAGGACGGGCTCGCCGCGGTGGTAGATCGTGACTTTGCCGCCGCCTTCGCCCACGTAGCCCCAGTCGGCGTCGGCCATCTCGCCGGGGCCGTTGACGATACAGCCCATCACGGCGATGACCATGCCTTTGAGGTGCGCCGTGCGGCGCTGGACCTCTTCGAAGGTCTCCTGGAGGTTGTACATGGTGCGGCCGCAGCCCGGGCAGGCGATGTATTCGGGCTTGTAGAAGCGTCGCCGGGCGGCCTGCATGATCTCGTCGACGAGATACTCGCTCAGACCGGCTTCCGCCGGGATCTCGTCGATCTCGCGCTTCAGCAGCTTCGGTCCCCAGTAGCTCGCCGCTCCAAGCATCTCCCTGTCGGAGTCGGTCTGGCCTGTCGGCGAAAGCTCAGCCGCAGCAGGATTCGTGGCGCCGAATCCGGTTCCCGCGTCAGCGGGAAGCGAGGATGGAAGCTGAGACGCAGGCCAGACCGACTCCGCAGCATGCAGCGCGAGGTACTGTGCGACAGGGAGTTCGTTGACCGGAGGCTCGGTCAAGGAGACGCGGATGGTGTCGCCGATGCCTTCCTGGAGCAGCGAGGCGATGCCGACGCAGGACTTGATGCGTCCGCTGTCGCCGCCGCCGGCCTCCGTGACGCCCAGGTGCATCGGGAACACGACGCCGCGCTCCTGCATCCGGCGGGCCAGCTCGCGGTAGGCTTCGACCATCACGACCGTATTGCTCGCCTTCAGCGAGACCACGACGTTCAGGAAATCCGCCTCGATACACATCTCCAGCCATTCCATGGCGGCCATGGCCATCGCATGCGGCGTGTTGCCGTAGCGGTCGGTGATATAGCGGCCGAGCGAGCCGTGGTTGAGGCCCACGCGCACGGCGGTGCCGTGCTCCTTGCAGACCTGCAGGAAGCGGGCGAACTGCGCGCGCGCCTGCTCGTGGTCGGGGTGGAAGTTGCCGGGATTGATGCGGACCTTCTCCACGACGGGCGCCACCTCGATGGCCGTCTCCGACGAGAAATGGATGTCCGCCACCAGCGGGACGTTGCAGCCTGCCTCGCGCAGCCTGCGCTTGATTTCCGCGACGTGCGGGACGTCCTGGCGGCCGGGCACCGTGATGCGGACCAGCTGCGCGCCGGCCGCGGCGAGTTCGAGCGTCTGGGCCACGGTGGCCTCCACGTCGGAAGTATGGGTGTTGCACATCGTCTGGACGACGATGGGGTGGCCGGCGCCGATGACGAGTGCGTCACCGACCCGTACCGGAAGCGTCTGGATGCGAGCCATATACGAGTTCTTTCGCCTGCCGGCGAAGGGCCTTGGTGGTCTTGCCGGAGCGCTTGGTCAACTGGAAATGCACGCCCACCGATGCGATGATGTCGAGCGGATAGGCGTAGCGGTAATAATACGGGCTGGCGTAGTCCGGCGCGTAGAGTGAGGACCAGGACCAGCGGAGGAGTGCGTTGAAGTGGATCTCCACCGGGTCGAACATCAGCGCGAAGCCGGCGCCGCCCTGCAGGCCGTACTCCCAGCGGTTCTCGTAGGAGCGGAAGGCGTTGGCGTATTGCGGATCCAGGTTGGGGCCGCTGCGCGAAATGCTGTTGCGCCAGCCGCCGTACACGCCCACGTTGGCCATGATCTTGCCGGGATGGAAGTCCACGTGGATCTGGGCCAGTGCTGGGATTTCGAAGACCTCGATCGTGCCCTGCTCGGCACCGTCGATATCCTGCGAGCGTCCCGTCTCGGGGTCGCGCTTGAAACCGAAGCCCTCGTAGCCGTGGGCCACGCCCAGCACGAGGCCGAACATCGGGATGTTGTCGAACATCTTGCTGTACTTCGTGAAGGTGACGCTGACATAGTTGGGCATGACCTGCCAGGCACGGTTGTGCTTGGACGGGGAGTAATACATGTTGGAGAAGGAGACGCCGTAGTTGACGCCGATCATCACGTAGTCGTTGATGAGGGCCTTCTTGCCCGGCGGCTCGGCGACGAGCGAGTCGACGTTATAGGTGACTTCTTGCGCCCGGGCGCCGGCGGCGGAGAGGACGGTCAGCAGGAGGAGGGTCAGGAATCTACGCATGGCATCAGTGGAACAGGGCGCCCACGTCGACGCTCTGTGTGAGCTCGGCGCTGGCAGGGATGTTAAGATAAGGGCTGCCGGAGAAGTCCAGGAAGACGACCAGCTCGGGCTGGCGGCGCTCCAGCAGCGAACCGGTGTCGTTGATGGCGTTGCGGTTGCGGTCCTCCGTGATGCGGATGCTGTAGCGGCCGGCCTTGATGTAGGGGAAATGCAGGGTGCCGTCCTGCTCCGTGATGAAGCTGCGCAGGACCTTGTCGCGCTTCTCGCCCAGCAGGTCCACGATGAGCTTGCGGTCCACGCCGGAGAGCTCCAGGTCCAGTGAGCTCAGGGTCTCGTCCGAGGGGAGGCTCACCTTGACGACGGTGCTGTCGGACCAGAAGCCGTTGATGTCGCGGAAGGCCCGGTAGGGGAGTTTCATCTGATACTCGAAGCCCGGCATCAGCCGATCCTTCGGGCGCAGGATGTAGCGGCGCAGGTTGAGGCTGTCACGCTCGACGGTGAACTCGGCGCGGCTCTGCCGCTGGCGGGTGTTGATCGCGAAGAACTGCACGGAGTCGAAGTGCTCCGTGATGATCGGGAAGTTGAACTCGAGCTCGAAGCCGTTCTGCTCCACCGTTTCGGGCGAAGCCTTGAGACTGTAGACGCAGACGGTGTCGTTGTGCTTGATGTCGCGCCGCGAGGTCTTGGAGTAGGTGCGCTTGTTCTGCGCCAGCGGGAGGCGGACGATCTCCTGCGTGGGCGTGAGCCGGCCCAGGGAGTCCGTCTTGCGGTAGTTGACGTAGATCTGCATCGTGTCCGGCGCGGCCCGGCGGCTGTTGACCCAGAGCTCGAGGCTGTCCTGCAGGATGTTGAACTGGCTGATGACCTGGTCGGCGCGGTAGCCGCGGATCCACAGGGAGTCGATCCACGCACCCGGCGCCTGGAAGGTGATGTAGGCGGAGCGCTCGGCCGTGCGCTCCTTGTTCACGATGAACTGCCGGCTGGGCTTCTCGCGGAAGAGCTTCAGCTCGTACTCGCTGCGGCGCGCGAGGCAGCGCAGGGTGTCGAGCATGTCATATTTGAGCATTTCCGGGACGGTGTCGTGGGCGATCATCACCGGGCGGATGAGCGAGTCGATGAAGGCGACGTTCTCGCTGCCGGCGTCATAGATGTAGTCGTTGTTCGCGTCCTTGATGGCGTAGATCCGGTAGACGGTGTCCTGGATGAAGGGCAGGGCGAAGAAGCCCCAGTCGTCGGTCTTGACCGCGGCGTAGGGGCGGTGCAGCAGGATGGCGGAGTCCGCGAGATCGCGGTGCAGGAGCACGGTCGCGTCCTTGACGGGCGCGAGGGTCTGGCAGTCCACGACGGTGCCCGTGACCATCATCGAGTCGATCTTCTCTCCGGTCGAGAAGACGTAGGTGTAGCCCGGGAACATGTTGCCTTCGTTGGCGTCGGCGATGGCGTTCGTGAAGGTGATCGTATAGGTGGTGGCGGGCTGCAGCGGCTCCTCGAAGGAGATGTGCAGGGTGCGGCCGCGCAGGCGCGACTTGGGCTGGCGCGCCAGGGGCGGCGACAGGACGATGTTGGCCGGCGTCTTGATGGTCACGTATTCGTTGAAGACGAAGTCGAAGCTGGCGCCCTCCACCGGGACGTTGACGGCGCCCGGCAGGGGCTTGATGTCTATGATGAGCGGGGGAATGGTGTCCTTCTTGCCGCCGGAGGGGGCCTGCGTCGTGTTGGCGCAGGAGGGGAAGAAGAGCGGCAGCAGGCAGGCGCCGACGATGATCATCAGGGGCAGGAATCTTTTCATGGCGTCAGATGTCTGTGCGGATGACGTCCTGGACGCCGTCGATCTTGGTCAGGCCGTCCACCATGCGTTCCAGGTTTTTCTTGTCGCGGACGAGCAGTTCGATGAATCCTTCGAAGAGGCCGCTCTCCGTGGTGAGCTGGAGCTTGCGGATGTTGATCCCGAAGGTCTGGGAGATGAAGCTGGAGATGTCGCTCAGCATGCCGACGCGGTCGATGCCGCGGAGCGAGATGCGGATCGGGTACTCCTGCTGGACGGCGCCCCACTGGGGGATGACCATGCGGTTGCCGTACTTGCTGGCGAGGCTCTCCGCGACGGGGCAGGACTTCTTGTGGACGATGACGAGGTTGTCGCTCATCGAGAAGCCGATCACCGGGTCGCCGGGGATTGGGTGGCAGCATTCGGCGATCTTGTATTCGATCGGGTGCGAGTTGTCCTCGTGGAGGGAGAACTTGCGCTTCTGGCCCGTGGAGAGGTCCTTTTCGTTGATGATGGCCTTGAATTCCTCGGGACCGAGCAGGCCCAGGCCGATGCGGAAGAAGAGCTCGTCCTCGTCGTTGAGCTGGGTGTAGTCCTGGAACTTGCGGACCAGCTCGCGGGTGTTCTGCAGGCCCATCAGGCGGACGCGCTCCTCGAAGATGCGCTCACCCTCGCGGGCGATGACGTCGAAGTCGCGGCGGAAGTATTCGATGACGCGGTTGCGCGCATAGCGTGTGTGCAGGAAGGACACCCATTCCATCTTGGGCCGGGCGTTCTCCGCGGTGATGATCTCCACCTGGTCGCCGGCCTTGAGGCTGTACGAGAGGGGGACGAGCTTCATGTTCACCTTGGCGGCGATGGCCTTGTTGCCGATCTCCGTGTGGATCTGGTAGGCGAAGTCGAGGGCCGTGGCGCCGCCGCGGATCGCGCGCTGCTCGCCCTTGGGCGTGAAGACCACGATCTCGCTGCTGACGAGGTCTTTGTGGATGATGTCCAGCAGCTCCAGGGCGCTTAGGTCGTCGCTCAGGAGGATGTCCTGGACCTCGGCGAGCCACTTGTCCATTTCCGAGTCGTTCTCGGAGATGTAGCCGTCGTTCTTGTAGGCCCAGTGAGCGGCGATACCCTTCTCGGCGATGTCGTCCATGCGGCGGGAGCGGATCTGGACTTCGACCCAGACGCCGGAGTGGCTCATCAGGGTGCAGTGAAGGGCCTCGTAGCCGTTGCTCTTGGGCTGGGAGATCCAGTCGCGGCGCCGGGAGAGGTTCTCCCGGTAGAGGTGCGTGACGGTCGAGAAGATGAGGTAGGCCTGGCCGCGCTCGGTCTGGATGTTGCTATCGGCCGGGTCGAAGATGATGCGGACGGCGTAGAGGTCGTAGATCTGCTCGAAGGGGACCCGCTTCGTGCGCATCTTGTACCAGATGGAGTACGGGGTCTTGATACGCTTCTTGACTTCGAACTTGTAGCCGGCTTCCCGGAGCGCCTCCTCGATGGGTGCGATGAAGTTGTCGATGTCCTTGTCGCGCACGGCGACGTTGCCCTTGATGCGCTCGGTGATGCGGCGGTAGTCTTCGGGCTCCTTGTAGCGGAGCCAGATGTTCTCCATCTCGGACTTGACGCTGTACAGGCCGAGCCGGTGCGCCAGCGGGATGAAGATGAACATGGTCTCGGAAAGGATCTTGTCCCGCTTGTGCTCGGGCATGTATTCGATGGTGCGGCAGTTGTGCAGCCGGTCCGCGAGCTTGATCAGCACGACGCGGACGTCGTCGTTGAGGGTCAGCAGGATGCGCTTGAAGTTCTCCGCCTGGAGGCTCTCCGTGCTGGCCGCTTCGCCCTTGCGGTCTTCGTTGTCCAGCACGGTCTTGATCTTGGTGAGGCCGTCCACCAGGGTCGCGATCTTGTCGCCGAACAGATTGCGGATGTCGTCCACCGTGTAGGCGGTGTCTTCCACGACGTCGTGGAGCAGGGCGGCGCAGATGGATTTGCAGCCCAGGCCGATTTCCGTGACGACGATCTTGGCCACGGCGATCGGGTGGAGCATGTACGGCTCGCCCGAGCGGCGGCGGACGTTCTTGTGGGCCTGGTTGGCGAACTGGAAGGCTTTCTGGACGATATCAACTTCTTCCTTGTCCTTGCAGCGCTTGGCGGCGACCTCCATCAGCGAGTCGTAGGCCTCGTCGATGCGGCGAAAATCATCGGGTGTGAACTGGGAGAAACTCATTATTTGTTTTCAGTGTCCCACGCGGAGACATTATATTGGTCGACATGCTGGAAACTATAGGTAAGCTGCGCCCCGTAGATGATGATCTGCCAGCTGAAGTTCAGCCAGATCAGGAAGAGCGGGACGGCGGCGAGGAGGCCGTAGGCCTGGTTGAGCCGCCCCACGAACATCTGCGTGTGCAGGTAGATGTGCTGGAAGAGCATGAAGATCACGCCGGCGATCAGGGCGGACCAGAAGGCGTATTTGGGCCGGACGTACGTGGCCGGGATGTACTTGTACATCACGGTCATGGTGCCTACGAGGATGGCGTAGAAGATGAGGTTGCCCAGCCACTTGAACAGGCCGCGCACCTCCTTCAGGTCC
Organism: uncultured Bacteroidia bacterium; assembly: GCA_902789245.1. GTDB lineage: Bacteria > Bacteroidota > Bacteroidia > Bacteroidales > UBA932 > Cryptobacteroides. The sequence continues at coordinate 33,687 of CADAND010000009.1, forward strand.
AGGCCGAAGAGGTCCGTCATGTTGGTGGCGTAGATGATGCCGGTACCGAAGATGATCATGATGAAGGGGGCCAGGATCAGCACGAGGAAGTAGAAGCCGAAGCGCTTGTAGAGCTTGCGGGGAATCTTGAGGATGCCCCAGACGTTGTTGAACACGCGCTCCACCTGGAACATCATCCAGAGGATGGCCCAGAGGAACATCAGCGCGGAGATGAGCCCCAGTCCGCCTCCCTGCGCGCCGGTGAGGATGTTGCCGGCCTTCTCGGAGAGCATCGTGACGATCTCGGGGTGGGAGGGGATGAGCATCTGCAGGCCTTCGGTGATCTTGCTGTCCAAGCCCAGGCCGCCCGTAACCGCGAAGGCGAAGGCGAGCATGGGGACGAGGGCGAGGGTGATGAAGTAGCTCAGCGACACGCACTGGAAGCCCATCCGGTTCTCCGTGAAGGTCTTGAAGGTGATGCGGATGATCTTCCAGGTGCGGACCAGCCAGGCGTAGAACTTGGAACTCCCGCTGGTGTCGAGGGTCCAGATCCGGTCGCTGAAAAGGTCCGTTATCTTGCTGGTTATCTTCATCTTGTCTTCTTAAAACAAAGTCAGTTCTTCTATTTGATCGCTTTTTTTCTGCTCGGCGTCAGCGGGCTTGCCCCCGTCGGGCGAAGATAATCCCCGCTTCGCGGAAACGCCCTCCTGGGGCAACCCGCTGCCCGCCTCGCCGGGCTGGCAGGGCTTTTCCGAAGCCGTTCTCCCGGGCAGCTCCGCGTCCGGAAGCATGGCGCGGAAGTCGTCTTCCGAAATGACGGGGATGCCGAGCTTCTCGCACTTCTTGAGCTTCTCCGGGCCGGGCTTGGTGCCGGCCAGCAGGAAGGCGGTGGCCCCGCTCACGGAGGAGCCGGCCTTGCCGCCGTGGGCGGTGATGAGCTCCTTCATGCGCTCGCGGCTGATGCTGAAGTTGCCGGAGATGACGATCGTCTTGCCCGCCAGGGCGTCGGACAGGGCGGATTCCTGCCCGGCTCCGTCGAAGCGCAGGCCGGCGGTGCGCAGCCGGGCGACCATCTCCAGGTGCTCGGGCCTGGCGAAGAAGTCGACGACGCTGCGGGCGATGACTTCGCCCACGTCGTCGATTTCGAGGAGCTGCTCCTGCGTGGCGGCGGCGAGGGTGTCGATGTCGCCGAAGTGGCGCGCGATGCCCTTGGCGGTCGTCTCGCCGACGTAGCGGATGCCCAGCGCGAAGAGGACCCGCTCGAAGGGGACCTGCTTCGACGCTTCCAGGCTTGCGAGGAAGCGCTCGGCGGCCTTGTCCTGCCAGCCTTCGAGGCTGAGCAGCTGGTATTTGCTGATATCGTACAGGTCCGCGGGGGTGCGGGCCAGGCCGGCGGAGAAGAACTGCTCGACCGTCATCTCGCCGGCCAGGATGTCCATGGCCTTGCGGCTGACGAAGTGCAGCAGGCGGCCCTTGATCTGCATCGGGCAGCCGTCCTGGTTCGGGCAGAACCATTTGGCTTCGTCCTCAGCCTTGACCAGGGGCGTGCCGCAATCGGGGCAGACGGTCGGGAAGACGGGCGGCTGCGCGCCTTTCGTGCGGTGCGCGGGGTCGATGCCGGTGATTTTCGGGATGATCTCCCCGCCTTTCTCGACATAGACCCAGTCGCCCACGCGGATGTCCAGCAGGGCCATCTGGTCGGCGTTGTTGAGGGTGGCGCGCTTGACGAGCGTGCCGCTGAGCTGCACGGGGGCGAGGTTCGCGACGGGGGTCACGGCGCCGGTGCGTCCGACCTGGTAGTCGATGCTGAGCAGCTCCGTGCAGGCCTGCTCGGCCTTGAATTTATAGGCCACCGCCCAGCGGGGCGACTTGGCCGTGTAGCCCAGCGTGCGCTGGGCGGCGAGTTCGTTGATCTTGATGACGATGCCGTCCGTGGCGAAGGGGAGGAACTTGCGGGCGCTGTCCCAGTGATCGATGTAGTCCTTGATCTCCGTGATGTCGTGGCAGAGGCGGCGCTCCTCCGAGACGGGCAGGCCCCAGCGCGCGGCGGCGTCGAGGGCCTCGCTGTGGGAGGCGAAGTCCACCGACTCGGCGGGGACGTGGTAGAGCGTACAGATGAGGCCGCGGTGCGCCACCTCTTCGGGATCGATGAGCTTCAGCGAGCCGGAAGCGGCGTTGCGCGGGTTGGCGAAGGGGGCTTCTTCCTGCGCCTCGCGTTCGCGGTTGAGGGCGTCGAAGGCCGCGTAGGGCATCAGGATTTCGCCGCGGATCTCGAATTCCGGCGGGTAGTCCCCGTGGAGCTGCTGCGGGATGCCGGCGATGCGGCGGACGTTCTCCGTGACGTCGTCGCCCTGGACGCCGTCGCCGCGGGTGAGGGCCTGTGCGAGCCGGCCGTTCCGGTAGGTCAGGCAAATGGCGGTGCCATCGAACTTGAGCTCGCAGCTGTAGCTGAAGCGAACGCCTTCGAGGGTTTTCTCGGCGCGTGCGACGAATTCTTCGATTTCTCCGATGGAGTAGGTATTGCCCAGCGAAAGCATCGGGTAGCGGTGCGGCCGCTGGATAAAGCCCTGCCGCGCCTGCGACTCGGCGTTGGCGCCCACGGGGGCGTCGAGGTCGGAGCCGACGCGGCGGGTGGGGGAGTCGGGGCTGTCGAACTGCGGGAACTCGGCCTCCAGGCGCTCCAGCTCGTGCATGAGCTGGTCGAACTCATAGTCCGACATCGTCGGGGCGTTGTCCACATAGTAGCGCCGGCTGTTCTCCCGGAGGATCTCCCGGAGCTCGTCTATCCTTATTTTTGCAGCCTGTTCTTGCATACACTCGCGCGCATATATGCACGCATATAATTCACAAATTTACGCATTCTCGCGCGGAAAAGCAAAAAAGCAGCCACCGGGAACGAAACAAACCTTCTGCTGCCTTTCCTCTCGCGGGCGGCCGACCTGCCGGGCACAAAAAAGGGCTCCGGTGTGCCCGGAACCCTGAAATTTCGCTTCCCGGGCACGAAAAGGGGTCATTCTGTGCCCGGAAACCGCTGAATTACCTAGAAGCGGAAGGCAAGGCCTCCCGCGAAGGAGAAGAACCAGCGCATGGGGGTCTCTGCCCCGCCGGTGCCGGTCGACCGGGTCAGGGAGCCGATCGGATCGAAGTGGAAGGCGGGCATCAGCTTGATGTCGAAGCGCCAGATGCTGTAATTGATGCACATCCCGGCATCCAGCGTCAGCGTGAACGGAGTCCGCACATTTGTTTTGGAGCCGGGCGCGGGAGTGCCGGCGATCCAACCCGGCGTCACGCCCCCATAGAACTCGATATCGCTGAAAAGGTTCATCAGGAAGCCGGCCAGCAGGCTGCCCACAGCCCCGTCCAGCGAAGAATAGCCGTATCCGCGCATCGCGCCGGCAGCCCCAGAATACACCCGCTCCGAGGGGGTACGGGAAGGACTCCGCCAGACCACGGAGAGCGGAAGCCCGAAGGCATGCTCCACGGTGGCGACACTGGAGGTCCACTGCAGGCCCGCGCGAAAGCCCAGCCCGGACGAATAGAACTGGCCGTACCCGGCGGTCGTCATCAATCTTCCTCCAGTTTCATTGTAAAGTGGTTTATAGACTCCTACGCCCACAAAGGCGTCCCGCATCTGGGCCGAAGCACAGACAGTCGCCGTCGCCAGAAGGGCGACGAGCAGAATACGTTTACACTTCATATAAAGCAATGGTTTCACTACGACCCGCCCTTTCTCCAAAAAACGCGCCACAGGTCGTGGCTATTTCCCAAAGAAAACGGCAAGTTTTCTTTCGTCAATGCGAAGCATTCGTTGAATCTGTTTGTTGGATGCCTTGTAATCAAAGTGAAGCGTTCTGGCGAATTCCATCTTCTGGTCCAATGTCAGGATCTCGGGGCGGGCATTCCCATAGCTGTCGCGACAAATCTGGCGGACGATGAGATAGAGTTCGTCGTCTGTATAGAAGACACTGTCTCCCAGCATTTTGGCAATATCCTTATACCCCTCCACGCTTCGCGAGACCAGGCTGAAATAGTGACGGGCATCACGAAAAAAGCGTTCTCCCATATACACCTCGCAAAATGAATCCGGAGAAATATAGCCATCCACCACATTTGCGGCCCCACTGCAAGCAATTGAATGGCTGTAGAATAAGCATCTCTTCTGGCGGACAGTCAATTCGCCGAAGGTGATGTCATATCGCTGCTTTGCATCGGGATTAAAATAGTATCGACCGGCACCCCAAGGATAAGAAAACGGAGTATATTCCGGATGGACCAGATAGCCGTTGCGGTTGACATATGCGATAGAATTCCGGAGGAAGGCCAGGTCATTGATCGGGAAGATACTTGCTTGAAAAGAGCTCAGGTCTTTGACGTCCCCGGTCGATTGATAGAATCGGGACAGTTTCCTGCGGTATTTGGCAAACCACTGTTCTGCTGCTTCAAGGGAACCTTCGCCTATCACGTGCAGATGCGTGCCCATGATTTCGAAGGTGATTACATTAACATCTGTTTCCTCATAGAGGGTAGAGGCCATCAGGTTTATTGCAAACCGGAAGTCAGCATTCGTATCAAACAGGACCAGCTGGCTATCGCCAGGCGTACACAAGTGATAGAAAGGGCCGCGAGAACAAAACAGTTCTTCGCATTGACGCTCCCGTTCACTGAACGAGAGGGGGCGGTCAAGGAATTCATTGGGTGTTTTCATGACCGCAAAGGTGGGACGCATTAGCCGATTTCTTTCCCGATTAATCGTTTAATCTTCTGTTTCTCTTCTGTATTCTTGATTGCCAATTCATCTCATCCCGGGCGCGACAGGAAAGAATCATTCGTTTTAAGCGATTCTTTCCCTGTTTTGTCTCATTGCCGGGCACGCTGGAGGCCGTATTTGTGCCCGGGACCCTGAAATTTCGCTTCCCGGGCACGAAAAGGGGTCATTTTGTGCCCGGCAACCGCTTCCCGTGGCCGGCAGCAATATCTATCGCAACATCCGCTGCGACAGATATTGCTCGAACGCCGGTCGGTATGCGTCAGAAACGTGAATAAGCGCGCCGCCGATGGAGATGTCGTAGGAGCCGCCGATGGACTCGATCTGGTCCAGGGCGACGATGTAGGAGCGGTGGACCCGCATGAAACGGGCGGCGGGCAGCAGCTCCTCGACGGCCTTCATCGTGATGTGCGTGACGAGCGGCCGCTTCTCCGAGCAGAGATACAGCAGGACGTAGTCCTTCATGCCCTCGACGTAGCGGATATCGGAGAAGGCCACCTTGTGCAGCTGGCCCTCGGACTTGACGAAGATGGAATCCTGCTGGGCGGAGGCGCTGCCGGTGCCGGGCTCGGAAGCCGTCTCGGCGCTCTCCAGCAGCTCGAACCACTGGCGGGCCTTCTCGGCCGCCTCGAGGAACTTCTGGTAGCGGATGGGCTTGAGGAGGAAGTCCAGCGCGGACACCTCGTAGCTGTCGAAGGCGTAGTCCTTGAACGCTGTGGTGAAGATGACGCGCGTCCCGTCCGGGACCATGCGCGAGAGCTCCATGCCGTTCAGGTCCGGCATCTGGATGTCCAGGAAGACCAGTTGCGGCCGCTGGGAGCGGATGGCCTCCAGCGCCGCCACGGGGTCGGTGAAGGACGCTTCCAGCGACAGGAAAGAAGTCTTGGAGATGAAGTTCTCCAACATCTTGACGGCCAGCGGCTCGTCATCGACGACAATGCAGCTCAGTGCTTTCATGCGAGCAGGTTTTTCAGGACGATCCGGACTTGGTAGGTGCCGTCTTTCTCGTCGTGTTCGTAGCTATAGGCATCCGGGTAGATGAGCTCCAGGCGGCGCTTGAGGTTCTCCATGCCGATGCCGGAGCCGATATGGTCCTCGCCGGTCTTCTCAAAGAGGGAATTCTCGCAGCGGAACTCCAGGTCGCGGCCATCCGGGCGCAGAACGACGTGCACGAAGGATTTCATCCGCGCGTTGACGCCGTGCTTGAAGGCGTTCTCGATGGGAGAGATGAACAGCAGCGGGGCGATCTTCACGTCGCCGGCAGGCAGGTCCCAGTCGGTCGTGACCTCGGTGAGCTCATTGCAGCGGAGCTGCATCAGGCGGATGTAATTGTTCATGAAAGCCACCTCGCCCGCGAGCGGGACCTTGTCCGTGTCCGTGTCGTACAGGGCATAGCGCAACGTGTCGCTGAGTTCGCCGATGCTCTCCTGCGCCTTGTCCGGATCAATCTGCGTCAGGGAGGAGATATTGTTCAGCGTATTGAAAAGGAAGTGCGGGTTCAGCTGGTGCTTGAGCCAGGTCAGCTCCGCCTCGGAAGCCTTGCGCTTCTCCTCCTGCAGTTGGTACTGGATGTCGTTGGAGCGGATGATGGAGCGCACGCCGATGGCCAGGAAGATGAACACCAGCTGGAAGAAACCGGCGGTGATGATGGTCGGGATGCGGAAGGCCAGGATGTCCCGGCGCTGCAGGTGCTCTCGGATCGGCTCGGGGATTTCCCCGCGGGGATAGAAGTTCGGGGCGTTGAGCAAAGCCATCAGCAGGATATTCAGTACGATGAACCAGACCACCTGCTTGCGGAACAGCAACTTGGGGACCAGCACGAAGTAGTTGACCAGGTATACCAGGCTGATCGGAAGAAGCATATAGAACGTGGGCCAGAAGTTCATGGCGAAGCGGTTGCTGTCGCCGGAGATCAGCCACGTTGCCGCTGCAGGCAGCAGCATCGCGCCGGCCCATATCAGGACCTGCGCGATGTTGAGGATGAGACGGTTGTTTTTACGATTCATCTCAGGACGCTTTGTTTCTACAAATATAGTAATTAATCCATTACATCATACCACCTCCCATCATCGTCGTTCCCAGGCTCTCGGACGTGCTCTCGGTGTTCATTACGTCATCGTTCTTGATGGTCTTGCGGGCGCTCTTGACGCGGGCGTTGCCCTGCTTTCCGAAGCTCCAGCTGATGCTGAAGTTGAGCTGCTGCATCGGGATCGTGTTCACGCTCACGGAGCGGAAATCCCTGCCCTCGCTGACGCTGCGCATCTGCATGCCCTTGCCGCCGGTGAGCGGAAGCGTGTAGTTGATGCTGATGCCGAGGCGGTCGTCCAGGAAGCTCTTGGTCAGGCCGACCATCGCCATGCTCATACCGGAGCTCCAGCCCTGCAGGGAGTAGTTCTTGCCCATGGCGATGACGTTGGCGCTCAGGCTGAAGTCGAGCGGCAGGGCCTGCTGGAAGCCAAGCATCGCATTGTAGCTCAGGCCGCTGTTGGACTGGCCGAGGACCTCGCTGCGCAGGTCGGTGTAGTTCAGGCCGCCGTTCAGGTAGATGCGGGTGGTCGGGCTGGCGTTCCAGTTGATGAAGGCGTTCAGGCCGGTCACGCTGCTGCGGACGATGTTGCCGTAGGTCGTGTTCAGGAGGTTGTTCGCGTCGTAGAAGCTGTAGGAGGAGATGCCGTTTGCGACCAGCTGCTCGCGCAGCGTGAGGTTCACGATCCACTTCGGGCTGTAGAGGTTGTAGACGAGGCTGATGTTGTGGCCGCGCTCGACGTCGAGTTCGCTGTTGCCGTAGCTGCGGGCGGTCGGATCGGAAGTGTCCACGTAGGGGTTGAGGTAGCTGATGCCCGGACGGCTGATGCGCATGTTGTAGGACAGGCCGATGTTCTGGGTCTGGCTGATGTTGAACTGCAGGCTGGCCGTCGGCACGAGGCTGCCGTACTGGGTGCTGAAGTTGTTGCCCTGGCCGGCGGCGTAGGTGACGTTCTGCCAGGTGTGCTCGTAGCGGACGCCGCCGAGCAGGCTCACGGAGCCGAGGGAGACCTTATATTCGGTATAGAGGGCGCCGATGCGGTTGTAGAAGTCGTAGTCCAGGCTGGCGATCGGATTGAGCTTCCAGTCGGCACCGTCCCACAGGTAGGAGAGCTGGTCGGAGCTGTTGTGGCGGTTGATGAACTTGGCGCCTGCGCTGAGCGTGCCGGAGATGCCGAGGGGCGTGGTGAAGTCCACTTGGAAGGTGTGGTCGGTGGAGCTCTGCTTGCCGTCGGTCTTGCGGTTGGTCAGGTCGAGGCCGCCCATCAGCTTGTTGGCGAATGTGTTCTCGCTCAGCGAGTTGGTCGGGGTGCCGGAGAACTGGTAGGAGAAGATCAGGCTGCGGCCGGGGTTGTCGCTCCAGAGGTGCTGGTAGTCGATGCTGGCGGTGATGGCGTTGGAGGTCATCTTCGTCAGGGAGGTGCCGTCGTAGGCGAAGCCGGTGCCGTAGATACCGCCGCTCATCGAGGTGGAGGTCAGGCCGTCCATCGAACTGCCCATGTGCATCAGGCCGGCGGTGGCGGAGATGAGATTCTGGTCGTCGATCTCGTAGCTCGCGCTCAGGTTGCCCATCACCATGGGCATCTTCATCGCCGACTCGCTGTGGGTCGTGGTGGTGCCGCCGCTGACGCCGAGCATCTCGCGGGTCACGTCGGTCGTGGTGCCGGGCATGCTCATGTACATGCCGTTGCCGTTGAGGCTCCAGGTGAATTTGCCGGCCTGCTGGGTCAGGAAGAGGCCGCCACCGCCGCCGCGGGTGCTGCCCATCGCACGGACGGAGCCGTAGAAGGCGTCCGCCATGCTCTGGCCGCCCGTGGCCTCGCGGTTGGTCACGAGGTTGAGCACGCCGCCCACGCCCTCGGCGTCATACTTCACGCCCGGGTTGGTGATGACCTGGATGTCCTTGACGTAGCTCGCGGGCATCATCTTGAAGATCTGGGAAGGGTTGCCCGAGAACATCTGGCTGGGCTTGCCGTCCACGGTCACCTGGAAGCTGGAGGAGCCGTTCACGGTGATGTTGTCCTGGCCGTCCACGGTCACCATCGGGACCTTGCGGAGCATGTCGAGGACCGTGGCGGTCTTCGAATCCACGTCGTCGGCCACGTTGTAGCTCATGCGGTCGACCTCCATTTTGACGAGCGGGCGCTGTGCGGTCACGGACGCCTCCGCGAGGGCCTCGACGTTGTCCTCGATCAGGATGTCGCCGAGGTCGAGCTTCTCCTGGCCGTCCAGCGTGAAGGGGACGAGGCGGTCCTGCCGGCCGATGCCGGAGAAGAGGAGCGTGTAGCTGCCCTTGCCCGGGAGGACCTGGGAGAAGAAGCCGTCCATGTCGGTGGTCGTATAGGCGATGGGGGTGGTCTCATCCCCGCAGAAGAACTGCAGGACGGCCGCCGGTTCGCCCTGGCGGGTGAGCGCGTCAAGGACGTCGCCCGTGACGGTGGTGCGCTGTGCGGAAAGGGCCGTGCAGAAGATCACGGCGGTCAGGATGGAAGTGAGGATTCGTTTCATATCGTGTGGTTTTTTGTTTGTTTCTGGTGCAAAATTACCTCACGCAACCCCCTGAATCAATGAACTTTCGACGAGCACCCCTTTCCCTTCGACGAAAAACCGGCCCTTTCGACGAAGCGCCGTTTCGCTTCGACGAATCACCATCTCCGCACACCTTCTCCGTCGACGAACGGCCGCATGGGAAAGCGGTTGCCGGGAGCAAAAAACGGGTCTGACGCTCCCGGAATACGAAATTACTGGTTTCTGGGAGCAAAATGGTATGTCTCTGCTCCCGGAAATCTATCTCCCGAAGAGTGCGATTATGTCGCGTTCTTCCAGTCGCAGCATTCTTTGAATCTGCTTGTTCCCCGCCTGATACTCGAAGTGCATCTTCTTGGCCATCTCCAGTTTTGCTTCTTTGGGCAAGGAGGCCGGACGTGAATTGTCGTAAGCATCCTTACAGAGTTGCCGCACGATGAGAAACAGTTCATCATCGGTGTAGTATACAAGGTCTCCTAGTTGGGATGCAATACTGCGATACACTTCTACATTCCTTGATATGAGGAAGAAGTAATTTCTTGCGCTTTGGAACATTCTTTCCGCGAGAGCCAGGTTGCAAAAAGATGACGGTAGAATGTAACCGTTCAAAACAAGGTGGTCATCCGGATAATCAATGGTATGGCTTCGGAATAATTGTCTTTTCTCCCGAAAATTCAGATTTCCGTACCGGGTTCCTTGCAAGAATGGGATGTCGGGGTTATAGAAGAATCGATTGGCTCCCCAGGGATAGGAAAAAGGTGTATAACGTGTATCTACCAAATAACCATTCCGGTTCACATAGGCTATCGTATTTCGGAGCGTTTCCAAATTGTCAATCGGAAATAGGGACGCATTGAAACCGGTCAAGTCTTTAACGATGCCCTTGTCCATGAAATACCGTTGTAACCGTCGCTTAAACAAGTTAAACCATGCAATTATGCGTTCTCTTTCTCCAACCATAACCGCGTGCAGATGGTTCTTCATAATCTCAAACGTCAAGATTGTTACGCCATCGGACTGCCAGGTGCAAAAAGCAGCGAGATTCATCGCAAAGCGAAAGTCCTCTTCTTCCTCAAAAAGAATTTCCGTCTGCCCGCCGGGTGTACACAGGTGATAATATGGGCCGTTATTCATAAAAGCGAATTCGCACTGACTTTCTGCTTCGTAGAAAGACAGCGCACGTGGTGTTTTGTTGCGAGATGTATCCATGGCAGCAAAACTAAAAGTTAATAGCCGATTTATTTCCCGATTAATCGTTTATTATTTTGGGACTACGTAATACTCCAGCACACTGAACGTTGCGAACCGGCATCATTGTTTCGAAACGCACAAAACATTCGCAACATACTCTTGTTTGAATGATTCATGTGGTCTCTGCGGGAGCACTGGAGGCCTGATTTGCTCCCGGCGAACGCATTTTTCTTATTTCGGGAGCAAAATGGGGGCTATTTGCTCCCGGTCACTGCGTCCCGGTACTTCCGGGAGATGGGGAGCTGGATGTCGCCGAGATAGAGGAGATCCACATCGACGCGGGTGATGGCGGTCCGGTTGACCAGGAAGGCGCGGTGGATGCGGACGAAATGGGGGCTTAGGTTGGCCTCCCACTGGGAAATCGGCGTATAGTTCTTGAAGCGCCGTCCGTCTTTGGCGACGACGGTGGTGGCGTCGTCGTTGGACTCCACATAGAGAATATCGTCAACGGGCAGGCTGACCGGCTTGCGGTCCGAGGTGAAGGAAATGAGGCCGGGCGGCGTGGGACGCTTCCGGTCCAGCCAGGACCCGAAGAAATAGCAGCCCGCGGCCAGCGCGGTCAGGATGATGGCGATGAAGACGGGATTGGTCAGGAGATGGGGAATGTCCGGCATGAGCTGGGGCGGGATGTGATGCCCTTCCCGGAGGAGAGAAATGTAATAGTGCGCAACCAGAAACAGCAGCATCTCTCCGACCAGGATTCCCAGTACGACGAAGACGGCGTCCTTGATTCCCGATTTGCGCTTCCTGAAGTTGACCTTCGGGAAAAAGAACTTGGCCGCCAGCGCGCCGGGTAGGAAAAGCGTTCCGACGAAGAGCGCTTCCAGGAAGCGGTAGCCCAGGCTGACGAGAATCATCGCCACCAGCAGGATGGAGACACCCCAGTAGGATATGATCAGCAGCCGTTTCATGACCTATACAAAAATAGTAAATAAACCGCATTTCCCGACAATACAAAGCCGACTTTGGGGATTTAACTCCCCTTCACGGGGTTTCGGCTTGGATAAGAAGATGCCTTCCTGTACATTTGCTCCCGGTAACCCACAAAACTCATAGCCTTATGTTCAAGTATTTTATGGAAGGCGGTCTCGTCTATATGTCCGTCCTCACGATTCTTCTGGTAGCCCTTTTCTTTGCCGCCTGGAAAGCGCCCCGCTGGGTGAAGGAAATCGGCCTGTTCGCCCTGGTATTCGGTCTCGTATCTCCGCTGTTCTCGCTCTATGGCGCCCTGTCCACCCTGCAGCAGGTGGCCATCGATATCGGCGAGGGAGTCAACGGCCTGTTCGATCTCATCTCTCCGGGCGTGTTCTTCGGCATCAAGGTCATCCTGATCCCAGTGATCTACGGCATGTGCATCTATCTGGTTTCCCTGGTCATCCGGATCATCCAGAAGCCCCGCCTGTAGCGATGAAACGTTTTTGTTCCCTGCTGTTGGTCGCCCTGCTGGCCGTCTCCTGCTGGCAGGGCCGTTTCGATCCGCTGAAGGTGAATCTCGACCGGGCGCTGAAGCATCCGGTCAGCGCCCGGGATGTGTACGCGGAGGCCGTGGCGATCCCGCTCCGCTGCCCGGAAGGGATGGAGCCCGGGCAGGAAACCAGGCTGCTGGACGTCGCTGCGAACCGTTTCTTCCTGCTGGATGGGGAGAAGAACGAGATCCGGATCTTCGACTGGAATGGCGCGTATGTGACTGCCATCGGAAGCGCGGAGACCATTCTCGATGCCTCCGCGTATCAGGACGAGGTCCTGGATGTCCTGACGCAGAAAGCCATCATCGATTATTCCGTGACGGACGGCTCTCTCCTGACGGAATACCCGTTCCTGGACGAGGATATCAGCTTGAAATGCGTCGCTCGTGTGGACGAGGATACCATTTTCATGCTGGGCAGCAAGGACGGAATTGCGTATAACTGCGACTATATCGTCGGCATGGTCGGTATCCATCCCTCCCCGATACCGGCGGTAGATTATTTGATTACGCGCGCGCATGTCCCGGTAGCAGAAATCGAGAATTCCCGCTTTTATCGCAGCAACGGGTCCGTTTACAGCTTTTACACCCGGTCCGGCGAAATAAGCAGATACACCGGGGATGACTTTGTCTGTGATCCGTACCATTGGGACTTCGGCAAGCGGCAGCCCCGCTTCACCAACGCCCAGGCAACGGCCGACAGGCTCTATCTAGCTTTCGAGCTGGAAGGGGAGTGCGCCGTCCTCATCTATAACGTGAAGAATAAGCAGTACAACGCCGTCCGGCAGGAGGATTATCCGCTCGGCATCATCTATGACGGCTGCAACTACCACCTCCGCCCTGCGTCCGACGGCAGTTTCGAAATTGTTCGCTATTCGTTGCTTCCGGCGACTGGCAAGCTGCCCCCGGCCGGCATTTAGCGACAGCTGTTTTATTTGCCCGCAGGGGGCAGCGTGCCGCCCGCCGGGTTCCGATTTTGATTACAAAAAATAATCGGATAATTATTTCAAAATAGTTGCGTAGTTAAAAAATTTAGCTATATTTGCAGTAAACAACCGCGAGTATGAAACGACTGACCAAAAAGGAAGAGGTGATCATGGATCACTTTTGGGAGCGGGGGCCATTGTTTGTCAGGGAGTTACGGGAACTGTACCCCGACCCCAAACCCCACTTCTCCACGCTGTCCACCCAGGTGCGCACGCTTCAGGAAGAAGGCTTCATCGACCATAAGGCCTACGGCCCGACCTACCAGTACTTCGCCAAAGTCACACGCGAAGAGTACAAGCAGCGTTCGCTGATCGGCCTGATTGACAAGTACTTCGACAATTCCTACCTGAGCGCCGTCTCGGCGCTGGTCAAGGAAGAGAAGATCTCCGTGGACGAACTCAAAGAACTGATCGACCTGATCGAAAAAGAGAAATAAGCATGTGCGCGTTCCTTTTATATACAGGCAAGGTGGCCGTGGCGCTGCTGGTCTTCTACCTCTTCTACCGTTTCCTCCTGAAGAAGGAGACCTTCCACCGTTTCAACCGCTTCGTCCTGGTGGGGACGGCGGCGCTGAGCTTCCTGCTGCCGCTGTGCATCATCACCATCCGCAAGCCGGTGGAACCGGTTCTCGCCGGCCCGATCGAGCCGGTGAGCGCCGGCGCCGAGCTCGCTGCCGAGGCTGAGGCTGTCGCCAAATCCGCCGCCGCGGCTCCCTGGTGGCAGGTGGCGCTCCCTGTCCTGTTCTGGGCCGGGGTCGCTTTCGTGCTGGTCCGCCTGTGCATCTCCATCCTGTGCATCGCGCGCATCGTCCGCCGGGGCGAATGCGTCCGCGAGGAAGACGGCTGCCGCATCATCGTTACGGACCGGGACATCGATCCCTTCAGCTGGATGCGCTGGATCGTGCTGTCACGCAGGGACTGGGATGGGGAGCACGCGTCCATCCTCGCGCACGAGAAGGCGCACATCGCCTACGGCCACTCGGTCGAACTGCTGCTGGTGGACGTCCTGTCTGCCCTGCAGTGGTTCAATCCGGCTGCCTGGATGCTCCGCGCGGACCTGCAGGAACTCCATGAGTATGAGGCGGATGACGCTGTCCTTCGCAGCGGGGCCAACCTGAGAGAATATCAATATCTGTTAATAAGAAAAGCTGTCAGCAAGAGCGGCTACTCAGTTGCCAACAGCTTTAATCACAGTATCCTTAAAAATCGTATTACTATGATGTCAAAATCCAAATCCTCTCTTGCGAGAGGCCTGCGGGCGCTGTATCTGCTCCCGCTCATCTGCCTCGGGCTCGGCCTGCAGGCGCGGACCGTCTATGTCCCGGAGGACAAAGATAGTAAAAACTTCGATTATCACCTCAGTCCTGTGCTGATCGACCAGAATCCTCCTCTGGTTATCCTTCGGCAGGCATGGGGGGAAGAACACGAGATTACCAAGGAAGAATATGACAATCTCAGTGAGGGACGGATCCGGTCGGTCAGCTTTTTGAAGGGTGAAAGCGCGTATAAGAAGTATGGCGAAAAAGGGGCGCAGAACGGCGTCATTATCATCACATTGAAGGCGCCGATGGAGATGGATGAAATCGTCGTGGTCAGCTATCGGGACAAAGAGGAGGAGCCCGTTGCTTTCCGTCTGGTTCCGGATCAGATGCCGAGGTTCCAGGGCGGAGATCTGGGCGAGTTTTCCAAATGGCTCTGCCAGCGGATTGATGTGCCGAAGGACTGCAATCACGAAGGCACAATGAAGGTGTCGTTCGAGGTGCTGGCCGACGGGACCGTCGGGGACGTCGAAGTAACGGAAAGCGTGTGTCCGGAACTGGATGCGCTGGTGACTGCCACCATCAAGCAATCCCCGAAATGGGAGCCGGGAACCACGAAGAACGGGACGCCCATCGACACGAATCTGAGAATTCCCATTGTTTTCAAGGTACGCAATACCTCGAAGTAGCAATCTGACCGCCGGGAGTGCCGAGACCATCTCCGCTCCCGGCATTTTTATTGCAAAAAGGGGATTTGACAGCCGTTCAGGGGGATTTTGCCTTGGATTTCCGCCCGCGTGTCGATACTTTTTGCACAAAAGAGTTTAGTAGGTATGTTTAGAAGATTCTTTTTTCTCCTGGCCGGACTGTTCATGGCCGGCGCCCTCCACGCCCAGGTCGTCGTAATGGACTACGACATGTTCCAGAGCAACCGTAACATCAAAGTCAAGCTGGAGGTGAAAGACGCCCGGAGCGAAGAACCCCTGCCCTTCGCGACGGTCTATCTCAACCCGCAGGGAGACACGACCATCACCCATTTCGCCCTGTCCGACATGGACGGAAAGGTGGAGATCCCGGACGTGCCCGTGGGCCGCTACCGGCTGAACGTGGAGCTGATCGGCTACACCCCCTTCGCCAAGGACTGCAACTTCCGCAACTACGAGGAGAACCTCGGCGTGATCAAACTGGAGGAGAATCCGGAAATCATTGACGCTGCGTCCATTACGGCGGTCGGTAATGCCATCGAGGTCAAGCAGGACACGCTGATCTACAACGCCGCGGCCTTCCACGTGGGCGACAACGCCATGCTGGAGGACCTGATCAAGAAGATGCCGGGCATGGAAGTCGGCGAGGACGGGAAGGTCAAGGTCAACGGCAAGGAGGTGGACAAGATCACCGTCGGCGGCAAGACCTTTTTCTTCAACGACCCGGCGGCCGCCTTGAAGAACATGCCGGCCAAGATTGTGGACAAGATCAAGGTCGTGGACCAGGAGAACAAGGAAGCGGCCTTCTCCGGCATCGCCTCGCAGGATACCCGCGAGACGGTGATGGATCTACAATTAAAAGATGAATACAAGCAGGGCTGGTTCGGCAACGCCAAGCTGGGCGGCGGCTACCGACCGGGTAACGACCCCGACGGCCTGGGCGACAACCGGCACGCGCTGTTCAACGGCAACCTCATGCTCAGCGGCTACAACGAGCAGGACCAGCTGACCATCATGGCCAACGGGCAGAACGCCACGGAACCGGGAAGCAGCGGCGCCGTGTTCGTCGCCAGCGGCGACGTGGACCTGGTCGATCTGGACATGCTGTCCCTGATCGGCGGCCTGAAAACCTCCGCCATGGCGGGCGCCAACCTCAATTCTGACCGGCTCAAGGGCCTGGAATCCACCGCCAGCGTCAGCTACAACTTCTCCGACCAGCTTTCCGGCCACAGCTCCGCGCGCCAGTCCACGCTGGTGGGGGAGGACCCGCTCTTCACCAACGGCCTGTCCTCCGGCACCAGCCGCAGCCACCGCGTCAATGTGAACTTCGAGCTGAACCGCAAGGACACCAAGCGCTTCAACTTCCGCTTCGCGCCCAGCTTCCGCTTCAACGCCAGCGACGGCTC
Source organism: uncultured Bacteroidia bacterium (assembly GCA_902789245.1). Lineage (GTDB taxonomy): Bacteria > Bacteroidota > Bacteroidia > Bacteroidales > UBA932 > Cryptobacteroides. Next base: position 50,053 of record CADAND010000009.1, read on the forward strand.
GACCCACAACCAGTCGGTCACGTCCAGCGTGAACGGCCTCGAGATCAACGGCACCAACGCTGACAAAACATCGAACTCCCGCAGCTTCCAGGCCAGCGGCCGCCTCTCCGGCGGCGTCAAGAATTTCGGCAAGGAGCGCCGCAGCCTGACGCTGACCCTGAATTATAATTTCAATCAGGACGCGGGCGAAAGCACGGAGATCTCGCGGACCTGGTACGGCGCCACCGTCACCCCGCGCAACCTCCGCTACGACAACGACGGCAACAACCGGATGCTGTCCGGCAACCTGAGCTACCTGGAGCCCTTCGGGGAGCACTGGGGCCTGGCGGCCGTCGTAAATCCCGCCTGGCAGCAGCGTAGCAGCGGCAAGGCCGCCTTCAATGCGGACGGCTCCGCCAACGACTACTATTCTTCGACTTCCCGAAGCGACTACCTGACGCTGCGCGAAAGCGTCCAGATGCAGTGGCGCAAGGAGAGCAACCAGTTCTATTTCGGCGTCCAGGTCCATCAGACGCGCAACGAGGTCCGCTCCCGCTCGCTGGGCCGGGACACGGAAACCGGCATCGGGGAATGGCTGCACGACTGGTCGCCCTACGTCAGCTTCCGCTACAACACCAAGAGCGGGCACTCCCTGTACGCCTCTTACCAGGGGAACTCCAACCAGGTGTCCGGCAGCCGGATCACCCCGGTGCTGGACATCTCCAACCCGCTCCAGATCTCCACGGGCAACGTCTATCTGCGTCCGACCTTCAGCCACCAGGCCTACCTGGACTGGGAATACAACGACAAGAAGACCTTCTCCTACGTGGACGTTTATCTCCTCGGATATATGACCCAGCGCGGCATCCAGACGGCATCCTGGTTCGACGCGGACGGCGTCCGTTACTCCGTGCCGGTCAACACCCGCAAGCCATCCTACGAGATGACCGCGTATCTTACTTACCGCCAGCCGGTCGGCAAACAGAAGCGCCTGACCCTCGGTGTGTCAGCCAATGCGAGCATCGAGGCCAGCATCAGCTACCAGGCGACGGCCCGCCGGGCGGGCATGGACCTGCTGACCTTCGACTACAACGCCTTCATGGCGGATTTCTGGGGTGATGCGAGCGGCAGCCGCTTCTACAGCGGGCAGAGCGGCTTCGCCGAGAGCCGGACCCGCCGGTTCTCGTTCTATGTCCTCCTGAATGCCGAGTACCGGCTGGACCGTTTCTCCGCCGAACTCACGGCGTCGATGCGGAATGAGCAGAGCCGCTACAGCCTGGATCCGAAGGGCAATACGAATTACTGGTCGTTCACCCCGAGCCTGGAGCTGATCTATGAGACCCTCCACGGCTGGGAGTTCAAGACGGATGCGTCCTATCATATCTACCGGGGTTATGCTCCCGGCTACAACGACCCGTACTGCCTGTGGAACCTCTCGGTCAGCAAGAACATCAAGGCGTTCACGCTTAGCCTGGGCATCTCGGACATCCTGAACCAGGAGCGCGCCCTGTATCGCAATGTCAGCGCCGAGTACGTCGAAGACACCCGGAGCCTGATTCTCGGCCGCTACGCCATGTTCTCCGTCAAGTGGAGCTTCGGCAAGATGAACCCTGCCAAGAACGCCCGCGTACAGGATGCGATGTTCAATATGCTGTAGGCGGCCGGTTTGTTTTTCCGGCCGGAATTGTGTAAATTTGCGGGATTTCAGGAAAAACATAATCAGTTAGTATACTACAGAAATGAAAGATTCCATCATCATCCTTTGCGGTGGCGGCCCGGCTCCGGGCATGAACACCGTCGTTTGTTCCGTGGCCAAGACCTTCCTGGCCGGCGGTTATCGTGTCATCGGCCTTCACGGCGGTTACAGCGGCCTCTTCAGCCAGAACCCGCGCACCGAAGACCTCGATTTCTTCAAGGCTGACGCCTACTTCAACCGCGGCGGCTCCTACCTCCAGATGAGCCGTTTCAAGCCGACGGACAAGGATTTTGAGGAGAACTTCAACCTTTCCCTGTTCACCGAGAACAACATCAAGCTCCTGGTGACCGTCGGCGGCGACGACACCGCTTCCACCGCCAACCGGATCGCGAAGTTCCTCGAGGCCAAGAAATACCCCATCGCGAACATCCACGTGCCCAAGACGATCGACAACGACCTTCCGCTGCCGAACAATGCCCCGACCTTCGGCTTCAACTCCGCCAAGGACGAAGGCGCCCATATCGCCCGCACCGTGTATGAGGATGCCCGCACCTCCGGCAACTGGCTGCTCATCAGCGCCATGGGCCGCAGCGCCGGCCACCTGGCCCTGGGCATCGGCGAGGCCACGCACGCTCCGATGACCATCATTCCGGAGATGTTCAACAAGACCGAAATCACCATCGACAAGATCGTCAAGCTCACCCTCTCCGCCATCATCAAGCGTACCATCCTCGGCATCGGCTACGGTACCGTGGTGGTCGCCGAAGGCGTCTTCCATGACCTCAAGGACGAGGACATCAAGGCCGCCGGCATCCACATGACCTACGACGAGCACGGCCACCCCGAGCTCGGCAAGATCTCCAAGGCGGTGCTCTTCAACGAGCTGCTGGAGAAGGAGATGAAGAAGACCAACATCAAGGCCAAGACCCGTCCGGTGGAGATCGGCTACGACGTCCGCTGCCAGGATCCGATCGGCTACGACCTGACCTACTGCTCCGAACTCGCCATGGGTGTGTATGAGCTCTTCAAGAAGGGCGAGACCGGCTGCATGGTGTACGTCGACGCGTTCGGCAACGCCAAGCCGCTCTACCTGCATGACCTGCAGAACGAGGAGGGCAAGATCCCGCCGCGCCGCGTCGAGATCGAGGGCGGTATCGCCCAGAACTACTTCAACTTCATCTGCCACTTCATCACCCCGGCCGACTACGAGGCCGCGAAGAAGTACGTCTCCGATCCGGAGGCCTACGACTTCAAGAAGATCCTGAACTGGTAGGAGATTCCGGATCAAGTCCGGAATGACGATAATAATAACGCCGGCCCAAAGGGTCGGCGTTATTATTTATTTCGTATTTGTTATTTCGCGGAGACGCTCTGCTTCACGCGGCAGACGCCTGTGTAGTCGATCGTTCCCTGGTGCTCCAGGTACTCCTGGATCAGCGCCGCTGTGGTGCGGTTGAGCGCGCGGCCCTGGTCCTTGTGCGGGGAGCTTGCGATGGCGGCCGCGTAGCTGTTCGTCACGACCTTGTAAGTCTTCTTGAGGTCGAATTTCCCGCCGTCAGGCAGGGTGAACTTCACGTCCTTGATCTTGCTGGGATCCTTCTTGTCGAAGATGACCTCGCAGTTGACGCCGCTCACCTTGGGGAAGCCGTAGTCGTTGTCGGCGTAGGTGATGGCGATGAGCATGTCCTTGAATTCCTGGCCGGTAAGCTCCATCTGGACGGTGTCGTTGCCGAACGGGTCGAGGCGCAGCACGTCGCTGACCGTGAACGGGCCGGCGGGGAGATAGTCGTAGCGGACGCCGCCGGTGTTGGTGAAGGCGATGTCGGAGCCCGTCTCCACGCGCCAGGCGTCGGTCATCATGCAGCCGAGCTCTTCGTAGCTGGTCATCGGGGCGCTGAGCGTCGCGAGCACGCGCTTGAAGGCGGGGTTGTCGCTGAAGAAGCGCAGCAGCTCGGCCACGGCGGTGTTCTTCTTGGGATAGCCTTCCACCTTGATGTTCTCGGCCTTGCGGTCGGTGACCTTGCCGTCCTGGACGGTGAGGGTGACGAAGGTGACGTTGTCCAGGCGGTTGGTGACCTGGGTGATCATCACGCCGTTGTGCACCTCGCCGCCGTCCAGCTGCGTGTGGGAGTGGCCGCCGATGATGATATCGGCCCAGGGCACGTACTGGGAGAGCTCCACGTCATCGTCGTAGCCGATGTGGGAGAGGATGATGACGACATCATTCTCGTCGCGCAGCCACTTGTACTCCTGGAGGGTCTCCTCGACAGGGGTGAAGAGGATGTCGGTGCAGTTGTCCGGGTGGGAGTCGGGGTGGCCCTGCTTGCCGACCTGGACGACGCCGACCACGGCGACGCGCACGTCGTCGATCACGAATACCTTATAGGGAATGGTGTTGATGCCCCACTTCGGATCCGGATGGATGTTGCAGCAGACGTAGGGGAAGTTGGACAGGTGGGTGACCGTCGCGAGGCCGGTCTGGCCGCCGTCGAACTCGTGGTTGCCCAGGGTGGAGCAGTCGAAGCCGATCTGGTTCATCAGGGCCACCATCGGGTAGGTCGGGACCTCGTAGAGGTCGTTCAGCGGCTCGCCGGTGCGGTTGTCGCCCGCGGACATGATGAGCATGTCGGGGTAGAGGGCGCGCAGGCTGTCCACGATGGCGGCCAGCTGCGGCATATTCTCGATCTTGGCGTGGATGTCGTTGACCGAGAGGATACGGATTTCCTTTTTCTCTGCGAAGGCCGCGGATGAGAGCATCAGGACCGCGGCGATGGTCAGAATCAGTTTTTTCATGTTATACCTTGAATTTGATGATTTGTCCTTCGTGCAGCGGGGCGTCCAGGCCGATGTCGTGCCCGTAGGCGTCCTGGATGCGTCCCTGCTTGAGCAACGTCCGGGGGCGGCGCCGCTGGACGAGGTAGCGCAGCACGGCGTGCTGCGACCTCGCCCCGTCGAAGATGTCGACGACCGTCCGGTTGACCTGCACCTTCATCCCGCTTAGTCGCCGGTGTTGGCGAGGGTGCCGGAGATGTACTGGTCGTAGGCGGTCATGTCCACGAGGCCGTGGCCGGAGAGGTTGAAGAGGATGGTCTTCGCTTCGCCGGTCTGTTTGCACTTGTTGGCTTCATTGATCGCGGCGGCGATGGCGTGGCAGGACTCCGGGGCGGGGATGATGCCTTCCGCGCGGGCGAAGAGCGTGCCGGCGGCGAAGGAGTCCAGCTGGCGGATGTCCGTGGCCTCGATGAGGCCGTCCTTGAGGAGCTGGGAGACGATGGCGCCGGCGCCGTGGTAGCGCAGGCCGCCCGCGTGGATGTTGGCCGGGCGGAAGTCGTGGCCCAGGGAGAACATCGGGATGAGCGGGGTCAGGCCCGTCTCGTCGCCGAAGTCATATTTGAATTCGCCCTTGGTAAGCTTCGGGCAGGAGGCGGGCTCGGCGGCGATGAAGCGCGTCTTCTTGCCGTCCAGCAGGTTGTGGCGCAGGAACGGGAAGGAGATGCCGCTGAAGTTGGAGCCGCCGCCGAAGCAGCCGATCACGATGTCGGGGTATTCGCCGGCCATGGCCATCTGCTTCTCGGCCTCGAGGCCGATGACGGTCTGGTGCAGGCAGACGTGGCTGAGCACGGAGCCCAGCAGGTACTTGCAGTTCGGGGTGCTCATGGCGAGCTCGACCGCCTCGGAGATGGCGGTGCCCAGGGATCCCTGGTGGTTCGGGTCGGCGGTGAGGATGTCCTTGCCGGCGCGCGTGGACATCGACGGCGACGGGGTCACGAGCGCGTCGAAGACCTGCATGATGCTGCGGCGGTAGGGCTTCTGCTCATAGCTGATCTTGACCTGGTAGACGGCGCAGTCCAGGCCGTAGAGCTTGGCCGCATAGGAGAGGGCCGCGCCCCACTGGCCGGCGCCCGTCTCCGTGGTCACGTTGGTCACGCCCTGCTGCTTGCAGTAGTAGGCCTGCGGGATGGCGGAGTTGAGTTTGTGGGAGCCGAGCGGGTTCACGCTCTCGTTCTTGAAATAGATGTGGGCCGGGGTGCCGAGGGCCTCCTCGAGGCCGTAGGCGCGCACGAGCGGAGTGCAGCGGTAGTAGGCGTACTTCTCGCGCACGTCCTCGGGGATGTCGATCCAGCGGTCAGTCTGGTTGACCTCCTGGTTGGCGCATTCCTGCGCAAAGAGGGGATAGAGGTCTTCGGCCTTGATGGGCTGCTTGGTGCCCGGGTGGATCATCGGCTGCGGCTTGTTGACCATGTCAGCCTGGATGTTGTACCATTGGGTGGGAATCTCGGACTCCGGGAGAATGAATCTCTTCTGTTTCATGACGGGTTATGGCGTTTATAAATTGAATTCGATGAAGCCTCCCAGCTCGTCGACCGCGCTCTCGGGCGTGGCCCAGCTGGTGCAGAAGCGCACGGCGGTGTGGCCCTCGTCCACGATCTGCCAGCGCTCGAAGCCGAAGTTCTCTTCCAGGCGGGGCAGGAGGTCGTTGGGGACGATGGGGAAGACCTGGTTGGTGGTGTTCTCCACGAGGAAGGGGATGCGCTTGCGCTGGAAGGCGGCGCGGACGCGGTCGGCCATGCGGTCGGCGTGGCGCGCGAGCTTGAAGTAGAGCCCCTCGTTCATCAGCGTCTCGAACTGGATGCCGAGCAGGCGGCCCTTGGCGAGCATGCCGCCGTTCTGCTTGATGAAGTAGCGGAAGTCCTCGGACAGGCGCGTGTCGGAGAAGACGACGGCTTCGCCGAACAGGGCCCCCTGCTTCGTGCCGCCGATGTAGAAGACGTCGCACAGGCGGGGCAGATCCTTGGGAAGGACGTCGCAGCCGGAGGCCTCCAGGCCGTAGCCGAGGCGGGCGCCGTCGATGAAGAGGGGGATCTCCCAGTCCTGGCAGACCTGGTGCAGCTCTTCGAGCTCCTGCCTGGTGTAGATGGTCCCGAGCTCCGTCGGGAAGGAGATATAGACCATGCCCGGCTGGGCCATGTGCTCGCGGCTGAAGTCGCTGTGGTGCGCCTGGAGCGCTGCCCGCACCTGCGCCGCGCTGATCTTGCCCGCGGGCGAGGGGAGGGCGAGCGCCTTGTGGCCGCTGTGCTCCACGGCCCCGGTCTCGTGGACGTTGATGTGGGCGCTCTCCGCGCAGAGCACGCCCTGGTGCGGGCGGAGGAGGGCGGAGATGACCGTGACGTTGGTCTGCGTGCCGCCTACCAGGAAGTGGATGTCTGCGTCGGGGCAGTCAAAGACATAACGGATCCGCCGGGCGGCCTCCGTGCAGTGCGGATCCTCGCCGTAGCCCAGGGTCTGCTCCAGGTTCGTGGCCTGCAGCGCCTCCAGGATCTGCGGACAGCATCCTTCCAGATAATCGCTTTCGAAATGGAACATATACGCTACCAACTAGTCGGTTTCCGTTCTGCAAGGTAAGAAAAAAATCCTTTGGATATACCTGTGGAATGATTATTTTTGTGACAATCGCGACGGAAACGAAAAGGGCCGCGATTCACATCGCAGCCCTTTCGCAATTCTAACCAAAATTATTAACCAATGAAAATCTATTCGACCATACTGATAACAAGCACCGTGCCAAAACATAAAATTGATAATAAAAAATGTTAAAAACGAACGCAGCCCGCTTGCTGGACGCCGCCGGAATCCAGTATGAATTAATCCCTTACGAGTACACGGAGGAGGACCTGAGCGCGCAGCATGTGGCTGCGGAGCTGGGGGAGGACATCGACCGGGTGTTCAAGACCCTGGTGCTGCGCGGGGACCGCACGGGCTTTTTCGTGTGCGTGATTCCGGGCGACTTCGAAGTGGACCTCAAGGTCGCCGCCCGGATCTCCGGTAACAAGAGTTGCGAGATGCTGCACCTGAAGGAGCTGCTCCCGACCACGGGCTACATCCGCGGCGGCTGTTCGCCCATCGGAATGAAGAAGGCGTTTCCCACGTACATACACGAATCCGCGCTGCTCTACGACTTCATCTACATCAGTGCAGGGCAGCGCGGACTCCAGTTCAAGATCGCTCCGCAGGATCTATTCGATTTCGTTGGCGCCGAGGTCTATCCCATCTGAGCTCAGGGCCTCGTACGAGAAGCTGACCAGCTTCGCCTCGCCCGTGAGCAGGTAGCCGGGGCGCAGGGCGAAGAAGCCGTTGTAGTTGTTGTGGTGCATGGCTGACACGTCGATGCCTTCGGCCACGGCCTCCCATTCGCCGTCGGCGGCCATCCGCCAGGTGCTGACGGTGTTGCGCTCGTTGCGGATGCGCAGGGAGCAGTCCGTCCCGGTGGCGTTGACGCCCAGGTTGGCGGCTTCGTTGTAGAAGAGATAGAGCGCGGCCTGGCTGCCTTCCGGCACCTCGAAGGTGGCCGAGATCTCGTAGGCGTCGTCCACGGCGGTCATGAGGTAGAGCTCGCCGCCCCCGAAGCCCGGCTGCCACTTCGACCAGAGGAGTGGATTCTCGGTGGCGCGCAGGGGGCTGTAGTCGCCCTGCAGGCCGTCCTGCTCCCACTTTGCGCCGTCCTTCTCCGCCAGCACGGGCCAGCCGTCCCGGGTCCACTCGACGCTCTCGATGATGGTGCTGCGGCCCAGGGTGTGGAAGCCGTTGCGGTAGGCGTGATAGACGACGTACCAGTTGCCGGCGGCGTCGTCGATCAGCGTGCCGTGGCCCTTGGACCACCAGGCCTCGTCGGCGCTGTAGGTGTGGACCATCGGGTTGTACGGGCTGTTCTCCCACGGGCCGAGCGCGCTCTTGCTGCGCGCCACGACCACCATGTGGCTCGTGACGGGACCGGCGGTGCCGCCCTCGGCGCTGACGAGGTAGTAGTAGTCGCCGCGCTTGAAGAGCTTCGGGGACTCCAGCCACATGCCCTCGGTCTCCCATTCTGCGGGGAACTCCCAGCCGTCATAGACCTTCTGCGGGCGTCCCGCCGCGGCCAGTCCGTCCGGGGTCAGGGGCGTGACCCAGCCGTTGTTCGTATAGAGGTAGCGCTGCCCGTCCTCGGCCACGACGTGGCCCGGGTCGATGCCGCCCACGTCCAGCTTGACCGGAGCGCTCCAGGGGCCTTCCGGGCGGTCGGCCGTGACGACGTAGTTCTCGCCGCGGCTGGTCGGGTAGTAGATGTAGAATTTGTCACCGACCTTGCAGATGTCGGGGGCGAAGATGGAGTAGTCACCGTCCTCGACGGCGCGCGCGACGGGCGTCCAGTGGACCAGGTCCGTGGAGTGCCAGACGAGCAGGGCGGGGAAGTAGGTGAAGGACGAGTGCGTGATGTAGAAGTCGTTCCCGTCGCGCAGGATGCTCGGGTCCGGGTAGTCGCCCGGGAAGATGCAGGTCTTGAGCGGCGCCGCCTTGGGAGCGCAGCCGGCCAGGACGGCGATCGCCGCCAGGGCCGTGAGGAGGGTACGAGTTTTCATCTCGGTCAATAAATTTTGTGCGAGAACAAAGATACTGTTTTTTCAGGACTTGCTTACTCCCAGCTGCCGCTGGTGGCGGTGCCGTCGGCGGCGAAGTTGAAGAGATACTTCATGATGGGTTTGTCCTGATACCTTTCGGCATAGGCGGGAACCTTTTCATACTTCATGCTGGAGCCGCCTTCCACAGTGGAAATGCCCCCTTTCCCTATTTTTTCGCCGCTCTTGTTGATGCAATCGTATTGGTAGCCGCAGAGGTGCTTTGCGTTGAATACTCCTTCTTTGGAAGGATCGAAACCGCTCTTCAGCTTGATGTTCACGCGGGCGCCCAGGGTGGCGGGCAGTTGGTTGGATTTCACGGTCTTGGTCCACGTTTTCGAAGTCATGGCCTCGGACTTCACGGCCCCGGTGGCGTCGTAGTACTCCACGGTCAGGTCGAATGCGTTGAGGAGGTCGTCGGAGACTTCAAATGAGTAGTCCATCACGGCGGCGACGGGGGTGGTGTCCGGTCCCACGGGCTGGTCGGGATTATTCTTGTTGCAGGAGGTGAACAGGGAGGCGCAGCAAAGGACGGCTGCGAGCGTCATCAGAAATTGTTTCATTGTCTTATGATTAGTGTTGATTTTTATTGGTTGTCGAGTTCGTCTTGTTCAGTTCCCGCTCGATGAGGGGGAGGAGCCCCTCGTCGGCCGGGAGCCAGCGGACGGAGCGGAGCGTTCCGGCGGAGAGCCAGCGGGCGGCTTCGTGCTCGTTGAGGTGCAGGGCTTCGCCGAGCAGCGAGCACAGGTAGCAGTGCATCGTGAGGTGGAACTGCGGATAATCGTAATCCACCGTGTGCAGGAAGGCGTCCACGCGGATTTCGGCCGAGAGCTCCTCCCGGATCTCCCGGACCAGCGCCGCCTCCGGCGTCTCGCCGGGCTCCATCTTCCCGCCCGGGAATTCCCACCAGTCCTTCCAGTCGCCATAGCCCCGCTGGGTGGCAAAGATCTTGTCCCCCTTCCGGATAATGGCCGCTACGACTTCGATGGTTTTCATGTTGCTCGGAGTGCAGGGCAAAGATAGCGAAAATTCAAAAAATCGCCGTAAATTTGCGGAAGACCACAAAGCCTTTTTTTATGCACGATTTAGCCATTATCGGAGGCGGTCCCGGCGGGTACGTTGCCGCGGGGCGTGCCGGCGAGTCCGGACTGTCCGTCGTCCTGTTCGAGAAGAATAACCTGGGGGGCGTCTGCCTCAATGAGGGGTGCATCCCCACCAAGACGCTGCTGTACAGCGCGAAAGTGTTCGACTACGCGCAGCATGCCGACCGCTATGGCGTGAGCGTGGAGGCCCCGGCCGTCGATTTCGGCGCCGTCTTTAAGCGCAAGGAGAAGGTGGTCCGCAAGCTCGTCGCCGGCGTGAAGGCGCAGATGAAGGCGGCGGGCGTGGAGGTGGTCGCCGCCGGGGCGCAGATCCGCGGCCGCAGCGGGGAGGGATTTGCCGTCGAGGCCGACGGGCAGGAATACATCGCCCGCAAGCTGCTGATCTGCAGTGGCTCCGAGGCGGTCGTGCCGCCCATCCCCGGCCTGCGCGAGAGCGCGGCCGTCGTGACCAACCGCGAGATCCTCGCGCTCGAGGAGCAGCCCGCGGAGCTGGTCGTCATCGGCGGCGGCGTGATCGGAATGGAATTCGCCAGCTTCTTCAACTCCATCGGCACGAAGGTGACGGTGGTGGAGATGCTCCCGAAGATCCTCGGTCCGATGGACGACGAGATCAGCGCGATGCTGCAGGCCCAGTACGCCAAGAAGGGCGTGGACTTCCAGCTGGGCTGCAAGGTCGTCTCCGTCGAGGGCGACGTAGTTGTCTATGAAAATCCGGCCGGGGAGACCTGCCGCGTGCGCGGGGACAGGATCCTCGTGTCCGTGGGGCGCCGGGCGAAGCTGGACGGCTTCGGCCTGGAGAGCCTGGGCGTGGAACTGGCCCTGAATCCAGCTGGCCGGGCGTATGGTATCAAGGTGGACGAGCACATGCGCACGAGCGTGCCCGGCGTGTATGCCGCCGGTGACGTCACGGGCTTCTCGCTGCTGGCCCACACCGCGTCCCGCGAGGGCGAGGTGGCCGTGAACGACATCCTCGGGCGTGCCGACCGGATGCGCTACGATGCCATCCCGGGCGTGGTCTATACCAATCCGGAAGTGGCCGGGGTGGGACTGACGGAGGCCGAGGCGGCGGCCAGGGGCCTGGACGTGCTCGTCCAGAAGCTCCCGATGGCCTTCTCCGGCCGCTTCGTGGCCGAGAACGAGCGGGGCGAAGGCGTCTGCAAGGTCCTGGTGGACAGGGCTTCCCGCACGGTACTGGGCGTCCACATGCTGGGCAACCCCTGCTCCGAACTGATCCACGGCGCGTGCCTGGCCATCGAGCACGGACTGACCGTCGGGCAGCTGCAGGAAACGGTCTTCCCGCACCCGACCGTGTCGGAAATCCTGAAGGAGACCGTCAGCCGGATGGGATAGCTTTTGCACGCTTTTGAACAAACAGAACATTTTATGGACGGCAGGATGTAAAAATATTCTGCCCGAATGCCTATTTTTGTGCCACTAGTCAATAACACCAATAAAACCGATATGAAGAAATCCATTATGATTGCCGCGCTGCTGCTGACGGGCGTCTCCGCCCTGGCTCAGCCGCAGCTGCGCAAGGACAACATCGATGAAGTCCTTGCCGCCATGACCCTTGAAGAGAAAGCCACCCTGCTGGTGGGCGGCGCCCGCGCCCAGATCGTCAACGGCGTCACCTCCGGCGTCGCCGCCCAGGTGCCCGGCGCGGCCGGCAACACCCGGCCCATCGAGCGCCTCGGCATCCCCGGGACGGTGCTGGCCGACGGCCCTGCCGGCCTGCGCATCCAGCCGACCCGCCAGGGGACGAGCCAGACCTTCTACTGCACCGGCTTCCCCGTGGGTACGCTGCTCGCCAGCTCCTGGGACACCGCCCTCGTGGAGCAGGTGACCACCGCGATGGGTGAGGAAGTGCACGAGTATGGCGTGGACGTGCTCCTCGCCCCGGGCATGAACATCCACCGCAACCCGCTCTGCGGCCGCAACTTCGAGTACTTCTCCGAGGATCCTCTCCTGTCCGGCAAGATGGCCGCCGCCTATGTGCGCGGCATCCAGAAGAACGGCGTGGGCACCTCCATCAAGCACTACGCGGTCAACAACCAGGAGACCAACCGCAACGAGGATGACGCCCGCGTGAGCGAGCGCGCCCTGCGCGAGATCTATCTGAAGAATTTCGAGATCGCCGTGAAGGAGTCCGATCCCTGGACCGTGATGTCCTCCTACAACCAGCTGAACGGCGAGTACACCCAGCAGAAGAAAGACCTGCTCACCACGATCCTGCGCGATGAGTGGGGCTACAAGGGCATCGTCATGACCGACTGGGGCAACAAGGCCGGGACCGTCAAGTCCGCCTGGGCCGGCAACGACCTCATGGAGCCGGGCAACCAGAACGAGATCGACCGCATCATCGCGGGCGTGAAGGACGGCAGCCTGGACATCAAGGATGTGGACCGCAACGTGCGCCGCATGCTCGAGTACATCGTCCGCACCCCTTCCTTCGCCAAGTATAAGTATTCCAACAAACCGGACCTCAAGGCCCACGCCCAGGTGGCCCGCCAGGCCGCCGGCGAGTCGATGGTGCTCCTCCGCAACGAGGGTGTGCTGCCGCTCAAGGACGTGAAGAAGGTGGCCCTCTACGGCTCGACCTCCATCGAATTCGTGGCTGGCGGCACCGGCTCCGGCGACGTCAACAAGGCCTATGTCGTGAATATGAAGGACGCCCTCGAGGGTGCCGGCTTCGAGCTGGACGCCCCCCTGATGGACTTCTACCAGAAGACCATCGACCTGGCCGCCGCGAACCGTGCGCTGACCGCCTCCGGCTTCAGCTGGTTCATGGGATCCCCGCGCATCGCGGAACCTGCCGTCCCCCAGGCTGCCATCGAGAACGAGGCGAAGTCCAACGACATCGCCATCGTGGTGCTCGGCCGTAACGCCGGCGAGGGTGCCGACCGCAAGATGATGGACGACTTCGAGCTCACCGCCATCGAGCGCGAGCTGCTCCAGCACGTCAGCACCGCCTTCCATACCCAGGGCAAGAAAGTCGTCGTGGTGCTGAACATCGGCGGCGTGATCGAGACCAACTCCTGGAAGAACCTCGTGGATGCCATCCTCCTTCCCTGGTCTCCGGGCCAGGAGGGTGCGAATGCCGTCGCCGACGTGCTCACCGGCAAGGTGAACCCTTCCGGCAAGCTCCCGATGACCTTCCCGGTCAACTTCATGGATCACCCGTCCTCCGCCAACTTCCCGTTCAACTACACGCGCAACAACAACCAGTACGGCGGTTTCGGCGGCTTCGGCGGCCAGCGTCAGCTCCAGAAGGACGTGGACTACACGAACTACGAAGAGGGTATCTACGTCGGCTACCGCTACTTCAACACCGCCAAGGTGGGTGTCTCCTATCCGTTCGGCTTCGGCCTGAGCTACACCAGCTTCGCCTACAGCAAGCCGGTCGTGAAGGCTACCGCGAACGGTTTCGAGGCCAGCATCACCGTGACCAACACCGGCAAGGTGGCCGGTAAGGAAGTGGTCGAGCTCTATGTGTCCGCCCCTGAGGCCGGTCTCGCCAAGCCTGCCTGCGAACTCAAGGCCTTCGCCAAGACCCGCGAGCTGAAGCCAGGTGAGAGCCAGACCGTGAAGATGGTCGTGGACAACTACGGCATCGCCTCCTTCAATGACGCCAGCTCCGCCTGGGAAGCCCCGGCAGGCACCTACAAGGTCTGCTTCGGCGCCAGCGTCGAGGACATCCGTGCTACGGCCAGCTACAAGCTGAAGAAGGCGCAGAGCTGGAAGGTCAACGACTTGTTTGAGCTCAACGTTCCTCTGAACGAGATCAACGTAACACGCAAATAACCAATTTTAGATGAAGAAAGCATTGATTTTCATTTCTTCCGCACTGCTGGTCGCTGCCTGTTCGGGTGGCGACCCGCAGCTTGGGAAGGCCTCCGTGGATAAGGTCCTCGGAGCGATGACCCTCGAGGAGAAGGTCCATTTCGTGATCGGCACCGGCATGGCCGGCTTCGGCGATGAGACGGCGACCGCCACCATCGGCGCCACCCGCAAGATCGTGCCCGGCGCCGCCGGTACGACCTACCCGATTGAGCGCCTCGGCATCCCCGCCATCGTCCTGGCGGACGGCCCTGCCGGCCTGCGCATCGACCCGACCCGCGAGGGGGAAGACCGCACCTATTACTGTACGCATTTCCCGATCGGGACCCTGCTCGCCTCCACCTGGAACCAGGAGCTTGTGGAGCAGGTCGGCACCGCGATGGGCGAGGAGGTGCATGAATACGGCGCCGACGTCTATCTGGCCCCGGCCCTGAACATCCACCGCAACCCGCTGAACGGACGTAATTTCGAGTATTATTCCGAGGATCCCGTGGTGGCCGGAAAGACGGCCGCCGCCTATGTGCGCGGCGTCCAGAAGAACGACGTGGGCACCTCCATCAAGCATTTCGCCTACAACAACCAGGAGACCAACCGCACGGGCAACGACGCCGTCATCAGCCAGCGCGCCCAGCGCGAGATCTACCTCAAGGGCTTCGAGATCACCGTCAAGGAGGCCGAGCCCTGGACGATTATGACCTCCTACAACAAGATCAACGGCACCTACACCTCCCAGAGCCGCGAGCTCGTGACCACCGTCCTGCGCGACGAGTGGGGCTACAAGGGCACCGTGATGACCGACTGGTACGGCGGTGACGACGCCGCCGCGCAGATGCGCGCCGGCAACGACATGCTCCAGCCGGGCACCAACCTGCAGTACGAGCAGATCATGGCGGCCCTGAAGGACGGCTCGCTCAGCGAGGCCGAGCTGGACGTGTGCGTGCGCCGCGTGCTGGAGCTCGTGGCCCGCAGCCCGAAGGCGAAGGGCTATGCCTACAGCAACGCCCCCGACCTCGCGGCCCATGCCGCCGTGACGCGCCAGAGCGCGCTCGAGGGCATGGTCCTGCTGGAAAACAAGGGTAATGTCTTGCCGCTCAAGGATGTGAAGAACGTGGCCGTGTTCGGCTGCACTTCCTATGACTTCGTGGCGGGCGGCACCGGTTCCGGCAACGTGAACCGCGCCTACACCGTGTCTCTGCTGGACGGCCTGAAGAACGCCGGTTTCAACGTGGACGACAGCAAGAAAGACGTCTACCTCAAGCACGTCGCCGACGAGCTGGCGGCCTTCCAGGCCTCCCTCCCGCAGGACGGCACGTCCGCCTTCTATCCGACCCCGCGCCCGTCCGAGCTCGTTCCGTCCGCGGCCGAGCTGGCCTCTTCCGCCAGGGCCAACGACATAGCCATCATCACTTTCGGCCGCAATTCCGGTGAATTCTTCGACCGCTCCGCGGCCGACTTCGAGCTCTCCGCCAAGGAGCGCAAGCTCCTGCAGGACGTGACCGCCGCCTTCCACAAGGCCGGCAAGAAGGTCGTCGTGGTGTTGAACATCGGCGGCGTGATCGAGACCGCTTCCTGGAAGAACATCCCCGACGCCGTCCTGCTGGCCTGGCAGGCCGGACAGGAGGGAGGCAATTCCGTGACCGATATCCTCACCGGCAAGCAGAGCCCGTCGGGCCGCCTGCCGATGACCTTCCCGGTGAACCTGCGCGACGCCGGCTCCTCCGCCAACTTCCCGATCGACGCCGACACGGGGGTGTACTTCGTCAACCGCCGCGAGGACATCGGCCAGAAGGATGTGGACCGCACGGTCTACGCCGAGGACATCTACGTGGGCTACCGCTGGTTCGACAAGAAGGACATGGCGGTCTCCTATCCCTTCGGCTACGGCCTGAGCTACACGGGCTTCGGCTACACGGAGCCTTCCGTGAAGGCCGCGGGCGACGGCTTCGAGGCCAGCGTCAAGGTGACCAACATCGGCTCCGTGGCCGGCAAGGAGGTCGTCCAGCTCTACGTGAGCGCCCCTGCGGGCGGCCTGGACAAGCCGGTGCGCGAGCTCAAGGCCTACGCCAAGACGCGCGAGCTCCAGCCGGGCGAGAGCGAGGTGGTGACCCTGAAGGTCGACGCCTACGGCCTCGCTTCCTTCAACGAAGCCGCCTCCGCCTGGGAGGCCGCTGCGGGCGAGTACACGCTCGCCTTCGGCGCCAGCTCCCGCGACCTGCGCGAGACGGCGGCCTTCACCCTCGCCGAGGCCAAGTCTTGGCCCGTGAACAATGTGCTTGCTCCCCAGCAGCCGATCCAAAAGCTGCTGTAATTACTGGTTATTCGTTGAAAAGGCCGCCCCCGGGCGGCCTTTTCTTTTTCAGGACGACCCCCGAAGGGGGTATTTGCGTTTGGCGAAGATATTTTCTACATTTGTAGGTTAGTTAGTTTTATCCGATGGACAACCTCGAAGAAATCAGAAAGAAGATCGACGCCGTGGACGCGCGGATCGCGCCGCTCTTTGAGCAGCGCATGGAGCTCGTCCGCGAGGTCACCGCATACAAGACCGCCCATGGGCTCGCCACCTGCGATCCGTCCCGCGAGGACGCGATCCTGCGGCGCGGCGCCGAGCGGATCCAGGACTGTGATGTCCGTGAATATTACGTCAGCTTCCAGAAGGAAGTGCTGGCGCTCTCGCGCGACTGGCAGCGCCGCCTGAGCAGCGGCCTGAGGGTTGCCTACAGCGGCGTGCCGGGGGCTTTTGCCTACATCGCCGCCTCGCGCCTGTATCCCGGCGCGCAGCTCGTCTCCTATGACAATTTCGAGCTGGCCTACCGGGCCTGCGAGACGGGCGAGTGCGACGTGGCGGTGCTGCCCTTCGAGAACAGCTTCGCCGGCGAGGTCTCGTCCGTGACGGACCTGATGTTCTCCGGCTCGCTCTACGTGAACCAGGTGATGCAGCTGGAGGTCGAGCAGAACCTGCTGGGCCTGCCCGGCGCCGACAAGTCGAAGATCCGCAAGGTCTACAGCCACCCCCAGGCCCTGGCGCAGTGCGCCGAGTTTATCCAGCGCAACAAGCTGATCACCCGGGAGATGTCCAACACCGCCGTGGCGGCGCAGCGTGTCTCCCAGAAGCAGGATCCGGCCTGCGCGGCCATCGGCACGGCCGAGGCGGCGGCGCTTTACGGCCTGGAGGTCCTCGAGCCGCGCATCAACACCAGCCGCACCAACACGACGCGCTTCGCGGCGTTCTCGCGGATGCTCCGCCTGGACAAGGAGAACAAGGGCAAGATGGACAAGCACTTCATCCTGATGTACACCGTCAAGAATGAAGCCGGCGCCCTGGCGCAGACGCTGAACATCATCGGCGCCCACAATTTCAACATGTGCAACCTCCACAGCCGTCCGATGAAGGAGCTGCTGTGGAATTACTATTTCTTCGTCGAGCTGGACGGGGACGTGGCGACGGACGAGGGGAGCAGCCTGCTGCAGGAACTCAGTCCGTTGTGCGACCGCCTCAAGCTCGTCGGCTCTTTCTACACGCGTTAGCCTATGAAGAATTCCCTCGGAACCAGCGTCATCCTGACGGTCTTCGGCGAGAGCCACGGACCGGCCGTCGGCATTGTGCTCGACGGCTTGGCCCCGGGATTGCCCGTGGATGAGGCATATATCGCGGAGCAGCTGTCGCGCCGCCGCCCCGCCGGGCCCGCCGATACGGCCCGCGTGGAGCCGGACCGCTTCCAGCTGGTTAGCGGCGTGTACCGGGGCCGTACGACCGGCACGCCCCTTACGATCCTGATTCCAAACGAGAACGTGCGCAGCAAGGACTACGACACCGTGCAGACGGTGGCGCGCCCCGCGCACGCCGACTATACGGCCGAGTGCAAGTACCACGGCTGGCAGGACCCGCGCGGCGGAGGCCATTTCTCCGGCCGCGTGACGGCCGGCATCGTCGCCGCCGGCGCCATTTGCCGGCAAGCGCTCGAAGCCAGGGGCATCCGCCTGGGCACGCACATCCTGCGCTGCGCCGGGGTGGAGGACGCGCCGTTCACGGACGTGGCGTCCGAGATCGCCGGCATCGAGGCGAAGCGCTTCCCGCTCATCCTCGACCGCGAGGCGGAGGTGGAGGCGGCCATCCTCGCCGCCAAGGCCGACCAGGATTCGGTCGGCGGCGTGGTCCAGACCGGCATCTGCGGCCTGCCCGCCGGGCTGGGGGAGCCGTGGTTCGATTCGCTGGAAGGCGTGCTCGCCCGGGCGATGTTCGCCGTGGGCGGCGTCAAGGGCATCGAGTTCGGCGACGGCTTCGGCCTGGCCGGGCTGCGCGGCTCGCAGGCCAACGACCCCTTCCGCATGCGGGACGGGCGCGTGGTCACGGAAAGCAACCGCAACGGCGGCATCAACGGGGGAATCACCAACGGGATGCCTGTCGTTTTCAATCTCGCCGTCAAGCCGACGCCGTCCATCGCACGGCCGCAGCGGACGGTGGATTATAAGGAAGGAAAAGATGTGGAACTGGCCCTGACCGGGCGGCACGATCCGGCGATCATCCGGCGGATCTGCCCCGTGGTGACGGCCCTGGTGTCCGTGGTGCTGTGCGACCAGCTCGCGCTGCGCTTCGGCACCGATTATCTGGCAGCGAAATGACGAAAGGCTTCATCAATTACCGGAAAATCCTGATTGTCGGCCTCGGCATGATCGGCGGGTCGTACGCCGAGAAGCTCAGCGCGCTGGGCTTCGAGGTGGGCGCCCTCGTGCGCCGGCAGGAGACGCTGGACTATGCCCTGGCGCACGGGCTCATCGCCCACGGACAGACCGAAGTGACGCGCGAGTACGTCTCGCAGTTCGACCTGGTGGTCTCCGCCCTGTATCCCAAGGCTTTTGTCGAATGGGTGCGGAAGTACCAGGAGTTCCTGAAGCCGGGCGCCGTGATCACGGACGTGACCGGCGTGAAGCGGTCGGTGGTCCCGGCCGTGCAGGAGATCCTGCGTGCGGATGTCGAATTCGTGCCGGCGCACCCGATGGCCGGCCGCGAGCGATCCGGTGTGGAATTCGCTGACAGCAAGGTCTTTGCGGGTGCCAACTTCATCATCACGCCCACGGAACGCAATACCCCGGAGGGGATCGAACTGGTGCGCACGCTGGGCTGCATCCTGGGCTTCCGGCACATCGCCGTGCTCACGCCCGAGGCGCACGACGAGATGATCGGCTTCCTCTCGCAGCTCACGCACTGCATCGCCGTGGCGCTGATGGACTGCAAGGATTCCGAGCACCTGGTGGAGTACACGGGCGACTCCTTCCGCGACCTGACGCGGATCGCCCGGATCAACGAGAATATGTGGACGGAGCTGTTCCTGGAGAACCGGGACGAGCTGCTGTCGCAGATGGACCTCTTCCTGGAGAAGTTCACGCAGCTGCGTGACGCCCTGGACCGGGGGGACGAAGATACCATGAAGGAAATGATGCGCCTGTCGTCGTACCGGCGTTCGTTCTTTGATAAAAAGTAAGAAGCGTATGAATATGGTTTTCAAGCGCAAGCTGCTGATCCCCAAGGAGATCAAGGAGATGTATCCGATCTCTGCGGAAGCCGCGGCAGCCAAGCGCAGCAATGACGAAAGCATCCGGGACGTCCTGACCGGCGCGAGCCGCAAGCTCCTGCTCGTGATCGGCCCCTGCTCGGCTGACCGGGAGGATGCCGTGATCGAATATATTTCCCGCCTGCGCCCGCTGCAGGAGCGGGTGGCCGACAAGATCTTGATCGTGCCGCGCATCTATACCAACAAGCCGCGCACGACGGGCCTCGGCTACAAGGGCATGCTGCACCAGCCCAATCCGCAGGCGCAGTCCGACATGCTCCGCGGCCTGATCGCCATCCGCAAGCTGCACATGCGCGCCCTGGCCGAGACAGGTTTCTCCTGCGCGGACGAGATGCTCTACCCGGAGAACCACCGCTTCCTGGACGACCTGCTGTCGTACGTGGCCGTGGGTGCCCGCTCCGTGGAGGACCAGCAGCACCGCATGACCGCGAGCGGCCTGGACATTCCTGTGGGCATGAAGAACCCGACGGGGGGCGACCTGTCCGTGATGATGAATGCGCTGAAGGCCGCCCAGAGCGCGCACACCTTCATCTACCGCAACTGGGAGGTCGAGACTGCCGGCAATCCGCTCTCGCACGCGATCCTGCGCGGCTATGTGGATTCGCACGGGATCTCGCACCCGAACTACCATTACGAGGACCTGGCGCGTCTGAGCGCCCTGTATGCCGAGAGCGGCCTGCAGAATCCGGGCGTGGTCGTGGACACGAACCACAATAACTCCGGCAAGAAGTACGAGGAGCAGATCCGCATCGCCAAGGAGGTGCTGCACAGCACCCGCCACAGCGAGCAGATCCGCAATCTGGTCAAGGGCCTGATGGTCGAGTCCTACCTCGAGGACGGCTGCCAGAAGCCCGACGGCGGTGTCTACGGCAAGTCCATCACCGATCCCTGCCTGGGCTGGGAGAAGACCGAGCGCCTGGTGCTGGACCTGGCCGAGCTCTGGGTGTAATTACCCTAAGATTTTCCGGAAGAGCTTGTAGAGTTTGTAGGGCATGTAGCGGAACGGGAGGTCGAGCCGGCGCGGGGTGATGATGACCGCGCGCTCGTGTGTGAAGGCGTCGAAGCTCAGCTTGCCGTGATAGCGGCCCATGCCCGAGTTGCCGACCCCGCCGAAGGGGACCTTCTCGTTGACGATGTGCATGATGGTGTCGTTGATGCAGGCGCCGCCCGATGAGGTGTACCGCACGACGGACTTACCGTCGCTCAGTTTCCCGAAGAAATACAGCGCCAGCGGTTTCTCGCGGCCATTCACGAAATCGACCGCCTCGTCCAGCGTCTCGAAGGTGCAGACCGGCAGGACCGGGCCGAAGATCTCGGTGGTCATCACCGCGGAGTCCGGCGCCGGGTCCAGGATGACCGTGGGCTCGATGTAGCGCGTGGCCGGGTCGGTCTTGCCGCCGCGCACGGTGCCGGAGGCCTCCGGGCCGGAGATGTAGGACGCGACGCGGGCGAAGGCCTTGTCGCTGACCATGCGCACGAAGTGCTCCGTCTCCTGGGGATCCTCGCCCAGCAAGGCATGGACCTGGCGGAGGTATTCATCCACGAAAGCATCCCGTATCTTCTTATCAATCAAGACGTAGTCCGGCGCAATGCAGGTCTGGCCGGCGTTCAGGGCCTTGCCCCAGGCGATACGCCTGGCGGCCAGGCGGATGTCGGCGTCGGACGTGATGATGCAGGGGCTCTTGCCGCCCAGCTCCAGCACCACGGGGGTGAGGTTCCTGGCGGCGGCCGCCATCACGGTGCGGCCCAGGACCGGGCTGCCGGTGAAAAAGATGATGTCCCAGCGCTCCGCGAGCAGCTGCGTGTTCACCTCCCGGTTGCCCTGGACGACGGCGATGTAGCGCTCGTCGAAGGTCTGCGAGATCATTTCCCCGATCACGCGCGAGACGTTCGGGACGTAGGGCGAGGGCTTCAGCATGGCCGTGCAGCCGGCGGAGATGGCGCCCACGAGCGGATTGAGCAGCAGCTGGAAGGGATAATTCCACGGCGCGATGATGAGCGCGCTGCCCAGCGGCTCCGTGACGATGCGGCTGCGCGAGGGCAGCATCTGCATCGGCGTGGGCTTGCACTTCGTGCGTGCCCAGCGGGACAGGTGGCGCAGGTGGCCCCGGATCTCGCCGGTCACGAGGCTGACTTCCGTCAGGAAGGCCTCCTGCTCGGACTTGTGCAGGTCGGTCCACAGGGCCTCGTAGAGCGGCTTTTCCCACTGCTGGATGGCAGCGAGCAGCTTGCGGAGCATCTCCTTGCGGAAATGCAGGTCGCGGGTGATGCCGGAGGCGAAATACTGGCGCTGGAGCTCGTTCAGCTCACGGATGCGTGCGGGGTCGGTGTTGGTCATGTATGCGAAATGACTACTACTTCTTCTCGTACAGGAAGCGGCGGATCTTGTGGGTCGCCGTTTTGCTGAAGGGCTCCTTCTGAATCTCGACGTCCTTGATCTTGGAGAAGCGGCTGACCTTCTCGTTGACGAAGTCGAGGACGGCCTGGCGCTTCTTCTCCATATCTTCGATGAAGCGGTCCTGGCCTTCGAGGTTCCAGTCCAGCACGTTGTCCTCGAACTTGACCAGGGCGATCAGCTGGCCGTTGCGCTGGATGACCAGCGACTCGCCGATGCCGTCGAAGCTGTTGATCACGTGCTCGATCTCCTCGGGATAGATGTTCTCGCCGGAGGCGCCCACGATCATGTTGCGCAGGCGGCCGCGGATGGAGAAGCGGCCCTTGGCGTCCATCGCGGCGAGGTCGCCGGTGCGGAACCAGCCGTCCTGGCTGAGGACGGACTGCGTGCGCTCGTAATCCTTGTAGTAGCCCATCATCACGTTCGGACCCTTGACGATGATCTCGCCCAGGCCCGTCTCGGGATTGACGTCCGCCAGGCGCACCTGCGCGCCGTGGGTGGCGCGGCCGGTGGAGCCGACGTGGGTCTTGAACGGCGGGGCCGCGCAGACGAGCGGCGCGCACTCCGTGAGGCCGAAGCCGATGCCGTAGGGGAAGCTGGCGCGGTGCAGGAAGGTCTCCACCTCGGGGTCGAGCTTGGCGCCGCCGATGCCGAAGAAATGCAGGCGGCCGCCGAAGATCTTCTTCAGCTTGATACCGACCAGCCAGGCCAGCGTGCGCGGGGCGTACTTCTCCAGGTGGGAGAGGAACTTGCTGCCGCGGATGGTGGGGATGATGCTGGTCTTGTACATCTTCTCGATGATGAGTGGCACGGAGAGCATCGTCGTGGGACGGATCTCCGCGAGGGTCTGCTTGAGGATGGTCGGGGTGGGGACGCGCCGCAGGTAACAGACGCGGGCGCCGACGGAGTACGGGTACAGCAGGCCGAGGGTCATCTCGTAGGTGTGCGCCATCGGGAGGATGGACAGGAAGACGGAATGCTTGTTCTCGTGCTGGGCGTACCAGGAGTCGAGGACCGACGCGCAGAAGTTGCGGTGGCTGAGCATCACGCCTTTCGGCGAACCGGTGGTGCCGGACGTATAGATGATGGCGGCCATGTCCATGGGGTTGGGCGTGGCCACGCGGCCGTCGCAGGTGAAGGCCGTGTCCTCGTGCTTGATGAACTCGAAGGTGTCGATGTCGATCACCAGGCTGAGCTTGGCCAGTGCCGCGTCGCTCACCTTCTTGAGCTGGCGGCGGGAGACGAAGAGGGCCTTGGACCCGGAGTGGCTCAGGATGCTCTCTACTTCGCTGGATGATAATTCGTTAAGCATCGGCACAGCAACGCGCCCGTAGGCGACGGTGGCAAAGAAAGCGATGCCCCAGTGGGGCCCGTTTTCAGAGAGGATGGCCACCTTGTCGGAGGCGCTGATGCCGAAGTTGGAGAGGATGCGCGACAGGTTGTCGCAGGTCTCCCGGTAACGGGCGTAGGTGTATGACTGCTGTCCGTCTGTATATTCGGCCGCAGTCCGGTTCGCGTACTTCGCAGAAGCGTAGTCGTACAGATCGGAGAGGGTCTTGAAATCGTGTCGCATTAATGAGTAATGTAATTTTCGGGGTAACGGGCGCCCAGGTCCATTTTCTCGTAGATCTCCTGGATGCGCTTGGTGTCGGCTGCGGCGTCGTCCGTGAGCTCGACTTTCTGGCCGCGGCCCACGCGCTTGCGTTTCCAGTCGAAGTAGCCCAGGTAGACGGGCACGCCTGCTTCGCGGGCGATCAGGTGGTAGCCGCTCTTCCAGCGCTTGACGGGTTTGCGGGTGCCTTCGGGGGCGATGGCCAGGTGGAACTGCTCCCGGGTGTTCATCTCCTGGATGAGGCTGCGCACCAGCGCGGCCGAATTGCTCCGGTCCACGGGAATGCCGCCCATGGCCTTCAGGATCCAGCCCAGGGGCGGGAAGAACATCTCCTTCTTGACCATGCAGAGCGCCTTGCCGCCGATGGATTCATAGTACAGGTAGGCGATGAGGAAGTCCCACACGGTCGTGTGCGGGACGCCCAGCATGATGCACTTCTTCTCCTCGGGGAGGCCTTCGACGACCGTCCAGCCGAGTTTGCGAAGCGCCCAGCCGCAGAACTTACGCCAACTCATTGGGGTGCAGCTTCTGGTATTCGGCGAGACCCTCGGCCAGGATGGTGAGCGCCTTGCGCAGGGCGGGCACCTCGAGGACATAGGCGATGCGGACGTGGTTGCGGCCGACGCCGGGGGTCTTGTAGAAGGACGCGGCCGGGGTCACCATGGTGGTGGCGCCGTCGCGGGAGAAGTCGGTAAGCATCCAGCGGGCGAAGTCCTCCGCGTTCGCGACCGGCAGCTCCACGACGGTGTAGAAGGCGCCGAAGGGCTTGGGGGCGAAGACGCCGGGGATGGCGTTCAGCATCTCCACGGCGCAGTCGCGCCGGCGGATGTATTCAGCCTTGACTTCGTCGAAGTAGGACTGCGGGGTGTCGAGCGCACCGATGGCGGCGTACTGGCCGAGCACCGGCGGGCAAAGGCGGGACTGGGCGAACTTGAGCGCCGCGGCCATCACGTCCTTGTTGTGCGAGACGATGCAGCCGATGCGCGCGCCGCAGAGGTTGTAGCGCTTGGAGACGGAGTCGACCAGGATGACGTTCTGCTCGCAGCCGGGGATGTTCATCGCGGAGAAGTGCGGCTCGTCGGTGTAGCAGAACTCGCGGTAGACCTCGTCGGAGATGAGGAAGAGGTCGTGGCGGCGGCAGAAGTCGCCGATCTTGAGCATTTCCTCCTTGGTGAAGAGCTTGCCGGAAGGGTTGCACGGGTTGCTGATGAGCACGGCGCGGGTCTTCGGCGTGACGAGCTTTTCGAATTCGGAGATATCCGGGACCTTGAAGCCCTCGCGGATGTCGGTCGGGACGGCCTTGAGGGTGATGCCGTTCAGGTAGGCGAAGGTCTGGTAGTTGGTGTAGAACGGCTCCACGACGATGATCTCGTCGCCGGGATCGGCCGCCACCTGCATGGCGACGGCGAAGGCCTCGCTGCCGGCCACGTCGACCAGCAGCTCGCTCACCTCGATGTCGATACCGATTTTCTTATAATACTTCTCGACCATGCCTTCGCGGAGCTCGATCAGGCCCGCGGAGTTGGTGTAGGAGAGATGATGCATGCCCTTGCATTTGTCCACGACGGCATTGAACGCGCAGTCGGGGGACTTGATGTCCGGAGCGCCTACGTTGAGGTGATACACATGGATGCCCCGAGCCTTGGCGGCATCGGAGAGGGGGACCAGCTTGCGGATGGCGGAAGCCGGCATGGCCTGGGTCTTGGCGGAAATGTGCAGGGACATAATGCTACTAACTTTTATATATTCCTGCAAATTTATCTATTTAATTGCAAAATGCTATCTTTGCAGATAGATTTTTTTATGGAAATCATTATTGACCGCGAATTCGGCGGCGAAAGGCCGCTCTATAACAGACATGGACTCCGTCTGGAGAATGTGACCATCCATGCGGGAGAATCCTCCATCAAGGAGGGCTCCGACATTGAGGCGCACCACTGTCGCTTTGAAGGAAAATACGTTTTCTGGTGCTGCGAGAACTTCCTCGCGGCGGACTGCCACTTCACCGAAGGGGCCCGCTCCTCGCTCTGGCACAGCCGCGGCATGGAGCTGCGCGACTGCCGGCAGGAGGCGCCGAAGATGTTCCGCGAGAGCGCGGACATCCGGCTGCGCAACGTGGTGATGCCGCACGCGCAGGAGACCTTCTGGAGCTGCGACGGGATCGATATCGAGAACGTGGAGGCCCGCGAGGCCGACTATATCTTCATGCACTGCAGCAACATCCGGGTGCGGAACCTCCAGCTCTTCGGGAACTATTCCTTCCAGCACACCAGGAACGTGGAGATCCACGACAGCAACCTGCAGAGCAAGGATTCCTTCTGGGAAACGGAGAACGTGACCGTCTACGACTCCTTCATCAACGGGGAGTACCTGGGCTGGCATTCGAAGAACCTCCGCCTGGTGCGCTGCCGCATCGGCGGCACGCAGCCGCTCTGCTACATCGACAACCTGGTGCTCGAAGACTGCACCTTCGAGCCGGACGCCGACCTGGCGTTCGAGTATTCTTCCGTGCAGGCCACGGTCAAGGGGCACGTCGTGTCCATCAAGAACCCGCGCACGGGCTCGATCCGCGTGGAGTCGTGCGGGGAGCTGATCCGCGACGCGAACGCCAAGGCGCCGGACGACTGTGTCGTTCAGATAGGGTGAGGTCCCGGGTCAAGCCCGGCTTATGCAATCGCAAACAGAATCAGGAGCTGCGCGACCAGCACCCGCAGGAACATCGTCATCGGGTAGACCGTGGCGTAGTTGATGGAGGTGTAGTCCGTGCCGTAGGCGCCCTGCGCGAAGGCGAGGACGGCCGGGTCGGTGTTGCCGCCGGACAGCAGGCCGCAGATCTGGTAGAAGTTCAGCTTGCAGACCAGGCGGGCGACCAGGCCGGTGATCAGCACCGGGATGAGCGTGATCAGCGCGCCGTACAGGATCCACCAGAAACCGCCGCTGAGCAGGGAGCTGACGAAACTTTCGCCGGCGCCCAGGCCGACCGCGGCGAGGAAGAAGCTGATGCCGATCTCGCGTATCATCATGTTGGCGCTGAGCGTGGTATAGGTGGTGATGCGCCACTTCGGTCCGAAGTAGCCCAGCAGAATGGCGATGATGAGCGGGCCGCCGGCGAGGCCGAGGCGGACCGGCTGGGGGATGCCCGGGAAGCGGATCGGGAGCGACCCGAAGACCACGCCGAGGGCGATGCCGAAGAAGATGGGAATCAGGTTGGGGTGGGAGAGTTTCTCGGGCTTGTTGCCGACGAGCGCGGCCACCTGGTCGATGCCCTTCGGCGTGCCGACGACCAGGATGCTGTCGCCCATCTGGAGGATGAGGTTCGGGCGGGCGACGAGCTCCACGCCGGCGCGCATCACGCGGGTCACGGACACGCCGTAACTGTTGCGGATGTGCAGGTCGCGCAGGTGCTTGCCGGTCAGGGACGGCTTGGTGATGCTCAGGCGGCGCGTGACGATGTGCTCATCCTTCTTCACCCAGTCTTCCAGGTGCATGGGCACTTCCTCGCCGAAGATGATGCGAACCGTATCCACGTTGGGCTGCGAGGTCACGATGAGGACCTTGTCGCCCTTCTCCAGGACCGTCTCCGGTCCGGGGATGGTGATCTCCCCGTTCCGCATCAGGCGCGAGACCAGGAACTTGTCACTCACGCCGTTGCTGATCTCGGCCAGGGTCTTGCCGAACACGGCGGGATTCTCCACCTCGCAGTGCATGCGGCGGGCGGAATCCGTCGGCTTCTCTTCCTGCTCCAGGGCGGTCTGTTCCTTCTGCAGGTCCACCTTGAAGATGCCTTTCAGCAGGATGACGACGAAGATGACGCCCAGCACGCCGAGCGGGTAGGCGACGGCGTAGGCGGAGGCGAGGCCGGAGGAGGCGGCTTCCGCGGCGGCTCCCGGAGCGCCGTCAGCGATCATGGCGTCGGAGAGCGTCTGCTGGGCGGCACCCAGGCCGGGAGTGTTGGTCACGGCGCCGGACATCACGCCGACCAGCGTGGTCAAGCTCTCGCCGGTGATCCAGTGGATGGCTACGGTCACGAGCACGGCCAGCAGGATCATCCCGCTGGCGAGCAGGTTCATGGTCACGCCGCCCTTCCGGAAGGACTGGAAGAAGCCGGGGCCCACCTGCAGGCCGATGGAGAAGACGAAGAGGATGAGCCCGAAGTCTTTCATGAAGGCCAGGGCGGTCGGGTTGGCCCGGAAGCCGAAGTGGCTGACCAGGATGCCCAGGAACAGGATCCAGGTGGATCCGATCGATATTCCCTTGATTTTTATCTTGCCGAGCAGAAGGCCCGAAGCGATGACAAATGCAAATAAGAGTATTGTGTGGGCGATGCCCGTTCCGAGGAATAATTCTTTCATGCCGCAAAGATACAAAAAAAGACGGCAGCTTGACAGCCGCCGTCTTTTTTCATATCAAATCCGTTACTTCACGAAGAGCATCGGAGCCATTTCATAGAGGCAGCGACGCCAGGTCAGGAACTCGTGGGCCGTGCCCTCGGAGACGTAACCCTTGGCGTTGTAGCCGGCTTCCTGCAGCTTCTTGGCGGCGTTGCGGATCTGGTCCGGGCCTTCCTTGCTGCCGCAGCCGACGAAGATACCCTTGACGGACTTGTTGTCCAGACCGGCAGCGGCGATCTCGTCGGGGTTGTAGGTGCCGCCGGAGAGCAGGCCGAACCAGCCGAACATCTCGGGACGGGCCAGGGTGATGGTGTGGGTCTCCATGCCGCCCATGGAAAGTCCGGCCATGGCGCGGCTTTCCTTCTTGGCGATGGTGCGGAAGTTAGCATCCACGAACGGGACGAGCTCGTCGCAGAGGACCTCCTCGAAACCGTTGTTCATCATCATGCCCATGCCGCCGGCCGGACGGGCCGGGCGGGCCTGCTGAGCGCCCTGTGCGGGAGCGCCGGCAGCGGGTGCAGCGGCAGGAGCGGCAGCGGGACGGGCGGCCGGCATCTGGCCGGGACGGAAGCCCTCGTTGGTCATGCCGTAGGTCATCACGACGATGAACGGCTCGATCTTGCCTTCGGCGATCAGGTTGTCCATGATCAGGTTGGCGTGGCCCTGGTTCCACCAGGCATACTCGTTCTCACCCCAACCGTGCTGGAGGTAGAGGACCGGATATTTCTTCTTGGTCTTGTCGTACTCGGCCGGCGTGTAGACCCAGGCCACGCGCACCTGGTTGGTGCTGTTGGACCAGAAGAGGATCTGCTGCACCTTGCCGTGGGGGACGTTCTTCATGGCATAGAAGTCGGCGTCGTGGGCCGGGATCTCAATGCCGCTCTCCCAACGGGTGGAGCCGTAGTAGTTGTTGGTGCCGGGGTCGTTGAGCACGCCGCCGTCCACCGTCAGGTGATAGTAGTGGAAACCTTCGTCCATCGGACCGTCGGTGGTGCCCATCCAGGAGCCGTCTTCGGCTTTGTGGAGGACGGTGCCGCCGGAACCGCCGAGACCGAGGCTGACGATCACGGAAGTGGCCTTGGGGGCGCTGACCTTGAAGCGGGCGTAGCCCTGGGAGTTGACCATCGGGTACTCCTGGCCGGGCTGGTTGAGCTCAGACGGCTTGAAGTCTTCCTTGATCACGAAGTTGTCCATCTTCGGGTCGAAACCCTTGACGGCGAGGTAGGCCTGCTTGGGCTTGTAGTTCTCGTCGAAGAGGAGCGGGTAGTTGCGGACACCCAGCCAGGAATCCTTGTCGCAGACATTCCAGAACGTGACGCAGTCGATCACATCCTTGTGCTTGCGGAGGACCTTGAAGAGCTGGACGTACTGGTCCTGCTGGAGGGTCTTCTCCCAGTCGGAGACCGTGGCCTGGCCCTGGTTGAAGCGGAGACCGCCGCCCATGTCCTCGTTGATGCGGATATCCAGCTCGGTGAGGTGGATGTGCTTGACGACGGTGGAGTAGAGATTGATGGCGTCGTCGACCTCCTTCATGGACGGGCCGTACACGTTGTAGTGAGCCTGCATGCCGATACCGTCGATGGGAACGCCGGCGTCCTTCATGCGCTTGACGAGGTTGAAGATGCGCTGGCTCTTGGCGGGCTCGGCGTCATTGTAGTCGTTGTAGAAGAGGAGGGCGTTCGGGTCGGCCTCATGGGCATACTCGAAAGCCTTGTAGATGAACTCCTCGCCGGCGATCTTGTACATCGGGGAGTCGCGGAGCTCGGGCCGGCCGGGGTAGACGGGGCTGTCGGCGACGGCTTCATTGACAACGTCCCAGCAGTACACGACATCCTTGTAGCGCTCGACGATGGCCTGGATGTGGTGCTTCATGTTGGCGTAGAACTCCTCCTTGGAGAGGAGGTTGCCCTTCTCGTCCTGGTACATCCAGGAGCCGATCTGGCTGTGCCACATCAGGGTGTGGCCACGCATCTTGATGCCGTTGGCGCGGCAGAAGTCGGCGATCTTGTCGGCGTCCTCCCAGTGGAACTCGCCCTTCTTGGGCTCGGTCGGCTGGAGCTTCATCGCGTTCTCGGCCGTGATGCTGTTGAACTCACGGATGATGAGCTTCATCTGGTCGGGATCCGAGACGTTGCGGTTGTTGACGGCGACGCCGATCTTGAAGTAATCCTTGTAGGCATCCTTCAGACCGTCGGTCGGCTCGGGAATCTGGCGGGGACCCCACTGGGCCCCGGCGGGGATGGCGCCCATCATGAGGGCGCACAATCCGGCAATGAGAATTCTCTTCATATAAAAAGGAAAATGGATTGGTTCCTTGTTTTGCGTAAGCACGAATATAGCAATTTTCGCGCGAGAAACAAAATGCCTTCGCGCGCGGAGTCCTCCCGGGCGGGGGATAGACCGAATTTTGATAAAAAATGAAATAAAGGTAAAAGCCGCTCCGGCTAGAGGATCACCTTGATCCGGTAGCCGAGCGTGGTGGGTTCCTGGACGATCTCCTGGCTCATGCCCTGGATGAGGGAGAGGGCGATCGGGTCCGGCTGTTCCGTCTCGAACGGCGACTGCTCCAGCCCCTTGATCATGAAGGCGAGGCTGGTCTCGCCGGTCATGTCGCTGTGGCTGAGGACGATGCGGAGCGGACGGAAGTTCTTCAGGATGACCTGGGCCATCTCATCGGCCACGTAGGAGACCGGTTTCATCTTCTCCGGGATGGAGTACTTGATGCAGAACTGGTTCATCTGCGAGAGCATGCCGGGATAGTCGAAGCCGTCCCCGTCCATGTCGAAGGTCAGCTTGTTGATCCGCATCACGAAGGCGCGGGTGGCGCTGTGGACCGGATGGTTGAAGATCTGGTCGGGCGTGCCGTCCTCGAAGATGATGCCTTCGTTCATGAAGAAGATGCGGGTGCTCACGTCGCGTGCGAATTTCATCTCGTGCGTGACGATGATCATGGTCATCTTCTGACGGGCCAGCTGGCGCATCACGCTGAGCACCTCTCCCACCATCGTGGGGTCGAGGGCCGACGTGGGCTCGTCGAACAGGATCACCTCCGGCTTCATCGCCAGGGCGCGGGCAATGGCCACGCGCTGCTTCTGCCCGCCGGACAGCTGGGAAGGATAGACGTTCGCCTTGTCCATCAGTCCGACCGTGCGCAGCAGCTCCATGCCTTCTTTCCGCGCCTGGTCCGGGTCCGCCTTGAGCAGGTGGCAGGGGGCGTAGGTGACGTTATCGAGCACCGTCATGTGTTCGAACAGGTTGAAATTCTGGAACACCATGCCCATTTTGCGGCGCATCAGGTCCAGCCTGTACCCCTTGTCGAGGATGTTTTCACCTTCGAAGAGGATTTCGCCGCCGGTGGGCGGCTCCAGCATGTTCAAGGCACGCAGGAAGGTGCTCTTTCCCGTGCCGGAAGGACCGATGACGCTGATCACCTCGCCCGGCTCGATTTGGCAGTTGACATCCTTCAGGACGTGGATGACGGATCCGTCCGGATTGCGGAAACTCTTGCTGAGATGGTTGACGGTGATCATTAGCGACGGGCTTTAAGGGTGAGGAAATTCAGGAGCAGGCCGATGAGCCAGGCCAGCACGAAGTATAGGATGGTGACCGCGAGCAGCGGCATGAATGCGTCGAAGGTGCGGCTGCGGACGAGGTCGCTGGCGCGCGTGACGTCGATGACGGCGATGTAGCCGACGATGGACGTGCCTTTGAGCAGGGAGATGCATTCTCCCTTGTAGAGCGGCAGGCCCACGCGGATGGCCTGGGGCAGGACGATGTTCAGGAAGGTGCGCAGGCGGGTGAAACCCAGGGCCAGGCCGGCTTCCGTCTGACCGCGCGGGACGGACTCCACGGCGGTCCTGAACACGCCGCCGGACGCCGAGGCGAAGTTGAGTGCGAAGGCCGCGATGGCGATGGTCCGGCCGTCCCAGCCCGTGCGGGCCAGCACCACGTAGAACATGATCAGAAGCAGTACCAGCATGGGGATGCCGTGCATGAAAGCGTCATACAGGCCCACGAAGGAGCGCAGGCTCTTCCTGTGGCTCAGTGCCATCATGCAGAGCAGGATGCCCAGCAGGGAGCCGAGCAGGATGGACCAGAAGGTGATGTGCAGGGTGGTGAGCAGGCCGTCGGTGATCATCTGCCAGCGTTTCTCCACGATGAAGTTCTGCCGGAAGGCGTTCGCCAGCCTCATGTGCAGGGGTTGCTTCTTCGCCTTGGCGGCCTGGACGTCCTTGATGTAATAGGCCGGATGCACATTATAATAGGGGTCTCCGAAGGTGACCTGCTGCTGCCGCTCTTCCGTGACGAAGATTGAGCCGCCGATCATGTCGGTCTTGCCGAGCTGCAGGCTCACGATCATGGAGGCGAATTCGAAAAGCTCTATCTGGATGGGGCGCTTCAGGTAGGCGGCAAAGCGCCTGGCCAGCTCGATCTCAAAGCCGTTCCATTCCCCGTCCGAGAGGAAGGCGAGGGGGGCGATGGTCTCGCAGTTGGCGTAGCGGAGCGGCTCGCCGGTCGTGTAGGTCTCGACCTGCGGGAATTCCTCCGGGCGCAGTTCCTCCGATTCGAACCAGTAGTTCAGCATCTGGTCCATCACCCCCGATTCCTTGGTCTCCCGGAGGAACTGGTTGAAGGAATCGATCAGGGCCGTATCTTCTTTCCTGAAGGCGAAAGAGGTCGGGAAGGACTCGTCCTGCCGGAATGCCTTCTTGAGGCCCGTGCGGATCAGGCTGGCCCTGGAGAAGCAGATCTCGTCCACGACGATGGCGTCGACCTTGCCGCTCTTGACGGCCTCCGTGCAGTCGGAAACGGAGCTGTACAGGGAGAGAGAGACGTCTTTGCGGGGGCTTAGCTGGAAATCATAAACGGAGCCCGCGATCGTGCCGATCTTGTGGCCGGAGAGGTCGGCGTCGCCGTGGATGGCCACTTCTTCCTGCTTGCCGGCGCATGCGGTGAGCGCCAGGGCGGCCAGGATCAGGAGGTGTTTCAGCTTGGTCATCGTTCTAGATTGTTTGAAACAAAGATAGCAAAAAATCAGGAATTCCGCGTGCCTGCCGTGAGGAGTTTGAGCAGGAGTCCGATGAGCCAGGCCAGCACGAAATACAGGACGGTGACCGTGAGCAGCGGCATGACTGCGTCGAAGGTGCGGGCGCGCACCAGGTCGCTGGCGCGCGTGATGTCGATGACGG
This sequence comes from uncultured Bacteroidia bacterium, assembly GCA_902789245.1. Taxonomy (GTDB): domain Bacteria; phylum Bacteroidota; class Bacteroidia; order Bacteroidales; family UBA932; genus Cryptobacteroides. The sequence goes on from CADAND010000009.1 coordinate 83,255, forward strand.
CGATGTAGCCGACGATGGCCGTGCCCTTCAGGAGCGAGATGCATTCCGCTTCGAACAGCGGCAGCCCGTTGCGGACGGCCTGGGGCAGGACGATGTTCATGAAGGTCTGGAATTTGTTGAAACCCAGTGCCAGGCTGGCTTCCGTCTGGCCTTGTGGGACGGATTCCACGGCGGTCTTGAACACGCCGGCGGCGGAGGAGGCGAAGTTGAGCGCGAGCGCCGCGATGGCGACGGCCTTGGCGTCCAGGCCGCTCCGGGCCAGCACCACGTAGAAGAGGACGAGCAGGAGCACCAGCGGGGGGATGCCGTTCATGAAGGCGTCATAGCCTTTCGCGAACGCCTGCAGGGGTTTGCAGCGGCTCATCGCCATCCAGCACAGCAGGACGCCCAGCAGGGAGCCGATCAGGATGGACCAGAGCGTGAGGCTGAGGGTGGTGCGAAGGCCGTCGAAGATGATTTTCCAGCGTCGCTCCACCATGAAATTCTGCTTGACGGCGCTCCGCACTTTCGAGGACAGGCCGCCCTGGCCCACGAGTCCCTTTTCGTCCCGGACGAAGCAGCCGGGCCGCATGTTGTAATAGGGTTCGCCGAAATCGACCTGCATGCTCCGCTCTTTCGTGACGAAAATGCAGCCGCCGACCATGTCGGCCTTGCCCATCTGCAGGTTGAGCAGGCGGGAGGGCATCTCGAAGAGCCGGATTTCGCAGGGGCGCTTCAGGTAGGCGGCGAAGCGCTGGCAGAGTTCGATCTCCATGCCCCGCCACTGGCCGTCGCCGAAGAAGGCCAGCGGGGGCCGTATCTCGGTGTTGGCGTAGCGGAAGGGCTCCCCTTCGGTGTAGGCCTGGACGACGGGGTAGGTGGCCGGGTCCGGATCTTCCGGGCCGAACCAGTAGGCGAGCATCCGCTCGTATTCGCCGGAGGCCTGGAGTTCCCGGAAGAAATTGTGGTAGGCGTTCAGCAGGGTGGTGTCGCCTTTGCGGAAGGCGAAGGCCGTGGGGTAGGCCGTATGCAGGGTGAAGGCTTTGCGCATGCCGAGGCGCCTGAGTTCGGTCCCGGAGAAGGCGCATTCGTCTGCGATGAGGGCGTCTATCTTGCCGTTTTTCAGTGCGTTGGCACCGTCCGCCAGGCTGCCGTATATGGAGGCTTCGAGGTCTGTCCGTTCGTTCAGCTGGATCTCGTAGATGGTGCCGGTCAGGGTGCCGATCCGGTGGCCGGCGAAGTCCGCCTCGCTCTCGATGACAACATGCCTTCCGGCCGCTGTGCAGGCCGAAAAGGCGAGCACGGAAGCCGCGAGGAGGAGTAACCATCTGTCTAGGTGCCGCATAAGTGGACACAAAGATAATAAAATAAAGAGGGCATTCGACCGGGTGTGAAAAAATTTCGGGGAGGCGCTTGCAGATTCCCAAAATATATCTATCTTTGCATCCGCATTCGACAACGAAAGCACCAAGGTGTGGTAGTTCAGTTTGGTTAGAATGCCGGCCTGTCACGCCGGAGGTCGCGAGTTCGAGCCTCGTCCGCACCGCTGAAAAGGAGCAAAAACCTGATGGTTTTCGCTCCTTTTCTCATTTTAGGCCGTTGCTGAACTCGCGACCGGATGCTCCCCTGTAATAGGGGAGCTGGCCGACCGGGAGGGAGGGCTGAGGGGTCATAGATGGCGCGAACTGCCCGCCGCCAGGCGGGCTCGAGCCTCGTCCGCACCGCTGAAAAGGAGCAAAAACCTGATGGTTTTCGCTCCTTTTCTCTGTTATGCTGTTTCCGCTCGGACAGTCGGATAAAAACCTTGGGGAAGATCACTTTACGGATGGCGGACCTTCCCCACGGAATGTGGGTTCTACAATAGTCAGTGCGGGTTTCGCTGGAGAAGGTGTCAGGCATGAAATGAGACCTTCCCCGGAGGAGACATGTCCCCAAATCTCTCCCCTTTATGTTCGCCGGGAGCGGAGAGGGCCTTCAGCGCTCCCGGAACACGATTATTTCGACTTCCGGGAGCAAATACCGGCTTTTCTGCTCCCGGCTATACACCGTTCCCGTCCTGCTCCCCGCGTCCCAAAATCTGTCCCGTTAGAAGCAAAACAGGGGGTAGAATGTCATTTCCGGATTTAGGTTGACTCCGGCTGGAGTCTATCCCTGATAGAAGTTGACTCTGGTTTAACTTATAACTGATGTGGGTTGACTTGTAGTCGTACCCAGGTCGTATCCCGGTCAGGGATTGACTGGAGGGCGTAGCCCGGAAGGAGATCCCTGACCGATGCACAAAGGTAAAGTATTTTCAGGGATATCCAAAGCTGACTGCTTCTCTCGGATTGCTTTTTCCCGGTAGCTGAACCACATTTTCTCAATGGCTCCTTCGCAGAAGGCAGCTTGGGCTGGGGTCATCATATTGATGCTCATGTGAGGTCGCTCGTTGTTGTAGAAGTCCACCGCTTGGCTTACAGCGACGATAACTTCTTCAATACAAGAGAACTTCATTCCCTTTAAGAGTTCATTCTTCATCGTGTTGTTGATACGCTCTGCCTGAGCATTATCCTTTGGATCTCCGGTTTCCGTCATACTGATGCGGATGTTATGGTCTTTGAGGAGCTGTATGTACTCCGAGCTGGCATATTGACAGCCGCGGTCAGAGTGATGTATAAGAGAGACGCTCTCAGCTCCCTCTATGCGTTTAAGTGCCATCCTGAGTGCCTCCACAGGGTACTGGGTCGATAACGTGGGGCCAACACTCCATCCCACAATCTCTTCGCTGTAGGCATCGAGAATGAGAGACAAAAAGCAGTGTATATAATGATATGCGTCTACCCATATGGTAATGTATGTAATATCACTTACCCATAGTTGATTAGGTGCGGTTGGAATAAAGTCTTTCACGATGTTTGGATATGTCGGCAGACCGTGTGTTGAGTCCGTTGTCCGAGGCTTTCGGACGCGAAGCCTCACCTTGAGATTATGCCTGTCTACGATATCTGCAAAGCGGTCACGACCGACAGGATTATTGCCCTCAAAGTCACGGCGGTACATATACCAGAGCTTGCTGCCGCCCAGACCAGGATCCTTCTCTCGGATAGCGCGTATATACTCCAGCACAAAAGCTTCCTGGGCAGCCCTCAGCAATACTCTTGACTCGTCATGTTGATAATATGCCTGCTTAGATACGCCAAACAATTTGCACAGGCCCAAGACTTCATAGGTCTTGGCATCCTTCGCATGCAGGGCCTCTACTGTTCGGCGCCAGATTTTTTTCTGATCGGGATCTTGAAGGCATCCTCGGCCAGATCAATCATCATGTCGTAGGCATCTGCACGCATCTTTTCTTGCTTGAGCTCTTTCTTGAGACGAAGAACCTCTTCTTGAAGAGCTTTTACATCTTCAGGAAGATCGGCGCGAAGTTCTTGCTCAACTTGGTGCTCCGGCTTTATAGACCGTTTCTTCATGATGGGTGCTTTATGCGGATTATCTTCTGCAAAGTTAGCAATCCATCTCATTACTGTGGTCTTGCTGGCGGGAATAATTTTCGCAATCCGTCTTACCGATAAACCTTCTCTGTAATACAGATCAACTGCCTTTTCATAATACTGATCTCTTAACGAGGTTTGATAAATAAACATTGTTAACTCGTGTTTGCGAGTCAACTTTTTTCAGGGAAAGACA
>CADAND010000010.1 GCA_902789245.1 uncultured Bacteroidia bacterium
ATCGTTCCTGAAATGGTAGTATGTCCGCTGCCAAAGGTCCGTGTGAGGGGCCGTAGTAATGGAGATGACACCGTCCTTCATTTCACAGGCAGCAGGCTCTCTGGTCCACTGAAGCTGGTCCAGATCGATTTGTCCACCACATGCGAGAGCCTCGGCTACGCTGTCGGTAAATTCAGTGTCAGACGCTTTCTGTGACGGGTTTACGCAGGCAACTGCACAGAGGCAGAGGCCTAAGCAAAGGAGTTTGGTGATGTTGGTCATATGGTTGATGTAAATTCCGATTTGTCGACGTAAAGATACGAAGAATTACTTGGTTCAGCCCATTCGTGGAGTATCCGTCAAAGCGGTAACTTCAGATCACTTCAATGTAGAAACTCACCGGCCGGAAGCCGTCGTTGCAGCTAATCATGGCGCTATTCGGATTCTTCATCCAGCCGTCGTAGAAGTTTCCTTCACCACGGGCCAGAGCCTCGACAAACTCCCTCATGGAGCCCCAGGCCGAAGGGCACATCCCTTCAGGGCACCTGCCGTCTATAGAGATCCACTCCTGCCCCTCCAGCACATCGCATGTGTGTTCGATAGGGTTCTCATATTTCACCATCAAATCCGGGTACGAAGCCTTCCTGATGGCAGTGATTCTGATTTTCATAGTTATTCAATCACAAAACTGCGCGGGTAGAAATCACTGTAGAAACGGCCGTCGGTGGCAGTGAATTTGAGGACGCAGTAGTTCGGGTCGGTGACGCCGCCTGGATAGTATTGCGTGTCACCCTCGCGCCAAATCATTTCCTTCGAGGCGGCATCCGTCAATACCTCCATAGTGCCTCTGAGCATCATGCCCTTAAATCCCTTGGCATCGCAAAAATAGACGCTTGCCTTAGGGTTTGCTTTGTATTGAGCTACACGAATTGAGAAGGTGTTGGTGGTAAAGTAGAAGGTTTTGATACCCTCACGCTTACGTGGCTTCAACATAGCCTTGGTCCAGGGAAAACCGTCCTGGTCCACTGATGAGATGTAAGCAATGGGCAGTTTATCGGCCATTGTGCCGATGAGCTCCTTCACGCCGGAGAGAGCGGGATTTTCCGGCATGGAGTCCGCAAGTGTCAGCTCCTTGCGCCAGCGTTTCAAGTGGGGGAAATACAGCTTCATCTGGCCGATGTACTCCTCTTTCGTGATGGGCTTCGGCAGCCCTTTGTTCACCTCGCCCACAAACTGGGCGCAGTGCTCGATCATTTCCTCCATCGTGCACTCCTGCAGGAACTTCCCGTCCTTATAGCAGTAGATGCAGTAATCTTCATTCTTGCTCCCGTCGGCATTGGTGCCGAGGACTTCTTCCGTGAGCGGCATTCCGCAGCTCTGGCAAAACTTCATTTCCATATCGTTTTTCTTTGGGTTCAATCTTGGCTATAGGTGCCGGGGGAACGGCTTCAAAAGCCTAAGTAATCCAGCAGCCTGGTTCATGGCGCCAGTAACAAAGATAAATCATTTTCCTTCAAAGGTCAAATGCTTATTATCGGATTAAACCTGTTATTTCTGGCAAAACTAGCTGAAAAAAAAGTATATTTGTTTCCGAAACCACATTTATCTCATGAAACGCGGCCTTACATACGCTGTTATCCTTTTCTGCTGTCTTGTCCTCTTCTCGTCGTGCGGCAAACGGCAGGATGACACCCCCGTCCGCATCGGTATCGCCTGGCGGGGAGACGATACGGCCATTACCTACACCAGTACGCTGCAGAGCGTACGGGAGGCGGGCGCAATCCCCGTACCGCTGCCGCTGCTGAAGTCGCCCTTTATGGAATACGAAGGGGATCAGCTGCTGGCACAGTATACCGATGAGCACGGCGTTGTACTGCAGGAGTATGCCGACAAGGTGAAGGCCAATCCCTTTGTCGGGCAGGATATCGCAAGTCTGCTCAACGGTTTGGACGGGCTTATCTTCACCGGCGGTTCAGACATCGGTCCTTCCTTCTACAAGGCCCCCGAGCCATGGCACGGCATCGAGGCGGAAGGCAACTGCGACGGACGGCGCGACGTGTCGGACTATATCCTGATGAGGTGGTGTCTGGAGAAGGAACCGGCACTGCCGGTATTGTGCATCTGTCGGGGGATGCAGATGCTCAGCGTCGTTTCAGGCGCACAGATGATACAGGATCTGCAGACCTACTTCGAGGCGCAGGGACTGCCCTATTCCGGAGAGCACCGCATGGAGCCGACGGCAGAGCACGGGCGCGACTTTGCCGTGCACGATGTCTCCATTACGGATCCTTCATCGCTGATGCGACAGATCACAGGCAGCGAGACGGTCCGCAAAGTGCCGTCATGGCACCATCAAGCGGTGCTGAGCGTGGAGGGGACGTCGCTCAAGGTGACTGCTGTCACCAAGACGAGCGGCATCGACATCATTGAGGCTGTGGAGCGTACCGACAAGCCCTTCTTCTTTGGCCTGCAATACCATCCCGAAGTGGCGGTGTCCAAGCATGCCAACGGTGCCGCCGATGCCTCGCGTTTCATGGATTACGAGAGTGCCCTTTGCTATTTCCGCGCCCTTGCGAAAAAAGGCGATTAAGCGTTTCCCTTATTTCTTCAGCGAGCGTTCAGGATGGCGCATCCAACGAATGGCTGGAGCCTGTGAGCGAAGAGCAATATCAGAGGGTCCGGTAGTATTACCGGTCAATTTATTTCTGCTTTGCGAAGGAGACACGAATACTGCCGGTTCCCAGGGCTTCCTTCAGACCATCCGTGCCGGTGAGCTTCCCGATACGGGTATAGCTATAGCCGCCGGCGCTGCCGTAGAACAGTACGACACAATTGCCGGAATAGAGCATCAGGTCACCGGCGGCGATGGAATCGTAGTGCTTATCGGCTCCCGGCAGTTCTACGCCGTAGCAGTATTTCTCGTTTCCGTTGAGCTCAGACATGTCCAGCGTAAGCGGGAGTTTGGCAACAAATGCCCTCCCGGTTTCGCTGTCTTCAATATGGGCGGTGAAGGTTTTTTCGCCGACGGCAATATGGATGGTCATAGACTGTTTCTCTGCTTTCACCTGCTGTTCCTCCTGTCCCGCTTGAACGGGCAGTTTCCCACAGGCGGGCAGAGCCAGGAAGAAGCAGCATAGAAGGGTGGATATCAAGCTTTTCATTACTTCAGATTAGTTTTGAAATAGCTTTCCATCTTGTCGTAGGGAATCACGCCGGCCTCATCGTCATAGAGATCCACATGGGAGGCGCCGGGGATGATCAGGAGTTCTTTGTTGGCACCGGTAAGGAGACCATAGGCATACTCGCTGAAATAGCGGCTGTGGGCTTTCTCCCCGTGGATGAGGAGCACGGGCGTCTCAATCTCTGCAGCCCAGGCCAGCAGGGGCTGGTTCAGGAAGCTCTGGCAGCCGATTACGTTCCAGCCGTCCGTGGAATTGCCACTTCTCTCGTGATAGCCGCGAGGCGTCTTGTAGTAGGCATGATAGTCCTTGACAAACCAGGGTGCGTCTTCCGGAAGCGGATCGATGACACCGCCCGCACGCTCATAAGTGCCCGCAGCATAGTCCTTTGTACGCTGGGCCGCCAATGCTTTGCGCTTCTCCATCCGCTGGGCGGGCGTATCCTCGCTGGCGAAATAGCCCTCGACGTTCACCTTGCTCATGTCGTACATGGTGGAAGTCACCGTCGCTTTGATGCGCGGGTCCAGCGCGGCCGCATTGATGGCCATGCCGCCGAAACCGCAGATGCCAATGATGCCGATACGCTCCGGATCGACCATCTCGCAGGTGGAGAGGAAGTCCACGGCCGCCAGGAAGTCCTCCGTGTTGATGTCCGGAGAGGCCATCCTGCGGGGCTCGCCGCCGGATTCACCGGTGAAGGAAGGGTCGAAGGCGATGGTCAGGAAACCTCTTTCGGCCATGTGCTGGGCGTACAGGCCGCTGGACTGCTCCTTGACGGCGCCGAAGGGGCCGCTCACCGCAATGGCGGGAAGCTTTCCTACAGCATCTTTAGGAACATACATATCGGCCGCCAGCTCAATGCCGTAGCGGTTGTGGAAAGTGACCTTGCAGTGATTGACAAGTTCAGACTTCGGGAACTTCTTGTCCCATTCCTGGGTGAGGGTAAGCGTACTCATATCTTTCGTGTTTTGTTTGCAGCCAAGCAGCACCAGGGCTGCTGCAGATAATTCGATGAAATGCTTGAGATTCATATCCATAGGGTTGGTTGATGCAAAGGTAGGCGGTCTTTGGGTATATCTTTTACCGATTTTGGTTCGTTTTCTACCAATACCGCAGATTTTTACATATATTTGTAGCGACATATACCCTTTCCAGCGAAATGAAGAACATCCTTCGCGTCTCCGATCCCAATGTATACGCCCGTTTTGTGGGCGCCCGGGAACTGCATCCCCTGGTCAGCGTCATCCACTACGACGAGGTTTCGCCCATTCATACCAGCCTGAACCAGTACGGCGTCTACGGGCTCTTCATCCAGAAGAATTTCCCCAGGAATCTTACCTATGGCATGAAGATGTTCGACGCGGCCGAAGGTTCCATCATCGCCGTGGAGCCGGGCCAGATCGGCGGCAAGGAAGACGATGGCGAAGAACTCCATATCAGCGGATGGGTATTGTTGTTTTCCCCGGAGCTCCTCCGGGGCAACGACCTGGAGGCAAGGATGAAAGAATACCACTTTTTCTCCTACTTCGCCATCGAGACTCTGAAAATGGCCCCCGCAGAATGGGGCCGCATCACCCAGCTTCTCACCCAGCTCAGGCACGAACTGCAGGAAAACGAGGATTCCCCGGCGCTGAGGGCCGTCTGCCTGGGATATATCCGCCTGATCCTGGAGTACTGCCAGCGCATCTATCTGCGCCAGCTCTCCAGGGAAGACAAAGACTCATCGGACCTCCTCAAGCGTTTCCACAACCTGCTGCGGGAGTACTACCTGGACGGCAGGCAAATGGACCTCGGCGTCCCTTCCGTTCAATACTGCGCGGAGCAGCTGGCCTATTCGCCCCGCTACCTGGGCGATGTGATCCACAAGGCAAGCGGCGGCACGGCCATCGGCTATATCCACTCTTTCGTGATCGAACAGGGCAAGAACCTCCTGATGAACGGCCACAATGTCAACGAAACCGCCCACATGCTGGGCTTCGAGTTCCCGCACCACTTCACCCGCCTCTTCAAGAAAGTGACCGGCATCACGCCGACAGACTTCCTCGGGAAATGAACCTGCAGGCGGCAAAGATGAGCATCGGACCCAGACCGGAGTAATCAGAATCTCTTGCCGAGGCAGAACTGGATGCTCTCCGCGGCCCTGAACCGATGTGCCTTCAGGACAATTCCCAAGTACATGTCGGCCATTTTCGGGAAATAGTACTTGAGGGTTACCAGCTGGTACAGTACCTGGCCCTGTTCCAGTCCGTCGTTGTGGTGCAGATACCGTCCGAGACCGACCATCATCGAAAAATCGCGGTAGCTGAACTCATGCAGGGCGGAAATACCAACTGAGACAGGGTCATACTTCAGGCCCTGGCCGTCGCTTTCCGCGATCTTGTCGCAGAAAGGTGTGACATACAAATCGATTCCCAAGCCGCTGGCCATCGAGCGAGAATACCTGTAAATAGCGTTGACTTGGAAAGAATACTTGAAGTAGCGGTCATTGACCCAGGTGCCGGTCTCTTCCAAAGTCTTCAAATAACTGGCCTCGTTGCTCATAATGCCGCCCGATACCTGCACGGCAAACTGAAAGCGGCGCTTGAATCCATCGTCTACCGGCTCGGCGGGCAAGTGTTCCTTGCTGCGTGGAGATTTCATTCCCACGCGCATGGCAAGTTCGACGGCATTCAGGCCATAATTCGGGAAGGTGACAGCTCCATTGGAGTGATGGTTGAAAAGGAGGCCGATACCCACATCGTAGCGGGACGAAAGGGCATACGTCGCCTGCAGTCCCAAAGAGATATGGGCGTTGACAGGCGACGAAATGATCACATTCCAGGGGTTCGTGTCAGGATCATAACGTCTGTTGAACATGAATCCAAGGCCAAATTCCCCGCTGTATCCGAGACTGAAACGGCCCGCTGTGAGGAACGGACGGTCAAAATATGCGTACAGGCTGTAAATATTGCCCATACCCGGCCCGTTCGCCGCCTTTACGCCTGCGACACCATCAAACTGAAAGCCGATACCAACCTCCGGGTGCTTGCAAATGGAAGCGAAGGGAGACGAACTGTTATCGGTCCAGCCCACCTTGACATCAAAGGTAGGGTATACCGGCGCCACCTTATCCCCGAAAAGGCCCGGATAAAACCGTCCGTCATACAGCGTCTTGCTGGCACCGGCGTAAACCGAGACATTCTGCGCGGCCACCCTTCCGAAAGAACCTGCCAAAAGGATTGACAAACAGAGTATTAGATGCTTTTTACTCATAGTATTCCGGGTGCTAATATAACACTTTTTTTATATCTGCCGTTCTCAAACAGGCCGCGTCTGAAGGAAGGTATTCGGAAAAAACGTAAATTTGCACCATGGAGTACCTGTCAAAGCAACGATACGACGAGATAGCTGCTGAGCTGAAACACCTTGTGGGCGAAGTTTACCCCAAGGTGCAGGACGAACTCGCTGAAGCCAGCGCGCAGGGCGACCGGAGCGACAATGCCGGGTACCGCGAAGCCCGGCGGATCCAGGCGAAGACCATCAGCCGTATCCGTTTCCTGCAGAAGATCCTGGAGCATTCTCGCGTGATCGATCCCGACGTCCTCCCCAAAGACAGGGTCAGCCTGCTGAGCCAGGTGGAGTTCACGAATCTCACGACCAACAAACGGATGAAATTCGAGATCGTCAGCCCCCACGAGATGGACCTCGAGGCCGGCAAGATTTCACTGAAATCCCCGATCGGCGCCGCCTTGATGGGCAAGAAGGTCGGTGAAATCGCCGAGGCGCAGGTCCCCGCCGGGATCCTGCGCCTCAGAATCGAAAGCATTACATTCAACGCTTGAGCTGATCGATCATATCGTCTTGCAGACGAACGCACTCTCGTGGACTGCTATATTGCACATCAGTGCTGTCGCCTCTCTATTCGGGCTGTGTCAATTTCTTGATGATGTCATCCAACATGCGGAAGAGGTCGGGGACGGTTTCGGGCGTGATGCTGTCGCAAAGCACGGAGCTCCCGACGGCGGCAGGCACGTCGGCGAGCGTCTTCTGCAATTCTTTTCCTTCCCGGGTCAACGAGACGATCATCTGCCTTGCGTCCTTTTTGCCCCTGGTGCGGGTCAGAATCCCCTCCTTCTCCATCCGCTGCAGGAGCGGAGTCACGGTATTGGTCTCCAGAAGCAGCCGCCTGGCTATATCATTGACCGGTTGCGTATCCTTCTCCCACAGCACCAGCAGCACGAGGTACTGCGGATAAGTAAGTCCGTGCAGGGCCAGCAGCGGGTGATACACCTGAGTAATCAGGCGGGAGGCCGTGTACAGTCTGAAACAAAGCTGGTTATCGAGTTTGAACTGTTCTTTGATCATGATTCCTTCATTTGTTTACTTATATCGTTCGCGATGCAAATATACGACTTTATTTTTATATCGCAAGCGATATTTCTTGAAAAATAAAAAATAATCCACCGAAATGGATTATTTTTCACGATGACCGGAGCACCGGCGGACTAGAAGACGAAGGTGTAACCGACGCCGAGGACGTGGCAGGAGCCCGTGAGGCCCGCTTTGTCGAAGAGGTGGAACATATAGAAGAAATCCAGCGAATGGCCCCTTCCCAGGCTGAGCTCCGTGCCGGCATAATGCAGCGACCGGATCCAGCCCTTCCCTTCCAGGCTGCCGAACAGCTCGTACATGGCATACGGGGTGAACCTGCTTTCGGGGAACTTGTACTCACCGCGAAGCCGTACCCGCAGGGTGTGGCTGCAGGATTGGGAGGCAGGATTGAAGGCCAGTTCGTATTTCTCCCGGAGGGAGACGGCAAGACCTTCGCGCCGGAGGGTCTCCGTGAAGCTCAGGACCGCCTTGTGCTGAACCATCTTTCCCGCAGAGGGGATGCTCCAGTATTCGTAGCTGAGGTCACCCTTGAGCCACTTGTTGAAATTGTATCCGCCGCCCACCATCGCGAACCAGCATTCCGTGCTGCGCACGCTGTCAAAAGAGCGGTGCTCAAGCCGGGCCATGGCGTAAGGCGCGCCGAACGATTTCACCAGCTGGACACTGCTCCAGGTTCCGAAATCAGAGCTGGACTGCGCACTTCCGGACAGCGAAAAGACGCAAAGCGCCGTCAGGAAGGAAATCAAATATCTTTTCATAAGAGACCATTATTCCTGTGTATCGACCAAGGCAGTCGTCGCGCGTACTGCCACGGTCGTATCATAACAACCGAACATCCGTTCCACTTCCTCTTTCCGGCTGACCGGGGTAAGGAGGCTGACCACGGGGACAATCACCAGCCCGAGGACCATCGCCAGCACACCGGCATTGATCGGAGAAGTGAAGTACGGGCTGATGAAGGTTTTGCCCGTAAAGGTGCAGTACATGCAGGCGCTCATCACGAGCACGCCCGCGATGAAAGAGGCCCAGACCGCGGCCGGCGTCGTGCGTTTCCAGTACAGGCCGTACAGGAACGGCGCCAGGAAAGCTCCGGCCAGCGCACCCCAGGAGATACCCATCAGCTGGGCGATGAACGTCACGGAACTCTTGGCCTGGACGATGGCCAGGACGGATGAAACGACGATGAAGAAGAGCACCAGCAGGCGGATGCAGAGGAGCTGGCGGCGGTCGTCAAGATGCGCACCCTTCCGGGCCCGGGCCACCGCCGGATCGATGATATCCAGCGTCAGGGTGGAGCCGGAAGTAAGCACCAGCGAGGAGAGGGTGGACATGGAAGCCGAAAGTACGAGGATGATGACGACACCGATCATCAGGTCCGGGAGCGAAGCCAGCATGGACGGGACGATGCTGTCGTAGACCGGCGTGCCCGCAGCCGTGTATTCGATGTGCTCGCCGTAAAGACGGCCGAATCCCCCGAGGAAATAGCAGCCTCCGGCCACGATGAAGGCGAAGAATGTGGAGATGATCGTTCCCTTGCGGATGGCGGCTTCGTTGCGGATAGCATAGAATTTTCCGACCATCTGCGGAAGGCCCCAGGTACCGAGGGAGGTCAGGAGCACGACGCCCAGCAGGTAAATGGGCTGCGGCCCCAGGAACGAAACGAATGCGCCGCCCAGCGCAGGTGCCGATTCGGACGGGATATGCGAAAGGCTTTCCACCGCCGCAGTAAAACCTCCGTTGCCGTTCAGCACGGACGCGATCACGGCGCAGATGCCGACCAGCATGACGATACCCTGAATGAAATCGTTCACGGCGGTCGCCATATAACCTCCGACCAGGACATAGATGCCCGTCAGCACGGCCATGCCCAGCACGCACCAGATGTAGTCAACATTGAACGCCATGCTGAAAAGCCGCGAAAGGCCATTGTACAGGGAGGCGGTATAAGGAATGAGGAAGATGAATACAATGACGGAAGCCGCCACTTTCAGCGCATCGCTGAAAAAACGCTTTCCGAAGAAATCGGGCATGGTAGCGCTTTGCAGGAAGTGCGTCATCAGGCGGGTCCGGCGCCCCAGGATACGCCACGCAAGCAGCGAGCCGATCAGGGCGTTGCCGATTCCGATCCAGGTCGCGGCAAGTCCATACTTCCAGCCAAACTGTCCGGCATACCCAACGAAAATGACCGCCGAGAAATAAGAGGTGCCAAAGGCAAAAGCAGTCAGCCAGGAACCGACATTGCGGCCACCCAGCACAAATCCCTGAACATCAGAGGCGGTCCTGCGGCAATAGATGCCAACACCGATCATCACGGCAAAAAAGAGGACCAGGAGAATACACTTGACTAACATACCCGTAAAAATAGTAAAAAAAAGAGAATAATCTGCCGCCCGCTCTGTATAATAGCGAAGTTAAGCTTTTATTTCCACGCAAGAAATTTTGAGTTTTAAAAGATTCTTTTGCGAAATAAAATTCTTTGATTATATTTGCACCATGCGAATCTTCACAGAACAGCCTTTGAAGGAGTTTATCGGTGCGCACCCGGAGTCGAAAACCGCCCTCCAGGAGTGGGCCTCCGTGGTCAAGAAAAGCAGCTGGGCGAGCTTCGAAGACATGCAAGGCGACTTCGCGGACGTAAGCCGTCTGGGCGAAGGACAGTACAGTTTCAGGATCCTGGGCGGACGATGCCGCCTGACCGTCGCCGTCAAATTTTCCAGACAACTCATCAGCATCACCAATCTTATCCATAATTAAATAACAAAGCCATGAAAAAAGCCCTCATTCTCCTCGCCTCCCTCACCCTGATGGCAGGCAGCGCATTCGCCCAGGACAAGACCAACGCCCGCTATGCGCCCGGTCGCGAGAAACTCGCGGAAGAGACTTTCAAGCAGCTCGTCGCCATCTCCTCCGGCTACGACCAGCTCAACCTGGCCACCGACCTGGCCGCCAGCCAGAAGGCCATCGAAGATTATCCCGAGCTGCGCGCCGCGATGCTCGAGAATTTCATCTTCGCCTACTGCCAGGTTCCGGACTCGCTCAAGACGGCCGAGAATCTTCTGGTCAACCAGCTGGACGGCAAGAGTTTCTACACGGCCCGCTCCAACGAGAAATGGAATGAACTCGGCGAAGTCTACACCGCCAAGCGCCGCGAGATCCGCCGGGAGTACGACGAAGAATAGTCATGACCAAGATCACGACCAGAGAACAATACGAATGGGCCAAGGGGCGGGTTGAAGAACTCTTCCCCACCGTCCGGGAGAATACCCCGAGCACGGATCCGGCAAGCATCGAGCTGGAGCTGCTTTCGAACCTGGTCGCCGACTATTCCGAAGAAGTCTTCGACATCGGCGAGCCCAGCCTGAAGGAAGTCCTCAAACTCCGGATGCACGAGCTGGGACTCAGCCAGAAGGACCTGGCCGGCCTGTTGGAAATCAGTCCTTCCCGCGTCAACGATTTCTTCATGGGGCGGGCGGAGCCCACCCTGAAAACAGCCAAGAAAATCTACCAGCGATTGCACATCTCGCCTGCAATCATTCTGGGCAATTAGCTGAAAACAAGAACCCCGGCAGCCTGACGGCCCGCCGGGGTTCTGTTTTCTGTGCTGGTCGCCCAGCTCTTATGCCGTCCGTTACAGCATCTCCTGGATGTCCTTCTCGAACGATTCCGGCTCGGCCACGGGCGCGAAACGCTTGACCACGCTGCCGTCGCGGTTGATGAGGAACTTGGTGAAGTTCCAGAGGATGTCGCTGTCCTTCTTGGCGCTCTTGCTGATACCCTTGAGCATCGTGTGGGCGGCCTTGGCCTTCAGGCCCTTGTATTCCTCGGTCGGCGCGACGGACTTCAGATAGGTGAAGACCGGCGTCTCCTCGGGACCGTTCACGTCCACCTTCTTCATCAGCGGGAAGGTCACGCCGTGATTGAGACGGCAGAACTCCTCGATCTCGGCATCGGAGCCGGGCTCCTGGTGGGCGAACTGGTCGCAGGGGAAGCCGACAACGACCAGGCCCTGGTCCTTATATTTCTGATAGAGGGCCTCGAGACCGTCGTACTGAGGCGTGAAACCGCACTTGGAAGCGGTGTTGACGATGAGAAGCACTTTGCCTTCGAACTGCGCGAAGTCCAATTCCTGTCCCTTGTTGTTCAGGGCTTTGTAGTTGTAAATCTTGTCCATATCTATTGGTTTTATATCGTTCACGATGCAAATATACGACAATTATTTTATATCGCAAGCGATATTTCAGAAAATCATCATAAATAATGATATACCCATCGAATTTGTAAGATCTTTTGTATTATCTTTGCCGACGCAAAAAGTAGTGTAAATGAATTTCAACGGCATTCTCGTCGGAGCGGCAGTCTTCCTGTGCATTGGCATCTGCCATCCCCTGGTCATCAAGATGGAGTATCGTTGGGGGAAGCAGAGCTGGTGGGTCTGGCTGGTGGCCGGACTGGCCTTCTGCGTGCTCTCCCTCTTTGTCCGGAACAATACCCTTTCCATCATCATCGGCGGCTTTGCGTTCTGCTGCATGTGGGGCATTGGAGAGATGTTCATGCAGGAAAAGCGGGTCCTCCGCGGCTGGTTCCCGGAAAACCCCAAACGGCACGCCTACTATGAAGCGCGTCGCAAAGAGATGACAAAGACAGCATAAATTGGAAAGACCGCAGAATCCCAAAGCACACTGGAGCCCGGATGCGGACTTCTCCTCTTCGCCGTTCTTCATCCGGCGGATGGACACCTCCAGCTACATCAAGCCGGCCGGCGCCCCCGTCGCCCGGCTGCCGCTCATCGGATTCATCTTCATCACGTCCGGCGAAGTGCTCGCCGACGTGGAGGGCACGCCCTATCTCTGCCAACCGGGGCAGATCCTCCTAATTCCCCAGAACTGCCCCTTTGCGATCCGCTACTACCGCGACGCCATCGGATACACCGGAGGCTTCACCCCCGCCATCCTCAGGGACAATCAGCCGCTGCGCTACCTCTCAACACCCATCCACCAGGGCTTCTGGTTTGACGAGGGAGCCTTTGTGACCGAGCTTTTCAACATGCTCGCCATCGCTTTCGAGAAGAACGACCAGGCCTTTATCGAGAAGGGACTGGACTTGCTCCTTTCGCGTCTCCGTCCGAATCTGCCCGAGGCGATTCCAGCCGCCGTCAGCGCCTTCCTGGAGTCCGTCTTCGAGCCCGGCCGGATGCCCGGCACCATCGCCACCTACGCGGCCGCCTCCGGCATCAGCGAGAATTATCTGAGCCGCCTGGTCAAAAAGAGCACCGGGCGCAGCGTCGGCGCCTGGATCGACATCGTACGCATCCAGCGCTCCAAGCATCTGCTGGCCACGAGCACGCTGTCCGTCATTGACATAGCCGCGGCAGTCGGGATAGAAGATCAATCCTATTTTTCGCGCCTTTTCAAGAAAGAGACGGGCATGACGCCTTCTTCCTTCCGGAAAAAGATGCAAGGATAATCCTAATTCAGGCACCATCCGTTCTAAAATATTTGCGCGGGATTGCGGAAATTTGCATCCGCAATGTTGACAGCTATTTTCATTTCCCTGCTCTCAGCGGCATCTCCGGTCTGCGACACGCTCCTGCAGGCTGCTACGGTCACCGCCTTGAAAGAATCTGTGTCCGTGGACAGGCTTCCCTCGCCCGTCACGGTCCTGCGCGAAGATGCCCTCCAGAGCAGCAACACCTATCGTCACAACCGCCTTTCCGGGCAGGTTCCCGGCCTCTATATTCCCGAATACGGCGCTTCGCTCACCTCCACCATTTACATGCGCGGACTGGGCTCCCGGATGGAGAACCCCGTGATGGGGCTCTATCTGGACGGCATCCCGGTGCTGGACAAGAATGCCTATGACTTCGACTGGGAAGGCGTCCGCAGCGCCACGGTGCTGCGGGGGCCGCAAGGCACGCTCTACGGCCGGAACGCCCTGGGCGGCGTGCTCGCCCTGCAGTCCGTCTCCCCCACCGACGGCATGCGGCGGGGGTTCCACCTCGAATACGGCAGCGCAAACTCCATGCGCGTGGGCGGCATCTACACCATCGGCCACCACGTCCTGACGGCGCAGTACCGGCACGGCGACGGCTTCTTCCGCAATGAATACAAGGGCAGGAACTGCGACCCCTACGACGGACTGTCGCTCCACTGGAAGTGGGAGCGCAAAGTCACCGATCGTCTGTTTATGGGCAACACGCTATGGGCCAGCCTCTCCCGGGAGGGCGGCTTCGCCTACGGCCGCTGGCTGGACGGCGTCCAGCTGCCCGTATCGTACAACGATGAAGGCAGTTACGCCCGCGCGTCCATCGTCGAAGGGCTGTATGCCCGGCTGCGGGCGGACACCTTCACGGCCGACGCCGCGGCTTCCATCCAGCTCCTGGCGGACGACATGCACATGGACCAGGACTACACGGCCGACTCCGTCTTTACCCTGCAGCAGCGGCAGCACAGCGGCGCGGGCACCCTGGAGCTGCGCATCTCCCGCGCGGACGCCGACGCGGCCTGGCAGCCCAAGACCGGCTTCTTCGCCATGTACAAACTGAATCACCTGGCGGCGCCCGTCAACTTCAAGCGGGACGGCATCGAAAGGCTCATCCTGGACAACGCCAATGCGCATATTCCCGCCGACATCGGCTACCTCACCATTCCGGACGCCGAGTTTCCCGTCAACTCCGATTTTCTCATCCAGACCTGGAACGCGGCGCTCTTCCACGAATCGGTCCTGACGGTCGGCCGGTGGCAGTTCACGGCCGGCCTTCGCCTGGACTACGAAGGGGCCCGGATGGATTTCGACTGCCTCGCGAGCCTGCACTACCGCTTCGTGCCGACCATGGCGGCGGACAAGCCCTTCTCCGTGCCCTACCGCGGGCACCAGAACCACGGATGCCTGGAGCTGCTGCCCAAACTGGCCGCCCTGTACCGGCCGGACGACACCTGGACGCTCTACACGACCGTAGCGAAAGGCTATCGCGCCGGCGGCTTCAATACGCAGATCTTTTCCGACATCCTCCAGAACCTGACGATGAACGGAATGATGAAGGACCTGGGTGTTTACCTGGACCGCCCCATCGTCTCCGTCTCGGCCGAGAACACGGAGTACGACCCGGAGACCGCCTGGAACTTCGAGGCCGGAGCCCGGCTGCGCCGGGGCGACCTGCGCGCGGAACTCTCCGCCTACTACATCGCCGTGAACCATCAGCAGCTGACCGTTTTCCCGCCGGGCCTGTCCACGGGAAGAATGATGACGAACGCAGGCCGCAGCCGGAGCATCGGCGCGGAAGCGGAGCTGGACTGGACACCCGGCGACTTCCGTACGCACCTGTCCTGGTCCTGGTGTGACAGCCGTTTCGTCAGCTACGACGACGGCAATCACGACTACGCCGGCCACTTCGTCCCCTATGTCCCCCGCCACACGCTGTATGTCAGCATCGGCTACAGCTTCCGCTGGGACAGCCGCCGCGTGGACCTGGATCTCTCCGCCCGGGGCGCAGGTTCCATCTACTGGAACGAGGAGAACACGCTCCGGGAGCCCTTCCGGCTCCGCCCCGACGCACGGGTGGCCCTGGTCTTCCCCCGCTGGGAGATCTACGTGCGCGGCGAGAATCTGGCCCAGACCCCGGGGCACAGTTTCTACTTCAAATCCGTGGGGAACGAATTCTTCGCCGGCATCAAGCCGCGCACCATCCTGCTTGGAATATCCATTAAACTGTAATAGAATGAAAACAAAAATGATTTTTGCGGCCCTTGTGGCCATGACGCTGATCGGCTGCGGTAAAGCCGAACCTGAAACCCCGATCGTCCCGGAAATGTCCGACTACAAAGGCACGGTGACCGTCATGTACAAGGGAGAGCCTTTCGACAACGAGAACATCCAGGTCAACTTCACCCCCTCCGAGGATGGCAAGACCGCATCCATCGTCATCTACCAGATCCGTTTCGTGCCTCAGATGCCTGTGACCATCGACGTGACCATCCCGAACGTCGCCGTCCAGAGCACGACGGAGAAGATCCTGCTTTCGTGCGAAAGGACGATTCCGCTTGCGATGGGCGGGGAATTCCCCCGATACACCGTGACCGGGCTGAAGGGTGAAATCGTCGGCAAGGAGATGTCATTTTCCCTGAACTTTGGCGACAGCCCCACCTCCTTCCAGGGTCAGGCGCAACTGTAGCCTGAGGACCCGAGACTAGCGCTGCTCGCAGAAACGACAGTAGTCGGCATACACCTCGCGGACGACATCATCCCAGTTGAGATACAGGTCGCGGCGGGCGGCGGCGCTGACGCGCTCGTACGTCTGCGTGTCGGACAGGATGTCCAGGATGGCGCGCGCGTAGTTCTCCTCGCCCGGAGCCGAGATGAAGCCGTTCACGCCCGGCGTGACGGTCGCCGCGGTCTTTGCACCCTCCAGGAACAGCGTGGGCGTGCCCTGGCAGGCCGCCTCGATCTGCACCAGCGAATTGGCATCGTACAGCGACGGGAACAAAAACAGTTTTGCCCGCGAGAAGAGGTTCTCGAGCATGTCCTTTCCGTTGATCAGGCCGCACATCACCACTTCCTCCTCCAGCCCCAGTTCCCGCACCAGCGCGGAAAGAGCCTCCTCGTCCTGCCCCTTGCCGGCAAAGAGCATGCGGAAATTCCTGAGCCCCATCTCCTTGGCTTTCGCCAGGGCGCGAACGGTGAAATCAATATTCTTGATGAAATTGATGCGCCCCACGAAGAGGAAGACGGTCGCGTCGGCGGGGACACCGTAGGTCTCGTTGACGATGCGCGCAGCCTCGGCGGGATCGGCCACCGGCTTGTGGTCCGTGGCGTTGAGCCGCACCTTGCAAGGGGCGGTCAGGCCGTATTCCTTTTCGTATAACTCCTTGATGCCGCCGTTCACCGCCCAGCACTCGTCGCAGGCATTGAACACGCGCATGATGGCATCCATGGCCATGTTGACAGAGAATTTGAAGTGGAGCGGCTTCTCGAAATCCTGCTTGTACTGGCTGTGAAGCGTGGCGACGACGGGCAATTTGTTCATCTTCGCATGCAGCACGCCGGACATGCCGACGGCGAAAGGCGAATGGATATGCACGATGTCGATTTTGCTCCGCAGGAGCTTGGTTTCGAATACCGGATCCAGGGAGGCCGTGGGGATGTCGTAATCGTTCCCGAGCAGGGGTACCGATCCGCAGCGTACGATCTCGTACGGCATCTTCTTGTCTTCTTCCTTGCTGTAGCCACGGGTTTCAGGGCAGAAAACCACCACGTCGCAGTACTGAATCAGGCGACGGGCGTAATTGTCCACCACTTTGATGACACCGTCCACCATAGGATACCAGGTGTCAATAAAAAGACCGACTTTCTTCATAGTCATACAAAGATACGAATTCTTTTGTTGATTATTTTGCAAAAAAACTTTTTTGAGAAAGAAAGAATTCGCGAGAATTTGCGTACTTTTGTAACCCGTAGTGTAATAAATCTTCTTTTATGAAATACGGGTACGACAACGAGAAATATCTCAAAATCCAATCAGAGCACATCAAAGAGCGCATTGCCCAATTCGGCAACAAACTTTACATGGAATTCGGCGGCAAGTTGTTTGACGACTACCACGCCAGCCGTGTTCTTCCGGGCTTCGAGCCGGACAGCAAATTCAAAATGCTCTATCAGCTGAAGGACGATCTGGAAATCGTGATCGTGATCAGCGCCGTGGATATCGAGAAAAATAAAATCCGCAACGACCTGGGTATCACCTACGACATGGACGTGCTGCGCCTGCGCGACGAATTCATGGACCGAGGTTTCAACGTGAACAGCGTCGTCGTCACCCACTACAACGGCCAGGGCAGCGCCGACGCCTACCGCAAGCGCCTCGAGCGCATGGGCATCAAGGTCTATTACCATTATACGATTGAAGGCTACCCCAACAACGTGTCCCTGATCGACTCCGACGAGGGTTTCGGCAAGAACGACTACATCGAGACCAGCAAGCCTCTCGTGGTCGTGACCGCCCCCGGTCCGGGCAGCGGCAAGATGGCTGTCTGCCTGAGCCAGCTCTACCAGGAGAACAAGCGCGGCACCAAGGCCGGTTACGCCAAATTCGAGACCTTCCCGGTCTGGAGCCTGCCCCTGAATCACCCCGTCAACATCGCCTACGAGGCCGCCACGGCCGACCTGGAGGACGTCAACATGATCGACCCCTTCCATCTGGAAGCCTATGGCGAGACGGCCGTCAACTACAACCGCGACATCGAGATCTTCCCCGTGATGAACGCCCTCTTCGAAGACATCTACGGCCAGTCGCCGTACAAGTCCCCGACCGACATGGGCGTGAACATGATTGGCTCCTGCATCAGCGACGACGCGGTCTGCCGCGAAGCCTCCCTGCAGGAAATCATCCGCCGCTATTATACGGCACTCTGCAAGTTCGCCGACGGAAAGACGACGGAGGCCGAGGTCAACAAGCTGGCCCTGCTGATGAAGAAGGCCGGCATCAGCACGAACGACCGCAAGACCACCGTCGCCGCGCACGAGCGCCTCGAGAAAGCCGGCGGCGCCACGGCGGCCATCGAGCTCGAGGACGGCACCATCCTCACGGCGGAGACCTCTCCCCTCCTCGGCCCCAGCGCCGCGCTCCTGCTCAACGCGCTGAAGCACCTGGCGGGCATCGAGCACAATGTCAAACTCATCCCCAAGACCATGATCGCCCCGATCCAGAAGACCAAGGTCAAGTACCTTCACGGGAACAACCCGCGCCTGCACACGGACGAGGTTCTGGTCACCATCTCCATGTTGAGCCTGCTGGACGAAAACTGCAAGCTCGCGCTCGACCAGCTGCCCAAGCTCAAAGGCGCGCAGGTCCACTCCACCGTCATGCTGAGCGAAGTGGACCGAAAGACCTTCAAGAAACTGGGCATCGACCTGACTTGCGACCCGGTACGAAAGATCAAGGATCCCAAGACCAGCGTCGAAGAAGAAGTTTAAAATAAAACGCCGTGCCCCTCGAAGGCACGGCGTTTTTGTTTATTGAACCAGATTCTGCAGCGCGGCGCCGTAAATCAGGTAGGCTGTGTTGCCGGCGATCGTGCCTTCGTTCTGTCCCCAGAGGAAGGGCCAGTCGTCGTAGTTCTCGAAGTGGTCCGGATGGCGGAAGAGCAAACCGGGAGCCACGTTGCCTGGGATGAAGGAGAAGTCAGCACGGTTGTTGCCGTAGAAGACCTGCTTCGGGCGCGTGGCGCCGACGGCGGCCACCAGCGAGTAGTTGTGGTAAGGATGGCAGCCGAACAGGTAATTGGCAGCCTTCAGAGCGTATTCCGGCCCGACGATATCGGGATAATACTTGCTGGCGAAGCTGGCCGTGGTGCCGAAGCTCACGACGCTTCCGCTGCCGGCCCAGTTGCCTTCGCCGATGGGCACGCCGTACGGGTTCACCGTATCGAGGCTGTCCAGGTAGTTCTTGTACTTCTCCACGTACGGGCGCAGCTTCTCCTTGTAGGCAGCGTCCAGGTAAGGGATGGCATCCAGGGCGGCTTGGAGGGACATTTCCACGTTGCGGTCAAGCGCAGGCCAGACCTGCTGCTGGAAATCGTCGAGGTAATGCTGCTCGCCCGTGCAGACATAAAGCTGCAGGTTCGTAGACATGTTGCCGAAGCCGCGGCCGCGCATGCGGGCGGCCATCGGGTTCTTCGCGAGCAGTTCGGTCCCCTCCTTCATCAGGCGCTTGGACTGCGTGAGGGCGCGCTGCGCGAGCTTGTCGTTGTAGCCGGTCAGGGCGCGGCTCGCCGCCGCGAACATCGTGGCCGCCTGCAGGTCCAGGCCCGGGTTGCGGGTCGTGAAGGCCCACAGGTCGTCCGGCGTGCCGCTCGACTTACCGTCGGCGGACTTCTGGTACGGCTTCAGGCGTGGGTCGTAGTGCAGGCCGTCGGTGATGGTGGCCGCGTCGCCCAGGTGATGATAGTTGTCAAGGACGGAGTTGGAGAGCGTCTGGGACATGTGGCCGATGTTCTCGGCCTGGGCCACGAGGTTCAGCACGCCGTGCTCGATATACTGCAGCACGTCAGGCACGCCGTCCGGACGGTGCAGGTCCACGTAGCGCTGCTCCTCGCTGACGAAGGTCTCGTCGCGCATGGGCTTGAAACGCTCCCAGTCGGAGACCAGGTTCTGCACCACGCTGATGTTGGAGCCCGTCTCGATGTCGAAGTCGCCGGCGTCGAAGAAGCCGCCCACGTTCAGGCCGGGGATCAGTTGGAGAGCCTTGTACTTGGTGTCGATGGGGCCCTGGCTGTGCAGGTCGAAGTGGTCCGTGTTGGCCGGAGCTTGGAGGTAACCCTCCTTGAAGGGCTCGCCGTGCCAGATGCGATAGGCCTCGTTGACCATCATGTGGTTCATGTGAATCGGGATCCAGACGTCGCTCGTGGCGTCGGTGATGCGGTCCAGGACATCGTCGCCGATGATGAAGTCGTTGGTTTTGATGTCGCCGTACTTGATGAAGTACACGCCCGGTTCCTTCACGTCGCTGAAGTCGAACTTCACGTAGTTGTACTTGTAGTACCTGCCCCAGGTCTTCACCGGGCCGGAGAAGGCGCGCTCGGTGGCGCCGTCGTCCTTCACGCGCCAGACTTCCGCCGTGGCGCGCGGCTTGTCAAGCTTGTCCAGCTCGACCACGGCCACCTTCTGCTGGCCGGGAAGGTAACCCACCTGCGAGAAGCCCACGTTCGGTTCGCGGATCCAGCCGGGGATGGCGTTCGGCTCCACGGTCCAGCTCAGCACCTTGCCGGTCTGGCCGGCAGGCAGCACGCTGCGAAGCACGTACCAACCGTTCTGCGCCAGCAGGCGGCCGTCGTAGAGGTTCATCTCGGCGTCCTCGCTGGTGATCTTGATCAGGCGGCCGGGATCGTCCGTCGCCACGATCAGTTCATGGCCGGTGGACAGCGGGAGCGGATCCACGAAGCGGCCGGTGCCGCGGTCGTCGTAGGTCTTGTATCCCTTGTACTGATAGACCTTCTCCTCGTTGGGGCGCGTGGTCGTCAGGCTGGCGGAATAGCGCGGGAAGCGGTTCGCCTTGCCGTCCATCACATACGCCTTGTTCCAGTACTGGGAAGGCAGGAATTCGAGGTTGAAACCGGCGTCACCCTCCAGTTCGGCGGGGACCGGCTTGTCCAGATATACGTCGATCCGGACGGCCTTGCCGACCGCCGTCACGACGAGGCGGGAATCAAAGTCGTAATGCGGGTAACGCAGCCCGACCTCGATGGAGCCGTCCTCGCGGTTCACGTTGCGGACGGTCGTCTCCGGGACGAGGTCCCACTGCTCCGGCGTGTTGGACAGACGCACGGCGCCGCCCTGGACGGTACGCACGCCATGGTGAATGATCTCGATACCGGAATTCTTTTCGTCGTTGAAGCCGCCGGAGAACATGTTGCTGTAAACCAGCACGTTCACGCCCTGGCGCTCAAAGTACTCCAGATCATTGAGTTTGAGATTGGAATCGGTCGTGCGGGAACAGGCCGCAAGAGCCAACAAAGGAATGATGAGCAGAAATGCTTTGCGCATAACGGTTATTAATTTTGGTTAATCTTATCAAAGATAGTACAAAAAAACTACTTTTGAAAATGCTGATAGTCCTTGGATCGCGTCCATGCCCCGCCCCATGTGAAACCGTGTTCCCGGAAAAGCCGGTAGCAAAGATCCTCCCGGTCGATCTTGTGCGGGAAATCGCGGGTGCGGTCGACGAACTCCTTCGCCTCCGGCGGCAGGACCTCGCCGTTCGGGCGGATGTAGGGATTCTCGAAGGGATTGATATCCACCGCCATCCCGAGCGCATGGCGGGACAGGGTGCGCGTCCCGGCCACCACGCGGTAGTTGAAGCAGGACGAATTGTCCGCCAGCATCGAGGCGTCGTCCGATCCGCCGAAATCGTCCACCAGGCGGATGCTGCGGATGGGATACTTCGCCTCGAAGAGGGCTTCGAAGATCTCCAGCAGGTCCTGCGCGATGGCCGCGTTGCAGACCATCTCGCCGGTCCGCGGCGTGCCGCTGAAATCATAATAGGACAGGCGCAGGTAGCGCAGGTCGGACAGGCGGATCTCCGGCGCCCCGCCTTCAGGATAAGAATTCCCGCGCATGCGGGCCTCCACCTGCGGCGGGATCGGCTCCGCGGTGAAAACGGGCTGGAAAGGCATCATCAGCAAGAAGTTGAGCAGAATCGCAAGCAGCTGGGACATCGCGGCTTATTTCGGCATCGAGGATTCGCAACGGACGATGGTCTCCATGATGAGGCGGGTCTGCGCATGCAGGGCCTCCTCCGCCTTCCTGTCGCGGGCGAGGAAGATGTCGCGGTAGACTTCCAGCTGGTGGCAGAGCCGGTGCTCGTAGCGGTTCAGTTCGAAACTCTGCATCTCCTTTCCGGGCAGCATCAGGTCCACCTTCGTGAAGAAATTCGGCAGGCCGTGGACGCGGATGGCGCCCTTTTCGCCCTGGAAGAAGAAGCCGCGCAGGCCGTCGGAGTCCATGGAGGCCGAGCAAATGGCCGTCACGCCGCTCTTCCAGGTCAGCGTGGCCGCACCGGAAGTGGCGATGTCGTTGCGGCCGCAGCTGTTGGCGGCGTAGTAAACTGTGTCCGGACGGCCGTAGAGCGCCAGCACGATGTGCAGGCAGTAGATGTTGATGTCGCGCAGCGCGCCGCCCTCGTATTCGTGCGTGAAGACGGGCAGATCCTTGCCGGCGAGATACTCGTCGTAGCGGCCGAAATGCTCGTCGTAGTCGGCGTGCACCAGGCGCACGGGACCGATCTGCGGGAGCAGCTCCCGGACCTTGAAGAAGTTCGGAAGGTGAATATTCGAAATCGCCTCAAAAATAAACAGATCGCGCTCCTTCGCAATCGTGAAGAGTTCCTCCGTCTGGGCAACGGTCGAGGTGAAGGGTTTCTCGCAGAGGACGTTCTTGCCGGCCAGTAAAGCCTGCTTGGCGGCGGCGTAGTGCAGCGAGTTCGGAAGCGCGACGTAGACGAAGTCGATATCCGTGCGGGTGAGCATCTCCGCATAGTCGGTATAGACGTTCGGGATGCCGAAACGGGAGCCTTTCTCCAGGCTGCGCGCACAGATAGCGATCACTTCGTAGCCTTGCACGGTCTGCATGGCTTTCAGCATATCGGGAACAATCATCCCGGAACCTACAATGGCAATTCTTAACATAACGGTTGGGTATTAGTCTTTCCAAATATACGGAAAAATCTGCTAATTTTGCAATGATGAAATCCCCGTCCAGAACCTATATCGCCATCGACCTGAAGTCGTTCTACGCCTCCGCGGAGTGCGTGGCGATGGGACTGGACCCCCTGGATACACATCTCGTGGTGGCGGACGCGTCACGCACGGAGAAGACCATCTGCCTGGCCGTGACGCCTTCCCTGAAGAGCTACGGCATCTCCGGTCGGGCGCGGCTCTTCGAGGTGGTGCAGGCGGTGCGTCGCATCAACGCCGAGCGCCGCGCGAAGGCCCCCGGACGCCGCTTCAGCGGCAAGAGCCACGTCCATTCCGCGCTGCAGCGCGACCCTTCCCTGGGACTGGAATACATCGTGGCACCGCCCCGGATGGCGCACTACATGGAGGTCAGCAGCCAGATCTACGGCATCTACCTGCGTCACGTCTCCCCGGAGGACATCCAGGTCTATTCGATCGACGAAGTCTTCATCGACGCCACGGACTACCTCAAGGCCTGCAAGCTCTCGGCGCACGATTTCGCGCGCATGCTCATCCGCGAGGTGCTCGCGGAGACGGGCATCACCGCCACGGCAGGCATCGGGCCGAATCTCTACCTCTGCAAGATCGCGATGGACATCGAGGCGAAGCACAGCCCGGCCGACGCGGACGGCGTGCGCATCGCCGAGCTGGACGAGCTGAGCTACCGCCGCAAATACTGGACGCACCGCCCCCTGACGGACTTCTGGCGCATCGGGCGCGGCATCGCCGCCAAGCTGGAAGCCAACGGGCTCTACACCCTGGGCGACGTGGCGCGCTGCTCGGTGGCCAAGCCCTACGAGCGGCAGAACATCGAACTGCTCTACAAGCTTTTCGGCGTGGGCGCCGAACTCCTGATCGACCACGCCTGGGGCTGGGAGCCCTGCACGATGGACGACATCCGCTCCTACCGGCCCACGACAAGCAGCCTCTCCAGCGGGCAGGTCCTGTCCCAGCCCTACACGTTCAGGAAGGCGCGCGTGGTCATCCACGAGATGACCGAGCAGCTGGTGCTGAGCCTCGTGGACAAGCAGCTGCTCACGGACCAGATGGTGCTGCACGTCGGCTACGATATCAGCAGCCTGACCGACCCGGCCGTGAAGGCGAAATACAACGGTCCCGTCACCCAGGACTGGTACGGCCGTCCCGTCCCGAAGCCGGCCCACGGCAGCGTCAACCTGCCCCGACAGACCTCCTCCACCCGCCAGATCTGCGATGCGGTGCTGGACCTCTTCGACCGCATCGTCAACCGGGACATGCTGGTCCGGCGGATGTACGTCGTGGCAGCGCATCTGGTGCAAGAATCCAGCGTGCAGGCCGTCCAGCTCGATCTTTTCGACGAGCCGGCCGAAGCGGACGGACGCGAGCGCAGCCGCCAGGAAGCCATCCTCGCCATCCGGCGCAAATTCGGCACCAACGCCATCCTGACGGGCACCAATTTCGACGAAGGCGCCACCGGCCGCGAGCGCCACAAACAGATTGGAGGACACAAGGCATGAACAACGATTTCGATCACCGCTACGACGACATCATCACCCTGCCGCATCCCGACCCGGATCCGGTGCGGCATCCGCGCATGTCCCGTGCCGAACGCGCGGCGCAGTTCGCCCCCTTCGCCGCCCTCACGGGCTTCGACGGCGTCATCGAAAAAACGGCTGATCAGCATATCGCCGACCAGCCGGAAATGTACGGGGACGAAGATTTCTAGAAGAACTTGACGACCTCGTCGAGGGGACGGTGGACCGGCATGTTGGGCTCTTCGGCGCGATAGCCGAGCGCGATGACGGCCAGGATTATTTCATTCTCCGGAATCTGGAAGAGCTCACGGAGCTTGTCAGCCTCGCGCATGCCCATGATCAAGGTGTCAAACCCCATGTCACGTGCCTTCAGGACCAGGTAAGCATTGCTGAGGCCGTTGTCGTAGGCGCCCCAGAAGTCGCCGGCGTCGTTGGCGGGATTGCCGCGGAAGAAGCCGGACTTGGCCTTCTCGAAGGTGGACACGATAAAGACGGGAGCGTTGACCACACGGTCCTTGTTGCCGCCGATCATCTCCAGCACGGCGTCGTGCTTCTCCGGGCTGATGGCGACATAGTATTTGCTCGGCTGCTGGTTCGCCCAGGACGGGGCATTCTGCGCAGCGGTGAGCAGTTCGCGCACCTGGGCTTCGGAAATGGTCCGGCCGGGCTCGTAGTTCCGGATGCTGCGGCGGGTCAGGAAGAGCTCGTCCAGCGAGGCGGAAGCCGGCTGCTGAGCGGTGCAGCCCGCCAGCGCGGCAAGCGCGACGAGCGAACCAAACAATTTCTTGATATTCATAAATCTATGCTAATAATTGGTTCTCTGCCAGCACGTGCAGCCCCTTGCGGACAATCACCTCCTTCGCCTCCGCTTCGTTGTCCGTGCGGAAGATGAGGATGCCACGGCCATCCCGCAGGAAGGCATACATATAAGCAATACCGATACCGGCTTCGCTGAAAGTACCGACCACGTCGGCGGCACCGCCGGGCTGGTTGTCCAGCTCAATGGCGAAGACATCAGAGATGGCCACGGCCACACCGGCCGCCTTAAGCTCCGCGCAA
The DNA here is from genome assembly GCA_902789245.1 of uncultured Bacteroidia bacterium. Classification (GTDB taxonomy): domain Bacteria; phylum Bacteroidota; class Bacteroidia; order Bacteroidales; family UBA932; genus Cryptobacteroides. The sequence goes on from CADAND010000010.1 coordinate 25,324, forward strand.
GCCCGGTCGGGCTCGCTGCAGATAATCCGGAAGATGCCATACTCAGCCGTGTCGGCGATGGTGCAGGCGATGATCTGGATCCGCGACTTGCGCATCAGCTCCAGCACCTTGACCAAGGTACCGGACTGATTCTCGATAAAGATAGAAAGTTGGGAGACGGTCATATCGTTTCAATGTATTAAGGATTATCAGAAAAGTTTACGCAGGTCCCGTACCCGGACAGCCTTTTTCTCGTCGCTGACCGGCAGGGTGCCCTTGGGGACAAGACGGACCTTCGGCGTGACCAGGATTTCATCCCGGAGCTGACGCGTGATCTCGCGCTCCAGCCGCTGAAGGACGGAGTAGTCGTCGGTAAAGACATTGTTGACCTCGACATCGATGATCATCACGTCGCCCTCCCCTTCCCGGGTCTCGAGCGTGATCAGATAGTCAGTACCGATTTCCTTGAAATTCAGGAGGATCTTCTCAATCTGGATCGGGAAGATGTTCACACCCTTGAGGATAATCATATCGTCGCTGCGGCCCTGCAGGCGGGCCAGGCGCACATGGTGGCGGCCGCAGGGGCAGTCGCCGGGCAGGATACGCGTCAGGTCGCGCGTACGGTAACGGAGCAAGGGCATCGCCTCGCGACGCAGCGTCGTGAGGACCAACTCGCCCAGCTGGCCGTCAGGCACGGGCTCCAGCGTGACCGGGTCCACGATCTCGACGATAAAGTAATCTTCCCAGATGTGCAGGCCGTTCTGTTCCTGGCACTCGAAGGCGACGCCCGGGCCCATCATCTCGGAGATACCGTAGGAATTGTAGGCCTTGACGCCCAGGTTCTCCTCGATGCGGCGACGCTGCTCCTCGCTGTGCGGCTCGGCGCCGATGCACAGCACGCGCAGCTTGGTGTCCCGGCGCGGATCCACGCCCTGCTCCTTCATCACTTCAAAGATGCGGGAAGCATAGCTCGGAATCGCGTGCAAGACCGTCGTCCCGAAATCCTGGATGAACTTGATCTGCCGGAGCGTATTGCCGGCAGCGGCGGGAACCGTCAGCATGCCGACGCGTTCGGCGCCGTACTGGAAGCCGAGGCCGGCCGTAAACATGCCATATCCGGCGGAATTCTGGAAAACGTCATCCGGCCGGGCACCGACCATCCAGAGGCATCTCGCTACGGCTTCCGCCCAGGCGTCCAGGTCTCCCTGGGTATGGAGGACCACCGTGGGGTTGCCCGTGGTGCCGGACGAAGAGTGCAGGCGCACGCAGTCACGCATCGGGACGCACGAGAGCCCGAAAGGATAATGCTCGCGCAGGTCCTCCTTCGTGGTGAACGGAAGCTTGCGGACATCGTCCACCGACTTGATATCGTCGGGGGTAATGCCCAGCTCTGCGAATTTCTCCCGATAGAAATCGGAATTCATACAGTGGCGGACCGTCTGCTGCAGGCGTTCACCCTGAAGGGAGCGCAACTGCTCCTTGGAGAGCGTTTCCAGCTCGGGATTGAAGTAAGGAGAATAAGAATCCATTTTAAACCAGTTGTCGTTTGTCAATCACATGCACGCTCTTGCCCTGGCTGCGCTCGATGGTGCCGGGGGCCTTGATCTGTACCTTGGCGCTGATGCTCAGGACGCTGCGCAGCTTGTCGGCGAAGCGTTTCTCCAACTCGGAGATGGCGGCCGGCGTGTCGAGCGTGGCGTTGAAGTAGTCGGGACGCAGCTCCACCTGGACCATCAGCGTGTCGAGGTTGTTCACGCGGTCCACGATGAGCATGTACTGCGGAGCGAACTCCTCCATCGTGAGCACGACGCTCTCCACCTGGGACGGGAAGACGTTGATGCCGCGGATGATCAGCATGTCGTCCGTACGGCCCTGGATGGCGGACATGCGCACGTTCGTGCGGCCGCAGGGGCATTCGCCCGGCAGGAGCGAACAGAGGTCGCGGGTGCGGTAGCGGATCACGGGCATACCCTCCTTGGTGAGGGTCGTGAACACCAGCTCACCCGTCTGCCCGGGCTCGAGCGGCTCCAACGTGACCGGATCGATGATCTCGGGGAAGAAATGATCCTCGTTGATGTGGGAGCCATGCTGCTCGTCGCACTCATAGCTGACGCTCGGACCCATGACCTCGCTCAGGCCGTAGATATTGAAACCTTTCAGGCCCAGACGGCCCTGTATTTCCGTACGCATATTTTCCGTCCACGGCTCGGCGCCGAAAGCGCCCACGCGCAGACGGATCTGATCTTTCGTAATCCCCAGCTTATCCATCGTCTCGGCCAGATACAGCGCATACGAAGGCGTGCAGGCAATGCCGGTGATGCCGAGGTCCCGGATCAGGCGGGCGTGCTTCTCGGTGTTGCCGGTCGAGGCCGGCACGACGGAAGCGCCGATGGTCTCCACGCCGTTGTGCGCGCCGAGACCGCCCGTGAAGAGGCCGTAGCCGTAGGAAACGGAGAAGATGTCGTTGCGGGTCACGCCGAAGGAAGTCAGGCTGCGGGCCATGCACTCGCTCCAGATGCTGATGTCCTTGCGGGTGTAGCCGACAATAGTCGGATTGCCCGTGGTGCCGGAAGAAGCATGAATGCGGATGATTTCGCTCTGCGGGGCTGCCTGCAGGCCGAAGGGATAGTTGTCCCGAAGGTCCTTCTTGGTCGTGAACGGCAGTTTGACGATGTCGTCGATCGTTTGGATGTCGGCCGGCGAGAGGTCCATCTCCTGCAGCTTGTTCCGATAGAACGGGACGTTGTGGTACACGTACTCCACGATCTTGTGAAGGCGTTTTCCCTGCAGTTCGCGCATCTGCTCGCGCGACATGCATTCTTTGGTGGGGTTCCAGATCATATACTACTGACTAACGGTTCCTCGCAAATTCGAGGCCCAGCTTGAAGGCCTCCAGGTTGGCGCTCACGACCTCGGTTCCCTTCCGGGCGAAGACGCGCGCGATGGCGTCGCGGAGCTGCTCCTCGCTGAGCAGCTGCTGCAGCGACGGGGCGGCCATGCCCAGCAGGATCATGTTCGCGCTCTTGGGCATCGCATGCTCGCGGGCGAGCGTCTCGATGTCGGCCCGCACCACGTGCGGGAGCGTATCCAGCTCGGCGAGCAGCGCCGCCTCGTCCGGATAGTTGGGAATGTTGACCAGCGGCTTGCTGGACGTGATCACGGCGCCTTTCGGGGCAAGGTACGGCAGATAGCGCAGCGCCTCCATCGGCTCCATGGAGATGATGAGGTCGGCCTGTCCGAGCGGGATCAGGTCGCTGCAGATGCCGTCCGTACTCAGGCGCATGTCACTCTGGACGTCGCCGCCGCGCTGGCTCATGCCGTGCACTTCGGCCTGCTTGAGATGCAGCCCGGCGGCAGTGGCAGCCTCGCCGATGATGGTCGCGATGGAGAGGATTCCCTGCCCTCCGACACCGGAAAGTTTGATATCGAGTTTCATTTCGTTTCCTGTTTTTTCTGACGGAGTTTGCGGCCCAGCGTCTGCATGCACTCGCGCTGCGGGATGATGACGGACACGCCGTGATAATTGATTTCCTCGCGCAGGATGCGCGTGATCTCTTCCATGTTTTTCGGCAGCGGCACCACGACGTGCAGGTGCTCGCGCTCCACGCCCAGGGCAAGGCAGATGGCCTCGAACTTGTGCGTGCCCGCGGAATCCTGGCCGCCGGTCATGGCGGTCGTGAGGTTGTCGCTGATGATGACCGTGATGTCGGAGCCGTCGTTCACGGCGTCCAGCAGGCCGGTCATGCCGGAATGCGTGAAGGTGGAGTCGCCGATCACGGCGATGGCAGGATACACACCGGCGTCGGCGGCACCCTTGGCCATGGTGATGGAAGCGCCCATGTCCACGCAACTGTCGATGGCGCGGAACGGGGGCAGCGCGCCCAGCGTGTAACAGCCGATGTCGCCGAAGATGCGGGCGTTGGGATACTCGGCAGCCACCTGATTCAGCGCCGTATAGACATCGCGGTGGCCGCAGCCCTGGCAAAGCTGGGGCGGCCGGGGGGCGAGGTTGTGCGCATTCTCGAAAGCGGGACCGCCCGTCACGCCGAGCGCCGCGGCGACGCAGTCGGGCGTCAGCTCGCCGGTGCGGGGCAGCTCGCCGGTCAGGCGGCCGGTCACGGAATAATCCGCACCGAGCAGGGTCTTCACCTGCTCCTCCACGAAGGGTTGTCCGTCCTCGACCACGAGCAGGCGGCGGCAGTGCGCGGCCAGTTCACGGATCTGCCGGGCGGGCAGCGGATACTGCGAGAGTTTCAGGACCGGGAGGCCGGCGGGGGCCGACTCGCATACATAATTATAGGCGATGCCGGCGGCGATCACGCCCACTTCACCCTGTGCGGGAATCGCCAGATGGTTGAATCCGGAGTGCTCCGAGAGCGTCTCGATCTCGGTCTGTTTGGCGATCAGCGCGGCATACTGCCGGCGGGCATTGCCGGGCAGCAGCACCCAGTGCGCACGCTCGGAATCGGGCTCCAGCGCGTTCTGGGCGAGCGGCTCGCCGGTCTGCACCGCGGCGCGGGAGTGCGCCAGGCGCGTGACAAGGCGCATCAGCACCGGCAGACGCAGCTGCTCGGAGAGCGCGAACGCCTTCGCCATCATATCGTAGGCTTCCTGTTGGTCGGACGGTTCCAGGATGGGGACCATCGCAAACTTGCCGTAGAAGCGGGAATCCTGCTCGTTCTGGGAGGAATGCATGGACGGATCGTCCGCAGCCAGCACCACGAGGCCGCCTTTCACGCCCGTGACGGCGGCATTGACGAAGGCGTCGGCGCAGACGTTCATGCCCACGTGTTTCATACACACCAGCGCCCGCTTGCCGGCGTACGACATGCCCAGCGCGGCTTCCATCGCCGTCTTCTCGTTGGTGCACCAACGACTGCGCACGCCGCGCTCCCGCGCGAACGGACTCTGCTGGATAAATTCGGTAATCTCGGTCGAAGGCGTGCCCGGATAGGCATAGACGCCGGACAGACCGGCGTGCAAGGCCCCGAGGGCCACCGCTTCATCGCCAAGAAGCAATCGTTTTTCTGCCATATGAATACAATAACTAACCGGAACAAATATACTTTATTCCGGTCAAGAAAGCAAGAAATCGGGAAACTATTTGGCCTCCGCCTTCTTCAAGCGGCCGATCGCGTTCTCCAGACTCTCCGTCGGCTCGATGATGTTGTAGTCCTTCCAGAAGTCGGGATCGAAATAGGCCTGGGTCTTGTCGGCCAGCGTCTCGCTGCTGCGGAAGGCGTCCTTGCGGTCGATCGGCTCGACGGCTTCGCCCGTATAGCGGTTCGTCACGACCATCTCCGCGATGGCGGTGAATTCCGTGTTGAACAGGCGCCTGCGGGAGTCGCAGTTGAAGCGGAACACCGTGCGGACGTAGCTCAGACGGTTCTTGCCGTCCTCGCGCTTGTAGTTCAGCAGCAGCGACATCTCCTTCGGGCGGAAGCGGATGTCCATCGGCTTGTTGATCAGCATCGCCTGCGTGGCCTTGGCCGGGTCGGAGACGTCCAGCGAGAGCTCGATGCGGGAGAAGGCCAGCGACTCCTGGTCGATGTAGATCATGCCGTTGTGCAGGGCGAATTCCTTCTCGGCGGCGGGGATGAGCCGGATCACGAACTGGCGCCGGTCGTCCAGCATCACGGGATCCAGCATCTCCAGGCGGTAATTCTCCAGATCATCCTGGTCCAGGATGAACGTGCGCAGCTTGACCAGGTCGAGGTCGACGGCCTGCGTGGGGCCGCCCAGCACCTTCACCGCCAGGGTATCCGTCTTTCGCGGGCTCTGCAGCAGGCGGCTCTTCTCCACGGCGGCGCGGTCACGGGAGAAATTGATCCGGTACGGGGTCTTGTACATCTTGGTGACCGCTTCGGAGATATAGATGAAGCGCTGACGCTTCTGGACCGTCTCACGGTAGAAGCAGTCGAAGAGTTCGGCCTGATCGGGGCCGTTCGCGTTGACCTTGTAGATGGCGTCCAGCAGCAGGGTCAGCGGGTCTGCTGAGACCACTTGCGCCGGGTCCAGCGTGAACTGTCCGCGCGAGAGGGAGACCCGCATCAGCTGGTCACGGTCGGCCGGGACGGTCTGCGGTTTGTATCCCAGCAGGGAGAAGGAGACAAAACGGGGCTGCTGGTCGGATTTGATCACGAAAGCACCGTCCTGGTTGGTGACAGTCGCATAGTTGGTTCCCGGGAGGGTCACGGACACGTAGCCCAGCGGGTGGCCGCCCGTGGCATCGGTCACGATACCGCGCACGACGTATCGGAGGCTGTCAGTCTGGCCAAAGGCCATGGGGCCCGCCAGAAGACAAATCAAGGTTAAGATTCGGGTAATGGTTTTCACGGCATTTGGTTTTTATTCCGAAAGATAAGAAAAAAACAGAAATTCGGTATCTTTGTATGTAAGAAATGAAGATTCTCCTCGCTCCCGATTCCTTCAAGGGCTGTCTGACCGCCCGGGAAGTGGCCGACGCCCTGGCAGCCGGTCTGCGTCGCGTGCACCCGGCATGCGATCCGGTAATCCTGCCCGTCGCGGACGGAGGCGAGGGTTTCTGCGCAGCCGTTCTGTCTGCCCGTGGCGGGGAATGGGTACAGGCCGACACGGTCGATCCGCTCGGCCGCCCGATGGAGGCGCGCTATGCGGTCTGCGGCGACACCGCCGTTGTCGAGGTGGCGGCCGCCAGCGGCCTTCCCCTTCTCCGGAACGGGGAACGCCACCCGCTGCAGACCACGTCCTTCGGCACGGGCATGCTCATCCGTGACGCGCTGGACCGGGGCTTACGGAAAATGCTGATCGGTCTGGGCGGCAGCGCCACCCACGACGCCGGCACGGGCCTGCTTTCCGCACTCGGGTTCCGCTTTCTGGATGCCTCCGGGAAGGAATTGCCGGGCATCGGCGCCTCGCTGGGCCGCATCGCGGGCATCGACCGCAGCGGCGCGCATCCGGCCCTGGCCGGGACGCATTTTACCGCTGCCTGCGACGTGGACACTCCCCTTTTCGGTCCGTCCGGCGCCGCCGAGGTCTTTGCGCCGCAGAAAGGCGCCACCCCCGAGGAGGTTCGCCTGCTGGATGCGGGGACGGCGGCATTCGCGGAAGTCGTCAGGAGGGAGATGCCCGATCAGGTCGGGCATGACGAGAAGACGGTCGGGCAGGACGCGAAAGGATACGGCGCGGCGGGCGGCATCGGCTGGGCGCTGCACACGATGCTGGGCGCCCGGCTGGAGAGCGGCATCGACCTGGTGCTGGACGCCGCCGGTTTCGACACCCTGCTTCGGGACGCCGCCCTGGTCATCACCGGCGAAGGCCGGCTGGACGGCCAGACCGCCCGCGGGAAGGCTGCGGCCGGGATCCTGCGCCGCGCGCAGCGGGCCGGCGTGCCGGTTGCCGCCGTCTGCGGCCGCATCGCCCCCGGCCCCGCACTCCCCTTCTCCCGGATCCTCGCCTTGGCGGACGACAGCATCCCCGACAGCATCGCCATGCGCCCCGACTGGGCGCGCGGGCGAATTGCCGAAGCAGCCGCTTCCATTATTCGGGAATATTTGTAACTTTGCGCGCCGTTAGTTACGCTTCAATGCAATATCTGGGAGAAATCATCTCGCTCGTCGTGGCTATGTTGTGGACCGCGACCGCGCTCTTCGCCAATGAGGCGAGCCGCAGGATCGGCGCCATGAGCACCAACCTGTTCCGCATGATCCTGTCATCCATCCTGCTCGCCATGCTCCTCTGGATCGCCATCGGATACCCTTACCCCGCTTTTGCCGACGGCAAGACCTGGCTCTGGATGGGCCTCTCCGCCCTGGTCGGCTACGTGTTCGGGGATTTCTGCCTGTTCAACTCCTACGTCGTGATCGGCGCCCGCTTCGGGCAGCTCTTCATGACGCTCGCGCCCGTTTTCGCCGCCTTCGCGGGCTGGATCCTGCTCGGCGAGACGCTCTCCTGGAAGTCCGTGCTCGCCATGGGCGTGACCCTGTCCGGTATCGCCCTTTCCATCCTCAGCCGCTCCCAGGACGGCCACCATCTCACGCTCAGACTGCCCCTCAAGGGCGTCCTGCTGGGCATCGGCGCCGGCATGGGCCAGGGCGTGGGCCTGGTGCTGAGCAAGATCGGCATGCAGCACTACGAAGCGGCGCTCCCCGCCGACGTGCCCGCCGCCTTCGACTGGGCCATGCCCTTCGCCTCCACGATGATCCGGTCCCTGACCGGCACCGTCGGATTCTTCGTCTGGATGGCCCTGATGCGCCAGCTGCCGCAGCTGCGCGCCGCCGTACACAACCGACGCGGCATGCAGTTCACCGGCCTCACGACCCTCTTCGGGCCCTTCATCGGCGTGTCGCTCTCGCTCATGGCCGTGCAGTACGCCCACGCCGGCATCGCCTCCACGCTGATGGCCCTCACGCCCGTGCTCATCATCCTTCCCTACGCGATGATCTACAAACAAAAGATCACGCCGAAGGAAATCCTCGGCGTGACCGTTTCGATGATAGGCGTCGCGCTATTTTTCCTCCTGTAAGCAGGAATCCATCAGCGACTCGATCTCTTCCTTGTCCAGGTGCTGCCCGATGAACACGATCTTGTTCATGCGGTCGCCGTACTCCGGATCCCAGTCGCGGCGCAGCTTGGCGTCGCGCCGCATCATCTCCTGCAGCTCGTCGCGCGGCATCGTGGCGAACCAGTATCCCGCGTCCTTGAGCGTCTTCTGCTGACCGGCCGTCTCGAAGAGGTAGCACTTGTCGGTGTCGGCGCTGAAGTAGCACAGGCCCTTGCTGCGGATGATATTCTTCGGCCACTTCTTCGCGACGAAATAGTCGAACTTGTTGATATCCAGCGCAGGACGCGAGTAATACACGTAGGTCCCGACGCCGTACTCCTCGGCCTCGCCCTCTTCATGGTCGTGATCATGGTGGTGTTCATGGTGATGATGCTCATGTTCATCGTGATCGTGATCGTGATCGTCGTCATCGTGGTCGTCGTCGCCCTCGATTTCAGCGATCCAGGCAGCGCTGGTGGCCACCTTGTCGAAGTCGAAGAGGCCTGTGTGCAGGAGCTTGTCCAGCTCGATGTCGCCGTAGTCGCAGGTCAGGATCTCGGCCTTCGGCTGCAGGGCGCGGACGATGCTCTTCACGCGCCCGAGCTCCTCGGGCGTGACCTCGGAGGCCTTGTTGAGCAGCACGATGTTGCAGAACTCGATCTGCTCGATCACGAGGTTCTCGATATCCTCCTCGTCGATGTTTTCGCGCTTGAGCGCCTCGCCGCAGGCAAATTCGTCTTTCATCCGCAGGGCATCCACGACCGTGACGATGCAGTCCATCGTCGGGATGGCGACGCCCGGGTAGGACGGCCGCGAGAGTTGCGGATAGGAGTTGATCGTCTGCGCAATCGGTGCGGGCTCGCAGATGCCGCTCGCCTCGATCGCGATATAGTCGAACTTGTTCATCTTCGCGATCTCCTCCAGCTGGGCGATGAGGTCCATCTTCAGCGTGCAGCAGATGCAGCCGTTCTGCAGGGCCACCAGGCTGTCGTCCGTCTGCCCCACGACGCCGCCCTTCTCAATCAGGTCCGCATCGATGTTCACCTCGCCCAAGTCGTTGACAATCACCGCGAACTTGATGCCGCGGCGGTTCGTCAGAATCCTGTTCAGGAGCGTCGTCTTGCCGCTCCCCAGATAGCCGGTGATCAGCAGCACCGGCAACTGCTTGTTTTCCAATTCGATATTCATAATTCTCTTCCGTCATTCGCCGGCTCTGACCGGCGAATCTCTTTTCCGCCGCGAAGTTAGCAATTATTCCAACATCTTCTTCCCGGCTAGTAGGCGAAAACGGGACGAAGGGATAAACCGCGACTACGGACGACGCTGTTGTGTTTCACTTCATTCGAGTAGAAGCACACGTACCAAGCGCCGCCCGAGCCAATATAGAGGGAGGAAGACCAATAGAGGCCATCGGTACCCACACTTTTGAAGTCGGCATCGATCCGGGATCCGGCCGCAGGAAGGAAGATACTGTTGCCCGAACAGGGGCCTGTACCGGACTTGCGGGTCACCAGCATACCGTTCTTGCCGAAACCTTTGTAATCCGTCGTCCAAACCCAGTCGTAGAGGCTGGCATCACGCAGCGCCGTCCACTCCGCGTCCGTAGGGATACGCCAGTTGCCGCCCCAAATCTGGCGGGCGGCATCGTCGACGTAGTTGTAGTCGGCAAAGGAGGACTTGCCGTCGCCGATGAAGTTACCATTCCCGTCATACCAGATGGCGACGGTCCAGTCGTCTGCTGTGGTGTACTTAGTGATATGGTACCTGTCGGCTTGGCCTGCCTGCATAAAGGCATAGTTGCCCCAATCGTAAGTGTTCTTCGTCGTCGTCTCGCCCCAGGCGTAGTAATCGCCGTAGTCCCAGGGATTCGCTGCGCCGATGTTGCAAGTGGACCAGTACAGATGCTTCTTCACGCCGTTGATGTCCACTTCGCCCATATCCACGTACGCCGACCAAACCTTCGCCTCGCCGCCCGGCAAACTTGCACCGCTGGTCCAGTCAGCGACGGACACGCTGTCCAGGCTGATGCGGTCGTTGCCCATCGCCAGGCCCAGGGTGGTGTGCTTGCCGCTCTCCAGCGGAATGTCGGCGTTCGCCGTATAGACGTATTTCACGCCGCCAAGGACGACGGTAATCGACCGTACACCGGTCTGCGGGACCTGGATGCCGCTGAAGCTGAGAGCGTAGCCCGGAGCCGCCGAAGCGGCGGCGGGCAAGGCAATAGTCACGGGCGCGGCGGCGGAGCAGGTCACGGCCTGCGTGAGATAGTTCACCGTGGCGCCGTCTTTCGCCTCGACGGTGACGCTGACGCTGCCCGCATCGGGAACGGACGTCCAGTCGCTCCGCAGGCGCAGGTTCACGCTGAGACGCGCCATCGCGTGCTTGAAGCTCAGCGGCACGGCGACACCGGAATTTTGGACGCCGGCGGGCGTCGTGGCGAGCAGCAGATCGCTGGCGGCATTGTCCGCCGGATTGAGCGTGTACGGCACCGCCGTGAAATCGGAAATCAATGTCGTCGGGGTCGGATAGATGCCGAGGAAGTAGTGCGGATCGGACACGTTCTTCCAGAACATCGGCATCGCGGGCGTCCACTTCGACCCGTCGAACGTGTTCGCGACGCCGTCCACCTGGCGGCTGGCGGGAATCTCCGTCGCGCTGCCCAGCCAGGCGTAAACGGCGATTCTGTCGCCGGCGGTGAACTGCGTATGGACGCCGTCGTCGGTGGTCTTCGTCATCGCGCCCACCGTCGCTTCGACGGTGATCTCCCCCACGCCCGCAGGCACCGGCTCCTTGCCGCAGCCCACGAGTGCCAGGAGCGCTATCGTTAAGTATATGCTAAGTCTTTTCATATTCATTAGTCTGAGACGGGGCGGACTGACAGACCGCAGTATCGGCTGACGCTGTTGCGGTCCTTTCCGCTTGCGGAAAAATTGAGTGGCAGGGCCGAATCAATGTCATTCGTATCCAGCGAGGAAGACCAGTAATAGCCCTCGGTATCACAGTCTAAACGGGTGGTCGAGTACCCGTAGCCAGCCGCCGGCAGGAAGATGAAACAGTGTGCGTTGGGGCCGTCCTTGCGCGTAACCAGCATGCCGTTCTTCCCGGAGCCCCGGTAATTCGTCGTCCATTGCCAGGTAAAGTGATTCCCATCGAGCAACGCCCCCCATTCCTCGTTGGTAGGCATGCGCCAGGAGGAGTGCCAGGATAAGCCCCAGGCGGCCGCAGCGGCATCATCATCGGCCTGTAACTTTACATAGTCAGTGCCCTTGTATTTGCTGATGGACGTGCCGTTACCCCACTTGTAAGTATCCCTGCTGTAATTGCTCTTCGCGGCCGTCTCACCCCAGGCATAAACGTCGCCGTAGTCCCAGGAATTGAGAGCGCCCAGGTTGCAGACTGCCCACTTGAGGTTTTTCTTCACGCCGCCGACCGTCAGTTCTCCCAACTCGATGTACTCGCGGCCGTCGAACTTTTCGTAATAGTACTCGCGGGTCCAGCCGGCGGGACACCCACCATAAACGGATTCCCAGTCCAGGTGCGGCGGAGCCTTGAATGATTTGGTACCTGAGACCTCTGACCCGGCACCATCAAGGAAACCAATGACACAATTTGACAACGAGCTAGCATCGAAGGACGTTGCGAGGCAGGTTACGCTTTTTAGTTTCGAGCAGCCCGAAAACATGATTCTGTAGCAATCACTCGGCAGCGTCCTGGCAGGTAAAAGCGGGGCTTCGGTCAGGCTGGTGCAATCCCAAAACATACCATAGTAGCAGGCAACAGCTAAAGTTGTGGCAGGCAACTCCGGTGCAACAACCAGGCTGGTGCAACCATAGAACATATGGCTATAACATTCTATCTCCAGATTCGTAGCTGGCAGGGCCGGCGCTTCTTTCAGGCTGACGCAATCCTGAAACATACTGGCATAGTAGCATCCATCCGTAGAAGGAAGGGCCGGCGCCACTGTCAGGCTGGTGCATCCTTTAAACATATCACTATATGCAGGCCCCAGCAGCTTCGTAGCGGGCAGTTCCGGAGCGACAACCAGGCTGGTGCAATCTTCAAACATACTTGCGTAGCTGGCGGGAGCAACCGTCATGGCGGGTAATACCGGAGCGTCTACCAGGCTGGTACAACCTTTGAACATCCTGTAGTAGCAATACTTGATAAGACTCGTTGCCGGCAGTTTGGGCGCAACGACCAGGCTGGTGCAATCCCGGAACATTTCGTAGTAGCAGGCTTCGCCAAGCGTCGTCGCCGGAAGCTCCGGGGCGAAGCTCAGGTTGGTACAGCCTTCGAACATGCCGCGATAACAGCAATCGGAAAGCGTGGTGGCCGGCAGCAGCAGGCGGTTCACCGGGTTCAGCAACAAATGTGTATTGTTCTGGAACAAACTGTTGAAAGCAAACTTACCCGTCAGTTCCGTTACGGTGATGAAATCAGAACCGTTGATCAGGCTCATGATGTTGCCGTAGACGTAGCAATTTTCGCTGAAACTGATCGTGCTGAACTTCGCATAATTCACGGAATAGCTTATCTGGGTGGTCTTGGCCTTGAACTGCAGCTTATCGCCGATTTGGGCCAGTTCGACATCCTGGCCACTGGTGTACTCCGTCCAGTCGCTCCAGGCGGCACCGTTCCAGGTGCGGTACAGAACGGGATTGGAAGCAGCTTCCGCCAGTATGTCGAACTTCACTTTCGCCCCCGCCACAGCCGCCTCGACGGTCAGCGGGGTGGAGAGCATGTCCGGCAACGCATCGGCTTCGGCAAGCGCCTCGCTCTCCCAATCGGCGATGCTGACACCGCCCAGCTCGATGCCGGTTCTGTTCACGGTGAGGTTCAGCGTGGTGTACGCGCCGGAGCGCAGCGGAATCGCCTCCGAAGCATTGTATGCGAAGTTCCGGCCGTCAATGGCCACCACCACCTTCTTCACACCGTCCTGCGGAACTTGCAGGCCGCTGTAGCTCAGGGCATAGCCGGCGGCGGCGCTGGTCGAAGACAGCGGGACCGCCGCGGCGGCGCCCATGGCCGTCACCGCCTCGGCGAGGCAGTTCACCTTGGCCGCCGTTTTCGCATTGACGGTCACGGCACTGACGCTGGGCGTAGCATCCCAGCCGGCGCCGAATTTCAGGTTCACGACGAGCTTCGCCATCGCGTGGTGGAACTCAAGGGGCACGGCAGCGCTGGTGTTCTTCACGCCTGCGGGCGTGGTGGCGAGCAGCAGGTCGCTGGCGGTGTAATCCGCCGGATCGAGCGTATACGGCACCGCCGTGAGGTCGGCGAGGGAGGACGCAGGGGCCGGGTAGACGCCGAGGAAGTAGTGCGGATCGTCGGTGACCTTCCAGCGCATCAGGCTGGCGGGCGTCCACTTCGTGCCGTCGAAGGTGTTGATGACGCCGTCGACTACGCGAGCGGTCGGATTCTCCGTCGCGCCGCCCAGCCAGGCGTAGACCGCAATCTGGTCGCCGGCGATGAAGGACGCGCCGTCGGCGGAGACCTTGGTCGCCGCGCCGACGCTCGCCTCGACGGTGATTGCATCGCCGTCCGCCGGCACCGGCTCTTTGCCGCAGCCCGCGAGCGCCAGGAGCGCCATCGCTAAGTATATGTTGTTCTTTTTCATAATCATATATTATTCTGAAACGGGACGGATAGAGAACCCGTAGCTACGGATGTCGTTGTACATACCGACACTACCGGAAAGGAAGTTCAAACTCCACGCATGGTCAGGGTAGTCCGTATTGAGGGAAGAAGACCAGTAGTCGCCATAGGGGCCCGCAGCGGTGAGACTGGTTCCGTCCCGGAAGCCAGCGGCGGAAAGGAAGATACTGTTGCTAGCGCAAGGGTCTGTGCCGGAGGCATTATCCAGGCGGGTGACCAGCATGCCGTTCTTTCCGGAGCCATTGTAATCCGTCGTCAAAACCCAAGAGTAGTTGGTCGTGTTGAGCAAAGCTTTCCACTCCTCCTTCGTAGGGATACGCCAGTCTCCGCCCCAAATGGCCGCGGCTGCATCGTCCCCGGCCTGTAGAGTAGCATAGTCACTGCCGGTATACTTGCTGAAAGTGGTCCCGTCCCCCATACTATACGTACTCCAGCTATAGTCCGTCTTGGTGGCGGTTTCGCCCCAGGAAAAGTAGTCGCCATAGTCCCAGGGGTTGTCAGCCCCAATGTTGCAGGTAGCCCAGAGGAGGTGTTTGGTTACGCCGTTGACTTCCACTTCTCCCATATCCACATACCCGTGCCCATTGATGAAAGTCGATGCGGGCGGAGCCGCTGTGACGCTCACGGGCAGGTTCACGGTCTGGCCGGCGGTGAGGGTGATGGCCTCGGCGTTGGTCCAGACGTAGCTCTTGATGTCCACCTTGAAGGAAACAGAGAGGGTGCCTGCCGCGAAGGTCTGGGGCACCAGGATGACCTCATAGGTGGCGACGGAAGTCTTGGCCATGGCCGTGCCGGGGGTGTAGCTGAGGGGCATTGGGCTGATAGCGGCCCCCGTACTTGCTTTTACGCTGACGGCGCCGGTGGCAGGCTGGAAGTGGAAGCCCAGGTTGGACCCGATCACGGTAAAGGCCGTGACGGGATTGGTCGTGCGGCCGTAGCGGTTGTCGTAAAAGTCGCTGCCCAGCGAGAGCTCGATGATCACCTTGGCGAGGCCGTGGTTCAGCGCCACCGGCAGGACACCACCGGTGGTGGCCTCGTAGGTGGTACTCGTGGCCTTGAGGGTGAGCAGGTCGGCGGCGTTCAGGCCCGCCTGTGTGCTCTGGTTGGCCGGGATGGTGAGGTCCACGCCGGAGGCGAATTCGGCCCTGGTGAAGTCGTGGCCGCCAAAGAACGCGGCGCAGTAAGTCGTGGCGGCCGTCTCGCTCTTCCAGAGGAGCTGCCTGTCCGCGCTCCAACCCGTGGCGGATTTGGAGACCGGCACGCAATAGCTGTAGGCCGCATCGCCGGCGCAGTCCACCTGCAGCCAGAAGGTCTGCAGGTCGTCCGTGGTGATGCTGGCCTTCGAGCCGGCAAGGGTGGCTTCGACCCCCATCGGGAGCCCCTCCTCCGGCCCCGCGCCGGGCTGCTTATCGCAGGCGGCGAGCAGCAGGAGCGCGGCCATGACTATGGATGGATACTTACGCATAACTATTCGTCTTGTGCTTCGCCGTTGATGGAATCACCGGCAGTCCAGTCCTTGATGGTGATGTCGGAGGCGAGCTCGATCTTGTCGCGCCCCATGGTGAGGTTGACGACGGTGGTCTTGCCGCTGGCGAGCGGGATGTCGGCACTGTGGGTAAAGACGTATTCCTTCCCTTCAATGGTGATGGTCAGGGTCCGGAAACCGGCCTGCGGGACCATTAGGGAGCCGTAGCTGAGGGCAAAGCCTTCAGCGGGAGTCGCCTGGGCAGGCAGGGACACAGAGGCGGTGGCGGCGCCGGCCGTGACGGCCTTGGTCTCGTAGTTGACCGTGGCGGTCGTGGCGGCGGTGGCGGCCACGGAGCTGACCGTGGGCGTGCCGTCCCACTGGTTGCGGAAGTTCAGATTCACCCGCAGGCGCGCCATCGCATGCTCAAAGGTCAGGGAGACGGGGTTGTCGTTCGCCTTGAGGCCCGTCAGGTTAGTGGCGATGAGCAGGTCGCTCGCCGCCTGGTCGTCAGGATTCAGCGTGAACGCGCCGGCGTGCAGGTCAGCGATCTTACTGTTGGCGGGATAGACGCCGATGAAGTAGTGCGGCGTGACCATGTCGAACCAGAGTATGCTGGAGAGCGGGCTCCATACGCCGGTGTTGGCAAGCTGGAACACCCCACCGTCCACCACGCGCTCGACGGGCTGGCCGGTGGAGGGATCGTTGATCCAGGCGTAGAGGGCGAGTTGGTCGCCAGGCTCGAAGGCGGAGGCGTCGCCACTGGTGGCCATCTTGGTCCGGGCGATGCCGGCTTCAATCCGGATGGCTTTGGCGGCGTCGGGCTGGAGGCCGTTGGGATGGCAGGCCGTCAGGACGGCGGCTGCCAGGATGATGAGTTTCAGGGATTTCATCGTATCGTTTGTTTTTTATTTCTTGGGATTCAGCACTTCGCCGGAGACGGTCCAGCCCTCTTTCCAGGGGCTGATGCTGTAGGAGGTGATGGTCATGAACGGCTGAAGCTCGTTGTAGTCGAACGACAGGGTGTAGCTCTTGCCAACGTCCACGCGCGGAGCGTCGCAGATGCAGGCGAGCTCCTGGCCCGTATTCGTTCGGATGGAGAGGAGCAGGTAGCAGCGCTCCGCCCCGGCGACCGTCGGGAACAGGTACAAGTCGGAACCTGAGAGAACCTGGTAGGAAGCGGCGGTCCGGGACGAAGGCACGCCGTAGCGGCCGCTCTCGTCCTGCCCGGTCAGGATGATACCGTCGGCGACGCTGGTCTGTTTGATGCTGAGTTCCGTTCCGCCGGGCATGTTGAAGATCTCGAGCGAGAGCGGAGAGACCAGGCGCTGCAGCACGGGACGGACCTGAGTGAATTCGCCCGCGTTCACGACCGCGTGGACGACGCTGAACCAGGACTCCCGGAGCGGCGCATCGCCCTCGGCCCGGGCGGCCGTGACGCGCCACGGATTGTCATCCGCCTTGGTCACGGGCAGGCGGAGAAGGGCGTAGCCGTTCTCAGCCGTCATGTTGGCCGCGACCAGCAGGTCGTATTCTCCCGGGGGCACCGCCAGCAGGTCGGAGGCAAGCTCCTGTCCGGAAGCGTATTCCGCCGAGAAAGCGCTGTCCCACCCGAAGACCGCGACGTCCAGGTGGTTGATGGGGGTACCTTCGTCTTCCGGGAGCTCCCAGCAGATCTCGGGGACGATGTAGCCCATGCCGGGCTGCGCCTCATGGAAATCGTGGAAGCAGCCGGTGAGGAGGAGGGCCGCCGCGCAGGCGGCCGCGATGTATCTGGTCTTCATCATCTCGCAAATTTGATTTCGGCGCGGCGGGCGACCCGGGCGGTCCGGGCGTGGTAGTCAACACCGTGGTAGTAGGCCTTCTCGATGCGCTCGGGGGCGACGCCATGAGCGATGAACCACTGGCGGACGGCCTCCATGCGCTTCCTGGAGAGCCATGTATTGAGGGTCTTGCGGCCGGCCGGGGATGCGTAGGCGTGGATCTCCAGCTGGAAGTCGGGATACTTCTCGAGGATCGGGAGGACGCTCTCCAGCTGGGCGGCGTAGGTATCCGCAATGCGGCGGCTGTTCTTGGCGAAGTAGACCGTCGGGATCGGGGTCTGGAAGGCGGCCTCCTTCTCGGCGGCCTCGCGGGCCGCGCGTTCAGCGGCTTCAAGAGCCTGCCGTTCGCGCTCCGCGCGTTCCGCCCACTCCGCAGCCTCGCGGGCCTGGCGCTCGCGCTCGGCCTGCTCGGCAGCGATGCGCGCGCGTTCCGCCGCCTCACGCTCCGCGGCCAGGCGCGCGGCCTCTTCGGCCGCCGCCAGCTCCGCCGCGGCGCGGGCGCGCTTCCCGGATCCGCCGAAGCGGTAGCTCAGTTTCACGCCCGCATCCCAGAGGAGGTTGCTCTTGTGGACGTGTTCGGGGATATTGTCGAAGCGCTCCCCCGTCAGGCAGGTGATGCCGCCGTAGAGGGCCGCGCCGATATCTTGCGTAATCTGGAAGCCCACGCTGGCCTGGCCGCCGAGGCCCAGGTGCCACTGGCGCGGGTTCAAGTAGCTATAGTCGGTCGCCTGGCCGCTGGGACTGATCAGCGTCGGTGCCACGCGGCGCGTCTGCGTCGTGACCACCGAGACCTGCGGGGAGACGCTCAGCGACCACCGGCAGGACGGTTGGGTAACGAAACTCAGCAGGTCCAGGTTGGCCTGCAGGTAGGCCTTGCCCCACTTGGTGTCGGTGCGAAGTTCATGGTAGTCCCAGCCGGTTTCGCCCGGCACGGGGGCGATGTAGCGCTGCCCGTCAGCCGACAGCCAGTACTGGCAGCAATCCAACGCGTACTGGTTCGAGGAGGCGAACTGGCCGCCGGCTTCCAGCGAAAGGAAGCGGCTGAAGCGATACGAGGCGGAGAGGCCGCCCTGGTAGCCCCAATGGGGGCCTTGTTCGGTAATGCTGCGGAAAGTGCCCTGCCCGAAGGCGGTGCCGCCGTAAAGAGAAACGGACCAGGGGCGTTCTGGCTGCGCGACCGCACTGATCGCCGCTACGGCGAGGAGCAGCAAGACGGCGGAAAAACGTCTGAGAGAAATGTGGTTCATACACTAAAAACTACCCTGTTTTAGAGTCACACAAATTTATAAAACAGGGCGTTTGTTTGCAAATAAAACTTATCTTTACGCCATGAAAAAGAAGAATACCCCCCATCGTATCCTCTGGATCCTGCTCGCTGTTATCGTTCTGGTGCTCTTCTGGGCCGCCAGCGAGCACCGGCTGCGCCCGGCTTACATCGGCATCGCCAAGCTTGAAAACAAAATCAAAGGCATCGACGGCATCTCCGCCGCCTCGCTCGCCCAGGTCAAGGGCGACGCCCGCCGCCACTCCCGGATGATCCGCAAGGGCTTCGGCCTCTTCGGCAAGGCCAAGGAGACCCCGGAAGAGAATTCCGACGATTTCGTCGAGCTCGCTGAGGCGGTGCCGGACGCCATCCTGGAAATCCGCTATTATTCGACCTACAACTTCGTCGGCACGCGCATCGACGGTTACAAACAGCCCACCGCCCTGCTGACGCGACGGGCGGCCGATTCCCTGCGTGCCGTCAGTGACGAACTGCTTGCGCTGGGCTACCGCATCAAGATATACGACGCCTACCGGCCGCAACGTGCGGTGGACCATTTCGTCCGCTGGGCGGCGGATGTGACGGACACGCTGATGAAGCCGTACTTCTACCCCGACCTGGACAAGTCGGTACTCTTCGATCAGCTGTACATCATGGAGAAATCCGGCCACACACGCGGCTCCACGGTCGATCTGACACTCTTCGACATGGCCACGGAGAAGGAAGTGGACATGGGCGGCACCTTCGACTGGTTCGGCCCGGAGAGCCATCCGGACTTCTGCGGCAACCCCGTCATGGGCCTCTATAACGGCGACAACCGAAAGAGCCCCGCGGGCCGCAGCATCAACGCAGAGCAGTTCGCCAACCGCCAGATCCTGCGCGAAGCGATGCTCCGCCACGGCTTCAAGCCGCTTGAGAGCGAGTGGTGGCACTTCACCCTGGCCGACGAGCCGTATCCCGACACGTATTTCACCTTCCCGGTCCGGAATCTGCCGTAAAGCAGAATCGGAGTGAAGCGACGCAGGGGGTTTGGGGGGAACGCCCCCCAATCATAGCGGAAGCGATATCTCCGCAAAAAAGGCCATCGGCGGATGCCGACGGCCTTTTTTGTGGAGATGGGCGGAGTCGAACCGCCGTCCA
This sequence comes from uncultured Bacteroidia bacterium, assembly GCA_902789245.1. Lineage (GTDB taxonomy): Bacteria > Bacteroidota > Bacteroidia > Bacteroidales > UBA932 > Cryptobacteroides. Next base: position 45,171 of record CADAND010000010.1, read on the forward strand.
AACAGAGTCCCAGGTAGCTTTCTACACGCTTATCCTTTCTTTGATTGTCGGCCCGGAGCTGCCGGAAGGCAGGCCACTACGGGCTTATCCTCTGAATCTTAGCGGTCCTTAGAGGCGTCTGAGCCGCGCATCCGGTTTTGATGATACCCCTGGATCCAGACTGAACCGGCCTAAAGCTGGAGGGATATACGTCGTTCCGCAGCCTAGGCGGAAGCGATTGATGCTCAATCTCTTGGAGATTAGCAAGCGTATGAATAATTGTAGTTGCCAGTTATGGCTCGAAGACTGGGATTTACGGGTCAGCCTCCTACACCCGACGTGCTTACCATCCGAAATCAGTGCTGTCGAAACCAGAACATCCCCGAAGTGTAAGTGGTGGGAGATACTGGGTTCGAACCAGTGACCCCTTGCTTGTAAGGCAAGTGCTCTGAACCAACTGAGCTAATCTCCCAAAGGGACTGCAAAGATAGTTTATTTTCGCAATCCTGCCAAATAAAACAGAGCCCGGTCGGGACCGGGCAGGACAAGAAAGGACTGGCCGCGCTAGTACACCCGGAAGCGGCGGAGTTTGCCATGACGCCAGCTGAGTTCGACCGTCTGGCCACTGCGGGTACGCAAGCCGGACACATGGCCGTCAGGCCAGGCGGCAGGCAAGGCCGGGAGCGGCGTCACGGTGCCGTCTGCCGAAGACTGCAACAACATCTCCGCCACACCGGCGCAAGCGCCGAAATTGCCGTCAATCTGGAACGGCGGATGCGCATCCAGCAGGTTGGGATAGGTGCCTCCCCCGCCCTGATAGTCAGGCTCGTCGCTCTGCGAATCCGGACTGACGTAGCGCAGGATGCGGCGATACATCCGGTAGGCATTCTCACCGTCGCCCAGGCGGGCATACAGGTTGATGCGCCAGCCACAACTCCATCCGGTCGTCTCGAATCCCTTGATCTCCAACGTCTTCAGCGCAGCATCCGCCAACGGTCCATCGACAATCTGGTGCCCCGGATAGACACCGACCAGATGGGTCTGGTGCCGGTGCTGCGGCTCCCAATCCGCCCAGTCGTAGAACCATTCCTGAAGATTGCCGGCTGCGCCTACCTGATAGGGATGCAGGCGCGAAAGCGCCGCTTCAGCCTCATCGACAAACGCTTCATCCACTGCCAGTTCGCGCGCAGCAGCCACGGCATCCGTCAGGCATTCGCGAATGATGGCAAGGTCGGCCGTAGCACCGTAGAGCGTCGCACCGCGCACGCCCTTGTCCGAGATGTAGAAATTTTCCGGCGAGGTGCCGGGCGAGGTGATCAATTCGCCGTCGCGCTCCACCAGCCAGTCCAGGCAGAACTCCGCAGCACCGCGCAGCACCGGATAATCCCGTTCCAGGCGGGCACGGTCGCGGCTGAACAGCCAGTGCTCCCAAAGATGCGTGGACAGCCAGGCGCCGCCCATGGTCCAGTTGGCCCAGCTGGACATACCGGTTCCCAGGCCCACGGGGCAGGCCATGGCCCAGATGTCCGTGTTGTGGCCGGCATTCCAACCCCGCAGGACGCCATAGTAGTGCGCCGCAGCGTCGTGTCCGTTCCGGGAGAGGTCGTGTATGAAGTCCAGCAAGGGCTCGTGCAGCTCGCCCAGGCCGGTGACTTCGGCGGGCCAGTAATTCTCCTCGACATTGATATTGGCGGTGTAGTTGCAACTCCACGGCGGTTCCACGCTTTCATTCCACAGGCCCTGCAGGTTGGCGGGAACGCCGGAAGTGCGCGACGACGCAATCAGCAGATAGCGGCCATACTGGAAGTAGAGCGCCTCAAGTTCGGGATTGGCTGCACCCCCGGCATACAGCCGCAGTTGCTCGTCGGTCGGCAACGCGCGCGTCGCTGCATCCGTGCGGCCGAGATCGAGCGAGACGCGGCCAAAGAGTGCCTGGTAGTCGCTCAGGTGTCGCAGCAGCAGCGTCTCGTCATCAAGCGCTCCCACCCGGGCGGCGGCAGCGTCCGCCAACTCCCGATACGGCCGGCCCTCCCGGACCGGGTCCTTGTCGAATCCATTGAAACTCGTGGCGTTGACCACGAGCAGTGTCGCCTCGCGGCAGCCTTCGAGCAGCAATTCCCCGCCTTCCGTGCGAACTGTGCCGCCTTCCGGTCTGACAGACAGCACCGTCCGGAAATGGATGCCACGTGCGGGATCATAACGCAACTGGTCCTCGCCGCTTCGATAATAACCAGGATAGGTGTGCCAGGCGGCATAGCCGTCACTGACGAGCGCACCCTCGCGGCCCAAAACATCGTGCGGCAGCGGAGAATCGAGCCGTATCCGCACGTGCAGCCCGCCCTCTGCCCGCATCTTCACCACGATGACGGAGTCGGGCGCGGACACGAAGTATGTCGTCTCGTAGGGCCGTCCGTCGCGCAGGTAGGAGGTCCGGGCCACGGCAGTCTCCAAGTCCAGTTCCCGGCGGTAGCCGCTGATCTCGCCGCCGTCCAGGTGGCGGATCCAGAGCGTGCCAAGCGGCATATAGGACTCGCTGAAATGGCCCTGCACCTGCCGCTGCAGGCGCTCCGCCGCCCGGTAATCGTCCTGCGCAAGCGCTTCACGGATCTGCGGAATCGCCTCAGCCGCATGCGCACCGATACCATCCTGCAGGTCTGGATGCTGTGTCCCGCGGTCCGGTTCGCCGGTCCACAAAGTAATATCGTTAAGGGAGATACGCTCCTCGTCCGTCCCGCCATAGACCAGTACGCCCAGGCGGCCGTTGCCCAGCGGGAGCGCCTCGTCGAGGCTGTTTGCCGGGCGATCATAGTGAAGCGTCAGAGAAGCGGATGTGCAGGCTGCCAACGGAAGCAGCAGGAACAGGAGGAACGGAAAACGGGTCATGACTGTGGGATTTATGCCAAAAATAAGGATTTATTTGTTATAAATGTTCGGAATTCTTGCTATTTTCGCTTTTCAAACTAACCACATGATCATACGAAACAAGAAATATCTCGCTGTCGCCGCCCTGCTGCTTTGCAGCGCCTCGGCCGCCCAGCCGAAGGTCACGCAGCTGTATTTCGACACCCGCGCCTCCTTCCACCAGGAATGGGAGAACGGGAAGTACAGCAGCCAGTTCACCGGCGACCACTTCAACCTGAACATCCGCGGCCAGCTCACGGACAAGCTCGATTTCCGCATCCGCCAGCGGCTCAACAAAGCGGTCTTCGACGCGAAGAACATCTTCAATGCCACGGACTTCCTGTATCTCCGCTGGCAGGCCACGCCCAAGCTGGCGCTGACCGCGGGCAAGAACGCCCTCTTCATCGGCGGCTATGAGTTCGACGCCGTCCCGATCGACGTCTACTACTACAGCAATTTCTGCAACAACCTCTACGAGGGTTTCTCCTTCGGCGTGAACGCCGAATACGAATTCCTCCCCGGGCAGGTGCTGGCCTTCCAGTTCTGCAACTCTCCCCTGTCGCTGGCCTTCCAGAACATCTACGCCTACAACCTGGCGTGGTTCGGCCACGTGATGCCCTGGTGGAACACCATCTGGAGTGTCAACTTCGTCCAGGACGAGTACAATCGCTTCATCAACTACATCGCCCTCGGCAACCGCTTCATTTTCGGGCCGCTGGCCATCGACCTGGAGTGGATGAACCGCGCCGGCATGGGCCAGAAGCGCTTCTTCTCGGACTTCACCGTGATTTCGAAGATTATCTGGACCGTCGGGAAATGGAACATCTGCGCCAAGGGCGGCTACGAGGAGAACCCCTGGGAGAATGTGGACGCACAGGGCCGGGCGCTCGACCTGGCCGTCGCCCCGGGCACGCGCAACATCTACGCCGGCTGCGGCGTGGAGTTCTTCCCCCTGGCCGACCGGGACAAGCTCCGCCTGCACGCGGTCTATTTCCGCAGCAGCTCCCTCGGCGTGGGCAATTTCGACATCGGCGTCACCTGGCGTCTGGATATTATTAAAAGATAAATTAGGAATCTTCGCAAATTATCCGTATCTTCGGGAAGATTAACCACATAATGGACCCCATCAGAATTATTGAGATCAAGAAAAGCGTCTTCGCGGACAACAACGAGGACGCCGAGGCATTGCGTCGGGAACTGAAAGCCCGGGGCGTTTACCTGCTGAACCTGATGTCTTCCCCCGGCAGCGGCAAGACCACGACCCTGATCCGCACGCTGAACCTGCTCAAGGACCGGCTCCGCATCGCCGTCATGGAAGCCGACATCGACAGTGACGTCGATGCCGTCAAGATCAAGGAGGCTACAGGCGTATCATCCATCCAGCTCCATACGGGCGGCATGTGCCACCTGGATGCGGAGATGACCCGCCAGGGGCTCTCGGGGGTGGACGTGCCGGACCTGGACCTCGTGGTCCTGGAGAACGTGGGCAACCTAGTCTGCCCGGCCGAGTTCGACACCGGCGCCGTGCGCAACGCCATGATCCTCTCCGTGCCGGAAGGCGACGACAAACCGCTGAAGTATCCGCTGATGTTCTCCGTCTGCGACACGGTCGTCATCAATAAGATCGACGTGCTGCCCTACTTCGACTTCAACCTGGAGAAGTGCCGGGAATACATCCTCCGGCGCAACCCCAGGGCGCGCATCTTCCCCCTCTGCGCCAAGACCGGCGAGGGCGTCGAAGCGTTCGCCGACTGGCTGTACGGCGAAGTCATTTCCTGGAAAAACACACAAAACCGATAACCTATGCCTGAGATGTCCACCAAATTTGTCCCCAAGCACAAAGGGGACAAGAATCCCAATCCCAAACTGCTCAAGTTCGTCCGTCACGTGACAGACCGAGTCCCGGGCAAGATCAAGATGGACTCCGACGCCCCGGAGTACTGGGGACTCGCCTGCATCTTCGAGGACGAGATGGACGCCGCGACCCGGGAGGCCTCGCTGGACCTGCTGCTGGACATGCTGCCCGGCAACTTCTTCAAGGTCCGCAAGCACCATGGCTACGCCCAGCTCCATGAGATGAACGCCGCGAAGCACTACACCCCGGATGACGCCAGCTTCGACGAGCTCCTGGACAAGCTCGCCTATTTCGGCATGCTGGAATACGACTACGGCGACAAATACACGAAGGACGGGCCGGTGCCCGGCACCACTTACGAGCGGAAGGACCGCATCTACTGGGTCCCGATGTTCGTGCCCGGCAGCGCCGAGTACACCAACATGAACACGGAACTGATGGACCGGCACCCCGAACTGGCCATGTTCTTCGAACGGATGACCTTCCTGCCGCTGGAGAAGATCACCCCCATGGTCCCGATGGGCGGTTCCGGCATCGGCATGCACGTGATTCCGGTGGAGAAGGCCATCTCCATGGAGAACCAGTCCGTTGACATCGAGCACATTTCCTACTGGCTCAAGAAATACGAAGGCCACATCGGCGTGGGTATCTGCTCCTGCCGCTACGGCCGCAAGAAGCTGGACGAAGGCTGCGCCGACGACTACCGGGACTGGTGCATCGGCGTGGGCGACATGGCCGACTACCTGCGCGAGACGGGACGCGGCCACGACATCAGCTACGATGAGGCCATGGCCATCCTCCGCAAGGCCGAGGACCATGGCTTCGTGCACCAGGTCACCAACATCGACGGCGAAGGCAAGATCTTCGCGATCTGCAACTGCAACGTCAAGATATGCAACGCGTTGCGCACTTCGCAGCTATTCAATACCCCCAACATGTCGCGCAGCGCCTATGTCGCGAAGGTGGACCCGAAGAACTGCGTCGCCTGCGGCCGCTGCGTGGAGTACTGCCCCGCCGGCGCCGTGAAGCTGGGCCAGAAGCTCTGCACCAAGAGCGGCCCCATGACCTATCCCAAACAGGAGCTTCCGGACGCCGCCAAATGGGGTCCGGAGAAGTGGAACGAAGACTACCGCGACCGCAACCGCATCAACTGCTACCCCAGCGGAACGGCCCCCTGCAAGACGGCCTGCCCGGCGCACATCGCCGTCCAGGGCTATCTGAAGAAGGCCGCCGAAGGCAAATACACCGAAGCGCTGGAGCTCATCAAGCGGGAGAATCCCTTCCCCGCCGTGTGCGGACGCGTCTGCAACCGCCGCTGCGAGGACGCCTGCACGCGCGGCACCATCGACCAGCCCATCGCGATCGACGCCGTCAAGAAGTTCATCGCGGAGCAGGACCTGAACGCCGGGACCCGCTTTGTCCCGGAGGTGAACATCTGCTCCAACGTGGAGGAGCGCTGGCCGCAGAAGATCGCCGTCATCGGCGGCGGACCGGCCGGCCTGAGCTGCGCCTATTACCTCGCCGCCATGGGCTACAAGCCGACCGTTTTCGAGAAGAACGCGGAGCCGGGCGGCATGCTGCGCTACGGCATTCCTTCCTACAAGCTCGGCAAGGACGTCCTGAAGGCGGAGATCGACATCATGCGCGAGATCGGCGTGGATATCCGCACGGGCGTGGAAGTCGGCCGGGACGTGACCATCGCCGGCCTGCGCGAGGAAGGCTATGCGGGCTTCTACGTGGCCATCGGCTGCCAGGGCGGCAGATTGCCCGGCATTCCCGGCGAGACGCTTCCCGGCACGACCACGGCCATTGATTTCCTGCGCGACGCCAATTGCGGCGAACGCTCTCTCAGCGGCAAGGTGGTGGTGGTCGGCGGCGGCAACGTCGCGATCGACGCGGCCCGCGTGGCCAAGCGCAGCGGCGCCTCGTCCGTCACGATGCTCTCGCTCGAGACCGAGGACATCATGCCGGCCTCCCCGGAGGAGCGCCGCGAGGCCCGCGAGGACGGCGTGGTGCTGAATCCGGGCTGGGGTCCCAAAGAGGTCCTCGGCGACGGGAAAGTCAGCGGCATCGTCTTCAAGAAGTGCACTTCCGTATTCGACGCAGAGCACAAGTTCGCACCGGAATACGATGAGAATGAGCTCCTTACGCTCGAAGCCGACCTGATCATCTTCGCCATCGGCCAGACCGTCGTGCTGAAGGATCTGCTGAAGGACACGAAGGTGGAGTTCTTCCGCGGCGTGTATCCGGTGGCGGACAAGCTCACCTACCAGACGGCGGAGCCGGACATCTTCGTGGGCGGCGACGTCTTCACGGGTCCGAAATTCGCCATCGACGCCATCGCGGCCGGCAAGGAGGCCGCCGAGTCCCTGCACCGCTTCGTGCAGCACGGCCACATGACCATCGGGCGCAACCGCCGCGACTTCATCGAGCTGGACAAACAGGATATCCGGGTCGAGTCCTATGACAACGGTTCCCGCCAGGATCCGGGCATACACGAAGACAGGAAGCCGTTCCAGGAATACGCCGGCACCCTCACCGAGGAGCAGGTCCGCAAGGAGACGGCGCGCTGCCTGAGCTGCGGCGCTTCCGTTGTGGACGAGAACCGCTGCATCGGCTGCGGCATCTGCACGACCAAGTGCGGATTCGACGCCATCCACCTCTACCGCGAGCATCCGGAGGCGAGCGTCATGCGCACGTCCGAGGACAAGTTCAGCGGCATCCTGCCCTACATGATCAAGCGCACCGGCAAGATCCTGTTCAAAAAGAAATAGCCCCGACCATGCACGAACTGGGAATCGTCTTCTACATCATCCGGGACGTCAAGAAAGTCGCCGAGCAGAACCAGGTGGAGCACGTCTCCGCCGTGGTGATGGACATCGGCGAAGTGTCGACGGTCGTCCCGGAGTACCTGACGGACTGCTGGCGCTGGGCGGCCGACAAAGAGGAGATGCTGCGGGGCTGCGAGCTCAAGGTGAACCTGCTCCCGGCCGTCAGCTACTGCGAGGACTGCCAGCGCGAATACCCGACCGTGCAATATGGGAAAACCTGTCCGAACTGCCAGAGTGAAAGGACATATCTACTGAAAGGTAACGAAATAGAAATCAAAGAAATAGAAGTTTAGAACCATGGCTTGTTTTGTTGTTCCCCTGGTACAGGCTATTGCCACCAGCGTCCTGCGCAAGCGGGGCCGGAAAGACGGCTTTGTCGGCCGCAACCTCGCTTCCCTGGAGCTCATGCTCTGGGGCGGCAGCGTCATGCTCATCGTGGACCACATCATCAACGGCGAACTCACCTGGCGCTTCCCCTTCTTCACCGCCCTCGGGGTCGAGGGCGGCGGTGCGGTGATGCTCCGGGAGATGCTCACGGTCGGCGTCCCGATGTCCCTGGTCATCACCGCCCTCTGGGTCGTCCTGGCCCTGCTGAAAGAACGACGCCCCCACCCCGCCGTATAGTCATTCCGGGCTTGACCCGGAATCTCCAAGCACACAGTATAACCTACTAATAACTATTTCCTATGTTTTTCCAAGTTTACGGGCCTCACGCCCTCTCTCAATGGCTGATGCTTCTCGTCGTCCTGGCGGGACTCATCCTGTTCAATGAATTCGCCCGCCGCACCAAGTTCGGCGGCATCGTCACCTTCCTGGTCATTCCGCTGGCCCTGTCCGTGTACTTCCTCGCCATCCTGTTCGGCGTCAGGAGCGGCGCCCAGTGGGCCCTGGAGAACCAGACCCACGTCTACATGCAGGGCTGGTTCCACTACGCCAAGCTGTACGCCGCCACGGCCGGGTGTATCGGCTTCATGATGATCAAGTACAAATGGGGCATCGGAGCCAGGCACTGGTTCAAGCCCTTCCCCTTCATCATCGTGGGCATCAACATCCTGATCGCCTGCGTGTCCGACTTCGAGAGCGCCGTCATGGGCTGGAACAAGTGGTGGCTCACCTCCGAGGGCGTCTGGCAGTACGGCGGCTGGCACAACGTGATGAACGGCGTGGCCGGCCTGCTGAACATCTTCTGCATGACCGCCTGGTGGAACGTCTATCCTTCCAAGGACAAGAAGGACATGATCTGGGCCGACATGACCTGGGTGTACATCCTGGTCTATGACATCTGGAACTTCGCCTACACCTACAACTGCCTGCCCACGCACTCCTGGTACTGCGGTATCGCCCTGCTGCTCGCCCCGACCATCGCGGCCCTCTGCTGGAACCGCGGCGGCTGGATCCAGAACCGCGCCAACACCCTGGCCATCTGGTGCATGTTCGCCCAGGTGTTCCCGCTCTTCCAGGAAACCTTCAAGAACGGCCAGCAGTGGTTCTCCTGGGCCACCCTGCCCGTCCTCTACCCGAACGGCACCGCCACCATCGAGCAGCTGTACGCAGCCGCAGGCGGCGATGCGGCCGTCGTGGGCACGACCGTGGATCCGTCCGTCGTGGCGGCCAATCCCACGATGATGGTCGTGATCAGCGCCCTCGCGCTCGTCACCAACTGCGCTGCCCTGTGCTACATCATCGCCCAGAGCAAGAAGCGCCACATCAACCCGTACAAGCAGGACGTCTTCGTGGACCAGAAATACTACAAAGACGCCATGGCCCGCGCCGTCGTCGACTAGCCGACAAGCGCATATACATACGAAAAAGCCCTGCAGCATCCTGCAGGGCTTTTTGCGGAGAGACAGGGATTCGAACCCTGGAACCGCTTTGGACGGTCACACGCTTTCCAGACGTGCCTCTTCAGCCACTCGAGCATCTCTCCAAACGGGACTGCAAATATAGAAAGTTTTTTTTAATTATTATATTTGTCGACGATAAAAAGATCACCAATATGAAAACCGTTTTCTTCACCCTGTTATCCCTGATCACCATGACCGCCTGCGCCAGCAACTACACGGACCTGACCGTCAATGATTTCGAGAAAACCGCCTACGACGGCATCTGCGCCATCGTGGACGTCCGCACCCCCGAAGAATACGCCGCCGGACACCTGCGCGACGCCGCCAACTGCGACTGGGAGGCCGAAGGCTTCCTGGAAGCCATCCAGGCGAAGTACCCGAAGGAAGCTCCCCTCGCCATCTACTGCCGCACCGGCAGACGCAGCGCCGCCGCAGCCGCCAAACTCGCCGGAGCCGGCTACACCGTCTACAACCTGCAGGGAGGCATCGAGGCCTGGACCGCGGCCGGGAAGCCCACCCAGACCTACGAAGTGGAGATTTTCTTCACGGAGAGCTTCAGCCCGGTGGCCATCACCCTGCTCAAGCACGGCACCCTCGCGCTCTCCTACCAGGGAGCGACCATCCATATCGACCCCGTGAGCGGGCTGGGCAAGCCCACGGACTACGCGAAGGAATTCCCCAAGGCGGACGCCATCTTCATCACCCACGAGCACGGCGACCACCTCGACAAGGAGGCCGTCAGCGCCCTCTGCGAGGATGGTAAGACCCTGCTCATCGCGAATCCCAACAGCGTTCAGCAACTGGGCCAGGGCATCGCCCAGCGCAACGGCGACGAGGGCGAACTCGCCTGCGGCATCCAGTTCGCCGCCGTCCCGGCCTACAACTACAGCGAAGGCCGCACGGGCTTCCACCCGAAAGGGCGCGACAACGGCTATGTCTTCGACATCGAAGACCTGCGCATCTACGTGGCCGGCGACACGGAGGACATCCCGGAGCTCGCTGACATCGAGGATGTCGACATCGTCTTCCTTCCTGTGAATCAGCCGTATACGATGACCGTCGAGCAGTGCGTCAAGGCAGCGAAGGTCCTCCGGCCCCGCATCCTGATCCCCTACCACTTCTCCAACACGGACCTCTCCGCCCTGCCCGGGCAACTGCCCGGCATCGAGGTGCTCCTGCGCCAGATGCAGTAGCGCATTTGCAACCCGGTTGCAAATAGAAGACGATATCTTTGCGTGACAAATAGAAAAACTCTGCTGGTCATCTTCGGCACCGGCATGCATTTCGTGCACCATTTCCCCTGGTTCAACCATTTCTGGGGCTACATCTTCCCGGTCACGGAAAGCGTCATGGCGCACATGAAGATGAACTTCTACCCGATGCTGCTGTTCGCGATCTACCTCGTGATCACCCGCCGGGACATCAAGGAATTCGGCGCGCCCATCCTGGCCGGCCTGGCGGTCATGCCCGTGGTCGTGCTCGTCTTCTATTCCTACTGGATCTTCGTGCGGCACGAGATCCTGCCGCTGGACATCGTCATCTACACCGCCTCCGTCGTCCTGTCGGTTTTCTGGGCCCTGCGCTGGCGCAAAAACGAGACCGTTCGCAAGCTGTGGCCGCTCTGGATTGCCGTGGCCGTCCTGACCATCATCCTGACCGGGGTCATGACCTACCACTATCCGGACTGGCAGATTTTCCTGGATAAATAGCATACCGGATAAACAACATTATTGGCAAAAGTTGTTATCTTTGTTTTCATGAAGAAGATAACACTCCTGCTGTCCCTCCTTTCGCTGCTGGCCATCGGCTGCAGCCGGGATTTCCGTTCTCCGAACGGCACTTTGAAAGCCACGGTCGACGGCCAGACCGTCTCCGTCTATTACCAGAATACCCTGGCGGCTACGGTCCATCTCGGACTCGTGACGGCCGAAGCGGACCTGGATTCCGCCCTGACCTTCACCGGAAGCACGCCGAAATCGCTCATCAACGACGACTATATGATGAAGACCGGCAAGCGGGCGCACTGCCAGAACACCGCCAAGCAGTACCGGCTCTCTTATAAGAATCCGGCCGGGGACAAGCTGGACGTGCTCATCCGCCTCTATGACGACGGCTTCGCCTTCAGCTACCAGCTGCCCGGCGACGTGGAGACGCTTGAAGACCGTTCCGCCTGGCAGATCGCCGAAGGCACCCCCCGCTGGATGGCCCAGCTCAAGACGGACTACGAGTCCTACTATCCTTTCTCCACCAGCGGCAAGCCCAATCCGGACGACCCGATGGCGCGTTTCAACCGCAATCCCGGCGCCTGGGGCTTCCCGGCCCTCTACGAGCCGGCGGAGGGCGTGTTCGCGCTGCTCAGCGAATCCGACCTGCGCCACGGCGACAGCGCCGCCTCGCTCGACAACCGCGCGGACAGCGAATGGTACCGCGTGCACCTGACCGGCCCCGCACACTTCGCCGAGGGCCGCTCCCCCTGGCGCCTGGCGATCATCGGCTCCCTCGCCGACGTGGTCGAATCCACCCTGGTGACCGACCTCGCCAGCTACACGGCCTTTGATCCGGACTGGGTGGAGCCCGGCGTCTCCTCCTGGATCTACTGGGCATACAACCACGGCTCCAAGGATTTCGCCCTGATCAAGTCCTACATCGACCTGGCCGCCGCACAGGGCTGGCCCTACTGCCTGGTGGACTGGGAATGGCCCCAGATGGAAGGCGGATACAGCATCGAGGACGTGATGGCCTACGCCAAGGAAAAAGGAATCAAGATCAACCTCTGGTACAACTCCGGCACCTCCTGGGTGGGCGCAGGCGCGCCCCAGCCCGAGGATTGCCTGAATGAGCCCGAACGTCGCGAGCAGGAGCTCGCCTGGCTCGAGAGCCTCGGCGTGAGCGGCATCAAGGTGGACTTCTTCCTCCCGGATGACGCCCGCATGGTCGACTACTACCTGGACATCCTCGAGGACGCCGCCCGGCACCATCTGCTGGTGGACTTCCACGGCTGCACGATCCCGCGCGGCTGGCAGCACACCTGGCCGAACATGGTCTCCATGGAGAGCGTGCTTGGCGCGGAATGGTACAACAACGGTCCTTTCCTGACCCCCCGGGCCGCCTCCCACAACGCCACGCTCCCCTTCACGCGTGGCGTCATCGGCCCGATGGACTACACCCCCGGCACCTTCACCGACAGCCAGTTCCCGCACATCACCACCTACGCCCACGAACTGGCGCTGCCCATCCTCTTCGAGTCCGGTCTTCAGCATATGCCCGACCGGCCGGAGGCCTACGCCGCGCTGCCCGCCGAGGTGCAGGCGATGCTCTCCGGGCTGCCGGCCGCCTGGGACGACACCCGCCTGCTGGCCGGTTATCCGGGCGAATTCGCCGTCCTGGCGCGCCAGAAAGATGGCAAATGGTACATCGCCGGCATCAACGGCGGCGACGAGCCGAAGGAGATCAGCTTCTCGCTGGACCGCCTGAACGCCCCGCAGGGCAGCTGGACGCTCTTCGCCGACGGCGACGAGGACCGCAGCTTCCGCATCGGGACGATCAGCCCGGAGGGCGACGTCACGGTCCCCTGCCGCGCCCGCGGCGGTTTCGTGCTGGTGCTTGATTAGGCTTGTGAAATATGGAAAAAAAGCTCGTCATCATTCCGACATACAACGAGATTGAGAACATCTCCAAAATCATCCAGGCAGTATTCGGACTGCCTAGTGAGTATCAGATCCTCGTGATCGACGACGGCTCCCCGGACGGGACCGCCGACGTGGTCAAAGGCCTCCAGAAGGTCTATCCGGAGCGGCTCCACCTGATGGAGCGCAGCGGCAAGCTGGGGCTCGGCACGGCCTACGTGGCCGGCTTCAAATGGGCCCTGGAGCGCGACTACGACTACGTCTTCGAGATGGACGCCGACTTTTCCCACAACCCGGCCGATCTCCCGCGCCTGCTGGAAGCCTGCACGGTCGGCGGCGCCGACATGTCCATCGGCTCACGCTACTGCGACGGCATCAACGTCGTCAACTGGCCGCTGGGCCGCATCATGATGTCCTACTGCGCCTCGCTGTACGTCCGCGCCGCCCTGGGCGTGCGGATCTGTGACAGCACGGCCGGCTTCGTCTGTTACTCCCGCAAGGTCCTGGAGGCCATCGACCTGGATGCCGTGAAGATGAAAGGTTACGGCTTCCAGATCGAGCTGAAATACACCGCCAGGAAGCTGGGCTTCAAGATCAAGGAGGTCTCCGTGATCTTCGTGAACCGTCAGGAGGGCACCTCCAAGATGTCCGGTAGCATTTTCGGCGAAGCCTTCTGGGGGGTGTTGGGCCTGCGTTTCCGCAAAATCCGTCCCGCACAGCGATGAAAGAAATCTATATCCAGCACATCGCCGGCCTGCTGAATCTCAAAGACTGGCAGGTCGAGAATTGCGCCGAGCTCTTCGAAGACGGAGACACCATCCCCTTCATCAGCCGCTACCGCAAGGAGAAGACGGGCGGCATGGACGACGCCGAGGTGGCCGAAGTGCGCCACTGGGCGGACGTCTTCGCCGAGATGGAGAAACGCAAGGAGACCATCCTGAAGGTTATCGGCGAGGCCGGCGCCCTCACGGACGAGCTGCGCGACAAAATTGAGAAATGCGTCTCCGGCACGGAGCTGGAAGACCTCTACCTCCCCTGGCGCCCCAAGCGCCGCACCCGCGCCACGGCAGCGCGCGAGCTGGGCCTCGAACCCCTTGCGGACCTGCTCTGGAACGGCAAGACGCGCAATCCCGAAGCGGACGCGCGCAAGTTCGTGGGAGACAAGGTTCCCGACGTGGAAACGGCCCTCGCCGGGGCGCGCGACATCGTCGCGGAGCGCCTCAGCGAGACGGCGCTGGTACGCGAGAACCTGCGGGCCATCTTCCGCCGCCGGCGGGTGGTCGCAACGGTCACGAAGGCCGGCCGTGACAGCGCCGAGGCGGCGAAATACCGCAGCTATTTCGACTTCAAGATGCCGCTGGACCGCATCCCCTCACACAATCTGCTCGCCATCCTGCGTGCGCAGAACGAAGGGTTTCTCAATGTGAGCATCGACGCGGATGCGGAGAAGTGCGATGCCAAGATTTACTACGACCACTGCCAGGCGCACGGCTACCCCGCCGGACCGACGGCCGACCAGGTCAGAGAGGCCGTCTCCGACGCCTTCAAGCGCCTGCTGGAGCCGTCCATCAGCGGCGAAGTCCTGCGCGAGGCCAAGGAGAAGGCCGACCGCGAGAGCATCCGCGTGTTCGGCGAGAACCTCCGCCAGCTGCTGCTCTCCGCCCCCGTGGGGCAGAAGCGCACCATGGCCATCGACCCGGGCTTCCGCAACGGCTGCAAGATCGCCTGTCTGGACGAGCAGGGCGGCCTGCTCTACCATACCATCATTTACCCCCATCCCCCGCAGAACGAGAAGGTCAAGGCCATCATGGCCGTGCAGGACATGCTGAACAAATACGGCATCCAGGCCGTCGCCATCGGCAACGGCACGGCCTCCCGCGAGACGGAGGATTTCATGCGGCGCGTCCAGCTGCCCGACGGATGTAAAGTATGGACAGTCAGCGAGGACGGCGCCTCCATCTACAGCGCCTCTGAAATTGCGCGGCAGGAGTTTCCGGACGAGGACGTAACCGTGCGCGGAGCCGTGTCGATCGGCCGCCGCCTGATGGATCCCCTCGCGGAGCTCGTCAAGATCGACCCCAAAAACCTCGGCATCGGCCAGTACCAGCACGACGTGGACCAGGCGCTCCTCAAGGAGCAGCTCGACAACACGGTCGAGAGCTGCGTGAACGCCGTGGGCGTCAACCTCAATACCGCCTCTCCCTACCTGCTGGCCTACGTGGCCGGCATCGGCCCCACCCTGGCGGAGAACATCATCGCCTACCGGACTGAGAACGGCGGCTTCCGCAGCCGCGCCGAGCTCCGGCAAGTGCCGCGCCTCGGGCCGAAGGCCTTCGAGCAGTGCGCGGGCTTCCTGCGCATCCGCGGTGCGGAGAATCCGCTGGACGGCTCCGCCGTACACCCCGAGTCCTACGGCATCGTGGACAAGATGGCGAAGTCGCTGGGTGTCAGCACGAAAGAGCTGGTCGGCAACGCCGAACTCTGCGCGAAGATCCAGGCGAAAGACTATGTCTCGGAAAAAGCCGGTCTGCCGACTGTCAACGACATCCTCAAGGAGCTCGCCAAGCCGGGTCTGGACCCGCGCGAGCAGGCGTCCGAATTCGCCTTCGCCGAGGACATCCACGGCATCGAGGACCTGCAGGTCGGCATGGAACTGCCCGGCATCGTCACGAACATCACCAACTTCGGCGCCTTCGTCGACATCGGCATCCACGACAACGGCCTCGTGCACGTGTCCCAGATGGGCCCGCGCGGCACCGACCCGACCAAGGTCGTGAAGCTGCACCAGCAGGTACGCGTCGCCGTCACCGCCGTCGATCTCGACCGCGGCCGCATTTCTCTCAGATTGCTGAAATAACTACTGGAAGATCCGCTTGCTGAAGTCTTCGAAGAAATCGATCCAGTTGTACCACTCGTGGCCACCCTCGGCCAGAACGAAGTCGTGCGGGTAGCCGTGCCGTTTCAGGCGCCTGTGGAAGAACTCGATATGGGGGCGGAAGAAGTCCGTCTTGCCGATGTAGATCACATACTCCTTCGGGGGGATGGAGAACTGCTCCTCCAGCTTCCAGGCAAGTCCCTTGTACACATCCCGGTGGTACTTGGCCGCCATGGTCGCCTGGGTATAAGGCGACATCAACCCCACATAACCGTATGTCTGGGGGTTGTTCGCCGAGAGATAGACCGCCTGCAGGCCGCCGTTGGACATGCCCGCGATGGCGCGCCCCTCCTTGGTCGGGACGGTGCGGTAGCGGCGGTCCACAAAGCCCACCACATCCTGCCGGAAATAGCGTTCCATCTCGCCGGTCTGGGTCCAGAAAGCCGGCATGGCGCGCAGACAGCGGCCGTTGTTGTAGTCCTTGTCGTTGGCGTAACGGTTCATATTCGGCATGACCAGGATGAAGTCTTTCGCCAAGCCCCCGGCACGCAGGGAATCCAGGCGGTGGAAGACATCAGCGCTGTCCACCCAGGTCTTCTCGTTGCCGCGGGCGCCATGGAAGAGGTACAGGACCGGATAGCGCTTGAGCGTGTCCCGATAGTAATCTTTCGGCAGATAGACCAGCATGCGCCGCTGGGTGAGGCGGGGTTCGCTGCTGGGATAATTCACGGCCTCGACAATGCCCTCCCCGGGGAGGGCTTCCAGGACGCTGTTCTCCGGGCCGCGCCCATAGCGCGCGGAGGTGCCGCAGGCGCAGAGGGCGGTTGCAAGTATCAGGAATAAGAAGGATCGCTTCATCATGCTTTCGAATCGAGTGCCTGGCGGAACATCGCCACCAGGGCTTCAGCGGATTTGTTGATATCGTAGTTGCGGGCGGAGTCGGCGTAGCGCTGCGCCATCTCGTTGCGCTTCTCGGGGTGCTCGATCCACCAGTCGATGCGCTCGGCCAGGGCCTTGCTGTCATAGACCGGATACAGGCTCTCCGGGCAGAGCGCGAACACGGACGTGCCGATCATGTCGCCTTCCGCGATCACGGGCACGGCACCCTCGCGTACGGCTTCCAGGCAGGAAAGGCCTTCGACTTCCACCCACGCGCAGTGGATGTAGAGGTAGGACGTGCGCGCCAGTTCGTGCAACTGGTCGTGGTTGTAGAAACCGAAGGTGGGTGGCGTCTTCAGAATTCCCTCCTGAAGGAGGTGGTCAGCCATCTTGCGGTATTTCTTCTCTTTGGTCCCCCGCCCGGCGAAGATCAGGCGGATGCGGTCCGCGTAGCGGCTGTAGCGCATCGCGTTCAGGAGCGTGTCCTGCGATTTCTCCTTGGACAGGCGGCCGACGCAGAGGAGGTCGATCGTCCCGTCCGCCGACACGGGCGTGGCCTTCACAGGCTCCGCCGGGATGGCGATGCCGTTCGAGATCACGTGCAAGCGGGACTTGTAGCCCTCCTTCGCCAATTGGTCGCGCACGGCGGGCGTCGGGCACTGGATGTCCGTGCAGGGATCGAAGACGAAGCGGCGCCACAGATACATCATCGGCCAGTTGATGATGCTGTTCTTGGAGAAACCGAGGTTGGCGAAGAAATTCTGCGCAAAGACGTGGTAGGTCGCGGTCAGGGTCTTACCCACTCTGCGGGCTTCGTTCAAGACCGCACCCTGCAAGAACAGGCCTTCCTGGATGTGGACGATGTCCGCCCATTCGACGGCTTCGCGGATCTTCTTTTTGTCAATCTTGGCGTAAGCCAGGCCGTTGGCGTAGATGATGGGCTCGAAGATGGGGAATTTCCAGTGCTCCAGCGGGTATTCGGGTTGCGGGCCGTTGGGGTCCGGATTGGCGATCGACATCAGGCGCACGTCCACGCCATGCTCGCGGAGCGCAGACATCGTAGCCTTGACTGCAACGCTCTGTCCGTTCCCCTTATGATATACGTTATTACAGACGAAAAGGACTTTCATTCTCTTGAAAAAAGTCCGCAAATATACACATTTCTTCCCGATTAAAGAGGCCTTGTTTCTCCGTCTGCAAGAGCGTGCGAATGGAATAAACGGGATAATCCGGGAATTATGTGTATCTTTGCACCCCCAACAAGATGAAAAATGAAAGTACTGTTTGTCTGCAATAATGCATATAATCCCGGAAACGGAATCAGTGTTTCCATCAACACGGCTCTTCGCAAACTTCGCGAGCACGGTGTGGATGCCCGCCTCATGGCGGTTCACAACCGGGACGAGAAAGGACCGCAGCCCGAGTTCCCCCTGGGCCATTTCAAGTTCCCCATCTTCGAGCCCATCATTTACTCCAGCGGCTTTGCCTACGCGAAAATAGAAAGAGACAAGATTTCCGAAGCACTTGAATGGGCGGACATCGTCCACGTCCAGGAAGGAATGCCACTCGAAAATGTGGTTGTCCGGATGGCGAGGAAAATGGGAAAAACCATCACCGGAACCTTCCACATGTTCCCGCAGAATATTCTGGCCAGCCTCGGGTTTCCCAAGTACAACTTCGTCAACCCCTTCCTGCGCGCCAACTGGAAAGGGCTCATCTACGACCATTGCACGGATATCCAATGTCCTTCGGCCGTCGTGCGGGACTACCTGCTCAAGCACGGCTTCAAGGCACGGCTGCACGTGATCTCGAACGGCATCGACATCCCGGACGAACCGGTGAAAGCATCGACCGTACTGCCAGAAGGGACGATTGACATCCTCTGTATCAGCCGCCTCTCACGCGAGAAATCCCAGGACACACTGCTGAACGCCATGCGCTACAGCCGCTACGCGGACCGCATCCGTCTGGTCTTCGCAGGCAACGGTCCGAAAGCCGGGTATTACAAGAAAATCGCAGACCGTCTGCACCGGAAGGGCATCTTGAAGATACCCGCCTCGTTCGGCTTCTATACGCAGGCTGAACTTCGCGAACTTACGCGCAAGTGCTACCTCTACGTTCACTGTGCATGGGTGGAGGTCGAAGGGCTTTCCTGCCTCGAGGCGCTGCGCGAAGGCATCGTGCCCGTCATTGCGGAAGGCGACCTGATCGGAACTTCCAACTTTGCCCTGAGCCCGGAAAGCCGCTATCCCGTCTATGACAGCCACGCGCTGGCCGAGCGGATCGACTGGTGGATCGAGCATCCCGAAGAGCGCAACCGGATGGCGCAGCGCTATGCGGACGCCGCCCGGGAGTTCGATAACAACAAGACAATCGAATCCCTGATCGGCATGTTCCACCAGGCGCTGGGGCAATAAGAATCCGTAGTGTCGGGGCGGCAGTGTTGTTGCCCTCGGGGGCAGGTTTCCGAAAAATTATAGGAAAACTCCGAAAAAGATTAGGAGTTTTGATTTTTGTTTGTATATTTGCAGTGGAAACACTGTAACTATGCGACAGAAATTAACGGCAAAAGAAGAAGAAATCATGCAGATCGTCTGGCAGCACGGCGATCTGTTCATCCGGGACATCGTGGCCCGGATCCCCGATCCCAAACCCTCTTACAACACCGTGGCAACGCAGGTCAAGTTCCTGGAAGACAAGGGCTTCCTGACCCGCAAGCCGATGGCAAACAGTTTCTGCTACTCCCCCGCCGTCACGGAGAAGGAGTACCGCGGCTCGACGGTCGGCGACCTGGTCGAGCGCTACTATGACAATTCTTACGCCATGCTCGTGTCCCAGTTCGTCGAAGACGACAAGATGGATCTCGAGGAACTGAAGGCCCTGATCGCAACCATCGAAAACAAACAGAAATGACACCGGCCCTCCTTTATATAGCGCGCGCCAGCCTGTACCTGGCCCTCTTCTACGCCTTCTACCTGCTGGTCATGCGGAAGACTTCCCTCTTCCGGTTCAACCGCGTCGTGCTGCTCGCCGGCACGCTGGTCTGCCACCTGCTGCCGCTGCTGCGCCTGCGCACCGTCATCGTCCCGGACTTCTCCGGCATCCAGGTCGGCGACCTGCAGCTGGTCGGGACGGAGGCCGGGGAGGTCGCCGGGAGCTCCTTCCCCTGGCTCCTCGCGCTCTACGCGGTCGGCGTGGCCGTTGTGCTGGTGCTGAGCCTGGTCTCGGTTGCGCGGACGCGCAAAATCATCCGAAGCGGCTCCCCGGAGCCCTGCGAGGGCTGCCGCCTGACGCTGGTGGACCGCGACGTCCCCTCCTTCAGCTGGGGACGCAAGGTCGTGATGAGCCGGCAGGATTATGAGAAATACCCCGCGATCCTGCGGCACGAGCTGCAGCACATCCACGCACATCACTCGCTGGACGTCCTGCTGATGACGGCCGTGAACGCCATCCACTGGTTCAACCCGCTGGCATGGATCGCACGCGCGGAGCTGCGGCTCCTGCACGAATACGAGGCCGACGAAGGCCTCATCCGACAAGGCATTGATGCAACCTCATACCAACTCCTTCTGGTGCGGAAAGCCGTGGGAGAGCAACGCTTCTCCCTGGCCAACGGCTTCAACCACGCCAAACTCAAACAAAGAATTGCCATGATGCACAAAAAACCCACTTCGGGCTGGATGCGCCTCGCCTATGTCGCGCTCCTTCCCCTGCTCGCAGGGACCATGTTCCTGTGCAACCCCGCCCGGGCGGAAGTCCGCCCTGCCACCACTGAAACGCTTACCGTATCAGAAATCCCGGCCATCGTCGAAACACCGACAACTCAGAACCCGCCTGCCGGGGATAGCGTTCCCTTCGCCTCTATTGAGCAGAAACCGACCTTCAACGGCGGCGACGCCGTCGAGTTCTCCAAGTGGGTTGCCGAGAACCTGAAATACCCCAAGGAGGCGTACGAAGACGGCATTCAGGGCCGCGTGATGGTCGCTTTCAAGGTCTGCGAAGACGGTGAAGTCCGTGATGTCAAGGTCATCCGCGGCGTGAACGAGCTGCTCGACGCCGAGGCTGTCCGCGTGGTTTCCGCCTCCCCGAAATGGGAGCCCGGCTATCAGGACGGCAAGCCCGTCAACGTCACCTACTCCTTCCCGGTCGTCTTCAAACTGAGGGGCAATGAGAACTCCGGAGAAGTGGTCAACTCCTTCTCGGTGAACGGTAGCTTTATGATCAGAAGCACCGACGGCGCTATGCCGCTGGTCTACCTCGACGGCGTCAAATACACGGGAGACCTCAGCAAGATCGATCCTGCCACCATCTCCTCCATGGAAGTCCTGAAAGACGAAAAAGCCATCGAGAAATACGGCGAGGAAGCCAAAAATGGCATCATCCTGATCACCACCAAAAAACAATAAACTATACTACCTATGCGCTGCAGAGTCTCCCTCATCCTTTTCTTCCTGTCGCTCGCTTCACTGGCGGCCCAGGACCTCACGGCGGTGAGGGAGCTCAAGCAGCTGTGGAAGTATGACGAGGCCATCGCGTCGCTGACGCAGATGATGGCCGCTCAGGGGCCCCGGCCCGAGCTGCTCGAAGAACTGGCGGACTGCCACTACCAGAGCGGCAATTTCGCGGAAGCCCTGGATCAGTACACCCTGCTCGCCAGAATGCAGCCGGACAAACTGCTGTTCCGGATTCGACTGATGAGCCTGTTCTACCGCGGCAAGCAGTACGACGCCGCCATCGACATCGGGCGCGGCATCCTGCAGCGCGACTCCATCACGCAGGTTGTCTCCCTGGTGGGCGACGCCTTCAACCAGCTGGAGCGGCACGACTCCGCGGAATGGTACTACCGGCAGGCTCTCGCCCGCCGGCCGCACAACGAGAGCGTGCTGAACAAACTCTGCAGCATCCTGCTGGGGCGCGAGCAGCACGACGAAGTGCTCGCGCTCGCGGACGCCTTCCTCGCCGAGGAGCCGGACAACCTGACCATCCTGCCGGTCCGCGGCATCGCACGCTTCGCCAAGAAGCGCTACGACGATGCAGAAGCGGACTTCCAACACATGCACGAGCTCGGCGAGGACGGATATGCCGTCCACTATTACCTGGGCCAGTGCGCCCAGAAAAACGGCCTGCTCCGAGATGCCGAACGGGAGTTCAAGCTGGCCTGGCAACGGGATTCCACCGACGTAAACGTGGCGCTGACCATCGCGCAGCTGATTTCGGACGCCCGCAAGGACGGCTGGGAGGTCTGGTACGACAAGGCACTCACCATGCTCCAGCCGGACCCCAAGGTCATCTCCGCCACCGCCACCGCACACCAGAACTACGCCCTCTCCGCCTACAAGAACGGCGACTTCGACCGCTGCATCGCGGAGTACAAGAAGATGCTGGAATACAGTCCGAAACACTATGCAGCCTACTACATGATTGCACAGTGCTACGAACTAAAGCAGGACTTCAAGACGGCCCTGAGCTGGTACAAGAAAGCCCAGCCCTACTTCTCCGAAGGCTCCCGCGGCCGCGAGATCGCCGACACCGGCATCCAGCGGATGGAAGCCGAACTCTTCTTCTTGAACGAATAGTCCATGAAATACCAAACTATCCTCCGACGCTGCATCATCGGGATTCTTTTGATGCAGCAGGCCGCATTCGGCCAATCCATTGATTTTCAATACGAGAAACATCATATTTACATACCCGCAACGGTCAACGGGAAAGCCGCCCGGCTGGTCTTCGACTCCGGATCATCCTATGTTTGCCTGGACAGCACCTTCCTCGCCGGCAGCGGACTCAGCTACCCCCAGCGGGGCAAGGCCATGATGAAGGGTGCCGGGGACGGCATGCAGACCGCCGACGTCATCTTCGGCGGCGTGTCCGTTTCCATGAACGGTAAAACTTACAAACCGTCTCCGGTCCCGGTCATCGATCTGCGCGCCATCCTGAAGAATCCGGCCGACGGCCTCTTCGGCATGGGTGAGGTAAAGGACAAGGTGATTGTCATCGATTTCCCGAAGCGGGCAATCGCCTTCCTGGACGCACTCACGCCAGGTATGACCGAGGGCTACACACAGGTACCTATCGAGTACGACCCGGCACAGCCCTGGCGGGCCATCTTCCCGCTGGAGGTGACGCTCAACTCCGGAACCGTCATTGCCGGAAAAGGTGTGATTGACACCGGTTCAGGACAGGGACTTGAATTCACCAGCAAAGCGGCCGCGAAATACCACCTGGACCAGCTGGCAGACCGAAAGCCTTACAAAATGGATATCGGAGGCGTCGGCGGCAGTTCCGCCGGATATGTTTTCGGCATCGCCGGGGCCCGCATCGGCGGACTGGCCCTGCCCGTCACGGAAGCCGGCTACAGCACCAACACCACCGGCGCCCTCGCCAGCGACGTTTTCACCACCCTCGTCGGCAACGAAGTCTGGGAGCACTTCGCCATCATCCTCGACCTGAAGGCAAAGAAACTGTATATCAAATAACGAGCTTGCCGCTTCCTCGCGGGCGGACAGAAATTATTTTTCGTGCAGTTGCCCGAAAAACCAATTTCTGCTCCGCCCTCCACAACGCCAACGCACGGCAAGCCCGGAATCTAGATACGGTTTTTCGAATCAATGCAGATGGTGACGGGACCGTCATTGAGCAGCGACACCTTCATGTCAGCGCCAAATTCGCCGGTTCCGACCGGCCGGCCGATGGCGGCACTCAGTTCCCGGCAGAACGCCTCATAGAGCGGAATCGCAATCTCGTGCCCGGCTGCTCCGATATAGGACGGCCGGTTGCCTTTTTTAGTGGACGCCATCAGCGTGAACTGGCTGACCACCAGCGCCTCTCCCCCGATCTCCACGACACTCCGGTTCATTACCCCCTCGTCATCGTTGAAGATCCTTAGGCCAGCCACCTTCCGGACCAGCCACTCGATATCCTCCGCCCCGTCGTCCGGCCCAATCCCGAGCAGCACTAGCAGCCCCGGCCCGATCTCCGACCGCACCTTCCCGTCAATCGTCACACTTGCCGACGACACCCGCTGAATAACCACACGCATAACAGTAGTTGTTTTTACAAAGATAACGAAAACCGCCATATTGCCAACATCCCCAGGAAAGTCGTTTAGTCCGCAAACTTATCCTCAAAAACGGCCTCTGTTGAGGATGAAAGCTGGATGTTCAATGGTTTGTCCTCAAAACAAGGCTCCAGTGAGGATAAGTAATGGGGTGTATTTGAGGATGCCGTGCGCAAATCGTCCTTAATCAAAAACACCTGCGGAGTCAAGATGCCACCGGATAGTGCAGAAGGCCGATTAGGTCCGCTGATGGCGACCTGGGGCTGGCATCTGCGGACCTAACCTGGCCCACAGTAGCGCCAAAGCAATGTCGGCTCCGCAAGTGTTTTTGAACAAGAGGCAGACAAGATTCGCCGGTCGGGGCCAGCGAATGACGAAAATGCGGAGAAAAAGGAAAGATCAGTCCTCCGAGGTGATTTCCTTGAGCTCGGCGCGGTAGGCCATCAGCAGGCGGGATTTGGAGATAAAGCCGAGGTACTTGCGGTCGGCATCGACGACCGGCAGGCGCCAGGCGTCGGTGCGGTCGAACTTGGCCATCACGGACTCCATCTTCTCGCCGACATAGAGAAACTCCGGCACGGGCTCCATGATGTTGTAGACGTGCCAGGAATCGTACTTGGACGGATCCAGCAGCGGCTTGCGGGCCAGGGCAATGTCGATCATCCCCTGGAAACGGCCTTTCGAGTCGATGACCGCCAGCACGGCGGCGTCCGTGTCGGCCACCACCGTGGCCAGTTCGCGCAACGTGGCGTCAATCTGCACCTTGGGATACTTGTCACGGATCAGGTCCTCCATGTGCATGAGCGTCAGGACGGCCTGGTCGCTATCGTGCGTGAGCAGGTCGCCGCTCTGCGCGATACGCTTGGTGTAGATGGAATACTTCTCGAAGAGGCGCACGGTGCCGAACGCCACGGTCGACGTCAGGATGAGCGGGATCAGCAGCTCGTAGCCGCCGGAGATCTCGGCGATAAGGAAGATGGCCGTCATCGGCGCCTGCATCACACCGGCCATCAGCGCCGCCATGCCCACGAGGGCGAAGTTCTGCTCCGGCACGCTGAAACCCAGGTTGTTGAAGCAACGGGCAAAAACGAAGCCAAAAATGGCGCCCACAAACAGCGTCGGACCGAAGGTACCGCCCACGCCTCCCCCGGCGTTGGTCGCCGTCATAGCGACCACCTTCAGGAAGAAGACCAGGGCAAAGAACAACGGCACACCCCACTTCGACTCCAGCAGGAAGCCCAGCACGCTGCGGCCCTCCAAATCGGGCGACTGCCCGTTCAGCAGCGGGCCGAGGGAGTCATAACCCTCGCCGTAAAGCGGCGGGAAAAGGAAAATCAGCAGACCCAGCGCCCCGGCGCAGATCGTCCAGCGCAGGTAGGGATTCCTGAATTTGCTGATGCGGTCCTCCAGCAAAAGGGTCGTGCGCAGGAAGTACAGCGAGCCCAGGCCGCCCAGCACACCCAGCACGAGGTAGAACGGAAGGTTCCCCATCGAGAAGGGAGTCAGGGTGCAGGCGAACACCGGGGTCTGGCCCCGGAAAATATAGGACACCACCGTGGCGGAGATGGTGGAGATCAACACCGGCAGGAGCGACTTCATCGACACGTTGAAGAGCAGGATCTCCAGCGTGAAGAGCACGCCCGCCAGCGGCGCCTTGAAGATGCCGGCCACGGCACCGGCGGCGCCACAGCCCAGCAACAGGGTGATGTTGCGGTAGGACAGACCGAAGGCGCGGCCCAGGTTGGAGCCGATGGCGGCGCCCGTGTAGACAATCGGCGCCTCGGCACCGACGGAGCCGCCGAAGCCGATCGTGATGCTGGAGGTCAGCATGGAGGACCAGGTATTGTGCGGCTTGATCTTCGAATCGTTGCGGGACACGGCCAGGAGCACCTTCGTGACGCCGTGGCCGATGTTGTCCTTAATCAGGTAGCGCACGAGCAGCAACGATATCAGCATGCCGATACCCGGCAGCACCAGGTTCTGCCACGCGTACGCGAAATGGAAACCATGGCTGAGCAGGTGCTTGATGGCGTGGATCGCCCAATCCAAAATGACGGCGGCGCACCCGGAGAGTACGCCGACCATCAGACTCAGCAACAGCAGTTTGCTGTGTTCGGAAATATGTTTCAGGGAAAACTTCACGCTAGGCGTCGGCTCCATCATCGTCACCGCCGTACTGCGAGATGTTGTCGTCCGGCAGGGTGTCGCCCTCGCCTTCCGGCGCGGAAGTGGTGCCGGCCACGGACTCGGCCTCGGCCTCCTCTTCCCCCTCGAGCCAGCGCTCGATGTCGTCGGGATTGTCGATCTGGACCTTGATCTTCACCAGGTAGATCGCATCCGGAATTTCAATCATCACCGCATAGAACGGCGTGCCGTCCGGCTTCGTATATTTGTTGAGATCAGGAAGATAGTCACTGAAGCCTTTCGGGTACTTCTCCGCGAATGCCGCAGCCAGTTCGGGAGACATGTTTTCGTAGCTGACGATGTGTCGCTTTTTATTGTCTTGTGCCATAATGCAGGTTTAGTTTCGTGCTGCAAGTATAGCTACTTTTTCTTAAAAAAAAGTGCTTTCTGTTCCTTTTTTTTCAACATATCTTTTTCGGTCCACACGGGCTTCATCGTACGGGGGTCCAGGCCGCTCCAGAACATCACCGAAGAGGTGGTCATAGGCGTGGGCATGAAGTCCTGCACCTGCTCCATCCAAATCCCTTTCAGGCAGGGATTAGCCGCCAGGCGGCGCATGTCTTCAAGCCGGCAGCCGGGGTGCGAGGAGATGAAGTACGGGACCAGTTCGGTATGCGTGCCGTTCTCCCGGTTGATCTTGTCGAACTCCGTGCGCAGGCGCTCGAAGAGACGGAAAGAGGGCTTGCCCATATAGTGCAGCACCTTGTCCTCCGTGTGCTCCGGGGCCACCTTGAGGCGCCCCGACGTATGCTTGAGCATGAGTTCGCGCAGGTAGGGCTTGCCTGTCTCGTCGACGAATCCTTTCTCGTCGAGGAAGAGGTCGTAGCGCACACCGCTGCCGATGTAGCTGTGGCGCACGCCTTTGACGGCATCGACGGCGCGGTAGAGCTTGAGCACGCGCTCGTGCGAGCGGTCCAGGTTTGGGCAGGGGCCCGGGAAGAGACAGGACTGCCGGCGGCATTTCGCGCACAGGTCCGTGTTCTTGCCGTGCAGGCCGTACATGTTGGCCGTCGGCGCGCCGAGGTCGGAGATGTTGCCGTGGAATTCGGGCATGGCCGCCAGTTTGCGGACTTCCTCCAGGATGGAGCGCTCGCTGCGCGACTGGATGAATTTGCCCTGGTGAGCGGCGATCGTGCAGAAGTTGCAGCCGCCGAAGCAGCCCCGGTGCGTGATGATCGAGTCCTTGATCATGTCGTACGCCGGGATGCGCTTACCCTTGTAGCGGGGGTGCGGAAGTTTGGTGAACGGCAGGTCCCAGCAGGCGTCCATCTCCTCGGTCGTGGCGGGGGGATAGGGCGGATTCACCTGCACGTAGCCGTTGCCGACGGGCTCGACGAGCGTCTGCGCGTGAAGCACATTCGCCTGAATCTCTATTTCATGGAAATTCTCCGCAAACGCAACCTTATTCTTGCAACACTCTTCGAAAGAATGTAGCAGAATTGGCTCCGTTCCGCCGGAAAAGCCTCGCCGGACTTCGCTTCGCTCATCCCTCCCACTGCCTTCGGCAGCGGGCCCCTCCCATTTACGAGGCCATGGGTGGCCACGGTCCTGCGAGGCTTTCCCGGTCGGAACTGCGCTGATTTTGCCCGTTTTGAAAAAAGCTAACTGAGGAATGGATTCGATCTGCTTCCGGTTGCGGCCGGCTTCGATGGCGCGGGTAAGTTCGAGCATCGGCCGCTCGCCCATCCCGTAGCAGAGCCAGTCGGCACCGCTGTCCACCAGAATCGACGGCATCAGCCGGTCGTCCCAATAATCGTAGTGCGTCAGGCGGCGCAGGGAGGCCTCAACGCCACCGATCACGACGGGCACGTCGGGCCACAGCTGCTTGAGGATCTTCGTATAGACGGTCACGGCGCGGTCCGGCCGCTGCCCCGCCCTGCCCTCCGGCGTGTAGGCGTCGTCGTGGCGCAGGCGCTTCGCAGCGGTGTAGTGGTTGACCATGGAATCCATGGCCCCCGCGTTGACCGCGAAATACAGCCGCGGCGCGCCCAGCTTGCGGAAATCCCGCAGGTCGTCGCGCCAGTTCGGCTGGGGCACGACCGCGACGCGGTACCCGGCTTTCTCCAGGTACCGCGCGATGCAGGCCGTGCCGAAACTGGGATGGTCCACGAACGCATCTCCGGTGAAGAAGATGATGTCGATCCAGTCCCAGCCCAGTTGCTGGACCTCCTTGACGGAGGTCGGAATATTACATTCTGTCCGGTAAGTCAATGCCCAGGATCTTCATGCCGCGCCGCAGGACGCCGGCGAGCGTGGAGATCAGCTCCAGACGCATCTTCAGGACCTCCTGGTCCGGCTCCTTGAGGATCGGCGTGTCGTGGTAGTACTGATTGAACTCCTTGGCGAGATCGTAGCAGTAATTGGCGATGAGCGCAGGCGAGAAAGCCGCTGCCGCCTCGGCCACCTTCTGCGGATAGGCGCCCAGGATCTTGACGAGACGCACCTCCTTCGGGCTCAGCTCCACCGCCGGGTTGAGCGAGGCCTTCAGGTTCTGCTCCTCCGCCTTGCGAAGAATCGAGCAGATACGCGCGTGGGTGTACTGGATGAAAGGTCCGGTGTTGCCGTTGAAGTCGATGGACTCCTTGGGATTGAAGAGCATTTTCTTCTTGGGATCCACCTTGAGGATGAAGTACTTGAGCGCGCCCAGGCCGATCATGCGGTAGAGCCGCTCCTTCTCCTCCTCAGCGATGCCGTCGAGCTTGCCGCTCTCCTCGGAGGTGGCCTTCGCCTCCTCGTACATCTTCTCGATGAGGTCGTCAGCGTCCACCACCGTGCCCTCGCGGGACTTCATCTTGCCCTCCGGGAGCTCCACCATGCCGTAGGACAGGTGGAAGATCTGGTCGGCCCAGTCGAAGCCCAGCTTCTTGAGGATGAGTTTGAGGACCTGGAAATGGTAGTTCTGCTCGTCGCCCACCACGTAGATGTGCGAGTCGAGCTTGAATTCGCTGAAACGGCGCTCGGCGGTGCCGAGGTCCTGCGTGATGTAGACCGACGTGCCGTCGGAACGGAGCAGGAGCTTGCGGTCCAGGCCGTCGGCCGTGAGGTCGCACCACACGGAGCCGTCGGGATCCTTGACGAAGACGCCCATGTCGAGGCCGCGCTGCACCAACTCCTTGCCCAGCAGATAGGTATCATGCTCATAATAAGTCCGGTCGAAGGTGATGCCGAGGGCCTTGTAGGTCTGCTCGAAGCCGGCGAACACCCAGCTGTTCATCATCTCCCAGAGCTGGCGGACGGCGGGGTCGCCCTCCTCCCATTTCACGAGCATCTCGTGGACCTTGTCCATCACGGACGGGTCCTCCTTCTCCATCTTGGCGAACTCCACGTAGCAGTCGCCCACGAGGTGGTCGCCCTTCTTGCCCGTGCTCTCCGGCGTGGCGCCGCCAAAGCGCTGCTGCCAGGCGTACATGGACTTGCAGATATGCACGCCGCGGTCGTTCACGAGCGTGGCCTTGATCACCTCGTTGCCCGCGGCCTTGAGCAGGTCGGAGACGGAGGCGCCGAGGAGATTGTTGCGGATGTGGCCCAGGTGCAGGGGCTTGTTGGTGTTCGGCGAGGAGAACTCAACCATCACGCGGCGGCCCGTGGCGGGCAGCTGGCCGTAGTTGTCATCCTCCACGATGGCCGCGAGGGCCTCGCGCCAGTAGAGGTTGGACAGGCTCAGGTTCAGGAAACCCTTGACGGAGTTGTAGGCGGCGACTTCCGGGCAGTTGGCGACCAGCCAGTCGCCAATCTCCACGCCCGTGGCGTCCGGGCTCTTGCGCGAGGTGCGCAAGAGCGGGAACACGACCAGCGTGAAATCGCCCTCGAATTCTTTGCGGGTCACCGCAACCTGCATGGCGGACGCCTCAACGTCGGCGCCATACAACGCTTTGACGGCCTCTGAGGCCTTCGCAGCAAGGAACTGCTCCGGAGTCATCAGCCGAGATAGGTCTTGAGGAGTTTGCTGGCGGACGGCTTCTTGAGCTTGCGGATGGCCTTCTCCTTGATCTGGCGGACACGCTCCCGGGTGAGGTCCAGGCGCTCGCCGATCTCCTCGAGGGTCATCTCCTGGCAGCCGATGCCGAAGAAGGACTTGATGATCTCGCGCTCGCGCGGCGTGAGGATCTGCAGCGCGCGCTCGATCTCGGTGCTCAGCGACTCGTTGGTGAGGCCCTTGTCGGCGCTCGGGGAGTCGTCGTTGGGCAGCACGTCCAGCAGGCTGTTGTCCTCGCCCTCCACGAAGGGGGCGTCCACGCTGACGTGGCGGCCGGACACGCGGAGCGTATCGGCGATCTTGTCTTTCGGGATATCGATCATGTCGGCGAGCTCGTCGGTGGACGGCTGGCGCTCGTTCTCCTGCTCGAACTTGCCGAGGGCCTTGTTGATCTTGTTCAGGGAGCCCACCTGGTTCAGCGGCAGACGCACGATGCGGCTCTGCTCGGCGAGGGCCTGCAGGATGGACTGACGGATCCACCACACGGCGTAGGAGATGAACTTGAAACCGCGGGTCTCGTCGAATTTCTCGGCCGCCTTGATCAGACCGAGGTTGCCCTCGTTGATCAGGTCAGGCAGGCTGAGGCCCTGGTTCTGGTACTGCTTCGCCACGGACACGACGAAACGCAGGTTCGCGCGCGTCAGCTTCTCCAGGGCTTCCTGGTCGCCCTTGCGGATGCGCTGGGCAAGTTCGACTTCTTCTTCCGGGGACACCAGCTCTTCGCGGCCGATCTCCTGGAGGTACTTGTCCAGGGACGCGCTCTCGCGGTTGGTGATGGATTTCGTAATCTTTAACTGTCTCATTTCTCTAACTTAGTCTCTGCCCAATTATACGGAACAATCCCGCGCAAGTTTCACACCCGCGCGGGATTTTTTTCCGAAAGATTTCAACAGGGATTATTCGTCCTTGCCGAAGCCGAAGTAGCCGGGACGGCCGGTGGCCGTGACGCCCTCGATGAAGATGGAGCGCTTGCTCTTCTTGGCGATGTCGATGACATCCTGCGGCTTGCTGACCTTCTGGTCGTTGACGAAGCGGATGACGAAGCCGTCCTCTGCACCGGCGCGCGCCAGTTTGCCGTTGCCGGCGGAGACGATGAGCACACCGTTGTCGACCGCCTTGAGCTCGGCGCCGTAGAACATGACCGTGCCTTCGCTGGTCACCGTGCCGTTCGCGACGTTGCCGTCCGAGAAGGTGACGGACATCGACATGGGCTTGCCGTCACGCAGGATCTTGACCGTGGCCTTCTCGCCCGGGTGGAAGCTGTTCACCTTGGCCTGCAGGTCAGGCATCGAAGCAATCTTGACGTCGTCGACGGCGGTGATCACGTCGCCGGCCTTGAGGCCTGCCTTGTCGGCTGCGCCGCCCTTCGAGATCTCGGCCACGTAAGCGCCTTCGGTCACGCTGAGGTTGAATTTCTTGGCCGCCTCGTTATCGACCGTGATGCCGGAGATGCCCAGCATCGCGCGCTTGACGGAGCCGAAGTCGATCAGGTCGGAGACCACTTTCTTCACGATATTGGAAGGAACGGCGAAGGAGTAGCCGCTGTAGGAGCCGGTCGTGGAGACGATGGCGGTGTTGATGCCCACCAGTTCGCCCTCCTTGTTGACCAGGGCGCCGCCGGAGTTGCCGGGATTCACGGCTGCATCCGTCTGGATGAAGGATTCGATCTTGAATTCACGGGAATTGCTCGGCATCGAGCGGCCCTTGGCGCTCACGATACCGGCGGTGATCGTGGAGCGGAGCTCCTCGCCCAGCGGGCTGCCGATGGCCAGCACCCACTCGCCGAGACGCAACTTGTCGGAATCGGCGAACTGCAGGACCGGCAGGTCGGTGGCGTCGATCTTAATCAGGGCGACGTCCGTGACGGGATCGGTCCCGATAACGGTCGCCTCGTAGGTCTTGTTGTTGTTCAGGGTTACTTCGATGGTGGTGGCGCCGGACACGACGTGGTTGTTCGTGACGATATAGCCGTCCGGGCGGATGATCACGCCGGAGCCGCTCCCCTGGCGGTCACCGCCGCCGTAGTCATAACCGTTGCCGAAGCCGAAGAAATCCAGGAGCGGGTCGCGGTACTGCTGGCGCTGCTGGCCCTTGATGGTGACCTTCACGAAGACGACAGCCTCCACGGCGTTCTCGGCAGCGTAGGTGAAGTCGGGATAATCAGAGAGTGACAAATTGACAGTCCGGACCGCCTGTCCGTCGGACGTGTAGACGGTCTTTGTCTGCGTGGTCCCCTGCTCGGGAGCCGCGGATTTCACGATCGCATAAGCGGTGAGGCCGCTCAGCAGGACCGATAGAAGCACAGTGATAAAACCTTTTTTCATATATCTCTCAGTTAAAATATTGTCCGGGGAGTAAAAAGTCAAAATACATGCCAAAATCCAAGATTAATTTGTAAATTTGCGAGAACGATTAATTGGATAACTAAAAAGACTGATATGGAATTCAACGTTTCTAGCGCCGGACTGCTCAAGGGCATTCTCGATGTTTCCAAGGCGATTCCCGCCAAGACCGCTCTTCCCATCCTGGAGAACTTCCTCTTCGTCCTCAAGGACGGACAGCTGGAGGTGACCGCCTCCGACCAGGAGCTCACGCTCCGCACCGTCGTGGCCGTGGACGGCATTGCCGAAGAAGGCAGCATCGCCGTTCCCGCCCGTCAGATGATGGACCTGCTGAAGGCCCTGCCCGACCAGCCCATCACCATCAAGACCGCCGGCGAAGGCTCTTTCGAATGCATCTGGAGCAACGGTAATTCCTCCCTCCCCTATTTCGCAGCCGCGGACTATCCGGAGATCAAGGGCGCAGGCAGCGACGCCACCACCGCCACCGTCCCCGCTTCCGTGATCGCGGAAGGCATCGGGAGCACGATTTACGCGACTGCGGACGACGAGATGCGTCCCGCGATGAACGGTATCTTCTTCGACATGGACCCGGAAAGCACCACGCTCGTGGCCTCCGACTCCCATAAGCTCATCTGCTACACCACCCGCGAATTCAAGGCACCCGAGAAGGCCTCCTTCATCCTGCACAAGAAGCCCGCGGGCGTGCTGAAATCCATCCTGGACAAGAACGACGAGGACGTGACGATCGCCTTCGACTCCTCCACGGTGGTCTTCACCTTCGGCAGCACGATGATGGTCTGCCGCCTGATCGTCGGCAAGTTCCCGGAGTACCGCAAGGTCATTCCGCAGAACAACGCCAACATCCTCAAAATCGACCGCATCCAGCTCCTCAACACGGTCCGCCGCGTGGCGGTTTGCGCCAACAAGGCCTCCAACCACATCAAGTTCGACCTCAAGAACGGACAGATCGAGATCACGGCCCAGGACCTGGGCTTCGCCCTGGCGGCCTACGAGAAGCTCGAATGCGACTACAACGGCAGCGAGCTGAGCATCGGATTCAAGTCCTCCTTCCTCATCGAGATCCTCTCCAACATGAGCTGCGGCACCGTGGTGATGAAATTCGCCGACCCGCGCCGCGCCGCGCTGATCGTACCGGCCGAAGAGGAGGAAGAGAGCGAGAAAATCTGCGGCATCCTGATGCCGATCATGGTTTCCTAAGCCTATGCAGCTGAACCTGACACGGCCGCTGCTCTTCTTCGACATCGAGAGCACCGGTCTCAACATTCCCGAGGACGCCATCGTCGAGCTGAGCTTCGTTAAGGTGTTCCCCGGCGGGGAGGAACGCGTCAAGACCTGGCGCATCAAGCCCTGGGATTATATCCGCAACTGCCAGCGCCCGATGAATCCGGACGCTTCCAAGGTCAACGGCATCACCGACGACATGCTCACGGACTGCCCGACCTTCTTCGAACTCGCGGAAGAAATTGCCTCCTGGGTGGCGGACAGCGACCTGGCGGGCTTCAACTCCGCCAAGTTCGACCTGCCGATGCTGGCCGAGGAGTTCGAGCGCGTCAAGCTGGCGGGCAAGGACCTGCACGTGGACCTGCACAGCCCGCTGATGGTGGATGTCCAGAACATCTTCCACACCATGGAGCCGCGCAACCTGCGCGCCGCCTACCGCTTCTACTGCGGCGGTGAAGATTTCGAGAACGCCCACAGCGCCGAGGCCGACACCCTGGCCACCTACGAGGTGCTCAAGGCCCAGCTGGACCGCTACAAAGAGCCCGACAAATACCGCGAGCAGGTGCTCAAGAACGACGTGAACGCCCTCGCCGCCTTCGTCGGCAGGAAATACGTCGACTTCTCCGGCCACCTCATCCAGGACGACAAAGGAGAAATCATCATCAACTTTGGCAAACACAAAGGCAAGACGGCCCGCCTGGTCTGGGAGACCGAGCCCTCCTACTTCGCCTGGATCCAGCAAGGTACCTTCACGCTGGACACCAAGGCGCAGTTCGCCAGGCTGGAGGAACAGTTCAAGCGAGAACGCCTGGCCGCCAAATGGAACGGAAAACTATTCTGACCAACAACCATATTAACTAACTAACCGATTACCACATGAAAAGAATCCTCCTGACCCTCTGCCTGGCGCTGTCACTGACCACGGCCGCCAAGGCACAGTTCTTCTACGGAATTCAGTTCGGTTTCTTCACCGACTGGGGCAGCGAAACCGCAAAGGACTCCAAGTCTACGCTGGCTGCCAGTGCGTTCAACTACACGCTCAAGCCGACGGTCGGCTATTACTTCAACGACCGGCTGATGGCCGGTGTGAAGTTCATCTACACCAGCTGCTCGACTTCAGCCTCCCAGGACAAGTCCTCCCCGGTCAACCTCCGGTGGATCCTGCGGAATGTCATGATGGGCAACGGCCTGGACTCCGACTACATGTCCTGGAAGGTCCGTCCGTACGCGCGCTACAACGTCCTGCGCCTGGCGAACGACAAGCTGAAGCTCTGGGTGGAGCTGAACGGCTATATCGGCGGCAAAGTCCCGCGCACTGTTGAAAAGAAACTGGACTGGAACTCCCGTTCCCTGACCTACGGCGTGCAGCTGCACCCGATTGTCAGCTTTGACATCACGGACCGCTTCCTGGTTTTCACCTCCCTAGACATCCTTTCCATCGGCTACGACGGCACCCGCAAATTGGACTCCGCCACGAAGCAGAGCACCGGCTCGTTCTACTGCCAGCTCAACCCGTTGAACGCCATCGGCGAGGCCCTGCTGAACATCGGAATCCAGCGCCACTTCTAATATTATCATTGGATAATTTCCTTTAAAATGCTACCTTTGCGCCCGCAAAACGCAAAGGTAGCATTTTGACTATGAAATTGATTCCCATATACACCTGGAACAAAGGTGTTCTTGAACTGAACAAGCGCAGCGGACGCTTGTCCAAGCAGCCCTGGTTCCAGGGGGTCCTGCTGATGGCGTGCGTGGTGGTGGCGATGCTGCTCGCCAACCTTCCTTTCACGCGTGAATTATATCATGAGATTCTGGAAACCCATCTGCAGCTGCACCTGTACAGCACGGACGGCAATGTGAACGTGCTCTTCCCGCGCGACCTGACGGTCGAGAAGTTCATCAACGACATCCTGATGGTGGTCTTCTTCTTCACCGTGGGTCTGGAAATCCGCCGGGAAGTGGCGCACGGCGAGCTCTCCACGCCCAAAAAAGCCATGCTTCCGGTGATCGCCGCGTTCGGCGGCGTCATCGCTCCGGCACTCATCTACACGATCGTCAATCACGGCACGATGGCCGCCAGCGGCTGGGGCATCCCGACCGCCACGGATATCGCCTTCGCCGTCTGCATCCTCTCGATGCTCGGCGACAAGGTGCCCGTCTCGCTGAAGGTCTTCCTAACCGCCCTGGCCATTGCCGACGACCTGATCGCCATCCTGGTGGTGGCGCTCTTCTACGGCGGCGCGATCAATTTCCCGCTGCTCGGCATCGCCGTGCTCGTGATCCTGTTCACCCTGCTGCTGCGCCGCATCGGCGAGAAGAAGATGTTCCCGTATCTCATCTGTGCCTTCATCGTGTGGGCGCTGTTCTTCTACAGCGGCATCCACGCCACGATGTCCGGCGTCGTGATGGCCTTCCTGATTCCGGCCACCTCGCGCTACAACAAGGCGCAGTACATCCACAAGCGCAACCACTACATCGCCATGCTGGACAAGATGGACGGCATCGATGACGAACCCTTCCCCAACGGGCCCCAGAAGCACGCCCTGCGCCGCCTGGAGCGCATCGCGCACCGTTCCATGGACATGAGCTACCGCGTCGAGCACGCCCTCACGCCCTGGGTCAATTTCCTGATCATGCCGGTCTTCGCCCTGGCCAACGCCGGCGTGCAGATCACCGACCCGTCTTTCTTCAACGTTTTCAACTACAACGCCGCGCTGGGAAGCGTGTCGATGGGTATCTTCCTCGGCCTGCTGCTGGGCAAGCCCGTGGGCATCACCCTGTTCAGCTGGCTCGCCATCAAGCTGAAGGTGGGCGCCATGCCGGAGAAGGCCAGCTGGCCGATGTTCTTCGCCGTGGCCTGCCTGGGTGGTATCGGATTCACGATGTCCATCTTCGTGGACACGCTCTCCTTCGGCGAGCAGGCGCCCGACGTGATGATGCATCTGCGCGATGCCGGCAAAATCGCGGTCCTGATGGGCTCCATCTGCGCCGGTCTGCTGGGCAGCGTGCTGATTAACCTGGTGTCGAAAATCGACAGGAAATAAAGGCGAAGGGTAGCAAATTCCAAAATTATTGCTACCTTTGCATTCCCATTGCCACTTTAGCTCAGTCGGTAGAGCAGCGCATTCGTAACGCGCAGGTCAACAGTTCAAGTCTGTTAAGTGGCTCAAAAGAAAGAAACCCGGCTATTGGCCGGGTTTCTTTCTTTTGTTCCTATTTAAGTGCTCCGTGGATGCCGGGGGCTTCTTCCGTGACGCGCTTTCGCAACGCATCCGGTTTGGCCTCCTCGCCCTGGATGCGGGCGACATTCATCTGCTCGATGAAATTCAGCTGGATGGAACTGTTGTCCCGGGCCGGCTTGTACCAGGGCCTCGCCTTGAAATACTTTTTGAGCGCCTTGTCCGTGAACACGTAGCCATGCTGCGCGAGGATGGTATTACGGATCAGGAGCAAGGTCTCTTTCGTATAACTGATCGGAATGATAAAGGTGTCGGAGAGGAAAGACCAGCGGCTCTTGGTCGGATCGTCCCAGGTCAACTTGTTGGGACGGTCATCCACATCTTCGTAAAGCTGCTCGTACTCGCCGGTTTCATTCAGCCGGGTACGGTACGTGTTGAAGCCGTCGATGGTCCGGATAAAATGCCAGGCTCCTTCCGCGACGCCATCCGGGACAACCAGGACGTCAAGCGGATATCCGTTGCTCGTCACCATATGGTAGGTGGTGGCGACGCCGTCTATCTCCAGGGTATTGTCACCGATGACGAAATGATACGTGCGCCCGGCCGGCGTCGTACAGAGGAATTTGCCCCGTACCGTGGGGAACCATCGCTCGAGGATGGCCTCTTCGAGCGTTTTGTCGGTCTGTTCGAAGAGCGCGGTCACCCGGCCTTCCTTGTAGAAGACCAGCATCGTGCGGCCGGCGTCTTCGGTCAGGCAGCACATCGACTCCTGCCAGCCGTCGTCTTCTTTATCGGGCGTCGTGAACCAACCTTCCATCTCGGGATCAGGAGACAGCATATAGGAAGTAGGTTCTCTGCTGATTATGGACTTTAAAAGGATATCGCCGGAAACGTCCGAGGCTTCATAGATAAGCCGACCGTCGAACCAGTGGGATCCGGGAGTAATAGACTGTGCTCGGAGACCGGTAGCTACAGCGACGCCGAGCAGGATAAATAGAATAATCCGTCTCATGGTTATGTGGTTTTTAGTGTTATCTGCTACAAAGATAACAAAAAATAAACCAAATTATCCTACAGTTTGCTTGTGGGTCATGATTTCGAGGACCATTTTGTCCGTTTCCTGCATGCCGACCGAACCCAGCCGGGTGAGATTGCGGATGCAGCGGTCCACGTCGTCCTCGATCAGGCCCTCGGTGCTGGTGACGCTGTGGTTCTGCACGGCCAGCATGGCGCTGAGCACCGCGGTGGACACCCCGCTGCTCACCTTCAGCGCGCAGCTGGGCTTGGCGCCGTCGCAGACCATGCCCGCGAGGTTCGCGATCATGTTCTTGACGCTACAGGCCACCTGCTCGTAGCCGCCGCCCATCAGGTAGGTCATGCCGCAGCTGCTGCCGGTCGAGGCGACCACGCAGCCGCACAGGCAGCTCAGACGGCCCAGGCTCTGCTTGATGTAGATGGCCGTCAGATGGCTCAGCACGAGCGCACGCGTGAGTTCTTCTTCGGTATTGTGGTTCTCGCGGGCGAAGACCACGACGGGAAGCGTCGCGGCGATGCCCTGGTTGCCGCTGCCGGAGTTGCTCATCACCGGAATCATGGCTCCGGCCATGCGCGCGTCGCAGGCGCTGGACGTGGCACTGATGATATGGCTGAAGATGCTGTCGCCCATGATGCCCTTGCCGAGCGGACGCGAGAGCGTCTTGCCCAGCTCGTGGCCGTAATTGCCCTTCAGGGCCTCCTCGGCGGCCGCTTCGTTGAGCCGTCGGGATTCGTTGATGAATTCGAGATCTTCGAGCGGCGCCGTGGTGGCGAACTCGAAGACGCGGCGCAGCGTGAGGTCGTTCTCCGCCGCTTCTTCCTGCTCTTTGCCGAGCTCCGCGCGGCGGTCCTGCGTCTGCACGCAGGGGCCCTCCAGATACACCAGGCGCGTGTGGTCGCGGGCGATGACGGCGCGGGAGCGCTTCTCCCCCGCCCCGCAGCGCACATCGATATAGAGCGTCTCGTCGCTTTCCTGCGTCAGGGCGATGGCAATGCGATTTCCGGCCAGAAAGGACTTCGCTTCCGCCACGGCTGCAGGGTTGACGCCCTTCAGCACTTCCAGGCTGTATTCGCTCTTGCCGATCAGGGCCCCGAGGGCCACGGCAATCGGCAGGCCGGACATGCCCGTACCGGGGATGCCCACGCCCATGGCATTCTTAAGCATGTTGGCGCTGAGCTTTACGTCAATGCTGTCGGGGCGGCAGCCCAGCGCCTCCGTGGCGTAGGCGGTACAGAGCGCCACCGCCGCGGGCTCGGTGCAGCCGATGGCCGGTACCACCTCCCGCTTGATCAGTGCAATGATCTCTTGATTGTCCATAGATGCAAAGATACTGCTTTTCCGGGGAAAATATATCTCATGGGATCCATCCCTTTTCAAGGAAATTTGTTATATTTGTGGGAAAATTCTAACAAGTATAACGAAATGCAAGAACAGGAAGGCAAGTACATCTTCGGCGTCGTGAAGGTGGGAGACAAGGGTCAGATCGTGATCCCGCGCGATGCGCGCAATACGTATGGTATCAAACCGGGCGACGCCCTGCTGATGGTCGGCGACCAGCGGGGCATGGCGCTGGTCAAGACGGAGATTTTCCAGAGCGCCGTGGACCAGGTGATGGAGGGCCTGTCGAAATGAGAAAGCATTGGATGGACAACCTGCGCTGGGTGACGGTGCTCCTGGTGCTCTTTTATCATGTCATTTATTTCTACAACAACAAAGGCGTCTTCGGCGGCATCGGCGGATTCGGACCGTACCCCGAATACCCGCAGTACCAGGACGTTGTGATGTATCTCCTGTACCCCTGGTTCATGCCGCTGCTCTTCCTGCTGGCGGGCATCAGCGCGCGCTATGCGCTGGAGAAACACGACGGCAGGACCTGGTTCAAGGCCCGCACGCGCAAGCTGCTGGTACCGGGGACCGTCGGCCTGTTCGTGTTCCACT
Source organism: uncultured Bacteroidia bacterium (assembly GCA_902789245.1). GTDB lineage: Bacteria > Bacteroidota > Bacteroidia > Bacteroidales > UBA932 > Cryptobacteroides. The sequence goes on from CADAND010000010.1 coordinate 84,915, forward strand.
GGATGGTGGGCTACTTCAACACCGCCGTGGCCGCCCGGAGCGGCATGCTGGACGGCGTCCCGGGCGTTGCCAAGTACGCCGTCTGGGCCATCAGCGGCTGCGGGCCGCTGTGGTTCATCCAGGACCTGTGGTTCTTCTCCCTGCTGCTCCTGCTCGTCCGCAAGCTGGACGCGAAGAACCGATTTTACGACGCGTGCGGCAGGATGGGCATGATCCCCATTATCCTGCTGGGCATCCTGTTCTGTCTCGGAGAATACACCCTGGTCCGCCATCCCCGGCCGGAGACGGCGGACGGCCTGTTCAACCTCTACAAGCCCTTCTTCTACCTCATCCCCTTCCTGATGGGCTATTTCGTGTTCGCGAACGACACCGTGCAGCAGAAGCTCAGGCAGGCGTGGATTCCGCTGCTCTGCTGCGCCGCTGTGTCCGGCGTCGCCCTGGTCGTCATGACCTTCGGACAGGACAACACGACGCCGCAGTACCTGGCCAGCCCGTTGAACTGCCTGTACGGCTGGGTGATGTGCCTGGCCATGATGGGCTGGTTCCAGGCGAAGTTCGACCGGACGGGACGCTTCGCGGGCTACATGACCCGCTCCAGCTTCGGCCTCTATATCGTCCACTACGCGGTCGTCGCGAGCCTGGGCTACATGATGAAAGAGTACACCCAGCTGCCGCCGGTGGCGATGTACGTGATCCTGACCGTGGCCGTGTTCACGCTTTCGCCTGCCTTGTACGAGCTCCTGCGCCGCATTCCCTTCGTGCGCTGGGCCGTGCTCGGCGAAAAGAAAGCGTGAGGACATTATTCGTCAGATTTGCTTATCTTTGTAAACAAATCACTTAGCTTATGCGACTGGACGGAAGAAGACTTAGCACCAACGTCGACGACCGGCGTGGTATGTCCACCGGCAGAGTGGCCGGCGGCGTGGGCCTCGGAGGCCTTATCATCATCGGACTCCTCTCTCTGCTGCTGGGCGGCAACCCCGCCGAGGTGCTGGAGCAGATGGGCGGACTGGGCGGCACGGAGATCGTCAGCCAGAGCGGCCGGACCCCGACCGCCGAGGAGGAAGAGCTCGCCGTATTCTCCAAGCAGATCCTGGCCGGCACCGAGGACGTCTGGACGGAGATCTTTGCCCAGAACGGCCGCACCTACGTGCCGCCGAAGCTCGTCCTTTACAACGACTATGTACAGACCGGCAGCGGGACGGCTTCCGCCCAGATGGGCCCCTTCTACAACAGTGCGGACCAGACGGTCTACATCGACCTGTCGTTCTTCTCCACGATGAAGCAGCAGATCGGCGCGGACGGCGATTTCGCGTATGCGTACGTCATCGCGCACGAGGTCGGCCACCACGTCCAGTACCTGCTGGGCACGCTCCAGAAGGCGCACCAGCAGATGCAGCGCGTCAGCGAGAAGGAGAGCAACCAGATCAGCGTTCGCCTCGAACTGCAAGCCGATTTCTATGCCGGCGTCTGGGCCCACCATGACAACCGGAAATTCAACTCCCTGGAGCCGGGCGACATCGAAGAGGGCCTGGCCGTCGCCTCCAAGATCGGCGACGACTACCTGCAGAAGAAAGCCCGCGGCTATGCCACGCCCGAAACCTTCAACCACGGCACGTCCGACCAGCGTTCCCGCTGGCTGATGAAGGGCTTCCGCACCGGCAACCCCGCCGATGGCGACACCTTTACGCCGGCGTACAGCCAGCTGTAAAATAGTTTTGGGGTGCAAAAACGGTCGTTTTGCACCCCAAATCTTGTAAAAAACCTTTTCGGGGTGCAGAATCAAGTGTTCTGCACCCCGTTTGTTTGATGGTGTGCAAAAATATTGGCCAGGATGGTGCCGCTGATGCTGTGCCAGGCGCAGGAGATGGCGCAGGGCACGACGGCCATCGGATTGCTGGCCACGAAGAAGGTCATGGCCAGGTTGGTGCCCAGGCCGGCGTTCTGCATACCCACTTCGATGGAGATGGTGCGTTTCTTGGCCGTATTGAAGTGGAACAGCGTGCCGACAAGATAGCCAAGCACATACCCTATCGTATTGTGGCAGAACACCATGCCGAAGGTCAGCAGGAACAGGACCAGGCCGTTCTCCACCAGCGGGTCATGGACCGTGGTGATGACGCCGCCCACGATGCAGGCGAGGCAGATAACCGACACGCCCGGCATGCAGCCCTGAATCTTACGGAACACATCTTTATGTCCCAGCCATACGTTCAGGAAGAAACCGATGGCGATGGGGATGATTGTCACGATGAGGATCTGGCGGAACATGCCCCAGGCGTCGACATCCACCCGCTCCCCCGCCAGGGCGAGCACCAGCAGCGGCGTAAGCACGGGCGCGAGCAGCGTCGAGGCGCAGGTCATGCCCACGGAGTAGGCAACATCGCCTTTGCAGAGGAAGGACATGATGTTGCTTGATACCCCGCCCGGGCAGCAGCCGACGAGGATGATGCCGATGGCCATCGCGGTGCTGTAAGGAGCAAACGCAGGCACCTGGCCGAAAAGCCAGGAAAGGGAGAACGCGACCAGCGGCATGATCGTAAACTGCGCCGCCGCACCGATGAGGATGTCGAACGGGCGCTGCGCCAGCAGTTTGAAATCCTGGGGCGTGAGCGTAAGCCCCATGGAGAGCATGATGATACCCAGGATGATGGTCTGTGTATCCCCCTTCACCCAGGCAAAAAGCTGGGGAAAGAAGAAGGTGACCAACGCGGTCAGAATGATGAACAGGCTGGCCTTCCCGCTTAAGAAATCACTGATGGTTTTAAACATACTTGAGATGAGGTTTGAGGGACTTTGCGGCATTGATTCCGGCCAGGGCGCCGGTCGAGAAGGCAAGCTGGAGGTTGTAGCCGCCCGTGTCGGCGTCGATATCGAGCACTTCACCGCAGAGATAGAGGCCGGGAACGATGCGGGACTCCATCGTCTTGGCGACGAAGTCGTCCGTCGACACGCCGCCGGCGGTGACGACCGCGCGCTCGTAGCCGACGTAGCCGGCGATATCGAACTGCCAGGCTTTCAGCGCCTTGGCGATACTGACCAGGTTCACCCACACCTTGGTGTCGGCTCTCCCCCGCCGCTCCACCGTGATGATCTCGGGGTGCATGGCGGTGAAGCCCGGGATGAGCTCGCGCGGCATCAGTTTGCCCAGCAGGATGCGGCAGCGCTCCTTCTCGCGCACGCCCCGCGAGCGCGGGTCCTTGGCGATTTCCTCCCAGAGGGCCTTGACGCGGACGGTCAGTTCGGTCAGGTCCACGCCCGGCTTGAGGTCGAGCAGCAGGCTGACGCGCGAGCCGTTCACGAGGGCCTTGACGGCCTTGCGGCTGAGCTGGAAACCGACGGGCCCTTCCAGGCCGCCGTCGGTGAAGTCGATGTCGCCGAATTCGCTGTCCACGTCCGTCCCTTCGATGCGCAGCGCGAGCTGGATATTCTTGAGCTGCACCCCGCAAAGGGCCTGTCCAAGCTCGGACAGCGGCGTGCTGCGGTCAATGTGCAAGTCTTTGTCTTCCTGGAGTTTGTATCCTTTCGGAACGAGTGCCGTCAGCGACGGGAAAGTCGGCACCAGCTGGTGTCCCAGCTCCTGCGCCCAGCGCAGTCCGTCGCCGGTCGAGCCCGTCGTCGGATAGCTCAGGCCCCCGGTCGCCACGATCAGGCGCTCGCATTTCCACTCCCGACCGTCGGCCAGTTTCAGGGTGAAGCCGGCAGGCAGCTCCCCCTGTAAAACGTCCGGCTGCGCCGGACCCCTCCCACAGTCCTTTGAGCAGAGGTCTGCAAGCAAGCTTGCGCCCTCATCTCCAAGTCCTGCGGGCCCCTCCCTCTTACGGAGCCGAGGGTGGCTACGGTTTTCCAGGGGGACTGCCTCCGCGGCTGAATTCACCCTGAAATCGACGACTTCTGCTTCCGTTTCGATTTTGACGCCGAGCGAAAGACAGGCGTTCACGAGCGTATCGACGACGTCGGAGGCGTGGTGCGAGGCCGGGAAGGCACGGTCGCCGCGCTCGACGACGGTCTCCATGCCGAAGCCCTCGAACCAGTCCACGACAGCCTGCGAGGGAAGGTTATAGAAAGCGGATTTGACGAAGTTGGCCTTCGAGCGAATGTGCCCCGAAAAGGCGTTCCAGTCCTTCACGTTCGTGAAATTGCAACGGCCCTTGCCGGTGATCATCACCTTGCGGGCCGGCCGCGGCATCTTCTCCAGCACCGTCACCTGCGCCGCCTGTCCAGCGTCCACAAGCGCACGGGCGGCGTGATAAGCCGCCATCAGCCCCGAGGCTCCCGCGCCGATTACAACGATTTCCGATTTCATCCCGATAGAATACAAAAAAGGGAAAGCTTAGCACATCGCACCGCTACAACCTCCTGCCCTTGCTGCCTTCCGGCCCTGGGGGAGTTCAGAGGGAGCTGGTCGTGTACGACTTTCCCGCTGCAAATATAGTAAAAAATCAAATGCTGTTGAAAATGAGCGGAAGAATATCGTCCACTTTCTCGAATTTCCAGACTTTGTCCGCCGAAATCATGATGATCGACATCGGCTTGCCGGACTTGGTCTGGTACTGCGCCATCACCTGCCGGCAGGCCCCGCAAGGCGTCGCCGGGGTATGGCCCAGGCGACCGTGCAGGCCGCCCGCCAGCGCAATGCTGACCATATCCTCGTCGGGATAGCGCGTCCCGGCAGCGAACATCGCCGTCCGCTCGGCGCAGAGTCCTGACGGGAAGGCGGCATTCTCCTGGTTGGCGCCGTGTACGATCGCCCCGCCGGACATCAGCACCGCCGCTCCGACATGGAAATTGGAATACGGCGCATATACGCCCTGCATGGCCCTGATGGCCTCGGCGGCCAGTTCGCGGTCCGCCGTGCTCAGTTCATCGATGGAATCGTATTCTTCGTATGCGATGTGAATCTCCCGCTTGATCATAAGTCCGTGTGGTTAAATCACCCAAATTTAGCAATTTTCTCAAAAACATGCTTAACTGTGGGTAATTTCCCCCACAGTTAGCGCATTTTTGCGGTCCGGCGGGAATTGTGTATCTTTGCGAATAGTATGAAGATTTGCGTAGGACTTTCCGGAGGCGTGGACTCCAGCGTGGCGGCCTTGCTGCTCAAGCAGCAGGGTCACGACGTGTTTGCGATGTTCATGCAGAACTGGCACGACGTCGAGGGTACGCTCCACGGCGACTGCGAGTGGGAAGAGGACAAGTTTGTGGCCGAGATGGTCGCGCGCAAGATCGGTATCCCGTTCTATTTCATCGACTTGAGCAAGGAATACCGGCAGCGCGTGGTGGACTATCTCTTCGACGAATACGCCCACGGGCGCACGCCCAACCCGGACGTCCTGTGCAACCGCGAGATCAAGTTCGACGCCTTCCTGCAGGCGGCGGAGCGCCTGGGTGCGGACTGCGTGGCCACGGGCCACTACTGCCGCAAGGAGACGCTGCCTGACGGGACTTGCCGCATCCTTGAAGGGACCGACCCCAACAAGGATCAGAGCTATTTCCTCTGCCAGCTCAGCCAGGAGCAACTCGCCAAGGCGATGTTCCCCATCGGGGACCTGCTCAAGCCGGAAGTGCGGCGCCTCGCCAAGGAGGCGGACCTGCCTTCGGCGGAGAAGAAGGATTCGCAGGGCATCTGCTTCGTCGGCAAGGTGGACCTGCCCGTCTTTCTGCAGCAGAAGCTCAAGAGCGTCGAGGGCGACGTGGTCGAAGTCTTCGCGCCTTACTACGCCGATTCGGCGAAATACGCCCGCGACCGGGAGCTGCTCGCCAAGGGTACGGACCTGACGGACAGCGAATTGCTGGAATTGTCCATGCCGCTGGATTACAGCGATATCCACTTCGAGACGGAGACTTATCGTTCCGGCAAGCACCATATCAAGAAGACGCGCGACAAGGCGAACCCCTGGGCGAAACGCATCGGGCGCCACGAGGGCGCGCAGTTCTATACCATCGGCCAGCGCAAGGGCCTGGGTATCGGCGGCCATGCCAGCCCCGTCTTTGTGCTCTCGACCGACATCGGGCAGAATATCATCTACGTGGGCGAAGGGGAGAATCATCCCGGCCTGCTGCGCAGCTGCCTGCGTATCGCCCCGGACGGGATCCACTGGATCCGCCCGGCAGAGGCGATGCAGCCCGGAGAACAGCGTCGCTACCGCGTGCGCATCCGCTACCGCCAGCCCCTGCAGGACGCCACGCTGCTGATGCGGGAGAACGGCCTCTTCATCCTTTTCGACCAGCCGCAGCGCAGCATCACGCCCGGCCAGTTCGCGGTCTGGTACGCTCCGGACGGCGAAATGCTCGGCAGCGGCGTCATCCTGTAACCTTTTTGAGAAATGTCCATCCTGACCCGCAAATATCCTTTCCTGCTGCACGGCCACTGGGCGAAAGACTGCCTGATCTACAGCCTCATCGTCGTGGGAATCCTGTACTTCCTGCAGCCCTTCGGCTTCAACGGCTTCGGCGGCAACAAGTTGCTGACCGCGCTGATCTTCGGCGCCGTGACCTTCTGCTGCTGCGCGCTCTATGGGCAGTTGATCTTCCACCCCCTGCAGCGCAGGGCCCGGGTCTGGCGCATCTGGCACCAGGCGCTGGGCGTGCTCGGGATGGTGCTCTTCATCGGCATCTGCAACTATTTCACGTTCTCACTGCTCTTCAAGTTCCCGCTCAAATGGGAATACTTCTGGATGTTCCTGTGCTGGACGCTCATCATCGGCGTGGTGGTTACGGTCTGTTCCACGTCGATCGACTACTTCCGCTTCCTGCGCGGACGGCTGGACGCCCTGCTGGACAAGACCACGCAGGAGCAGGAGAGCATCAGCGTCTGCATCCACGACACCCGCGTCCGCGGAAATGACGTCTCCCTGCCGATCAACGACCTGCTCTACATTGAGGCGCAGAAGAACAACGTGGCCGTCTGCTACGTCAAGGACGGCAAACTGGTGCGGGAAGAGATCCAGTCCACCCTCTCCGGCGTGCTCGAAGACCTCGAGGAGTACCGGAATATCTTCCAGTGCCACCGCTCCTTCGTCGTGAATCTGAACAACATCACCTCCGCCAAGGGCAACTCCAACGGCTACACCCTGGAGCTGGGCGGCGGGCTCGCGACGGTCCCCGTGTCGCGCTCTTTTGTGCCGAAACTCAAGTCCTTCATCGCCTAGCGATTCGTCCGTAATTCTCTCCGTTCGTCCGGGCCCCTAGTTGTCGGTCCGCGATTCTGGATGTCTGTCCGGGATATTTGGAAGGGCGTTTTTTCGTGTTCACCTTTGCGACATGAAAAAGTTGCTGACCCTCCTTTTCGCGGCGCTTGCCGCCTCCCTTTCCGCCCACTGCCAGACCCGGATCGACGGCATCGTGACCGACGAGCGCGGCCCGCTCGTCGGCGTCAACGTCTTCGTCGTCGGCACCATCGACGGCGCCGTCACGGACACGCTCGGGCGCTTCTTCTTCACCACCGCCCGCACGGGTGAGCTGACCCTGCGCGCCGTGCTCCTGGGCTACGAGGAGCAGACGCTCGTCGCCGACGCCGCCCGGCTGCGCGGCCTGCAGATCCGCCTGCGCGAGCAGGCCGCCTCCATCGACGAAGTCGTGGTGACGGCCAGCACCTACAGCATGGGCAAGAGCTCACAGATCAAGACGTTGGACGCGCTGGACGTCGTATTGTCCGGCAACTCCTGCGGGGACCTCGTCGCCGCCCTGCAGGTCCTGCCCGGCACCCAGAAAGTGGGCGAAAACGGTCGTCTGTACGTGCGGGGCGGCGACAGCGAGGAGTGCCAGACCTTCATCAACGGGATGCACGTGCTCGTCCCGTACGGCACGAACGCCGAGGGTCAGGCGCAGCGCGGCCGTTTCTCTCCCTTCCTCTTCAAGGGGATGAGTTTCTCCCTGGGCGGCTACGGCGGCGAATACGGGCAGGCGCTCTCGGCCGTGCTGCCGATGGAGACGACCGACGTGGCCGCCAGCGACAAGTTCGGCGTCAGCGCCTCGCTGCTGGACTGGAGCGTCGGCGGCACGAAGGCGTTCCGCCGGAGCAGCCTGTCCTTCAACGCGAACTACACCGACCTGGGCCTGCACACCGCCATCTTCCCGGACCGGAACGACTGGACGCGCCCGTACCGCAAGCTCTCCGGCGAGGCGCAGTTCAAGCACGAATGGGACAACGGGAGCACCCTGAAATCCTATGTCGGCTACGACCGCACCTCGCTGGGCCTCCGGACCGAGGGCCGGGAGCTGTCGCTCATCGAGCACAACGCCTACGCCAACGCGACGCTGCAGACCCAGCTCGGGCGGGGCTACCGGCTCTTCGCGGGCGTCGCCAATTCGACGGTCTTCAGCGACATCGACGACGCGCTCGTGCGCGGGGACCATTATCACAATTTCCGCAACGAAGTGCACCTCAAGGCCGAACTCCGCAAGAGCTACTCGGCGGCGTTCAAGCTCTCGGCGGGCGTCGAAGACTATATCCGCAACAGCCGGACGCAGTACGACGGCACGGGCTACGCGCTCAACTACAACCTGCTGGGCGGCCACGTGGACGCGCATGTGCGCATCGTCCGGACGCTCTTCCTCAACCTCTCGGTGCGCGCCGAGAAAGCGAGCTACAGCCCCACCTGGGTACTGATGCCGCGCGTGACGCTGAGCTTCGTGCCCGGCAAGCGCTTCCAGTCCTCCGTCATGTGGGGCCGCTACAGCCAGAGCCCCGAGGACGATTACCTCGCCCGCGGGCTGGGCGCGCTGGGCCAGAGCACGGCGGACCACGCCATCCTCAGTCTGCAGTACGGCACGGACCGGACCCTGGTGCGCCTCGAGGCCTACGACAAGCGCTACCGCGGCCTGCCGCTGCTGCGGGCGGGCGTCTGCACGCCGGACGGCTACGGCTACAGCCGCGGCGTCGACCTCTTCGTCGAGGACGCCTCGCTGATCCGCAACCTGGTGCTCACGGCCGCCTATTCCTTCAACGACGCGCAGCGCCTGTACCTGGACTATGACACGCCGCGCACGCCTTCCTTCGCCTCCCGCCACAACTTCCGCGTGAGCGCGAAATACGGCCTCGGCAAGGTCATCGTCGGGCTCGCCGACTCCTTCGCCAGCGGCTACAACAGCCTCGACGCCAACGTCACCTGGCTGGCGCACCCGAAGGTCATCGTGTACGCCTCGCTGAGCAACCTGCTGGGCCGCACGAACGTGTACCGGATCGACACCGACGGCACGCCGGTGGCCGAAAGCCGGGACCGCTTCTTCTATATCGGTATTTTTGTTTCACTTAAAAACAGCAAAGCATATGACATCGCTAATTTCTAAGAAAGGCATCCTTGCCACCGTCCTCTTCCTGATGATTTCCCTTTTCTCCGCGCCCGCGCAGGACATGCGCGCGCTGCTGGGCCAGTCCCTTTCGCGGCTTCAGGAGCCCACGCCGGAGGCCTTCCTGACCTGCATCGCGGAGCTGAAGCGCATCGACGCCATGTTCCCCGACCAGGTGGCCCCCAAGTACCAGCTGGCGCTGCAGAGCCTGAATTTCGCCGTGACGAATCCGCAGGCGGAGCAGACGGAGGGCCTGCTGGCCGAGGCCGAGCAGACGATCGCCGCGCTGGCGGAGATGCCGGCGGCGGATCTGTCGGACGTCTGCACCCTGCGGGGCTTCCTCTACATGACCCGCATCGTCCAGGATCCGGCCCGGAACGGCCAGCGCTACTACCTGGACGTGATCCAGAACTACGAGAAAGCCCTGAAGGCCAATCCCGACAACGCGCTCGCGAAGCAACTGCAAGAGAAATTCAACGAGGGCATGGTGCAGGCCATGCGCTAACTGTGGGTGTTTTTACCCACAGTTGAAGGGGTAGGGTGCTTAACTGTGGGGGAAATTACCCACAGTTAAGCACTTTCTGGCTCCGGAAGGTGGAGGAATTTGCAGATCTGGAACTTTCGGGCGTGGGTCTGCTCGAAAAATGCCTGCGCCATCCGCCGCCGCTTCTCCTCCGGGAAGCGCAGAAGCGGCGGATTCTCCACGCCAATCAAAGAATTCTTTTCCGCCAGGGCTATCATTTCAGTATATGCTGTATCCGGTGAAGAAGAATACTCTTCACGAAGTGCAAACTCGCCCCCTGTATTCGAGTCAAATGCCGTCAGCATATTGTCGAATCCTTCATAGATCCCGGCTGCAGCTGCATAGTCAACCAGCGGATATGCAGAAATAACGTTATCCGTCAACTGCTCTCGCTCTCCGGCATCCAAGCCGTTAAAGGCGTTAAGCAATACACTGTAAGAAAGATGCTTCCCTTTTGAAGCCATTCTTTTTATCCTGGCAATGGCACGAAGTAATTTCTCGGAAGGCGATTCTATCAGCTTAGAAAAAGGATTCTTCCGGTCCCGGTACGCCAGGAAATTCCACCGGGCCTGAATAGCCGTTGAACACAATCCTTTCTCTGTGTGATTGTTATTAACATAGGCCAGGTTGCTCTTGATGTCTTTAGCGCTCCGCTTGAGTGAACTGCCAAACGGACGAGCAAACAAGGAACCGGTCAAACCATAATGCCGGTTGTACATCCGCGCGAAGATGGACGAAGAATCCTGGATGTATTTGTATAATTGCTCTTTGGTCTCTGCCACGCATGACTGATGCGTATGCGAGTACATAATAGCCGCCGCCAACACGCGAACTCCATATTCACGCGCCTTAACTGAGGAGATGGAAAGATATACGAGCCGGTCGATGACCGTGTAGAAGATGATGCCCCGGTCCAGGGCCCGCTGATAGACGTGATGTACGCCTAGTTTGTTAAACTTCCTATTTCCGCCTTTCATAGAGTTAAGTTTTCCCAAATATACCCTTAATCTATTTGATCTCCAACCAGAATTGAAGGCTTTTTCAAAAAAGTGGCTAACTGTGGGTAAATCTACCCACAGTTAGAGGGCACAATGCGCTAACTGTGGGGGAAAACACCCACAGTTGGAGGGGTATGGTGTAAATAGAAGGCGGGGCGCGGAGGGATTGGCGTTAGAACTCCACGGCGCGGAAGAGGGCTTCCGCGAGCAGGCGCGCGCCGTCGCGCTGGGGATGGACGCCGTCCCGGCAGAGGCGCGCGCTGTCGAAGAGGTCATAGAGGTCGATAAACTGCAGGTGCAACTGGGCGGCGATGTCCCGGATGGCGGGACGGACCCCCTCTTCCAGCACGTCCGGATTGAGGATCGTGACGGGAATCAGTTTGAAGATGCGGATGGGCGCGACGAGCACCACCCGCGGGTGCGAGGGCAGCGCGAGATAAGACTCCACCAGCCGAAGATAGTCCTCCCGGAAGATGCCGGGATTCCAGTTCCAGGGTTTGGTGTCGTTGGTCCCGAGCATCAGCAGGACGATGTCCGGCTCCCAGGCCAGGCTGTCCCGGTAGGCTTTCTTGCTGACATAAGGCGTATCCGCATCGAAACGGGCCGCGGCGTCGTTGTGGCCGAAATTGCGGACTTCGAACCCTTCGCCCAGCAGCTGCTGCAGCACAGCGGGATAGCTGTACTTGCCACGGTTCACAATGGTGAAACCCCAGGTGATGCTGTCTCCGACGCAGGCTACCTTCTTCATGCCTCGCCGGGTTTGAGCGACCGGGCCACGGCCTCGGCCACGTTGATGCCGTCCAGTGCGCTGGACACGATGCCGCCCGCATAGCCAGCGCCTTCCCCGCAAGGGAAGATGCCCGGCAGCGAGACGTACTCAAGCGTCTCGGGGTCGCGCGGGATGCGGACCGGCGAGGAGGTGCGGGATTCGACGCCGAGCAGCAGCGCGGCATTCGTATAGTAGTTGCGCATTTTCACGCGCGGGAAAGCTTTCTGGAGGCGCTGGGCCACGTGCGGCGGCAGGATTTCGTGCAGCGGGGCGCTCACCACGCCGGGGTGGTAACTGGTCGGAGGCATCGTCTTGGACACTTTGCCGAGGCAGAAATCCTCCATGCGCTGCGCCGGCGCGGTCATCGGGTTGGTCGCGCCCAGCGCCTGCGCGCAATCATACATCTTGCGCTCGACTGCGTGCTGGAAATCCATCAGCTTGAAAGGGCCCTCGCCGGGCACATCGTCCGGCTCGATCTGGACCACGACGCCCGCGTTGGCGAACTTGCCGCTGCGCCCGGAATTGGACATGCCGTTCAGCACGACGGTCTGCTCCTCGGTCGAAGACGGCACCAGGACGCCGCCGGGGCACATACAGAAGGAGAACACGCCGCGTCCGTCCACCTGCTCGACGAAGGAGTACTCCGCCGCCGGCACGCCCGGCTTCCACTGGCCGTGGTACTGGCACCAGTTGATCTTCTCCTGCGGATGCTCCACGCGTACGCCCATCGCGAAGCCTTTCGCCTCGAGCGCCCCGCCCATCCCGGCCAGCATCTCGTACACGTCGCGGGCGGAATGTCCCGTCGCCAGAATCACCCGCCGCGCCTTGTATTCCTTCCCGTCCGCCGTCTTGATCACCATTTCCGCCACTTCATCGGCCGAATCGGGGGTCGCCCCGGAAAACCGTGCCACCCTCGGCATCGAAAGAGGGAGGGGCCCATCGCAAGATGGGAGGGGTCCGGCGCAGCCGGACGTTTTCAGGGGCGAGCCCCCGATCGGCGAAGCGGCGGAAACCGAGATGACTTTCGAATTGAAATGGTATTCACCGCCCTGGGCGATGATGAAGTTGCGGATGTTCTCCACGATGACCGGCAGTTTATCAGAGCCGATGTGCGGATGCGCATCGATGAGGATGTCCTTCGAAGCGCCGAACTTCACCAGCTGGTGCAGCACCTCGCGCAGGTCGCCCCGCTTGGACGAACGCGTATAGAGTTTGCCGTCGGAGAAGGCGCCCGCGCCCCCCTCGCCATAACAGTAATTCGAATCGGGATCGACGACGCCGTCGCGCGAGAGTTTCGCCATATCGAACTTGCGCGCGTGCACGTCCTTGCCGCGCTCCAGCACGACGGGCTTGAGTCCGAGCGTCAGGAGCTTGAGCGCGGCGAACATGCCGGCCGGACCGGCGCCCACGACGACCACCGGCTCGGCATCGTGGACGTCGAGGTACTCCGGCAGCGCGTAGGGCACGTACTCCTCGCCGGGCCCGTACGCCTCGTACTGATAGCGCCAGACCGACTCCTTGCGCGCATCGACAGAGCGCTTCTTCAGCACCCATTTCATGCCGCCGGCCTTGGCCTCGATCTCCTTGAGACGCGGTTCCCGCGTGAGCGGGCAGACAACTTCAAACTCCTTCATAATCAACTAGAAATCGGACATCCTGGAGACAGGGGCCACATCCAGCGGCGTACGCTCCCCGGCCAGGTAATGATAGTATCCGGCGATGGCGATCATCGCCGCATTGTCGGTCGTAAACTTGAATTCCGGCAGGTAGGTGTTCCAGCCGCGCTTGCGGCCCTCGGCCTCGATCCGGGCGCGCAGCCCGCTGTTGGCGGAAACGCCGCCCCCGATGGTCACCTCCCGGATGCCGGTCTGCTTCGCGGCCTTGACCAGCTTGTCGAGCAGGATATCGATCAGCGTCTTCTGGAAGGAAGCGCACAGGTCCTCCTTGTTCTTCTCCAGGAAATCCGGATCCTTCGCCATCTCGTCGCGGACGAAATACAGCAGCGAAGTCTTCACGCCGCTGAAGCTGTAGTCCAGCCCCTCGATATGCGGCTTGGTGAACTTGAACCGGGCCGGGTCGCCTTCCTTGGCGAGCCGGTCAATAACCGGGCCGCCGGGATAGCCCAGCCCCAACATCTTGGAGCATTTGTCGAAGGCCTCCCCCACCGCGTCGTCGATGGTCTGGCCCAGGATCTCGAAGTGGAGCGGATCGTCCACGCGGACAATCTGAGAATTGCCGCCGCTGACCAGCAGGCAGAGATACGGGAACGCAGGCTCGCGCACCGGCTTGTCCGGCTGGCGGATGAAATCGGCCAGCAGGTGGCCCTGCAGGTGGTTCACCATCACGATGGGGATATCCAGCGCCAGGCCCATCGCCTTGGCGAAGGAAGTACCCACCAGCAGGGAGCCCAGCAGGCCCGGACCGCGCGTAAACGCGATAGCGGTCAGGTCCGAGGCCTTCACGCCCGCCCGGACGAGCGCCTCGCTCACCACCGGGACGATGTTCTGTTCGTGTGCACGCGACGCCAGCTCCGGGACCACCCCGCCGAAAGCGCGGTGAACGTCCTGGCTGGCAATGACATTCGAGAGGAGCCATCCGTCGCGGATGACGGCCGCCGAGGTGTCGTCGCAGGAAGATTCTATGCCGAGGATGATGTCTGCCATCTGGATCGTTATTATTCGGCAAAGATAGTAATTATTCCCGTAGGCGCGCATATATGGAAATAAGCGGGGAAATTACTATATTTGTAGATTACAAAAAGGCATGTACAGGAAAAGGGGATATATCATCGCGCGCATGGTCGGTTTGCTGGCCGTGCTGCTGATGGCGTTTTTCGTTGCCATCCAGACGCCGCTGGTCCAGACCCGCCTGTCCAAAATAGGCCTCAATCAGCTCGTTGCCATCATGGACGGCCGCGTGCAGTACGACGAACTCAAGGTCATGACCTCCGGCGTGATCGTCGTCCGCAACCTCAAACTGATCGACACGAATCCCTACTCGGAGGACGTCAACGGCCGCGGCTGGGCCCCGGTGGACACCGTCGCGCAGATCAACACCCTGACGGCCACGTTCAGCCTGTCGGGCCTGTTCCGCAAGGAAGGCCTGCACATGGGGCGCGTCACCATCGAAGGCGGCAGCTTCCACCTGGTCAGCGAGCCCGGCGAAGAGTACCACGACAACCTCTCCCGCATCTTCCACCTGAAAGCCACCGACGCACCGCCGTCCCGGGACAAGCTGTTTGATGTCAAGAAGCTGCGCGTCAAGGACTTCCGCTTCCAGATGAACAGTTTCCTGCCCGACCGCGGCACCTACAAGGGATTCGGCGTCAACTTCGACGACCTGGACATCACCGTGGACTTCACGGCCTACAAGTTCGCCCTCGCCGACGCCAAGATACGCGGCGACATCGAGCGCCTGGCCGCCCGGGAGAAGTCCGGCTACGAGATCAAGAACTTCTCGTCCAGTTGCGAGTTCGGATTCGTGGACGGCGCCCTGTTCGAGGACGTCGTGCTGCGCGACGCCTGGTCGGACATCCACCTCCGCACCCTGGCCCTGAAATACGATTCCACCAAGGATCTCGGCGACTTCGTCAACCTGGTGCCCATCACGTGCGACCTGCAGCGCTCCCGCTGCGCCCTGCAGACGCTGGCCTACTTCTCCGGATCCTTTATCGACAGCCCGACGGTCATGGAAATCCGGCGCGGCCACGTGGAGGGCCCGGTGCGCGACCTGACCGTCGAGCGCCTGATCTTCAACGAAGCCTACTCGGGCGTCTCCTCCACCGCGAACGCCCACATCACGGGCCTGCCCGACATTCAGGAGGCCACGCTGGACGCCCAACTCCAGGACCTGACGGGCACGACGACCGCCTTCTCGCGTTTCCTCGGCGGCCTCACCCCCGACAAGCCCGCCCCGGATTTCAGCTCCATCGCACACAATATCCCGCTGACCCTCCAGGTCACGGCAACGGGCCCGTTCAACGACCTGGACCTCGATATCCAGACGATGAGCCCTTCCGGCTCGTTCAACCTCACCGGATCCATCCGCAACGCGGTGGACCCGCTCCGCCCGATCGACCTCGCGCTGAACCTGGCCACCCACGAACTGGACCTCGGGGACATCCTGGGTGTCGACGTCCTGGGCACGGCCACCCTGCATACCCGCGTCCATGCTGTCCTCGCCGATGGCGGCGGCCTGCCGGACGCCACCCTGGATTCCCTGGTCATCGACCGCATCCACGCCCTCGGGCATGAGCTCCACCATATCCGCCTCAGCGGCTCGCTGCAGGACGGCACCGCCAACGGACACATCCAGAGCAGCGATCCCCTGCTGCGCCTCGACCTGACCGCCCTGGCGGACCTGACGCCGAAAAGCGGCCGGGCCCACTACCGCGTGGACGGGCAGATTGCGGACGCCAACCTCGCCGCCCTCGGCTTCGATGCCGGCGGAAAGCTGTCCCGCGCCGCCGCCGACCTGCATGCGGACCTGGTCCGGACCGGTGAGCGCTTCGACGGCAGCGTCCGCCTGGAGGGGACCCGCCTGGACAACAAGGAAGGCACGCACCGGCTCGGCGACATGCAGGTCAACGCCCGCACGGACGGAGATTGGCAGGAAATCCATTTCAACGCACCTTTCCTGGAAGCGCGCTTCCAGGGCGACCGCCCGGTCACGAAATTCGCCCGCGACCTGCAGGAGATTACCCTGCGCCGCGATCTCACGGCCCTGTTTACGGACGAATTTGAGCTGCAGGGCTGCGGCAATTACAGCCTGGACGCCATCTTCCACGACACACGTGAACTCCTGTCGGTCTTCGCGCCCGGCGCCTACATCGCCGACAACACGGCCCTCTCCCTCTCCACGACGGATCAGGGCCAGCTCAACGGCCGCATCAATTCGGACCGCATCGCCTTCGGCAAGAATTACCTCCGGAACATCGACTTCCTCTTCGACAACCGGAACGGGGCGCTCCTCGCCCATGTCATCAGCTCCGAGCTGCGCGCCGGCACCCTGGCGATGCTCAACCCCACCATCACGCTCGGCGCGGACGACAACCTCCTTTCCATGGGCGTCCATTATGACAATTTCTCCGGCACCGGCGGAGAAGCCACCGTCAACCTGGAAGGCCGGATGTACCGGGATGAACAGGACGGCGAGCTGGTCATCCAGGCCCACCCGGTCGGTTCCTACATCATGGCCGGAGAAGACACCTGGACCTTCGCGCCCGCCGACATCATCAAGCACGGCCAGGACATCCGCCTGGACCATTTCCTGATCAGCAACGGAGCGCAGCAGCTGCTGGTGGACGGCGGCTTCTCGCCGCGCCGCAAAGATACGCTCGCCCTGCACATGGACCGGTTCGACCTGGCGCTCGTGAACCAGTTCCTGCCGGCACAGTTCGCCCTGGAGGGCCTGATGAACGGCCAGGCCGTCGTCACCTCCGGCCCGGACAAGTCCATGGGCATGCTGATGGACTTCCGGATCGACACCCTGCGCCTTTCCGGCACGGATGCGGGCAACATGACCCTTTCCAGCCAGTGGCAGAACGAAGGCAAAGAGCTCGGCATCAGCCTGGTGGACCTTATCGACGGCCGGGAGGCCCTCCGCATCGGCGGCAGCTATTTCCTGCAGGAGAAACGCCTGGATCTCCAGGCCGGCATGGAGCGCTTCCCGCTGGCCGTGGCCTCGGCCTTCCTGCCCGACGTCGTCTCGGAGCTGGACGGCGGCCTCAGCGGCCACGTCAGCCTGACCGGCCCGACGGACGACCTCGTCCCCCACAGTGACGACCTGTACCTTGACGACGCCCACGCCCTGATCGGGCTCACCGGTGTCGCCTACACCATCAGCGGTCCGCTCCGGGTGGACAAGACCGGCGCCTACCTGGAACACGTGGCCGTCCGGGACGACAGCGGCGGCAGCATGACCGTCGACGGCGGCCTGCTCTATGAACACCTGAAGGATTTCTCCCTCGACAGCCGCGTACAGCTCAGCAACCTGAAGGTCCTGGATGCGCAGGAGCGGCCGGGCGTACCCTACTACGGCTACCTGCGCGCCTCCGGCACGGCCAACGCCCGCGGCCCGCTGACGGCTCTCGTCATCGATGCGGACGTCAGCACCTCCGGCGACGGCGAAGTACATATTTCCCCGTCCGCCAGCTCCGACGCCTCCTCGGGCAGCAGCCACCAGCTGCTGACCTTCACGGAGCCGCGGCGCGAACTCGACCCTTACGAGGAAATGCTGGCCAGCCTCAAGAAGAAGGACGTCACCCCCGCTGACATCACCATCCGCGGACGTGTGAACATCCAGCCGGCCGTCCGCGCCTATGTGGAAATCGACAAGGAAGCCGGCAACGTGGCGTCCGTCAACGGCCAGGGCACCGTAACCCTCACCCTGCGCCCGTCCCGGGCCATTTTTGACCTGAACGGCGACTACAACATCAGCGAGGGAACCTACCAATTCGTCCTCCCGGGCCTCCTGTCCAAGAACTTTACCGTCCAGCGCGGCAGCTCCGTCAAATTCAACGGCGACGTGAAGAACACCGAACTGGACATCAACGCCACCTACGGCCTGCGGGCCTCGCTGGACCCCATGCTCGGCACGGGCAACCTGTCACGCCGCCCGGTTGACTGCGTCATCAACGTGGGCGACCGCCTGCGCGCACCCAAGCTCAACCTTTCCATTGACGTGCCGGACCTGGATCCGACCACGCGCATGGCCGTCGAATCGGCCCTGAGCACGAGCGACAAAGTCCAGAAGCAGTTCGTCTCCCTCCTGCTGCTCGGTACCTTCATGCCCGACGAGAACTCCGGCGTCTTCAACCAGACCGCCCTGCTCTATTCCAACGTGATGGAAATCATGTCCGGCCAGCTCAACAAGATTCTCCAGCGTTTCAAGATTCCCGTCGATGTGGGATTCGGCTATCAGGAAATGCGTACGGGCGAGAACCTGTTCGACATCTCCGTGTCCACCGAGCTCTTCGACAGCCGCGTCATCCTCAGCGGAAACTTCGGTAACCGCCGCTACTCGACCGGTAGCGCCGGCGGTGACTTCTCCGGCGACGTCGACCTGCAGGTCAGACTCGACGAAGAGGGCAAATTCCGCCTCACCGTCTTCTCCCACTCCGCCGACGAGTTCACGAGCTACCTCGACTTCTCGCAGCGGAACGGCATCGGCGTCAGCTTCCAGAAAGAATACAAGTCCTTCGCGGACTTCACCCGCAGCCTGTTCATCCCCAGGAAGAAACGCGCGCAACTCGACGAGTTGGAAGCGGAGAAGTTCGCCGAACAAGTCATTATCAATATCGAAGATGAATCCGGGGAAACTGTACCTGATTCCGACACCGCTCGGTGACACGGAACCGGCCGCATGCCTGCCGCAGAGCGTCCTGGAGACGGCCTGCGGCCTGCATTGTTTCGTCGTCGAGGAGCTTCGCACCGCGCGCCGCTTCCTGTCCCGCTACGGCCTGCGCGGCCACATCGACGAGCTGGATCTGCACGAACTCAACGAGCACACCACGCCGGCCGAGGTCGAGGCCCTGCTGCCCCTCTTTGACGGCCAGGACGTCGGCCTGATGTCCGAAGCCGGCCTGCCGGCCGTGGCCGACCCCGGCGCCGCGCTCGTGGCCCTGTGCCATCGTCACGGCATCGAGGTGGTCCCCCTGGTGGGTCCCTCCTCACTGATGCTCGCCTTGATGGGCTCCGGCCTGAACGGCCAGTCCTTCGCCTTCCGCGGCTACATCCCCGCCAAGACCGACGAGCGCCGCGCGGCGCTCAAAGAGCTGGAGAAACAGTCCCGCACCCTGAACCAGAGCCAGATCCTCATCGAGACGCCCTACCGCAACGACGCCCTGCTCGGCGACATGCTGCAGATGCTCTCCCCAGCCACGCAGCTCTGCATAGCTGCGGACATCACCCTTCCGACGCAGTTCATCCAGACAAAAACGGTCGCCCAGTGGCGCAAATACTGTCATCCTGAGCATAGCGAAGGATCTCCCATCGGCAAGCGCCCCTGCGTCTTTATCCTCCTCGCCTAGCCCATGAAGATCGCACTGCTGACCCTGGGCTGCAAGCTCAATTTCGCCGAGACGGCGACCTACGAACGCGGCTTCCTCGCCGCGGGGCTGGAGGTCGTGCCCTGGGGCCAGGCGGCGGATGTGTGCCTGATCAATACCTGCTCCGTCACCGCCACGGCGGACAGCAAATCCCGCAACCTGGTGCGCAAGATGCACCGTCTCCATCCGGAGGCGCGCATCGTCGTGACCGGCTGCAGCGCCGAGCTGCGCCGCGCCGAGATCGAGCGGATCGAAGGCGTCTCGCGCGTCTTCGGCGCGAAGGAGAAAGGCCTGGTCGTCGCCGAGACGCTGGCGCTCCTGGGGCTGCCGGCAAACGAACCGGTCGCCGAAGCCCTAACCGCGCAGCAGTCGGTGTCGACCGTATTTTCCGCATTTTCCGCGGCTGAAAGCCGCACCCGTGCGTTCTTGAAGGTACAAGACGGGTGCAACAACTTTTGCAAATACTGCACGGTCCCCTACGCCCGGGGGGAAAGCCGCAACCTGCCCATCGCCGAGTGCGTGCGCAACGCGGAGAAGATCGCCGCCGAAGGCGTGCGTGAAATCGTGCTCACGGGCGTGAATACGGGCGATTTCGGCCGGACGACCGGCGAATCGTTCCTCGACCTGCTCAAGGCCCTGAACGAAGTCGGAGGCATCGAGCGCTACCGCATCTCCAGCATCGAGCCCAATCTCCTGACGGAGGAGATCGTGGACTGGATCGCGTCCGGGGCCAAGTTCCAGCCGCATTTTCACATTCCCCTCCAGACCGGCTCCGACGAGCTGCTGGAGCGCATGGGGCGCCACTACGACACGGCCTTCTTCGCGGAGCGAATCGAAATGATCCGCCGCAAGATGGAGCACCCGGGCGCGCCGAAGGTCTTCTTCGGCATCGACGTGATGGTCGGCCTGCCCGGCGAGACGCAGGCGCTGTTCAAGGAGACCTTCCAGTTCATCGAGCGCATCCACCCGGCCTTCATCCACGTGTTCCCCTACTCGCGCCGTCCCGGCACACCCGCCGCGGACATGCCCGGCCAGGTGGACGAGACGACCAAGAAACACCGCGTGGCCGTGCTGGAGGAGCTCTGCCGCCACCTGCACGCGGATTTCCGCACGCAGAACCATGGCGTGCACGAGCGCGTGCTCTGGGAATCCACCGTCCACGACGGGATGATGGAAGGATATACCGGCAACTACATACGCCTCTCGAGGCCCTACGACCCGGCGCTCGTCGGCACGCTGACGGATATTGTAATAGATTGATTATGGAGCAGAAAGCGAAACTGACCTTTCTCGGCACAGGAACTTCCGCAGGCGTCCCGATGGTCGCCTGCGACTGCGCCGTGTGCCACTCGGCAGACCCGCGCGACAAGCGCCTGCGCGCCTCGGCCCTGGTCGAATACGGCGGCCTGACGATCCTGGTGGACGCCGGCCCCGACTTCCGCACCCAGATGCTGCGAGAGAACGTGCATCACCTGGACGCCATTCTCTTGACACACAACCACAAAGACCATACGGGCGGGCTCGACGACATCCGCGCCTTCAACCTCGCGGAGCGCCATCCCGTCAACATCTGGTGCGAACCCTACGTGGAGAACACGCTCCGCCGCGAGTACGGCTACGCCTTCGCGGAGGAGAAGTATCCCGGCGCGCCGGAATGGCACGTACACCACATCGACCCGACGAAGCCCTTCACGGTGCACTCCAACGCGGGCGAGGAGATCCTGGAGTGGGAGCGCGGCTTCGGCTACCACCACCTGCCGCCGCACCCGGCCCCCGATGCCACCGTCGAGGTCGTCCCGATCCACGGCTGGCACCACTGCGAAAAAAAACTCTCCGTGCTGGGTTACCGTTTCGGCAACATCGCCTACCTGACCGACATCAAGATGCTGGACAGCGACGCGGAGCTGGAGAAGCTGCGCGGCGTGGAGTACGTCACCCTCGGCTGCGTCAAGATCGACCCGCACCATTCCCACCCTTCCCTGCAGGAGTGTCTGGATTTCTTCGGGAAAGTGGGGGCCCGCGAGTCCTATATCACCCACATGTCCCACCTGCTGCCCTGTCATAAGGATTTCGCGGCCATGCTGCCGCCGCACGTGCATCCGGCCTATGACGGGCTGGTTATAGAATAAAGAATATGCCTCAACAGCTTTCCCAACTCGGCGAATTCGGCCTGATCGCGCAGATCCGCGAGCGCTTCCGCGCCCCGGAGGGGGTCACGGGCATCGGCGACGACTGCGCCATCCTGCCGCAGAACACCGGCCGCGACACCCTCGTCAGCACCGATATGCTCATCGAAGGTACGCACTTCCTGCGCAGGGACATCTCCCCTTATGACCTGGGCTGGAAATCCGCCGCCGTCAACATCAGCGATATCGCCGCGATGGGCGGCCATCCGACCGCGACCTTCCTGTCCCTGGCCCTGCCGGGAAACGTCACGACCGAGTGGACCGACGAGTTCCTGCGCGGCTACGCCGAGCTCTCCGATCGCTTTGGCGTCCCCCTGCTCGGCGGCGACACCACCGCCTCGCCCGACCGGATCTGCATCAACGTGACCGTGCTCGGCGAATGTCCCTCCGTGCGCGGGGCCCTGCGACGCGACGGTGCCAAAAAGGGCGACGTCATCTGCGTGACCGGTACGCTGGGCGACTCCGCCGGCGGGCTAAAAGCCATCTTTAAAGGATTGAGACGCGATGCGGACGTGCAGCGTCTGATCGAGCGGCACTACCGACCGGTCCCGCGCGTCCCGGAAGGAGAGGAACTCCGCCTGAACCTGGGCGTGAACGCCATGATGGACCTCTCGGACGGCCTCGCCTCCGACCTGCAGCACATCCTGGACGCTTCGGGAATGGACGCTGAGATTGACCTGGCGGCCATTCCCCTCTCCCTGGCGCTCAAGCATGTTTGCGCCAGCCAAGGCTGGGACCCGGTCCAACTCGCCGTCAGCGGCGGCGAAGACTACGAACTGCTCTTCACCTGCACCCCGCAGGCCGAGGCGCTGCTCAGCGTCCCGCACTTCGTCATCGGCAAAATCACGGACCGCACCCGCGGTACCGCCCGCATCACCTGGCGCGGCGCCCAGGGCCCCGTCGCCCCCGGCTTCGACCAAAGAAGGGGAAATAAGACAGGTGTCCACAAAAACGGCCACTGGTGCAATAAAAGTGGACACCTCCCCCCCCAAAACCCCCGAAAAGGGCCCAAAACGCCGACAGGTGTCCAAAAATATCGCGTAGAATGGCTATTCTCTGTACGCCTGTCCCAAGCTGCCAGCATTTCGTCCACCGGATATAGTTGGCAAGGACTGGCTCCCGACGGGCAAAATGCCAAGTCCCTGCCGGCTTCCCGGAGAAGCATGGCGCTGGAATCGGGAACAGAAAACAGGCATTTATAGTTACAGAATCGCAAAATTGCGATTCTGTAACTGTTTTAGGGCTTATTCTGTTCCGGAATTCGGACTCGGTACCAGGTGCCGGAGATGCCCGATCAGGTCGGGCATGACGTGCAGGGGACCTACTCCACCGTGACGGACTTGGCGAGGTTGCGGGGCTGGTCGACGTCGCGACCTTTGGCGATGGCGACGTGGTAGGCCAGCAGCTGGAGCGGGATGATGGAGAGGATGGGCTCAAAGCACTCCTCGGTGTCCGGAATCTCGAAGGTCCAGTCGGACAGGGCACTGACGTCGGTGTCCCCTTCCGTGACAACGCTGATGATACGGCCCTTGCGGGCCTTGACCTCCTGGATGTTGGAGAGGATCTTCTCGTAGTTGCCGCGGCGCGGCGCGATCACGACCACCGGCATCTCCTCGTCGATCAGCGCGATCGGACCGTGCTTCATCTCGGCGGCCGGATAGCCCTCGGCGTGTATGTAAGAAATCTCCTTGAGCTTCAGCGCACCCTCCAGGGCCACCGGATAATTGAAGCCGCGGCCCAGATAGAGGAAATTGTGCGTATAGGTGAAGACCTTCGCCAGATCGGCGATCTGTCCATCGTGCTCCAGGATCTTCGCAATCTTGTCGGGGATGACCTGCAGCTCCTTCACCAGGGCGGCGCGGCGCTCGTCAGAAACGGTGCCGAGCTGCTCGGCGAGGCTCAGCGCAAGCAGGAAGAGCGTCGTCACCTGGGCGGTGAACGCCTTGGTGGAAGCGACGCCGATTTCGGGACCGATGTGCGTATAGCAGCCGGTGTCCGTGGCACGGGCGATGGAAGAGCCCACCACGTTGCAGATACCGAAAAGGAAGGCGCCCGCCTCGCGGGCCAGATTCACGGCGGCCAGCGTGTCGGCCGTCTCGCCGGACTGGGAAATGGCAATCACGACGTCCGTCGGAAAGATGACCGGACGGCGGTAGCGGAATTCAGATGCATATTCGACCTCGACGGGCTTGCGCGTCAACTCCTCAATCATATATTTGCCGATCAGGCCGGCATGCCAGGAAGTGCCGCAGGCGCAGATGACAAAGCGGTTGGCGTTCAGCAGGCGCTCCCGGTTGTCGATGACGCCGGAGAGCTTGACCTCGCCGAGCTCAGGATGCAGGCGGCCCTGCATGGAAGCACGCAGGGTGCGTGGCTGCTCGAAGATTTCCTTCAGCATGAAATGCGGGAAGCCGCCCTTCTCGATCTCGCTCAGGCTCAGCTCCAGCTCCCGGACCTCGGGCGTCTGCTCGACGCTGCGCAGGTCCGTGATGCGGAGATCCTCGCCACGGCGGATGAAGGCGATCTGCTCCTCACCCAGGTAGACGACCTTGTTGGTGTACTCGATGATCGGAGAAGCGTCGGAGCCGACGAAGTACTCCCCTTCTCCCACGCCGATGATGAGCGGACTGCCCTTGCGGGCGGCGATCAGCTTGTCCGGCTGATTCTTGTCCATGATGACAAGCGCGTAGGCGCCGACGACGTGGTTGAGCGCCATCGGCACGGCCTCGTCGAAAGAGGCGCCGCGCGAGTCCATCATGTACTGGATGAGCTGGATGACCACCTCCGTGTCGGTCTGGGACTGAAAATGATAGCCCTTGCGGGTGAGTTCCGTCTTCAGGGCCTGATAGTTCTCGATGATGCCGTTATGGATCAGGGCGAGCTGATGGTTCTCGGAATAATGGGGATGCGAATTGACGTCGCTCGGCTCGCCGTGCGTCGCCCAGCGGGTGTGGGCGATGCCCGTGCTGCCGGACACATTCTTATCCGCAGCCGCGGCCTCCAGGTCCTTGACCTTGCCCTTGGTCTTATAGACGACCAGGTCGCCGCCGTCATTAATCAGCGCGACGCCGGCGCTGTCATATCCCCGGTACTCGAGCCGGGTCAGTCCCTTGATCAGAATCGGGTAGGCCTGCCGGCCACCGACATATCCAACAATACCACACATAACGGTATATATCTAAATGGTTTTCAATACTTTCTCAACATAGTTCACAAACGCCTCATTGCAGAGTCGGATGCCCCCCGGGGTGGGATAGTGTCCGGTGAAATACCAATCACCGGGATGGTTCGGGCAGGCGCTGTGCAGGCCCTCGATGCTCTGGAAGACCAGCTCAACCGGCGTTTGCATACCTTCCGGACGGAGCATCTCCACGATCTTGGCGTTGATTTCCTCCACGGAGAAGGGAGCATAGATGTTCCGCACATGGTTCTTGGACAGCGGATCCGTCTTGCAAGCCTGGTAGATGTCGGAAATCAGGTGCTGCATACCGCGCTCCTGCAGCAGGGCGATGGCGGCGCGGAAGGCGCAGAGCTCCTCGAGATGCGACATGTCGATGCCATAATAGTCCGGGTAACGGATCTGCGGCGCGCTCGAGACCATCACGATCTTCTTCGGGTGCAGGCGGTCCAGGATCTTGAAGATGCTCTCCCGCAGGGTCGTGCCGCGCACGATCGAGTCGTCAATCACGACCAGGTTGTCCACGCCCGGCTCCAGCGAGCCATAGGTAATGTCATAGACGTGGGCGGCCAGGTCGTTGCGCTCGTCCCCTTCCGTGATGAAGGTGCGCAGCTTGATGTCCTTGACCACCACCTTCTCGATGCGCACGTCATGGTCCAGCCGACGCACACCCTCCGTCATGCCGTAGAAGGCCACTTCGGCCGTGTTCGGAATGTAGGAGAAGACGGAATGCGCCACGTCGCCGCCGATCGCGTTCAGGATGGCGGGCGTGAGCTGCTCGCCCAGGTGCTTGCGCTCCCGGTAGATATCGCGGTCGGAGCCGCGGCTGAAATAAATCCGTTCAAAGGAGCAGGCGCTGTTCTCTTTCGGCTGCTGGATCTGCTCCAGCTGCATCTTGCCGTGCTTCGTCACGATCAGGGCCTGACCGGGACGGAGCTCATGGATATCGTCGGCCTGCAGGTCGAAAGTCGTCTGGATGACGGGGCGCTCACTGGCCACGACGACGATCTCCTCGTCCTGATACCAGAAGGCCGGGCGGATGCCCCAGGGATCGCGCACAGCGAACATCTCGCCGCTGCCCGTCAGGCCGCACATCACGTAGCCGCCGTCGAAATGCGGCATCGTCGAGCGCAGCACGTTCCCCATCTTCACGTGGTCGTCGATGAATTCCGTAATCTTGATGCCCTCCAGGCCCAGCTCCCGCGCAATGGCATACAGGCGTTCGACCTCGCGGTCGAGCCGGTGGCCCATCAGCTCCAGGGTGATGTACGAGTCGCCCATGATGCGGGGAGACTGTCCCTGCGCCGTCAGGAAATCGAAAACCTCGTCGATGTTGGTCATGTTGAAGTTTCCGCACAGGCAGAGATTCTTCGCGCGCCAGTTGTTGCGGCGCAGGAAGGGATGTACGAACTGCAGCCCGCTCTTGCCCGTGGTCGAGTAGCGGAGATGGCCCATGTAGAGATGGCCCAGGAAGGAGCCGTCGATGGCTTTGATCACCTCGGTGATCGCGTCCTTGCCCATCGCCCGCTCGCGGAACATGTACTCCTCGCCCACCGGTGCGTCCAGGTTGACACAACCCACGCCCGCGCCTTCCTGGCCGCGGTTGTGCTGCTTCTCCATCAGGAGGTACAGCTTGTTCAACGCGTAACGGTCCGTGCCGTATTTCTGCTTGTAATAAGAGAGCGGTTTGAGGAGACGGATCATCGCCACGCCGCATTCATGCTTCAACACTTCCATAATCGGTGCAAAATTACACTTTTTTCAGAAAAAAATTACAGCGCATGCTCGTGCACACCGGATACGGCGCGTCCACTGGGGTCGTTCATCCCCTTGAACGCGGCATCCCATTCCAGCGCCACGGCCGTGGAGCAGGCTACGCTCGCCTCGCTGGGCACGGCGCGGGCAGCACTCTCGCTCGGGAAAAGCTCCGCGAAAATCGAGCGATAGTAGTACTCCTCCTTGCACTGCGGCGGATGCACCGGGAAGCGCTCCGCAGCGTGCGCCATCTGCTCGTCGGTAACGGCCTCGGAAGTGATCTTCTTCAGCGTGTCGATCCAGGAATAACCCACGCCGTCGCTGAACTGCTCCTTCTGCCGCCAGGCGACCTCCTCCGGAAGCATGTCGGCAAAAGCCTCACGCACGATCTTCTTCTCGATGGTCGAGCCCGGACACATCTTCGCTTCGGGATTCAGGCGCATCGCCACATCCAGGAACTCCTTGTCCAGGAAAGGAACGCGACCCTCCACGCCCCAGGCGGAGAGGCTCTTGTTGGCACGCAGGCAGTCGTAGAGGTGCAGCTTGGAGAGCTTGCGGACCGTCTCCTCGTGGAAGGCGCGCGCATCGGGGGCCTTGTGGAAATAGAGATAGCCGCCGAAGATCTCGTCGGCCCCCTCGCCGGAGAGCACCATCTTGATACCCATCGACTTGATCACGCGCGCCAGCAGGTACATCGGCGTGGAGGCGCGGATGGTCGTGACGTCATAGGTCTCCGTGAAATAAATCACATCCCGCAGGGCGTCCAGGCCCTCCTGGATGGTATAGTTGATCTCGTGATGGACGGTGCCGATGTGCTCGGCCACCCGCCGCGCCTTCTCAAGATCCGGCGCACCCTTCAGACCCACGGCAAACGAATGCAGGCGCGGCCACCAGGCCCGCGTCCGCGAATCATCTTCAATGCGCATCGCGCTGTACTGCTCGGCAATGGCCGAAATGACGGAAGAGTCCAGGCCGCCGGAGAGCAGCACCCCGTAGGGGACGTCGGACATCAGCTGCCGCTTCACGGCACTCATCAGCGCCTCACGCACGGCGAGGGTGGAGGCGGGGCCGTCCTTGACGGCCTCGTACTCCATCCAGTCGCGCGTGTACCAGCGCTTTACGCCCGGCTCGCGGCTCCAGTAGAGATGGCCCGGCAGGAAGGGCTCGTAGCGCTCGCACTGCCCTTCCAGGGCCTTCAATTCGCTGGCCACGTAGACCTTGCCGTCGGCGTCGTCGAATCCGATATAGAGCGGGATCACGCCGATGGGGTCGCGGGCGATCAGGAAGGCATCCTTCTCCACGTCGTAGAGCGCGAAGGCGAAGATGCCGCTGAGATCCTCCAGGAAATCCGGCCCTTTGTCGCGGTAAAGGGCCAGAATCACTTCACAGTCGCTGCCCGTCTGGAAATCATATTTCCCGGCATAGCGGCGGCGGATCTCCTGGTGATTATAGATCTCACCGTTCACGGCCAGCACCAGTTTCCCGTCCGGGGAGATCAGGGGCTGCCCGCCCGACTTGGGGTCCACGATGCTCAGGCGCTCGTGGCAAAGGATGGCGCTGCCGCCACACCAGATGCCGCTCCAGTCCGGTCCGCGATGGCGGATCCTGCGACTCATCTCCAGGGCCTTCCGACGCAGCGCGTCAGACTGCTCCCTGACATTGAAAATACCGATTATTCCACACATAGGCTTTACTGTTTGTTCCTGTTGGAGATTCCGGATCATGTCCGGAATGACTATAAATGACTAAAACGAAACGACGGTTGTATTCCGATTGAACGATACCGCTACGGCTGCAGCGTGAAGCCGATCACGAAGAAGGCCTCCCGGCTGTACGGATTGGCTGCAACCTGCGCGAAGACGGGGATGGAGAAACTGTCCGTAATGGCGATCTCCTTCGACGCGGTCAGCGAGAGGTTGACCAGCGCGAACTTCTCCGTGCCATAGAAATCCGTGGCGAACGGAACCACGCCGACGGCTGCCGACCAGTCCGCACCGCCGAGGGTGAACGGAGCGCTGAGTTCCAGATAGCTGCTGAAAGCGCGCTTGCCGGCGGGGTTCACACCGTCGTTGCCGGCGAAGTTGGTGTACCACTGGATGGCGGCGAAGCCGAAATCATAACCGATATTGGCCTCGAAGACGTGGTTCGTGCAGTCGGAACGGTACATGAAGTAACGGTTCAGCGGGTCCAGACCCGCATCGAACCAATAATCCGTCACACCGATATTGAAGCCGCCGATCGTGTAGCTTAACGTCAGGTCGAACTCTTTCGTGTCGGCCGGATTGGCGATTCCAACCGATCCCCAGGCCGACAGGCTCAGCCCCTTCCAGCCGAGGCCGAGCGTCGGTTGGAAGGACACGCCGCCCAGGTCCAGGCCGCGCCAGATATAGCGGCTGACGAAGTCAGCACCGACAGAAGCTTCCAGCTTGTCCTGTGCCCTGGCTGAAGTCAGGGAAGTGAAAGGCAGGACTGCAGCAGCGATGATAGCTATTATCTTTTTCATAAGGAATTACATTTTAGAAGTTAAACAAAAGGATTAGGCATTGTAGCAGCTTTCGCCGTGCTCGTAAATATCGAGGCCTTCCTCCTCAACACGCTTGCCGACACGCAGACCGTGGAGCTTTTTGATGCCGAAGAAGAGCAGGCAGCCAGTCGCAACGGCCCAGAGATCGATGAACGCGATGCCAAGGGCCTGCACACCGAAGAAGTGCCAGCCGCCGCCATAGAAGAGACCACCGTCCGTAGCCAGCAGGCCCGTCATGAGCGTACCGAGGATACCGCAGACGCCGTGCACGCTGGAGGCGCCCACCGGGTCGTCGATATGCAGCTTGCGGTCGATGAATTCGATGGAGTACACCAGGACGATGCCGCAGACCAGGCCGATGATGACCGCACCGAGCGGAGACACCACGTCGCAACCCGCCGTGATACCGACCAGACCGGCCAGGACACCGTTGAGGGTCAGGGAGAGGGACGGTTTGCCATACTTCAACCAGGTGAGGAACATGGTCGCCAAGCCGCCGGCGGCAGCCGCCAGGTTGGTGGTCAGGAACACGTGGGAGATCGCGATGCGGTTCACCTCACCGGAGGCAGCCAGCTGCGAACCCGGGTTGAAGCCGAACCAGCCCATCCACAGGATGAAGACACCGAGTGCCGCCATCGTCAGGTTGTGGCCGGGAATAGCGCGGCTCTTGCCGTCCGGGGCATACTTGCCGATACGGGGTCCGAGTGCGATCGCACCGATGAGCGCCAGCACGCCACCCACGCTGTGGACAATCGCCGAACCGGCGAAATCGTGGAAGCCCATCTCCGCGAGCCAGCCGCCGCCCCAGGTCCAGTGGCCCTCGATCGGGTAGATGAACAGGGAGATGAAAGCGCTGTAAACCAGATACATGGAGAACTTCGTACGCTCTGCCATGGCACCGCTCACAATCGTGGCGGACGTGGCGCAGAAAACGGTCTCGAAGATCAGGAAACCCTCCACGGGAAGGTCGCTCTTGTAGAAAGACAGGTCACCCCAGTTGGGGGCACCGATGAAGCCGGCGCCTTCGCTGCCGAACATGAAGCCGAAGCCGACAAACCAGAATAGCAGGGAGCCGAACATGAAGTCCACAAAATTCTTCATCAGGATGTTCGCCGTGTTCTTGCTGCGGGTGAAACCCGCCTCGCACAGGGCAAAGCCCGGTTGCATGAAGAAAACGAGCATCGCAGCCAACAACATCCATACAGTATCGAGGGAAATAGCTAAATCTTCCATAAGGCAATAATTTTGAATGAATTAAACAACTACTCACATTACTTCTTGTCGCGCAGGACCGTGTCGCCGTGCTCACCGGTGCGGATGGACCAGGTATCGATCACATCGCTGATGAAAATACGGCCGTCACCGATCTCGCCTGTCGAGGCGGTCTTGAGAATGACCTTCACGGTCGGGTCGACAAACTGGTCGCGGCACACGATGGTCAACGCCACGCGCTCGATCACGTCCGTGGAATACTGCACGCCACGGTAGATGCGTTCCTGGCGGCTCTGGCCGATACCATGCACATTGTGGTACTCAAACCAGTTGATGTCTGCTTCGAGCAAGGCTTCCTTGACCTCCTCGAACTTCGTCTTGCGGACGATTGCTTCAATCTTTTTCATACTACTAACTTTGTTAATGGGTTAAACAACTCTTTCAAAAAAACAAAAATATCCCCTTGCAAGCAAACTCCTCAGAATTTGCAAGTAACTATAAATCAAATATTTAAAGAACTGCGGGGTTTAAGTTTCGGCGCTGCCGATTTACTGTCGTCCCAGATCAGCCGCCTGCGCGATGCAGGCCTTGACGAAACTGACAAAGAGCGGATGCGGATGCAGGACCGTCGAGGCGTACTCGGGATGGAACTGCGTACCGATATACCAGCGCAGCTGCGGAATCTCCACGATCTCCACCAGGTCGGCGTCGGGGTTCACGCCCACGCACTGCATGCCGGCTTTCTCGTAATCCTTGCGGTAACGGTTGTTGAACTCATAGCGATGGCGGTGGCGCTCCCGGATGCTCTCCTGGCCGCCGTACGCCTCCGCGGCGCGGCTGCCGGGACGGAGCTGGCAGGGATACTCGCCAAGCCGCATCGTCCCGCCCATCTGGGTGATGGTCTTCTGCTCCTCCATGATGTCGATCACATTGTTCGGCGTGTCGCGGTTCATCTCGCTGCTGTCGGCGTCCTCCAGTTTCAGGACGTCACGGGCGAACTCGATCACCATCATCTGCATGCCGAGGCAGATACCGAAGCAAGGGATATCGTTCGTCCGGGCGTACTCCGCGGCGAAGATCTTCCCCGGGATGCCCCGCTGGCCGAAGCCCGGGCAGATCACGATACCGGCCATGCCGGCCAGTTTCTCCGCCACGTTCTCCCGCGTGATTCCCTGGCTGCCGACGAAATGGATCTTCACCTTCACCTCATCGTAGATACCAGCGAGATTCAGGCTCTCACGGATGCTCTTGTAGGCATCCTGGAGATCGTATTTGCCCACGAGGGCCACATGCACCTCGCGCTTGGCATTACGCTGTTTCTCCAGGAAATCGTGCCAGGCCTGCATGGCGGGCGTCTCCCCCACGGGGATGCCGATCTTGCGCAGGATGGCGGCGTCGAGCCCCTGGCGCTGCATGTTCACGGGCACCTCATAGATGCTCGGCAGGTCTTCGCTCTGCACCACGCACTCGAGGTCCACATTGCAGAAGGAAGCGACCTTCATGCGCAGGCTGTCGTCGAGATGCTGCTCCGTACGAAGGACCAGGATGTCCGGCTGGATGCCCATCCCCTGCAGTTCCTTGACGGAGTGCTGCGTGGGTTTGGTTTTCAGCTCGCCGGCGGCCTTCAGATAGGGCACGTAGGTCAGGTGGACGCAGACGGAGTCGCGGCCGAGCTCCCAGCGGAGCTGGCGGATGGCCTCCATGAACGGCGCGCTCTCGATGTCGCCGATGGTACCGCCCACTTCCGTGATCACGAAGTCGAGATCCTCCCCCTTCACGTCCTTGCGCAGCATCCGGCGCTTGATCTCGTCGGTGATGTGCGGCACCACCTGGATGGTCTTTCCGAGGTAGTCTCCATGGCGCTCCCGGTCAATGACCGTCTTGTAGATGCGCCCCGTGGTAATAGAATTCTCGCGGGTAGTGTGGATGCCCGTAAAGCGCTCGTAATGACCAAGGTCCAGGTCCGTCTCCATCCCGTCGGCCGTCACGTAGCACTCACCGTGCTCGTAGGGGTTGAGCGTCCCCGGGTCGATGTTGATATAGGGATCGAACTTCTGGATCGTCACCTTGAACCCGCGGGCTTGGAGGAGTTTCCCCAGGCTGGCGGAGATGATGCCCTTGCCCAGCGACGAGACCACGCCGCCCGTAATGAAGATATACTTCGTGTTCATCATTTCTTCTTGGTTTTTTTGAAGTAGGCATCCACGGCGGCAGCGGCCGCGTGGCCGGAAGCCATCGCACGGACCACCAGGGAGGCGCCGCTCTGCACGTCGCCGGCGAAGAAGACATTCTCCCCCACCTCGGGCAGCTGCGGTTTCAGGAAGCCCATCGCCAGCAGGACGATGTCCGCCTTGACCAGTTCCGGCTCGCCGGCGGGGACCATCAGCGGGCGACCGCCCTCGGGGTTGGGTTTCCAGTCGATGGGCTGGATCTCCACGCCGGTCAGTTTCCCTTTTTCGCCCACGAAACGGAGCGTATTGATGTTCCAGCGCCGCACGCAGCCCTCTTCGTGCGAAGAGGAGGTCTTGAGCGTACGCGGCCAGTTCGGCCAGGGGTTGGCCGGGTCGTCCGGCCCCACGGGCGGCTTGGGCATGATCTCGATCTGCATCACGGACTTGCAGCCCTGACGGTGCGCCGTGCCGATGCAGTCGGACCCGGTGTCGCCGCCGCCGATGACCAGCACGTCCTTGCCCTTGCAGGTCACGCGGTGCGCGGCGTCGACCTCGGCGCCGTACAGGACGCGGTTCTGCTGCGCGAGCAGCTCCAGGGCGTAGTACACGCCTTTGAGTTCGCGTCCGGGCACGGGCAGGTCGCGCGCCGTCGGCGTGCCGGTGGCGATGACATAGGCTTCAAAGCCCTTCGGCAGTGCATCCGGCGCCACTTCCTCGCCGTAGCGGAAGGTGATTCCCTCCTGCTCCATCAGCGCGATGCGGCGGTCGATGACGGTCTTGTTCAGCTTGAAATTCGGAATACCGAAACGGAGCAGTCCGCCGGCCTTCTCGTTCTTCTCGAAGACCGTCACGGTGTAGCCGCGCCGGTTGAGCTGGTTGGCTGCGGCCAGTCCCGACGGACCCGCGCCGATCACGGCCACCTTGCGGCCGTTGCGCTCCGGGCTCACCGGGCGCACATAGTTCTCACGATAAGCGATTTCCGTGATGGCCGCTTCGTTTTCGCGGTTGGTCGTCGGCTCATGCAGCGTGAGGTTGAGCACGCAGGCTTTCTCGCAGAGCGCCGGGCACACCCGTCCGGTAAACTCCGGGAAATCGTTGGTCGAGTTGAGCAGGCGGTAGGCCAGCTCGAAGTCCCCTTTATACACGGCGTCGTTCCACTCCGGCGGACGGTTGCCCAGCGGGCAGGCCCAGTTGCAGAAGGGCACGCCGCAGTCCATGCAGCGAGACGCCTGCAGCCGGCGGTCGCCCTCGTTGAGCGTCTGCTCCACTTCCCCGAAATCCTGGATACGGTCGTGAACTGCCCGGTAGCCGGCTTCCTTGCGGGGTATCGTCAAAAATGCTTTGTAGTCTCCCATAAGGCGTCAATATTGGATTTGGAGGTTCTGTACTTTCTCCGCCAGGCCGCGCAGGCGCTCCTGTTCGAGAACGTGCTTGTATTCAATCGGAATGACCTTGATGAAGTCGTCGGCCGAGCGGGTCCAGTCGTCCAGCAGCGTCCGGGCCAGGTTGGACCCGGTGTAGAGGTAGTGCTGGCGGATCAGCTCATGCAGCTCCTTGCGGTCGAGTTTGTCGTCCACGAGGGATATCTCCACCATGTCAAGGTTGCAATAGTAGTCGAAGACATGCTCCGGATCGTAAACGTAGGCCACGCCGCCGGACATACCGGCTGCGAAGTTGCGGCCCACCGGACCCAGGACAACCACGCGGCCGCCCGTCATGTACTCGCAGCAGTGGTCACCTGCACCCTCCACGACAGCCTTGGCGCCCGAGTTGCGGACCGCGAAACGCTGTCCGGCACGACCGGCTACGTACATCTCGCCGCCCGTGGCACCATAGAGGCAGGTGTTGCCGGCGATGATGTTGTCCTCGGCCTTGAACGTGGCGCGGGTGGACGGACGGATGGCCACGCGGCCACCGCTCAGACCCTTGCCGACATAGTCGTTGGCCTCACCCTCCAAACGGACGTTCACGCCGCCGGCGAGGAAAGCGCAGAAGCTCTGGCCGGCCGATCCCTTGAACTTGATGTTCAGGGTCGAATCCGGCAGGCCTTCGGCACCGTATTTCGCGGCGATCCGGCCGCTGAGCATCGTGCAGACGGCACGGTCGGTGTTGGCGATGGGATACTCGAGGCTGATCTCCTCCTTCCACTCGATGGCCGGCTGGGCGGCCTTGATAATCTCGAGATCGCGTACGGGCGGGAGCGGATGGAAGTCAGCGCCCGACCAGCCGCAGGAACCCTCCTCCTTGTAGAGCACGCGGGAGAGGTCCACGCGCGCCGCCTTGGAGGCCGGATCCACGGGTTTGCGGACCAGCAGCTCCGTGTGTCCCACCACCTCGGAGAGGCTGCGGAAGCCCATTTCCGCGAGGTATTCCCGCACTTCCTGTGCGAGGTAGGTGAAGTAGTTGACGAGGTAGTCCGCCTTGCCGAGGAAATGTTTGCGCAGCTCGGGATCCTGCGTGGCCACGCCCGTGGGGCAGGTATTGAGGCTGCACTTGCGCATCATCACGCAGCCGAGCACGATCAGCGGCAGGGTGCCGAAGCCGAACTCGTCCGCGCCGAGCAGCGACATCAGGAGCACGTCGCGGCCGGTCTTGAGCTGGCCGTCCACCTGGAGGCGGACCTGGCTGCGCAGACCGTTGCGCGCGAGCGTCTGCTGCGCCTCTGCGAGGCCGATTTCCGGGCTGATGCCTGCGAAACGCATCGAGGATGCAGGAGAGGCTCCGGTGCCGCCCTCGGCCCCGGAAATGACGATCAGGTCGGCCTTGGCCTTGGCCACGCCGGCGGCGATCGTACCCACACCGCTCTCGGACACCAGCTTGACGCTGATGGCGGCGGCCGGGTTGACGTTCTTGAGGTCGAAAATCAGCTGCGAGAGGTCCTCGATGGAGTAAATGTCATGGTGCGGCGGCGGGGAGATCAGCGAGATGCCCGGGATGGAGTTGCGGGTCTTCGCGATGATGGCGTTGACCTTGAATCCCGGCAGCTGACCGCCCTCGCCGGGCTTGGCGCCCTGGGCGACCTTGATCTGGATCTCCTCGGCATTGACGAGGTATTCGGCCGTAACGCCGAAGCGTCCGGAGGCCACCTGCTTGGTCTTGCTGGACAGCGACACGCCGTCCACGTCGGCGTGGTAGCGTTCGTTGTCCTCACCGCCCTCGCCCGTGTTGGAACGCGTCCCGAGGCGGTTCATCGCCAGGGCGATGGCCTCGTGGGCCTCGATGCTCAGGGCGCCGAAACTCATGGCGCTCACGACGAAGCGCTTGACGATGGACTCCACGGGCTCCACTTCCTCGACGGGAATCGCGGTGCCGCGCTTGAAGTCCAGCAGGTCGCGCAGGAAGAGCGCCTCGGACTTGCCGTCCACGGCGGCGGTAAATTCCTTGAATTTCTTGTAGCTGCCCAGGCGCGTGGCAATCTGCAGCGCGGAGATGGTCTCAGGGTTCCAGGCGTGGGCGATGCCGCCCTTGCGGTAGTGGAACTGGCCCACATTGGGCAGAAAGTCGGTCTTCGACGCTTCGGCGTACGCCTGCGCGTGGAACCACATGGCGTCGCGCGCAATGGTCTCCAGGCCGATGCCGCCGATGGTCGAGCGCTCCGTGCCGAAGTACTCGCGCAGCAGGCTCTCGTCCAGGCCGATGCTCTCGAAGATCTTGGCGCCGCGGTAGGAGCGGATGGTGGAAATGCCCATCTTGGCCATGATCTTCAGCAGGCCCTTCTTCATCGCCTCGATGTAGTTGGTGCGGGCCGTGGCATAGTTCAGCTGGACCTTGCCGCCATGCGCCAGGCTCGAAATGATGGCGAAGGAGAGGTACGGGTTGATGGCGGAGGCGCCGTAGCCGAGCAGCAGCGCGGCGTGCATCGTCTCGCGGATCTCGCCGCTCTCGACGATCAGGGCCGTCTGCACGCGCTTGCCGGTGGCGATCAGGTGGTGGTGCACCGCGCTGACGGCCAGCAGCGAAGGAATGGGCGCATGCGTCTCATCCACGTCGCGGTCGGACAGGATGATATAGTTCACACCTTCGTCCACGCACTTCTCGGCCTTCTGGCAGAGGCCCGCGAGGGCCCGGCGCAGGTTGGCGGCCGCGGCGGTGGTGTTCGCCGCGCACTCGAAGAGCATCGGGAGCTTGACAGTGTTGAATCCTTTATACCGGATGTTGCAGAGCAGGTCGAGCTGCGTGTTGGTCAGGATCGGGTGCGGCAGGCGCACCATCTTGCAGTTGTCCTCGTCAGGCGTCAGGATGCCCGCACCCACGCGTCCGATGTACTCGAACAGCGACATCACCATCTGCTCGCGGATGGAGTCGATGGGCGGGTTGGTCACCTGCGCGAACTGCTGGCGGAAATAGTTGAAGAAGCTCTGCGGGCGCTCCGTCAGGACGGCCAGCGGGGTGTCGTTGCCCATCGAAGAGGTGGGCTCGATGCCCTTCTCGCACATGGGCTTGAGGGCGTTCTCCACGTCCTCGGCCGTGCAGCCGAAGAGGAGCTCCTTGTGCAGCAGGTCGGCCTCGTTGTGCTCGATCTTGCGGCCGCTGTGCAGGTCCTCCAGCTGAATGCGTCCGGCGGAGAGCCACTTGCGGTACGGGTGCTCGGAGGCTAGTTTTTCCTTGATCTCGGCGTCATACCAGATCTTGCCTTCCTTGGTGTCCACGAGCAGCATCTTGCCCGGCTCCAGACGTCCCTTGCACTCGATCTCGGTGGGGTCGAAGTCCAGCACGCCCACCTCGCTCGCAACGACCAGCAGGCCGCGCTTGGTGATGGTATAGCGGCCGGGGCGCAGACCGTTGCGGTCCAGGATGCCGCCGGCGTAACGTCCGTCGCTGAAGAGCAGCGTGGCCGGGCCGTCCCAGGGTTCCATCAGGATGGAATGATACTCGTAGAATGCGCGCAGGTCCTCGGAGATCGGGTTCGTCTCGTCGAAGCTCTCCGGCATCAGCACGGAGACGGCCTGCGGCAGGCTGAGCCCGCTCTGCGTGAGGAATTCCAGCACGTTGTCCAGGCTGGCGGAGTCGCTCATGTCGGGCTGGACGATCGGCAGCAGGTCGCCGATATCGCCCATCGCGCCGGAATTGAGCACGCTCTGGCGGGCCTGCATCCAGCTGCGGTTACCGCGGATGGTGTTGATCTCGCCGTTGTGGCAGAGCATACGGAACGGCTGCGCCAGGCTCCACTGCGGGAAGGTGTTGGTCGAGAAGCGGGAGTGGACGATCGCCATCGCGCTCGTGAACCACTGGCTCGTCAGGTCGGCGTAGTACTCCCGCAGCTGACGGCTGGTGAGCATACCCTTATACACGATATTGCGCGTGGAGAGGGAGCAGATATAGCCGTCCCCGCCGAGGCGCTCGACATGCTTGCGGATGCGGTAGAGCTTGCGCTCCAGGTCCGCCTCTTCGATAAATTCGGTGCTGGTCACGAAGAGCTGGGCCGTGTACGGCTCGCCCTTGGCCGCTTCCTCGCCGAGGCACGCGGAATTGACCGGCACCTCGCGGATGTGGCTCAGCACGCAGCCTTCGTGCTCGACCTCGGCCCGGATGGATTCGAGGATGCGCTCACGCTTGGCAGTTTCCTTGGGAAGGAATACCAGGCCCGTGCCGTAGCGGCCTTTCTCCGGCACGGGGATACCCTGGAGTAAAATGAATTCATGGGGGATCTGGACCATGATACCGGCTCCGTCGCCAGACTTGCCGTCGGCGCCTTCGGCACCGCGGTGGCTCATGTTTTCAAGCACGGTCAGGGCGTTGTCCACCAGTTCATGGGTCTTGTCGCCGCGGATGTTCACGACCATACCAACCCCACAGGCATCGTGTTCCGACGCCTTGTCATATAGACCGGATTTCATTTAGTGTGTTTCTAAAGAACTACTAACTATAAATACACTTAACTAGCTGATGAAGAGCATCTCGCGATACTTCGGAAGCGGCCACATCTTGTTGTCGACCACCTCTTCGAGCTTGTCGATCGGACGGCGCAGCGCGTAGAGGCTCTCGGCGATCTCGTGATAGGCCAGGGCGCGCTTGTAACCGTCTTCGATGGCGTTGGCGGCCTTGCGTGCTTCCTTCATCGCGGTGGCCTTGACGCGGACCTCCTCCACATACTTGTTGATGTCGTCGAGGATGCGCATCTCGGTGGTGCAGTTGTCCAGGTTGCCGTAAACCTCCTTGGCGAGCGAGACCTCCTTCAGGAGTTTGGCCTTGTACTCGAGGGCAGCCGGAACGATGTGGTTCAGGGCCATGCGGACCATCACGCGGGATTCGATCTGGACCTTCTTGACATAGGTCTCCCATTTGACCTCGTTGCGGGCCTCCAGCTCCTTCTCGGAGTAGACGCCGGTCTTGGTGAACATCTCGATGGCGGCGGGCTTGGTGAACTCGGTGAACATCTTCGGGACGTTCGTCTCGACGTCGAGGCCGCGCTTGACAGCCTCTTTCTTCCACTCTTCGGAGTAACCGTTGCCGTCGAAGCAGACAGTGCCGAGAACGGACTTGATGATGGGCTTGAGGGCATCCATGACGGCCACGTTGGTCTTCTTGCCCTTGGCGATCTCCTTCTCCACGTCGGCCTTGAAGGCAATGAGCTGCTCGGCCACGGCGGCATTGAGCGTGGTCATCGCACCGGCGCAGTTGGCGCAGGAACCGACGGCGCGGAACTCGAAGCGGTTGCCCGTGAAGGCGAACGGCGAGGTGCGGTTGCGGTCGGTGTTGTCCACAAAGATCTCCGGGATCTCTACCAGGCCCAGGCTCTTGCCCTTCTTGCCCGCGATCTCGATCGGGGTGTCGGAAGGGACTTCCAGGAGCTTGTGCAGCACCTCGGTCATCGTGCGGCCCAGGAAGGCGGACACGATTGCAGGCGGCGCTTCGTTGGCACCCAGACGGTGGGCGTTGGTGGCGCTGGCAATGGAGGCCTTCAGCAGGGCGTTGTGCTTCTGCACGGCGGCCAGGA
Source organism: uncultured Bacteroidia bacterium (assembly GCA_902789245.1). Classification (GTDB taxonomy): domain Bacteria; phylum Bacteroidota; class Bacteroidia; order Bacteroidales; family UBA932; genus Cryptobacteroides. The sequence goes on from CADAND010000010.1 coordinate 124,506, forward strand.
CATTGACAAAGAAGGTGACGAACTGGAGGTTGCCCTTGGCGTCCTTGCCCGGAGCGAGCAGCTGCGTGCCCTTGTCGGTGCCAAGCGACCAGTTGTTGTGTTTGCCGGAACCGTTCACGCCGTCGAAGGGCTTCTCGTGCAGGAGCACCACGAAGCCGTGCTTGCGGGCGATGCGGCCCATCAGGTTCATCACGATCTGGTTCTGGTCGTTCGCGAGGTTGGTCTCGCCGTAGATCGGCGCGAGCTCGAACTGGTTCGGGGCCACTTCGTTGTGGCGGGTTTTCAGAGGAATGCCGAGGCGGTGGCCGGCGATCTCCAGGTCACGCATGAAAGCGGCCACGCGGGTCGGGATGGCGCCGAAGTAGTGATCGTCCAGCTGCTGGTTCTTGGAGGAGTTGTGGCCGAACAGGGTGCGGCCGGTGATCATCAGGTCCGTGCGGGCGGCGTAGAGCGCCTCGTCGACGAGGAAGTACTCCTGCTCCCAGCCCAGGTAGGAATAGACCTTGGACACACCCGGATCGAAGAGTTTGCAGATAGGCACGGCAGCGTCGCTGACGGCCTTGAGGGCTTTCTTGAGCGGGGTCTTGTAATCAAGCGCCTCGCCGGTATAGGAAATGAAAACAGTCGGGATGCAGAGGGTGTCGTCCAGGATGAAGACCGGGGAGGTCGGATCCCAGGCGGTGTAGCCGCGGGCTTCGAAGGTGGCGCGGATGCCGCCGTTCGGGAAGGATGAGGCGTCCGGCTCCTGCTGTACGAGCATCTTGCCGTCGAAGGTCTCGATGACGCCGCCCTTGCCGTCGTAGTCGATCAAGGAGTCGTGTTTTTCGGCGGTGCCTTCGGTCAGGGGCTGGAACCAGTGGGTGACGTGGGTTACGCCGTGCTCCATCGCCCATTCTTTCATGCCGCGGGCCACGCCGTCGGCCGTCTTGCGGTCGAGGGGCTCACCGCCTTCAATGCAGGCCAGGAGCGCCTGGAGGCTGTCGGCATCCAGGTATTTGCACATTTTCTTACGGTCGAACACGAGTTCGCCGAAGTACTCGGAAGTCTTGCCAGCGGGGACTTCTGCAGGAACCTCTTTTCTCTCAAAGGATTCCTTCACCAAATCAAATCTGTCCATAAACACTACACTTATAAATTAAACTAACTACTTGTCCGTTTTCAGAGTCACTTACACTTTCACACTTATAAAAGTAGAGAGGCTAGTCCACCGGACCAGCCTCTCTTATCTGATTTTCAATTGTGCTTCTTTTAATGATGTGTCGCATAAGGACTGGAGTTATACGCACCTGGAAGCACCCGGAACCTGCTGGTTCTGGGAATTCTGCTTCTGATTATTCAGGGTGCGTGCCACTACTTAACTGTGTTTTTAAACCAAAAATTCGACTGCAAGTTACGAAGAAAAATTGGAAATGCAAGAGTTTTTCAAAACTTTTTAAAAGTTTTTATTATACCACTAATATAATATCTTGCATAGCTTATGCAAATCCGCTATATTTGCGTTTATGAAGCGTCTTGGATTCCTTCGTGTGGCGGCGGCAATGCCGCGCGTGCACGTGGCCGACCCGGCGGCGAACGCCCGGGAAATCCTCCAACTCTGCCGGGACCTGAAAACGCAGCGTCCCTCCGTAGTCGTCTTTCCGGAGCTGAGCGTGACCGGCTACACCTGCGCCGACCTGTTCGGCCAGGAGCGCCTGCTCGCCGACGCGGAAGCCGCCGTGGCGGAGATCGTCGCCGCCAGCGCCAAGCTGGAACCCATGCTGGTCGTGGGCGTCCCCGTGCGCCACGCCGGACGGCTTTTCAACTGCGCCGCCGCCATCCGCTCCGGCCGCATTCTCGGCATCGTCCCCAAGACCTATCTCGCCGGCAACGGCGAATTCTACGAGCCGCGCTGGTTCGCCTCCGCCCGGGTGCTCTCCCCTGCCGGTGTGCGCATCCGCTTCGCCGGTCAGGACGGAATCCTGCTCGGCACGCGCCAGCTCTTCCGCATCGGAGAGGCGCTCGCCGCCATCGAGCTCTGCCAGGACCTCTGGGTCCCCGTGCCCCCCTGCTCGCAGGCCGCCGTGGCCGGCGCGCAGCTGATCCTGAACCTCTCCGCCAGCAACGACTATCTCTTCAAGCACGAATACCGCAAGAGCCTCGTGAGCGCCACCGCTTCCCGGCTCTATGCCGCATACGTTTACGCCTCCTGCGCCGAAGGCGAATCCACGCAGGACCTCGTCTGGTCCGGTGCATCGCTCATCTGCGAGAACGGCACCCTGCTCGCCGAAGCCGAACGCTTCGCACGCGGCAGCCGCGCCATCCTCGCCGACGTGGACATCCAGCGCCTGGACACCCTGCGCGCCAAGGAACACAGTTTCGGTTTCGAAGGGTCCCTGCCCGACTACGTCGTCCAGGACGCCGGAGAAGCCGCCGCGACGGACTTCGAGGCCAGGCTGCTCCGCTACGTGGAGCCGCATCCCTTCGTCCCCCAGGGCGATCCCGAGGCGCTCGGCGTGCGCTGCCGCGAGATCCTCGCCGCCCAGGTGGCGGGCCTGACGACCCGCCTGGAGCACATCCGCTGCAAGAAAGCGGTCATCGGCGTGTCCGGCGGACTGGATTCCACCCTCGCGCTGCTCGTGACCGTGCTGGCCTTCGACACGCTCGGTCTGCCGCGTGAGAACATCATCGGCATCACCATGCCGGGCTTCGGCACCACGCACCGCACCCACGACAACTCCGTGGACCTGATGCGCGGGCTGGGCATCACCGCCCGCGAAATCTCCATCGTCCCCGCCGTCCGGCAACATTTCGCCGACATCGGCCAGGACGAGTCGAAGCACGACCTCACCTACGAGAACAGCCAGGCGCGCGAGCGCACGCAGCTGCTGATGGACGTGGCCGGCAAAGAAGGCGGCATCGTCGTCGGCACGGGCGACCTCTCCGAGCTCGCCCTCGGCTGGTGCACGTACAACGCCGACCACATGTCCATGTACGGCGTCAACGCCAGCGTGCCCAAGACGCTGGTGCGCACGCTGGTCCGCTGGGCTGCGGACAACAGGTTCGGCGGCAACGGCGACATCCACGCCACGCTGCTGGACATCGTGGACACCCCGATCAGCCCCGAGCTGCTGCCGGCCGACAAGGACGGCAAGATCGCCCAGAAGACCGAGGATACCGTCGGCCCGTACGAGCTGCACGACTTCTTCCTGTATCACTTCTTCCGCAGCGGCGCCGATCCCGACAAACTGCTCTTCCTGGCCCGCAAGGCCTTTGCGGGCAGCTATGACGACGCCACCCTGCGCAAGTGGCTGGAGACCTTCCTGAAGCGATTCTTCAACCAGCAATTCAAACGTTCCTGCCTGCCCGACGGGCCCAAGGTCGGTTCCGTCTCCCTGTCGCCCCGCGGCGACTGGCGTATGCCCTCCGACCTTGAGAGCTGCTGGAAACTGAGCGATTAGGCCATGTTCGAGAAGATCGTTTCCGCTCTCAACGACATCATCTGGAGCCCCGTCCTGGTCGTCCTCCTGGTCGGAGCCGGACTCTATTTCTCTTTCCGCACGCGTTTCGTGCAGGTGCGCCGCTTCGGCTTGATGCTCCGCTCGCTCTTCGCGCAGGCGGAGAAGTCGCCGGACGGCAGACAGCACGGTATATCCTCATTCGAAGCATTCTGCGTGGCCCTCTCGGGCCGCGTGGGCACCGGCAATATCGTTGGCGTCGCCACAGCCCTGGCGTTGGGCGGACCGGGAGCCATCTTCTGGATGTGGATTATCGCTTTCTTCGGTGCTTCCACGGCCTTCGTGGAGTCCACCCTCGCCCAGAAATACAAATTCCACCACGCCACGGGCTTTCGCGGCGGACCCGCCTCATACATCGAAAAAGGCCTCAAGCTCCGCTGGCTGGGCGTCCTCTTCTCCATCCTGGTCCTCGTGGGATACGGAACCTTCCTGCCGACGGTCCAGGCCAACGGCATGGCCGGCGCGTTGGCCAATTCGTTCGACCTCTCCCCGCTCGCTTCCGGGCTCGGCCTCGCCTTTCTGCTGGGCCTCGTGATCATCGGCGGCATCAAGAGCATTGCCCGCGTGGCCTCAATCGTGACGCCGTTCATGGCGGCGGGCTATATCATCATCACGCTGATTGTCATCGCCCAGCACCTGGACGCCGTGCCGGGTGTGTTCAAGGCCATCTTCGACGGCGCCTTCGGCATCCAGCCCGTGGCGGGCGGCATCCTCGGCTCCACCATCATGATGGGCGTCAAGCGCGGCATCTTCTCCAACGAGGCCGGCCAGGGCGGCGGCGCCATCGTGTCCGCTTCCGCAGCCGTCTCGCACCCCGCCAAGCAGGGCCTCGCGCAGGCCTTCTCGGTCTACGTGGACACGCTGCTCATCTGCACGGCCACGGCCCTGATGATCCTCTGCTCGGGCACCTACAACATCCTCGACGCCAAGACGGGCGAGCTGCTCGTGGCCGGTGCGCCGCAGCTTGGCGACAACTACGTGGGCTACACGCAGGCGGCCGTGGATTCCGTCCTGACGGGCTTCGGCAGCACCTTCGTGAGCATCGCCCTCGTGTTCTTCGTCTTCACGACCGTGATGGCCTACTACTTTTACGGCGAGTCCAGCATCATGCAGATCTTTGCGGACCGGCCGGAAAAGAAGAAAACAGAACAGGTCTGCATCTGGATCTTCCGCTTCTCGCTGCTGGCGATGGTCATCTTCGGCGCCCAGCACGAGACCAACGTCATCTGGCAGTTGGGCGACGTGGGCGTGGGCCTGACGGCCTGGATCAACGTCATCGTGCTGATCCTCCTCTGTCCGCAAGCCATCAAGGCCCTGCGGGAATATGAATCCTCCGTTTCCAAAAAGCGCAAATCATGACGACGAAACCTTACCTGCACGAAGTCAAGTACTACGAGACCGACAAGATGGGGATCACCCATCATTCCAACTATATCCGCATCATGGAAGAAGCCCGCATCGACTGGATGGACCAGCTGGGCTACGGCTTCGACCGCATGGAGGCCGAGGGGATCGTCTCCCCCGTTGTCGGTGTGAGCGTCAACTACAAGAAAACCACCACCTTCAAAGACGTAATTGAAGTGGAGGTCAAGGTCAAATCTCTCAGCGAAGTCAAGCTGATCATCGCCTATACGATGCGTGTGGCGGGCAAGATCGTCTGCACCGCCGAAAGCACCCATTGCTTCTTCGACAGCGGCCGTCCGGCCGTGATCGCCGAGCGCTTCCCCGCCCTCTACGAGGCGATGCAGGCCACGATGAACGCGTAATCCTTTTCTTAAATGAGCAACGAACTGAATCTCGATAGCCTGCTCCCCAAGGTGCAGGCGACGGTCCGGGAAGCCTCCCGGCTGATGATGGACCGGGAGCACCTGCTGGTCAAGACCAAGGGCTCCGTCACGAACCTCTGCACCAGCGCCGACCTGGCCGTGCAGGACTTCCTGTACAAGGAGCTGCGCGCGCTGCTGCCCGGCTCGGGCTTCCTGGGAGAAGAAAATGATCTGCTGGACACGCAGCACGAATACGTCTGGATCGTGGACCCCATCGACGGCACGGCCAACTTCGCCCGGGAACTGCCCGAATGCTGCATCTCCGTAGCCCTGAAGGGAGGCGACGAGATCCTGCTCGGCGTGGTGTACAATCCCTATCACGACCAGCTCTTCGACGCGGTCAAAGGCGGCGGAGCGCGCCTGAACGGGCAGCCCATCCACGTCTCCGACCGGCCCTTCGAGCAGGGCATGCTGCTCACGGCCCTCTGCCTCTACCACAAGCAGTACGCAGAGACCTGCAGCGCCATCATCCTGGAAGCCTATAAGAAATGCAACGACGTGAGGCGCTTCGGCTCCTGCGCCATCGAGCTCTGCTACCTGGCCTGCGGCCTGTGCGAGCTCTTCTTCGAATACCGCATCCAGCCCTGGGACTACTCCGCCGCCTACCTGGTCCTGACCGAAGCGGGCGGCGTGCTCACCGGCCGCGACGGCGCCCGCTTGCACTTCGACGGCCCGACCATCCTCGTCGGGGCGAACAACGCCGAGAATCATAAGATCCTCAGCGACATCGTCACCCGCCACACGGCATAAAGATTCGCCGGTCGTGCGGGGGCGTTGTGGAGGACGGAGCGGAAATTGGTTTTTCGAGCAACTGCACGAAAAATAATTTCCGTCCGCCCGCGAGGGAAGACCGGCGAAGTACGGGCCGGGTTAGCCTTCCCAGAAGAAGGCGTCGGGGATGCGGTGGAGGTTGTAGCGGGAAGCCATGGCTTCGCCGTAGGCGCCGGCGGAGCGGATGGCGACAAAGTCCCCGCGGTGGCACTTGTCCATGGAGAACTCCTTGACGAAGACGTCGGAGCTTTCGCAGACGGGGCCCACCACATCGTAAATCTCCTCCGGCTCGTTCGAGCTCAGATTCTCCACGCGGTGGTATGCCCGATACATCGCCGGACGGACCAGCTCGGTCATGCTGCCGTCGATGATGGCGAACTGCTTGTGCGTACCCTGCTTGACGTAGAGCACACGGCAGATCAGCGAGCCGCAGGGAGCCACGATGCTCCGGCCCGGCTCGAAGTGCACGACCGTCCCCTGCGGCAGTTTGAGATGCTTGCGGAAGGTGTCGAACCAGCCCTCGAAATCAGCGATGGGCAGGTGGTTGGGATGCTGATAATTGATGCCCAGGCCGCCGCCCACGTTGATATCGCCCACCGGGCGACCGCCGCGCTGCAGACGCACAACCAGCTCGTTGACGCGGTTGCAGAGGGCCACGAAATCGCTCATATCGAGGATCTGCGAGCCGATGTGGAAATGAAGTCCCACATAGCGCACATGCTGCAGGCGCAGTGCCAGGTCCATCACCTCGTCCAACTGCTCGTAATTGATGCCGAATTTGTTCTCGGCCAGGCCGGTGGTGATGCCGGCGTGCGTGTGCGCGCCGATGTCGGGATTGATGCGCAGGGCCACAGGGGCCACCTTCCCCATCTCGCCCGCCAGGGCGTCGATGATCTCCAGCTCGGCCGCGGACTCCACGTTGAAACGGGAAATGCCGGCCTGCAGCGCGAGGCGGATCTCCTCGTCGCTCTTGCCTACACCTGCGAAGACGATGCCCTCCGCGGGGAAGCCCGCGTCCAGCGCCGCCTGCACCTCGCCGCCGCTCACACAGTCGGCGCCGAAGCCCCGCGAAGCGATCTCCGCGAGAATACGGGGGTTGTAATTCGCCTTGACCGCATAGTGCACCCGGAAGTCCGGGTTGCGGTCCAACTGCTCCCGCACGAGGTCAAGCGTGCGGCGCAGCAGGGGCAGGTCGTAATAGTAGAACGGGGTCCGCAGGCCAGCAAAGCGTTCTACCGGGAAATCACCCTTCAGCATTACTTAAACAGGCATTTGCTCAAGGAGCGCAGGGCGCGTGCCTTGTCCTCCCCCTTCACGAGGAAGGAGATGTTGTAGTTGCTGCCGCCGTAAGAAATCATACGCACGGGGATATCCTTCATGGCGTCCAGGGCACGGGACTCGAAGCCCACGTTCTCCCAGTCCATGTCGCCCACCACACAGATGATGCACATGTCCAGGTCCACGCCCACGGTGCCGTACTTCTTGAGGTCGTGGACGATTTCGCCGAGATGGCGCGTGTTGTCGATCGACATCGACACGCCCACCTCCGAGGTGCAGATCATGTCGATGGAAGTCTGCCAGCTCTCGAAGATCTCGAAGACCTTGCGCAGGAAACCGTGCGCGAGGAGCATGCGGGAAGACTTGATGCGGATGGCGGTGATATTGTCCTTCGCGGCGATGGCCTTGATGGTGCCGGCCTCGGGGATATTGTCGATCAACGTGCCGGGAGCCTCAGGATCCATCGTATTGAGCAGGAGCACCGGAATGCCGGCGAACTTGGCCGGCTGGATGCAGGTCGGATGCAGGATCTTGGCACCGAAATAACCCAGCTCAGCGGCCTCCTCGAAATGGAGGTGACGCACGGCCGTGGTGTGGTCCACGATACGGGGATCGTTGTTGTGCATGCCGTCGATGTCGGTCCAGATCTGGATCTCCTCCGCGCCGACGGCCGCACCGATCAGCGAAGCGGTGTAGTCCGAGCCGCCGCGCTGCAGATTGTCGATCTCGTCGTGCGGATTGCGGCAGATGAAGCCCTGCGTGAGGTAGAGCGGGGCCTTGGGATATTTCGCGAGCAGCGCGGTGAGCTTCTCCCGGATGTACTCCGTGTCAGGCTCGCCCTGGACGTCGATCTTCATGAAGTCGAGTGCCGGCAGCAGCTGCACCGCCACACCCTTCTCCTCCAGGTAGAAGGCCATCATGTGCGTGGACAAGAGCTCGCCCTGACCGACGATGATCTTCGACTCCACTTGGGTGAAGAGCTTCTTGGTGAAGGTCTTGATATAATCGAACACGCCGTCGGCGTACTTCTGCGCCTTGTCACGCGCCTCGGCCGTGCTGTACAGCTCGGTGATCACGCCGCGGTACTTCTCAGCGAGGCGGTCGATGGTCTCGCGGGCGCCCTCGACGTTGCGGTTGAACAGGTAGTCGGAAATCTCCACCAGGGAGTTGGTCGTGCCGGACATGGCCGACAGGACAACGAAATTGCGGCCGCCGCGGGACACCAGGTCCGCGACATGCTGGATGCGCTGTGCGGACCCAACCGAGGTGCCGCCGAATTTCATAATTTTCATATCCTTACAATGTTTTATCTTCACTAACGGTTCTGATACTTGTCCAGCAGCGGCTGCAGGATGGCGGTGAGCTGATCGTTCTCGATCAGGAAGCCGTCGTGGCCGAATGCGGAGCTGATTTCCCGGTAAGCCGCCGTCTTGAGGGCAGCCACCGTGGCCCGGCCGTGGCTGGGCGGGAACAGCACGTCGCTGTCGATGCTGATCATCATGCAGTTGGCCTGGATGCGCGAGAGCGCCGCGTCCACCCCGCCCCGGCCCCGGCCGACGTTCATGCTGTCCAGGGCATAGGTGAGGTACCAGTAGCTGTAGGCGTCGAACGAGCGCCGCAGGAGCTTCAGGCCCTGGTAGCGCTGGTACGAGCCGGCGCGGTCGGCGAACAGGGTATCCACCTCCGGCTCCGCCTGCGTGAGGTTGTAGCCGGCATAGGTACGGTAGGAGATGAGGGCGATGGAGCGCGCACAGGCAAGGCCCGCGGCGCCGCCGCCCAGATCCTTCGCTTCGCGGAAGGTCGGATCGGCCTCCAGCGCCATGCGCTGCGATTCGTTGAACGCCGTCATGAAGGGCGGCACGCGCGTGGCCGTGGCCAGGAAGACCACGTCCCGCACCACCTCCGGCTCCATGATCACCCATTCCAAGGCCTGGAAGCCACCGATCGACGGGCCGAGCATCAGGTCGATGTGCTCGATGCCCAGGTGCTTGCGCACCAGAATGTTGGCGCTCACGATGTCGCGCACCGTCGTGCGCGGGAAGTCGAACAGATAGGGCCGGCCCGTCTTCGGGTTGACGCTGGCCGGGCCCGTCTCGCCGTAGGGCGAGCAGAGCATCGACGCGCAGACGATGAAGTAGCGGTCCGGATCGAAGAGCTTGTCCTTGCCCACGAGCTGCGGCCACCAGTCCTCGGGATTGGAATTGCCGGTAAGCGCATGGCAAACCCAGACCACGATATCGCCCGGCCGGTAGTCCCGATCAGAGGTGTGATACACCAGCTCCAGGTGGTCGATCTGGCCGCCTGCTTCGAACTGGAAGGGTTTGTCTATGACAAGCTTGTTGTATCTCATATAAACTATTTCTTCGGATGATCCCGCTCGAATTCAGCCATGCGCTCCTCGAGGACGGGATAGAGTTCTTCGCGCATCCGGCTCGTGCAGCCGCGCACGCCCTGGCGGGTACTGCCCGTCGTAGACAGGGAGATGCTGCTGACGCCATAGTACATCAGCTCGACCACCAGTTCGTCGCCGCTCAGGCCGTCATAGCCCAGCGTGAAGAAGAAACCGTCCCCCACCTCGCGCGTCACGTCGCGGTCATAGACCACGGAGAAACCGTGCCGGCGGAAGATTTCCTTCATCCGGGCCGCCCGGCGCGCGTACTCGCGCGTGTCCTCCACGAAGTTGATCTTGCCCTCGCAGGAGAGCCGCAGCATCTCGGCGTAGCCGTACTGCGTCGTGGCCGTGCAGCCGCTCGTGATCATGTAGAGGATGGAGGCGGTGAGCGTGACGCCGAACACGCCGGCGTCCAGGTAACGCTTCGCCAGGGCCGGGTACTGCTTCTCGTAGAGTTTGTCGGAGATGCAGCAGAGCGCGATGCGCTGACCGGCGTAGCTGAAGATCTTGGATGCGGAGAGCATCAGGATGTAATTGTCCGTATAGCGCGCCACCGTAGGCAGGAAGGGGGCCTCGTAGGGATGGCCCAGCTCACGGCGGTAATCCATGCAGAAGTAAGCCAGGTCTTCCATCACGACGGCGTCGTACTTCGTGGCCAGTTCACCGATCACCTGCAGTTCTTCCTCCTCCAGGCAGATCCATGCGGGATTGTTGGGGTTGGAATACACGATGGCGGCGACATCGCCCGCGGCGAGTTCCTGCTCCAGCTTTTCGCGGAGCCGGGCGGCGCCGCGCCAGGCATAGATGTCGAATTCGCGCCAGCCGATGCCCAGCACGCGCAACTGCGACTTCTGGATTGGGAAGCCCGGATCGACGAACAGCACCTTGTCCTTGCCGGGGATGCGCTGTGTGCAGGCGATGAACGAGCCGAAAGAGGCCGCCACGGAGCCCGTCGTGGGCACGCAGCCCCGCGGATTGATGTCGATATCGATAAAGGCCTTGATGAACGCGGAAGCGGCCTGTTTGAGCTCGGGCACGCCGGCAGCGGCCGGATACTGCGAGCCGATCCCGCTGTCCAGCGCCCGCTTCTCGGCTTCGACGCCGTAGCGGTTGATGGGCAGGCCGGGCGATCCCTGGTCCATCCGGACGAAGGGAATCCCCGTCTTCTGCTCCAGGTACGACGCCGCGAGGAGGATCTCTCCGATCGTGGCGGTGGACAGGTCCGCTATGTTGTTGACGCGACAGGCCTCGGCGACCAGCGCTTCGCTGAAAATCTTCATCCTTAGATCTTGTAGCACCAGCCGTGAGCGTCTTCGATCTCACCGAACTGGATACCGGTAATTCTCTTGTAGAGTTTGGTGCAGACGGGGCCCACGGCGCCGTCTTCCTCGTAGCGGAAGCTGCGGGACACCGCCGGCTCCCGGAGGACGGGCTTCATGTCGATGTGCGACATCGGGGTGATGACCACGGCCGTGCCGCAGCCGCCGGCCTCTTCGAACTCGGCGAGCTCCTCGAGGGGCACCGGACGCTTCTCGACCTTCATGCCGAAATCCGCGGCGCATTCCTGCAGCGTCAGGTTGGTGATGGAGGGCAGCACGCTGTCGGACAGCGGCGTCACATAGGTATTATCCTTGATGCCGAAGAAGTTGGAGGAGCCGAACTCGTCCACGAACTGACGCGTCGCGGAATTGAGGTAAAGCAGTTCGGCATAACCCTGCTCATGGGCGATCTGGTAAGGCACGAAGGTGCCGGCGTAGTTGGCGCTGAGCTTGTAGGAGCCCGTACCCTTCGGCGCGGCGCGGTCGAAGTCGCCGGGAATCACGGCGGCGGCGGAGCGCAGGTGGGCGCCGTAGTAGGAGCCGGCAGGGGCGCACATGACGGCCAGGATCACCTCCGGGTAAGGCACCAGCTGCATCTGCGGATGCGGAGCGAAAAGCAGCGGACGCAGGTACAGCGAAGCCTGGTGCCCGTAGGGCGGCAGGAACTCCATATTGTTCTTGACGCAGAGCTCACACATCTTGATGAACATTTCCTCCGACGGCGCGGGCAGTCCGAGGAAACGGGCGGAACGAGCCATGCGGGCGGCGTTCTTGTCCGGACGGAACATGACGACGCTGCCGTCCTTCTGGGTGAAAGCCTTCAGGCCCTCGAAGCAGGAAATGGCGTAGTGCAGTCCCTGCGTAAACGGGTCGATGGTGAAAGAAAAGGTCTCGGTGGTCTGGATGTCAGACCAGGCGCCGTCCCGGTAATGTGCCAGGACAACGGTGCGCGTACGATAGGCGTCGAAGCCTAAAGAATCCCAATCTATCTGAGCCATAACTTAAACTTATATTACCGTTTTTTAGATGTGTTTTGCCACCCAATCACCCACTTCCTCGGTCGTGTGAGCGACGCCGGAAGCAGCCAAATCTTCTGTGACATAATTGTTTTCAATACTGGCAGTCACCGCATTACGTATTGCCCGTCCTTCTTCCATCATACCGAAGGCATATTCGAACATCATCGCGGCCGAAAGGATGGCTGCGAGGGGGTTCGCAATGTTCTTGCCGGCGGCCTGCGGCCAGGAACCGTGGATGGGTTCGTACACGCCGGTCTTCTCGCCGACAGAGGCGGAAGCAAGCAGGCCCATCGAGCCGGAGACCACGCTGGCCTCGTCGGTGAGGATATCGCCGAAGGTGTTCTCCGTCACGACGACGTCGAAGAATTTCGGGCCCGTGATGAGCTTCATCGCGGCATTGTCCACGTACATGTAGTCCGTGGTGACCTCGGGATAATTCGGGGCCATCTCCTGGGCGATCTGGCGCCACAGGCGGGAGGACTCGAGCACGTTGGCCTTGTCCACCACGGTGAGGTGCTTCCGGCGGCGCATGGCATATTCGAAAGCCTGCTTGAGGATGCGCTCGATCTCGTAGCGGTGATAGATGTTCGTATCGAAGGCGGTGTCGCCTCCGTCGAGGCGGCCCTTGTCGCCGAAATACATACCGCCCGTCAGCTCGCGGAGCACGAGGAAGTCGGCTCCGTCCACCAGGTCCTCCTTGAGCGGGGACTTGTGGACCAGCGACTTGAAGGTCTCCACGGGGCGCAGGTTGGCATACAGGCCGAGCTGCTTGCGCATGGCCAGCAGGCCCTGCTCCGGACGCACCTTGGCGGTCGGATCGTTGTCATATTTGGGGTCGCCGACGGCGCCGAAGAGCACTGCGTCGCAATCCAGGCAGGTCTTGTAGGTCACCTCCGGGAAGGCGTCTCCGAAACGGTCGATGGCGCAGGCGCCCACGTATGCGAAATGGTAGGACACTTCGTGTCCGAACTTGCGGCAGACGGCGTCAACGCTTTTGACCGCCTGGCTGATGACTTCGGGGCCGATGCCGTCCCCGGGCAGAAGGGCAATGTTCAGTTTCATTTCAGTTGATTCAAATCCATGTTTTCAATGATGTTGAGCATCTTGACCGTGGCTTTGATAGCGGCTTCCGTCTGGTCGGAGTCGATGCCGCGGGTCTTGAACTCATAGTCGCCGTTCTTCCAGGAGATGCTGGCGGACACGAGGGCGTCCGTCTTGCCTCCCGGAGGGATGGTCACCTGATAGTCGGTGAGCACGGGGTGCTTCTTGCCGAGCTTTTCGTAGATAATCCAGAGCGCCTTCATGAAGGCGTCATACTGACCGTCGCCGGGAGCGGCGGCTTCAAATTCTTCTCCGTGGATGCTGACCTTGACGATGGCCACCGGGCGCATGCCGCGGGCCAGCTGCAGGGAGTAGTTGACGATATGGATGTTGTCCTGGGTGGCGTTGTGCGTCGTCTTGAGGACGTCCGCCACGATGAACGGAAGGTCCTCCGGAGCCAGGGACTCCTTCTTGTCGCCCAGCTCCACGACACGCTGCGTCACGAGTTTGATCTGCTCGGGCGTGAGCCGGATACCCAGTTTGTCAAGATTCTTGGCGATGTTGGCCTTGCCGCTCATCTTGCCCAGCGCATAGCTGCGCTCGCGGCCGAAACGCTGCGGCAGCAGGCGGTTGGCATAAAGGTCGGCCTTGTTGTCGCCGTCGGCGTGCACGCCGCTGCTCTGCGTGAAGACGTTCTCTCCGACCACCGGCTCGTTGTCCGGGATGCGGATGCCGGCGATGCTCTCCACGTACTTGCAGACGTGGGTGAGACTTCCCTCCTCCACACTGACGGCGCAGCCGAGCTGGTCCTTGAGCGCCGCCACGACACTCGCCACGGGGGCGTTGCCGCTGCGCTCGCCCAGCCCGTTCACAGTCACGTGGACACCGCCGACGCCGGCACGGGCCGCCGCCAGGGTGTTCGCCACGGCGAGGCCGTAGTCGTTGTGGGCGTGGAAATCGAAAGCCAGACTCGGGAAGCGCTGCTTCATCCGGGCGATGTACTCCTCCACCTGCCAGGGGTTGAGCACCCCCAGGGTATCGGGCAGCATCACGTGCCGGATCGGCTGGAAACGCAGTTTGTCCAGCAGTCCGAACACGTAGTCGGGCGAATCCGCCATGCCGTTGGACCAGTCCTCCAGGTAGAGGTTCACCGCGAGGCCGCGCACGCCGGCGTGGCCGATCACGCGGATGATGTCCTCGGCATGCTGCTCAGGGGTCTTCTTCAGCTGCTTCTCCAGATGACGCAGGGAGCCTTTGGCGAGGATGTTGATCACCTTGCCGCCGGCGTCGGCGATCCAGTCCACGGACACGCCGTCATCCACGAATCCCAAGGCCTCCACGCGGTCCAGGCAGCCGGCGTCGGCCGCCCAGGCGCAGATGCGCCGGAAGGCCTCGCTCTCCCCCTTGGATACGCGGGCGGACGCCACTTCGACACGGTCGACCTTCAGCTCCTCAAGCAGGAGCTGGGCAATGGCCAGCTTCTCGTTCGCATTGAACGAGACGCCCGCCGTCTGCTCACCGTCGCGCAGCGTGGTATCCAGTATTTCGACAACTCGATTGTCGAAATACGGTCGTCCAACGACCCCATCCCCAAACCCCTTCCCGGCGGGAAGGGGCTTAGTCGCTTCGCTCCTAGCCCTGTCTATTTCTCTCAAATTGTTCAATTTTTGACTTATTTTCAAGAAGATAATCTATATCATCTAATGCGTTAGTCAAGCAATATTTCTTGTAGGCGTTGAGCTCGAACTTCTCGCTGCGGCCGGTGGCCAGGTTGGTCACCGTCTGGGCGGGCACATCGACGCGGACCTTCATTTTCGGGTCGGCGGCGATGCTGTCGAAGAGTTCCTGCAGGAACGCCTCCGAGACCACCACAGGCAGCACGAAGTTGTTGAGTTCGTTGTTCTTGTGGATATCGGCGAAGAAGCTGGAAATCACCACCCGGAAGCCGTAACCGGCGATGGCCCAGGCAGCATGTTCGCGGCTCGAACCGGAGCCGAAGTTCTTGCCGGCCACCAGGATGCAACCGCCGTAGCGGGGATCGTTCAGTACGAAATCCGCCTTGGGTGTACCGTCGGCGTTGTAGCGCCAGTCGCGGAACAGATTGTCACCGAAGAACTTCTCCTCCCGCGTGGTAGCCTTCAGGAAGCGGGCCGGGATGATCTGGTCCGTATCTACGTTCTCCAGCGGAAGCGGCACGCAAGTGCTCTCTATGATGTCGAATTTCTGTTTCATAATAGCGTTCTGGGATCGGTTACAACACCCGTGACGGCAGCGGCAGCCGCGGTCAGCGGGCTGGCGAGCATGGTACGGGAGCCGGGGCCCTGACGGCCCTCGAAATTACGGTTGCTCGTGCTGACGGCATATTTCCCGGCGGGAATCTTGTCGTCGTTCATCGCAAGGCAGGCTGAGCAGCCGGGCTGACGGACTTCGAAGCCCGCTTCGGCGAACTGCCTGTCCAGCCCTTCCGCCTCGATCTGGCGCTTCACGGCCCAGGAGCCGGGCACCAGCCAGGCGGTCACGCCGGCAGCCTTGCGACGGCCCTTCACCAGGGAGGCGAAGGCCCGGAAATCCTCGATGCGGCCGTTGGTGCAGGCGCCGAGGAAGACATAGTCGACAGGCTGTCCAAGCAGTTTCTGCCCCGCCTGGAAGCCCATATAATTCAACGCTTTCGGCGTGGCATCTGCAGGAATGCTTCCGTTCACGGGGATACCCATGCCCGGGTTGGTTCCATAGGTGATCATCGGGGCGATGTCGGCCGCGTCGAAGACGAGCTCCTTGTCGAAGACGGCGTCGTCGCCGCTGCGAAGGGTCTTCCAGTAGGCCACGGCCTTGTCCCAGGCCTCCCCCTTCGGCGCGTACTCGCGCCCCTTGAGGTAGGCGAAGGTCGTCTCGTCCGGAGCGATGAAACCGCCGCGGGCACCCATCTCGATGGACAGGTTGCAGAGCGTCAGGCGGCCCTCCATCGAGAGCGCGCGCACGGCGCTTCCGCGGTACTCCACGAAATAGCCCGTGGCGCCGCTCGTGGTGAGCTTCATCATCAGGTAGAGGGCGATATCCTTGGCGGTCACGCCCTTGCCGAGCGTGCCCTCGATGCGGATGCTCATCGACTTGGGTTTCTGCTGCAGGATGCACTGCGAGGCCAGCACCATTTCCACCTCGCTCGTACCGATGCCGAAGGCGACGGCGCCCATGGCGCCATGCGTGGAAGTGTGCGAGTCGCCGCAGACAATGGTCATGCCCGGCAGCGAAAGTCCCTTCTCGGGGCCCACCACATGGATGATGCCGTTGTCCGGGCTCATCATCCCGTAGTGCGTGAGGCCGAACTCGGCAGCATTGCGCGCGAGCGCATCCACCTGGGCCTTGGACACGGGATCCTCGATCGGTTTGTCCTGGTCGTGGGTGGGGGTGTTGTGGTCCGGCATGCAGAAGATCTGCTGCGGGCGCAGACACTTGATCCCGCGGGCGCGCAGACCGTCAAAGGCCTGCGGGCTCGTGACCTCGTGGCAGTACAGCCGGTCGATGTAGAGCTGGGTCGGACCGTCCTCGATGAGCGAGACCACGTGGGCGTCCCAGATTTTGTCGAAAAGCGTATTCATTCTCCTAATTCTGGAATTTGTTGATACAGTCAATGTAAGCCTCCACGGAACCGGTCACGATGTCCGTGTTGGCGCCGAAGCCGTAGTAGACATGCCCGTCGTGCTCCACCTGCATGTGCACCTTCGCCACGTCGTCCGAGCCCTTGGTGATGTTCTGGATGGTGAATTCCTTGATCACCATCTGGCGATGGACGATGCTCTTGAGCGCATTGATGGCGGCGTCGACCGGGCCGTTACCCTGGGCCGCACCCTCGAACTTCTCGCCGGCGATGTCCAGGCCGATGCTCGCGACGGGCTTGAGGCCCTTACCGCTCGTCACCTGGAGATAGTCCAGCTTGATGTGGGCCACGGCCGCGCGCTCGGCGCCGGCCAGCACGAGCAAGTCGTCGTCGTTGACCTGCTTCTTCTTGTCGGCCAGTTTGAGGAACTCCTGGTAGAATGCGTCCAGCTTCTCGTCGGTCAGCTTGATGCCCAGGGTTTCCAGGCGGTAACGCAGGGCGGCATGGCCGCTGCGGGCCGTCAGCACGATGTTGTTGTCGTCCAGGCCGATGTCCTTGGGATCGATGATCTCGTAGGTGCTCACCTCTTTGAGCACGCCGTCCTGGTGGATACCGGACGAGTGCGCGAAGGCGTTGCGGCCCACGATGGCCTTGTTGGCCTGCACGGGCATGTTCATCAGGCTCGACACCATCCGGCTGACCGGATAGATGCGCGTTGTGTTGATGTTGGTCTGGAGGGGAATGTCGGAATGGCTCTTCAGGATCATGGCGACCTCCTCGAGCGCGGTGTTGCCCGCACGCTCGCCCACGCCGTTGATCGTCACCTCGCACTGGCGGGCGCCGTTCAGCAGACCAGACATCGTATTGGCCGTGGCCATGCCGAGGTCGTTGTGGCAGTGGGTGGAGAGGATGGCATTGTCGATGCCGTCCACATGCTCCATCAGGTACTTGATCTTGGCGCCGTACTCCTCCGGCAGGCAGTAGCCCGTGGTGTCGGGAATGTTCACCACGGTGGCGCCGGCCTTGATCACGGCCTCGACCACCTGGGCCAGGAAGGCGTTTTCGGTGCGTCCGGCGTCTTCGGCGTAGAACTCCACGTCGTCGACGAACTGCCGGGCGTACTTCACGGCGCGCACGGCCCGCTCCATGATCTCCTCGCGCGTGGAGTTGAACTTGTAGCGGATGTGCGAGTCGGAAGTACCGATGCCGGTGTGGATGCGCTTGTGTTTCGCGAACTTGAGCGCATCCACCGCAGCGTCGATATCTTTCTGCACCGCCCGGGTAAGGGCGCACACGGTGGGCCAGGTCACGGCCTTGGAGATCTCCACGACCGAGTTGAAGTCGCCGGGACTCGAGACCGGGAATCCGGCCTCGATCACATCCACGCCGAGCTCTTCCAGCGCCTTCGCCACCTGGATTTTCTCCACGGTGTTGAGCTGGCAGCCGGGCACCTGTTCACCGTCGCGCAGGGTGGTGTCGAAGATGTAGATCCGGTTCTTATCCATAGGGATTACTTGTTTTCAGGACGCAGTTCGCGGACAGCGGCACCGGTGCGCCAGAGCTCGCTCTCGCGCAGGGCCTTCAGTTCCTTCTCCAGGCCTTCGCGGTAGTCCGGCTTGGAGTTGGCGTCGATGGAACGCTGGGCCTCACGGCCGCTGGCAACCTCGTTGTAGAGCTTCTCGAACACGGGCTTGGTGGCGTCGTGGAACGGGCCCATCCAGTCGAGGGCGCCGCGCTGGGCGGTCGTGGAGGTGTTGGCATACATCCAGTCCATACCCTTCTCCGCGAAGAGCGGCATCAGGGACTGGGTCAGCTCCTCGACGGTCTCGTTGAAGGCCTCCGACGGGGAATGGCCATGCGAACGAAGCACTTCGTACTGAGCGGACAGGATGCCCTGGATGGCGCCCATCAGGGTGCCGCGCTCACCGGTAAGGTCGGAGTAGACCTCACGCTTGAAGTCGGTCTCGAAGAGGTAGCCCGAGCCGATGGCGATACCGAGGGCCAGGGTGCGGTCGAGTGCACGGCCGGTGGCGTCCTGGTACACGGCGTAGGAGGAGTTGATGCCGCGGCCCTGCAGGAAGAGACGGCGCACGGAGGTGCCGGAGCCCTTCGGGGCCACCATGATCACGTCGACATCCTTCGGAGGAATGATGCCGGTGCGGTCGTTGAAGGTGATGCCGAAGCCGTGGGAGAAATAGAGCGCCTTGCCGGGGGTCAGGTGCTTCTTGACCACGGGCCACTGGGCGATCTGGGCGGCGTCGGAGAGCAGGTATTCGATCACGGTCGCCTTCTCGCAGGCCTCCTCGATGCTGAAGAGGGTCTTGCCGGGCACCCAGCCGTCTGCGACAGCCTTGTCGAAGGTCTTGCCGGGACGCTGACCGACGATGACGTTGATGCCGTTGTCCTTCAGGTTCAGGGACTGTCCAGGACCCTGGACGCCATAGCCGATCACGGCCACTACTTCGTTCTTGAGGACTTCACGTGCTTTTTCAACCGAAAATTCTTCGCGGGTGACGACGTTCTCGACCACTCCGCCGAAATTCATCTTTGCCATACTCTTTTAGTTTTTATTGGTTTCTGTTTTGTAAATATTCTTCCATGATGCCGTGTTCGGCGGCGCTCGTCGAATTGTCCGGGAAGCAGAAGGCCTTCACCACCTCCACCTTCTTCTCGATGAAGCCCACCACCTGCTGCGCGGCGCGCTCGGTGGTAATGGCCCGGAAGGTGAAATGGTGGATGCCCGGGAACTCGGACGGGAACACCGTCAGGCTCTCGATGTTGATGCCGCGGCGGGTGAAGATGTTGGAGATGGAACTCAACAGACCCACCTGGTTCTCGGAGTACACCGAGATGATATACATATTGCTATTCTCCATCGCGATACCATTCATCTTTGTTCAACAGGATCTCGTCCAGCCGGCGTCCGCCGGGGACCATGGGATAGACCATACCCATCTCGACGACGTGGGCGTCGAGGATGTAGGCCTCTTTCGCGTCCAGCATTTCGCGGATCGCCTCGTCCAACTCCCGGCGCTCCGACACGCAGCGGTAGCGGATGCCGTAGGCCTTCGCGATCAGCGAGTAGTCCGGGTTGAGCAGGCGCGTCTGCGAGTAGCGCTCGCCGAAGAAGAGTTCCTGCCACTGGCGGACGTTCCCCAGCCAGTTGTTGTTCAGGATAATGATCTTGACGGCCGTGCCTTCCTGCATGATCGTGCCCAGCTCCTGGATGGTCATCTGGATGCCGCCGTCGCCCACGAACAGGCAGACCTGACGGCCGGGCTCGCCCACTTTGGCGCCGATGGCGGCCGGCAGGCCGAAGCCCATCGTGCCAAGGCCGCCGGAACTGATGAAGCTGCGCGTGTCCGCAAAGCGGGAATACCGGGCGCCCATCAGCTGGTTCTGGCCCACGTCGGTGACGATGATGGCCTTGCGGCCGGACAGTTCGGCCACCTTGGAAACCACCTCGCCCATGTTGATCGGCCCCTGGTCGGGAGCGGTCTCGGGCGCGGCTACCTTGGCCTTCTCCACGGCGTCGTAGCGGCGCGCGGAAGCGGCCCACTCATCGTGGAAGGAGAATTTGATCTTCGCGGTCAGGCGCTCCAGCACCTCAGCGGCGTCGCCCAGGATGCCCACGTCAACCGGAATGATCTTGCCGATCTCGGTACGGTCCACATCGATGTGGATCACCTTTGCATTCGGGGCGTAATGGGACGGCGTGCCCGTGACGCGGTCGCTGAAGCGCATGCCGACGGCGATCAGCACGTCGCACTTCTGCGTCATCATGTTGGAGGCGACGTTGCCGTGCATGCCGGCCATGCCCACGTAGTACGGGAAGTCGGACGGCAGGGCGCTCAGGCCCAGCATCGTGGAGGCCGCCGGGATGCCGCCCTTCTTCAGGAAGGCCTTCAGCTGCTCCTCCGCGTGGGAGATGACCACGCCCTGGCCGAACACCACGAAGGGACGCTCGGCGTTGTCGATCAGCTCCGCCGCCGCGTCCAGGGCCGCCTCGTCGGCGGGCGCCGGGAGCGCATAGCTGCGGATGTGATCGCATTTCTCATATTCGAACCAGCCCACGCCCACCTGGGCGTCTTTGGTAAAGTCCAGCACCACGGGGCCGGGACGGCCCGTGGAGGCGATGTGGAAGGCTTTGGCGACCGCCGGAGCCACGTCTTCGGGCCGGCGGATCTGGTAAGTCCACTTGTCGATCGGACCGGTCATGCCGACCACGTCCGTCTCCTGGAAGGCGTCGGTGCCCAGCGAGGCGTTGCCCACCTGGCCGGCGATCACGATGACCGGGGTGGAATCCACCATCGCATCGGCCACGCCGGTGATCACGTTGGTGGCGCCCGGACCCGAGGTCACGATCACGACGCCGGGGCGGCCCGTGGCGCGGGCGTAGCCCTGCGCTGCATGGATCGCGCCCTGCTCATGGCGCACCAGAATGTGCTTCAGACGATCCTGGTAGCTGTACAACTTGTCATAGACGGTGATGATCGAACCGCCGGGATAGCCGAAGACGGTGTCCACCCCTTCGGCGATGAGAGACTCCAGCAGAATCTCGGCTCCTGTCAAACGCTGTCCCATAAGCCTTAGTCTTCAATGATCCGGATGGCTCCCTTGTCCGCGCTGCTGACCATGGCGGCGTACGCCTTCAGGCTCTTGGACACCTCGCGCTGGCGGAACGGCGGCGTGAAGGCCTTGCGGCCCCGGGCCTCCTCCGCGCGGCGGCGCTCCGCGAGCTGCTCGTCGCTGAGCCGCACCTCGATGCGGCGGGAAGGAATGTCGATCATAATGATATCTCCGTCGCGGACCAGGGCGATGTTGCCGCCGGAAGCCGCTTCGGGGGAAATATGTCCGATGCTCAGGCCGGAAGTGCCGCCGCTGAAACGGCCGTCCGTCAGCAGGGCGCACTCCTTGCCCAGGTGCATCGATTTGATATACGAAGTAGGATACAGCATTTCCTGCATGCCGGGGCCGCCCTTCGGGCCTTCATAGGTGATCACGACCACGTCGCCGCTGCCCACCTTGCCGCCGAGGATGCCCTCGCAGGCCGCCTCCTGGGAGTCGAACACGCGGGCCGGGCCCTCGAAATGGAAAATGCTCTCGTCCACGCCGGCCGTCTTGACGATGCAGCCGTCCTGGGCGATGTTGCCGAAAAGCACGGCCAGGCCGCCGTCGCGGGTGTAGGCGTGCGCCACGTCGCGGATGCAGCCTTCGGCGCGGTCGGTGTCGAAGCTCTCGTAGTACATCTTCTGCGAGCCGAGCTCGATGTTGTAGCGGCCGCAGGGAGCGACGCGATAGGTACTTTTCGCCTCCTCCGTGCAATTCGGGGAAAGGATGCACCACTGGTCGATCTCCTCGGCGAGGGTCATGCCGTCCACGCGCTTGAGCGTGGTGTCCACCAGACCGGCCTTGGCCAGTTCGGCCATGATGGCGACGATGCCGCCGGCGCGGCCCACGTCCTGGATATGGTATTTCGCCGTGTTCGGGGCCACCTTGCAGATGCAGGGGACCTTGCGGGACAGGGCGTCGATGTCGGCCATCTTGAAGTCCGCACCCGCCTCGGCCGCCACGGCCAGCAGATGCAGGACCGTGTTGGTCGAGCCGCCCATGGCGATGTCCAGCGTCATGGCATTGAGGAACGCGGCGCGGGAGGCGATGCTGCGGGGCAGCACGGACTCGTCGCCGTCCTGATAATACTTGTAGGTATTCTCCACGATCTGGCGCGCCGCCTTGCGGAAAAGCTCCGCGCGCATGGCATGCGTGGCGAGGATGGTGCCGTTGCCGGGCAGGGCCAGGCCGATGGCCTCCGAGAGGCAGTTCATCGAGTTGGCCGTGAACATACCGGAGCAGCTGCCGCAGGTCGGGCAGGCGTGCGCCTCGATCTCGGCCACCTGGTCGTCGCTGACGGAAGGATCCGCGGATTTGATCATCGCATCGATCAGGTCGAGCTTCGCATCGCCCAGGACGCCGGCTTCCATCGGGCCGCCCGACACGAAGATGGTCGGGATGTTGAGCCGCATCGCGGCCAGCATCATGCCCGGGGTAATCTTGTCACAGTTGCTGATACACACGAGCGCGTCCGCCTTGTGCGCGTTCACCATATATTCCACGCTGTCCGCGATAATGTCACGGGAAGGCAGGGAATACAACATCCCGTCGTGGCCCATGGCAATGCCATCGTCCACGGCGATCGTATCGAATTCAGCCGCGAAGCAACCCAGCTTCTCGATTTCGGCCTTGACAATCTGGCCGGCATCGTGAAGATGCGTATGACCGGGGACAAACTGCGTGAAGGAATTCGCAATGGCAATGACCGGTTTGCCAAACTGGCTCCGCTTCATCCCATCGGCCATCCAAAGCGCACGGGCCCCGGCCATCCTGCGGCCTTCGAAGGTTACACTACTACGATATTTCATAACTAACTGCGGGGTACAATACCCCCCTTACCTGCCACGAATCTCGGGATTTTTTGCGGAAAAAGCAAGGAAAGTGCAAAATATTTATTAAAATTTTGAAAAATTGCCAAAAAATGCTTTACTTTGGGATGGATAAACGCGTTAGTTAGTCATGAAAATCCTGAAATTCGGCGGTTCTTCGGTGGGTACACCGGAGAGCATCCTCAGAGTCAAAGAGATTGTAAGTTCCCGCCAGGAACCCTCCATCGTTGTCGTTTCCGCCCTCGGCGGCGTCACGGACCAGTTGATCCGCGCCTCCAAGCTGGCGGCGGCCGGCGATGCGGCCTTCCGCGACGAAGTCGCGCAGTTGCGCGCACGGCATCGCGCCGTGTGCGAGGCCGTTGTGCCCGCCGCTGCCGTCAAGACCGTGGAGACCGAGATGGACACCCTGCTGGACCAGCTGGAGCGCATCTGCGAGGGTATTTATCTGCTGCAGGTCATCCCCACGAAGATCTCGCACGAAGTCATGAGCTTCGGCGAGCGGCTCTCCTCGCGCATCGTCACCGCATGCCTCCCCTGCGCCATGCGTTACGACGCCGTCGATTTCATCAAGACACGCCGTCACGGCCACCGGGACGAGGTGGATCAGGGACTCACTTACGACCTGATTCAGAAGACGTTCCAGGGCTGGAGCCAGACTGGAGCCTCGGCGGTCGTGCCCGGATTCATCGCCTCCGACGCCGCCACCGGCGAGATCACCACGCTGGGACGCGGGGGCTCCGACTACACCGCCAGCCTGATCGCCGCTGCGCTTGACGCGGAGCTGCTTGAGATCTGGACCGACGTGGACGGATTCATGACGGCCGACCCGCGCATCATCAAGACTTCCTATGTCATTGACGAGATGAGTTACGAGGAGGCCATGGAGCTCTGCAATTTCGGAGCGAAAGTGGTCTATCCGCCTACCCTTTACCCGGTCTGCGCGAAAGGGATTCCCATTCTCATCAAGAATACTTTCAATTTGAAAGCAAAGGGCACGATCATCAAGAAAAACGTTACTCCAGGATCCACTTCCATCAAGGGTATCTCCTCCATTGACGACATCGCCCTGATCACCCTGTCCGGCACCTCCATGGTCGGCATCGTGGGTGTGGACAGCCGCATCTTCGCCGCCCTCACCCAGGAGCAGATCAGCGCCTTCCTCGTCAGCCAGTCGGCTTCCGAGACGGGCATCTCCATCGGTGTCAGCCGCGCCGACGCCGCCCGCGCCCGGGAAGTCCTCGACGAGGCCTTCGCCCGCGAGATCGGTAGCGGCGCCATCAATCCGGTGGAAATCCGCGACGAGCTGGCCGCCGTGGCCGTGATCGGCGAGAACATGAAGCAGCACGCGGGCATCGCCGGCAAGCTCTTCACCACGCTGGGACGCAACGGCATCAGCGTCATCGCCCTGGCCCAGGGCGCCGCCGAGTCCAACATCTCCTTCATCGTGGAGCGCCGCCAGCTGCGCAAATCCCTGAACGTCATCCATGACAGTTTCTTCCTTTCCGAATATAAGGAACTCAACCTTTTCCTCTGCGGCATCGGCACCGTCGGCGGCCGCCTGATCGCCCAGATCGCACAGCAACGCGAGACGCTCATGCGCACGCGCGGACTTAAAATTAATATCGTCGGCATCGCCCGCAGCACGCGCGCCGTCTTCGACCGCGCCGGCATCGACCTCGCCCACTGGCAGGAGCGCCTGCAGCAGGACGGCATCGACACCGACCCGCAGCGCCTCAAGGACGAGATCATCGGCATGAACATCTTCAACTCCGTGTTCGTGGACTGCACGGCCAGCCCGGCCGTCGCGGCGCTCTACGGCGACTTCTTCGACCACGGCATCTCGGTGGTCGCGGCCAACAAGATCGCCGCCTCCTCCGACTACGAGAATTACCGCCGGCTCAAGGACCTCGCGCGCAAGCGCAATGTCAAGTGGCTCTTCGAGACCAACGTCGGCGCCGGCCTGCCCATCATCGGCACCATCAATGACCTGTGCAACTCCGGCGACACCATCCTCAAGCTGGAGGCGGTGCTGAGCGGCACGCTCAACTTCATCTTCAACACCCTGTCCGCCGACATCCCCTTCAGCGAGACCGTCCGCATGGCCAAGGAGCAGGGCTTCTCCGAGCCCGACCCGCGCATCGACCTCTCCGGCAAGGATGTCATCCGCAAGCTGGTCATCCTCTCCCGCGAGGCGGGATATGAAGTGAACCAGAAGGACGTGGAGGCCAACCTCTTCATCCCGAAGGACTTCTTCGACTGCAGCGAGGAGGAATTCTGGGCCAAGCTCCCCTCCCTCGACGCAGGGTTTGAGGAGCGTCGCCGCAAGCTGGAAGCCGAAGGCAAACGCTGGCGTTTCGTCGCCAAGATGGAGAACGGCAAGTACTCCGTCTCCCTGCAGGCCGTGGAGAACCAGCACTCCTTCTATGTGCTGGACGGCTCCAACAACATTGTCCTGCTGACCACCGAGCGTTACAACCGCCACCCGATGCTCATCCAGGGCTACGGCGCGGGCGCGGACGTGACGGCCGCCGGCGTATTCGCCGACATCATGAGCATCGCAAACATCTAACGGAACGGGAATTATGAAAAAAATCAAAGTATTCGCCCCCGCCTCCATCGCCAACCTCGGCTGTGGTTTCGACGTGATGGGCATGGCCCTCGACGAAGTCGGAGATGTGCTGGAAATGACCCTCGAGGAGGAGGGCTCCGGCATCTCCATCGTCAACGATACGGACGTTCCCCTGCCGGAAGCCGTCGAAGACAACGTCGTCACGCCCGTCATCCGGAAATTCTTCGCGATGACCGGCCGGAGCGGACACGTGGACATTCGCATCGTCAAGAAGATTTATCCCGGATCCGGCATCGGTTCCAGCGCCGCCTCGAGCGCCGCGGCCGCTTTCGGCATCAACGAGCTCTTCGGCGCACCGCTGTCCGAGGAGGACGTGGTCATCTGCGCCATGGAGGGTGAAAATCTCGCCAGCGGCGGCTACCACGCCGACAACGCAGCGCCGGCCGTCATGGGCGGCATCACGCTGATCCGCGGCTACGAACCGCTGGACATCATCAAGCTGCCCGTCCCGGGCAACCTCTACTGCCCCGTCATCCATCCCCACCTGATGGTCTCCACCAAAGAGGCGCGCAGCATTCTCCCCAAAGAGATTCCGATGCACACCGCCATCACCCAGTGGGGCAACGTGGGCGGCCTCGTGGCCGGCCTCTGCACCGGCAACATCGAGCTGGTGGGCCGCGCCATGCGAGACGCTGTTGCGGAACCCTACCGCAAGGGCTTCATCCCGGGTTTCGACGAGCTCCGCTCCAAGCTGCTCGGCGCCGGCGCCCTCGCGATGAACATCAGCGGCTCGGGCCCGTCCGTGTTCGCCCTGGCGAACCGCAGCGACATCGCCCAACGCGTGGGCTCCATCATGGAGCGCCACTTCGCCCAGCAGGGCATCCTTTCTGAAACTTACGTGGTCAAGGTGTCCAACAAGGGCGCCCGCCTGATTGCCTGACGCCTATGCAATACTACAGCACCAACGGAAAAGCGCCCCGCGCCAGCCTGGAGAAGGCCGTGATCCGCGGCCTCGCCGAGGACCGGGGACTCTATATGCCCGAACGCATCCCCGTCCTGCCCGCCGAGTTCTACGAGAACATCCAGACGATGACCTTCCAGGAAATCGCCTGCACCGTCGCCGACGCGCTGTTCGGCGAGGACATCCCCGCCGCGGAGCTGCACCGCATCGTGAAGGAGACGCTCTCCTTCGACTGCCCGGTGGTCCCCGTGACGCGGAGCATCAGCGCGCTGGAGCTGTTCCACGGCCCCACCCTGGCGTTCAAGGACGTCGGCGCCCGCTTCATGGCACGCCTGCTGCGCCATTTCACGCAGCACTCCGACGACCCACGCACCATCCACGTGCTCGTAGCCACGTCGGGCGATACGGGCAGCGCCGTGGCCAACGGTTTCCTCGGCGTCGATGGCGTGCGCGTGCACGTGCTCTACCCGAAAGGCAAGGTCAGCCCCATCCAGGAGTGCCAGTTCACCACCCTCGGACAGAACATCACAGCCCTTGAGGTGGACGGCAACTTCGACGACTGCCAGGCCCTCGTCAAGAGCGCCTTCATGGATGCGGAGCTCACCGGACGCCTGCGCCTGACCTCCGCCAACAGCATCAACGTCGCGCGGCTGCTGCCGCAGTCGTTCTACTATTTCCACGGCTACGCCCAGATGAAGCGCCTCGGCCTCGCAGACCAGCTGGTCGTGTGCGTGCCGAGCGGCAACTTCGGCAACATCTGCGCCGCCCTCTTCGCGAAGCGTATGGGCCTGCCGGTCAAACGTTTCGTGGCGGCGAACAACGCCAACCAGGTCTTCTTCGACTACCTGCAGACCGGGCAGTACGACCCGCGTCCCAGCATCCCGACCCTGGCCAACGCCATGGATGTCGGCGACCCGAGCAACGCCGCCCGCATTTTCGAACTCTATGGCCATGACTGGAAGGCCATTACAAACGATATCTCCGGCAGCGTCTGCAGCGACGAGCACATCCGCCAGGCGCTGAAGTACTGCAGGGAGAAATATGGCTATCAGCTCGACCCGCACGGCGCCTGCGGCTTCCTCGCGGTGTACCACAAGCTGGAGCCGGGCGAATCCGCCCTGCTCTGCGAGACCGCGCATCCGGCCAAATTCAAGGACACCGTCGAAGCGGCCACCGGCGCGGAAATCGAGATTCCCGCCCGGCTCGCCGCCTTCATGCAGGGCACGAAACAATCCGTCCCGATGGGTCGGGACTATGCCTCATTTAAAGATTATTTATCAAAAATTCAATAAGTTATGAAAGTAGCTATCGTAGGTGCAAGCGGAGCCGTGGGACAGGAGTTCCTGCGGGTCCTCGACGAACGCAATTTCCCCATTGACGAACTCGTGCTCTTCGGCTCTGCCCGGAGCGCCGGCAGCAAGTACACCTTCCGCGGGAAGGAATATGAAGTGAAGCTTCTCCAGCACAACGACGACTTCAAGGGCGTGGACTACGCCTTCGTGTCGGCCGGCGCCTCCACCTCCAAGGAGTTCGCCGAGACCATCACCAAGCACGGCGCCGTGATGATCGACAACTCCAGCGCCTTCCGCATGGACGCCGACGTGCCCCTCGTGGTGCCTGAGTGCAACGCCGAGGACGCCCTCGTTCGCCCGCGCGGCATCATCGCCAACCCGAACTGTACCACCATCATGATGGTCGTGGTGCTCAAGCCGATCGAGGCCCTCTCCCACATCACCCGCATCCACGTGGCGAGCTACCAGTCCGCCTCCGGCGCCGGTGCCCAGGCCATGGCCGAGCTGCAACAGCAGTACCAGGAGATCGTCGAAGGCAAGCCCGTGACGGTCAAGAAGTTCGCCTATCAGCTCGCCTACAACGTCATCCCGCAGATTGACGTCTTCCAGGACAACGGATACACCAAGGAGGAGATGAAGATGTTCAACGAGACCCGCAAGATCCTCCACTCCGACGTGCGCTGCAGCGCCATGTGCGTGCGCATCTCCTCGCTGCGTTCCCACTCCGAGGCCGTCTGGATCGAGACCGAGAAGCCGCTGACCGTCGAGCAGGTGCAGGCCGCCATCGCCGCCGCGCCGGGCGTCACCCTGCAGGACGATCCGTCCACGCAGACCTACCCGATGCCGCTGTTCACCGGCGGCAAGGACGACGTCTATGTGGGCCGCGTCCGCAAGGACCTCGCCAACGACAACGGCATCACCCTCTGGCTCTCCGGCGACCAGATCAAGAAGGGCGCAGCGCTTAATGCCGTCCAGATTGCAGAGTATTTGATTTCCAAGAAATAATGACAGAAGGAAAAGCGATCATCCTGCTGCATTGCCCTGACCAGCAGGGCATCATCACGGACGTGACGGGCTTCATCACCCGCAACCACGGCAACATCGTCTATATCGACCAGTACGTGGATACCATCGAAGGGCACCTCTTCATGCGTATCGAATGGGAGCTCAAGGGATTCTTCATCCCGCGCGAGCACATCAAGGAAGTCGTCGACGAACTGTTCGCCGAGCGCTACGGGATGGTCTCGAGCATCTTCTTCAGCGACGAGCGGCCGCGTATGGCCATTTTCGTGAGCAAGATGAGCCACTGTCTCTACGATCTGCTCGCCCGCTACCGCGCGGGCGAGTGGGACGTGGACATCCCCTGCATCATCAGCAACCACGAAGACCTGCGTTTCGTGGCCGACCAGTTCGGGATCCCCTTCTACGTGTGGAGTATCGCCCCGGACAAATCCAACCGCGCCGAGGTGGAGCAGGCGGAGATGGAGCTCCTGCACAGGGAGAAGATCAATTTCATCGTGCTCGCCCGCTACATGCAGGTGATCAGCGACGAGATGATTGCGGAGTACCCGCACCACATCATCAACATCCACCACTCCTTCCTGCCGGCCTTCGTGGGAGCGAGACCCTACCACCAGGCCTACGAGCGCGGCGTCAAGATCATCGGCGCCACGAGCCACTATGTCACGCGCGAACTGGACGCCGGCCCGATCATCGAGCAGGATGTCGTGCGCATCACCCACAAGGACACCCCCGACAGCCTGGTACTGAAAGGACGAGACCTGGAAAAGATTGTTCTGAGCCGGGCGGTCACCAAGCACATTGAACGCAAGATCCTGACCTACAAGAACAGGACGATCGTTTTCGGTTAAAGGAGAAGCGCGGCCCTTCAGACCAGCTTGATGGAAGAAATGGTGCGGCCGCAGTCCATGCCCTCGTTACGGGCAGAGTAGAAAGCAGGATCCGTATAGGAATCGATCCCCGCTACCTGGATACAGGCGGCGGGGACGCCTGCTTCTTCCAGCAGCCAGCGGTTGGCCTTGAAGAGATCGATGTGATGTCCGTCCACCATGGGGACGCTGCTGAAACCGGGACGGAACGACCAGATCTCGTCCAGCGGGAAATTCTGCTCCTTGAAGAACTGGACGACTTCCTCGCCCACCTGGAAACTCGCCGGACCGATGGCCGGTCCAAGGGCGGCGCGGATATTCTCCGGACAGCAGCCGAACTCCTGCTTCATCAGGAAGAGCGTCTTTTGGGAAATGCGCTGCACAGTCCCCTTCCAGCCGGAATGCACCGCGGCCACGACCCGGCACTCCGGATCATACAGCAGAATGGGAACGCAGTCCGCCGTCCGCACGCCGATGGCGCAGTCCGGCAGGGCCGTCACCAGCGCATCGACGCCCTCCAGATCTTCCCGCGTCAGATCCGGCCGGTCCACGACGGCCACACGGACGCCGTGCACCTGATGGCTCTGCACCACAGGATACGGGAGTTCGGAGTCCCGGCGGGTGGAAAAAGCCTCTACACCCGGCCCCAGATCGTATCGGAGAAGTTCTTTGCTACTGGTCATGACAGGGCAAAGATACGAAAAAAAACGGCTCGCTCGTCACACAAAAGATTACCGGACGCGCAGCACGCTGACGCCCAAAATCTTGGGATTCGCCTTCAGATAGGCGGCGAGGGTGCGCGGCTCCACGATGACTTTTTTCGCCGCCGTAGATGCGTGGATGAAGCCCAGGGAGTCGCCGGTCTTCTCCCGGTACGCGATCACCACGTGCGAATAATCCAGACCCTCGATGGAGGTGGCGAAGCAAAGGATATCCCCGCTCCGGATGCGGCCTTCCACGTCGGCAAGCCGGTCCCGCGGGATATAATAGCGCTCCGTGTCATCCAGGCGTTCTTCGACGGCACGGATGGCGCGACGGTTGTCTTTCGCATACTGCGACTCCCCGGTCAGGGGCGCGTAGCTGTCGGGGTGCTGCGTCATGAAACGGATCGGACGTGCATCCCGCACGCCGCCCAGCTCGTCGGAGAGATCGTCAAACAAGCCGTTCGCCTCCCCCTGGCGGATCCACTCCGCCGTATAATGCAGACGCGAAGCGTAACCGTCCACGATGCCGTCCCGGTAGCGGGACTGCAGCAGGCAGGCGGCCAGGTCCTCGAAAGTCGCCTGTGCGCCGAAGCGCGCCACGGTCCGCACGAGGCCCAGACAGGTCTCGGCGAAAAGGATGCAGTCCGTGCGGGTCAGGTAGATGCGCAGCCGCTCTTCCCTGCCCTCTTGCGTGCCGGCTTCGTAAGGCTGATTCAGCAGGGACTTCGCCGCAAGGATCATCTGCGCCCCGGGGTCCTGCTGCGGGGCGGCGGCAAGCCGCTCCAGCACCAGCTTTCCCAACGCGATGTCGTCAGCCGTGGAGACGTAGTCCTGCGCGCCTGCCGGGGGCAGGAGCAGGAGCAGCGCAGTGAGAAGCAGTAATATTCTCTTCATGCTTGGAGATTCCGGGTCAAGCCCGGAATGACTAATAAAAAAGGCGGAATGACTGTGACTACTTAATCATCGCGCGGCCGGTGCGGCCGTCGATGCAGATCTTCAGCTCTTCCTCAAAATGGACCTGGCGCAGGTACTCCGTCTCGAATGCGGCCGGCATGGCGTCCAGGCGCGCCGCGTCGAAGCACTCGCCCTCGCGGGCGTAGGGATTGACATTGACGTAGCCTGCGTTGAAGGAGGTCATGTTCTGGAAGAAATGCGTGCCCTGGCTGGGATCCACGCGGAAGTTCTCCAGGCAGCATTCCACGATGGCGCGCGCCTCGGAGATGTCGCTCCACTGCACCGGCACGCCCAGCGACGGGATGCTGGAGCCCCAGCGGCCATAGCCTACCAGGACGTAGTTGCGTCCCTCCTGGCGCATCTGCGCGTTGAGCGCCTTCAGCTCGGCGGCCATCTCACGCGTCTTCAGCACGTCGAAGGCAGACTCCTTGAGGTACACGATGTCGTGCACGCCCTGGATCCAGCCCGGGCCGATGGCGCTGCCGGAACTGACCAGCGCACCGTCGGCGTCGATGTCGCTCCAGTCCACCTCGGCATCCAGGCCGTCGGCGGAGATGGGCCGTACCTGCAGCACGTTGAAGATGGCGGGGCTGTCTGCTCCGACGTCCAGGTTGGCGGCAAACTCGATCTCGACGCCGCACTTGACTTCCTTCTGCGTGATCTCAAGCAGTTCGTTCAGGATGTCCGCCAGCGGGAAGGTGTTGTATTTGAGGATGTGCGCGAAGGTGACGAATTTCGGGCCGGCCGGAGCCGGAGAATCCACCATGCGCTGGTTCTCGTAGTCATAGGTGGAGACCACGCGGGAGAAGTTGCGGAACGCGCCGCAGTCCGTGACCGGGATGCGGTCCAGGTTGACCGCGTCGTCGACGCTGGTCTTGAACTTATCCGGCTGAAGATCAAGCGCATACATGGCCTGCTGCGTCTCCGTCATCACCAGCTCGGGTGTAGAAGTCTGCAGGACATTGCGCGGGTATTTCGGGGAGAAACGGAGCACCTGGTCACCGTCCACGACGGCCTTGCCCAGGCCCAGGGCGACCTTGGCGACGCCGTCCTCCGGCGCCTCATAGCCGATCGGGTAGAAGTTGACCGAACGGGCCACGCCCGAGAAGGTCGGGAAGAAATAGCCCCGGTCCTCGCTGCCGCAGATCTCCTGCAGCACGATGGCCATCTTCTCCTCGGAGAGCACGTTCGCCGTGGCCGTGATGTAGCCTCTCGACGAGGCGAAATACACGGAGGCGTAAACGCTCTTGATAGCCTTGGACAGCAGGCGGAGCTGCTGGTCCTCGTTCTCCGTGTGCGGGATCATATAAGTCGAATAGACCCCGGCAAACGGCTGATAGTAAGAATCCTCCAGCTTCGACGACGAGCGCACGGCCAGCGGCTTGCGGACGTTGCGGATGAAGACGCGAAGCGCCTCCGTCAGCTCCAGAGGCAGGGTCGAAGCCACGAACTCAGAGAGGATCTCGGCATCCGACAGGTCGGAATTGATGACGTATTTCAGACCATTCTCACGGATGAAACGGTCGAAATACTCCGTCGTGATCACGAGCGTACGCGGCACGAGCACGCGCACGTCTTCCCACTTGTCGTAGAGATCGTATTTCTGGAGGATATGGTTCAAGAACGCCAGGCCGCGCGCCTTGCCGCCCAGGGACCCTGAGCCGATGCGGGCGAACCAGATGGCGTCGTTGTAGGTCTCCGGTTCGAAGAGCGCCACGACGCCGAGTCCCTGGCTGATGCGGTAATCTCGGATCATGCGGAGGTTCATCTCACGCACGTGGGCAACGTCTTCGTCGGAATGGATGCGGATCGGGCGGAACAGGTCGCCGATCTGGAAAATACCGCGGCCGTAGAGCCAGCGGGAGATATAATTCTTGTCGGCGAGCTCGCGCAGCGCCCGGTCGGACATGCCCGCCACGACCTGCTCGAACTCGTAGAGGTTGCGGGCGCGTGCCGTGACGCGGCCCGTGTCGGGATCCGTGACCACGAAGTCACCGAAACCGAATTCGCGGCCGATGTACTCCGAAACCTCCTGCGTGAGGGTCTTGGAGCGCTTGTGCACGAAGCCCACGCCGAGCTGCTCGGCCACGGCGCGCATGCTCTCCTGCGAGGACTGCATCAGGAACGGCAGCATCGGGTTCTCCTGCCGCACCACGCGGCAGAGATCGATACCGGCATCGATTTTCTCCTGCTCGGGCTTGTCGCC
This sequence comes from uncultured Bacteroidia bacterium, assembly GCA_902789245.1. Taxonomy (GTDB): domain Bacteria; phylum Bacteroidota; class Bacteroidia; order Bacteroidales; family UBA932; genus Cryptobacteroides. The sequence goes on from CADAND010000010.1 coordinate 158,256, forward strand.
CTTGTGCAGGACGAAGCCGATGTCGGAGATGATGCCGATGACATTGGATTTGTACTTCTGGTAATAATCATAGGCCTCGTCGTAACACGTGGCCATGAGGATCTTCGGCCGCGCGCGCTTGCGCAGGAACTGCTGCTCCTCGTTGAGCGCGTCGCGCACCGCCTCGCTGTTCTGCTGCAGCACGAGGCGGTACAGCAACGGCAGATAAGTCGAGTAATAACGGACGGAGTCTTCCACCAGCAGGATGACGCGGGCCCCCATCTCCAGGCAGTCGTGCTCGGCATTGAGCTTGTCCTCCAGGAGTTTGATGATGGCGATGAGCACGTCGGTACTGTTGTTCCAGCAGAACACATAGTCAATCCCGGCATGGTCACATTCCGCGATCTTGCGATAGATCTCCCGGGAGAAAGAAGACAGCAAGACGATCGGCGTGTCCGGCGCGAGCTGCTTCGCCTCCACGGAGAAGGAGAAGACGTCGAGCTTGCCGACGTTGTACATCGTGATGATGAGGTCAAACCCCTCCCCGCCCTTCAGGATTTCGAGCGCCTCGAGCGTGGACTCGGCCCGCACGATGGCGGGCGGGTTGCTCAGGTTGAGCTCGGAGTACTCCTTCGTGATCAGGGCTTCGATGTGCCCGTCCTCCTCCAGGGAGAAACTGTCATAATTGTTACAAACCAGGAGGATTCGGCGAATCCTCCTGGCCATTAATTGTGTGTAGTCCGTGTTATTGCTCATAGAGACGATTTAGACCAGACCCTGAGCCACCATCGCGTTGGCAACCTTGATGAAGCCGGCGAGGTTGGCACCCTTGACGTAGTTGATGTAGCCGTCCTCCTCGGTGCCGTACTTGATGCAGGCAGCGTGGATGTCGGACATGATACGGTGCAGGTGCTCGTCGACTTCCTCGGAAGTCCACTTCTGGCGGATCGAGTTCTGGGTCATCTCCAGGCCGGATGTCGCCACGCCGCCGGCGTTGGACGCCTTGCCCGGCGAGTAGAGCATCTTCTTCGCCTGGAAGATGGCGATGGCCTCAGGCGTAGAGGGCATGTTCGCACCCTCGACAACGCACCAGCAGCCGCCCTTCACCAGGTTCTCCGCGTCGGCCTTCTCGATCTCGTTCTGCGTGGCGCAAGGGAGCGCGATGTCGCAGGGGATGCGCCAGGGGCGCTCGCCCGGGAAGTACTGGGCCTTCGGATATTTGGTGACATATTCTTTGATACGACCGCGGCGGATGTTCTTGAGCTCGAGCACGAACTGGTGCTTCTCCTCGTCGAAGCCGTCAGGATCGTAGATAAAGCCGTCGGAATCGGAGAGCGTGACCACCTTGGCACCCAGGCGCATGGCCTTCTGGGCGGCGTACTGGGCCACGTTGCCGGAGCCGGACACGACCACGGTCTTGCCTTCGAAGGACTCACCGCGCGTGGCGAGCATCTCCTGGGCGAAGTAGCAAACGCCATAACCCGTCGCTTCCGTACGGAGGAGGCTGCCGCCGAAGGGCAGGCCCTTGCCGGTCAGCGTACCCGTGAACTCGTCACGCAGACGCTTGTACTGGCCGAAGAGGTAACCGACCTCGCGGCCGCCCACGCCGATGTCACCGGCCGGCACATCCGTGTCGGGGCCGATGTGGCGGGAAAGCTCGGTCATGAAACTCTGGCAGAAACGCATCACCTCGGCGTCGGACTTGCCACGCGGGCTGAAGTCGGAGCCACCCTTGCCGCCACCCATCGGGAGCGTGGTGAGGGAGTTCTTGAAGGTCTGCTCGAAAGCGAGGAACTTCAGGATGCTGAGGTTCACGCTGGCGTGGAAACGGATACCGCCCTTGTAGGGGCCGATCGCGCTGTTCATCTGCACGCGGTAACCACGGTTGATGTGGATCTCGCCCTTGTCGTCGGTCCAGGGGACGCGGAACATGATGACGCGCTCCGGTTCAACCATGCGCTCAAGGATCTTGAGGTCCATCAGATGAGGGTAAGAGGTGACATAAGGTGCAACACTTTCCACCACCTCACGGACAGCCTGGTGAAATTCTTTTTCGCCAGGGTTGCGTGCGATCAGTTCATCCATGAACCGGTCGACGTAGTTCTGTGTGAATTTGTCCATTTATTATGGGTGTTTAACTAACCGGATTCAAATGTAAGAAAAAATTTTAATAATTATGCACGCTTCGCTGAAAAAATGTCAGCGATTTTGACAAAATGTCTTGACTATCAGGGATTTAAGCCACTTTTTGCGCCAAAATGTCTCAAACGGGCAAGTGGTGTGCGAATTGTAAGTTGTAAGTTGTCCCCCGGTCGGGACGAAGATAAAAAGTTAAACGACATTTTAAATGATAGGAGATTTGATTATGTATCCCGCAAGAAGAAACCAAGCTTGGATTCCGAGCATTTTCGGTGACCTGTTCGACGATTTCAACGTTATGCCTGCGAAGCAGTTCGCTTCCCCGGCCGTCAACATCAAGGAGACCGACAAGGCCTTCGAGATCGAGATCGCGGCCCCGGGCATGACCAAGGAGGACTTCTCCATCCGCGTGGACAACGACGAGGAGCTGGTGATCGCCCTCGAGAAGAAGCACGAGGACAAAGAAGAGAAGAAAGGTGAGAATTATCTCCGCCGCGAATTCTCTTACACGTCCTACCACCAGGCCTTCACCCTGCCCGACAACATCGCCGTCGAGGACATCAAGGCCACGATGAACAACGGCATCCTCGGCATCGAACTGCCGAAGAAGACCCCGGACAAGCAGATTCCGGCATCGCGCCACATCGCGATCGCCTGATCATAACACACACTTGAATTAAACGCAGCGGCCCGCTCCATCCAGGTAGCGGGCCGCTGTTATTTTATAAGGTATCGATCAATTGCTTCAGGAAGTGGAAGGAGCTGTCTGAGATGCGGTCCCAGAAGTCCGCGTAGGCCTGCATGTCGTGGCCGCCAACGCGCGTGTCGCTGATGATGCGGAAACTCAGGAAGGGCACGCCGTAGTGGTGGCATACCTGTGCGATGGCGGCGGACTCCATGTCGCAGGCCAGGGCCTCGGGATAGGTCTTGAGGACCTTCTCGTCCTCCTGCGAGCTCGTCACGAACCAGTCGCCGGTGCAGATGAGGCCGCTGTGCACCTGCTGTGCCGCCGGCAGGGAAAGCGCTTTGCGCAGGAGCGCCGGATCGGCGTCGAAGCGCTGCGGCAGCCCCTGGACCTGGCCGGGAAGATTCCCCTCCCCGCACCACACGTCGTGATAGGCCGTTTGGGCGCCCAGCACCGTATCCCCCACCGCCACCGACGGCGCCAGGCCGCCGGCACAGCCGGAGTTGATGATGCAGTCGGGGCGCTCGCGCAGGATCAGTTCCGTGGCCGTACGGGCCGCGCCCGCCTTGCCGATCCCGGACTGCACGGCGTCCGTCATCCCGGCCCGCTGCAGGGCAGCGAGCTCCTTGCTCATCGCTACGATTATTCCGATTTTCATAACAGTCACAAAGATACAGAAAAACTACGTTATTCCTCCTCCGGCAGGTTTCCTTTCCCGATCTGCTCGCGGATGATGCCGTCGACTACCTCGAAGAGGCGCTCGGAGCCGAGGCGCGTCTTGTTCTGGCGGCCATAGACCTGCCGGGCCGTCACGCCGTGCGCCTTCCAGTCGGCGCCGTCGTTGCTGCCGTTGAGCATCAGCGGCTGTAGGTTGTCCAGCGCGTGCGCGAAGCGCGCTTCCGGGCTGCTCCAGTTTTCGAATTCATCGAACAGGGCGATGAGTTCCGCCTTCTGGTCGGCGGGCAGCAGGGAGTAGATGCGCTCCTTGGCGGCGTCCTCGCGCGCCTGCTGCGTCTTCTGGGCTTCCGGGTCGTAGGCGTATGTGTCGCCGGCGTCAATCTCCACGATGTCGTGGATCAGGCACATCATCATGACCTTCGCCAGGTCCACTTCTTCGTTGGCGTACTCCCGCAGCAGCCAGGCCATGACGGCCATGTGCCAGGCGTGCTCGGCGTCGTTTTCCGCGCGGCCGTGGCCGGACAGGTGCGTCTGCCGGAAGATGTTTTTCTCCTTGTCGATTTCCAGAATGAAATCCAGCTGGCGTTTCAGTCGTTCGTCCATCAATAATCCTGTTTGTTGCAAAAGGCGAGCAGTTCGCCGAAATCGTCGATAATCAGATCGGGCCCGGCCGTCTGAAGTTGTGCGCGGTCCTGGTTGCCCCAGGTCACGCCGCAGGTGCGGCAGAGGGCCGCGCGACCCATCTGCAGGTCGAAGACGGTGTCGCCGACGACCAGCGTCTCGTCCGGCCGGGCGCCGAGGCGCTCCAGGGCCAGGAGGGCGATGTCCGGGGCGGGCTTGGGATGGGAGACGTCCTCGTTGGTGACAATGGCCGGGAAGTGCGCCCGGATGCCGAGCACCTGCAGCAGCGCATTCAGCGAGTTGTTGCTGCGCGACGTGCAGAGGGCCAGCGTGAATCCGCGCGCCTGCAGTTCGGCAAGCGTTTCCTTCGTGCCGGGATAGAGCGTCGTACACGGAATGGCGATCTCGTTGAACAGTTTGCGGTATGTGGCACAGGCTTCGGCGATGCGCTCGGGCGGGGTGTCGGTGCCCCGCTCGAAGCACCCGGTGAGCGGGAGCCCGATGACGGAACGGATCCGTTCCGGGGTGGAAGCGGGAAGTCCCAGCTTCTGCAGGGTGACCAGGGTGCACTGCACGATGCCCTCGGTGGTGTCGGCCAGCGTGCCGTCGAAGTCAAAAAAGATATTGCGGATCATGGCCTGCAAAAGTAATGGAAATATCGTATCTTTGCAATTATGACGGAAACAACACGACAGGAAGCCGACCTGGCTGAAGTGCTGGAAGTGGCGGCGGAAGCGGGACACATCCTGCTGGAGAACGGAGCGGAAATCTCGCGGGTCGAGGACATTATGTCCCGCATCGCGTCGCATTACGGCGTGGATTCGGGCAGTTTCTTCGTGCTCAGCAACGGCATTTTCACCACCGGCTCGGTCGACAAGGTCCGCCAGGGCGGCGGACAGGCGCAGACCTACGCCAACGTGGAGTTCATCCCAATCCGGGGAATCCAGCTTTCCAAGGTCGTGGCTGTCAATCGTTTGAGTTACGATATTTCCTACGGCGTCTGTTCGCTGGAGCAGGCGCGCGAGCGGCTCAAGCTCATCCGCGAATCGGCTCCCAAGCCGAACTGGGAGCAGATCCTGGGCTCCGCGCTGGGCGCTGCCGGCTTCTGTGTGGTATTCGGCGGCGGCTGGCTGGACTGCGCCGCCGCGTTCGTCGTGGGCGCGCTGCTGTATGCCTTTATCCTCTTCTTCAGCGGCCGTTTCCTGTCCAAGATCGTGGGCGGGGTGAGCAACGCGCTGCTGGTCACCTTCCTCTGTCTGCTCTTCTACCGCATCGGTTTCGGCGAGAGCCTCAGCAACATGATCATCGGCGCCATCATGCCCCTGGTCCCCGGCGTGCCCTTCGTGAACGGCGTGCGGGACCTGGCGAACTCCGACTACATCGCCGGCCTGACGCGCCTGACGGACGCCCTGCTCGGCTTTTTCTGCATCGCCCTCGGCGTGGCCTTCAGCTTCCTGCTGGACGGCTGGTGCTTTGGCGGCATGATCGTGCTGGAGGGGATGAGCGTCAATCCGCAGACCGCCGGCCTGATCACCCAGACGCTGGCCGCCTTCGTCGGCACGCTCGCCTTCGCCGACCTGTTCGGCGTGCCGCGGGCGCAGTACGTCACCTCCGGGCTCATCGGGGCCGTCGGCTGGCTGCTGTATCTCGTACTGGTGCGCTTCGCCGCCGTGAGCCCCATCATCGCCGTCATCCTCTCGTCCGTGCTGATCTGCGTGCTGGCGCGCATCGCCGCCATCGACCATAAATGTCCTGCCCAGGTCTTCCTGCTCTGCGGCATCTTCCCGCTGGTGCCGGGAGCCGGCATCTTCTGGTGCACCTATTACCTAGTGTCCGGCCAGCTCGCGCCGGCGCTCACCAGCGGCTTCGGCGCCGCCAAGACTGCCGTCGCCATCGTGCTCGGCATCATCGTCGCGATGGAGCTGCCGCAGCGTCTCTTTTCCGGCCGCAAACGCCGTGTTGAGCGGCCCGTGCATTGAGTTACCGGGCACATCAACGCCCTATTTTATGCCCGGCATCCGCCTCGCAGGGCAAAAACACCCCATTTTGCCCCTGGTAACTCGTTATTTTCGTCGCCAGGGGCAAAACAAGGCAAAATTGCCCCTGGGGGAAGAAGATGTCTGACCCGGGCAGACAATCTGGGGTGCATAATAGGCTAATCTGCACCCCAGAGGCTTCTGAACCATGCTGCGGGGTGCAAAATGGGGCCGAATTGCACCCCAATCCGCTTTGCGGCAGCCGGTGGGGAGGATGTGCGGGGGCCCGCGCCCGTTTGCCCGTGCTGTCGGGGGGTGTGCGCGAGCCGTGCGGTGGGAGCGGCTGCCGCGGGTGCTGAAGGCAGAAAAGCCTGTGGGGTGCAGTCAGACAAGCATTTTTTGCTTGGATGGCTGCAGCCCCACAGGCTCTGCCGGAAGCACCGGGTGCAAGTAGCCTGCTGATTTTCAAGCAGACTACTCGCAGTATGGGAGGAGATACCCGATCAGGTCGGGCATGACAAAGATCCTGGCCGAAAAGATTTGCTTTTCCGGAAATAAACCCTATATTTGCAGAACGTATGACTCAACTCCGCGCATATCACCATCACCACCGAATCTGAGGATCCGGTAGGTCATCGTGTGCGTACGTGTTGCGTTGAAAGAGGCTTGCCGGATGACGGTAAGCCTTTTTTAATATGAAAGTTAGTAGATAAAATGATAAGATTAGCCATCCAATCCAAGGGCCGGTTGAACGAAGACAGTACCGCCCTGCTGCGCGAGATCGGAATCGACATTGACGATTCTCGCCGGAAATTCCTGTCCCAGGCTCCCAATTTCCCCCTGGAACTCCTTTATATGCGCGATGACGACATCCCCGGGGTCGTCTCCAGCGGCACCGCCGCGCTCGGCATCGTCGGCCTCAACGAGGTCGAGGAGCACGGCCTCCCGGTGCAGATCGTCAAGAAACTCGGTTTCGGCGCCTGCCGCATCTCGCTGGCCGTGCCCAAGACCGTGGACTATACCGGGCCGAAGTGGTTCGCGGGCAAGCGCATCGCGACCTCCTACCCCCGCATCCTGAAGAAATGGCTGGACGAGCAGGGCATCGAGGCCCGAATCGAAGTGATCACGGGCTCCGTGGAGATCGCTCCCGCCGCCGACATCGCCGACGCCATCTTCGACATCGTCTCCTCCGGCGGCACGCTCGTGTCCAACGGCCTGGTGGAGGTGGAGAAGGTATTCTGGTCCGAAGCGGTGCTCATCTCCAGCGGGGACCTGACGTCCGACCAGCAGGCCATCCTGGACGAGATGCTCTTCCGCATCGACTCCGCCATGATCAGCCGCCGCAAGAAATACATCCTGATGAACCTCCCGCAGGCCTCCGTCGAGGAAGCGACGCGCATCCTGCCCGCCATGCGCAGCCCGACCGTGATGCCGCTCGCCGCCGAGGGCTGGTGCTCCATGCACTCCGTGGTGGACGAAGACGACCTCTGGGACAAGATCAAGCAGCTCAAGGCCATCGGCGCCGAAGGCATCCTGGTCCTGAATATCGACAAGCTTATTCCGTAAACCATGCTGGAGACCTATATCAACCCGTCCCGGGAACAGTGGGAGGCGCTCTGCGCCCGTCCTTCGGCCGCCAATCCGACGGTCCGCGCCCGGGTGGAAGCCATCCTGCAGCGCGTGCGCGAGCAGGGTGACGATGCGCTCCGGGCCCTGTCGGAAGAGATCGACGGCCGCCCGCTGGGCGAGATCGAAGTGAGCCCCGAGGAGATCCTTGAGGCGGAAGTACGCGTGAGCGGCAGCGTCAAGCGCGCCGTGGCGCAGGCGGAGGCGAACATCCGCGCCTTCCACGAGGCCCAGCGCCCGCGCGAAGTCAGCGTGGAGACGGCCCCCGGCGTGCGCTGCATCCAGCGGCCCGTGCCCATCGAGCGCGTGGGCCTCTACATCCCGGGCGGCACCGCTCCCCTCTTCTCCACCGTGCTGATGCTCGCCGTGCCGGCGAATATCGCCGGGTGCCCCGAGGTGGTGCTCTGCACCCCGGCCGGCAAGGACGGCAAGGTCAACGCGGAAGTCCTCTACACCGCCGCCTACTGCGGCGTGAAACGCATCTTCAAGCTGGGCGGCGCCCAGGCCGTGGCCGCCATGGCCTACGGCACGCAGAGCGTCCCGAAAGTCGACAAGATCTTCGGTCCCGGCAACCAATACGTCACCACGGCCAAGCAGCTCCTGTCGGCCGGCACCGTGGCCATCGACATGCCTGCCGGGCCGTCCGAGGTGATGGTCGTCACGGACGGCTCGTCGCCGGCCTCCTTCGCCGCCGCAGACCTGCTCTCGCAGGCCGAGCACGGCGTGGACAGCCAGGTGATGCTGGTCTGCACCGACGCCGCGACCGCAGAGGCGGTCCGCGCAGAAGTGGAGCGGCAGACCCGCGAGCTGCCCCGCGCGGATTTCGTGCGGCAGGCGCTCGAGAAGAGCCGCTGCGTCGTATTCTCCGCGCAGGAAGACCGCATCGCCTTCGCGAACGCCTACGCCCCCGAGCACCTGATCCTCTCCGTGGCGGACGCCTGGGACTTCGCCGGGCGCATCACGGCGGCCGGCAGCGTCTTCGTGGGCGCGTGGACCCCGGAGAGCGCAGGAGACTACGCCTCCGGCACCAACCACACCCTGCCCACCTGCGGCTGGGCCCGCTCCTTCAGCGGGGTCAACCTGGACAGCTTCTACCGCAAGATGACCCTGCAGGAGCTCACGCCCGAAGGCCTGCGCGGCCTGTCGGAAACCATCGTCACCATGGCGGAAGCGGAGGGCCTGCAGGCCCACGCCAACGCCGTCAAAATCCGCCTGCAAAATGAATAGCCGGGATATCGAAGCGCTCGTGCGCCCCAACATACGCGCCCTCTGCCCCTACAGCACGGCCCGCGACGAATACCAGGGCTCGCTCGGCATCTTCCTCGACGCCAACGAGAGCCCCTACCCCACCGGCTGGAACCGCTATCCGGATCCGCGCCAGAAGGCGCTCAAGGCCAAGCTGGCGGCCATCAAGGGCGTGCCGGCGGAGAGCATCTTCCTCGGCAACGGCAGCGATGAGGCCATCGACCTGATGTTCCGCATCTTCTGCACGCCGGGCGTGGACAACGCCGTCGCCATCGACCCCAGCTACGGCATGTACGGCGTCGCCGCCGACATCAACGACATCGAGATGCGCAGCGTGCCCCTCGGGCCGGACTTTTCGCTCCCCGCGAAAGAACTGCTCGCCGCAGCCGACGCGCACACCAAGCTGCTCTTCCTGTGCAGCCCCAACAACCCTTCGGGAAATGCGTTCCCGGCCGCGGAGCTGGAAGCGATCATCCGCCGCTTCCCGGGCATCGTGGTGCTGGATGAGGCGTACGCTGACTTCAGCGCGCAGGGCAGCCTGCGCGGACGCCTGGCGGAATTCCCCAACCTGGTCATCTTCCAGACGCTCTCCAAGGCTTACGGCCTCGCGGGACTGCGCCTCGGCATGGCCTTCGCCAGTCCGTACATCATCTCCCTGATGTCGATGGTCAAGTACCCGTACAACATCAACCAGTCCACCCAGGAGCTCGTCTCCAAGGCGCTGGACAAACCCGTCGACGGCCAGGTGGCCGAGATCGTGGCCCAGCGCCGGCGCATCGCCGCGACGCTCCCCGCCTTCGGCTTCGTGCGCCGCGTCTATCCGAGCGACGCCAACTTCCTGCTGGTGCAGGTGGACGACGCGGACGCGCTCTACGCGCACCTGATTGCTGACGGCATCATCGTGCGCAACCGCAACCGCGTCCGCGGATGCTCGGGCTGCCTGCGCATCACCATCGGACTCAAGTCCGAGAACGACAAACTGTTAGAATCCCTGCAAGCATATGAAAAAGGCGATATTCATCGATAGGGACGGCACCCTGCTGTGCGAGCCCGCCGACGAGCAGATCGACGCCCTGGACAAGGTCGTCTTCGTGCCCGGCGCCATCAGCGGCCTGAAAGCCCTCACGGGCCTGGGCTACGAGCTCGTCATGGCCTCCAACCAGGACGGCCTCGGCACGCCCGCCTTCCCGGAAGAGACCTTCTGGCCCGCCCAGAACCTGCTGCTGCGCACGCTGGAGGGCGAAGGCGTGGTCTTCGACGACATCCTCATCGACCCGTCCTTCCCGGAGGACAAGTCCCCCAACCGGAAGCCCGGCACGGGGATGTTCGGCAAGTACCTCGACGGCTCTTACGACCTCGCGGCCAGCTGGGTCGTCGGCGACCGCGAGACGGACCGCCAGCTGGCGGAGAACCTGGGCGCACAGGCGCTGCTGGTCGGCGAGAAGAGCTGGGCGGAGATCGCCGAGACCATCCGCAGCAGCGCGCGCAGCGCGACCGTCGCCCGCAAGACCGGCGAGACGGACATCTACGTGCGCGTGGACCTGGACGGCAAGGGCCCGTCGGGTGTCGATACCGGCCTGAAGTTCTTCGACCACATGCTCACGCAGCTCATCCACCACGGCGGCATCGCCCTGGAAATCAGGTGCAAAGGAGACCTGGAGGTCGATGAGCACCACACCATCGAGGACGTCGGCATCGCCCTTGGCGAGGCCTTGCGCCAGGCCCTCGGCGACAAGCGCGGCATCGACCGCTACGGCTTCGCCCTTCCGATGGACGAGAGCCGTGCCATCGTACTGCTCGACTTCGGCGGCCGCAGCGAGCTCGTCTGGGACGTGCAGTTCACGCGCGAGTACGTGGGCGACGTGCCCACGGAAATGTTCAAGCATTTCTACAAATCCCTCTCCGACGCCATGCGCGCCAACCTCTACGTGCAGGCGCGCGGCGAGAACAACCACCACCTCGCCGAAGGCATCTTCAAGGCCTTCGCCCGCTCGCTCAAGCAGGCGGTGCGACGCGACGTTTTCATTTACGACCTTCCCTCCAGCAAAGGACTGCTATGATCGCCATCATCGACTACGACGCCGGCAACATTCGTTCGGTCGGCAACGCCCTGCAACGCCTGGGCGCAGAATATGAACTCACCGCAGACCCCGCCCGCATCCTCGCGGCCGACAAGGTCATCCTCCCCGGCGTGGGCAACGCCGCCGAGGCCATGGCCAGCCTGGAAGAGCGCGGACTGGCCGGCCTCATCAAGACCCTGCGCCGCCCGGTGCTGGGCATCTGCGTGGGCATGCAGCTGATGTGCCGCGACTCCGAGGAGGGCCCCACCCGGTGCCTGGGCATCTTCGACGCCCACGTGCGCCGCTTCACCGAAGCCCCCGACGCGAAGGTCCCCCACATGGGCTGGAACGCCATCGGCAACCTGGACAGCAAACTGTTCAAGGGCCTGGACGGCGGCAGCTTCGTCTATTTCGTCCACTCCTACTTCCCCGGGCTGTGTCCCGACACCATCGCGACCTGCCGCCACGGAGAGCAGCTTTTCAGCGCCGCGCTGAAATATGAGAATTTCTACGGCACCCAGTTCCACCCCGAGAAGAGCGGCTCCGTGGGAGCGGCCATTCTCCAGAATTTCCTCGCTTTATGATCCAGATTATTCCCGCCATCGACCTCATCGGCGGGCGCTGCGTGCGCCTGACCCAAGGTGATTACTATCAGAAGAAGGTGTACGACGGCTCCCCGGTCGACGTGGCGCGCAGCTATGCCGACTGCGGCGTGCAGCGCATCCACCTCGTGGACCTGGACGGCGCCAAAGCCGGCGCCCCAAAGAACCTCGCCACGCTGGAGGCCATCGCCAAGGCCGTCCCCTGCGAGGTGGAATGGGGCGGCGGACTCTCCCATGAGGCGGCGGTGCAGGACGCTTTCAACGCCGGCGCCACGCACGCCATCATCGGCAGCATCGCCGCCCGGAATCCGGAATGGCTTGAAGCCTGGCTCAAGAAGTACGGCGCGAAGATGATCCTGGGCGCCGACGTGCGCGACGGGCGCATCGCCGTGTCCGGCTGGCAGGATTCCGTCGCCCTGGGCATCGAGGACCTCGTGTCGCGTTTCCAGGATCTCGGGCTGCAGGAGTGCATCGTCACGGAGATCTCCCGCGACGGCATGCTGCAGGGGCCCGCTTCCGCGCTCTACGTGCGCCTGCAGCGGCAGTTCCCCGAGATCAGCTTCACCGTGAGCGGCGGCATCTCCGGGATGGCCGACATCCGCTCGCTGGACGCCCTGCACCTGCGCAAAGTCATCGTGGGCAAGGCTATTTTTGAGAACCGTATCAGTCTGGAAGATATCAAGTCATGGTCGCAAAGCGCATCATCCCCTGCCTCGATGTAAAGGACGGGCAGGTCGTCAAGGGCATCAATTTCGAGGGGCTCCGCGAAGTCGGCGACGCCGTGGACATGGGCGTGAAGTACTCCCGTGACGGCGCCGACGAGCTGGTCTACCTCGACATCAGCGCCACCCAGGAGGGACGGCGCACCTTCGCCGCGCTCGTGGAGCGCATCGCCCAGGGCATCGACATTCCCTTCACCGTGGGCGGCGGCATCGGCAGCATCGAGGACGCCGCGCGCCTGCTGGACGCCGGCGCCGACAAGATCTCCGTCAACAGCGCCGCCATCGCGGACCCGACACTCATCAGCCGGATTGCCTCGAAATACGGCAGCCAGTTCGTCGTGGTGGCCATCGACGCCAAGTGCATCGAGGGCCGCTGGACCTGCACCACGCACGGCGGCAAGCGCCTGACGGACGTGGAGCTCTTCTCCTGGGCACGCGAGGCGCAGGAGCGCGGCGCCGGCGAGATCCTCTTCACCTCGATGGACCACGACGGCACCTGCGCGGGCTATGCCGACGAGGTGTATGCGCGACTGGCGGACGAGCTCACGATTCCGGTGATCGCCTCGGGCGGCGCCGGCTCCGTGGAGGACATCCGCCGGGTGCTGACGGAGGGGCGCGCCGACGCCGCCCTCGCCGCCAGCATCTTCCACTACGG
>CADAND010000011.1 GCA_902789245.1 uncultured Bacteroidia bacterium
TTACACCATTCGTGCAGGTCGGAACTTACCCGACAAGGAATTTCGCTACCTTAGGACCGTTATAGTTACGGCCGCCGTTTACCGGGGCTTCGATTCAGACCTTCGCTTGCGCTAAGCCCCCCTCTTAACCTTCCGGCACCGGGCAGGTGTCAGGCCATATTCGTCATCTTAACGATTTAGCATAGCCATGTGTTTTTGGTAAACAGTCGCCTGGGCCATTTCTCTGCGCCCTACTTTCGCAGGGTCCGCTTCTCCCGAAGTTACGCGGTCAATTTGCCTAGTTCCTTAGCCGTGATTCACTCGAGCACCTGAGGATTCTCTCCTCACCCACCTGTGTCGGTTTACGGTACGGGTCGCCATACGCTTAACGATTCTCTGATTTTCTTGCAAGCTTGCTTACCTGCGCTGTCCGATTGTCCGAAGACTCTCGGTACTGTCGGCTTTCAGTTGCCCTACGGCCTTCAACGCACTATTCCGTCAGTGCGCGGCAGTGTCACTCCTCGGTCTCAAAGAATCCTGCATAGCGAGTACCGGAATATTAACCGGTTTGCCATCAGATTCGCCTCTCGGCTTCTCCTTAGTCCCCGACTAACCCTGATCCGTTTAACGTTGTTCAGGAAACCTGGGGTTTTCGGTGTCAGAATTTCTATTCTGATTATCGTTACTTATGCCTACATTTTCTTTTCTGCACGCTCCAGCAGACCTCACGGTCCACCTTCGACGCTGAGCAGAATGCTCCCCTACCACGCGTATTACTACGCGTCCTTAGCTTCGGCGACAGTTTTTATGCCCGGTCATCATCCACGCATCACCGCTCGACTAGTGAGCTGTTACGCACTCTTTGAATGAATAGCTGCTTCCAAGCTAACATCCTAGCTGTCTTAGCGGTGTCACTTCGTTTCGTCTCAACTTAAACTGTTCTTGGGGGCCTTAGCTGAAGGGCTGGGCTCTTACCCTTTCGCCGACGGATATTAGCACCCGACGACTCACTCCCGTCCTTTAATCTTCGCGCATTCGGAGTTTATCAGAAATCGATAGGCGATGAAGCCCTCTTTTCCTATCAGTCGCTCTACCTCACGAAGACACAGACGAGGCTGTCCCTAAAGACATTTCGGGGAGTACGAGCTATCTCCCAGTTTGATTGGCCTTTCACTCCTACCCACAGCTCATCCAAGCCCTTTTCAACGGAAACTGGTTCGGGCCTCCAGTGCCTGTTACGGCACCTTCACCCTGGCCATGGGTAGATCACTAGGTTTCGCGTCTGCTCCCGATGACTGAACGCCCTGTTCAGACTCGCTCTCGCTACGGCTTACGTTCCTGAAGAACTTAACCTCGCCATCGAGAAGCAACTCGTAGGCTCATTATGCAAAAGGCACGCCGTCGTCTCTCGACTCCGACCGCTTGTAAACGAACGGTTTCAGGTTCTATTTCACTCCCCTGTTCGGGGTGCTTCCCACCTTTCCCTCACGGTACTGGTCCACTATCGGTCTTCCGGTTATATTTAGCCTTGCGGCATGGTCGCCGCAGATTCAGACAGGATTCCACGTGTCCCGCCCTACTCAGGTGCCAATCTCGATCATACCCCGTTACCCGTACGGGCCTTTCACCCTCTGCGGACTGACTTTCCAGACAGTTCCGGTTCCTGGTATTTTAGGCTCTTCCCATTTCGATCGCCACTACTTTGGGAATCGATATTTCTTTCTTTTCCTGCAGGTACTAAGATGTTTCAGTTCCCTGCGTCTGCTCCGACTAAAAGTCGGCGACGGGTCTTCAACCCGCCAGGTTGCCCCATTCGGATATCTCCGGATCAATTCCTGTTTGCAGATCCCCGGAGCTTTTCGCAGCTTACCACGTCCTTCTTCGCTTCCGGAAGCCAAGGCATCCTCCGTTCGCTCTTATTCTCTTTCTCGTACTTATAAGTGAATCATTTGCGACATTTACGTCTCAAATAGTTTTACTCGTTTGCCTTTGAAATTGCAGTCCCATATTACGCAACTCGAAAAAACTCGAATTTTAGTTATACAGACTTTAATCTCTTTTAACTTCTTTTACCTCGTTATCTCTCTCAGTATTGTCAATGATCTCTCAAATCCTCTCTTTGAAGTTTCCCTCATCGAAAGGGACGGCAAAGGTACACACTTTTTTTGAACTTGCAAATCTTTTCGGAAAATTTTTTAAAAAAATCCCCGGTCGGGGCCGGGGATTCTCTATTGGTGGGAGATTCCGGGTCAAGCCCGGAATGACTATACTGGAGACCAGGGATGGCTATAACCGACGTTCGCCGGCTTAACCGGCGAATCTCCTATTCGGCGTAGAGCGTGATGAGGTTGCGGATGACCGCAGCCGCCTTCTCCATGTTCTCGACGGTCACCCACTCGAACTTGCCGTGGAAGTTCAGCCCGCCCGCGAAGATATTCGGGCACGGGAGGCCGCGGAAAGAGAGGTTGGCGCCGTCGGTGCCGCCGCGGATGGGCTGGATGTGCGGCTGCACGCCGGCCATCTCCATCGCCTTGACGGCTTTCTCCACCACGTGGTAGTGCGGCTCCACCTGCTCGCGCATATTATAATATTGGTCTTTGACCGTGACGGTGACCGTGCCTTCGCCGTAGCGGGCGTTGATGAAGTCGGCGCACTGGGCGATGACCTGCTTCTTGTGTTCGAACTTCGCGCGGTCGTGGTCGCGGATGATATAGGCAAACGAAGCCTCCTCGACCGAACCCCTGAGGCTGATCAGGTGGAAGAAGCCTTCGTAGTCCTGCGTGTATTCGGGACGCTGGCTGACAGGAAGCAGCGCATCGAACTCCTGGGCGATGTGCAGGGCGTTGCGCATCTTGCCCTTGGCGTAGCCGGGGTGGACGTTGCTGCCCTGGATGTGCACGCTCGCAGAAGCGGCGTTGAAGTTCTCGAACTCCAGCTCGCCGACCTCCCCGCCGTCCATCGTGTAGCCGTAGTCGGCGCCGAACTTCGCCACGTCGAACTTCACCACGCCGCGGCCGATCTCCTCGTCGGGCGTGAAGCCGATCTTGATCTCGCCGTGCTTGAACTCCGGGTGGCCCATGATGTACTGGACCGTGTCCATGATCTCCGCCACGCCGGCCTTGTCGTCGGCGCCGAGCAGGGTGGTGCCGTCCGTGGTCACGAGCGTCTCGCCCCTGTGCGCGAGCAGCTCGGGGAACTCGGCGGTCTTCAGCACGAGCCCCGGCACACCCTTCAGGGGAACGTCGGAGCCGTCGTAGTCCGGGATGATCTGCGGTTTCACATTTGCGCCAGAGGCATCCGGGGCCGTGTCCACGTGGGCGATGAAGCCCACGACAGGGACTTTCCTGTCGATGTTGGAGGGAATGGTGCCCATCACATAGCCCCACTCGTCGAGGGTCGCCTCGACGCCCAGGGCCTGCAACTCGTCCCGCAGCATGCGCAGGAGGTTCAACTCTTTCTCGGCGGAGGGCTGGCTCTCGCTCTCTTCATTGGACTGGGTGTCCACTGCGACATAGCGCAGAAAACGGTCAAGTATCTTTTCCATAAGCGCAAAGATACGAAAAAGGCATCATTGTATGTCCGGATTTTTCGTTATATTTGACGAGACCTGTCAAGGAGGTCTCAAGGCGGATAGAACATAAAAAACCGTATAATGAACAAGAACCTGATTACCGCAGCGATTTCGCTGCTTTTCACGCTGACTGCCTTTTCCCAGCAGTCGAACGTCAACCTCAGCTACAACCCCCAGAAAGACACCGAGGGGCTGATTCCCTTCAGCGCGAACCTGAATTCGCCGCAGGTGAACGACGACCATACCGTCACGTTCCGGCTCCGGGCCCCGAAGGCGGAGTCCGTCGCCCTCTCGGGCGCCATGACCACCGTCATGGGTGTCCGCGGGAACATCCCCTTCACCAAAGGGGAAGACGGCATCTGGACCCTCACCATCGGACCGCTCCCGGTCGACATGTATCAGTACAACCTCGTCGTGGACGGCGTCAGCATGGCGGATCCCAATAACACCTATGCCGCATTTACGGCCATGCCGCCTTACAGCGAGCTTATCGTCCATGGCGACGGACCGTCCTGGTGGGATGCGAAGGACGTGCCCCACGGCGCCGTGACCCGTCATATCTACTACAGCCCCGTCACCCAGGGGCAGCGCGAGATCTATGTCTATACCCCGCCCCAGTATGACCCCAAGAAGAAATATCCCGTCCTCTATCTCATGGGCGGAAGCGGCGAACTCCCGTCCAACTGGGTGTATGACGGCCGTGTGAATTTCATCATGGACAACCTTCTCGCAGAAGGAAAGGCGGAACCGATGCTGATTGCGATTGTGAACAATCAGGTGATACACCGCAACCATCCCCAGCACGCGGATCTCACCTTCGACATCATGGCGCGGGAATACCGCGAGGCCGTCATTCCCTTCATCGACAGCCACTACAAGACCATCGCCAATCCGCACGGCAGGGCCATTTCCGGCCTGTCGATGGGCGGCCGCCACACGATGTTCGTGGGCCTGAAGAACCTGGATCTCTTCGCCAATTTCGGCGTTCTGAGCGCCGGAGACAATACCCCCGAGCAGACGCTGGGAGAATTCCTCAACGATCCGAAAGCCAACGACAAGGTGGACTACCTGTTCATCGGGCAGGGCGGCGCTGAGGAGAAAGGCATGTTCAATGTCCGGGTCAAGGGCTTCCGGGATGCGCTCGACAAGCACGGAATCGAGTATGAGTACTGCTGCGTCGGGGAAACCGGCCACGACTGGTCAACCTGGCGGCACCTCCTCTACTACGGATTCCTCCCGAAACTCTGGAAGAAATAGGCCGCGCAGATCAAACAAAAGGATCGGGGTGCAAACACGCTTGTTTTGCACCCCGATCCTTTTCTATTTCCGTTTCGCGCTAACGATCATATAGGCACAGGTGCCGATCAGTGGGATGATGGCGATGGCTTCGGCGCCGGAGGCCACGTGGCCGGGGGCGACGGTGTTCCAGGCATTCATGAACCAGTCCACCTGGGCAAACTTCAGGATGGCGGAGACGACGCCCATCAGTGCGCCGCCGGCGATGAAGCCGCTGGCGATGAGGGTCCCCTTCTCCTGACGGGCCGTGTTGACGGCAGCGTCCTGGCTGCGCGTGCTGACGTACCAGGAGATGGCGCCGCCGAGCAGCAGCGGGAGGTTCAGGTCGATCGGGATGAACATACCCAGGCAGAATGCCAGCGCCGGCACTTTGAAGACGGTCAGCAGGATGGCGATCAGCGCGCCGATGCCGTAGAGGAGCCAGGGGGCGCTGCCGCCGCTCATCATCGGCTGGATCACGGCCGCCATCGCATTGGCCTGCGGAGCCACCAGGGCGCCGTCGCCCGTGAAGCCGTAGGTCTTGTTGAGAATCAGCATCACCCCGCCCACGGTCGCGGCCGCAACGGCGATGCCGACGAACTTCCAGGCTTCCTGCTTACGCGGCGTCGTGCCGATCCAGTAGCCGATCTTGAAGTCGGTGATCAGGCCGCCGGCGGTGCTCAGGGCCGTGCAGACCACGCCGCCGATGACCATCGCCGCAACCATGCCGGCGTTGCCCTTCAGGCCCACCGCCACGAGCACGAGGGCGGTGATAATCAGCGTCATGATGGTCATGCCGCTGACCGGGTTCGTGCCCACGATGGCGATGGCGTTGGCCGCCACCGTCGTGAAGAGGAAGGCGATCACCGCCACGATGACGAGACCGATCAGGGCCTGCCAGACGGTATTGACCACGCCGCCAAAGGCGAAGAAGGCGAACACGGCGAGCAGCGCGATGGCGATGCCCCAGACGACCGACTTCATCGGCAGGTCTTCCTGCGTGCGCTCCGGCTTCTCGGCCGCGGCGCCCGGCTTGCGGCGGAACTCGCTGGTCGCGAGGCCGACCGCGCTCTTGATTACGCCTGCGCTCTTGATGATACCGATGATGCCCGCGGTGGCGATGCCGCCGATACCGATGTGACGGGCGTATTCTTTGAAAATCTGCTCAGGCGACATCTCCGAGATGGTCTGGGCGATGCCCGTGCCCATCAGGTCGATGACGCTGCCGCCCCAGATGAGGTTCATCAGCGGGATGATGACCAGCCAGACGAGGAAGGAGCCGCAGCAGATGATGAAGGCGTACTTGAGGCCGACGATGTAGCCCAGGCCCAGCACGGCCGCACCGGTGTTGAGCTTGAGCACCACCTTGGCCTTGTCGGCGACCACCTGGCCCCAGTGCATGACCGTGGTGCTGAGCGTCTCCGCCCAGGCACCGAAGGTCGCGACGACAAAGTCGTATAGACCGCCCACCAGGCCGGCGGCCAGCAGGGTACGGGCGCTCTTGCCGCCACCCTCGCCGCTGACGAGCACCTGCGTGGTGGCCGTGGCCTCCGGGAACGGGTACTTCCCGTGCATCTCCTTGACGAAATACTTCCGGAAGGGAATGAGGAACAGGATGCCGAGGAAACCGCCCAGCATCGAGCTCAGGAACATCTGCCAGAAATTGACGTCCAGGCCGAGAATGTAGATGGCCGGGAGCGTGAAAATGGCGCCTGCCACCACCACGCCGGAGCAGGCTCCGATGCTCTGGATGATGACGTTCTGCCCCAGGCCTCCCTGCTTCTTCAGGGCACCGGTCAGACCGACGGCGATGATGGCGATGGGGATGGCCGCCTCGAACACCTGGCCGACCTTCAGCCCGAGGTAGGCCGCGGCAGCAGAGAAAAGGACGGTCATCAGCAAGCCCACCGTCACGCTATACGGCGTGACCTCAAAGGGCTTCTCGTTCGGGTTCAGCAGGGGCTGGTAATTCTCCCCCGGTTTCAACTCCCGGTGGGCGTTCTCCGGCAGGGACAGGTTTTTGTTTTCTTCCTTCATGGCGCGCTTTCTTTTTTTCGTAGCGTTCTATGTATTTCTGCAGTTTGGCTGCATCGATTTTTGCCTGTTTGGCCCTGTGGGCGGCCTCCCGGGCCTCCCGTTTGGCTTTGCGCGCATCCTTGCGGGCCTGCTTCGCGGCTGCCCTGTCGGCATCGCGCCGGTCCAGCGCTTCCCAGCGGGCATCGCGTTTCGCAATGCGCATCGCCTTCCGCAGTTCGCGCTCCGACATGTACGTCGTATCGCGACTGGCAGGGAGATCCTTCACTCCGTTCAGGATGTCCGTGGAGTCAGGCACAGCGATCGACGTAGAGTCAGGCTCTTCTGTAGTCATTCCGGCCTGCGAGCTGGAATCTCCAACCGCAAGGGAATCCAATGCGCCTGGAGATTCCGGATCAAGTCCGGAATGACTCGGACGGGTATTGCGCCTGGTCTTGGCGGAATCGAGCGAAGCATACAGGTCGGACATGTGGCCGGGGAAATAAACATCCGTGTGGGGGAAGGCGGCACGCGGCCGGGCCTCATAGGCCTCCCGCTCGGAGTCGCGGACCACCATCGCCGTCACGTCGAATTTATCTTTCGGGCGGAGCTCCGGCTGCCAGTTGAAACCACGCAGCCTGTGCTCGGCAGCGGGGAGCTGCACCACCGGATAGGCGTCGCTCTTGGGGCTGTCGAAGTTGTAGACGTGGTCGACATTGCCTTCGCCGTCGAATGTCGCCATCATCATCTTGCTCTCCGTCCGGTTGACGGTGGCGATGGCGTCGTTCTCCTCCAGATAAAGCAGGGCCGTGACGCCGCCCAGGGCGTCGAAACGGCGAAGCGAGGTGGAGTCGCTGAAGTAGGCGATGATGTCGGTACTCTTGATCTGGTCGAAATAGCCGCCCGCTTCCTCCGTGTGGACGAAGGCGTTGGAAAGGAGGTTGGCGCGCTCCATCTTCTCGTTGCGGAGCAGCACGAAGAGGCTGTCGGAATTATACTGGCGGTTCCCCTCGTTCCAGACGATCGGGCTCTTGTACAGGCGGGCGATGGAGTCGAGGTCGCTGTAGCGCAGGGAGTCGCAGCGGACCTGCATGTCCTTGCGGAAGATCTTGATGTCCTTGTTGGCAAACAGGAAGCCGATCTTGGTGCTGTCCGGCGCGGGCGGGATGGTGTCCTGCTGGACGGCGAGGCTGTCAACGAGATTCTTCGCTTCGCTCAGAATGACAGTAGTATCGGACGGAGATTCCGGGTCAAGCCCGGAATGACTACTTTCAAGCCCGGAATGACTACCTTGAAGGAGGGACGCAGAACCACCGGGGCCTTTGCCACGAGCCATCGCGGCGGCGCGGTCGGCGGCGACCGGATTGTTCTTCAAGACTTCGTCGCGCTTCTGAGCGGCTTCCTCGGCCGCGCGGCGACGGTAGGCCGCGATCGGGTCCTCCAGCATTTCCGCACGGCGCTTCTCGGCCAGCGCGATCTCGTTCCCGTCCACGTCGCACTTCAGCTGCGTCCAGTAGACGAAACGCTCCGCGCCCAGGTAGGTCGTGTCCGGCTCCGCGCCGTCCTCGTCCCAGAGGGCCACGGAGGCATTCTCCTCCAGCGTCACCCGCGCGAGGGAATCCACGTACTGCAGCCGGTCGCCCAGCGCCGCGACGCGGCGGCTCTGGTCCTGGACCTGCACACTGCCGAGCATCAGCAGGTCGTTCGGCGCGCGGTAGTAGTAAAGGCTGTCGCACCAGGATTCTTCGCTCTCGCCCAGGCCATGGACGTGATCACGGAAGAAGAAAGTCTCCTCCCCGCGCTCGTACCAGCCGGAGCCCGCCGACAGCATCCTTCCATCTTTCCAGAAATCAATTTCCGTCTGGAAGTCGGCCCGTTCCGCCTTGGAATCGTAGCGCAGGCGTTCGGTGCGCACGAAGATGGAGTCCGTGAACATGTTGACGTTGCCGCTGAAGTTGAACATGTCCCGGGCGTTCTCGTAGGTACCCTCGTCGCTCTCGATGATCTGCCCGTCGGAGCTGATCATCGACGCGCCGCCCGAGAAGACGGCCAGGCTGTCCTTCGTGTTGTAGTCCAGGATGTTTGTCCGGAGGACGTTGTCCTGCTGGTTGCGCAGTTCAACGACGCCGCCGCGAAACTGCGCGACGCTTTCGTCGATCAGATAGTCCAGCTTGCCGCTGGTCAGCACGGACTCGCCCTGCGTGAGCCGGACGTTGCCGAAGCAGTTGATGATTTTCTCCTCCACGTGCCAGAGGGCCGTGTCGCAGGAGAGATAAGTGCCGTTATGCAGGAAGGTGGGGTCGATGGCCTTGCGCGCCATCCGGCCGTCCTTCTCCACTTGCTCCAGGGAGAAGGCGTTGAGCAGGCGTACCAGCGAGTCCGTCTGCCCGGAGGTTGGCTGGGCAGACAGCGGCAGGGCTGCAAGCAGCAGGGCCGCGAAGAGAATCAGTCGTCTTTTCTGACCTTGGCCGACCATCCTTTCCGGGAGAAATCACAGTCCCCGAACAGGGGATCGATGATGATGTAGCTGCTCTCAATCTTGTCGTCCAGGAACTTCCTGATGGCTACGTTGACCTTCTCCTGCTGCACCTGGGAGAGTAAGTCGGTGTAGTCCGTCTCGAAGGTGGCCGTGTGCGCGGGGACGATCTTGTCCAGGCGGATGATCTTGTAGACGAGGTTGCCGTCGCGGCCTTCGTTGTCCAGCGAGGCGATCGGCTCGGAGATCTCGCCGACCTTAAGGTCCTGGATGGCAGCGTAGTCCTGCGGCTTCAGCTGGTCGATCTCGAAATAGGCGGAGCCGGTGTGCGGATCGGCCATCTGGCCGCCGTTGGTGCGGGTGGGCGCATCTTCGGAATAGAAACGCGCCGCAGCCTCGAAGGTGATGGTGCTGTCCAGGATCGCCGTCCGCAGGCTGTCCAGCCGGTGGAAGGCCTTCTCCTGGTCCGCCATCGTGTAGCTGGGTCGGATGAGGATGTGGCGGGCGTTGAACATGTCGCCCTTCTTCTCCAGCACCTCGATGATGTGGAAGCCGTCCGGCGTCTCCACGATCTGGGAGATGGTGCCGGGCTTGAGCGACATGGCAGCATCCGAGAAGGCCGGCCAGAAGATGGTCTTGGAGGCCATGCCCAGCTCACCGCCCTTGCGGGCGCTGCCGGGATCTTCGGAATACAGGCGGGCCAGCGTGGCGAAGCGTTCGCCATTGATGATGCGCTCCCGGATGTTGAGCAAGCGCTCCTTGACGGCAATGGCTGCCGCCTCACGGTCGGGATAGACGCAGATCTGGCTCATCTGGTATTTGATCGGCACGACGGGCAGCGAAGCCACGTCGACCGTATCGAGGAACTGCTTGACGTCATAGGGCGTCAGTTCCGGCAGGTTCTTGGCGATTTCCGACTGCTCCTGCTGTGCGAGCGTCTGCTCTTCGATCTGGGCACGCCATTCCTGGCGCAGCTTGTAAATCGGCTTGCCGAGGTATTCGGCCAGCTCGTCCTCGCCGCCGGCGCGGGTCGTCATCTCCGCCATATACTGGTCCAGCTGGGCGTTCACCTGGTCCGGACTGACCGACAGGGAGTCCACGCGGGCCTGGGCGATGAGCAGCTTGGTCTGCATCAGGTTCTCGAGGATCTCGCAACGGTTTGCGGGCAGACCCTGGGCGCGCATGGCCTGCACCTGCCCCTCCACATCCGAGAGGGAGATCATCTCATTGCCCACAATGGCGATGGATTTGTCCACGACGCCGCGGTAGCGCTGGGCGGAAGCGGCGATGCAAAGGCCCGCCAGGGCGAGCGTAGCAGCACATTTCAGGAACTTATTCTTCATTCTTGTAAACTACAAAGTTTTTGCTTTCGAGCGCGTTGTCAAGCAAGTCCCGTTCCAAACTGTTCATCAGATCATGTTTTCTCACGCTCATCAGGATATCGCGGATCTGCGGGGCGCAGTAGTCCAGCGGCGCGGGACCGCTGCGGCGGATGTCGCACACATAGGCGAACATCAGGTCGGCGCGGTCCGCCGGCTCGTACCGGATCGTGTTTCCCCACAGCAGGGACAGCAGTTGCGAATACTCCATGCCGAAGTACTTGGCCACATCGTTGGCGTCCATCCAGGTGTCCGAACTGTCAAACCAGCGCAGGGCCGTAGACTTGGCAAGCGTGTCCGCCCGCTGCACGTCATCGTACTCCTGCGAGGTCATCATCCTGAGGATGGCGTTGATGTTGGGCGAATCCTTCATCACATCCACGAAACGCAGCTTGAGCACCGGGCGTTTGAGTTCGAAATCCGACTTGTGCGCCTCGTAGTAGTTGCGGATCTGGTCATCCGTGACCAGGGTATCCAGCCGGTCGTTGATGTAGCGATGCTCGTAGCGGTATTTCAGCAGGGAGCGGCGGAAATTCTCCAGCTCTGCGCTCACGTCGAGCTCCTCCTTCGACAGCTCCCGCTCCGCCACGTCGAGGTAGAGCAGGTCCATCGCCCAGCTGTTGATGTACTGCTCCGCCAGGCGGGCGCTGTCCGCAGGGGAAACCAGGTTGGGGATGAAGCGCACCACTTCTGATTTGTGGAGCTTGTTCTTGCCGACTTTGGCCACCACCGGATCGTCATATACCAGCGACGTGATGGTGTGGCAGGACCCCAGCAGGGCCGGCAGCAGCAACAGTATGAGGATTTTCCGCATATTCAGCAAAGATAGCAATATTTTTGGAGATTCCGGATCAAGTCCGGAATGACGCTCAGTTCTCTGCGGCGATGGCCTCGATCATGCTGTCGAGGATGGGCATCGCCTGGTAGGAAGAGGCCGTGCAATTGTTGGTCAGCAGCGAGAAGATGATGGTCTTTTTCGGGTCGCCGTCGGAAGCGAGGATGTAGCCGCTGAAGCAGCGTACGCCGTTCATGGATCCGCTCTTCATGTGGATGCGGTCCTTGAACTCCTGCAGCGCCTTGTCGAAGCGGGTCTCGAGCGTGCCCTTGGCTCCGGGCACCGGGAGCGAATTGAAATACGCATTCCAAACGGGCAGGGCCATCATTTTCCGCAGGAAGCGGACGAAGAAGTCGGGCGAGACGTAGTTCTTGCGGGACAGGCCGCTGCCGTCGAACTGGCGGCAGGCGCCGTCCGGTCGGAGGCCCAGCCGGCGCAGCCCCGCCTCGGCCGCCTCGTCCAGGTCGTCTTGCCGGGCGGTCTTGCCCATGTGCATGGCGACCGCCTTCAGGAGCGCTTCCGCATAGAAGTTGTCGCTCTCGCGGTTGGTGTCCGCGACGATGTCAGCGAGCGGAGCCGACCAGGCGCTGCCGGCAATCCGGATGCTGTCCGGCGCGGGCGCCTGCGAACGCGGGGCTCCGAGCTCCAGCGAGGTGCGGATCTCGCCCTGCTGCGTGATGTCGCCCCAGCCGCCGCTCACCTCAACGCCCTGCGAGCGAAGGAAATTGTGGAAATAGTAAGCACAGGTGAAGGCGCCGAAGGCATTCGAGCACTCCAGGGTGTAGCCCCGGCGGTCGGCCGGGAAGGAGCCCGCGATCTCGCCCACGGGAACGAGCGTGGAGTTCACGTAGTAGAGCGTGTTCGAGGAGCGGGCCGCACCGGTGACGGTGTGGTTCTCGTAGTGCATCCAGGGCGTCTCGGGATACTGGACGCGGTAGTGCACCGAACTGCCCGCAGGCCCGGGGGTGATATAGAAATTCTGCGCGTTCTCGAAGAAATTGAGACCGCTCGGGCCGGCGCCATAGTTGGTGCCCAGGTCGTCGAAACTCCAGCCCAGGTTCTGCGGCGTGTGGTCGTTGAAATGGCGGGGATCGCCGAGGACGCGGCCCTCGATGCGGCGGATGCCGGCGTCGCGCAGCAACTGCATCCACGTGCCGAAGGTCGGGCCGATCGCCGCCGTGCTCTCCGAGCGCGAACCCGTCGTGGGGTCGCCCCCGCCGAGGATGTACACATCCCCGTGCAGGGTGCCGTCCTCGATGGTGCCGGTATAGCCCAGACGCGTCTCAAAGCGGAAATTGGCACCCAGGATCTGCAGGGCCATGCCCGTGGTCAGCAACTTCACGTTGGAAGCCGGCACGAGTTTCTGGCGGTGGTTGACGGCCACGATCGTGTCGCCGTCCGCACGCACGGCCAGGACGCCGACAAGCGCGGAGCGGAGCGGCTCCTTCGCGCAAATCTCATCGATGGTCTTCTGCGCCTGGGTCGGGGGAATACCAGCAGTCGCGCTCCATGCCAGAAGCAGAAGCGCGACTGATATCAGGGTTTGGGCAATTCTCATTTGACCGCGTCCTTCACAGCGGTGCTCAACTTGCTGTAAAGCTCGTCCGTCTTGGTGAGAACCTCCTTGCGAAGCTCGTTGAAGTGGTTCTTCTTCGAACCCTCGACCTTGGCGTTGACCTTGTCGCGAAGTTCGTTATAGAGGTCGATGGCCTCTTCCATCAGCTCGCTGACGTTCGCGTCAGTAACCTTGGGGTTGACGCAGGCGACCACGGAGCAGTCCTCCACAAAGGCGCTCAACACATACTCGATGTCCTTTTTGATGTCTCTTAAATTCATAACTATTCAGTTTTATCGCCTGCAAAGATACGAATTATTATTTGAATTTGCTTAAATTTGTCCATATGAAACGGACACTCCTCATCCTCGCGGCGCTGGTTCTTTCCATGGCCGCTTTCGCACAGACCTGGGACGGCCCGCAGTGGGCGGTCGTCAATTCGTCTTCCTGCTTCCTGCGGCTGAAGCCGGACTACGAATCCGGCAACGAGACGCAGTGCCTGATGGGCACGGTGCTGCGCGTCAAGGGCGCGGAGCGCTATTGGCGCCTGGTCGACGCCCCGGATTACAAGGATGTCTGGACGACTGAGCTCAACGTCGCCTTCATGGACGAAGCGGGCAAGGACGCCTGGATTGCCGCGCCGAAGTACATCTGCTGCGTGGAGTACACGCGCATCTACGCAGAGCCGTCCGTCACGGCGGGGCGCGTGGGTGATTTCACGCTCAACGACCTGGTCCGCAAGGGGACGGAGTCCCGCCGCGGCTGGGTACAGGTTTTCCTGCCCTCAGGCCGGGAGGGCTGGGTGCGCGCCTATGAGGTGATGGATCTCGACGAATGGGTCGCCGCCCGCGAAGCCACGCGCGAGAACCTGATCGGGACGGCCCGCCGCTTCCTCGGCACGCCCTACATGTGGGGCGGGGCGAGCATCAAGCACTTCGACTGCAGCGGATTCACGCAGTTCGTTTACCGCCAGTGCGGCATCGTCCTCCCCCGCAACGCGCGCGAACAGATCTACACCGGCGAGGAAGTCCCTTACGACTTCGACCGGATGCTGCCCGGTGACCTGCTCTTCTACGGCACGCCCGCGACGGCGAAGAAGAAAATGGTGGTCGCCCATGTGGCGATGTACTACGGGGACAAGAAGATCATCCACTCCTCCCAGGTCGTGCGCATCAGTTCCCTGACGCCCGACGGCGAGGACTTCTACGACCGCGAACCGCTGGCTGTCCGACGGATTCTGGGCCACGTCGATACGGGTGAAGGAATCCGCAGCGTCGCAGCCCAGCCGTGGTATTATTAGCGTTTATTTTCTCATCGCTTTCGAAAACAGTTCCTCGAAATCCTTGCGGGGCATCTGGCCGTCCAGGCAGATGAAAGTCACTTCACTGGCCTCGGCGGCAAGCATCACGAAGCCCTCGATGACCCTGTCGTTGCCGACGGTGTATATCCGGACGGTCTCGCCGGAGTCTTTGGCCTCCATCAGAAGCTCATACCTGCCGGAGTTGATGAAGCGCTCGGCATCGGCGCGCAGGGAGCCGTTGATGGCCGCGTTCTCGCTGTTGAGAATGTACAGGCCCGTGAGCGAGCGGATGACGGGCGTGAGGTTGACGTTCTCCTGCCCGACTTCCAGGTCGGGGATCTGTCCGATCATGCGGAACATGGCCGGGGAGACATAGACGGCGGAGACGTTCTCCGCGTCGGAGTATTTCTGGTAGATGCTCTTGCCGTTCTGGGCGAAGGCGGAGAAGCTGAGCAGCAGGGCTGCAAAAAGGATGATTATGCGTTTCATTTCTGGATCTTGTTAAGGGTGTTGTAAGGCATGTCGGCGGTCTGCTCCGCGTCGCGGACGATATCCAGGCCGACGGACATTTTCTCGGAAATGGTCTGGAAGGCCTTTTCCACTTCTGCGTAAGCCAGGAGCGGGTCGTCGAAGGTGTCCTTCGGGCCGCGCTGCGGCAGCACGACCAGGGCTGCCGCAGCAGCCGCCACGGCCAGCGAGGCGTAGGGAATCCAGCGGGCCGGGCGGGGCCGGGCGGCCTGCGCGAGTTCGCGGGCGGCCAGGGCCTGCCGCAGGCGGCGCTCCAACCCGTCAGGGACGGGGGCGGCGGTCTCCGCTGCCTTCATCTCCAGCTCTTCGAGGCTGAGGTTTTCTATTTCTTCGAGGGTCTTCATATCACATTTCTTATTTTTCGGCGCGCTTGCGAAAGCAGCACGCGAAGGGTCAATTGATTCATTCCGGTACGCTCCGCGATCTCCTCGTAGGAGAGCCCGTCCAGGGTCCGGAGCGTGAGCACTTCGCGCTGCCTGTCAGGCAGCGACTTGATGGCGTCCAGGACCTTGGCGAGGCGCTCTTTTTCGTCCACCGCTTCGTCCTGGCGGCCGGGCCATTCCGGCTCGGGCAGGACGGCGGGCGTCTCCATTTTCCGGCTGCGCCGGATGCGGTCCAGGCAGAGGTTGCGCAGCACCCGGATACCATACCCCTTGGGGTTGCGGATGCCGTCCAGCGCATCCCGTCCGCTCCAGAGTTTCAGGAACAGTTCCTGCACGGCGTCCTCCGCTTCGGCCTCATCCTCCAGGATGTAGAAGGCCACGCGGTAGAACTCCCCGGCGAGGGAAAGCCACTCGTTCTGGAAGCGCGCGTTCGTCATTGGGCTGCGATTTTACCGATCACGTCCAGGGGAAGGGTGCCGAACATGCAGATCAGCGCGCAGTCGCTGGGCGAATGGAAAACAATGTCCCGCACCAGGCCCGTGGCGTCGTCCAGGACGCCGAAGATCTGCACTTTCTCGCCATCGTCCTTGACTTCCATCAAAATCTCGCGCTTACCCAGTATGCTGGAAAGGCGACGGTTCACCCGCTCGCGGACCTCGGGAGCAGCGCTCTCGTATTCCATCACGGTCACGCCCTTGATGCCGCGCAGCGCCTGGCGGATCTCGCGCAGGTCGTCGTCGTTGTCATCGACATGGACGGCGACGCCCTTGACCAGGGCCGTACCGAGCCATCCCAGACGCATCACCTCGACGCCGTCGCAGTGGCGGAATTCGGACACAACGGAAGCCACCTCCCGCTGGGAGACATTCTTCTTGTTCGGCCGCGCGGCGGAGGCCGTCAGCGGCTCAAACGAATTATCGGAGCCGCGGCGAAGCAACTCCGATAATAAGACGAATATCGTACCAAAATGTTAAACACTTTTTTTATACCGGGTCGGGAAGGATGATGACCACGGTGCCCAGCTTGACGCGGGACTTCAGGTCGAGGATATCCTCGTTGCGCAGGCGGATGCAGCCTTCCGTGGCGCCGGGAAGGGGGTTCCGTGGATGCCGATGTCCCGGTAGCCCGGCACATCCAGGCGCAGGAACCAGGGGCCGTAGGCGTCCTTGACGGGGCCTTTACCGTCCTTGAAGTCGTGCGAGAGGCCCTTGGCGTTGAGCAGCTCGTTGATCTTGAAGGTGCCTTCCGGGGTCTTGTGGTCGCCGCGGACCTTCTTGGGGCCGTAGTTGATGGCGCAGGAGATGCCATACTCCTTGATGGCCGCACCTTGCGCGTCCACAAGCGTGAGTTTGAGCGCCTCCTTGTCGACGACGATGAACGGGGCGGAATCCACCTGGTCAAGATACTTCGCGAACGGGGCCTGTGCCCGGACGCCCAGCGCCGGCAGCAGGGCCAGCAAAAGGATAAGGACTTTCTTCATAACAGGGACAAAGATAATCAATATCCCGGAAAAATATCAAACGGGCATCGCCCCCTTGCGGGAGCAAACGAAGGCGGCGGTATCGCTCGCCAGCCGCTGGGCGTCCGCAAGCGAATCGCCCCGCAGATACGCCACCACGAAGGCGGCGGTGAAGGAGTCGCCGGCGCCGACGGTGTCCACGACGACGGCCTCGCCGGCCGTCTGCGGGATGACCGCCTCCGGCGTGATGACCTCGCTCCCCTGCGGTCCGCGGGTCAGGATGACCAGCCGCAGGCCGTAGCGCGCGATCAGCGCCCGGCAGGCCGCCGTGTCGTCATCGCTCAGGCCGAACAAGCCGGCCACGGTACGGATCTCCTCGTCGTTGATCTTGAGGATATCCGCCAGCTGCAAGGACTCTTCCAGGACTTCCCGGGAGTAGTAATGCTGCCGCAGGTTGATGTCGAACACCTTCAGGCAGTCCGGCCGCGCGGCGCGCAGGAAACGCAGCACGGACGCGCGGGAAGCCATGCGCTGCACCAGCGAACCGAAGCAGACCGCGTCCGCGCGCTGCGCGAGCGCCTCCATCTCCGGCGTGAACGGAATGTTGTCCCAGGCCACGCCTTCCTTGATGTTGTAGCTCGGCACGCCCCGCGCGTCGAGCGTCACCTCAACGGTCCCGGTCGGCTGCCCGACCACGGAAATGATATGATGCAGGCCCTTCCCGTCCACGATATCCAGGATCTCGCGGCCGAGCGGGTCGTCGCCGACGGCGCTGACCGCCCAGCCCTCTTCGCCGAGGCGCTGCGCGTGGTAGGCGAAGTTGGCCGGAGCCCCGCCGAGGGCCTTGCCCGAGGGGAGCATGTCCCAGAGGATCTCCCCGAGGCCCACAATTACTTTCTTGCTCATGCTGTTTTCTCTTTAAGGAAACGCGCGGCCAGACACACCAGGTACGCCACGCCCATGCTGATCACGATCACGGAACCAGTCTGCGTGCCCATCGCGTCGGACAGGATGCCCATCAGCAGCGGAAAGACGGTACCGCCGATGATGCCCATCACCATCAGGCCGGACATCTCATTGCTCCGCTCGGGCAGGTAGTACAGCGCCCGCGAGAAGACCATCGAGAAGATGTTGGAGTTGCCGAAGCCCACCAGCGCGATGGCCACGTACAGCCCGGCGAGGCTGCGGCACACGAACAGGCCGATCATCGACAGGACCATCAGGCACACGCTCACCGCGAAGAACTTCTTCAGCGGGAACTTTGCCAGGATGAAAGAGCCGGACAGGCAGCCCAGGGTGCGGAACAGGAAATAGATGCTCGTCGCGATGCCCGCTTTCTCCAGCGGCAGCGCGAGGCGCTCCATGATGATCTTCGGCGCGCAGGTGTTCACGCCGACATCGATGCCCACATGGGCCACGATGCCGAGGAAGAGCAGCAGCACGGAGCCGTCGCCCAGCAGCTTGAGGCAGTCGATGAAACTCGACGTCTTGTCTTTCGGGATCTCCTCCTCGATCTTCGTCAGGCTTAGGTAGACGATGGCGATGAGCGCGAAGACCAGGAAGATCGGATACAGCAGCCGCCAGTTGCCGAACTGCAGCGAGGCCCAGCTCGCCAGGATCGGCGCGATGAACGAGGCGATGGCCTTGACGAACTGCCCGAAGGTCAGCGTGCTGGCGAATTTCTCGCCGCTGACGATGCAGGACGCGAGCGGATTGAGCGACACCTGCATCAGCGTGTTCCCGATGCCCAGCAGGCAAAACGACGCCAGCAGCACGGGATAATTGTAGCCGCACAGCGGCAGGATCAGCGCCACGGCCGTGACCACGAGGCTAAGAAGCACGGTCTTCCGCTTGCCGATCCGATTCATCAGCAGGCCCGTCGGAACGGACAGCAGGAAAAACCACAGGAACACCATCGAAGGCAGGAAATTCGCCATCGTATCGGACAGCGCAAAGTCCGCCTTCACGTAGTTGGTCGCCGTGCCCACCATGTCCACGAATCCCATCGTGAAAAAGGCGATCATGACCGGCACCAGTTTGGCCACATTGGATTGTTTGGATGCCATAGGCTATTTCTTATTCAGCAGGTTGCAGTTGTCGAGGAAATTGTAGAACAGCGTCGGCCAGATGTACACCGACTGGCCGTTGTCGCGGTAGCCGAAACCGTGGAAACCGCGCGTGAAAGAGTGGATTTCCAGTGGCTGGCGCGTCTGGTTCCATGCGTTGTAGAGCGCCGGCGTGTCGCCGAAGCCGTTGGCGGAAGAGGCTTCGCCCGTGCTCGCCGCGATGAAGAGCGGCATGGGATCGTCGGGCACCTGGTTCTCGAACCAGGCCGGATAGATCATGCCGAGGAAATCCGGGCGGCTCATCTCGTCGTGGTCGAGCGCCACGTGGTACACGATGTTGCCACCCGCCGAGAACCCGATGATGCCGATGGCGTGTGGATTCACGCCGTATTTCGCTGCATTCTTGCGGACATAGGTAATAGCGGCGCGACCGTCGTCCCAGGCCATCTTCCGGTCGTAGCCCTGCGCTTCGGCGATCTTTGCGTGTTTCTCGGCCAGCTCCTGCATGCGTGCGTCCCGTCCCTGGTTGCCGTAGGAATGGTCGACGACGTACTTCGCCTCCTCATAGTCGGCGCCGGAATAGGCGATGCGGTATTTCAGGACAAATGCGGCGATGCCGTGTTCGGCCATCCATTTGGCCACGTTGGGGCCTTCCTGGTGCCAGGACAGCGCCGTGAAACCGCCGCCCGGGCAGACGATGACGGCAGCACCCGTCTCCGTACCCTTCGCCGGGAGATACACCCAGAGTTCGGGATCCACGACATTCAGAATGCACTGCCCGACCTCGCCGGGATTGAAGGGCGTCGTGTATTCGAAGAGGTATTCCGGCTGCGTCCAGCCTTCCGTGCCGGGCGCCTTCCCTTCGTAAAGCCGGATCTTTTCCGCCTGCGCAAAGACACTGGTCGAGCACAGGACAAGAATCATCCAAGTGAATAACTCTTTCATCATCTGTTACGGTTTTGCATTCGTTGCACAGCTTCATACTGTCCGGGACGGACCGTGTCGAGCCAGTTGGCGTCCGTCCGCGGCTTCGGGGAGCGCTCGACGGAATGGACCTTGATGTTCAGTCCGTCCAGGACGATGCGGTCGAGGAACGAATCGATCTCGTTCCAGAACCATTTGATCGGGAGGAGCGCCATACAGTGGTCGCCTCCGACGTACTCGTTGAGCATGTAGGGAACATCCATCGCATAGAGCTGCTGGCTGACGTAGAAGGGGCCGAAGCCATGACGGTTCGGGTTGCGCTCCATGTCGAAGGTCACGGTCGGGTCGGCCGAACCATGGAAGAAGCACATCGGACAGGGCTTGCGGTCCCACTTGAGCTCCGTGTCGTCCGCGCCGGTCAGGTACACGGCGCCGGCCATCGGGACCACGCCGGCGTAGTTGAAGTCCGCCGGCAGGTTGTCTTTCGCGAGCGGATGGCCGGAGCAGATGTAATACTCGGCGTTCATGCTGTTGATCGCGCCCGCGCTGCTGCCGCTGATGACGATCTTTTCAGGATCGATCTTGTATTCCCGGGCATGCTCGATGAGCCAGGCCGTCGCGGCATAGAGGTCCTCCACGCCGATGTCGATGGAATACTGGAAAGGATTGTACCCATCCGGCGGGGTGATGAGCGGCTTGCCGTCCCGGCCGCGGGCGGAGCCGAGCCGGTAGTCGATGGCCACACAGACCCATCCCTTCTCGCAAAGGTGGTCGTACAGCGGATTGCAAAGGGCGTCTATCCTGGAGCCCATGGCCCAGGCGCCGCCGAAGGAGTAGATGAAGACCGGGCGTTTTTCCGCCGGCTGGTCTTTGAACTGATAGATATCCATCAGGATGGGCTTGCCGTCGCGGACGACGAATTCCACGGTCGTCCGGTCGGCTTTGGACGCCGGCTCCGGCTGCGGGAAAGGCTGTGCGCCCGCAGGGACGGAAAGGATCGCGGCAAGCGCCACGCCAAGAATCGACAACTTATTCATAGTCTGACAATGATTTATTTACCAAGTAAATAGAGAACGGGGACGTCCAGGCGCGAAGCCCAGGAACCTTCGACATGGGCCAGGCCCGGGAAGACCTGACTGACGTAATGGGCGTCGTCCCAACCGGCCTCCCGGAACATCGCATCCAGGCGGTCCTGGTATTTAGGGTACACGGCATCGAGGGTCTGGTCGCCGCGGTCCATGTACAGTTTGCAACTGTTGGGCTGGAGCGTCTCCCGGAGATAATCCACGTAGCATTGGTTGGCCGCATCGATAAAATCCCGCTCCGCATCATAGTTGGTGATGTAGAGGACGGAATGCGTCGAAAGACAACCCGCGCCGCCGAAGACTTCGGGATATTTGGCCACGGCATAGGAGGAGATCAGACCGCCCATGCTGGAACCCATGTGGAAAGTATGCTCCCGGTCCCTGCGCGTGGAATAGGTTGCGTCAATGAAGGGCTTCAGCTCCTCGACCAGGAACTTCAAGTAATTGTTGCCCAGCAGCTCCTCCTCCCCCATCCGCTTGCTCTTCGCATACTCCTTCAATTCCGGGGAATAGCGGTCGTACACATCCTGGGGGAAGTATTCCTGGCTCCGGGTGCGGAAGGAATTCGCCACGCCGACCACGATGCAGTTCTGGATCCGGCCCGCCGCCGACAGCTCACCAAAGACCTCATCGACACACCATTCCTGGTGGTTGAACATCTTCTCGGCGTCGAACAGATTCTGTCCGTCGCTCATGTACACGACGGCGTATTTCTTCCATTTCGCGTAATCGGCCGGGAGCCAGACATACACGTTCCGCGGCGTCACCAGCCCGGACTTTGATTCAAAATCCGGATAGAAATCCAGCTTGCCCGCTGAAACCGCCGGCTTGTCGGGATGGCCGTCGCCCACGGTCCCGGCCGTCTTGTCAACTCCGCAGGCTGTCAGGACGAACAGCAGTGCGGAAACAATCCACAGCTTCCTCATCTCAGAAGGCGAAGATGGCGGCGGAGACGGGAGACAGCGTCACGACATCCCCCTTCTTCGTCTGCTTGTACGTGCATTTCTTGTAGCTGCCGCCGATGATCTCCGGCTTGGCGGGCTCCGCCGGCAGCGTCACGCTGACCTGCTTGCCGGACGGGTTGAGCACCACGTAGCAGCGGCCGGCTGCGGACTTGCGCTCGTAGACCATCGGATACGGCTGGTCGAGGCTGCTGACCAGGCGCCAGGACACGTCGGCACCCAAGGCCGGGACGTCCTTGCGCAGCTGCAGCAGCGTGCGGACGTAATGCAGCAGTGAATTCGGGTCGGCCTCGGCCTTCTCCACCGTCATGCGGTTCGGATCCGGATCCTGCGGGATGTAAATCTTCTCGATGGGAGCCGTGGAGAAGCCGCCGTTGGCCGTGGCGTCCCAGAGCATCGGGATGCGGCAGCCGGCGCGGAATCCGGAGCCGTCGGTGGACGGCGCGGCCGGGTTCTGCTTGAGGCCAATCTCGTCGCCGTAGTAAATAAACGGCACGCCCGGCATGGTCAGGAAGAAGGTCATCGCGACCTTCAGCTCCTCCGGCGTCGTGCGGCCTTCGGTGCACACGCGGTTGAAGTCGTGGTTGCCGGACGGCATGCACACGTAGCCGTGGCCCTGGACGGCGTCATACTGATAGCTGTACAGGTCGAACCAGGTCTTCAGCTCACCCTGCCCCGCCTTGTCGAAATACGGTTTCGACTCGACGGCGTTGGGGCCGAAGCCGCGGCGGCCGTAGAAGAAGAGCGTGGAGTAGTTGTACTGCCCGTCATGGCAGAAGAAATCGAGGTCAAAGCCCGCCTGCGCAACGCTCTGGGCCGGGTTGAACCATTCGGCGATCAGCACGCCCTCGGGATATGCCTTCTCGAACCAGGGCACGAAATCTTCATGCCAGAGGCGAATCGTGGCCGCCTTGTCGGGGTCGTTCTTGACCAGGCTCGCCGCCATGTCCACGCGGAAGCCGTCCACGCCCTTGTCCATCCAGAAGGAGATGATGTTCTTGAGCTCGCGGCGCATCGACATGGGCCCCGGGGCGTCCACCGCCTGCTCCCAGGGATGGGTCGGATCGGGATTCGCGAAGCCGAAGTTCAGGGCCGGCTGCGTGTCGAAGAAATTCTTGATGTAATAGGGCCCGCGCGGCGCGTCCGTCGCGACGAACTTGCTCAGCAGCGATGCGCCGGCGCTGTTGCGGACGGCGTCGTCCAGCGAGCCGCCCGGACCGGGGGTCGCGCCGCCTTCCGGCTTGAAGGACGGCCAGATGTAGTAGTCCGAATAGCGCAGGTCCGCGCCTTCGCGCGCCTGCAGGAACCATTCGCACTGGTCCGAGGAATGCCCGGCCACCAGGTCCATGACGATCTTGATGCCGCGCGCATGCGCCTGGCGGATCAGTTCCAGCAGGTCGGCGTTGGTGCCGAAGCGTGGATCCACCTTGTAGAAGTCGATGATATCATAACCACCGTCCGTCCAGCCCGACACATAGACCGGGTTCAGCCAGATGGCCGTCACGCCGATGGAGCGGATGTAATCCAGGCGGGAGATGATGCCCGGCAGGTCGCCGATGCCGTTGCCGTCGCTGTCCTGGAAGGAGGACGGATAGATCTGATAAAAGACGGCGTCGCGCAGCCAGGACGGGTGCGCCGCCCGGGGCTTGAACATGCGGGAGACCATTTCCACCATGTCCTCGAACGTCATCGGCATGCCTTTCTCGCGGCGGTCCGCGTCGGACGCCAGCTTGCGGCTTTCCGCCTCGTCGGACGCCAGCGTGTAGAAGTTGTTCTCGACCTGTAGCACCTTCGCCACGGCGTCCGTCAGGATGCGCTCCATGTCATCATAGACGTTGACGGCAGGGTGGATCCCGTCGTAGGTGCCGTCCTCGGGAAGGCCGAGGTCAGCCGTGGCGAGCGGGGTGTGGTAGTCCACGTACGTGACATTCTGCTGCGCGTCGGCATAGGCCTTCAGCCGGGCGTTGAACGCCTTGATCAGCGAACCCGCGTCCAGATCCGGCAGGATCATGTAATGGGCGCAGGGCGTGATGGAGCACAGCAGCACCTTGATTCCGGCCGCTTCGGCCAGCTCACACATGGCCACGGTGTTGTCATAAACCGTCTGGTCGGGATAGTACGCCTGGCCCGCCAGGTTCTGGCAGAGGTCGTTGGTACCCGCCATGATGGCGACGGCCTTCGGGTGCAGGTCGATGACGTCCTGCTTGAAGCGGACAAGCATCTGGCTCGCCGTCTGGCCGGAGATACCGCGCCCGGCGAAATTGTTCTTCGTGAAGAACTCCGGGTCGCTGTCGTACCAGAAGTCGGTGATCGAGTCGCCCATCAGCACCACCAGCGGGGCCTGGGTCAGCGCCGCGTTCGCCTGCTCGTAGCGCTTGAAATCCCCCCAATCGGACGGACCGGCCTGGCGCGGGCCCTGGGCGAACAGGGTTGCGCAAAGGAAGGTCAGGCTTAGTATCAGTGTTATTCTTTTCATGGTTTAGTTGGTTTTATGGATTCATTCGGTTCGGGCCGCCCGGAGTGGGTTCTGCGCTGATGCGGAAGTCCTCGCAGAGGCGGTCCACGTCGGCGCCGTCCGGGAAGCGGGCGAGGCTCTGCGGGCCGCGGGCCATCTTCGGGTTGCGTGCCAGCACCCAGGCCGGGACCGGCGCGGGTGCGACGGCCTGACAGCCGCCGCCGCGCTGGTCACCCTCCAACACGGCGAGTTCCGGGCTGGTGATGGTGCCGTTGGCGCTGGAATTGCTCTGCTGCGAGCCATAGACGATCGCGTCCAGGACCGTGCCGGAGGCCGGATCGACCAGAGCCACGCTGCCTGCCGTGGCAGACGGTGCATAGCTCAGGAACAGGCCCGGAGTCGGTGTCCAGCCACCGCCCAGGGGCTGCAGGGCGTCGCCGCTGCTGTGCGCAAAGCGCGTGGCAGGCTCGAAGCTGATGCCCGTGCCGGGGCAGGACACGTCCACGCCGGAGGCATGGTCGCGCTGCAACGGCTGCTCCAACTCTACAAGACCCGGGTCGTGCGGCCGCTCCCGCTCGCCGAACTGGCGGACGTACGGTTCCGCGACCACGAGGACCTGCTTCACCGTCACCATCTCCGTGCGGTCGCCCGTGCTGACGGTCAGCACGGAGCCCGGCTGCAGATTCGACGTGCCGACGATGCAGAGCTGCGTGTCGCCGGCCCTGGCGTCCCGCGCGAGGTTGCTCTGCGTCGCAGGGGTGCCGACGGCCGTCACCGTCACTTCTTCATACTGCCCGCCCAGGTCGATGCCCAGCTTTTCGCCCACGGCGAATCCCGCCACGGACGTGGCCGGAAGGTTGTTGATTCCTGCCGGGAAATGGAGTTTCGGGCCCGTGGAGACGGGGCTGAAGACCGTGGTGGCCGGGGCCGACGGTGCGGCGGGATCCACCGGCAGGAGGAGGTATTCCCCCGCCGCCAGCTTCGTCCCTTCCGGGAAAGTCAGGGCCGTCACGGAGGCCCAGCCGCTGCGGCGGACCCGGAGCTCGAGGCCCGACAGGTCGGCCTCGGCGGCCTCGGCGTTATAGAGCTCGACGAAAGGATCATCCAGGCCGATCTCATTGATCTTGACCGCATCCGCGCAGCGGATCGGAGTTGCGAGTGCGGCCGATCCCTCCTGCCAGCGGGCTTCTACCGACAATTCACCGGACGTGCGCGCGAGGCTGCCGGTCAGCAGATAGGTGACGGTGGCCGTCTCGCCCGGCTGCAGGCTGGTCACGAATTCGCTTTCGCGGCTGAGCGACCAGCCGCGGGGCGCAGAAAAGTCCAGCCCGATGTCCGTCATAGGGCCATCGGTCACATTCTCCAGCGTGACTTCCAGCGTCTGGCCCTGGCCCGGCCGGAAGGTCACCAGACGCGACAGGGAGAGCGGATAGGGGCGGTACCGCGCGGCCGCGATGTTCGCCTGCACGGCGGCGACCGCCTCGTCGGTCGGGTAGCCGACCGTCATCACGCCTTCGAAGAAGGTGCCCGCGGAGCCGTTGCCATTGTCCCCGCCGTTGCCGAGCAGCATGCCGCCCTTCTTGTGCATCGGGAAATAGGCGTCGCTGTCGGGCGTGCCGGGGCGCACGCCGCTGTAGAAGGTGGTCAGCTCCGGCTGCGTGGCGTCGGCGCCGCGCAGGTCCCACTGGTTGCCGCCGCCTCCGTTCATGAACACGCTCACGAAGCGCCAGTCCGTGATGGACGGGACGTCGTTCTGCTTGGCGCCGTAGCCGGAGAAGAGGCCCGCTTCCATGTCGGACATGATCCAGGGGCCCTCGCCGTTGCCGCGGCCCCAGGCCGTGGACGTGCCGAAATAAGTCGTCTCCATCGTGCCCGTGCCCACGGCACGGCCGTTGGTGGAGGAATTGCCGTAGTCGAAGCAGCAACCGCTGTCGAAATGCCGGCCGTCGATGACATAGTACATGCCCTCCGGCTCATCGTCGATGGCGAGTCCGCGGGCGTTGTTGCAGCGGTAACCCATGCCGGGCATGATGAACACGCCATAGACTTTATGGCCGTCCAGCCATGCCGGGGCCATATTGGCCAGGGCGGCGTTGTTGAAGCCGCCCTTGTCCGGGCCGAGGAAGGTCCCCGGCGGCGCAGGCAGCAGGTCGTTGCCCATGCCGGACTGGTCGTAGATGACCGTGATGCGGCCGACGGTCCCGCTGCAGAAGTTATCCTGCAGGGCGGCGTCGGCGTAGCCGTCCTTCGTGGCGTAGATGTCGAGCGTGGCCCCGTCGGAGTCTCGCTGCACCTGATACAACGGCCCCCGGTAGCGGGAGTCCAGCAGGCGTGTGGTACTGTGGGCGGTCACGCAGGGCGTTCCTGCCGCCCGGTAGATGTCGCACGGACCCGCTTTCGGGCCGGAGCCGCAGGCGGCGACCACCAGAGTCGCCGCCGCGATAATCATTGCAGAAAAGGGTCTCATTTCACCGGTTTTAATCTGAGGATGCCGATGGAGTTCTCCGGCATCTTGAATTCAAAGCTGCCACAGACGCTGCCAAGCGCCTTGGTGTGCGGCACGACGACCTCGTTGTACTTCACCCGGCGGCCGAAGCGGAAAGCCATGCTGACCAGGCCGGGACGCTCGCCCGCACCGGGACCGCCGACTGTCGGCGGCGTGGCGTAGTCCGGGTGGCTGGAGTAGTAGTTCTGGGATCCCTGGTTCTTGACGGA
The DNA here is from genome assembly GCA_902789245.1 of uncultured Bacteroidia bacterium. Taxonomy (GTDB): domain Bacteria; phylum Bacteroidota; class Bacteroidia; order Bacteroidales; family UBA932; genus Cryptobacteroides. The sequence continues at coordinate 26,961 of CADAND010000011.1, forward strand.
AGTGTCGTGCGAGGACACGAATTCCACCGTCGCCTCGTACTGGACGCCGTTGCCGGTCAGGACCGTCAGCTGCTTGTCCGCCGCCTCGGCGTTGACGAACTTGATGAAGATCTCGCCCGTCTTCGTGTCGATGGTCGGGGAGGTATAGACCTTCTCGTCCACGAGCTCGCCGTTCATCACCTCCGACATCTCGAAAGCGCGGTCGCCCGCCACGGAGAACAGCTGCTGGTACCAGTAGTTGGTCGAGCGCCACATGCCACGGTTGTCGAACCAGATGAGGTTGGAATCCCATTTATTGAAGCCCTTCTTGCAGAAGAGCGGAGCGTAAGCCGCCATCACGACCATGTCGGAGTTGCGCTCCAGGCCGGTCCAGTAGGCCGCCTCGGCGAGGGCCGAGGAGTAGGCGTTGTTGGCGCGGTTGTTGGCGAATTCGCCGACGAACACGCGCGTGGGCTTGCTGCGGTCGTAGGTGTGGCCCTCGCTTCCGCGCTCCTTGCCGGGGTTGTAGCGGTCGCGGTTGGAATAGAACCAGTTGTCCATCTTGTAGTAGTGCTCATCGACGATGGTGTCGGGATACCTGGCGTCGATGATGGCCATGTTGGCATTGAACTCCCGGCCCGCATCCGCGGCGCCGGCCGTCGAGACGATGGTGATCTCGGGATATTTCTCCTTGACAGCCTTGTACATGATGTCGAAACGCTCCCAGAACTCAGGTCCCTGGTTCTCGTTGCCGATGCCCAGGTATTTCAGGTTGAATGGTGCGGGATGGCCCATCTGCGCGCGGCGGGCACCCCATTCGGTGGTGACGTCGCCGTTGCAGAACTCAATGAAGTCGAGCGCGTCCTTGACGAAGATGCTGTAGAAGCGGTCGCGGTCGGCCTGGGTGTCCAGCGGGGCGATGTACTGATGTCCGGCGAACTGGCAGGTGACGCCGTTGTTGAACACCGGCAGCGGCGTGGCGCCGAGCCCTTCGGCCATCAGCAGGTACTCATAGAAGCCGATGTACTGCGAAGTCCAGTAGGCCCAGTGGTTGCGGAAGCCGACGCGCTCCTCGCGCGGGCCGATGGAATTCTTCCAGAACACCTGGCCGAAGTAGTTCGTGCCCTCGGAGGCGCAGCCGCCCGGGAAGCGCATGAAGGTCGGATGGAGGTCTTCCAGCGCCTCCAGCAGGTCTTTGCGGAAGGGGCCGTACGCGCCGCCCTTCCAGAGTTCAGAGGCCTCCGGGACGAGGGTGACGAAATCCAGCCAGAAGGTGCCCTTGCTGTCCGCCACGATGGCCAGGCGGCTGTCCACGGAGCGCTCCGCAGTCAGCGTGCCGGTGTACTGCTGCCACTTCCTGCCGAGCTTGGAGATGGTGACGACGTTGGAGTTCCGGTTGCCGGCCGCATCCTCCAGGTAAACGGAGATGCTGCCCTTGTAGCCCTTGCCCTGCAGGTACAGGCCCAGGTCGTAGCTCACGCCCTCCTTAGCGGGGATGGAGGCGGTCTGCGTGTTGTTGGAGTAGAGCTGGCCGGGGCCGCGCTTGTATTCGGAGATGCCGTAACCGTTGGCGGCAATGCCGAAGCCTGCGCCCGGATGCTGGATGTCGAAACGCACGCTGTACTGCTTGTAGCGCAGCTCGTCGTCATATTTGTCGTTGGGATCGAAGTCGTACCAGCGCTTCAGCTTCGGGACGAGCGGTTTGTCGTCCACGGCGCGGGCGCTGCCCAGGGCCCCTTCCTTGCGCAGGACCGTCCAGCCGAAGAAGGTGGTGTCGCTCTGGGAGAACTCGTTGTCACCCGGAGCGTCCGGGACGTTGTAAGCCTGGAAGGAATTGTTCTGGATGAGCTGGGCGCAGATGCCTCCGTCGACGCTCTGATTGATGTCCTCGAAGAAGATGCCGGAGAGGGTCGGGCTGATGCTGATGCCCAATTTGTCCGGCTGCAGGGTGAGGGTGCGCTTCTCGGGCGCCTTGAAACCTTGGAGCTCGAGCATCTTGTCCGCCATGCGGTAGCCCATCAGACGCATGCCCTCGGTGTTGAAGTGGAACTGGTCGCCCGTGCTCTCGCAGCCGAGCGCCGAGATCACGTAGCCGTTGGGCATCACCTCCGGCAGATGCGGCAGCACCACCTCGTTGAAGGCAGCGCAGACGCCGTCCTGTTCGGCATATTTCAACTCACCTGCGAGCAGCGGAATCTCGTCGGGATTCAGGCCCAGGTCGGCGCAGAGGTCGTCGTGGATTTTCTTCACGCGGCCCGGCCAGGCAGCGTCGTCCGGATTGGACTCACCCTGGTGCAGGAGCATACCCTTGATGACGCCGTATTTCTGCGCTTCGCGGGCAGTCTCCATCAGGCGCTGGTAGGGATTCATGCCATATTCCTTCTCCATGCCGATGAGCCAGCTGCGGGACGGGTCGGCGGCCTCCATGGCCAGGTACTCCTCGCAGGCGTCCTTGTCCCAGAGCTCCAGCTTCGCACCCGCCACGGAGACGTTGATCACGCCCACGCGGTACGGCTCAGGGAGCACCTCGATCATCTTGCGGCCGAAGAAATCGACCGGGCCCATGTTGTTGGTCTCCCGGCAGATGGGCGGCACGGCGGTGTACCAGTGGTTCCGCTCGCGCTGGAAGCGCGGCATGTCCACGGCCGCCATGAACTGGAAGCGCGGATCGTTGAAATCCTTGTCCTGCTCGGCCGGGCGGGCGCCCGCCTCCATGTTGGACTGGCCGAAACAGAGATAAATGAAGAAATTGGGGTCGGGGGTCTGCGCAAGCGTAACAGCGCAGAGGGCCGCGAACAGGAATGTGGTCAGGATCTTTTTCATAATACCACAAATATAAGCAATTAATCGCGGCTTTCTCCGGGATTCGTTCCAAAAGCTTTCCAGTTTGTAACCATTGTCCGAAAAAGCGGCGGCCGCCGGTATAACTTGCCGAACAAATCATTATCTTTAAGGCAGAAAATCAATGAATAACCACCAATACTGTATGAAAAAAATCCTTTTCGGAGCAGTCGTCGCCCTCGTGCTCGCCGGGGCGGTGATTGCGTGCAACAACCTCGCCGGAGGCAAAGCCTTGGCCCGCCCGGAAGGTCCGTGCGATATCTATGAACGCGGCGGCGCGCCCTGCGTGGCCGCCCACAGCACCACCCGCTCCCTGTACGCGGCCTACGACGGCCCCCTGTACCAGGTGATGCGTGCTTCAGACGGCAAGACCCTGGACATCGGCGTGGTCAAATCCAGCGCCAACGACCCCGGCGGATACGCCGACGCGGCCGCCCAGGACGCCTTCTGTCAGGACACCTACTGCTGGATCACCGTCCTCTATGACCAGTCCGGCAAGGGCAACCACCTCTACCAGGCCCCGCGCGGCGGCTTCAGCGGTCCCGCGATGGGCGGCTACAACAACGTCCCCGTGGCCGACTGGGCCCCGGTGAACGTGATGGGCCACAAGGTTTACGGCATCTTCATCGCCCCGGGCATGGGCCTGCGCCTCAACGACCCGACCGGCACGGCCGTGGACGACCAGGCCGAAGGCCAATACTGGGTGTTCAGCGGCCGGCACTACAATTCGGGCTGCTGTTTTGACTACGGCAACGCCGAGACCGACAGCCGCGACGACGGCGACGGCACGATGGAGACCACCTATTTCGGCAACTCCCGCGGCTGGTACTACGGCGAAGGTGACGGTCCCTGGATCATGACCGACCAGGAGAACAACCTCGTGGGCTGCGTGAACCCCGACCCCGAAGACAAATACTGCCGCGGACTGAATTCCGTGGACTGGCGCTTCGTCACGGCCATGGCCGACGGCGAACCGCACCACTGGCGCTCGATGGGCGGAGACGCCCAGCAGGGCGAACTGAAAATTTATTACGACGGCGGCCGCATCCAGAACCCGCGCAGCAGCTATGACCCGATGCGCAAGCAGGGCGCCATCCTGCTGGGCAACGGCGGCGACAACAGCAACGGCTCTGCCGGTACCTTCTACGAGGCCGCCATGACCGCAGCCGGCACCTTCCCGACCCAGGAACTCAACCAGGCCATCCAGGCCAACGTCGTGGCCGCCCGCTACCGCGAGGCCACGCTGGAGGTATTCCCGTCCCTGAACGACGGCCGGCCTTCCAATGTGCAGACCTTCTCCCCCGGCAGCACCGCCAAGACCGTCGTCCGCTTTGTCAACGTCACCGACGAGCCCATCGAGGGCCTCACCCTGAGCCTCCAGGCCCCAAAGGGCTGGAAGGTGGCGGAGAAGCAGATGCGCGTGGACTACGCCGTGGCCCCTGGCCAGGCGGTCGTGGCCGAGTTTGACGTGACCGCCGGTGCCATGTCCTTCAACGGCGACCTCGTGGCCCTGGCTTCCTGGGGCGCCGGGCGTGAGAGCACCCGCCTCAAGGTCCGCAACACCGAGGCTGTCAAGATCAACGAATTCAGCATCACCGACGGCTTCATCGAACTCTACAACGCCTCCGACAAGGCCGTTGACCTGTCCGGCTGGACCGTGCGCCACCACGCCGCCAACATCCCGGCGTTCTCCCATATCCAAATCCCTTCCGGCACCACCCTCGCCCCGAAGGCCTACTACCTGCTCGGCATGGCCGGTTCCGGCCTCGCCGTGGACGCCGCCAAGGGCGACCGGACCCTCTATGTCCGCAGCGTGGAAGGCATCCAGCCCGGCGACGAGATCCTGATCGGCTCGGAGAAAAAGACCGTCGCGGCCGTGCACGCTCCCGCTCCGGCGGCAGCCGGTCCTGCAGGCTTCCCGTTCCGCCGGGTGCAGCCTGCGGGCACGCCGACCACCGTCTGGCAGCCACTTCCGGGCGGCCATGGCATCGAGATTCCCGTCGGTTCGACCAACATCCCCGTCACTTCCGCCGCACACTTCGAGATTGGCCAGAAGATGGCCATCGGCTACGGCACCGACCGTCCCGCCACGTCCCGTCTGCTGGAGAAGTATGAAGTCGTGACCGTCACGGCTGTCGGCAAGGCCGGTACGCAGGGCTATCTGTCGATGGACGCCAAGCCCGGCGACACCAATATCAAGGTCTCCTCCGTGGAGAACATCTCCGTGGGCGACCAGATCCGCCTCGACATCGCCAGCGAGGGCCACGGCATCGAGACCGTGACCGTGACGAAGGTCGGCACGGCATCCGCACGAAACACCCTCAACGGCCCGCTGAAGCCGGGCGAAGACCCGGGCACGGGCCTGGACATCGCCGAGCCGCTGAAGTTCGCCCACGCCTCCAACATGCCCTACAGCGTGAACGGCACGGGCATCAGCTTCGAGCCCGCCACGAAATATCCGCACTACAGCAACGAGCCGGTCCTCGCGCTCTGCTTCTCGATCGAGCTGGACAGCCCGCTCGACGCAGCCCATCCGGTCGATGAGGCTGTCATCGCCGGCACGGGCGGCTACCGCGGCGCCGTCGCGGCCGACCTGACCTTCGGCGGTCCCGCCCTCTCCGACGGAGGCGGCAACATCACGCTGCGCGACGCCCGCGGGAATGTCGCCGATGCGCTCAACTACGGTCTCGTGACCGATCCCTGGCTGGGAGAGGGCTACCAGGCCGATTCCGGTGCAGATGAGAACGGCAACTTCGCCCCGACCCCCGTGGCGCCCCGCCGCTTCACCCTGCCGGGTTCGCTCCCGATGCAGCCCGCGGCCATGAGCTCCGGACGCTTCCCGGACGGCGCAGACGCGGATGACAACAAGACCGATTTCGGCGCCCAGCAGGTCTTCAACCTGGGCATTGCCGCCGCCCCGGGCGACCTCAACGTGAAGGTCACCTCCGTGGCCGGGCTGCGCGAAGGCGCCCCCATCGTCGTGGGCCGCGGCGCGGATGCCGAGGTGATCACGATTGCGAAAGTCGGCACGGCCGGCGCCACGACGCTCCATGCGAACGCAGCGGCCGGCAGCCGGACCCTGGTCGTGGCCAACGCCCAGCCGTTCTCCGTGGGTCAGGAGATCCTGGTCGGCGGCGAGAGCGCCATCGTCAAGGAAGTCCGCTTCCCGCGCGGCTGGTGGGAGCCCCGCCGTCCGGACGACAACCAGCTGGTGCTCAGCGCTCCCCTGCGCAAGAGCCATCGCCTCGGTGAGGACGTGTCCGGCACGGGCGTTACCCTCGCCGCTCCCCTCCAGGCCGCCCATCCGGCCGGGAGTCCCGCTGCCTCCGGCCAGCCTACGCCGGGTGCTGCCAATCAATATTAGTTTGTGACGCAGTGCAGGTTCAAAGCCTGGCTGCTGCCGCTGTGCACAGCCTGTCTGCTGCTCGCCGGATGGATGGTCTATCATGCCCTCTCCGGCGGGCAGTCGGCGGGTTGTGTCGCCGGCAGCGGATGCGACACCGTCATGGGCAGCCCCTGGGCCTACGTCCTTCGCGGCGTGCCCGTCGGCCTGCCGGCCGCCCTGGTTTATGCCCTGCTGATCATCTGTTTGCTGTTTCTCGGCGGCACATCCGCCGAGTCCCGCTCGCTGGACCGCCTGCTGTGGCGGCTGCTGGCGCTGCTGGCCGGCTGTATCGTCGGAGCGGCGCTCTGGTTCAGTTGGCTGCAGATCGGCGTCCTGCACGCCTTCTGCCCTTACTGCACAGCCTTGCATACGCTCGGCTGCGCAGTAGCGGCAATCATTCTGATTGCCGCTATTCAAAACCGGAGGGCGTTCTCCCCGGACCCCCTGCGTCGCTCCGCTCCGACCGGGACACCAATCGGCAAATCTTATCTCTGGGCCTGGTTCGCGGCCGGGCTGGCGGCGGCCGCCGTCTTCGCCCTGGTCCAGTCCAAAACGCTCCCCGACGCCGCCTATGACACCGGTCGCACCGACGCGGGCCTGCCGGCCTTCGCCGAAGGAGAACTGCCCGCGCTCGGCGACGGCCCGGACGCGATTACCCTGCTGTTCGACTTCCAGTGCATCCACTGCCGCCGCCTGCACCGCGTCCTGCCGGTACTGCTGGACCGCTCCGGCGGGCAATACCGTCTCATCCTGTGCCCGGTGCCGCTCAGTAGCGCCTGCAACCCTTATCTACCGAATACGGGCATCGACCGCTTCGCGGGCTCCTGCGAGCTCACGCGCCTCGCGCTCGCCGTCTGGTATGCCCGCCCGGACGCGTATGCCGCTTACTGGGAGTCGCTGCTCGGCAGCGGCGACGAGCATGCCGCGGTCCCTGCCGCAGACGCCCGGGAGCGCGCCCGTGCGCTGCTGGGGTCCGACCTGGACGCTGCGCTCTCCGATCCGCGCATCGAAGCGACGCTCCGAAAGGCCGAAGAGCTCTTCGGCCGCACTTCTTCATCAGAGAAAAGCGGCGTGCCCCGCCTCATCCACGGCCAGCGCTGGCTCACCCCTGAAAGCAGCGATGCGGATGAGCTGCTTGAACTCATCCGCACCGAACTGTAAAATCCCCGAAATCTATCGGCGGAGATGCCCGATCGGAGTCGGGCATGACGGAGAAAAGTCGGAAGTTAGTTGATCAGGTAGATTTTCTGCAGGCCGTTCCAGGTGCAGGTGACGGTGGCGCGGCCCTCGACCATCGGGCTAACATGGATCTGCACACCCGGATCGGAGGCCTTCACCTCGAGGGTGGAGCCCTTCCCGACCGGTGCATAGACCTGGTAGCGGATCTGGTCCGTCAGGCCGTTGGCGTTGGAGCAGCGGATGGGCGTGGCCGGCACGGCGAGTTCCTTGCCGTCGCAGAGGATGCGGACGGACGGCACAGCCGGGCGGTCCAGCATCTCGTTCGCCTTGCAGAAACCGATGCCGTGCAGGTCGAAGAGGCCGACCGGGCGCTGCGGCGTATTGGGGCGGTAGCCCGGGAAACGCGGCTGGGGCGGTTCCGGAACCTCCGGGCCCTCGACCACGAGGTAGATGGCGTGTTTGCCACTCAGGCCCTCCACCTGCGGCACCGCGACGCGGAATGCCTGCGACTCGCGCGGAGCGTCGGCGGGCACCTCGATGAGTGCAATCTCGCGGCCCTGCCAGAAAGCGTTCGCATAGGGGCCGTCGAGCATCACATGGATCTTGAATGCGCCCTTGCCGCCGGGGGTCAGGAAGAGGTTGAGAACGGTGCCGTCGCCCGCCTGGGCGCCGGCGAACGCCTTCACGCCTTTGCTGTCCTGCGCCAAGCCGCCGAAACCGAAGTATTTGAAACCGACGATGCCGCCGTTCTTGATGCCGGCCAGGTCCATACTGTTGTCCCACACATCGTGGTTGTCCTGCATCCAGTTCTGGTCGGTCATGTAGCAGGCGTAGCCCGCGGAATAGTAGCGGTAGGGCGGCAGGCCGAAGATCTGGAAGCCTTCGCTCGTGACCTCGGCGCCGGTATAGGTCTGCCCGTCGGCGGCTGCGGCCACCCATTTCTCATCCTTGGCGTACGGATCGTAGGCCGTGATGCGGACCTGGCCGCCGTCGGCCACCTTCTTCTTGTCCCACTCGATCTTGACAGGCGCCACCATCGGCTGGCGGGCGTTGCCGAAGCCGCGCGGCGGACGGTGGTAGAAGACGTACCACTGGCCGTTGATCTCCTGCAGGGAGCCATGCGTATTGTGGGCGGCGTTGGCCGTCATCAGGTGCTCGCCGTTCTCGTTAGGCACCACGCCGCGCGAGTCCACGAGCACGCCGCCGGAGCGCCAGGGCCCAAGGGGCGAGTCGCCGTAGCAGTAACGGAGGGCGGAGTTGGTGGATTCGAGGCCGTAGTCCGGGCCGCTGTAGCCAGAGAAGACCATCACGTATTTGTTGCCCACCTGGCGGATGCTGGAAGCTTCGAAGAAGTTGAATTCGCCGGGATCCTGGCCCTTGTAGAGCGTGGGATACTCGGTCCCCTCCGGGTCGCGCACCACACCGTAGCGGGAGCTGGCGGGCAGGAAATAATCGTGTACCTCCGTACCGGGACGGATGGAGTACATCGTGTCCGGATCGAGTTCGATGGCCGTCGAGTGCTGGAAACCATAGTAGGCGTAAGCCCGGAAGCCACGAGCGAAGTCGGGATCCTTCTTGTTGGTCACCGGCTCGACGAACACGGACGGGTCGAAATCGATGACCGATCCGGGCAGGCAGCCGCGGCCGTCCGCCGTGGCATTGACCGGGAAGAAGGGCCCGTCGGGGCGCTCGCCCCGGCAGACCATTGCCACGCGCCCGCGCCCGCGGGAGTGCGGGTACAGATAATATACTTTCTTTCCCGTCGCCTTTTCCGTCACCTCCACGAGGTCGGGAGCGTACATCGTGTCCCACTGCCCGTCCACGAACCAGGTGAAGATCGGGCCCTCGTCGCGCCACTGCGAGAGATCCTCGACCGGCGCGGACCACATGCGGATGTCGCTGCCGCAGTAGGCGGTGTAGGTGATGTCGTGCGAGCCGATGATGTAGGCACGGTATTTCCCGGGATTGTCGGGATCTTCGAACACACGGGGCTCGCCGTCAGGCAGATGCTCCCACAACGGAAGATAGGGATTCTGGGCCGATGCGGAAAGGGTGAGGCCCAGGACGGTAAGGAACAGGTAGATTCGTTTCATGATGTGTGGTTTTGGACAAAGATACTTGTTTTGCCCAGAAAAAGCTAAAAAGATGATACCAGATTCTTTCAAAAAACGTAACTTCGCGACCGTACTAAACTACTTTTGGATGAAAAAGATTCTCTCCGCCCTCCTTTTCCTCTGTCTGGCAGCCTTTGCCCTGGCAGGACAGGAAATCCGCAACATTGACGAGACCGTGGTCATCCGCCCGGACGGCAGCGCCGAAATCACGCAGGTCTGGGATGTGAACGTCGTCTCCGGCACCGAATTCTACCTGCCCTTCGACCACCTCGGGCCCATCGATATCTCGAACCTGCGGGTCAGCGAGAACGGCGAGGACTTCATCGCCGAAGGGGACGGCTGGGACACCGACCGCACGCGCGAGCAGAAGCGCGGCCGCTGCGGCATCGTCCGCAAGGAGAACGGCGTGGAGCTCTGCTGGGGTCAGGGCGACTACGGCGACCACCTCTGGACGGTCCGCTACACCGTCTCGGGCCTGGTGATGAAAATGGGCGAGTACAACGGCCTGTATTTCTCCTTCGTGAACTCCGGCCTGTCCGCGCCGCCCCAGCACGTCAAGGTCATGCTGGTCAACGAGACGGGCGGGCCCGAGTGGACGGAGGAGAACGTGAAGGTGTGGGGCTTCCGCAGCGACAGCGAGATCTTCGTGGAAGACGGCGCCGTCCGCGCCGAATCCCTCTCGCCGTTCCGCTCCTCGAGCGCGATGACGGTGCTGGTCCGCTTCGACCCGGACCTGCTCTCCCCCGCCGTGGAGTACGACAAGGGCTTTGAGGCCATCATGGATATCGCCTTCAAGGGCAGCGACTACGTTGACAAGTCAAGCTTTGGAGACGTTGCCATCCTCCTCCTGGCGTTGATCGCTTTCCTGCTTTTCACGCCGGTGGGCTGGATCATCCTCGCCGGGATCATCTTCCTGATCTTTCTCTTCAATTACCATGTCCTGGGCTGGAAATACGAAAAGAAAATCTTCGGCGCCCGCAAGGTCAAGGGCTGGTACCGCGACGTCCCGCTGAAAGGCAGTATCCCCGCCGGCTATTACGTCCTGGCCAAGGGCGACGCCATGAGCGCGTGGGACAAGGACTACGCCAACAACCTGATCGGCGCCTACTTCCTGAGATGGGTGCTGGCGGACGTGGTGGAAGTGCTCCCAGACCCGGAGAACAAGAGCCGCGTAAACCTTTCCTTCAAGCAGCAGACCAGCTTTACGGAGCCGCTCGAGAACGATCTCTACGCGATGGTGCGCGAAGCCAGCGGCAAGAACCTCATTCTCGAGGCCGACGAGCTGGAGAAATGGTCCAAGAAGTCTTTCAAGCGCATGTCCGACGTCCCGTCCCGCGCGCTGACCATCGGTCGCAAATGGTTCGAGGACCGGCACTACACGGAGAAGAGCGACCGCCTCAACAAGGAAGGACAGGAGCAGGCGCGCCACCTGATCGAGTTCAAGAACTTCCTCGAGGACTTCACACTCAGCAAGGAGCGCGGCGCCATCGAGGTGACGCTCTGGCAGGACTACCTCGTGTACGCCGCCCTCTTCGGCATCGCCGACAAGGTGGCGAAGCAGTTCGAAAAGCTCTATCCAGCGGAGTTCAATCAGTTCTCGCGCATCCTCAACGGCAGTTCCCTCGCCACCGTCATCTCCTACTCCGGCAACATCTCCGCCTCGGCACTGAAGAACGCCCGGGTCGCCTCGAGCTGGTCCAGCAGCTCCAGCAGCTCCAGCAGTGGCAGCAGCCATCGCAGCTCCGGTGGCGGCGGGCACTTCTCGAGCGGCGGCGGCCACCACTCTTTTGGCGGCAGTCACGGCGGCGGCAGCCGGTAGCCCGCCCGTCGAGGTCGCGCCATTGCAAATCAATTAATTACATTTCTATACTCCCCCAAAAATTGGGGGAGTATATTTTGTTATTTTACTGAACAACAAGCAATTACCGCTCACAGCAAAAAGGGGAGGGGTTCGGAGACTGGCCGGTCAAAAAAATTAAAAAAAAATTTGCAGATTCAAAAAAACGTCTTACCTTTGCAGTGTACTAATGAAGTAATACAGTAAGCAATGAAGAAAATTATTGTAGCAACGATGATGATTCTGGCGGCTCTGAGCGCCAGCGCAAAGGCAAAGGGAGACTGGAAAGGCAAGGTGGTGGACGAGCAAGGCCACCCGATCGAGTTCGCCAACGTAGCCGTCCTCTCTAAAGCCGACTCCACCGTTCTTTGCGGCACGGTCACGGCCGAAGACGGTACCTTTAATATAGTGACCAAAGAGAACGACGGCATCATGATGGTGGCCATCCTGGGCTACCAGACTGTCTTCCTCGCCCCGGTGGACGGCGCCGTGATTACGCTCCGCCAAGACACTTCCATGCTGGAAGCCGCTGCCGTCCAGGCCGTGATGCCCAAGACCAAGCTCACCGGCGAGGGCATCGCCACCTCCGTGCGCGGCTCCGTCCTGGAGAACGCGGGCACGGCCAACGACGTCCTCAAGAAGGTCCCGGGCCTGATCAAGGGCCAGAACGGCCTCGAGGTCATCGGCAAGGGCGCCCCGGTCGTCTATATCAACGGCCGTCGCCTCACCGACGCCTCCGAGCTGGACCGGCTCTTGAGCCACGAGATCCAGAGCGTCGAGGTGATCAACAACCCCGGCGCCCAGTATGACGCCTCGATCAAGGCCGTGGTCCGCATCAAGACCATCAAGCGCCAGGGCGAAGGCTTCGGCTTCAACGTGAACCTGGTGGACGCGCAGTCCCTCACCCGCAAAGAGAACAACGACCCGACCGGCGCCCTCAACGTCAACTACCGTACGGGCGGCGTGGACATCTTCGCCGGCGTGAACGGCGGCAGGACCACCCAGTACCAGATCAGCGAACTCATCCAGAACACGACCGGCCCGAAGTCCTTCCACCAGGAAGAGGACCTGACTGCCGACTTCGACCTCAAGAGCATCAGCACGAACGCCGGTGTGAACTGGCAGATCTCCGACAACCACTTCACCGGCTTCAAGGTGGACTGGGGCAGCAACTACAGCTACAACGAGCGCGAATGGATGGAAGGCGACATCTTTCTGAACGGCACGCTCCTGGACCACCTGATCACGAACTCCACCGCTTCGAACGGCCCCAAGAATCCGTACTCCCTGGGCGTCAACGCCTACTACAACGGCACCGTGGGCAAGCTGAACATCGACTTCAACGTGGATTACTTCAACGTCTCCGACAACAAGCTCAGCCGCTCCGTCGAGGATAGCGACATCGAGAACGCGACCATCACCACCGAGTCCGCCTCCGAGAACAAGCTCTACGCCGCCAAGCTCGTCCTCTCCTACCCCGTCTGGAAGGGCATGCTGCAGCTCGGCACCGAGGAGACCTTCTCCCGCCTGAGCGACCGCTACACCGTGCAGGGTTGGACCATTCCGGCCGCCAGCTCCCGCGTGCGGGAAGACAACATCGCCGCCTTCTTCAACTACGGCTTCATGGTGGGTCAGTTCGGCCAGCTGAGCGCCGGCCTGCGCTACGAGCACGTGAACTACGCTTACGACGACCTGCTGGGCAACAGCAGCTTCTCCCGCAAGTATGACAACTTCTTCCCGTCCATCTCCTTCGGCGGCGTCTTCGGTCCCGTGCAGGGTTCTGTGAGCTACAGCATCCGCACCACCCGCCCGAACTTCTCCGCGCTCTCCAGCGCCATCCGCTACAACAACCGTTACACGCTCCAGAGCGGCAACCCCGCCCTCCAGCCGATGACCGTGCAGTCCTTCAACCTGTCCGCCGTGTGGAAATTCCTCACCTTCTCCGCCAACTACAGCCGCTCCGACAACCCGACCATCACCTGGTCCGAGCTCTACAATGACGAAGGCGTGATCATGCTCCAGCCGCGCAACCTGGACGAGCCCGTCCGCGCCCTGTCCGCCTTCCTCGTGGCCACGCCGACCATCGGCCCCTGGACCATGATGTACACCGTGGGCCTGCAGGAGACCTGGCTGACCATCGACGCCCAGGACCCGTCGCAGCCCTCCGGCTACCGCACGATGTCCTACACCGGCAAGCCCCTCTGGATCGCCCAGCTGAACAACATCTTCAGCTTCAACCACGGCTGGCAAATCGAGCTCGGCGGTGAATACCACAGCCCCGGCTACGTCACGAACACCATGGTCACCAACCACTACTTCAACCTCTCGGCCGCGGTCCAGAAGACCCTCCTCAAGGACGGCTCCCTGGTGCTCCGCCTCGAAGGCTCCGACCTCGCCGGTCTCGGACACAACAATGTGTGGAGCGACCTCGGTGGCTACAACATCCAGCAGAGCATCAAGATGGACACCCAGCGCATCAGCTTCTCCATCCGCTACCGCTTCAACTCCGCCCAGAGCAAATACAAAGGTACGGGCGCCGGAAACGACACCCGTAACCGAATGTAATAAACTACCTGAAAAACTCCCCTTTCCTAGATGCTGACTTCCACTGCCTGGAGGTCAGCATCTTTCGATGAACCGCCGTACAGCAGCTGGTAGCGGCCGGGACGCACGGAGAGCTCGTCGATGGAAGCGTCGTAGAACTCGAAGGCGCCGCTGCCCAGCTGCACCGTCACGTTCGCGGTCTTGCCCGCCGCAATCTTCACGCGGGCGAAACCCTTGAGCGACTTGATCGGTGCTTCGGGATTGTCGAGCGACTTCACATAGACCTGGACCACTTCTTCGCCGTCGCGCGCGCCGGTGTTGGTCACGGGCACGGTCAGTTTCATCGCGGTCGGCTTGCCCTGGACCTTTGCCTGGCCATAGCTGAACGTCGTGTAACTCAGGCCGTAGCCGAAGGGATAAAGCGGCTCGCCGCGGAAGTAGCGGTAGGTGCGGTTCTCCATCGAGTAGTCGGTGAAGGCGGGCAGCTGGTCGGTGGAAGCGTAGAAGGTGACAGGCAGGCGCCCGGCAGGATTGTAGTCGCCGAAGAGCACGTCCGCGACGGCGAGGCCACAGGCCTGGCCGCCGTACCACGCCTGCACGAGGGCATCGTACTGCTTCTCCACGCCGCCGAAGGCAATCGCGGAGCCGGACACGTTCACCAGGACGACCGGCTTGCCGGTGGCGTCCATCTCGGCGAGCAGCTGCTGCTGGATCTCGGGCAGCTCGATGTAGCTGCGGTCGTGGCCCTCACCCTCCTCGTTGGAGGAGATGCCGCTGACCATCACGATCACGTCTGCATCCTTCACGCGCTCCGCCACGGCCGCCAGGTCCACCGGACGGCGGCTGTAGAGGTCAAAGGAGAAGGAAGCGGAATTCGCCTCCGGCTGCGTGAGCTCGATCTGGACATCGTATCTCTGGCCGGCTTCCACGCGGAAATTGGTCGGCGCAAGGCCGCGGAAGAAGGCGCCGAAGCCGCCGAAACGGCCGCGCGGCGGCTCATTCTGCTGGGAGACGGTCTTGCCGTTCACGATCAGCTTGTAGGTGCCGCTGCCGCGGATGGAGTAATTCATCTCGCCCGTGTAGTCGGCGACGAAGGAGCCGCTGTAGCGGGCGGAGAAGCCGGTCAGGTTCAGGCCGTCCGTCCAGGCGCGGTCCTCGTGCGCGAGGGCCGGGGAGGTGGTGTTGAGCGTGAGCGGCTCGTCATAGTCGACGCCCGCCACGACGGCGCCGCCAAAGGCGGTGTCATTATAATAATCCGCGTGCATGCCCTTGCCCTCCCCCATACGGGCGAGGTAGTGGGTCGTGATGTACGGCTCCACGAGGTCGCAACCCTTCTCGTAAATGACGTTGGCGCCGGGGGCCGCCGCGCGGATGGCGTCCAGGATGGTCTGCGTGTTCGCAGCGGTCGGGTAGCCGTTGTAGTTGCCCAGGATCACGCGGGCGTCGTCGGCGTTCGGACCGACCACGGCGATGGTGATACCCTCCTTGCGGAGCGGCAGGACGTCGTTCTCGTTCTTCAGCAGGACAATGGCTTCCCGGGCGGCCTTGGCGGCCAGCGCGGTGTGCGCGGCGCTGCTCAGGGTCCTCTCATCGAGCTTCGCCCAGGGGAGGCGCTCCGCCGGGTCGAACATGCCCAGCTTGATGCGCGCCTCGAGGATGCGGCGCACGTTCACGTCGATGTCCGCCTCGGAGATCAGCCCTTTCGCGATGGCATCGGTCAGGGCCTTGTAGCTCGTGCCGCACTCCACGTCGGTGCCGGAAAGGACCGCGTCGGCGGAGGCGCTGGCGGCGTTGGCATGCGTGCCGTGCTGACGCTTGTTGTAGAAGTCGCCGATGGCGCCGCAGTCGGACACGACAATGCCGCTGAAGCCCCACTTGTCGCGCAGGATTTCCTGCAGGAGCCGGTCGCTGGCGCAGCAAGGCTCGCCCTCATAACGCTGGTAGGCGCACATCACCTCCTGCACGTCAGCCTCCTTGACGATGGAGCGGAAGGCCGGCAGGTAGGTCTCCCAGAGGTCGCGCATCGACACGGAAGCGTTGAAGCGATGGCGGTCCGCCTCCGGGCCGCTGTGCACGGCATAGTGCTTCGCGCAGGCGTGCACCTTGAAATATTTGCTGTCGTTCCCCTGCATTCCTTTCACGGTCTGGACGCCCATCACGGCGTTCAGGTACGGATCTTCGCCGGGCGTCTCCTGGCCGCGCCCCCAGCGGGGATCACGGAAGATGTTGACGTTCGGGCACCAGAACGACAGGCCGTTGTGCCAGATGTTGCCGTTCGGCTCGGTCACGCCCAGCTGGTGGTGGTCGGTGGTGTTCCAGACGGCGCGGGCCTCATCGGAGACGGCCGTGTAGATCTCCAGCTGCTGGGGCGCGTCGAAGGTGGCGCCCAGCGCGATCACCTGCGGGAACACGGTCACGTCGTCGTAGCAGATGCCGTGGCAGGCTTCGTTCCACCAGTTGTAGGCGGGGATATCCAGCCGGTCCACGGAGACGGAGCCGTTCATCATCAAGCCGATCTTCTCCTCCGGCGTGAGCAGCGACAGGAGGTTGTCCGCACGCTTCTCCACGGAGAGGTTCGGATTCTGGAAAGGATAGTCGTAGTGTTTGCACCCGACGGCGAGCAGCGCGATGGCTGCCGCGCAAAGCAGAGAATAAGCCTTCATCGTATGGGATTATTTTTGGTTATTTCGTCTTCAAACGAAAGCAAATATAAGTAAAATTTGTTATCTTGCAGGACAATTGTGCATTAACCAATCTATAATAATTTCCGTTAGTCATGAAGAGACTTTCTTTGATTGCGCTTCTGGCCCTGTCAACCCTCCTCCCCCAGCGGGCTGGAGCCCAGGCCCTGAAGTTGGGCGATCTCGGCTACTTCGAGGCGCGGGGCACGAACGTGCTCGTCTACAACAACATTTACAACGGCGGATTCTATGACGAGAAGTTCGCCGGCCTGGAAATCATCCAGCGCGGCGAGCGCATCGCCACGGGCGGAGGCATCCGCCTGATGAACACGCCGGAACAGTGGGACATCTTCGGCACGATGACCTCGCGCAAGGTCAATACCGACGACGGCAGCGTCGAAGTGGAGCTCACCTACACCGACTACGATTTCGTCTCCCGTATCCGGGTCACGGCCCAGGGCAAGGGCTGCCTCGTGCAGGTCTTCCTGGACAAACCTGTCCCGGCGGAGCTCGTCGGCAAGGCGGGCATGAACCTGGAGTTCTTCCCGGCTTCCTACTTCGGACGCAACTACCTGGTGGACAACAACGCCCGCATCCTGCCCAAGTATCCGATGCACGACACCGAAGTGCATCCGGTAAGCGAGAAAATCCCGCAATACTTCGGCGAATCGACCTTCGATGACCGCGGCCGCGGCGACTTCCTCGTGCCGCTGGCCATGTCCACGGGCCACCGCATCGTGATGGCGCCGGAGGACGAGGCGCTGCGCGTGGGCGTGACCTCCGACCGCGAGATCAGCATCTACGACGGACGCCACCTCGCCCAGAACGGCATGTTCGTCCTGCGTTCCCTGCTGCCCGGCGGCCAGACCGGCAAGGTCCTGGAGTGGTTCCTGGAGCCCAGCATCTCGCAGGGCTGGGTCCGCAAGCCGAACATCGGCTTCTCCCAGGTCGGCTACACCCCGGCCCAGAAGAAGATCGCCGTGGCCGAGCTGGACAAGAACGACGCAGCCGCCACGACCGGACGCCTGCTGAAGATCAATCCGGACGGCAGCAAGACCGTGGCCAAGCTCATCCCCGCCAAGTTCTGGGGCGAGTACCACCACCGCTACAACTACGTGCAGCTCGACTTCTCGGATGTCCGCGAGCCGGGTCTGTACTGCATTGACTACCAGGGCACCGAGACCAACGCCTTCCCTATCGACAAGGACGTCTACAACGACAAGTGGCATCCTTCCATGGACATTTCGCTCGTGGTCAACATGGACCACATGGAGGTGAACGAGGCCTACCGCATCTGGCACGGCCGCGCCAACATGGACGACGCCCTGCAGGCTCCCGCCAACGTCCGTCTGCACGACGGTTACTTCCAGGGCGACGAGACCAACACGAAATACCAGCCGCTCGAGCACATCCCCGGCCTCGCGGTCGGCGGATGGTATGATGCGGGCGATTTCGACATCCAGGCCAACTCCGTCCTCAACACGACGCAGGACCTCGCCTACATCTGGCGGCAGTTCAAGCCCCTGCGCGACCAGACCTTGATCGACGAGAAGACGCAGTACGCCGACATCCATGTCCCGGACGGCGTGCCCGACAATGTGCAGCTGATCATGCACGGCACGCTGAACATCAACGCGCAGGTCGAGAACATCGGCTTCGTCGCACAGGTCATCGGCCAGCCGGACATGCACCACTACCACCACCTCGGCGACGCCATGACGCTGACCGACGGGCTCATCTACGATCCCACGCTCGAGCGCTATGAGGTCAAGGGCAACCGCTCCGGCACCCCGGACGACCGCTATGTCTTCACGAGCCGCTTCAGCCCGGCCGGCACCATGCAGGACATCGTGTCCCTGGCAGCCGCCTACCCGGCCCTGAAGGACTACTATCCGGAAGAGGCCGAGCGCTCGCTCAAGAACGCCCTCATGCTTTGGGACAAGTACTTCGAGGCGGCCGCTCCGGCCCAAAACGCGCAGGCGAACAACTTCCGCTGGGGCATGATGGGCGGCGATCCACGCATCAACGCGGCCATCGAGCTCTGGATCGCCACGGGCGACGCCAAGTACAAGGACTTCTTCCTCCCGCTCGTGGAGAAGCAGGTCGAAGCCAAGCCGGCCATCATCCGGGCGAACGGCACGGTGTCGAACGGCATGTTCTCCACCCAGTTCAGCGGCGGCCCGAACCTCGCGGCGGCGCTGAAGATCTACCCTTACATGGACAAGAGCTTCCAGGAGAAAGTGAAGGCGGCCATCCCGGCCTACGTGGACGTGATCACGCGCGGCGGCCAGGACAACCCCTACGGCGTGTCCATCGGCGGCGCCTCCTGGGCGGGCAACGCCTCCATCATCACCATGGCGTACAACGCCTACCTGGTCTGGAAGTACTTCCCGGACATGATCGATCCCGAGTACGTTTTCGCGGGCCTGAACTTCATCTTCGGATGCCACCCGGACACCAACGTCTCCTTCGTGACGGGCGTGGGCGTGAACACCAAGAAAGTGGCCTACAACAACAACCGCGCGGACTACTCGACCATCCCGGGCGGCATCGTGCCGGGCCTGCTGGTCAAGGAGGATTTCTTTGAGAACAAGGACGACTACCCGTTCCACTGGGGCGAGAACGAGTCCTGCATCAACACTGCACCGCAGTACGTGCTGCTCTGCCTCGCGGCCGACGAGGTCGCCCAGGCGCTGAACAAATAGCTAGGCGCCGATATACTTTAAGATAATTGCTACCGCCTCGTCCTCATCCTGGAGCTGATCCATGTTGAGGACGAGGTCGTAGTTACGGGCATCATACCGGCTCAGGCCGGAGAAGCGCTTGACATAATTCTCGCGGCCGCGGTCCACGCGTTCGATGGCCTCCCGGGCCTCCGCCTCCGACAGGTTCTGCTTCCGCATCACCCGCTCCAGCCGATTCTGGAAGGACGCAGTGATAAAGATATCCACCTTGTTGGGGCAGTCCCGCAGGGCGTAAAAAGCCAGGCGGCCGGCGATCACGCAGGAGCCCTCCGCGGCGATGGCCTTAAGGATCTCGGTTTCCGCGTTGTACAGCTCTTCTGAAGCCGGCATCGGGCGATAGGCGCTCTTCGCTTCCACGAAGAGGCTGGCCTTCGGCATCGGTGCCACCAGCTGCACGTAATCGTCGAACCAGTTCTTCTTCTTGCTCTTGAACTTCTCGATTTCGGAGGTCTTCAGGTTAAACTGGTTCTGAAGCGCCTCGATCAACTCTTTGTCACTGTAGCGAACGCCCAAAGCTTCAGCAAGTTTACGGCCGACGGTACGGCCGCCGGAGCCCAATTCCCGGCTCACGGTGATCACGAAAGGTTTGTGGATATCCATAAGCAAAAACAAGTTTCGACCTCAAAAATACGAAAATTAAATGATTAATTTCTTACGGGCGTTGTAGTACGACTGGCGGCTGTTGAAACCGGACAGCAGCGCCACCTCGTCCATATCCGCCTCCGGGTGCTCCTGTTTGTAGGTATCGGCATGCGCCAGGCGGCAGCGGTTCACGTAGCCGAAGAATCCGCCCAGGCTCTCGTTCAGCACACCCGAGACGTAGGTGCGGTTGAATCCGCACATCTGGGACAGCTTGCTCAGGGTGAGGTGGCTGTCCAGACAGGCCTGCTCATCCTCCACCTGCTGGCGGATGGCGCGCAGGATTTCCTCCGAGCGCTCCTGGGACAATTGCTCCGGCTCCGCCAGACTCTCCGTCTGATCGGCCTCCACTTCCTTCTCCAGCTGCTCCACTTCCAATGTCCGGTGCGGGGAAAGCGCCCCCAGCAGGATGATGACAAACAGGACGGACAGCATGATCAACGAGAAGGACATGACCTGAGACGTGCCGTTGAAGGTAGCGCTCCAGCTCATGATCAGATGCAGCAACGGGATGAAAATCAACGTCCGGGCATACTGCTCCGGGAAGTCGTCCGGGTTGGAGAAGTTCTCCTCGGAGAACTTGCTGAGCGGCTGGATAATCATAATCAGCGCGAAGACCAGGGCGACCAGGTAGATGAGGGTCAGCACACCCGCGACGATGAAGTACACGCTCCGGAACATCCCCTGCATCTGCGTGCCTGGGATGAGGGTGACGACCAGGGCGAAGAGGCTCATGGCCAAATAGCTCACGGACATCGCGACGGCCGGCTTCTTCCACCAGGTAAGCTTCAGCACGCGGCCGAAATAGCTGTAAATGAACACAGAGCAGAAGAGGGGCGAGGCCATCAGCAGGATCAGGCGCAGCTGCAGGATGGCATCACGATCCCTGGGCATGAAAACGACCGGGATCAGGACCAGGTTGGAGAGGGCGCCGAAGGCCACCGCCCGCCAGCCCGGGAAATAGTAATCGACGTGCTCGACAAACGGGACACACTTGTGCTGCCAGCGGACAATCGCCACGATTGCACAGGTGGTCAGATACACCACCAGCGATAGGCTCAGCAACAGTTCTTGAAAGGAATAGGTCATATCACTTTACACTCAGCCAGCAAATCGTCCAGCGCCTTCCGGTCTGCCGGATAGAACTTGACCACCGGCGCAATGGTAATGCGGGTACTCTGGCCCAGGCGTTTCTCCAGCAGCCGGTATTCTTCGTATTGGGCCAGGATCGTTTTGGCCTGCTCTTCGTCGAGCGGCAGGTCCAGCTTCGCCTCGCGCAGCATGAAACGGCTCTTGGCGGCGATGGACAGTTCGACGTTCAGCTTCACATAGCAGATCACGTCGAAGAACACCTCCGGCGAGAAACTGTCCTTGACCGAGAGCAGGAACTCTCCCGTCTTGGTCTGGCTCAGGTTGCCCTCCTGGATGGAACGGAACAGGTCCACCTGCTTGTCCAGGCCCTTGTCCAGCCAGCGGTGAATCATGTCGCCATCGTACTGATAAGTCCAGACCAGCAGGAGGGCCATCGCGCCGAACACGGAGATAAACTGGATGAACGGATTGAAGTGGAGGGCGTTGTGGGCCACATGCAGGGCCGGTGCGGCCAGCAGCAGGAACACGGCCATCCACACGTCCCGGCGCTTGATCTCCAGCCGCGCACGGCGCCGGCCGTCCAGGCGGACGGCAAACATCAGCGCGGCGGCGACGATGGCGCTGCAGCCCATGTGGATCAGGGCCACTTCCAGGCCGCGGAAAAGGATGGTACCCATGGCCAGCGTATCGCCCATCAACAGGTAGAAGATGTTCTCGAGGATGGAGAAACCACCGCCCACAGCCGCGCCGCAGATGACGCTGTCGATGAAAAAGGCGATCTTCTTCCGGCGGGCCAGGATCAGCAGCGGGATGGCCTTCACCGCCTCTTCCATCACCGGATCGATGTAGTTGGACAACGATTCCGGAATGACCAGCCACGTGAGCTGGAACAGCCCGAAACACACCAGCGCAGCGGCCATGCCGCAGAGCACCAGCACCAGCAGGCGTTTCACACTGATGAGCGCGAAACTATCCAGCACATACACCACGACGATGTAGATGACGACGGGAAGGAGGGCGGCGACGAAGGACATTACAGGAGCTTAAGGGAGAACATGATTTCGTTGCCGTGGCGGCCGCCGGGGAAGTCCGCAGGAGCGAACAGGTGGCCATAGCCCACGGACAGCGTGGTCTTCAGGTAATTCAGGATCACCACTTCGGTGGTCAGTTGCACACCGGCGCTGTAGAACATCCGATGCGGCTCTCCGGGATTCCAGGTTGACAGACCTGTTCCGAAGAGGGAGCACTGGATCCAGGTCGGATAGCAGAACAGGGCGCCGAAGTTGTTCAGGCGGATGGGACGGAAGTCCAGCTCAGCCGTCGCCTTGGCATAGGAGTGCGCCTGGATGGCATCGATCGGGGCGCCCGGCATGGCCAGGGCGGAGCGGTACTGGAACGCGTTCCTGTAATCGACGCGGTTGTTGCGGAAGCCGCCCAGGTAAGTGTTGCCGAACACCGTCTTCGGATCGCCGAAGTTGTGACCCCCGGCGGTGCGCAGCCAGAAGGAGTTGTTGCGGTCGATCGGCAGCAGGAAGCCGAAGTCGGCGGTCGCGTCGATCGAAGGATAGAAATGACCGCCGGCCAGGTAGCTGTAGGCCTGGGCGCCCAGGCTGAAGCCCTGCTCGGGCGTCACACCGCCCAGCGAAGTGCGGAGCTTGGAGATTTTGCCGTAGAGGGAAGCCGTCTGCATGGAGCGGATATCCTTCACCTCGATCTCCTGGTAGAGCGGAAGGGCGTCCATGTCGCCATAAGCAGCCAGTGCAAAGCCCCAGGAGCGGTTGTACGGAAAGACGAGCGAGTAGGTGTAATCATAGGCCAGGGAGACCATGTAGCCCTTGCGGCTGGCGCGCATCGGGCCGGCCAGGTCGTAGAAGTCCGTGTGGTTCCAGGCCGCCTTGAGCGTCCAGAAATAATACTTCCACTCGAAGTCCAGGTGGAACTTGTTCTTCCACTCGTTATTGCTCCAGGGAGAGAGGCCCACATCCAGCTTGATGCTGCTCAGGCCCACCGGGTCCTTGAAGAAAAGGCGGTAGCCCAGCACCGGTGTCACATGGTTCCACGCTTGCGCGTCGGTGAAGCCCGTAATGGTGGGGTAGGCGCCCGCGAAACGCATCTCCTTGAACACATTGTAGGGCTCAATACCGTTGTAGACATCGCCGAACTGGATCTCCGGCAGGGGCTCCTTCAGCAGGCCCACCTGCTCGAGCGCCTCCACGTTGTTTTCATAGGCGCGGTGGCCGTACAGCGTGATGGCGTTGGCGTCCTCCACCACCTTCCGCCCGAGCGTCACCGGGCGCAGGCCGTCGCGCTCGAATTCGAGGGCGAGCAGTTTTCCGGGCGTGATTTCCAGCGGTGCGAAGAGGCCGATGTCAGTATTAGAGAGCAGTTCCATTTCGCGTGTGGCCAGGTTGACCTGCCAGAGGTTGGACACGCCGGTGTAGTAGGAGCTGCCGATGAGGTACTGATCGTCCAGCGAGAAACGGAACTGGCCAAGGTTAGAATCCTCCCAGGTCACCAGCTCCACAGGCTTGAAGACAGCCTTGGCCAGCTCATCGGTATTGAAGAGCATCAGTGTATGCTCGCCATTGTCGCCCTGGCGGGTCATGGAAAGGTACTTGCCGTCATGGCTCACGTCCACGTCGAAAACGCTCACGCCGAACGGGAAGGCATAGATGACCTCGGGATTCTCCATGTCGCAGTCCAGCCGCACAATGCTCTGGGTACCGCCGTTGGAGAAGAGACCGTAGAGGCAGTCGTGCGCATTGTCATACACGATGTTGTTGATGCGCTGGAAGGTTTTCTTCTTGACTACTTTCTTTTTCTGGATATCATAAACGGCCAGGCCGCGCATCTTGGAGTTGTTGAACGTGTAGATGAGGCGCTCGCGCTTGCAGTCCAGGGCCACGAAAGCCGGATTGTAGAGCTGGATGCCGTAGATGTCGCCGAGCCGGCGCTGGCGTCCGGTGCTGACGTCGAACTCCGTCAGGTGCGCGAAGTCGCCCGGCGCATTGACCGCGGCGTAGGCCTTGCCCGTGGCCGGATTGTATATCAGGGGGGACACGGAGCCCATCGGCTCCGCAGTGAGCGGGGTGGTTTCCGTGACCGGGTACTCCCGGACGGCAGCCAGGTTCGCATCCTGGTGCTGCTTCTCGTCCACCTTCCAGTCATTCCAGACTTTGCGGAGCGACTGTCCGTACACCTGCTTGAACTGATTGCCGAAGAAAGTCCGGCTGTCAGCCGTGCGGTTGTAAAAACTGATCAGCTTGTCGTAGCCGTATTCCTTGGTCAGGTAGTTGACGAAGCGGGTGCCGTAGAGGTAGGCGTTCGCGCCCACCTGGAAGTCCATCGTGGAGCCTTCCGTCTCCAGGCCGACGACCGAGAAGAGGGTCTCCCCGCCGTTGATGATGCTGCGGAAGTACATCTCGTCGTAGCCGCCCAGGGAGCGGCCGACACCGCCGCCCAGCCAGGTCTCCATGAAACAGGCAATGCCCTCCTGATACCAGCGGGGGGCATACCAACGGGGCACGCTGAGGTAACTCCAAAGGGCGGAGATGGGCTGCGTGTTGTCCACGCTCACCTTGGTGCCGAAGAATTTGCGCCAGCCCAGGTCGCGCTTGTTGTACTTGTCCGTCATCACGATGTGCGTGTACTCGTGGCAGAAAAGCTGCCGGTACCGCTCGGCCGACGGGTTGACGTAGTACGACATGTTCAGCGGAGCCATGCCGATCTGAATCAAAGAACGCGGCAACGGCGTCGCACCGCCGTTACCGTCGTCCTCCCAGTCTGTGAGCAACAGCAGAGGCGCCTCAGGCTGGTAGACGGAATCGCTGGTCCAGATCTGCTCGTGCAGCGCCTTGCCGTTCTGGTACATGCGCACCATATGGGGGATGTAGCGCGAGAGGTTCTTGTCGAAGAACACCAGGGTGGCTTCATCCGTTTTGTACTGATAATAAACCTGCGACTGCCCCCAGGCAAAACCCGGGAGCAGCAGCAGCGATAGTAAGAAAACTATACGGACACGCATGTATCAATGAGTTTTTACTGAGCAATTTCCATCTGGGGTTTATGACCCAGACCGATATCAGCAATGTGTTGGCCAATAATTTCCTGGCGCTGAGCTATGACATCGCTGTAGGCCTGCATCACGTCGGCGATACTACCAAGCTCCATGATTTGATTCAGGCCTTCTTCCAGATGCTGATTCATAACATCCTGATGCTGATTCATAACATCCAGGTGCTGGTTCATAACCTCGAGATGCTGACTCAAAACATCCAGATGCTGGTTCATAACATCCTGGCGCTGGTTCATAACATCCTGATGCTGATTCATAACATCCTGGCGCTGGTTCATAACATCCTGGTGCTGGGCCATAACATCCTGGTGCTGGGCCATAACATCCTGGTGCTGGGCCAGCTCCATCTGCAGCATACTCAAAACATACCCGCTATTGACGGTGATAAAATCGGCCACCGCATTCTCGATCTGCAACCCGTGGGACAGATTTGCGCCGGCATCCACGACAAGCTGATCCCCAAGTTCGAAATCGGCGATGGCAGCCAGGGCCTGCTCACCGGTGAGCAGATTGCCCTTTTTGGCCAGTTCCTCAGCCGCCTTCTCGTCGCCATCCAGGGCAGCGGTCACCTGCTGGTAGTTCACCCACTGGTCGCGGACGAGCTTCAGCTGGTCGTCGGCTTCGGACGTCTCCAGATACTTGTCGGTCGTCTCAATGAAACGGGTCGCAAGCTTGTTCTGCTTCTGCAGGGTGGTGTAAGCCAGCGAAGCGTTGATGGTGTTCTGGGTCAGGTCGGGACGGGACTCGCCGGCCAGGACGGCGTTCAAGTCGGCGCCGGCCGCTGCGACCTGGTCGTTGACATTGTTCACCATCTCGCGCGCAGCGTTCATATCTTTAAGAACGCTTGCGTACGCGGGGATGTTGCCGGCCACCTCGTTGGACATGTCGACCAGCGACGCGAACTGAAGGGCGCGCGTCTGCATGACCACATAGATAGCGGACATGTTGTTCTTGAAGTCCTCGTCATTCGCGATCAGCTCTTCCATATTGGTAAGGCTCTCCGCAGCAGTCTTGCGGGCGAAACGGGAAGACTTGGCAATGTCGCCGCTGGCGTTGTCTATGTCAACCGGCCAGTCGACCAGGGGAGAAACGATGAAACCGACTGCGCAGGCGAGAACGACCGTGGACAGAATGAGAATACCTTTCTTGCTTTTCATGACTTTATGATTTTTGTTTTGTTAAAATTTCTACTGCAAAGGTAAGCCAGCCAATGAAAAGTCGCGTAAAAAGGCTACAATTGTTTGTCAAAATCTAACAAAACCGTACAAAATGGGGCTTACACCCCTTTCTAGTCAGGTACAAAGATAAAAAAAAACCGACGCTTTGCAACGCGTCGGATGAATATTACCTAAACCACCAGAAGTCGTTCTCTGAGAAAACACCCCTGCACGTCTGATCGATCATCACACCAACCTGGTGAGGAAGACCATGACTGAAGTCCAGCGACACTTCCGGATCTGTTACCGTGTGGCCTTGCATGAATGCGTTGTATTGTTCTATCACAAGGGGGAACGCGCCACGCCCTGAGAGAAGCTTGATAAGGGAAAGCTGATCCTCATTACCTATAACATTGCTCAGTTCGGCCAGCTTTTCCGCCGCCTCCTCGTCGCCCGCCAGGGCAGCGGTCACCAGCTGGTATTCCTCCCACTGATCGCGGACGAGTTTCAGCCGGTCGTCGCCCTCTGCCTCTTTCAGGTATTGGTCGGCCGTCTCGATGAAGCGGTCGGCCAGCTTATTCTGCTTCTGCAGATTCGTGTACGCCAGCGAGGCGTTGATGGTATTCTGGGTCAATTCGGGGCGGGATTCTCCGCCCAGGACGGCATTCAGATCTGCGCCAGCCTCCGCGAGCTGGGCGTTGACATTCTCCGCCATCCCGCGCACGGCGTTCATATCTTTAAGAACATCGGCGAACGCGGGGATGTCGCCGGCCGCCTCATTGGACATATCCACCAGCGCGGCGAACTGGGCGGCGCGTGTCTGCATGACCACGTAGGCCACCGTAATGCCATTCTTGTAGCCCTCGTCGTTCGCAATCAGCTCCTCCATGTTGGTGAGGCTCTCCGCCGCAGTCTTGCGGGAAAAGCGGGAAGACTTGGCAATGTCGCCGCCCGCGTTGTTAGCGCTGACCGGCCAGTCCACCAGCTGGGAAAGGATGAGTCCCGCGGTGCACACCAAGGCAACCGCGACGATGACGACAATTCCTTTCTTGCTCTTCATATGATTACTTTTACGACACCAAAGTTAGTTATCTTTTTTCTTTTCTGTGGCACCGGCCGTACATAATCGCCGACCGACCACACAAAACAGCCCCAATATGAATATAGTCAACATAATGCTACCTCTTTCTTTTATTCTGGTGCAAACATACGTCTCGCCCGCCGAACTTGCGTAAAATGGGTGCAATTGTTTGTCAAAATCCTACAATTAGTACGTAAGGATTTGGAATTCTACCCGGATTTTTTAATCTTTGCAGGCAATACCACTACGAAATAACACCATCAAGATGAAAAAAAACCTGTTCTGGGTGCTGGCCACCATCCTTACCTGTGGCATCGCTTTGACCTCCTGCGAGAAGGGCGGAGGTAATTCCGAATTACTGCTTGGCAACTGGTTCCTGAGCCAGGAGAGCGAATCTTACGGCGACAAAAAAATCTCCTACGCGCTCTTTTCCTTTGGAGAAGACGGTGTTTTCACGCAGCGCGTTTATACGATCTTCCCCGACGAACCCGCTCACTACAGCGAGCGCGTTTTCCGCCACTCCATCTATACCGTAGATAACAGCGCCGGCACCGTCACCTTCGACGACGGCGAGGATGTGCAGACTTTCCGCTATCAGTTCAACGGCAGCGAACTCTCCCTTTCCGAGATGAATCCGGGCAACGTCGCCGTCCTTCACCGCCCTACCGAAGTCGAACTGGAGAAGGCGAAGACTTATGACCAATTCATCTCAAGTGACGACTACATCGGCAGG
Organism: uncultured Bacteroidia bacterium; assembly: GCA_902789245.1. Lineage (GTDB taxonomy): Bacteria > Bacteroidota > Bacteroidia > Bacteroidales > UBA932 > Cryptobacteroides. The sequence goes on from CADAND010000011.1 coordinate 55,042, forward strand.
TGGTTTTATACCAACACGTTCGGTGACCTGACCCTGCACGGCATGCTGAATTTTGACGAAAACGGCAGGCTGGAGCACGTAACATACACGGTCTACAGCGAAAGCGACTGCACCCGCAAGAGCAGCACCATGCTGTACAACGAGTACGATGGTGAATACCATGTGCTCGAGATCCACGAGCCGAAGGATTATTCCGTCTCGACCCTGTATTACTGGGGCATCGTGAACGATCACCTCAAGCTGGAAAACTATGAAGACGAAGATAACTTGCTCGACTGTCACCCGCTCAGCCCGGCCGACATCGAACTGATGGCCAAGCTGGACCGACACCTCAAATAAAAAACCCTTGATACGGGCACAAAAAAACCGCCGCTATGCAAAGCGCCGGGGTATATATGATGGATTACTCGGTATCGGTGTGGTAGCGGGAGTGGGTCACGATCCCACGAAAACTAACGGATTCCCTTACGACGCTATATCCAAGCTGAGGGTGTCTGCACGATATCTTTCCGCCGAGATTAACCGCCGAAAAAGTGCGACCATATATGTGCCAAAGAACTACTGGTCGCAAATAAATTCAACATTCTGCGACCAACGGCAAAGATAGGGTTTCCCGCCGACAATAACAACCTCAAAAAAATATACTGTCAAGACGCTTCGAATTCCTTATAAATAGACATAAACATCAATCAGAAAACGCCACGACACATTCCTATAGAAAAATAAAATGATGTCGAAGCGGATATCCATACAGCGCTCCACTTATGATGGAATCCTAGCTGTGTGATATCTCTGTTTGAAAAAGGGGGCCCGCGCATTATAGCTTGCTATGGAGAGCAGCTGCGGGGCTCTTTTTTTTCATCACCGCATACTGTTCAACCACCTTCCCGCCTTTATAAATTGCCCAGCCCCTCTTCCCGCTAGGCAGGGTGATGCCGCCATACCAATAGCCAGGTTGTTTTCCTGCAGCCTTTGCCTTCTTGAGTGCTTCTTCCGGATTTTTGTAGTAATACGTTGTCATGGCCTGCAAGGTAGGAAGACACCTTGACAACCTTTGACAAAAATAGGCTCCCGAGGAGGGGAGCCTTCAATTAACATCATTTTGTTATCTGACTTTATCAAACTCTACATTTAGTCTACCTTCAAAAATAATGCGTAGTTTCGTGGAAGAGATAGTCAAAACTTCAAAATAGCCACTTGCTCCAACTTTGTAAATCTTTTCCTTCTCGTCGTACCTCCATTGTGTATATGGATACCCATCAATAAGAAGGCCGCCGCCTTTTTCAAATGTCCATACCGTCCCAAAAGTAAACGTATCACCATCATATTCGGTGCTCACAATTTTCCATGAGCCGACAATGCTGTTTTGGTTACCTCCTTCTTTGGTACAGGATGACATGATTCCTATCCCTAACAGGATAAAGACTATGTAAAGTATTTTTTTCATATACATTGAGGTCTTCTCGGTTATTATTCAACTACTCTATTGAACTCTATGTAGAATTGAGTAATATGATAGTACATTTTGATTTTTAATGTAGATGATGAGAGCGTTACAACCCACGCGTCGTTCGTCTGTCCCTCAGTTGTCGTGAAATGAATCGTTTGCGAATCTTTGTCATAACTGTATTGCCCCTTGACTTGACCATTTATACTTATTGTCCCGTTCTTATCAAACTTCCACACATCACCTACATCATAGGCCCCCGCGTCGGTGCTCACAATTTTCCATGAGCCAACGAGGCCATCTTGACTACCACTTTCTTTTGTACAAGAGAACAGGATGCCAACCCCAAGTAAAATGATGGCTAAATAGATAAACTTTTTCATAAGTGTTATGTGATTAGTGTTATGCAAATATAGTGATTTCAGTCATTTTAACACAACGAAACATGAAAACAACCTCAAAATAGTACTCCGCAACAATGATTCATCAACATTATTCATGGTGAAAACTGTGTTACGAGGTTCTAAAATGTGGTGTGAAAGTGTAAACGAGGTATTAAATAGACCTGATTGCATGGTCTTGGGATTGTGTTCTGAGGCATCTCCCGCCGCGAGGTTTGGCTGGGCGGGAGGGGAAATACTTGATTCAAGAGCCAGTGGTATGAGGCAAATGGAGCCTAAGGGCCAAAAAGATTGCGGTTGCCAAATGGCAGCCGCAGTCTCAACGATGGAATAAAACCCGTTCTGTTTCTTCAGTAAACAAGGCCTAGCAGCGATAAACCGGCCCGCAGTTGCTTGATCCAGGATTCTGCGTACATCCAAACATGACAAGAACGGATGACTTTTTTGAAATCTTTAATTCTACTTTCATAATTGTACCCTTAAAGTGTTATACTGAGTGGTCTTGTCCACGGAAGACAAATACAAAGATATAAAAAACTATTAAATAATCATTGCGTACATATTACTTTGTGTAAATGAGGCATTTCCATTTCCGGTTCCTTTGCCAAACGCGCAGCCAGAGATCCCCCCTCTAATGGATCATATCCCGCCATCATTTTCTTCGCCAGATTGAATCGCACCTTTGCAAGCCAGCAATTATTCTCCGAGGCCTTTTTATAATCGCCACGTAAGGAATAATTCGTTCCAGGGCATAGACTACAATAATCACAGTAATCATACCTTCCGCATTCCTCGCTTTCGGATAGTTTGTAGTTCCTCCATTTGTGCAGTTCTTCTGATTTGTTCAAGATCTCGTTAATAGAATCCTCCAACACATTCCCAAAAACTAAATGAAAAGAACAACAAGGGATAACATCCCCATATGGAGTTAAGCAGAAAGTACTTTCCCCAGCTCCGCAAGGTCCGGCATCTAAGGATCTCTTCTGCCCGCCATAATTAGGCGCCTCTTTTCCAACATATAGAGGGATATTCTCATCCCTGAGAACAACCTCCATTTGCTCTGGAGACAAACGAAGATATTTACTTACACACAAATCCCCCTCCACAGAATCTGTCACAGACACCTCGAATTGTGGTATTGCGCCGTATTTCTTAGCCAATTCAGCAACTTCATAGTAATGCTTTAGGTTAGGGCGCATAACGCAGCATTTAAGATTAATGGGGACAGCAAGATCCGCTAGTGCTTCTACTACAGCTATGGATTTTGCCCAAGATCCAGGGATACGCGTAATGGCATCGTGCTCTTCAGCGTTTCCACTGTAAATAGAAATGCCGACAACGCGTGGATAGTATTTCGACAATTTCTCAATATCGTTAAGTATCCCTATGCCATTTGTATAAATCGTTGTTGCAATTTCTTTTTTGTAGAGATATTCTATTATTCCCCAAATGTCTTTATTTGAAAAAGGATCGCCTCCTGTCAAGCATACTCTAGCAAGACCCTCCTCGTATAGTTCATCTATGACCCTCTTATAGTTTTGCAATGTCATTTGATCAAACTCTGCCCGATGACTTGTTTCTTCATCATTTCTCACGGCCCCAGGATTATAGCAATGTATACATTTCGCCGAACAGCGATAAGTTAATTCGAACATCATGGTTGTGATGCCCCCAACCCTCTTTGAATAATCCAACTCAGCGGTTGAAGTATCGAATGGGAGTTTATCTTCAATCGTCCTCTCCCCTATGCCGCCATTCTGTTTCCTCCAAAGAGCAATTTGTTTACGATACCGAGCGATACCTTCTTCTGTTGGTAATTGCTCAACCAACAAACCGAGCGACCTCAGTTCATCAAAAAAAGGGTCTAAACTTGATTTGCATATTCCAGTTTTCGTCGCGACCACCGCTATTGACACTTCTTTATTGCGTCCTGACGAAAGTACACAACCTATGACATCAGCAGATTCATCTTCAAATGAGTATGCCATTCCGTCAAGCAGATTATAATATAGTGCTGAATGCGACTTTTTATCGTATCTACCACAGGTCCATTCGGGACGGAAATAACGTTTATCCATAATGAGTGAGAGTTGATTATTTAGTTATCTAGCAGGAGCCCGTTCATAAACACTCCACTCAAATATAGGCATTATTCACGAATTCATATCGTTAATTGTGTTATAACCTTGATACAATTGCGATTATAATTGCATTTATTATTATCTTTGACTGTATCATATTGTTTTCGACCAACCACATTATACCATGACTCAGTCATTAAATGATTTCCTTATTCGCATTCTAAATGCGCATAGCCCTTCGGGATCTGAAGAAAACGTGATTTCGTTGTTTGTTGATTTCATCACCCCATATATTTCAGAGATCAGAATCGACGCATTAGGGAACTGTATCGCATCAAAGAAAGGAACCGGTAATAGGAAAATAATGCTTATGGCACATGCAGATGAAATTGGCCTGATGATCAATTACATCGATGATAGGGGCTTTCTCTATTTCAAATGCATTGGGGGGTTGGATTGCAATTTACTTCCTTCCCGTCAAGTCTCCATACTTGGGGAAAATGGCACAGTCACTGGGGTAATTGGCAAGAAACCCATCCACTTGATGGGGCAAGATAATCTAAACAAATCTCTCCAGCCGGAAGATTTATGGATTGATATTGGGGTTAAGGACAAAGCAGAAGCGGAATCTCTTGTTAATATTGGCGATGTAGTTACATTATTATCGAATACCAATATCCTAGCTAATGATTATATCATCTCAAAATCTACGGATGACCGAGTCGGCATTGCAATTCTGGCAGGGGTGGCACAAAACATAAAACAATTATCATTGGGAGTCGATGTATTTTTGGTGGCATCTGTCCAGGAAGAAATCGGTGCCCGAGGCGCTCAAGTTGCAACGAATGCAATTCTTCCCGATGAGGGCATAGCAATAGATGTTACTCATGCGACAGATTATCCCACAATGTCGCCAATAAAAGATGGAGACATCTCACTCGGCGGTGGCGTTGTCATTCCGTTTGGGCCAAATATGAACAAATGCATTAACATTTCTTTAATGGACACCGCTAAGACCAACGGTATTCCTTTCCAAAAAGAAGCCATTGCGGGCCCAACCCCCACGGATGCCAGAATGATCCAAATTGCTGGTGCGGGAATTAGAACCGGACTCCTTTCCATCCCATGCAGATATATGCACACGCCCAATGAGATTATTTCTGTTCATGATGTTGATTCGGCTGTGTCTCTACTTACAGAGTACTTAAAGAATGCCAGTGCGACTTAGTCCTACGCTCATATAATTCATGGTCTGCCTTCTAGATAATCTGAATGTATCATAGATTATTACAGTCAACAACCTTTATTTATCAAATTAACTTTAGCCGCATTCATAATGGAACAACGCGTTTATTTTTCCGAAGATATCTCCTTTCTTAAAGAAAGAATAAAAAATGGGGTCAATGTAAATCGATAGCTTTGTCGAGAATTGGAGCCGTTGCTATTTATGGTGGAAACGGATTTGCTTGTTGTGGTATTCCGGACAATATGTATAATGCGTTAAAAACAATGCCAAAATGATGGCGTCACTATCGATGAAGTAACGCTAAAAGACGATGGATCCTGGGCTATTATTTTTAATGACAATCGAAGAGTTGCGGGTGCATTCCCAGAGAAACTCCAGTATGCCTGCGACGATGCAATCAGAGGTGGGATAAAGATTTACTCACTCGATTGGATTAACCCTTTTACCAAGCGAGAAAGTGTTATTTGCGCTATCACAGTAGAAGATACCTCTGCCATTACGACTGGAAACAATCTAGACTGTTTTGAGAATCCTACTTTCTTTTCGAATTGTTATTATAGTTTGAATTATAAACCAGGTAATGCCGACGACATGGTGTATCATCCTATTTTTGATCGCTTGAAAGAAATCGAGTTTCCTTTTGGTTTTTGTGGTTCTAAATGTTCCGATGACGGTATGTCCGTTGACTATATGATGAAGAACTCAGGTGAGTTTGGCGGCGTATCAATTAAACCGGAAGAAGCTTGGGAAGTAAATCATAAGGGATACAAGCATTTCACGGACCTTAATTTTAGGTCCTTGAAATGGATCCTTTCCACGGACCGTAATCGGCTGCAAGGGGTTCACGAGATTGAGATTAATACAATTGACGGAAAGGATCCTTTTTACGCTTACGTAACAGGTATTGTTACTAAACCATATAGATTAAAACTCTTCTCTGGAAATAGGTACTTCATCTCAAATAAAGATGGAAGCCAGTATTACTATTGCCTTTAGTATTGTCTCCATCCACCATACGATATAACCCCATTAGCTACTAGTCCGTAAGCAGGATCTCCGTCAATAAATGGTGATGTTCATCATTTCGCAATGCATACAATATCGCCGGCATACATTATGTGAGTGGATTTGATGCTAGTTTGATGCTTTTCAATCACATTTAAAGGAGACTGCGCAACCTTAGGAATTGGTAGTCTCCTTGGATAACTGAAATGATGATGAATCATAACCGTTCTAACTGACCATACTGCAGACTTCGCAGGAATGGGCACTACTCAGACGTCTCGCTAGAATTAGCACCGGAATTACTATCCGCACCTGCTTTTGCGTAGTAATACATCGCCACAAATACCAAGGCGATGGCTGCTGGGAGCGTAAACAAAACATATGCAATAAAATCCCCTACGGTCATCATCCTATAATTAAGCTCCGTTAATTTGTCCAAATACTCTTTTTGGTGTTTGTCAATGATTACGCCACATAACAATGTCCATATTATCAAAGATCCAATCACGTACATCCAAACAGCTTTCATTGTTATAGCTGGGATGAGAAAAAAAATCCCGGCGACGATAACATATAAATATGCGCGCCTAAGGACGAACTGTTTTTGAAGACGAGGGCTCTTTTGTTTCAGCCTACTCCCTAATTTATAAAATGGGCGATAGCATTTGTCCACAAAAGAAGGATCGCCGACAATCGAAATACCGAAGTCTTCTGGATCAAAATTCGGCGGGCACATTTCTTTATAAAAATAATATGCGCCCCAGTATTCATAGTTGCTAATAATAAAACTCGAGAGAAAACGCAGATAGAAATACAGGAGCACTGATCCGATAATAATCGGCCAGATTACATTACTCCAATAGTAATCTGGGTAATCCGCTGAAGAGCAAGAGCTAAGCAACGCCAATAATGAAAGGAAGAATGCTTGTCGATTCTTCATTAAATCCATTGATTTCATACAATTATACTAAGACCCGTCCCCAAATTCTACCATGTTCTTATTATGCGGAAGCCAAAAGAATCATTGCTATAGAGGACAGAGACCAATCTTCCGCAATTTCTGCAATTGGCTTGGTCGGAGGATTGTCCGCCACTATATCGACAATTAACGGCAACGGGTTTGCCACATTTAGGGCAATTAACAGTGATAAATTGTGACATAATTCTATTAGTTTTTGTGTTGTATAGCAAAGATAAGATTATTATTGAAACTATTTGTATCCACAAATAAAATATACTTAAATAATTGCAAGTTTGCCGTGTCCGGTCCACGTCCAAAGGGTTGGATAGGTTGTTTAAAATGGACAGCGTGGACAGTTATGGGACTAGGCGCCAAGCAGGGCTTTCTTGACCTTCTTGACGGTGGATTCGCTGACGAATTCCAGCTGGGCGATGTCGCCGATGGTTTGCCCTTTTCGCTTGCGCCTGGGTGGTAATGCTCCGAAAAGTAGGGCGGCCGCTGGCCTCGCACGCGCAATTTTAATAAGGTTTTTACCGTTTTTGGGTGGTTATGCACTGAAATAATCACTGGATTTCAGGCCGTGAGACTGGGTGGTGATGCTCCGAATTTTGTACCTCACGATCGGCGGCGTAGGCTAGTATATAACGGGATTTACTATTTACCCCTGTTCATTACCGCATACATCTCCACCACCTTCCCACCTTTGTAGATTGCCCAGCCCTTCTTTCCGCTAGGCAATGTAATCCCACACCACCAATAACCAGGTCTCTTCCCAGCCGCCTTTGCCCGTTTCAGTGCCTCATCCGGGTCGCTGTAATAATATGTTGTCATCTTGTGCTCGTTTTAGGACCGCAAGCTATGAAATATATTTGCCAGGCTTTGACACGATGTCCAGAAAAACCGAACTCTGTATTAAAACCCGGACATCCAATTCGGCTCGGACGAGCGATCTTTGTGGCAGAACCCACTAACTCTCAAATGCCATGAAAATCACAATTCAGCACGACTACATCTCCCATGTCGCCGACTTCCTTGTTCCCGATGATCCTGACCGCCTGCCAGATGTTGAGCAAGCCGTCGATTCCTGTTTGTACTTCCTCAGCCTCTACTACAAGGAGAAGGTCCAGGAGGCGGCACGAGACTGGGAGCTGTAGCCGGTCGAAAGCCTTATTCTTGGGATGCGTTGGTACCACTTCTACGATCGCTGTGCTTAGCTGCTAAATCTTGCGGCAATTCCTGGTACCATAAACCCCTGAGCCCTGCCTTTGAGGTGGGGCTTTTCTCTTCCCTTCAAGCCCTTATTTATGTATATAATTGGATATTAACCTTTTAATCAAATCTTTATCATTATGCGTTTAGTAAACAAACTTTATCCTGGCCTTTTTGTCTTGGTTGACTTGGCCATCTTGACTGACTTTGTTATGGACATTTGTCAGCGAATCAAAGAAAAGAGGGCGCAGAAGGTTGCCGAGAAGGTGAACCGGAGCCCGAATGAAACCACAACGGAGGCATCTGAAGATGAATAATGGATGCCGGCCGTATCGAAGAAATCTTAATCATAGTCCTTGACGCCGTTCTTGGAATCCTGAAATCCATCAAGAAGCTGAGAGGACTGAAGAAAGAAATCAAACCCAAAATAACTGAATAAATGGAACACGAATTTGCAATGATTCCACAGAGACTACGTAGCAATCCTACTCTGAGTGGAATCGAGGTTCCGGAGGCGAACATCATCTCTATGGAACCACTTCCTGTTGCTACTGCTGAAGAGGCCCCGACGCCCTTCGTAGAAGCAAATTCAGCTGCCGTCAGTTGGAAGGAGCTTACTGAAGAAAGCATCCTGCCTTCATACGCTGACGGAGAAATCGTTGTGCCTCACAGCCACTTCATACAGGCGGTTGTGTTGGCTGCTCACGATGCACTATCACATGACACGTTTGGACCTGTCGAACTCCGGGCATCTCACTTGACCCAGGGCAGAGTCCCAAGTGCCATCTACAAGAAAACAAGCGAGCTGCTGGAATCGGAGAAGACGAAGTATTGGGAGCGTATCTGCTTCTGCGTCACCATCACTTCCAGACAGACTAACATCCTTGGGGAACCGGCCACCTTGACTTTCGGCGGCTGCCGCTCTCTACAGGATATCAATTTTCATTCTCGTAAAAGCAGTGAGGTCTTCCAGTGCTATATTTCATATCGAGCGATGATCTGTTCGAACTTAATGATTAGCATCCAGGACGGCCTGAAGAACCGAATCGAAGCGACCGGACCGGCGGAGATATATGCCGCCGCTTACGAGCTCTTTTCCCGATTCAATGCCGAGGAGAACCTGAGGACCATTGAGGGCCTTGGGCGTACCCACATCACAGTTGATCAGTTTACCCACCTTATTGGGAAGCTGAGATACTATAACTGCTTAAGTACGGCTGACAAAAAGGAGCTCCCCTTCCAAATCGAATTAGGGGACTCCCAGGTCAATTGTGCTACCAGGAATTTCGTCAACAGCCACTTCGGCATCAACGGACGGGATTCCCTGGATCTATTCAATACGCTTAACTGCTTTAATCAAGCGGTGAAAACCAACTCGTACCTCCATAACTTCTTGGAGAAGAATGCGAATTGCACCACCTTGATGCAAGGCATACAGCAATCTCTTGAAGGAACCAATCACGATTACGACTGGCTCTTGTCTTGATCCGTGGCTTTAACGCCAAGATTACATCCGAAGAGGAGGGTATCATCACGATGCTCTCCTCTTTTTTAATCCAACCGATATGTATAAGATCTTATCCCAATCACAACCTAGCGCCTTCGGGCCGACAGACTTCCTCCTCGATTTAGACTCTGAGGAAGTGCTAGCAGCCATTGACGTCCGGGATTATAACGGACCCATCAACCCTCAACTTGCCGATGCCACGGTTATAGTCCTCTACCCCGACGACTACGCATGGATCTTTGGCGGTCTTCAGCAGCCAGACTATTCTGGCTATATCAAACAATTCAAACGCTACGACGAATACTGTAGCTGGTTTAACAAAAACACTGAATCATGGAACATCAATTAGAAACAACTCGCGAGTACGTTGCCGCTAAGGAGCTCGAACATGCAATGAACTCCTTTGGCTGGCAACCTGACATGTTCGCTAAGGCCGTCCTGACCTATCACCGAACTCTGCAACAGGAGCTCTTCCGGACGGTCATCGAAATCATCAAAGCTGTGGCGTCCGACGAGAATTGGGTGGATGACCGAAACAAAGCCTCCCACGACACCGCCAAAGCTATCGTAGAAACCGGTGTCCTTGAGGACACCTACTTACCATACATATAGGCTATGATCGATCTAGAAACCCACAAAGAAATGGCTGGCTACATCCTGGATATCTTCCGGACGCAGCCATTCGTCATCATGTCCTGGGGCTTGGATACCAAATCCCTCCGGCTGTCCACTGATGAAGCCGGGAACTATGGCATCTCTTTCACCGTCCAAGGCTTTAAGCACAAGGGGAAGGTGAAAATCCTCTACGATCCCGGTTCTGACACATTCGTTCTACACCTCATTGACGGAACTGGAGCAATCATCAAAACTCGAGAAGATATATTCCTTGATGAACTCGTTTCCGTCATAGATGAAGCTGTCGAAAAAGTCGAAAACTACCAAGAGCGGGTTCACCAGGAATACGGCATTTCCTGAACCGCTCGATTCTCTCAAAACGGGGCGTCTAACATGATGACGCCCTATTTCTCGAATACTAATCGTTCGTTTAATAATCTTGAAAAATGAGTTATGTTGCCTATTTACGACAATCAACCAAAAAACAAGCAGTGTCCGGGCTAGGCATCGAGGCACAGAGGGAGATCATACAGAATTACCTCCGTGACGAGAGCCCGATCGCTGAATTTGTCGAAACAGAGAGCGGTCGCCACAATGACCGCCCTAAATTATCTGAAGCTTTGACGCTCTGTAGGAAAACTAATTCCACTCTGATCGTCGCCAAGCTAGATCGTCTTTCCAGGAACGTCGCCTTTACTAGCAAACTTCTGGAATCCGATGTCGAAATTAAGTTTTGCGATTTCCCTGAGGCCAATAAGCTGGTTCTGCATATCATCGCCAGTATCGCCGAGTATGAAGCGCAACTGATTTCTACCCGTACCAAGCAATCCCTCGAAGCGAAGAAGGCCAGAGGGGTGTCTTTGGGTAAGCCGGAGAACCTTGTCGGTAATCTCGATAAGGCCATCTCCAACTCCAGGAAAACCAACATGCGGAAGGCTCGTGAAAATCCAAACAACAAGAGAGCCGCCGCCATGCTCAAAGTCCTGGTGAAACAGAATATGACACTAACGGATATGGCTGAGACGCTTAATGCAGAGGGATTCGTTACCAGCAGAGGCGCCAAGTTCACTCCTTGGTCCGTCAGTGTCCTCATCAAACGATATAACCTTAATAATCAGCAAAATGGAATACCTGAATAAGATTGAATTGAACGGTGTGGTCGGCAATTTCAAGATCACGCCCATTAACGAAACGAAAGCTGCCCGTTTCTCCCTCCTCACCCAGCACACCTACAAAGCAAAGGATGGCTGTTGCGTCGTGGATTGTACCTGGTTTAGCGTTACGGCCTTTGAATCTGAGCGAATAAAGAATCTCGATCAGCTGGAGAAAGGAAAGGTCGCTCATGTAATAGGCCGAGTCAGAAACCAGAACTACGTCGACGCGGAAGGCAAGGAGAGGCAGATTTGGGAAGTGGTGGCAGATCAACTTCAAATATCTGATCGAGCATGAAAACGTATTATATCACCTATCGTAGCAGCACCGATCATGATTGCTGCACTGTCTGGACCAATGCTAACTCTAAGGATGACGCCATCGCCGATGTCAAGAGCGAGTATTGGGACATCGAAGAAATTCTTGAAGTCCGTGAAAAACGCTGATTTATTATGCCCAATTGGAATAATAGTAACGTGGTCATCACCGGCGAAGAGAAGCAAGTGATGGCCTTCGGCAAATTGTTGCAAGATTTGGAATCTCTGCCGGAGTCTTTATTGCCTAACGATTTTGGCAAGCTCTGGTGTGGGAATATAGTCCATAAGCTTGGTGCTGATTGGGAGAAGGTCTATTGTAGGGGCTGGATAACGGATTACAACATCGTTTCCCCCGATAGGATCAACCTCTCCGTCGAAAGTGCATGGGGAGAGTTGGCGGAAGTGCGGAAACTGGTCATCTCGAAGTTTCCTGGCATTGAGATATATCATCAATCCGAAGAGCCAGGGATGTGTATCTTTACTACAAACGATAAAGATGGACGCTATTTCCCGGAGAAGTGGCTGCTCGACTGGAACGATGAAGCGAGGAGCCTATGGATTTGGGAATACTTCACCGAGCTCCCGGCTGTCATCGAGTTTCTGAAGAACAACGATATCCTCACCAAAGACATCTACCCCTCATACGGAGCTATCACGGCCGCACTAGACGAGATTCAAAATGAGCGGCCGGATGATATCAGCTATTTGTTCGAGGAGATTAAACTGGTGGACGACTAAAAAGAAGAGAAGGGCGATGATGCGCCCTTCTTTTTTGTCCTAATCAGAAGTCGTTCAAACTCTTATTCCTGAAGAAACATCATCGATTGGAGAGCATCAAAACGAAAAAATACTATATTTGTACTCGTCAGGGGGAGAAATCCTCTGATAAAGGTGCATTAGCATTTTTGGCCTTGACCCAAAATAACCGCCAATTATTCCAAATCAAGGGGCCTGAAGTGAGATGCTCTCTTTGTTTTCCGTTGTCTATGCGGATCCGATGTCTAGTGATCCTCTCCATAGCGATTGGGCGAAGAGATGATGTTTCTTCAATGGCATTCTTGATTGGCCTCTTGGCGGGGGCTTGGGTCAGATGTCAAAGAGCTACTGAGTCTCCTCGCCTTTGTTATTTATTGCCGTACCTGGGAGATTGACGGCCGTAAAAAGAGCATAAACCACTAATAACATCATTATGAAACGAGTAATTTCTTTCTTGACGATCATTGCCTTCGTCGTCTCCTGTGGAACATCGAAACAGGCTGCTCAACAACAGAACCAATATCCTAATTATGGAGGGTATCAACCCCAGTATCAGCCTCAGCCCCAGTATCAACCCCAGTATCAACCCCAACAAGGTCCTGATGAAGCGGGCTTCGTTGAGATAAAGAAATCGCCTATCGAAGAGCTCTCGATGGCTGTTGGCACAAATGAGATTCGAGCATTTGGTTCTGCCGAATCCGGGAACGAGCAAATGGCCCTTAACGCTGCTCGTGCTCAAGCTATAGCCGCATTGCAAGAAAAGCTGGAAGTGTATGTTCGGGCTGGATTAGATCAGTATATGCAAGAAACCGGCGTTAATTCTGAATATGCACTTGATGAATCGACAAGGAACCAGGTCATGACTGCGGTCAAAGCAATCGTCAATGGCGCAACGGTTCTGGATTCCAGGAAACTCTATAATTCGAACACAAAACGTTACAAATATGAAGTTTGTGTAAAATACGACCGCGCTGGGGTTCTTAATGCAATGCAACAGCAAAGCGAGAGAATTCGTGCCAACGAGAAGAAATTCGAACAAGACATGCAACACGCATGGGATGCCCTCGATGCCCAGAACAATAGAGTGTCGTTAGAAGAGCAGCAGCAAATGCGTCAAAACGCTATTGAGCAAAACAATCTCGATCGGCAGAATCAGCGGGACTTGCAGTCTCAGGGTTTGCAGAATCAGTATAATCTTGAGAGCCAGAGGATTCAAGGGCAATATAACAAATAGTTAATGCCATGAAACGGTTTCTTTTACTCTCCATTTCAGTGGTGTGCCTATTTGGGCTAGCCGCCGAGCCATCATTTGGCCAAATGCGTTCAACGCGCTTAAAGCCAAAATGGGTAACCAGCAGTTTACCGAATAGCGGAACCAGTAATTACACCTTTGTATCCGCGACCGGGGAAGGCTCCTCGTTGGCCAGTGCTCGACAAGCCGCTTTTGTCGCAATGGCTCAAAAACTGGAAACCGAACGAGGCTTGACTATTAACACGAATTTGCAAATTCAAGAAAAGTTCAGTCAAACGCAGACCTCTACCAACACAACATACAATCAAGTAATTACGCTGGATGTTACAGAAAACGGCCATCGACTTGCGATTGTATGTCGAGAGATTGATGAATGGTGGGTCCAGAAGAACGGGAAATACCAAATAGAGGTGTTATACACAGTGACCGACAAGAATTCGTCTGGAGGGAGCTACGAAGATAACATCACGGTAACTTCCCGATATGGCGCGGCTGGGCTTCTTTCTGTGATTCCCGGTGTCGGCCAAATGTATAAGGGAGATATGGCGAAAGGTATCGCTATTCTTGTTGGAGAGATTGCTATTGGTGGCGGTGTTTTACTCTGTGAAAGCACGCGAGCTTCGTACATAAAGAAAATGAACGAGCAGCCGAAGTATGCATCTGAGTATAACTCCCTTGCGGATACCTGGGCGACGGCCCGAAACATCTGTATCGGTGCAGCCGGTGCTTTGTATGTTTACAATTTGATTGATGCCTTGACGGCAAACGGCGCCCGGCGCGTCGTTGTCAAACAAGGAAGCACTCAATTATCGATGCAACCGTACGTTGATCCATACTGCGTTGGCATCGGTGTACAATTAACATTTAGATAGAATATTTATGAGAACCCTTTCCCGCTTCATTATATTCATCTCAGTTCTGCTATTCACTTCTTGCGCCAAGGATATTGTTGACTTAACCGGGTCGATTTCCGGTTTGGTGAAGGACTTCGACAATGGTCAGTTAATCTCCAATTGTCGCGTATCTCTGTCTCCTGGTGGTAAATCTGTAACAACAGGAGCGGATGGGGCATTCGGCTTTACTGATCTGGAGCCCGGACAATACACCTTATCCTTTTCCAAAGCCGGGTATAACGATGAGACATCAACCGTGTCTATTGTTGCCAGCAGAGAGTCTTCCGTGTCTGTTCTATTAAAGGCTAAAGCCGCCTTCGTCCTATCGGAGGATGTTCTGGACTTTGGTGATTCTGAGAGTTCTAAAACAGTTAGAATTCTGAATAACAGCGACGGAGCTTGCTCCTTCCAAGTCTCGGGCATCCCGACATGGGCATCCTTTAGTCGAACAACAGGAACCGTTCAAGGAGGAGCCTCCGAGTCAATTAACGTCAATATAGATAGAAGTTCTATTGATGCTGGTGATTATAGGCAACTGGTTACCTTCTCTTATTCCGGTCAGGCTACCGGCTCCACGACGCTGACCTTAGTAATGAAGAAAGTCAACCTGACGACGCCAACAGTTTCCACTGCCACGGCAGCCGATAACGTGAGCAAAGACAGTTTTGACATTAAGGGGAAAATCGAAGCAACCGGCGGGTCAACTGTACTTAAATATGGGCACTGCTGGGGAACGATGGAGAATCCGACCATTGATAATTCTAAGACGGATCTCGGCTCCACCGACGCAACTTCGGAATTCACAAGTAGTATTACTGGGCTATCTGCTAACACCACGTATTACGTTCGCGCTTATGCGTCAAATGCTCAGGGCACGGCCTATGGTGCTCAGGTTATCGTAACTACAGAAAAGGATAGCACGCCCGGTGGCACTGAAGTAACGACAACGGATGCCACCGACATTCAACGAACAACCGTTACCTTAAATGGGTCTGTTGATCCAGGCAGTGAGACGATTTCCGAGTACGGCTTTTATTATGGTACTTCTGATAATCCGACCATTCGCCTTGTTGCAGGGACAGACAACAAGACAGGGGCGTTTTCGTATGCTTTAACGGGCTTGAATGAAGGCGCAACATATTACTACAAAGCCTACGCAAAAAACAGTACTGGGTTTGTTTATGGCGCTATTAAATCCTTCACGACAGCAGTTTCCCCGTCAATCTCTAATGAGCGATATAAAATCGAAAGGAACGCAGATAAGAATCTGATTAATTGTGATTTCTATGCTGAATTTTCCTCCGCAGGAAAGACTATTGTCGAAGCCGGTTTCGTTACAGGAACAGACACCTATACATCTAAGCCAACGCTTGACAATAACGCAGAGAAGTTAGGGTGTGAGTTGACTGGTGATAACACATTACATTATGTTGGGACCTTATCAACCGGCAGAGTTCAGACCACTACTTTCCGCTATGTTCGGCCTTACATAGTATTTGAGGATGAAACCTTCTATGGAGAGACGCGATATGTTGCCGTAGACACACCCTGGCCAAATAACTAAGTCATCGTATACAGGATAACTATCACGTCTCCAAGAACGTAATAAAGAAGCAGCGCTTCAGCCATCAAAGGCTAAGGCGCTGCTATTTCATATCAATCATTCTCGTCTATCCATTTTATATTGCCGTCGGCCTCGTCCTCAAGTTCTTTCAGTCTGGCCATCAAACAATTAATCTCTTTCCTGGCGATTTCATACATGACCTTCGCGTTTTCATTCCGACCAGCAGCACTGAGGCAGGCTGCATATTGTATCTGAGCCTCGATAAGTTCGTTCGTGTCGGGATAATTCTTCTCGGCGATTTCCAAACAGGTCTTGCTCCAATTCAAGGCGTCGTCGATCCGCTCATTCCAGATAAATAAGTCAACGAGGAATTCTGCCGCCCTTAAATACCGCAAAAGGAAAGGCGGCCTGTCTACAAGTTCTGGATACTTCTTTTTGAGATTATCCATATCCAGTCCATCAGCAAGATCATCCATTGCCTTGACGGGGTTTCCATTAGCGAACTCAACCTCTGCATTAACCATAAGTAGCCGTAGGTAATTTCGTATGCTTGGATCATCATCGAATTCTTGCTGCCAGCCCTTCATCTTCTGGCGAATTTCCTCGGTATTGAATTCGGCAGCTAAGTCCATCGACGACTTATCATTGCAAGCGATCGTCTTTTCTCTAACTGTCGTCGCTGTTTCTGTGAATTTCTTTAATCTTACTATCATATTATTGATTATTAGGTGTCTATTTCCAGTAATCAGGAACGTGTTTCCCGACATTTAATTCTTTTGTTCTTGCTTGACGATCTTCCTCACGCTTCTTACAATACTCTGCGTAGCGTGGATCAGAAGCTGCTACCCACTCAAGGTTGTCTGATGCAAAGTTCTTGTAGTCCATATCCCGGTGAAGGATTTTTGGATCCTCTATGTCTGCATCATCACCTTGTACATAACCGGCGGCGTCCATCAAATCGTCAACGGGTATTTTATTCTTCTTGACCCTAACCGATGGATCTGGTAAACCCCAATGCAAATCCATGTCCGAGTCATACAGATAATCGACGACGGACAGATCCTGTCCCTTAACTCTAATTTTGCCGGACGAGTATACTTCAACAAATTCCCCGTCTGCATAAATCCGCACCTTAGGGACAGTGGTATTTTTGTAATGATACTCTACCCATTGAAGGTTTCTGTAATCACAGTTATTTGGGTTCCCGTCCTTGAAGCCAATCATATAACTCTTCCCGTCATTTGGTTTTGGTGGGCAGAAACAGGTGATAACGGCTCTGGCAATGAATATCCGGTTTCCATAGTCATCCATAACGAACGGCCCCAGGTGCTGCTTCAGGATTCGATAACTTCCTTTATAATGCCCACCTTTTACATAATGCGCGACAAAATCGCCTGTGTCAGCGAACCAACCCCAGAAATAACCTTCGTTATAAACCCTACAACGCTTTCCTCCAATTGTTCTTTCAAATGGCATTTTTATTCCTCCTTAATTTTAGATGTCCTTGACGTGATGATCAGTTCTGCACCGTACTCATCACGTAGTTTTTTCTTAAGGCCTAAGTACGCATCCGCCTTATGCCTACGACGTTCACATAATCCCAATAATTCGTGAAGGTCAATCGTTAGTTTTGCTCCTTGTGCTATGCCTCCAAAGTGCCGCGCAAGGACCATGATTTCATCATCAAGCGAGAGAACTGTTTTCATGGGCTCTACGCCACTGTCCAAGTTCTCGTTAACTGTTTCAACAATCGGTTCATGCTCTATTTTATTCTTCCCGGAACCGAATAGGGAAGACAACAAGTTATTAAGATCCATAGTACAAATGGACGACGGACAGGGGGTTACGACCCTATTTCTATATTCGGTCGGTCCTGTCCCAAATACAAGGGTATTAGCCGGGCTGAAGGGCTAAAACATACATTTGGACAACGCATTTTGCTTTTCACCAATGTAGTTCATAACTTTGCAGACCAATAAACGAACAGATGGTAATGGAAACAAAAGACAAATACACCGCACCGAAAACCGAGGTCCTTGAATTACAGACAGAGGGCGTGATTGCAGAGAGCGGTTATGGTGATCCTATAGACGAAGATTAAGGCCCTTTGTTATTGGACCAGAAAAAGAAAACCATCCAAAAACGGTTTTAATTGCCGTAGAGGATGGTTTTTAATGTAAACTGTTGATATTGAGTTGCTCTGTCAGAATTAATAACTACAACTAATTGTGTCAAGGAATACGGGAGTGGGCTGTTTCAGGGGTAGACTCTGGGGGTAGTTTTAGTTATAGAATTCGGTATCCATTCTCCTTATGTCCGTCAATTGAGAGCTGTGCCGGTTTACAATACATCCATTCCATATTGGTAAGATCGGATGCCTTTGCTGTCTTATTCATGCCAAGAGAATTATAGATTGCCTCCAATGTGGACTTTATCTCCTTGAGCGTATAGAACTGCCCGTGAACAAAAGCTGAGGTGGTAGCATTCTTCAACATCTCCTTGTAATCCCGTGTATCAAGTTCTCTCTGTATCCGGGCTTCAATATAAGAACAACGTCTAATTCTATCCGGACCAAGTTCATTATAATACCGCTTTATCTCTATCGGTATCTGTGGCAGAAGGTCCAGGAGGTCTTTGCATTCAGGATGTGCGTCAATGGTATCACAATACAACTTCATGCGAACTTCGAACTGTCCACCAAAGGCATCCAGGAAAGCTTTAACCACGGGATTGTCCACCACTGTATATGTGGTTTCATCAATAACAGTCATTACCTGGCACGAGTTAATGTACTGGTTGTTTCTCATGTCCCAAGCCCTAATTTCATTGTACATGGCGAACTCATTGAAGCCGATTGTCCTGGTTCCATCAACCCTATCGTCCGACACAGCAACAAAGTCATGGGCGCAGTTTTCCATCAGCTGAGATTTACGCAGTTTCTCGGCCATATTATCCTGAAGGAGTTTGCTACTCTTGTTGTAGGTGTCTATCCATTCGTTAGTGACAGCAATCTTCGTACTCATGTCTGCCTGGAACTCTGCCTCCGGTTTGGTGATAGAACTGGCAAGGGTTTTATAGAAGAAGGTGGCATCAAAGCGGAATGGATTATCCTCCCGGCGCTGTCTACCCATAATCTGCGGAACATCAATCCAGATATCAAGACCAAGGTGTTTCAGATTGATGTCACTGAAGATGTATGAATATGCACACGGCGAATAGAAATCGGTCCCTTCAAAAGAGCAGCGCGTGACGAATGTAAATGGCTTGTGCTGCTGACCATACTTCGGCGCTCGTCCAATAGTGAATCCAAGTCTATTACCGGCATCATCTTCTATTTTAGCCAGTCGGGAGTAATTGTCTTCTGTCCGTGCGCAAATGACATTGGTGTTCTTGGGGGTAAGACCGTTGTCCTTGATGATATTTATGACCTGTTTCACGTCGTTCAGGAAGAATACGGCTTCAGTGGCATCATACTCCTGTCCTTGATACATCTTCCTCTCAAAGCAACCCTCGTCGAAAAACCGCTGAATAATCCGTGAAGCTGTTTTTTTGATGGACATCTTATAGTACGGGCGAGTCTGGATATTTGCCGTATGATATGCCTCCGGTGGCCAACTCAGTTCAACTAATGGTATATTCTGGAATGCTGTTATCTGGTCAAGATACTTTTCAAGGCAGGGGGTGGCAGACAAGAAGATGATGTTGTTGGAGTGTTTAAGGTTCTCCATAACCTCCATTTCGATTGGTCCACGGTATGCGGCATCGGTCATCACCGTCTGGAACTCATCGACCACAATCCTAAAACGGTCGAATATGCCTTCCTGAGTTAACCGCTGCGCTACGTGTTTGAAAGAGTCATAAGATACAAGGATTTTGGGAACAAAGTTGCTGAATGGATTACCCAACTCCGTTTTTCGAATATAATCCATCATCTGATTCTGTAGATCAAATACACTGCTTGTCCTGTCATCGGCTTTTCGGAATTCATGAACTCGACCGAAGAACTCGGGATCGTTAGCCTTGCAATCCATAAGCAAAATCCGTGGACAGAGAAGGATAGTGTAGTAGCCATCACGAAGGAACATGGTAGTAGCCCCGCAGCCTGTCAGCTTCTTGTCCAGTATGAAACAGCCTGCCGGGAATTGAGATTCTACTAAATCTCTAAATGTATCCAGATGAGATGCACCTGGAATAATGATAGTTTGTTTTCTCATTATTGTATGATTATAGTTGATTGAATGATATTGAACACCCCAGATGATAGGGACTGAATGGCTGAATGAAGGCCTTGAATGATATGTTATGTGGCCTTAATAATGGTGAACTAAGGCCAACTCCACACTCGTCTACGAGTCCGCTATGGCCGAGCGTTAGCGATGGGCATAGTGGTAATGTGTTTGACTGATGAAATATTCGCTCCCGCTCATATTCCATCTCGCTACGCTCTAACACCATTTATGTACTACTTTTTTCCCTTTAGTAGACAGATAATGGTGTTTATTAATGAAATCGACCAAACTCAGCGGGATTTTTAGTACATCAGTCCCTACCATCAATTCTGGGTTTCCTATTTTCTTTTCTAGTTGCTTGATTATTAGCCTTTTCATCCAATAATTAGGAAAATAATGGGCATTGTTCCTGTTTTTGCCCCTCACAACGCCGCAAGAAAAAACAGGCCCCATCATCGGAGCCTGCATGTCAACTCAACCAATATTCCCAAAGTACTTATCCCTCCACCATTCTTCCTCCTCGGCATCATGATAGGCGGCATTGAACTCGGGCATCATCTCCTCCGAAACACTTCCCGGATCATACCATTTGCCCAGGATCTTCTCCGCCATCTCCCTTGCCGTGCTCTGATCCACACAGGCCTTCTTCGCCTTCGCCCCCAGATACTCCGCGTCAGACATACCATCCTCTGTGGCTTTGAGGTATTCTGGTGTACGTCGCTCGATCCAACTGCCTAAGACCCTCATGATAGCCCGGTCTTTCCTTCTTCTTGCTTCATCTCCTCCACTCGTCTGTTCGTGAAGTCGTCTCAAAAAATCGTCTGCTCTACTCATGGTCTTTTTCCCAAATACTCTTATACATATCCCAAGGTAAGTTTGTAAAGACGTGCATGGAAAGTTTCTCTCGCTCATCTGCATACTCCTCCTCAGAAAGAATCACATAATCCTCCCCGAATAGTTTTAATAGATTACGCAGGATGATACGTTCGACTCCATACGTACAGTCTTCCTCATAAAACACAAATACACAATTACCATCTTCTTGGTAAGCAGAACCTCCAATATAACGGAGGTCATTTGTCTCAAGTTGTAATTCGCTCATAATCTTATGCTTTTCAAATAAGGAAAACGGTCGATTGTATGGATTAATCAGGCATTTTTCACTATCTTCGCACTATCATGAAAAAGACCATTAGATTCCTGTTCGCCTTGCTATTAACCTTAGCTGGAGTGTTTATCGTGTCATGTCAAAAGGACGGTGGCGAAGAAGAAGGCATCAACGGGGGCAGTGATGTAAGCGCACCCCATATAGTGCCGCATCTAAGTGCTAAGGGAGACAAATACACCATTACGGTTGACGGAACCACAATAAGCTCGAAATCCGTCGGTTATTCTTTCGAGGTGCGGGCAAGAGCGATTACACTCAACGATTTTACGTGTAATCTCCTTAGAGATAATGATGAGTTCAGGTTTATGAATGAATGCAACCTGACGCTGAGGGGTGGCTCTACGTTTACTTTATACCACGGAGGATCATTTGCTGGGGGACACATCACACTGTCGGGCGATGGCAGCATCACGTTCATAAGGGATTATATTAACGAAGCAGATTACAATAGGAAGTTCTCCGCCGCGGAAGGATACACCTTGACATCCTCCGGAAAGAAGGACGAGGGAAACGGCATGCAATCCTGCACCTGGACGATAAAGAAAAATCAGTAGTATATATTAGGCGAAGATGGTAGTATATCCGGGCTTGTGCGGTGAAGGATTAATACGGCTGATGATATGATAACAGTTAAAGAATGCCGCCGGATCTTGAAGGAAAATAGCTATGAGGGGATAGAGGATATGACTGACGAGCCTATCCTGTGAGCTGCGTGATTTCTTATACCACCTTGCCAGAATACAGATAGAAGAGGAGGAATTACAGATGGCGAGGGCGAAATCTTCCAATACATGAGCAATACCCTGGCACATGCTCTTCTTACCTTTGGAGTCATGATGCCAGAATACCCACCACCGCCAACTGAAATCCCTGACTATGTATGGAGCCAGAGATATTCAAAACCGTCCTTCCTACCTCGGCCAAAGAAAGAGCCCAAAGGGTATTGTCCGGGGTATTGTCGGAGGGAAAAGTAGCTCAAGGAGGGGCTACTTTTTTTGTTTGTTCCGTGCCTCCATCAGTTGGGAGATAGGCATAATATCTGGACAACA
>CADAND010000012.1 GCA_902789245.1 uncultured Bacteroidia bacterium
CGCGATGCCTCCGGGAATGAGCTGCCCGCCCAGGACGTTCAGCCAGCGGAAGGGTTTCATGGCGCCCGCCTGCATCTGCGCCACATGACGCGACTCATGAATGCCCAATTGCCGCATCCAAGGCGTCGTCTCGTCCGGGAAGGCGTCCGGGACCGTCAGCAGCTCCATGCGCCGCGGGGTCCAGGTCACCTGACCATTGGAGTAGGCGGTCCAGGCGTGCAGGATGACGGGCATTTTGTTGCCGTAGGCCGCATTCGGGCGGATACCGATGCTGCCGCCCACGGGCGTGGCGGCCCGCTCCAGCGTCTGCGCGTAGGCGCGCCCCAGCGAGTCGAGCCCGCGGGGGTAAATCACGCGGTAGGTCGGGGTCTCGATCTGGTCCCAGCGGAGTCCGCCCGGGTCCGCTCCCATCGTGTGGAACTGGGCAGATACGGGTTTGGCCGCCCCGAACAGGAGCAGCCAAACGGTCAGTATCGTTTGCAGACGTCTCATTATCTGCAAATTTAACTTTTTTTCGCTAACTTTATGGCTTGGCAATGAAAAGGTCTGGATTCATATCGCTGCTGCTGGCGGCTGCGCTGCTGGCGGGCTGCCGGGGCGGCGGACGGCCGCAGGAGGCTGCCGAGCCGCAGTTGCGCCCGTTCCCGTATCCCGAAGTCCCGGCGGTGTACTCCGATCCCCAGGAGCGGCGCGAATGGGTTCTGGACCACTTCTGGGACGCTTTCCTGGCCGGCGAGGGCCCCTGCGACACGGGTGCCGTGCTGGGAGTGCGGCATTCCGATGTGGAGGGCCAGGTGGCGCTTTTCACGCAGGAACTCGAGAAACTTCCGCTGCCGGAGGCGCAGCGCAAGATGCGCCATTTCTTCGAGCAGGTCGAGCAGCGCCAGGCGGCCGACACGGCCTCGCACTTCTACCTGCTGATGGAGGAAATCGTCTCCCATTACCTCTACGATCCCAACTCCCCCGTGCGCAACGAAGATCTCTATCTTCCTTACGTCGAGGGACTTGCTTCGTCTCCCTATACACGCGATGCGGCCCGTCCGGGCTATGTCTATGAGGCGCAGATGTGCGCCCTTGCACCCGTGGGCAGCGTGGCGCCGGACTTCCGGTTCACGGACGCCCGCGGCCGTACGCACCACCTGCGTGATGTGAGCGCGCGCACGACCCTGCTTTTCTTCAGCAACCCCGGCTGCTACGCCTGTCGGGACATCATCGAGCGCGTGACTGCCATTCCCGGCATTGACGGGCGGATCTCCCGCGGGGAATTTGCCGTGGTCAACGTGTACATCGACGAGGACCTCGACGCCTGGCGCGCCTACGAACCCAACTACCCGCGCAACTGGTACTGCGGCTACGAACCCGACGGCCTGGTGCGCTCCGACCGGATTTACAACGTCCGGGCGATTCCGTCGCTGTACCTCCTCGGCGAGGGGCAGCGCATCCTGATGAAAGACGCCCCCGTGGAGCGGGTCGTCTCCTGGCTGCAAAATTCACAAAATCAATAACATCATGGCTATCAACAGAAAACTTTGGGGCAGGACCCCTGATGGCAAGGCCATCTACAAGTACACCCTCACCAATGCCAGCGGCGCCTCCGTGGTGCTCGGCAGCGTGGGCGCCGCGATCGTGAGCGTCAATGTCCCCGACAAGAACGGCAAGCTCGGCGACGTCGCCCTCGGCTACGGCAAGCCCGAGCAGTACTTCAACGACGGTCCGTACCTGGGCAAGTGCCCGGGCCGCTTCTCCAACCGCATCGCCAAAGGCAAGTTCACCCTCGACGGCAAGACCTATACGCTCCCGATCAACAACGGTCCCAACCACCTGCACGGCGGTCCCGGCGGCTTCTCCGAGCAGGTCTGGGACTCCCGCAAGCGCAAGGGCGGCGTGGAGTTCAAGTATGTCTCCGCCGACGGCGAGATGGGCTATCCCGGCCAGGTGGTTGTCGTGGCGCGCTATGAGTGGAGCGATGAGAACGAGCTCCGCCTCACCTTCAGCGCCCGGTCCGACAAGAAGACGGTCATCAACCTGACGAACCACGCCTACTTCAACCTCAACTGCGGCGGTTCCATCCTGCGCCAGTTCCTGAAACTGAACTGCTCCGAGTACCTTCCGACCGATCCGGGCCTCATCCCGCTGGGTGAGCCGGAGGCGGTGGCGGGCACCCCGATGGACTTCCTCAACGGCAAGACCCTCGGCCGCGACATCAAGAAGGTTTTCCCGGCCCTGAACTACGGCAAAGGCTACGACGCCTGCTTCGTGATTGACGGCTACCGCAAGGGCCAGCTCCAGGAGGCTGCCGAACTGTGGTCCAACCGCAGCGGCCGCACGCTGAAGGTCTTCACGACCCAGCCGGGTATCCAGGTTTATACGGGCAACTGGCTCGGTGGCTGCCCCGTGGGCAAGCGCGGCCGCATCTACCATGACTACGAGGGTGTGGCCCTGGAGGCCCAGCACTTCCCGGACAGCCCCAACCAGCCGGCCTACCCGAGCACGGTCCTGCAGCCCGGCAAGGTTTACCACGAGGCCATCATCTTTGCATTCGGAGTCAAGAAATAATGAAGCAGTATCTTGACCTCCTGCAGGAAATCATGGACCACGGCGTGGAGAAGCACGATCGCACCGGGGTGGGCACGAAGAGCATCTTCGGCCACCAGATGCGTTTCGACCTCTCGCAGGGCTTCCCCCTGCTGACCACCAAGAAGGTCCACCTCAAGTCCATCATCTACGAGCTGCTCTGGTTCATCGCCGGCGACACGAACATCAAATACCTCAAGGACCACGGCGTGTCCATCTGGGACGAGTGGGCCGACGAGAACGGCGACCTGGGCCCGGTCTACGGGCACCAGTGGCGCAGCTGGCCCGCCCCCGACGGGCGCGCCATCGACCAGCTCTCGCAGGTGATCGACACCATCAAACGGAATCCGGATTCCCGGAGGATGCTCGTGTCCGCCTGGAATCCCGCCGAGGTGGACAAGATGGCCCTGCCGCCCTGCCACTGCCTGTTCCAGTTTTACGTGGCGGACGGCAAGCTCTCCTGCCAGCTCTACCAGCGCAGCGCCGACACCTTCCTCGGCGTGCCCTTCAACATCGCTTCCTACGCCCTGCTGACGATGATGATCGCCCAGGTCTGCGGCTTGCAGCCGGGAGATTTCGTTCACACCACGGGCGACACGCACATCTACCTCAACCACTTCGACCAGGTGCGCGAGCAGCTCTCCCGCGAGCCGCGTGCGCTGCCGGTGATGAAACTCAACCCGGACGTGAAGGACATCTTCGACTTCACCTACGAGGACTTCACCCTGGAGGGCTACGACCCCTGGCCGGCAATCAAGGCTCCTGTGGCGGTATGATGGAGAAATGCATGATCGTGGCGATGGCCGACGACCGCGCCATCGGCCGGGGCGGGACGATGCCCTGGCACCTGAAGGGGGACCTGCAGTACTTCAAGCGGGTCACGATGGGCTGCCCCGTGATCATGGGGCGGACCACCTTCGAATCCATCGGGCGCCCGCTGCCCGGCCGCACCAACATCGTGCTCACGCGCCGCCCGGAGCCCATTCCCGGCACGGTGTGCGTGGACTCAATGGAGGCGGCATACGCGGCTGCGGGCGACGTGCCGCGGGTGTTCGTGATCGGAGGTGCGTCGGTCTACCAGGCCGCCATCGACACGATGGACCGCCTGTTTGTCACGCACATACGGACGACAATTCCGGATGCGGATGCGCATTTTCCGGAAATTAATACCGATATTTGGACCGTGGAGGCGCGTTCGGGCCTGTTGAAGGACGCCGAGTCCGGCCTCGAGTACGAATTCGTCACCTACCTGAAGCGGTAGTCATTCCGGGCCTGACCCGGAATCTGGTAAGTTAGTAGAAGATGGCAGGCAAAAGAGAAAAATTCGGCGGCCGCCTGGCCGTGATCCTGGCGATGGCGGGTTCCGCCATCGGGCTGGGCAATATCTGGCGCTTCCCCTACATGGTGGGGGAGCACGGCGGTGCCGCGTTCGTCTTCATCTACATCCTGGCCACAATCTTCATTTCGCTCCCGGTCTTCCTTGCGGAAGTCATGATCGGGCGGCGCAGCCACACCAACGCCCGCGACGCTTTCGCGCGCCTGTCGCGCCACCACCCTTTCTGGCGGGCTGCCGGCTACCTGACCATCCTGATCCCGACGCTGATCGCCAGCTACTACAGCGTGATCGGCGGCTGGTCGGTCGAATACTTCGTCCAGTCCTGCGGGCTGACTTTCGTGAAAACGGCGCCGGAGCAGGTCAGCGGCCTGTTTGCGCCGTTCGTTTCCTCCACCTGGACTCCTGTCCTGATGCATCTGGTCTTCCTGGCCGCATGCGTGGGCGTCGTGGCCGGCGGTGTGAAGTCCGGCATCGAGAAGTTCAGCAAGGTGTCCCTGCCGGTCCTCTTTGTGCTGATCATCTTTATTCTGGGCTATTCCGTCGCCCTGCCCGGGGCCGGCGCGGGCGTCCGCTATCTGCTGCACCCCGACTGGAGCGAGCTGACGCCGCGCACGTTCGCTTACGCGATGGGGCAGAGTTTCTTCTCGCTGTCGTTGGGCATGGGCGCCATCATCACCTATGGATCGTACGTCAGCAAACGGGAGAATATCCTCGTCACGAGTTCAGGTACGGCGGTCTCCGACCTGCTTTTCGCCATCCTGGCCGGCTTCGCCATCATGCCGGCGGTTTTCGCCGCCGGGATTGAGCCGGGCGCCGGGCCGGGCCTCATTTTTCAGACCGTTCCCTATGTCTTTTCGAAGATGGGCGCCGACCTGCCCGTGCTGAGCGCTGCCGTGTCGATCCTTTTCTTCCTGGCCATCATCGTGGCGGCGATGACTTCGCTGATCTCGCTCGTTGAGGTGGGCGTATCCTTCCTGATGGAGCGCAAGGGGCTTTCGCGCGGACGCGCCTGCCTGGTGGTATTCGCCATCTGCGGCTCGCTGGGTACACTCTGCTCGCTGTCCTTCGGCCCGCTCGCGGACGCGACGGTGGCGGGGATGAGCATCTTCGACCTGCTCGACTGGGTGTGTTCCAATATCTTGTTGCTGACGATGGCGCTGCTCTCCGTTCTCTTCGTCGGCTGGATCCTGCCCAGGCGGGTCGTGCGTGACGAATTCACGAACGGCGGGACCGTCAACGGACGGGTGTTCCCGGTACTGTATTTCCTGATCAAGTGGGTGGCGCCGATCGCGGTTGTCATCATCTTCTGCACCAATTTCATATTGTAGATGGAGCGGCGTCGAGAATTGTTTGGCGGCCGCAGCGCGGCCATCTTCGCCCTGGCGGGCTCCGCCATCGGCTTGGGCAACATCTGGCGTTTCCCCTACATGGTGGGCCAGACGGGCGGCGCGGCCTTCATCATCATCTACCTGGTCTGCTGCCTGCTGCTCTCGCTGCCGATCTTCCTGGCGGAAGCCATCATCGGCCACCGCACGCAGGCGGGCACTTTCGGGGCCATGGAGCAGCTCGCGCCCGGCACGAAGTGGAAGTGGCTGGCCCTGCTGACGGTGGTCTCTCCTTTGATCATCCTGTCTTACTACAGCGTCGTGGGCGGCTGGTCCATTGGCTACCTGTGGCAGGCGCTGACCAGTGGGTTCCATGCGTCCGAGCTGGGCTCGGTCAGTTCCGCTTTCGACCATTTCATCACCAGCCCCGGCCGCGCGCTGTTCTGCCACACGCTCTTCCTGACCGGCTGCGCGGTCATCGTTTCGGCGGGCGTCAAGTCCGGCATCGAGCGCTTCAACAAATTCTCCATGCCGCTGCTCTTCGTGCTGATCGTGGTCATCATGATTTATTCCTTGATGCTGCCCGGCTCCTCGGCCGGCGTGGAGTACCTGGTGAAGCCGGACTTCAGCAAGATCACGCCTTCGGGGGTGGCGGCGGCCATGGGGCAGAGTTTTTTCTCGCTTTCGCTGGGCGTGGGGACCATCCTGACGTATAGTTCATACATTCACAGCAAAGAAAACATTCTTGTTACAGGCTTGGGGACGGTCGGATTCGATTTGCTTTTCGCCTTGATTGCAGGCTTTGCCATCATGCCGGCGGTCTTCGCCGCCGGGATTGAGCCGGGCGCCGGCCCGGGACTCATCTTCGAAACGCTGCCATACATTTTCGCCCATATGGGCGCCTCAGCCCCCTGGCTGAGCGCTTTTGTGGCCGTACTTTTTTTTGTAACAATTGTGTTCGCAGCCTTCACCTCCGCCATCTCGATGTTCGAAGTGGGGGTGGCCTACCTCGTTGAGCAGCGGGGCCTGTCGCGGCGCCGCGCGACGCTGCTGATCTTCCTCGGCACCTGGATGCTCGGTGCGCTCTGCTCGCTTTCCTTCGGGCCGCTGTCGGATGTAAAACTGTTCGGCCTGTCCATCTTCAGTTTCTGCGACACGCTGACCTCCAACTTCCTGATGACCTTCGGCGGCCTGCTCTTCGTCCTCTTTGTGGGCTGGAAGATGGACCGGAAGGTTGTCCGCGACGAGTTTACCTGCGGCGGCACCGCCCGCTTCAACGGTGCCGTTTTCGACGCCTTCTGGTTCCTGCTGCGCTACATCGCCCCGCCCGCCATCGTCATCATCTTCCTGACGAATTTCTTTGTCTAAATGGCTGAGATTTTCGAAGGTGTATCGTCATTCGCCGGTCGTGCGTTGGCGTTGTGGAGGGCGGAGCAGAAATTGGTTTTTCGAGCAACCGCACGAAAAATAATATCTGGCCGCCCGCGGGGGAGGACCGGCGAATCTTCAGAATACCAGGCAGTTTTTCCGACATCCTCCGTTATCTAAGTGAAGACTCTTCAAGAAAACGTGTTGATAGATGAGAGGGACCTGGTGCACCGGTGTCGTACCGGCGAGCCGGGCGCAAGGCAGGAAATGTACGATATCTACGCAGGGCGGGTGCTGGCTGTGTGCCGGCGTTATCTCCGGGAGAGTGATCGCGCCCGGGATCTCGTGCACGACACCTTCCTGAAAGCCTGGGACTCCCTGGATTCTTTCCGTCCGCGCCGGACGGGCTCGCTGGGCGCTTGGCTGTCGCAGATTGCCGCCCACCTCGCCGTGGACGAGCTGCGCCGCAGCAAGCTCCTGATCCTATCGGGAGACGACCAACCGGGGCTCGCAGAGAGTCATTCCGGGCTTGACCAGGAATCTCCTGTCAACGAGACCTGCCTGCGCCAGGCCCCAGTCGAGGAGTTGATCGAGCTGATCGCTGCGCTGCCGGAAGGCTACCGGACGGTGTTCAACCTCTTCTGCCTCGACGGCCTGTCCCACCGGGAGATCGCCAGGCTGCTCGGCGTCACGGAGAAGACGTCACAGACGCAATACCTCAAGGCGAGGCACAAACTGGCCGCGATGATCGCGGCGAAATATGGAACGAATGAAAAGGAATAAGAATCAGGAATGGACCCGCGTCCTGCAGGAGCGGCTGCAGGATGCCCAGCTTCCGGCGCCGGACGACTACGCTTCCTGGTCCGGCCAGAAATCCCAGGCATTTCCTGCCACGTCCCCCAAAACCCAGGGGGACCGGCCAGAACACAGCGGTCATTCCTGGCCGGTGGCCTGGTGGCCGTGGGCCCTGGGCAGCGTTGCCGTCGCCGCCCTGGCCGGCATCCTCTTCCTCCGGACGCCGGACAACCATTCTCGACTCAACCCCTCGATCCCGCCCGTCGTCACCGAGTCACCCGCGCCCATCCCCGCCGAGTCAACCCCCGCGCCGGCTGCCCCTGTAGCCATTCCGGCCACCCCTCCAGTCATTCCGATCACTTCCGTAGTCATTCCGGCCGAAGAGCCGGAATCCCCTGAACCTGCGATTGCCCAGAAAGAGATTCCGGGTCAAGCCCGGAATGACGAACCCACTGTCCGGAGTGGCGGGGCCCCTGTTCAGAACGACGGAGCCGCTCCTGCCGTTGATCCGGCCACCCCCATAGTCATTCCGGCCGAAGAGCCGGAATTTCCTGGCCTTCCCTTGGTGCCGGAAACCCCCGCCCGTCGCCGCCGTCCCCGACTCTCCCTGCGCGTCCACGCGGCGTCCGTGAGTTCCGTGAACACGGCATCGGCGATCGGTGTTCCGTATAACGGAACGAACCAGTTCTCGGACGCAGTCACCGACCAGAATGCTCCGGAGTTCTACTTCGGCAATGTTGCCGATGGCGGACTGGCGACCTCCACATTGGACAACGGGCAGTTATTCCCCGTAAAGGCGCAGAATACGGGATTGTTTCCGAACTATATGTCCGATTATGCCTCCAATATCATCAATCCCGTCGCCGTGCCCCGCGCACCGACGATTCCGATTTCCTTCGGCGTGAGTGCGGAACTGTCCCTGTCGCGCCACTGGTCCCTGCTGGCGGGCCTGGACTACACGCAGCGCAGTGGCTACCACGTGCTTGACAATACCCCTCAATCGCTCACGCTCCACTACCTGGGCATCCCGCTCGAGGCCCACTACGTCTTCTGGCCGGAGTGCCGCTTCCGCGTGTACCTGGGCGTCGGCGTAAAGGCCGAGAAGAGCTTCCTCGTCACGGGCGGAGAGCCGCTGAAGGATCCGTTCCTGTTCTCCGTGAACGCTCAGGCAGGTGCGGACGTGCGCATCTTCCCGGGCATCCGCCTCTACTTCTCGCCTGTCTTCTCCGGCTACCTGACCCACAGCGCCTATGCCAACACCTGGGATAGCCGTCCGCAGATCTCCCTCCGCGCCGGTCTGTCCTTCGACCTCTGATCCGTCATTCGCCGGTCTTCCCCTCCGCCCTCCACAACGCCAACGCACGACCGGCGAATCTCCTTCCGCTTCAGGCAGTTTTTCCGGCGAAGAGCGTTATATTTGCAGATAACAACGCAAAACCATGAAACAAAGATTTCTGTTCGTCCTGTGCGCGGTCCTTTGCCTGACCGCCTGTGACGGCCTTTTCCCCAAGCTGGAACCGACTCCGGTCATCGACCCTGTGGAGCCGATGACCGCGGAGGCGGCCTATGAGAAGATCCAGTCGAAACTCACCCCCTTCTCCCGCCGCGGCATCTACCGGAGCAAGGAGGTCGTCCCTGCCGAGACGATGCTGTACTACATGCCGTCCGGCACGTCCCGTGTGGAGAGCACCGTCCTGGTGAAGTCCCCGACCTGGGTGTTCAGCGTTGGGCCAGACGCCAATGCGAACGGGGCCGACGAGTGGCTGTATGTGTACGTGAATGCCTCCAACGGTGAATGGGGCGGCGAGATCCTGAAAGGGGAGTTGGTGGGCCTGACCTGGGAGACCATCCAGGAAAAGGCCGAGCTGCCGGACAATTTCACCCTGTTCGATGCAGAGACGCTGAATGACCCCGGTTATTCCCGTTGGGTGGAGATTGCTGAAGGTTCGCAGGAGATTGCCAAGAAAGGGCAGCATGCCTGGATCCGGCGCTATGACAGCGACGAAGCATTGAAGCAGGCCTACAAAGGTTTCCTGACAAGCGGCGCTCCCTCCTGGGACAACCACACCTTGCTGCTGGTGGCCGGTTATGAGCAGACGGAAAACAACCCGTATGACCTGACCTATGCCAAGCAGGAGGACGGGAGCTGGCAGATCACGGTCTACCGCACGGAAAGTAAAGCGACGGCTATTCGCTGGTGGACGCGTGCCATCTTCGTGGACAAGCTGGATCCCGACGCAGAAATCAAAGTCAAGACGCTTTACCTCGGACAGTAAGTCTGATTATTTTCGTATCTTTGTCTATTCTGTAAGTTATGGCGAAGAAAGGCGAAGATACTCCGATGCTGAAGCAGTATTTCAGCATCAAGGCGCAGCACCCCGAGGCAGTCCTGCTCTACCGCGTCGGCGACTTCTATGAGACCTACTCGGACGACGCCGTCCTGGTGAGCAAGGTGCTCGGTCTGGTGCTCACGCGCCGCTCCAACGGCGAGAAGGGCGACACCCCGATGGCCGGCTTCCCGCATCACGCCATCGAAGGCTATCTGCAGAAGCTCGTGCGAGGAGGATACAAGGTGGCCATCTGCGACCAGCTGGAGGACCCCGCGCTCGTCAAGAACAAGCTCGTCAAGCGCGGCATCACGGAGATCCTCACCCCCGGCATCGCCTTCGGCGAAGGCATGCTGGACCAGAAGGAGCACAACTACCTCGCCGGCCTGACCTTCGAGGGCCAGAGCTGCGGTGCCGCCTTCCTGGACGTCTCCACGGGCACCTTCCAGGTGGCCCAGGGATCACTGGATTACATAGGCACCCTGCTGAGCTCCCTCCAGCCGCGCGAGCTGGTGGTCCAGCGCGAGCTGCTGCGCGCGGTCAAGGAGCGCTACGGTGATTTCTATGCCACCGGCCTCGACGAATGGGCCTTCGTGCAGGACGCCGCCGTGGAGCGGCTCTGCAAACAGCTCAAAGTCCAGAGCCTGAAAGGCTTCGCCATCGACGGCTTCCCGCTGGCCGTCTGCTCGGCCGGCGCCCTGCTGGTCTATCTCGAACAGACGCAGCACGCGGGCCTGGGGAACATCTGCTCGATCGGCCGCATCGACGAAGAGAAGTTCGTCTGGATGGACAAGTTCACCTTCCGCAATCTCGAGATCTTCCAGAGCAACGCCGGTCGCGAAGGGGTGAGCCTCGTGGACGTGATCGACCGCTGCTGCACCCCGATGGGCGCGCGCCTGCTGCGCCAGTGGCTCGCCATGCCGGTCATGGACCTGGGCGAGCTGAACGCCCGCTACGACGTGGTGCAACTGCTCCACGACAATGAGGAACTGCTCGCCGAGCTCCAGGGCGACCTGGGCGAGGTGGGCGACCTGGAGCGCATCATCGCCCGGGCCGCCACAGGCAAGATCCTCCCGCGCGAGGTGCGCCAGCTCGGCCGCTCGCTGAGCCGCATGACTCCCATCCGGGAGCGTTGCGCCGACACCGGCTGCGCAGCCCTCGACAAGCTTGTCAAGGGCCTGCACGACACGGACAAACTGCTCGGCCGCATCACGGCGACGCTCGCGGAGGATGCCTCCCAACTGGGCAGGGGCGACGTGATCGCCGCCGGCGTGGACAAGAATCTGGACGAGCTGCGCGACATCTCGCGCGGCGGCAAGGACTACCTCCTCCAGATGCAGGCGCGCGAGAGCGAGCGAACGGGCATCGGTTCGCTGAAAATCAGCTACAACAACGTCTTCGGCTATTACATAGAAGTTCGCAACACCTTCCGCGACAAGGTCCCGCCGGAGTGGATCCGCAAACAGACCCTGGTCAACGCCGAGCGCTACATCACCCCCGAGCTGAAGGAATACGAAGAGAAGATCCTCGGCGCGGAGGCCGCCATTTATGAAATCGAGAGCCGCCTGTACGGCGAGCTCGTCGCCGAGATCCAGAAGTCCATCCGCCATATCCAGGAGAACTGCCGCATCCTTTCGCGCCTCGACGTCCTGCAGGGCTTCGCGCAGCAGGCCATCGACCGGAATTACTGCCGGCCCGAGATGGACAAGGGCAATGTGCTGGACATCACGGCCGGGCGCCATCCCGTCATCGAGACGCTGATGCCCGTGGGCGAAGAATATGTCCCCAACGACATCCGGCTGGACAGCAAGGGCGAGCAGATCATCATCCTGACCGGTCCCAACATGGCCGGTAAATCGGCCCTCCTGCGCCAGACCGCCCTCATCGTGCTGATGGCCCAGATCGGCTCCTTCGTGCCCGCCACGGCGGCGCGGATCGGCTATTTCGACAAGATTTTCACGCGCGTCGGCGCGACGGACAACATCTCCCGCGGCGAGTCCACCTTCATGGTGGAGATGCTGGAGACCGCGATGATCATGCACAACCTCAGCGCCCGTTCGCTGGTGCTGCTGGACGAGATCGGCCGCGGCACGTCCACCTACGACGGCATGTCCATCGCCCGCGCCCTCGTGGAATACATCCACCAGAACGGCAAGGGTGCCAAGACCCTCTTCGCCACGCACTACCACGAACTGAACGACCTTGAGGAGCAGTACCCCCGCGTCAGGAATTACCACATCGCCGTGAAGGAGGAGGGTAAGAACGTCATCTTCCTGCGGAAACTCCAGCCCGGCGGCGTGGCCCACAGCTTCGGTATCCACGTGGCGCGCCTCGCGGGCATGCCGCGCGAGGTGATCGAGTCCGCCGAGCGGACGCTGCGCGACCTGGAGCGGCGCGAGAAGCACGCCAGCGCCATGGCGATGGAGGATGACGGTTCCGTCCAGCTTTCTTTCTTCCAGCTCGACGACCCCACCCTCTCCGCGATCAAGGACAAACTCGCCGCCGCCGACCTCAACAACATGACGCCCCTGCAGGCCTTCGATCTGCTGCGTTCACTGAAAGGAGAACTGGGAATTTAATTTTTCAGTCATCATTTTTGAAAGTCGGAGACGTTTGTGTAAAAGAATGCCGTGAAACTGAAAGGAAACGCCGGGGTCCGCTTGCGGCAGAATGGATATAATATCTAACTTTGCCACAAACGAAAAACCACAGTTTCAAGATGAGAAAATCAATGATGGCCCTGGCGGCCCTTCTGACGCTCAGCGTCGCGGTCGCCTTCGCACAGCCCAAGCGGTCGGAAGTTGCCGTCCGCGCTCTGATGGAAGAAAACTCCCGTGCCGGAAACAACCTGAATTCTTACGAATTCTTCCCGATTCAGGATACCCCGGCGCCCAAGGGATACAAGCCCGTTTACATCAGCCATTACGGCCGCCACGGCTCCCGCTCCAACTGGGGCGGCAAGGCCTACCTCGGCGTGATCGGCGTCCTCGAGGCGGCCCAGCATGAGGGCCTGCTCACCCCGGACGGCGAGATGCTGCTCCAGGGCGCCCGCGACGTGCTGGCCGGCTGGGACGGCATGGACGGCCGCCTGTCGCAGCGCGGATCCCGCGAGCATGCCGCCCTTGCCGAGCGCATGTTCAAGCGCTATCCCGGCGTGTTCAAAGGAGAGAAGAACGTCCGCGCCTTCTCCAGCACCGTGCAGCGCTGCATCATCAGCATGAATTCCTTCACCAACTCCCTGGTCCGTCAGAATCCCAAGCTGCAGATCCGCCTGGACACCGGCGAGAAGTTCATGGACTACCTCGACAACGAGAAAGGCTGGGAGCGCCTCACGATGGGTGCGATGCGCAAGAGCTTCGAGTGGCTCAAGGATGTGCCGGACGACACGCTCGGCGTGATCACCCGCGTCTTCAACGACCCGGTGGCCGCCCGCAAGATCGTCAAGAACGCCCGTCAGTTCACCCAGGACGTGTATGACACGGCCGTCGTGGCGGAAGATTTCGACATCCAGGAGAATCTCTACAGCGTGCTGCCCTTCGACGCGATCTATCGCCGCTGGGCGCAGAACAACATGTTCCTCTACCTGGGCCACTGCAACTCCGTCGAGGTCGGCGACAAGCGTGTGCCGATGGCGAAGTCTTGCGTGGAGGACATCGTGGCGAAAGCCGACGAGGCCCTCGCGACCGGGAACTACGCCGCCGACCTGCGTTTCGGCCACGACTATCCGCTGATGGCGCTCGTGAGCTACCTCGGCGTCGAGGGCGTGGGGGACCGTCTGGAGGTGGACGAGATCTGCGAGAAGTGGTTCGGCTTCTGGAACATCTGCATGGCAAGCAATTTGCAGATGATTTTCTACAGAAACAAGGCTGGCCACGTGCTCGTGAAATTCCTCTACCAGGAGCAGGAGCGCAATCTCCGCGGACTGGAGCCGGTCGTAGGACCCTACTACGACTGGGAGACCGTCAAGGCCAACCTTGAGGGTTATAAACGTTAATGTTGAAGCGACTGCTGATCATCACATATTACTGGCCCCCGACCGGTGGTTCGGGGGTTCAGCGTTGGGTGAAGTTCAGCAAATACCTGCCGGAGTTCGGCTGGCAGCCGGTCGTCTATACGCCGGAGAATCCCGAACAGCTCGCGCGCGACGAAAGTCTCCTCAACGACATTCCCGCCTGCGCGGAGGTCATCAAGACGCACATTTCCGAACCGTATGAGCTTTACCGCCGCCTGACCGGTGGTAAGGCGGGCCAGGAAGTCAATCCCGTCAACGCGCAGCGGAAGACCTGGAAGCAGCGCCTCTCGCTGTGGATCCGGGGCAATTGCTTCATCCCCGACCCGCGGGTCGGCTGGGTGCGCCCGTCGGTTCGTTTCCTGAAAAAGTATCTCCGGGAGCATCCCGTCGACGCCGTGGTCACCACGGGGCCGCCGCATTCGGTGCACCTGATCGGCCTGGGGTTGAAAAAAGCCCTCGGGCTGCGCTGGATCGCGGATTTCCGGGATCCGTGGACGGAGATGTTCTACTACAAACACCTCGGCCTTTCAGCCGCCGCCGACCGCCGTCACCGCCGGCTCGAGCAGGCCGTGCTGGACGGCGCGGACAAGATCATCAGCGTCAGTCCGCCCGTCGCCGCCGATTTCCAGGCCCGCACGAAGACCCCCGTCGTCCTGATAACCAACGGCTTCGACGAAGCCGATTTTAGAGGCGAATCTCTGGCCAGCACGCCTGGGGTCCAGGGTTTCCCGGGCCAGAAAAAATGGCCCGAAAAATCCCTGGACACCCCGGCTCCACAACGCCAACGCACGGAGATTCGCCTGGTACATACAGGCTTGTTCGCGGCAGATGGTAATCCGCTGAAGCTCTGGGACGCCCTGGCGGAGCGCTGCGAGGCCGATCCTGATTTCCGCGCCCGCCTGCAGATCCGCCTCGCCGGCAAGGTGGACGCCGCCATCACGGACGCCATCCGCGCCCGGGGCCTGGGCGACAACCTGGTCGAGCTGGGCTACCTCCCTCACGACGAGACCGTTCGCGAGCAGCGCGAGGCAGACATTCTCCTGTTGCCCCTTCGCCGCGAACCCGAGTACGCGAAGGTACTCCCCGGCAAGATTTTTGAATACTTGGCAGCACGACGACCCGTGTTGGGCATCGGCCAGGAAGACGGCGCAGCGGCCACCGTGCTGCGCGACGCCGCCGCCGGCGAAATGTTCGACTGGGACAAGAAAGAAGAGCTGCTGGCCTTCCTCGATGCAGCGCATCCGCAGACGGCCGGCATAGAAAAATACACCCGCCGCGCCCTCACGGAGCGGCTAGCTGAAGTGCTGTAAATGAAGAAGAATCTCCTGCTGTATGCCGGCATCATCGTCGGCTTGCTTGTGCTTTCCTACGCCTATGTGCCGCAGGTCCTGAGCGGCAAGATCGTCAACCAGAGCGACATCTCCGGCTGGCAGGGCATGTCCCACGAGATGATGGAATGGAACGCCGCCCACCCCGACGACCAGACGGCCTGGACGGAGTCGATGTTCGGCGGCATGCCGACGGCCACGATCCATGCCTCCACGCGCGGCGACTGGACGCAGCAGATTTACGATTTCCTCCTGACAGGCCGCCGCCCGGCGACCTACCTCTTCATTTCGCTGCTCGGCGCCTGGCTGCTGATGCTCTCCCTCGGGATCCATCCGCTGCTGGCCGTTGGCGGCGCCATCGCCGTGACTTTCTGCTCCTACAACCTGCAGATTATCCAGGTCGGCCACAACACCAAGATGCAGGCCCTCGCCTTCCTCCCTTGGGTCCTTGCCGCCCTGATCTATACCTATAAGCGCGCCTTAGTCGGGCGCGGCAGTGCCTCCGCGCAGCCGTTCACCCGGGCAGGGTCGCGAAGCGATAGCGGAGCGGAGGCAGCTGCCGGTCCGGCGTCCTGGCTACCGGGTACCATCCTCGGCGCGGCGCTCTTCGGCCTGGCGCTGAGCTTCCAGGTCAAGGCGAACCATCCGCAGATCACCTACTATCTGGCTATCCTGATCCTAATCTACGTGATCGTCCTGGTCGTTTCGC
This sequence comes from uncultured Bacteroidia bacterium, assembly GCA_902789245.1. Classification (GTDB taxonomy): domain Bacteria; phylum Bacteroidota; class Bacteroidia; order Bacteroidales; family UBA932; genus Cryptobacteroides. The sequence continues at coordinate 15,775 of CADAND010000012.1, forward strand.
TCCTTCGCGGCAACGGCTTCGGCAGTGCCCCCGCGCAGCCGGCCGCGAAGAAAACCCTTTGGGGCAGATTCTTCGCTGCCTCGGCCCTTCTGCTGGTTCTCGGCCTGGCCGGCATCGCCACCAACGCCACCAAGCTCCTGCCCACGATGGAATACACCCCGTACTCCATGCGCGGCGGCAGCACGGCGGCCTCCGAAGGCGGCGAAGGAGCCAAAGGCCTCGACCTGGATTACGCCACGGCCTGGTCCTACGGCTGGGAGGAACTCCCCAACCTGTTGATTCCCAATTTCAACGGCGGTTCGTCCGCCGGTGCGGTCAATCCCAAGCACTCGGAGACCTACGACCTGCTCAAGCGGGCCGGCCAGCCGAACCTCCGGGAAACGGCCAAGAACCTGCCGCTCTACTGGGGCCCGCAGCCCTTCACGGCGGGACCGATGTACCTGGGCGCCATCACGGTCTTCCTCTTCGTGCTGGGTCTGTTCCTGTATAAGGGGAAGGAGAAATGGTGGCTCGTGGCGGGGACCATCCTTGCCGTGCTGCTCGCGCTGGGCAGCCATTTCCTCGCTTTCACGAAATTCTTCTACAACGTTGCGCCGCTCTACAACAAGTTCCGCACGGTCTCGATGGCGCTGACCGTGCTCCAGTTCACGCTCCCGATGTTGGGCTTCCTGGTGCTCGACCGCCTGGTCCGCGACCCGGAAACGGCGGCGCTCTTCCGCCAGAAGGGCTGGATTGCTGCGGCCATCACGGGCGGCTTCTGCGCCCTCTGTGTGCTATTCCCCGGCATCGCCGGGTCCTTCAGCGGCGCCACCGACGCCGGTCAGCCGGACGTGTTGGTGGATGCGCTCGCGTCCGACCGCCGCTACCTGCTGGTGATGGATGCACTGCGCTCGCTGCTGCTGATCGCGGCCGCCTTCGGGATCCTCTGGTGGGCGTTCGGCAGGTCTTCCCAGCGTGCCTCCGGACGGATGCTGGGTGCCTGCGCGCTGATTTCCGCGCTGGTGCTCTTCGACCTTGGCGTCGTGGGCAAGCGCTATCTCAATGACGACGACTTCGTCTCGCCGCGCGCCTTCCAGAGCCAGTTCGACAAGCGCCCCGTGGACGAACTGATCCTCTCCGACACCGATCCTTCATTCCGTGTGCTGGATCTGACGGTGAACGTGTTCAACGACTCGCACCCGTCCTACTGGCACAAGAACATCGGCGGCTATTCGCCGGCCAAGCTGCAACGCTACCAGGAATTCATCGAGAGCACCCTGACGGGCGAGATCAACCAGATCTACAAGGCCCTCGGAGACGTCAAGACGCTCGCCGAGGCGGAGGCCGCGCTGCCTTACCTGCCGGGCCTCGCCTCCCTCAATTGCCGGTACATCATCCTTGACGGCGAGATGGCGCCGCTGCGCTATCCGTATGCAAGGGGGAACGCCTGGTTCGCGACGGAGGGCGAAAGTGCGCTGTCCTCCGTCGAGCTCATCTCCTACGCTCCCAACGAGCTCCGCTACCGCTATAGCAGCCCCGAGGCCGCGCGGCTGGTCTTCAGCGAAGTCTATTACCCGGTGGGTTGGACCCTGAAGGTGGAAGATACGGGCGAAGAACTTCCGATCGAGCTGGAAGGAACCCTGCTGCGCGCCGCCCAGGTGCCTGCCGGCGAGCACACGCTGGTGATGCGCTTCGACCCGCCGTCCTACCGGACCGGCGAAGCCGTCTCGCGCGCCACCTCCATCCTGCTGATCCTCGCATCTCCTTCCGCGACGACACCAGTAACCCCGCTCCTGCCCCGCCTTTTTCTGTGAGCTGTAACGTGCTGTAGATCAGAAGATCCGCTGGGTCAGGGCGATGAAGTCTTCGACGCTGAGGCGCTCGGCGCGCAGGTCGAAGACCGGGTCGGAGGCGTCGAAACCCTCCGGCAGCAGCGGCTTGAGGGCGTTGCGCAGGGTCTTGCGCCGCTGGTTGAAAGCCGTTTTCACGACGGCCTTGAAGGCCTTCTCGTCGCAGCCGAGCTCCGTGCGGCCGTTGCGCCGCAGGCGGATCACGGCCGACTGCACCTTGGGCGGCGGGGCGAAGGCGCCGGAGCCGACGCTCAAGATGTAATCGATGTCATACCAGGCCTGAAGCAGCACCGAGAGGATGCCGTAGGTCTTGCTGCCGGGCTGCTCGGCGATGCGGTCCGCCACTTCCTTCTGGATCATGCAGACCACCTCGGGGATGCGGTCCTTGTCGTCGAGGATCTTGAAGAAGATCTGCGAGGAGATGTTGTAGGGGAAATTGCCGATCACGCGGTATGCGCCCGGGAAGAGCTTGTGGATGTCCAGGCGCAGGTAGTCGGCCTGGTACAGCCGACCCTGCATGCCCGGGAAATGCGTCAGCAGATAATCCACGCTCTCCCCGTCCAGCTCCACCAGCTTCAGGTCGATGTCCTCCCGCTGCAGCAGGTACTGCGTCAGCACCCCCATTCCCGGTCCGATTTCCAACACATCCCTGACACTTCCTGCCGGGGAGAGTGCTGCCTCGCTGGACCGTGGCCACCCATGGCCTCGTAAATGGGAGGGGCCCGCGCCGTCAGGCGTGGGAGGGATGAGCGAAGCGAAGTCTGGCGAGGCAGCACTCTCCCCGGCGGACAAAGCGGCAACAATTTTCTGAGCGACCGTGAGGTCGGTCAAAAAATGTTGGCCCAAGGCCTTTTTGGCACGAACTTCCATAGGCTAACCCAGTTTCTCGGCCAGCTTGCCGGCCAGCTCCACGAAGGCGAGACCGTCCGGGCGGTTTCCCAGGGCGGCGGGCTCACCGGCGTCGCCGCTCTCGCGGATGCCCTGCACCAGCGGAATGCGCCCCAGCAGGTCGACGCCCAACTCGCGCGCCATATCCGCGCCGCCGTCGCGGCCGAAAATGTAGTATTTCTCGTCCGGATGCTCCTCCGGCGTGAACCAGGCCATGTTTTCGACCAGGCCGAAGATGGGACGGTTCACGTTCTCGTTGCGGAACATGTTCACGCCCTTCTCCACGTCGGCGAGCGCCACGGTCTGCGGCGTCGTCACGATCACGGCACCCTCCATCGGGATGTCCTGCACCAGGCTGATGTGGATGTCGCCCGTGCCCGGGGGCATGTCGATGAGCAGGAAGTCGAGCGGACCCCACTTCACCTGCAGAATCATTTGCTTGAGGGCGTTGCAGGCCATCGGGCCGCGCCAGATCAGGGCCTGGCCCCGCTCGGCGAAGTAACCGATGGACATCCACTTCACGCCGAACTTCTCCAGCGGGATGATGAGCTCCTGGCCCTCTTCCGCACCCGGCTCGGCGGCCGGCACGGCGCCCTCGGTACCCGTCATCACGGGGATGGAGGGGCCATAGACGTCCGCGTCGGCGAGACCCACCCTGTAGCCCAGCCGCGCGAGCGCGCAGGCCAGGTTCACGGCCACGGTGGACTTGCCCACGCCGCCCTTGCCCGAAGCGATGCCGACGATGTGGCGCACCTCGGCGAGCTGTTCCAGGCCGAGGTTGAGGCCCTTTTTCTTCGGCTTCTCATCGTCGACGACGACGGTCTTGACCTCCGATGCGACGGAGGAAGGCAGGTGGCGGATCAGCGCCGCGCGGGCGCTGCCGATCAGGTACTCGGAGAGCGGGTCGCGGCGCTTGGGGAACGCCAGCGTCACGACCACCTTGCTGTCCGAGATCTCAATATCGTGCACCATGCCGATCTCGACGATGTCGCGGTCGGCTTTGGCGGGGTGGTGCACCTCGCGCAGCGCTTGCAGAATATCTTCTTTCGTCATTATTCTTTCACGAGATTCATTTCGTTGAGGAGATAGCCGGCTCCGGCGTACTTGTCCAGCATCAGCAGGACGTAGCGGATATCGACGCAGATGCAGCGCTGCAGGTTCGGCTCGAACATCACGTCGCTGCTCATCGCCTCCCAGTTGCCGTCGAAGGCGAGGCCGATCAGGTTGCCGTCGGCATCCATCACCGGGCTGCCGGAATTGCCGCCCGTGATGTCGAGATTGGTCAAGAAGCAGGTCACGAGCTCGCCCTGGGCGTTGGCGTACTGGCCGTAGTCCTTGTTCTGGTAGATCTCCTTGAGCTTGGCCGGGACGATGAATTCATAGTTGCTCGGATCCTCCTTTTCCATCACGCCCTTGAGGGTCGTGTAGTATTTATAGAGGACGCCGTCCTTGGGCTCGTAGCTCTTGACGGTTCCGTAGGTCAGGCGGCAGGTGCTGTTGGCGTCGGGATAGCTGGGCTGGCCCTCGGTCCACTTGAGCAGGGCGGCGCCGTAGGCTTTGGAGGCCGCTGCGAGGTCCGCGCGTGCGGCGTTCGCCGTCTGGGTGAGCGGCTGGCTGGCGGCCGTGACGGCCTTGGCGAGCTGCACGGCCGGGTCGGCGGCCAGCAGTTTGGCGGTGATGGGCTTGGCGGCGAGCTTCTCGGGAGAGGTGAAAATGCTCTTCTTGAAGAGGTTGTCCACCAGCTTGCGGGTATCCATCGAGAGGATGCTCTTGCCGTTCAGCATCACGGCGTCGGCCGGATTCACGCGGGCCTTGTAGTGGTCGATCAGGGCGATGGCCACGTCGCGGTCCACGTTGCAATCATAGTCTTCGTACTCCTCCGCCAGCATGTCCATGACCGTGTCCAGGGTCTGCTGCACGAGGTTTTGGGTGTCAGCTCCCTGGTCCTGGGCGTTGAGGGCCATCTGCATGGAGCGGTCCATCGTGTTGGCGAAGCCCAGCAGCTCGATGCGGCCGAGCGTCTCGGAGAGGAGGGTGACGGCCAGTTTCGGCGCCGTTGAGCCCTCGATGCTCGCCGCAATGCGGTCGATGGCGCCGCCGTAGGCTTCCTGGCGGGCAGGGTCGGCATTGATCCAGGCCGTCAGGTCGCGCTCCTTCTGCTCCTCGCGGCCGATGATGTCGAGGGCGGCGAAGGCTTCGCGCTCGCCGATCCACTTCTTCCAGCCGTTGGAGGAGCTGGCGTACTTGTTGGCGTACTGCAGGCCGACCTTGCTGTCGGCGCGCATGGCCTTCCAGAGGACGTCCTGGCGGATGCCGCGGGCGTCGATCCGGACGTCATTGGTCGCGAGCATGTCCTGGAGCTGCGTGGCGGTCTGGAAGCGCTGCGTGCTGCCCGGGTAGCCCATGATCATGGCGAAATCGCCTTCCTGCACGCCCTTGAGGGAGATGTTCAGGAACTGGCGCGGGCGCATCGGGACATTGCTGGGGGAATAGTCGGCGGGCTCGTTGTCCGCATCGGCATAGACGCGGAACATGGAGAAGTCGCAGGTGTGGCGCGGCCACATCCAGTTGTCGGTGTCGCCGCCGAACTTGCCGGCCGATGCGGGCGGGGCGCCCACGAAGCGCACATCACGGTAGATCTTGGAGACGATCAGGTACTGGACGTTGTCGTTGTAGAAGCTGACGATGCGTACCTGGCAGTTCGGATTGGCGTTCTGGGCAGCGTTGATCAGCTGCTGGCGGCTCTTGCCGGCCGCGAGCTCGTCGGTCACGTCGGTCATGCTCTGCAGGAAGCGCACGGTCAGGCCCGGGCAGGGGATCTCCTCGTCGCGGGAGAGGGCGAAATAGCCGTCCTCGAGGTAGTTGTGCTCCGTGGAGGAGAGCGCCTGGATATTGCTGTAGCCGCAGTGGTGGTTGGTCACCAGCAGGCCGCTGCCGGAGATGATCTCGGCCGTGCAGCCGCCGCCGAACTGGACGATGGCGTCCTTGATGGACGAGTTGTTCACGCTGTAGATCTGCTCCGGAGTCAGCCGGGAGCCCAGGTTGCGCAGGGCGTCGGCGTTCATTTTCTCGAGCAGGGGGAGGAGCCACATGCCCTCGTCGGCGCGCAGGGCGGCCGGCACCAGGAGCAGGGCGGTGGCAACGGTTAACAGGAATTTCTTCATATCAATCAAATAAACTTGGTTCCAATTCTTTGGGGTGGAAGGACTTGCGATGCTCCGGGCAGTAGCCGTGCGCCTTGATGGCGGCGATGTGCCCGGGGGTCGGATAGCCCATGTTGTGCTCCCATCCATATTGCGGGTACTCCCGCGCGAGCTCGCGCATGCACTCGTCCCGCCAGGTCTTGGCGAGCACGGAGGCCGCGGCGATGCTGGCGTACGTGGCGTCGCCGTGGACGACGGTCTGGTAGGGATAGCCGTCGAACGGGCGCCAGCGGTTGCCGTCCACCAGCAGGAAATCCGGCCGCACGCGCAGGTGCTGCACGGCGCGGCGCATGCCTTCCAGCGAGGCACCGAGGATGTTGAGGCGGTCGATCTCTTCGGCGCTCACGGCCTCGACGGCCCAGGCGACGGCCTCCCGCTCGATGATGGGGCGGAGCTCTTCGCGCGCCTTCTCGCTCATTTTCTTCGAGTCGTCCAGCAGGGGATGATGGAAATCGGCTGGCAGGATGACGGCGGCAGCATAGACCGGCCCCGCAAGGGGCCCGCGGCCCGCCTCGTCGCATCCGGCTTCCAGCCGGCCCGGCTCGAGATAGGGGAGAAGGGAAGGTTTGTGCATAACGCACAAAGATACAAAAAAACTACTGTTCCTTGCGGAGTTGCGCGAGCAGATATTGGTTGGACTGCGTGAGGGAATCCACGTTGCCCTGCAGCACCCGGTTCAGGCGGACTTCAGCGTCCAGCTTTTCCTGCAGGGACTGCAGGCGCTGCTCGTAGTCGTTCCGGATGGCTTGCTCCCGTTCGAACCGGGAGGGCTCCTCGCGGAGCAAATCCTCGATCTTTCCGCCGCAGAGCAGGGTTTCAACCGAGATTCCCAGCCGTTCGGCAATCAGGGGGATGGTCTTGTTGAACAGGCGGGTCCTTCCGCTCTCGAGCGATACGATGGTGGTCCGGCCGACGCCGATTTCCTCTGCCAGTTCTGCCTGGGAGAGGCCGGCCAGCTCGCGTGCCCGGCGCAGGTGGATATGGAAGAAGTCGTTTTGCACGGTTCAAAGTTATTCGGTGTGTCCGGTATATCGGTGCCGGAAATCTGCAACCATGTTCATAAATTCTGAACATATGATTAAAAAATATATTTTTTTCACTTCTGACCCCCTTCGTACCCCCGGGTTCCTGTTGTTTTTTTCGCAACGCTGTTTCATTTTTGCAGAAAAACAAACCCGAACAGCCATGAAAGAAAAAGAATCTGCCACCGCCCGACTGTTCCGCCTCCTCGAGACGGAGCGCACCCTCTCCGATTTCCCCGCCGCCTGCCGGCGCCTGCGCGTCCTGCCCGGCGAACTCAATGAATTCCTGCTCCTGGAAGTGGGAATCAGCGGGGAAGAATTAATCTTGCGACAGTGCGTAGAATGATTTGCGAATGCTCATAAAAATGTTTAGATTTGTGGGCTTTGACTAATAATTAATACAGCATACGCAACAAATGAAAGATTACTCTACCAAAGACATCCGCAATGTGGTCCTGCTCGGCGCTACGAAGTCCGGCAAGACTTCACTTGCTGAATCCATGCTCTTTGAGGGCAAGGTGATCGACCGCAGAGGTACGATCGAAGACAAGAACACCCTTTCCGACAACGACGAACTCGAGAAGCTCAACCAGCGCTCCATCTACGCGACTCCGCTGTACGCCGAGTTCCAGGGCGCCAAGATCAACTTCATCGACACCCCGGGCTCCGACGACTTCATCGGCGGCGCCTACGCAGCCTTCCGGGTGTGCGAGAGCGGCGTGCTCGTGATCAACGCCCAGCAGGGCGTCGAGGTGGGCACGGAAAACTTCCTCCGCCTGGCCGACACCAAGAAGCTTCCCCTCGTGGTCGCCATCAACCAGCTTGATGCGGAAAAGGCCGACTGGGACAACATCCAGAACTCCATCAAGGAGTCCTTCGGCAGCAAGGCCGTGTACGTGCAGTTCCCGGTGAACCCCGGCACCGCCTTCGACGGCTTCGTGGATGTCCTTACGATGAAATACTACCACTTCAAGGATGCCAACGGCACCCGCGAAGACCTTGAGATTCCCGCCAACCTGCAGGCCCAGGCCGAGGAGGCCCGCGCCGCCCTCGTCGAGAAGGCCGCAGAGTTTGACGACGCCTTGATGGAGAAGTACTTCGAGACGGGCGAGCTCACCGAGGAGGAGATCCACAAGGGACTCAACCTGGGTATCGCCTCCGGCGAGGCCTATCCCATCTTCTGCGTCAGCGCGAAGAAGGACATCGGCGTGAAGCGCCTGCTCGACTTCGTCAAGGACGTCGCTCCGGCTCCGGACGTGAAGGAAGGTGGCGCCCCCTCCCTGTTCATCTACAAGAACGACGTGGAGCAGCACCTCGGTGAGGTGTCCTACTTCAAGGTGATGAGCGGCTCCGTGACCGCCGGCATGGATCTCGAGGATCCCGCCACCGGCAACAAGGAGCGCCTCTCCGCCATCTACGCCGTCGCCGGCACCAAGAAGGAGTCCGTCACCACGCTGCACGCAGGCGACTTCGGCTGCGCCGTCAAGCTCAAGAACGGCCGCAGCAACACGACCCTCTCCCTGCCCGGCTCCAACATCAGCTACGACAAGATCCAGTATCCTGCCCCCAAGTACCGCTGCGCCATCAAGGCCAAGGTCCAGCAGGACGAGCAGAAGCTCGGCGATGCCCTCAAGAAGATCGCTTCCACGGATCCGACCGTGATCGTCGAATACTCCAAGGAGCTCCGCCAGACCATCCTCAGCGGCAACGGCGAGCAGCATATCAACATCGTCAAGTGGCTGCTCAACAACGAGTACAAGCTCGACGTCGAGCTCTTCGCCCCGAAGGTGCCGTACCGCGAGACCATCACCAAGGTCGCGACCGCCCAGTACCGCCACAAGAAGCAGTCCGGCGGCGCCGGCCAGTTCGGTGAGGTCCACCTGCTGGTCTGCCCGGCCGAAGGCGAGCTGAATACCAAGTTCAAGATCGACGGCAAGGACACGCAGCTCAACATCAAGTCCCAGGATATCACCGACCTCGAGTGGGGCGGCAAGCTGGAGTTCTACAACTGCGTCGTCGGTGGCGCCATCGACCTCAGCTTCATGCCTGCTATCCTCAAGGGTATCAAGGAGCGTATGGTGGAAGGTCCTCTGACCGGTTCCTACGCCCGCGACATCCGCGTCTTCGTCTATGACGGCAAGATGCACCCGGTGGACTCCAAGGAAATCGCCTTCATCATCGCCGGCCGCAACGCCTTCCGTGAGGCCTTCCGCAACGCCGGTCCGAAGATCCTCGAGCCGATCTACGACGTCGAGGTCATGACCCCGGCCGAATACCAGGGCGCCGTGATGTCCGACCTGCAGAACCGCCGTGGCATCCTCGGCACGATGGGTGCCGACAAGGGCTTCGCCATCCTGAAGGCCCGCGTCCCTCTCGCTGAGCTCTACCGTTATTCCACCACGCTGAGCTCCCTGACCGCCGGCTCCGCCACCTTCACGATGGATTTTGCTGACTATCAGCCGGTTCCGGCCGACGTCCAGACCAAGCTCCTCGCGGAATACGCCGCCGCGGAGAAGGACGAAGACTAAAAGACATTCCATTTTTGCGAGTAGCGCCCCGGAATATGGGACGCTACTCGCTTTTTTATTATATTTGTAGTGTAATGACACTACTACTAACCGGAAGTCCGACCCGCTTCGGGGAGGATCGCTTTACTGATGATAACGGGTTGCTTGCCACTGTGCAGGCCGCGCTGCCGTTGTCTCCGCGCGTGCTGCTGGTCAGCGCGGCGCCGGACGACCGGGCTTTCACGGACTCTGTGCTGGAGTCCATGTCCGCCTGTATCCGGAACTCCGGCATCTCGCCCTCCGGCGTGACGATGCTGGACCGGCGCAATGCGGACCGGGCGCCCGAGCTGGTGCGCAGTGCCGACTGGATCGTGCTCTGCGGCGGCCACGTGCCCACGCAGAACCGCTTCCTGCACGAGATCGGCCTCCGGGAGCTGCTCCGCGGCTTTGACGGGCTGGTGATGGGCTGCAGCGCGGGCTCGATGAATTGCGCGGAGCGCGTCTTCTCCCATCCCGAACTGGCCGGCGAGGCCACCGACCCGAACTACCCGCGCTGGCTGGAGGGCCTCGGGCTGACGAAGCGCCAGATCGTGCCGCACTACGACCAGGTGCGCGGCGTGGTGCTGGACGGCAAGCGCCTCTTCGAGGACATCATCTTCCCGGAGAGCTGGCGCCACACTTTCTACACCTTCCCCGACGGGGGCTACATCCTCAGCAAGGACGGCCGCGAGACGCTGCACGGCCTCGCCTGGGAGATTTCGAACGGAACCATGCGGCAGGTTTCTGCCGAAAACGAAATATACAGCTTTATGAACGTCATATTCATTTCTCCACACTTCCCGCAGACCTACTGTCATTTCTGCTCGGGCCTGCGCCGCAACGGCGTGAACGTGCTGGGCATCGCGGATGCGCAGTACTACGAACTGAACAACGAGCTTCGCGGCGCCTTGACGGACTACTACAAGGTGAACAATCTCGGGGATTACGACGAGGTGTACCGCGCTGTGGCCTGGATGGCCCACAAGTATGGCAAGATCGACTGGATTGAGTCCAACAACGAATTCTGGCTGACGCAGGACGCCCGCTTGCGCACGGACTTCAACGTGAACACCGGCATCAAGAGCGACCGCATCGCCGCGATCCGCAACAAGTCCGAAATGAAGAAATACTACGCCCTGGGCGGCATCCCGACCGCCCGGCAGATCAAAGGATCGGAGGGCGAGGCGAAGATCCGGGCTTTTGTGAAGAAGACCGGCTTCCCCGTCATCGCCAAGCCCGACAGCGGCATGGGCGCCAGCGGGACCGCCAAGATCCATGACGGGCAGGAGCTGGATGCCTGGTTCGCCGCCCATCCGGACAAGCTCGGAGAGTTCGTGATCGAAGAATTCATCACCGGCCTGCTGGTGAGCTACGACGCGATCTTCAACTCGAAGGGCGAGCCCATCTTTGAGAACAACACCGTCTTCCCGACGCCCATCATGGACATTGTCCACGACAATCTGGAGACCTGTTACTGGACCAACAAGGCTGTCCCGGCCAAGCTCGCGGCCATCGGCCGACGCACCGTCAAGGCCTTCGGCATCACGAGCCGCTTCGTGCACCTGGAGTTCTTCCAGCTGGACCGCGACCGCGCGGGGCTCGGCAAGAAGGGCGACTACGTGGGCCTGGAAGTCAACATGCGCCCGCCGGGCGGCTACACGCCCGATATGATGAACTTCGCGCATGACACCGACGTCTTCCAGATCTGGGCGGACATGGTGGCATTCGACGAAGCCCGCAAGCCGCAGGGCGAACAGTACTACTGCGCCTACGCCGCCCGGCGCGACTGCTATACCTACAAGCATGGCCACGATGAGATCATGGCCCGCTTCGGCGCTGCGGTCCGCATGGCGGAGCGCGTCCCGCCCGCCCTGTCGGATGATCTCTGCGACATGGCCTACATTGCCCGCTTTGCGGACCGGAAGGACGTCGACCGCTTCTTCTCCTTCGTCTGCGAGCGCAGTTAGGACTTTCGTTTTTGGGTCGAATTCTTTCAATAATAGCTTACAGGGGCGCGAGAGGCTTCACCGCTTGCAGAAAAATCGTACCTTAGTAAGACGCGAACAACACTTAACAACTCATACCATTTATGAAAACCATTTTCAAAACCATTACCGTTGCCATGGGGCTGGCGCTCCTGATGCCGGGTATCTCCGGCCGGGCCCAGGTCTATGCCGACTCCTCGACTCAGCTCGACAAGTATCTCGTCCCCGTGACCACGCCCACCGCGGCGCCGGATGCGCAGGGATTCCTCGGCCGTTGGATGCTCCTTGAGCCGATCAGCAAGCCGAACCGTTCCAACACGGTCTTTGTGGACAGCTACATCCGCGAGGCCTTCGCAGTGCAGTACTTCAAGGGCCAGCTCGGCGACGTCCTCCCGAAGGACGGCGACAAGATCAAGGTGACCGTCGAGTACCAGCCGCCGGTGAATCTGCAGGGCGGCCGCCCGATGGGCTTCGGCATGGAAGCTCCCAAGTACGAGCAGAAGAAAGTTACCCTGAAGTGGCACGCTTTCGACAGCAAGATGCCGAACGTGAAGCTCTTCCGCTTCGCCACCAACCTCACCGAGGACCGCTACGGCGTGATCTTCTGGGCCTGCACCGTGGTCAACTGCGAGGAGGACATCCCCAACGTGCGTCTCGCCGTCGGTTCCAACTCCGCTTCCATGTGGTGGGTGAACGGTGAAGAGGCCGTCATCCTGTCCGGCGACCGCCGCCGCGTCATGGACGATGCCGCTTCCCAGCGCCTGACCCTCAAGAAGGGTCGCAACGTCATCTGGGGCGCCGTCATCAACGGCCCCGGCATGTCCGATTTCTGCTGCCGCTTCATCGACGAGGCCGGCAAGCCTGTCAAGAACATCACCCTTTCCACGAAATAATCGATGCGCCATATGAAAACCAAGAATATTCTTCTCGCGGGCGCTTTCGCCCTGTTTGGTCTGACTGCAGCCGCCCAGGTGGGCGCGCCCTATATCCACGACCCGTCCACGATCATGGAGTGCGACGGCAAATACTACACCTTCGGTACCGGTGGCGGCGGTCTGATCTCCGCTGACGGTTGGGTGTGGGAGAGCGGCGCTGTCCGTCCCGGCGGCGGTGCTGCCCCGGATGCCATCAAGATCGGCGACCGTTACCTGGTCGGTTACAGCGCCACCGGTGGTGGTCTCGGCGGCGGTCACGCCGGCCGCATCCTCACGATGTGGAACAAGACCCTCGATCCGAACTCCCCGGACTTCGCTTACAGCGATCCGATCGAAGTGGCTCATTCTGAGGTTGATGAAGACTGCGACGCCATCGATATCGGCTTCCTCATGGATCCGAACGGCCGCCTCTTCTGCACCTTCGGCACCTACTTCGGCAACATCCGCATGGTCGAGCTCGATCCTGCCACGGGTGCCCGCAAGGAAGGCGCCAAGGACATCGACGTGGCTATCGACTGCGAGGCCTCCTCGATGATGTATCAAGATGGCTGGTACTACCTGCTCGGCACCCACGGCACCTGCTGCGACGGCGCCAACTCCACCTACAACATCATCGTCGGCCGCTCCCGCAGCCCGTTCGGTCCGTTCCTCGACAACCTGGGCCGCGACATGCTCCAGGGTGGTGGCAAGATGGTCGTCGCTGCTGAGGACCGCCGCTTCGGCGCCGGCCACTTCGGCCGCTTCGTCGTCGAGCCGGGCGTCGAGAAGATGTCCTTCCACTGGGAGGCTGACCTCGACCTCAGCGGCCGCAGCACCCTCGCCATCCGTCCGATCATCTGGAAGAACGGTTGGCCGGAGGCCGGCGAGATCCTCGACAATGGCACCTACAAGATTCTCTCCCGCCGTCGTGGCTACGCCCTCGAGCTCACCGTGGACTTCGTCCGCGCAGCCGGTGGCATGCGTGGTTTCGGCCGCCAGGCCAATGAGCCTGTCGTCAAGGTCGAGAACCAGAAGCTGGAGGAGGTGATCGGTGGCTGGCCGGAAGGCAACATCGACGTGCGCGCCAACGACTACATGGCCCGTCCTCACCAGAAGTGGACGATCGAGGCCGTTCCCGAGGCCGGTGGCTATCTCGGCGGTCCGTACTACAAGATCGTGATCGAAGGCACCAACCGTGCTCTCGCCGCCGCCGGTGGCCAGGAGCTCGTCACCGTGCCCGAGTTCTCCGGCGCAGACGAGCAGCTCTGGAAGATCGAGCAGCTGACCGACGGCACCTGGCGCATCGCGCCGAAGGCCATCCCCGGCTGCCACCATCCCGAGAAGTTCTGCCTCTACTCCGTCGCTGACAGCACCCCGACCCTGGCGAAGTTCGACTTCAACAACGACAACGCCAAGTGGGACATCAAGCTCGTGAAGTAATTTAGAGTACTCCCAATAAAAAGCTATCCTCAACCGGGGATAGCTTTTTTTTTGTACATTTGTAGATTGGAAAATTATAAACTATAAATATGTACAGAACCCACACTTGCGGCGAGCTGCGTCTCGCCGACAAAGGAAAGACAGTCACCCTCGCGGGATGGGTGCAGAAATCCCGCAAACTCGGCGGCATGACCTTCATCGACCTGCGCGACCGCTACGGCATCACGCAGCTGGTGGTGGAGGCGGACGCCGACGCCGCGCTCGTCGAGACCGCCGCTTCCCTGGGCCGCGAATTCGTGATCCAGGCCACGGGCGAGGTGCTCGAGCGCCAGAGCAAGAATCCTAAGATGCCCACGGGCGAGATCGAGATCAAGCTCTCCGCCATCCGCATCCTGAACAAATCTTCCGTCCCGCCCTTCACCATCGAAGAGCAGAGCGACGGCGGCGAGGACCTGCGCGCCAAGTACCGCTACCTCGACCTGCGCCGTCCGCCCCTCCAGCGCGCCCTTGCGCTGCGCCACCGCCTGGCGCAGGAGATCCGCTCCTACCTGGACCAGCAGGGCTTCATGGAGATCGAGACCCCGTACCTGATCAAGTCCACCCCGGAAGGCGCCCGCGACTTCGTGGTGCCTTCCCGCATGAACCCGGGCACGTTCTACGCCCTGCCGCAGAGCCCCCAGACCTTCAAGCAGCTGCTGATGGTCGCGGGCTACGACCGCTACTTCCAGATCGTGCGCTGCTTCCGCGACGAAGACCTGCGCGCCGACCGCCAGCCGGAGTTCACCCAGATCGACTGCGAGATGTCCTTCGTCGAGCAGGAGGATGTGCTGAACACCTTCGAGGGCATGATGCGCCAGATGTTCAAGAACGCCCTCGGCGTGGACATCCCCAATCCGCTGCCGCGCATGAGCTGGTACGACGCCATGGACAGCTACGGCTCCGACAAGCCGGACATCCGCTTCGGCATGAAGATCCACGAGATCACCAAGCTGGTGCAGGGCTGCGGCTTCTCCGTCTTCGACGGCGCCGCGTACATCGGCGGCATCGCCGTGAGCGGCTGCGCCGAATACACCCGCAAGCAGCTCGACGAGCTGACCGAGTGGGTCAAGCGTCCGCAGGTGGGCGCCAAGGGCCTGGTCTATATCAAGGTCGCCGCCGACGGCACCATCAAGTCCAGCGTCGATAAATTCTATACCCCCGAGCAGCTGAAGGCCGTCGCCGACGCCTGCGAGGCCAAGCCCGGCGACCTGGTGCTGGTCCTGTGCGGCCAGAAGCGCAAGACGCAGACCCAGCTGGGTGTGCTCCGTATCGAGATGGGTAACCGTCTGGGCCTTCGCGACCCGAAGGTCTTCGCGCCGCTGTGGATCGTGGACTTCCCGCTCCTCGAGTGGAGCGAGGAGGATGGCCGCTTCTACGCGATGCACCACCCCTTCACGGCGCCGAAGCCGGAGCACGAGAAATGGTTCTACTCCGACAAGAAAGAGGACCTGGAGCGCGTCTGCGCCAACGCCTACGACTTCGTGCTGAACGGCACCGAGCTGGGCGGCGGCTCCATCCGTATCCACGATGCAGCCATGCAGAGCCGCATGTTCGAGGTGCTCGGCATCAGCAAGGAGGACGCCGAATACAAGTTCGGCTTCATCATCAACGCCTTCAAGTTCGGCGCCCCGCCCCACGGCGGCCTGGCGTTCGGCTTCGACCGCGTCTGTGCCCTCTTCGGCGGGCAGGAGACGATCCGCGACTACATCGCGTTCCCGAAGAACAACCAGGGCCGCGACGTGATGATCGACTCCCCGTCCCGGATCGACGATGCGCAGATGGAGGAACTCTTCCTGTCTTCCACCTACGTAGAGCCGCAGCCGTGAGGATCCAACTGAACTACGATTTGCTCGCGCAGAATACCTTCCGGATGAAGGTGTCCTGCGCGTGCTATGTCGAGTACGAGACCGTGAAGGAGCTGGAGGGGCTCAACTTCGACCGCCTTCCGCAGCCCCTGCTGCACATCGGCGCGGGGAGCAACCTCCTCTTCACCGGGGACTTCCCGGGCACGGTCCTGCACTCGAACATCGAGTTCATCAAATACGTGGACGTGGGCCTCGACGAGGTGCCCGTCATGGTCGGCGCCGGGGTGGTCTGGGACCACTTCGTCGAAGAAGCCTGCCGCCACGGCCTCTGGGGCGCGGAGAACCTCTCGCTCATCCCGGGCGAGGTGGGAGCCGCCGCCGTGCAGAACATCGGCGCCTACGGCGTGGAGGTGAAGGATATCATCTCCGGCGTCGTGGCCTTCGACCTGCAGGAGCGCAAGAAAGTGAAATTCACCCGCGAAGAATGCCGCTACGGCTACCGTGACTCCCTCTTCAAGCAGCCGGAGTCCAAGGGCCGCTACGTCGTCACGAGCGTGCTCTTCCGCCTGACGCGCAAGCACAGTCCGCGCCTGGAGTACAAGGGCGTGCGCGACGCGCTCTCCTCTGTCTCGGACCTCACCCCCCAGCAGGTGCGCGACGCCATCATCCGCATCCGGCGGCAGAAGCTGCCCGATCCCGAGGAGATCGGCAGCGCCGGGAGCTTCTTCAAGAACCCGGTCGTGAGCCGGGAGGACTTTGCGCGCATTTCGCCCGACGGGAGTGCCCCGCACTACGACCTGCCGGACGGCACGGTCAAGGTGCCCGCCGCCTGGATGATTGACCAGTGCGGCTTCAAGGGCGCGACGGAAGGCGGCGCGGCCGTGTATGAGCAGCAGCCGCTCGTCATCGTCAACGCCAGCGGGCAGGCCTCCCCGCAGGAGGTCCTCTCCCTCGAACAACGCATCATCAACGGGGTGCGCGAACGCTTCGGCGTCACGCTGCACCCGGAAGTAGAGCACATATGAGCAGATTTGTCATCGAAGGCGGACATCGCCTCAGCGGCGAAATCGTCCCCCAGGGCGCGAAGAACGAGGCCCTGGAGGTGATCAGCGCCGTCCTCCTCACCGCAGAGCCGGTCACCATCAGCAATGTCCCGGAGATCCTGGACATCAAGAACCTCATCGATCTGCTGCGCGGGATGGGCGTGGGCGTGGAGCGCCACGCCAAGGGGGAGTACACCTTCACTGCGAGCCATGTCAACGAGTTCTACATCCGCAGCGCGGAGTTTGTGCAGAAGTGTGCACAGCTGCGCGGCTCCGTGCTCGTGGTCGGTCCGCTGCTGGCCCGCTTTGGCAGCGCCTTCTTCCCCAAGCCGGGCGGCGACAAGATCGGCCGGCGCCGCGTGGACACGCACATCGAGGGCTTCATGCGCCTGGGCGCGAAATGCGCCTACGACACCGCCAAGCAGGCCTACAGCTTCTCCTCGGGCCGCTCGATGAAGGGTTGCTACATGCTGCTGGACGAGGCCTCCGTGACCGGTACGGCCAACATCGTGATGGCCGCCACCCTCGCGGAAGGCACCACCACCATCTACAATGCCGCCTGCGAACCCTACGTGCAGCAGCTCTGCAAGCTGCTCACCGCGATGGGCGCGCAGATCGAGGGCATCGGCTCCAACCTGCTCACCATCCACGGCGTGAAGGCGCTCCACGGCGCGCAGCACAAGATCCTGCCCGACATGATCGAGGTCGGCTCCTTCATCGGCATGGCCGCGATCACGCAGAGCGAGCTCACCATCAAGGACGTGTGCTGGGAGCAGCTCGGCATCATCCCCGAGTGCTTCCGCCGCCTGGGCGTGAAGCTGCAGCAGCGCGGCGACGACATCTACATCCCCGCGCAGCAGAGCTACGAGATCGAATCCTTCATCGACGGCTCCATCATGACCATCGCCGACGCCCCCTGGCCCGGCCTGACCCCGGACCTGCTGTCCGTGATGCTGGTCGTGGCCACGCAGTGCAAGGGGAGCGTGCTCATCCACCAGAAGATGTTCGAGAGCCGCCTGTTCTTCGTGGACAAGCTGATCGACATGGGTGCGCAGATCATCCTCTGCGACCCGCACCGGGCCGTGGTGATCGGCCACGACCACAAGATCAACCTCCGCGCGGGCCGGATGACCTCTCCGGACATCCGTGCGGGTATCGCGATGCTGCTGGCGGCGATGTCCGCCCAGGGCACTTCCACCATCGACAACATCGAGCAGATCGACCGGGGCTACGAGGACATTGAAGGCCGCCTGAATGCGCTCGGTGCCCATATTGAAAGAAAATAGACTATGCAGGTACTCAAATTCGGAGGCAGTTCGGTCGCGGATGCGACCCGCATGTCCCAGGTGATCGATATCGTGCAGGCCGCCGTGGCTCGCGACCGCACCATCCTGATCAGTTCGGCCATCAGCGGCTGTACGGACGCGCTGATTGCTATCGGCCAGGAGCAGGATCCCGCCGCCCGCGCGCAGCAGATCGAAGCGCTGCGCAGCCGGCACCACGCCATCGCCCGGCGCCTCTTCACGGGCGCCGAGCGCGAGGCCATGATCGCGGAGCTGGACGGCCTCTTCGAGGAGCTGTCCGCCGCGCCCGCCGAGGCCTGCGTGACCTTCGGCGAACTCTTCTCCACGCGCATCCTGGCGCGCAAGTTCGCCTGCGAGGATGTCCCCACCAAGTGGCTGGACTCCCGCCAGCTCGTGCGCACGCTCGGCGGTGTCGTGGCCGAAGGCCTGACCTATACCAACATTCTCACGGCCGTGCAGGCGGCGCCTGAGGTGCGGCTTTTCGTCGCGCCGGGCTTCATCGCCTCCGACGGCGACGGCCGCGTGACCACGCTGGGCCGCGGCGGCTCCGACTACAGCGCTGCGCTCTTCGCCGCCGGCGCCAAGGCCTCCGCACTCGAGATATGGACCGACGTGCCCGGCATGATGAGCGCCAACCCGAAGGTCGTCCCGGCCGCCGTCAGCATCCCCGACATTTCCTACAAGGCCGCCCTGACCCTGGCGGAGAACGGCGCCAAGGTGCTCTACGCACCGACCGTCAAGCCCGCGATGGAGGCAGGCATCGCCTTCTGGATCAAGAATACCTTCGATCCCAAGCACCCCGGCACGCTCGTATCCGGCCGCCCGGCCGTGAAGGCGGGCGAGTGGATGGGCGTGACCAGCCTCAAGCATGCCGACAAGGGAGAATCCGTGGTCTGCCTGGTCGGCGAATCGATACCGTCCCGGGCCTCCGCCGCCGGCCGCATCCGCGCGGCGCTTTCCGAAGCCGGCATCCTGCCGCTCGGCGAAGTCACGGGCGAGGGCGACGCCTTCTTCATCCGTGTGCGCCCGACCGTCGAGAACGCCGCCGTGGGCGCCATCCACCGGGAGTTCTTCGAGGCCCGGGCCGTGACCGTGATCCCCGTCTTCATCGCGGGCTACGGGGCCGTGGGCCACGAACTGGTGCGCCTTGTCGGCCTGAGCGCAGACCGCATCGCCGCCCGGCGCGGCCGCTCCATCCGCATCATGGGACTGGCCAACAGCCGCCGCTTCGTCGTGGACCTGCGCGGCATCCGGCCCGAAGAGGCCGACGCCCGGCTTGAGGCCGGGGAGAATGCCGCCGGCGGCGCCTTCATCGACGCCGTGCTCGCCAGCGCGCCGCGCGGCGCCGTGTTCGTGGACTGCACGAACGACGAGTGTCTGCACGAGCGATATGCGGAGCTTTTCCGCGGCGGGCTCAACATCGTGACCTCCAACCGCCGCTCCCTCGCCCTGCCCTACGTGCAGTATGCCGCCCTCAAGGCGGAGGCCCGCCAGAACGGGGCATTCTTCCGCTACGACACCACGGTGGGCAACTCCCTGCCGATCCTGGAGTCCATCGCCAGCGACGCCAACTGCAGCGACGGCATCGAAGCCATCGAGGCCGTGGTCTCCTGCACCCTGAATTACATCATCACGGGCTACGACGGCGACAAGCGCGACAGCCTCGCAACCCTGCTGCGCCACGCGCAGGACGAGGGCCTGACCGAGTCCGACCCGCGCACCGACCTGGGCGGCAAGGACGTGCTCCGCAAGCTGCTCATCCTCGCCCGCGAGGCCGGCGTGCCGCTCGAGGCGGACGACGTGCAGATCACCCCGATGCTCGGTCCCGAATTCTTCGACTGCCCGCTGGACGAATTTTATCGCAAACTGGCCGAGTACGAGCCGCAGTTCGTCGCCCTCGAGGCGGAACTGGACGCCGCCGGTGAACGCCGTCGCTTCGTGGCCTCGCTGCGCCGCGACCCCGCCGCCCGCCACGGCTACCGCGCCGAGATCAAGATGCAGCGCGTCGGCCCCGACAGCCCCTTCTACTGGATCAGCGGCACGGAGAACGTGACCCTGGTCCGCAGCGAGTACTCCGCGCCGCTGGTGATCAAAGGCGCGGGAGAGGGCGTCCGCCTGGCCGCCACCGGCATCATAAAAGACATATTGATGTAGCGTATGGACCTTTTCCGTCAAATCCTGTCATTCGATTCCACCTCCGGCAGCGAGCGGGAGCTGGGGCAGTGGCTTGCCGCGCACCTGGAGGCTCCCTTCGTGGAGACCTTCGAGGTCGGCGACGGCACGCTGAATGTGCTGCTGCGCTGGAGCGGGACGCCCCGCGTGGTGTTCTGCTCGCACATGGACACGGTGCCTCCCTACATCCCGCCGACCTTCACCGAAGACCGCGTCCTCGGGCGCGGCTCCTGCGACGCCAAGGGGCAGTTCTACGCGATGTATCGCGCCTGCCAGCGCCTGGCGGCAGCAGGGGAGAAGGACTTCGCCCTGCTCATCGTGAGCGGGGAGGAGACGGGCTCCTGGGGCGCCAAGGCCTTCTCGAAGACGGGCTTCACCGCGCCGCTGCTGGTCGTGGGCGAGCCCACGGACAACTGCATGGTGAGCGCCTCCAAGGGCACCAAGCGCTTCGATCTGACCTTCACCGGCAAGGCCTTCCACTCCGGCTATCCGGAGCACGGCGTGAGCGCGGTGGAGCTGTTCGTCGATTTCATGAACGCGCTCCGTGCGGCCGGTTTCCCCGACGACCCGGTGCTGGGACCCACCACCTGGAACGTCGGCCGCCTCTCAAGCGACAACCCCCAGAACATCCTCAGTCCGCAGCTGAGCTGTCGGCTGTATTTCCGCACCACCTTCGCCTCCGACGACGCCGTGGTGGCGTGGATGCGTGCGCAGGCCTCCGACCGACTCCGGGTGGAAGAGATCGGCGGCGACGCGCCCGCGCGCTACTTCACACTCCCGGGCTTCCCCACGAAGCCGGTCGCCTTCGGCAGCGACGCCCCGCACCTGACGGGCTTCGCGCAGAAGATCATCTGCGGGCCGGGCACGATCACCGTCGCGCACCGCGACGACGAGTTCCTGTCCCTGTCCGATCTCCAACAAGCTATCAACAATTACGTCAAGATATATGAAAGTTATCATTAGCGGTTACGGCAAGATGGGCCACATGGTCGAGGCCGTGCTGCAGCGCCGCGGCATCGAGCTCGTGTGCGCCAGCGAAGATGTCTGCGCCATTCCGAAGGAAGTGGCGAAGGAGTGTGTCTGCATCGATTTCACGACCCCGGAGGCCTTCCGGGCCAATTATAAGACCCTCGCGGCCAACTTCAAGGCCGTCGTCGTGGGCACCACCGGCTGGTACGACATCAAGGATCAGGTCTTCGCCGCCTTTGAGGCCGCCGGCACCCCGATGATCTGGGGCTCCAACTTCTCCGTGGGCGTGATCGCCCTGTTCGCCGGCATCGCCCGCACCTGCCAGGTGCTCAAGGGCCACGGCTACACCCCGCACGTCGAGGAGATCCACCACATCCACAAGCTGGACGCGCCCAGCGGCACGGCCAAGAGCATCGGCGTGCTGATTTCGGACTTCCTGGGCGAGGAGCCGAAGATCGACTCCCAGCGCATCGGCGAGGTCCCCGGCACGCACATCGCCGAATTCCTTTCCGAAGTGGACAAACTGACCTTCACCCACGAAGCCTTCTCCCGCCAGGGCTTCGCGGAAGGCGCCGTCGACGCCGCCCTCATGACCGAAGGCCTGACCGGCTGCCACGAGTTCAAGGATCTGATTCTGTAGGCCGGAATTGGTAACAGGAAACAGGCATTTTCCGGTTTACTCGTCATTCAACCGGCTCCAGATAATTCACCTTCTTCCCGGTCCTCAGCGCATACTCGATCTCGCTCCGGGTGCTCTCACCGATGTACCCGCCAACGTTGATCACATAGATGGCGTCCGCCATGTCGATCTTGCGCTTGTGCATGTCGTCCAGCATTTCCTTGGTGCCCTCGGTCCAGACCTCGTCGTCGCCGGAGTGCCCGAAGAGCCCGACGCTGATCACGATGTTGCCTTCGAGCGTCAGCCTCTTCTGCGCCTCCAGGAACTGCTCCTTGAAGCGCGTGCTTCCGCAAAGGGTTATGATGGGGTATTTGCCGAGCATCTTTTGAAGCAGATTGGTTACCTCGGAATGAACCGGGACAAGTACTCCCGAAGTGATGGATTGCAAGCATAGACATAGCAACCCTTGATTCCCCGGGACATCATAACTTTGTAGGAGTTAATCAAGTATTTCTTCAATTCTTCTGCGTCTGCGCCACGCTGAACATTCGAATCAAAATGCTTGGACGGATCAATGATGATTTGATTCTTGTCCTTGTCATAATCGATTTCTTCTCCGAAAATGACCCCGACATAATTCAAGTCGTAGCCCTGCGTGGTGTGGATACAGCCTATTTCATCGATGGAACTCGGACGGAGAATCCACTCCATATTGCTCATGTTCCAAATGTATTTATACCCCTCAATGGTAATGTCTTCCAAACCCCGGCGCTTTACCTCTTCCAACGAATTGCAGCCCTTTGAAATCCACTCCCAGGAATAACCTGCGACCGAACGGCAAAGCCCAATCTCCTTGTCTTTGCGTTTGATCGCCTGGATCATATCTTGGATGTGCTCAAACAACCTGAAATCATAGTTCACAATCTCGTTCCTTACCAAACCTTCCTCGCATTTGAATATCCTCGACAGATAATCAATATATTCCTGGCCGCCCTTGCACCTCATCTGTGAAAACAGCCAATGATTGCTGACAGAGACTTGCTCCCGATTGAACGCTCGTAGATACTGTTCTTCCGTGATGTCGCTTCCCTTGACGGTCTGAGCAGAATCATATACAAGAATCGAATACTTGCTGCGATTCAAGATCCAATCCAGAGAAGTATAATCATTGGGGTCTGCACCTTCTCCGTATATGGCCTCCGTCGTCTGCTTATACGAACCCATCCAGCTGATATTCTTATACTGAGGCAGGCGATGCGCTTCATCCACAAGCAGGACATCAAATTCTTCATTCGAAATGTCCGAAGGGCCGATCACCATATTCGCCTTCAACCCATGGCCCGTTTGCCGGAAAACGGCCTTCAGCGTCTTCCGGATAGACGCCATAGGCATAACCAGGGCGACCTTTAAGGGGCCGTTTTCATTAACGTACGCTGCAATCTTCCGGCGGATTCGAAGATATGGGGACAGCTCCTCTTCATCATCCGTCTCATCCATCGCGACAGCCGTCGCGTTGATCAGCCGGTTCAAAATGTTGACAAGCACGACGCTCTTTCCTGTTCCGGCGGAGCCGTGCAAAACAAAAGAGCTTTTTATGCCAGCCCGAAGTTTATCAATGACATCATCCAAAGCGGAATAACAGGCAACCGACTGCTCCTCCGTCAGGGAATTGTACGGAGAGAATTTGAACAGGTCCGAGTTGAGGATGTCATCGTAGTTCTTGGACGCCAGCTGCATGTTCTGGAGCTTCTGCCAGATTGAACCGATTTTCGCCTGATACTTTTCGCGCTGGAAGTAATTATGCTTCTGGGACTGGCCTCCATTCCTATTCAGGAGATTCAGCTTGTTGTCAGCAGACACCAGCTGGATCAAGGATTGCTCGATGTCCAGGATTGCCGATTTGTTGAATTCGTTGTCAAACAGGATATGTATTTCCTTTAAGGACTTTCTCTCGGGGTTGTCCAGATGCTGGGTCATACGGTTGCTCGCGCTGCTGGTTTCTCCGATATAAACGTCCTTCGAGTTGGTGATCAGATACACGACGGGCCAATCCGTGCCGTTTGGAAGAAGCCGGACTTCCTCCAGGCCGGTTTTATCAAATCGAAAGGTTCTGATCTCGCTAGAGTTCATCGTATTTTGTAGCCACCCCTTTGGCCTTTTCGACAGGATATTTCCGCGCATTCTCCGCCATTTTTTCACGAACAATCGCCGGGACGTCAAGCTGGTATTTGCTCGCAATGAGGAACGCATAGTTGAAGACATCGGCCAGTTCTTCCTTCACTTTGCCGATATTTGCTTCCTCCGGCTTTTTCCAGAGATAAAGCTCCATCAACTCCGAAGCCTCTATGGATAATGCCACCGCCAGGTCCTTTGGATTATGAAACTGATCCCAGTCGCGTTCTTCCGTAAACCGGTCTATTTCGGTCATCAATTCTTTGAATTCGTTCATGGTGGATGTGTTCTATGCCCTCTCAAAAATAAGTAATCCTCGGGATTATTGCAAAAAACCCGTCCGAAGTGTTTGCAATTTCACATCACCGCATACCGCTCCACCTCCTTTCCTCCGCGATAGATCGCCCAGCCCTTCTTGCCGCTGGGCAGGGTGATGCCGCCATACCAGCAGCCGGGCTGTCTCCCCGCCGCCTTGGCCCGCCTGAGGGCCTCTTCGGGATTCCTGAAGTAGTGTGTGACCATGGTGGCAAAGGTACAAGTGCGTTTTGCCAGTCATTGTCACGGCGTCAATTATTTGCTTGTTGGGACCCTTCCGCAGAGTGCAGGCCGGGAGCGCTGGGGCCCTGTTTTGCTCCTGGGACACGTTTTTTGCGGTTCCCGGGAGCAAAATGGGCCGCTGGCGCTCCCGGCGGGAGCTTGCATTTGGGGAAGGTCTCATTTTAGGTGGCGGACCTTCCCCGCTGAATGTGGATTCTACTGCTGTCAGGGCGGTTTTCCATGGGGAAGGTGTCGGGGCTGAAATCAGACCTTTCCCATAGGAGGGGATTCCGGGTCAAGCCCGGAATGACTATGAGGTGCCGGACATGAGGATGGCGGGGATTTTTGTTTATTAAAAAAGTTTATTATCTTTAACGGCAGTTAGTAAATTAGTGTATGCGTATGAAACCTCTTGTTCTGCAAGGATGCGGCACGGCGCTGGTGACCCCCTTCACCGCGGACGGTGCCGTCGATTATGAAGCCTACGCCCGGATGGTGGACCGTCAGGTGGCCTCCGGCGTGGATTTTCTCGTTCCCCTCGCCACGACCGGCGAGACCCCTACGCTCTCCGCCGGCGAGAAAACGGCCATCTACCAGGTGGTCAAAGAGCATGCCCAGGGCCTGCCCCTGATGCCCGGCGTGGGCGTGAACAGCCTCCCCGACACGCTCGCCAACATCCGGCTGCTGGAGCCGCTGGGTGCCGACGCGCTGCTCGTGGTCGTCCCGTATTACAACAAGCCGACCCAGCAGGGTCAGTATGAATATTTCAAGGCCGTGGCCGCGGAGACCTCCCTGCCGGTCATCATCTACAACGTGCCCGGCCGCACCGGCGCCAACATGCTGCCGGACACGGTCATCCGCCTGGCGAACGACGTCCCCAACATCCGGGGCATCAAGGAAGCCTCCGGCAACTATGACCAGGTCAGCGAGATCCTGCGCCGCGCCCCGAAGGACTTCACCGTCCTGAGCGGCGACGACGACATGACCCTCGCCTTCATGGCGACGGGCGCCCACGGCGTCATCTCCGTGGCGTCCAACATCGCCCCGAAGGAGGTCTCGCAGATGGTCAAGGCCATGCAGGAGGGGCGCCTCGAGGAGGCCCGCACCCTGCACCACCGCCTCTTCCCGCTCTTCAAGGCCTGCTTCGTGGAGTCCAACCCGATCCCGGCCAAGGCCGCGCTCGCGCAGCTCGGCGTGATCGGCGAGACGGTGCGCCTGCCGCTTGCCACGGCTTCCGATGCCACCAAGACATTGATGCAGAAAGTTTTAGGGGAGTTATGGAAATAAGCAGAGAGCGATTCGAAGAAGTCATTGCCGCGCTGGAGGCCGGCCAGCTGCGCGTCGCCGAGAAGGTGAACGGCGCCTGGAAGGTGAACCGCGAGGTCAAGGAAGTGATCCTCGCCGGCTTCAAGCTCGGCGTGATCAAGGACATGTCCCACGGGGATTTCCCCTTCTTCGACAAGGACACCTATCCGGTGAAGGCGTTCAAGCCGGAGGACGGCGTGCGCATCGTGCCGGGCGGCACGAGCATCCGCCGCGGCGCCTACGTGGCCCCGGGCACCATCGTCATGCCCCCGTCCTACATCAATGTCGGCGCCTATGTCGACAGCGGCACCATGGTGGACAGCCACGTGACCATCGGCTCCTGCGCCCAGATCGGCAAGAACATCCACATTTCCGCCGCCACGCAGATCGGCGGCGTGCTCGAGCCGGCCGGCGCCATGCCGACCATCATCGAGGACGGTGCATTCGTGGGCGGCAACTGCGGCATTTACGAGGGCACCATCGTGCAGGAAGGCGCGGTGATTGCTTCCGGCGTCATCATCACCGCCGCCACGGCCATCTTTGACGCCACGACGGGCGAGTTCGTGCCGCGCAACGCGGACGGCCGCGTGGTCGTGCCGCGCGGGGCCGTGGTCGTGTCCGGTAGCAAGCCGCTGAAGCGCGGCCCGGGTGCGGGCAGCGGCGTGTCGCTTTATTGCCCGGTCATCGTCAAGTACCGCGACGAGAAGACGGCCGGTTCCGTGGTTCTCGAAGATTTGCTACGCTAGAAATGATAGAGCTCCATAAATACTCGGGTGCAGGCAACGACTTCGTCGTGCTGGACGGCCGGAAGGAGGATGTCTCCGAGTTCCGGACGGCCGGGCGCATTGCCGCGCTGTGCGACCGCCGGACGGGCTTCGCCGCGGCGGACGGACGCATCGGCGCCGACGGACTGATGATCCTGACCGGGGACCCGGACTACGATTTCCGGATGGAGTACTACAATTCCGACGGTTCCGGCGGGATGATGTGCGGCAACGGCGGGCGCTGCATCGTGGCGTTTGCCGACGCGCTCGGACTGAAGCCGGCCGACGGCCGCGTGTTCCGCTTCGTCGCCGCCGACGGCGAGCATACGGGCGAGATCCTCACCCGCGAGGGCGACTGCAAGACGGTGCGCCTGCGGATGATCGACGTGCACGAATTCCGTCCCGCGCTGGACGGCTGGTTCCTGGACACGGGCACGCGTCATTTCGTGCGCTTCGTGCCGGATGTCGAGGCCGTCGATATCGAGAAAGAGGGGTATGCGGCGCGCTGGGACCCGCTTTTTGCGCCCATCGGCGCCAACGCCAATTTCGTGTCTGTCGATCCGGACGGGACGCTGCGCGTGCGCACCTTCGAGAAGGGTGTGGAGGCGGAGACGCTCGCCTGCGGCACCGGCATCACCGCCTCGGCCATCGCAGCATATTTGACGACGGATGCCTTCCTTCGCGCCGGGGGACCAAGTTTTGCCGGGCAAGATAAAATTGCCCGTCAAATACTTGGTCGCCCCTGCTCCACAACGCCAACGCTCGCATCCGTCGAGTTTGGTATCCAGGCGCGGATTGCGCGGCTGAGCGTGGATTTTGTGCCTGGAAAGGATTGTTTTACTGACGTTTATCTGACCGGACCTGCCGATGAAATACGATAAGTTCTTCTCCGACGACGTCGGATCCTTCATGCGCTCCCCGGTGCGCGAGATCTTCAAGAAAGTGGATCTCTCGGCGATCTATTCCTTCGCCGGCGGCTACCCCGACGCGGCCACCTTCCCCATCGACGACATCCGCCGCATCAGCGCGCAGGTGCTCGAAAAATACGGCGCCAAGGCGCTCCAGTACGGAGCGACGCAGGGTGTGCCGGAGCTGCGGGAAGTCATCGCGCGCCGCTACGGCGTGGCGCTGGAGAACGTCCAGATCACGACCTCCTCGCAGCAGGGCATCGACGTCTGCACGCGTGTGCTCATCAACCCCGGCGACGTCGTCCTGACCACCGCCCCGACCTACCTCGGCGCCCTGCAGTCCTTCAAGTCCTATCGCGCAGACATCCGCATCCTGGGAGAGTACAAAGGAAAGGCGAAGTTCTGCTACGTGATTCCCGACTTCCAGAACCCGAGCGGGGAGACGATGACGCTCGAAGAGCGCCAGGAGCTGGTCGCGCTGGCGCGCGAACAGGATTTCCTCATCGTCGAAGACAGCCCGTACCGCGAGCTGCGCTACAGCGGCGAGCCGGTGCCGACCATCTACTCGCTCGCGCCCGAGCGGACCCTCCACCTGGGCAGCTTCTCCAAGATCTTCGCCCCGGGCTTCCGTCTCGGCTGGATGCTCGGCCCCGTGGAGCTGCTGGACCAGATCTACGTCTGCAAGCAGTCGCTGGACCTCTGCCCGCCCATCCTGGACCAGTACATGGCCGCGGAATTCATGGGCAGCGGCGCCCTCGACGCCAACCTGCAGAAGAGCATCGCCCTCTACCGCACCAAGCGCGACCTGATGCTCTCGCTGCTCGCGAAATACATGCCGGAAGGCGTCCGCTGGACGCACCCGGAGGGCGGCCTGTTCCTCTTCCTGACCCTGCCGGAAGGCTTCGACACCGTAGCGCTCTACGACCGCGCCCTGTCGGCCGGGGTCGCCTACGTGGCCGGTTCCTTCTTCTATCCCGACGGCTCGCACCGCAACACGATGCGGATGAATTTCTCCTTCCTGGACGCATCCCGGATGGAGGCCGGCATCAAGCTGCTCGCGCAAGTCATTCAGCAAAAGTAATTCAATCCCCAAAACCCATGAAAAAATACAGCATTCTGATCCTTGTGGCGCTGCTCGCTCTCGCAGCCTGTCAGCCCAAAACCGCCTCGGACACGGCCACGTTCGGCCTGCTGGGCGATGTGAAAGAAGTTTTCCTCTATGTGCTGGACCCGGACGAGGAAGAGACCGGCAGCGTGGAAGGCTCGCTGGAGTACACCTTTGACGCGCAGGGCCGCGTGACCCAGGATGAGTACGGCCACACCTATCAGTACGACGCAGACGGCCTGCTCACCAACAGCCGCGTTCCCGGCACCGAGATGCTCAGGGACCAGAACGGCCGCCTCACCTCCTACGACAGCACCTCCTTCGACGACTGGGGCGAGGAGGATTTCGATATCATGGACTTCTTCAAGGCCAAGTACAGCTATGACGCCAAGGGCCGCCCCGTGACCGAGGAGCTCAACGGCTGGGAGTGGGAGAGCACCCGCACGAACTACTTCGAGGGCGACAAGGTTTATCCTTCCTCCACCACGTTCGTGAGCGCCTCCGAAGGCTGGAACGAAGAAGGCACCATCACCTACACGTACACGGAGTTCGACGCCAGGGGCAACTGGATCGAGCGCACGGTCCGCACGGAGACCAAGAGCTGGGAAGAGCCCTGGGAGGAGAACATGGAGCCGGAAGTCGAGACGGAGGTCTCCGAAGTCCGCCAGCGCCGCGTCATTTCCTATTGGTCTGAATAATTGATTCCGGATGCCGGTCTTACGCATACGGACTGCCCTGTCGGCGGCACTTCTGGTGCTGCTGACAGCCTGCACGTTCCGGCCGTCGCTTCAGCAGCAGGTCGAGCAGCGCCTCACCTTGCTGAGTCGGACCGCCGAGCTGGGGACCGTCGAATATACCGTCCGCAAAGCCGTCCGCGCCCGCGACGAGGGCGATTGGTTCAAGATCGGCAACCGCCGCATCCTCTTCTCCTGCACGGCCTACATCAAGGCCGGCATCAACCTGGAGCAGCTGTCGCTGGACAAGGTCGTAGTGGACGAGAGCACGCGCTCCGTCTCGCTGGTCCTGCCCCACGCGACGGTCCTCTCCATCAATCTGCCGCCGGAGGAGATCCGCCTCGAGTACGAGGATGTGACGGGCTTCCGCCAGAAGTTCAGCGACCAGGAGCGCCAGGCCCTGCTGAAGCAGGGGGAGCGCGACATCGTCCGGGACATCCCCTCGCTGGGGATCCTCGCCGAGGCGGAGGAGAATGCGCTTGAGTTTTTCCGCCCGATGCTGGAGCAGATGGGCTTTAAGAACGTCCAAATCAGTTTCGAATGAGCAAAGGCGCCCGCATACCGCTTCGCTACCTGCTGCCGCTCACGCTGCTGCTGGCCATCGTTCTGGTGCTGCTGCTCGAACCCCGGCGGATGCAGCGCAGCCGCGAACTGGAGATTGAGCGCACGGCGGCCATCGTGGAGCAGGTGCGCAGCATCGGCGAACTGTCCAGCGCCGGCTTCTACGAGGAGCTGGTGCTGACCGACCGGGACGAGTCCTATTTCAGCGAACTGATGCGCGCCAGCGGCCTGAGCCGCCTGACCGGGAGCGGCGATTTTGTGATTATCTGCAAGGGGCGCGTGCGCGCCGGATTCGACCTGACCAAGATCCAGGAGAGCGATTTCTCCTTCTCCGGCGACACCCTGCGCCTGATCCTCCCGCCTGTGGAAATCCTGGACGTGGTGCTCAACCCCGCCGATTATGAGCACTTCTCCGGCCACCGGACGCACGAGGAGACGACGGCTATCCTGCTGCAGGCCAAGCAACGCCTGCGCTCCGACGCCATCCGCGAGGGCATCCTGAACCAGGCGGAGCTCTCCGCCGAAGCCCACCTCCGGCGCCTCCTGTCCGCCATGGGTTACCGGGAGGTACTCATCACCTTCAGCAAGGAGTATCCGTTCCGGCCCGGGGAATAGCTTGCATTTCCGTCATGCCCGACCTTTTACCAGTCATGCCCGACCTGATCGGGCATCTTTTTTTTGTGTATTCAAAAAAAGTTGTATCTTTGCAGTCCCATTCGAGGCTTTAGCTCAGTTGGTTCAGAGCGCTTGCTTGACAGGCAAGAGGTCAGCAGTTCAAATCTGCTAAGCCTCACTACCAAAAATCCCCGCCACTCTGGCGGGGATTTTCGTGTTTATTTCCTCCGGGCGAAGACGAAGTCCTCGAGCTCGCACAGGGAGCGGTCCGGGGTGTCGGATTCGAAGACGAAGTAGAGGGCGTGCTTGCCTTTCATCTTCGCGGCTTTGCGGACGCGGGCGCATTTCTGGACGACTTGCTGCGGCTCGCGGCCGCTCAGCTTGATGACGCCGAGGCGGGTGCCGTGGCGCGGGTGGTCGGCCATGATGACGATGCGGCCCCTGACGCCCTGGGGCAGCAGGCGAAGCAGCAGTTTCTTCGCCCGGGCGGCCTTCAGGCCGTCGAAGTTGAAGTACTTGTATCCGACGACGGAGCCGGCGGTGTTGTTCACCACCGGGTTGTGGCTGACGCGCAGGTCGTACGGGTCGCCCTCGCCGTCCCAGCTGAGGCGCAGCGGCTCGATGTAGGAGCCGGAGTACTTGTTGCCGAGGTTGTCCTTCTCGGCCGGCCGGGGACCGGTGAACCAGCAGGCGATGCCTGCGGAATGGCGCTCCAGCGGGTTGAGGCCGCCGAGCTCGAAGCCCTCGGAGGTGTATTCCGCCTCGGAGATCTCTACCTTGCCGTCCGGGCCCTCCGTGACCTTGACCTCGATCGGAGCCACCATGGCCTGCCGGTCGAAGCCGCCGAGGCCCGCCTGGCGGTGGTAGAAGATGTACCACTGGCCCTTGATCTCGCAGATGCTGCCGTGCGTGTTGCCGCCCGGCGCGGCGGTATAGATGGGCCGGCCGTCCTCGTCCACGTCACGCCCGCGGGCGTCGATCACCGTGCCGCCGTAGGTCCAGGGACCCAGCGGGGAGTTGCTCCAGGCCCAGGCGAGGGTATTGTTGGCCTCGGGCAGGCCGAAGTCGCCGTCCGCCGTCCAGCGGCTGTACACGAAGACGTATTTATCCTTGATCTTGCGGATGGAAGAAGCTTCGAAGAAGCGGAATTCGCCGCTCTGGTTGAGGTGGGAGACCATGTCCGTGACGACCTGCGCGCCTTTCTTGACGGTGCACATCGTCTCCGGATCGAGCTCGGCGCCGAAGGACTGCTGGAAGCCCCAGTAGCCATAGACGCGGCCGTCGTCGTCAATGAAGGCGGCCGGGTCGAAGCCCAGCACGCCGACGGTGCGGCGGGGGTTCTTCGGATCCCAGTTGCAGACGGTGAACGGTCCGTCCGGCCGGTCGGCGCGGGCGATCATGGAGTTGCGCCCGGGGGCCTGGGTGTTGGGATACAGATAATAAGTTTTCCTGCCGTCCGGGCCGACTTTCTCCACCACGTCGGGGGCGTAGAGGATGTCTCCCTTGCCGTCCGGGTTGAGGGGCTCCCCGTTGGCGTCCAGGCGGGACTCGAAGATCACGCCGTCGAAGCGCCAGTGCTGCAGGTCGTCCACGGAAGCGGACCACACGACCTGGTTGCGGCCGCAGTAGGTGGTCTGCTCGATGTCGTGGGAGCCGTAGATGTAGACGCGGTACTGGCCGGGGTTGTCGGGATCCTCGAAGATGTAGGGCTCGCCGTCCGGGATGTATTCCCACAGGGGAAGGTAAGGGTTGGCGGCGCCGGCGGTGGCGCAAATCAGGAAGGCGCCGCCCAGCAGGGCGGCCAGACGGGAGAACAGCGGGTGTTTCATGTCGTTTGGTGTTATCGTGTATTGTGTGTCATCGCACCCGGAGGCGGTCGCCGAGGTGGAGGATGGATTTCTTCGTCAGGCCGTTCATCTCCATCAGGGAGTCCACGGAGATGTCGAACTTGCGGGCGATCTTGCCGAGGGTGTCGCCGCCGCGGACGGTGTAGAACTCGGCCGAGGAGGCCTCTTCGGTGCGCCAGGTGCCGTCGGCGTTCAGGAGGAAGTCGCGGTCGCCGGCCGGCTCCTTGTACTTGCCGTTCTCGTCCAGGAAGGCCCAGGTGCCGTCCGGGAAGAGGACCAGCGTCCGCTCGGTCACGGCATTGATCACGGAGTCGCGGGCGGCCCCCGTCTTGCTGCGGAGCAGCCCCGGCAGGTCCACGTGGTCCGCCGGCTCTTTGTCCTTTTTCTTCTTCTCTTTCACCTTTTCTTCCGGCGGGAAGTCGGGCAGGATGCGGCGCACGCCGAGGAAGCGCTGCGCGTAGTACGGCTCGTTGATATGGGAGATGGTGACGCCCGAGCTGGAGGCGTGGATGAAGGTGAAATTCTTGTTCAGGCTGTCCGCCGCGATGAAGATGCCCACGTGTCCGGGGGTCTTCTTGGTGCTGCGCCCGCCGAAGCCCTTGACCTCCCGGCCGTTCTTGGCCTGCTCGGAGGAGGTGCGGGAGAGCTTATAGCCGAATTGCTTGAAGACGTAGCAGGTGAAGCCCGTGCAGTCGAAGCTCTCCGGGCCGTTGCCGCCGTATTTGTAGGGCTTGCCCAGGTGCTGTCCGGCCTCCTTGATGATGGCGTCGGCGACCTGGCGCGGGTTTTCCTGCGCGGAGTCCGGCGTCTGGGCTGTCAGCGGACCGGAGCAGAGCAGCAGCAAGGCTGCCATGAGGTGGAGGCGGAATCGCATATCGTACAAATATAGCAAGAATTATGCGTACGTGTTCTTTCAAATGGACCGGAAAATCCGGGATACGCGGAAAATTGCTATCTTTGTCTTTGCTATGTTTGAAAAACAGGTCTATATCGCGCGTCGTCAGGAGCTGCTGAAGCGCATGGAAGGACAGCGGGGCATCGCCCTCTTCCTCGGGAATGTGGAATCTCCCGCCCAGTACGGAGACAACTGCTACAAATGGCGCCAGGACAGTAACTGGCTCTATTTCTTCGGCATCGACGAGCCGCGCTTCGCGGCCACGATCGACCTGGAGACGGGGCAGGAGACGGTCTATGCCGACGACTTCAGCCTCGACGATATCATCTGGATGGGCCCCATGCCCTCCGTCCGCTCGCTGGCAGACAGCGTGGGCGTGGCGAACACCGCCCCGTACGACGCCCTCGCGGCGGCGCTGAAGGGCCGTCAGGTGCATTTCCTGCCCGCTTCCCGCCACTACAACCAGCTGCTGCTCTCCAAGCTGCTCGGGCTCCGGCCCGAGGAGACCGTGAGCGCGGGCAAGGCCGGCTGCGCCAAGGCTTCCGAGCCGCTGGTGCGGGCCGTCATCGAGATGCGCCTCATCAAGGATGAGCGCGAGATCGCGAGCATCGACGCCGCCTGCAACCTCGGCTTCGAGATGCACACCATCGCCCGCCGCGGCATCCGCCCGGGCCGCATCGAGCAGGAGATCGTGGGCGATATGGAAGGCCTGGCCCTCGCGAAGGGCTGGGGTGTCAGCTTCGCCACCATCCTCACCCAGCACGGCGAGATTTTCCACTGCCACAGCCACGAAATGCCTGTCGAGCCGGGCAAGCTGATGGTGATCGACGCCGGCGTGGAGGCGAACGACCACTACGCTTCCGACTTCACCCGCACCTATCCGACTTCCGGCCGCTTCACGCAGAAGCAGCGCGATATCTACCAGACTGTCTATGAGTGCAACGAGCTGGCGTTCAGCATGATCCGCCCGGGCATCGCCTACCGCGACGTCCACCTGGCGGTGGCCGAGCACATGCTCGACAACCTGCGCCAGCTGGACCTGGTGCGCGGTGACCTGGCCGGTATGGTCGAGGACGGCATCGCCGGGCTCTTCATGCCGCACGGCCTGGGGCACAACATGGGCCTGGACGTGCACGACATGGAGGATCTGGGCGAGAACCTGGTGGGCTACGGCGAGGGCCAGACCCGCTCCCCGCAGCTCGGCCTGGGCAGCCTGCGCATGGCGCGCGTGCTGCAGCCGGGCCACGTCATCACCGACGAGCCGGGCATCTACTTCATCCCGGCCCTGATCGAGCAGTGGAAGAAGGACGGCGCCGACGGCGGCCGCGTCAACTACGCAAAACTGAAGGACTACTTCGATTTCGGCGGCATCCGCCTCGAGGACGACGTGCTCGTGACCGAGGGCGGCGCGCGCCGGCTGGGCGCCAAGCGCCTGCCCATCGCGCCGGACGAGATCGAAACGATTATGCAAAACGAACAAATTTAGAGATATGAGCTTACTGGAAGGAAAAGTCGCCCTCATCACGGGCGCATCCCGGGGCATTGGCAAGGCCATTGCCCTCCAATTTGCCGCCGAAGGGGCGGACATCGCATTCACCGATATCAAGGTTAACGAAGATACCGTAAAGGAACTGGAGGCGCTTGGCGTCAAGGTGCGCGCGTATGCATCCAACGCCGCCGACTTTGCCCAGACCCACGAGACCGTGGAGCAGATTCTGGCCGACTTCGGCCACATCGACATCCTGGTCAACAACGCCGGCATCACACGTGACGGTCTGATGCTCCGCATGGACGAGGCCCAGTGGGACGCCGTCATCAACGTGAACCTCAAGTCGGCCTACAACTACATCCACGCGGTCACGCCCATCATGGCGCGCCAGCGCGGGGGCAGCATCATCAACATGTCCTCCGTGGTGGGTGTCAGCGGCAACGCCGGCCAGTGCAACTATTCCGCGTCGAAGGCGGGCCTGATCGGCCTGGCCAAGTCGATTGCCAAGGAGATGGGCCCCCGCGGCATCCGCGCCAACTGCATTGCCCCGGGCTTCATCATTTCCGACATGACCGCCGCCCTCCCCGAGGAGGTGCGCGAGGCTTGGGTCAAGCAGATTCCGCTGCGTCGCGGCGGCACGCCGGAGGACGTCGCCAAGGTGGCGCTCTTCCTCGCGAGCGACCTCTCCTCGTATGTCAGCGGACAGGTCATCCACTGCTGCGGCGCGATGAACTGCTAGCCGGATGGACCCCCGCCTGAACTCCTTAAGCTTGAAAACTTCCCTCTCGGCCCTGCTGGACCTCGTCCTGCCGAGAGTGTGCGTGGTGTGCGGCCGTCCCCTCATTCCGCAGGAGCGGCATCTCTGCCTGGAGTGCCTCTCCGACCTGCCGGAGACCCGCTATGCCCCGCTCGGCCACAACCCGATGGCCGATCGTTTCAACGCTAAGATTCAGGTCGATGAATATGAGCCGTATGCGTATGCTGCGGCTCTTTATCATTATCGGGCAGAGTCCGGCTACAAGAAGATCTCCCAGGCGCTCAAGTACCACCGCAACTTCGGCGCGGGCCGCTGGGCCGCCGGGTTGCTGGGGGAGCGTCTGGCCGCTTCGCCGCTCTACGCGGACGTGGACCTGGTGGTCCCCGTGCCGCTGCACTGGGCCCGGCGTTGGGAGCGCGGCTACAACCAGGCGGCCGTGATCGCGCGGGAGGTGGCGCGGGTGCTCGGCGCGGCTTGCGCGGAGCGCCTGCTTCTGCGCCGCCGCCGCACCCGCAGCCAGACGCATCTGCACGGCGAGGCCAAGGCGGCCAATGTCGCGGACGCCTTCACGCTGCGGGCGAAGGAAGTCCCCGCAGCACGGCATATCCTGCTGGTGGATGATGTGTTTACGACGGGCGCCACGCTGGCGGCCTGCCACCGGGCTCTGCGGCGTGCCTATGGCCCACAGGTCCGCATCTCCGTCGCCACCCTCGCCGCCGTCGGCGAATAACTGTCATAGCTCATTTTCGAACCAAGATCTGTGAGCTGTAACTTATTGATTGATAATCAATAACTGATTTTTACTCCCCCTTTTTTCGGGGGAGTATAAAATAGTAAATATCTGAAAATTAGTTAATTGCAGATCACAGAAGATCGGCAATAATACTATCGCTAATGAACCATTGATTTTCTGGGATACGGACGTGTCCGCCGGGAAGGCGTTCCAGGCGGCCGTCGGCCAGCATCGCGGCGGCTTTGTCTGCCTCCAGCAGCCCTTCCGCCACGCCCCGCGCCGTCCGCAGCCCCAGCATCACCGTCTCCTCCCGCGCTTCTTCCTCAGACAATCGTTCTTGTCCCCCGCGCAGCGGCCAACTGCCCCCTGAAACGTCCGGCTGCGCCGGACCCCTCCCATCTGGCGATGGGCCCCTCCCTCTTATGATGCCGAGGGTGGCACAGTTTTCTGGGGCAACTGCCGCCTGCGCCGGGGGAAGTGCGTTGATATTCCAGGAACGGGTGTGACCATCGAACGAGTGGGCGCCGGGACCGAGGCCGACGTAGGGGTGGCGGGACCAGTAGGCGCTGTTGTGGACGGCCTCGAAGCCGGGCAGGGCCCAGTTGGAGATCTCGTAGTGGCCGTAGCCGGCAGCGTGCAGGCTGTCGCAGAGGAGGCGGTACTGTGCGGCGCACTGCTCCTGCGTGGCCTCTTCGTAGCGCCCCTCGCGCACCATCTTTCCGAGCGCGCTGTCCTCCTCGATGCTGAGCTGGTAGGCGCTGACGTGCTCGGGACGCCAGGCCACGATCTCGCGGAGCGTTTCGGCCAGGGTGGCTTCCGAGAGTTGCGAGAGTCCGAAAATCAGGTCCACGCTGATGTTTTTCACGCCGGCGTCCCGCAGGATGCGGAAAGCCTGGCGGGCGTGCGCGGCGTCGTGGCGCCGGTTCATCCAGCGGAGGATCCCGTCGTCGAGCGACTGCACGCCCATGCTCACGCGGTTGACTCCCAGCTCCAGCAGCCCGCGGACGTACTCCGCTCCCTTCTCGACGATATCCTCCGGATTCACCTCGACCGTAAACTCCGTAAAGGGAACGCCCCCCGTCATCAGCGAAGCTGCTGCCATCTTTCGTAGCAACGAAAGAGGCAGCACACTGGGTGTGCCGCCTCCGATATAGAGCGTATTCAGGTCGCGGGTGGCCTCGATCTCGTCCCGGCGAAGGGACGCCTCGGCGCAGACCGCCGCCGTGAAATCTTCAAACAACTGCGCGTCCCGTCCCCGGCAGGCGATTTCCGAGTAGAAATCGCAATAGGTGCAGAAACTCCTGCAGAAAGGGACGTGCAGATAGACCATTTAGCGGAGCAGAAGCTCGCCGTGGCCAAGCTGCGCCTGCGTGGTGTAGGCGTTGACGGTATAGACGCCCTTCTGGAAGGAGCCGATGTTGTTGATGTAGATGCCCAGATCCACCTCCTTGCCCTGGTAGTCGACCTCGCGGGAAGCGGTGGCGTCCAGCGTCTCGCCGCCAAAGGTAAAGGTCGTGCCGCGGCCGTCGGAGAGCAGGTTGCCTGCCGGATCGGTCACGCGCACATAGACGCGCACCGGGCCGCGCGGGGCGAGCTCATTCTCCACGAGGCTGAGGTTCACCAGGAAACGGGCGACGCGGTTGGCCTTGTCGGTGATCTTGTCGTTGTTGTTGTAGGCGTACATCACGAAGTTGTGGGCCTTCAGCACGGAGCCGGCGGCCACGCGGTCGTTCAGGACCTCCACCTGCTGGGTCAGCTGGGTGTTGATCTGCTTGGTCTCCTCTGCTTCCCGGCGGGCCGTGGCGGCCTCCTGGGCGAGCTGGCGGTTCAGGGTGTTGAGGGAATCGATCTGGTTGATGTAGCCGCGCATGATGGAGCGCAGGGTACCGAGCTCCTTCTCATACTGGCGGATCTTGGCGCGGTCCGTGGCCTCGGACTTCTTCACGCGGTCCAGCAGCTGGGCGATCTCCTCACGGGAGGAATCCAGCTGGGCGTTGATGGAGTCGTACTCGGACGAGAGGTTCTCGTAGTCGCTCTGCAGGGCCTGGATCTGCTCGGTAAGGTCGATCTTCTCCTGGTTCAGTTCTTCCACGAGGGTGCTCTTGGAACTCCACACATAAATGAGGGCGGCGGCGAGGGCGATGGCGAGGACGATCATCACGATCATCACGGTCTTCAGACCGCCGTTGGCTTTCTTTTCAGCTTGCTGTCTTTCCAGCTTCTCGATAGGGTCTTCTCTTTCCATGATTGTTCTATTTTGAATTCCGGGTGCAAAAATAGCAAAAAATATGCTAATTTTGTAATTATGAAATATATAATACGCTCACTGAAATATTATTGCTACCTGATTCTCCTGCTGACGCTGATTATCCTGGCGCTGGTGCTGACGGGTTTCGTGGAGGCCGATCTCTCCAAAATGTTCATCAACGGCTATGATTCCCTCTGGCAGATTGCGCTGATCATGCTGGCTTTCGCGGCCCTCTACCCGCGATTCGGCTTCTCGAAGCGCACCGCGCACGTGTACGGCGCTCCGGAGGAGATCCGCGCCGACGTCGTCCGCGTGATGGAGACGCTGGGCTATCGCCTGGAAGCAGAAAAAGACGGCGCCTGGAGCTTCCTGCGCCGCTCCGGCCTGTCCCGGGCCCTGAAGATGTGGGAAGACCGCATCACGCTCACGCCCTCGGGCGCGGGCCTGGAGGTCGAAGGCCTGACGCGCGACCTCGTCCGGGTCGTCTCCGGGCTTGAGACTATTCAGCGTCAAGATGCGTAGCGGCTGCGCACAACGCCTCATAGAAATCCTCTCCGAAGACCTTCGTGAGAGGATTTTTTAGAAATTGATAGACCCGGATTCCCTCCCGGGCGCCCTTCTCGCAGGCCGGCTTGCAGATGTCCCAGTGATGGACGTTGAGGGCCAGCCCGCCGCCGGTCAGCTTCGTGACGCGGATCGGGTAGAGCGAGCAGGAGGCGGGCTTGACGCGCCCGGCCATCTCGATGGCGCAGAGGCACTCGCCCTCCGGGCCGAAGTGGCAGAAGGCGCAGGGGCAGTCCTGCGTGCCCGGCAGGGGCGGCATCAGCGGCGTGACGATGTCGTCGTCCCGGTCCACTTCGAAGAAGCCCTTGGCGTCCACGGCTGCGCGTCCCTCGCCGGTCATCAGCTCACGGTAGGCCGGGTAGTCGCGTTCCAGGCCCTCCAGCTCGGCTTCGTCGAGCGGCGCGCCGCTGTCGCCGGCGATGCAGCAGGCTCCGCGGCAGACGGCGTAATCGCAGGCAAAATATTCCGAAACGACATCCTCCGACACGAGGATGTCGCCAATCTGGATAATCATTCCGAATCTTCCCTTTCCCATCAGATAATCGTGTATTCGACCTCTCCGCCCTCGGAGAGGATGTCCAAAATCTCGCGGACGCCCGCCACGGATATCCGCTGGACGGCGCCCTTGTAGTCCGTAATCAGGTCCCGGCCCTCGCTGTAGCGGATCAGGACGTCTTCCATCAGGGTCTCCGGCTGGTTGTAGCGGAGCTCCAGCTCCTTGAGGAGGGTCGCCTTGGCCGCGCGGACCTCGGCTTCGGAGACCTCCAGCTCGTCCAGCCGGCGGGTCACGCTGCGCACGGCGTCCAGCAGGGCGCCGGTGTCGCCCGGCCGGATGCCGGCGGGCAGGCCGTTCTCCGGGCAGGGATGGCAGTTGATGTAGACGGACACCCGCTCCGAGGGGAAAAGCTCCAGCCTGTCGCTGACCTCCGCCCAGGCCCCCTGTTCAGCCAGGGCGCCGGCGATCCGCTGCCGGATCAGCATGCAGGCCACCTGGAAGGAGAGATAGCTCTCGAGCTTGTAGGGCAGCGCGGCCGACCGCACCACGTTGACGCCGATCTCGCTGCCGCCGATCACCCCTGCGGCAGATTCTTCCGTGCGGGAAACGGTGCCGGTGGCGAAGCGGCTCTCCACGCGCGGGCGGCTGGAGATGCGTTTGTCCGTCCGGAATGCGCCCAGCGTACGGAGGAGCTCCTTCTTGAGCGCCTCCTCCTCGAGGTCGCCCATCAGCAGGAGGACGCCGTCCCCGGCCTTGTCGAAAAGGCTCTCGAAATACTGCTCCGCCCGGGCGGGCAGGTCCTTGGAGAGGCAGGCGAGCTGCTTGCGCTCGGGGTAGAAGAAGTCCGGGCGCAGGATGTCGTCCATGATGGAATTGACGTCGCGCGGGGAATTGACCTCGCGGTCCCGCCGCAGGGCATCCTCCTGCCGGTAGATGGCAAAGGCTTCCGCGTCGGGCTCCCGGCTGTCGGCGAGCCGGAGCAGCGCCTGCATGAGGCGGGAAAACTCCGCCGCCGGGGCGCGCCCGCTGATGCGCAGGTCGGAGAGCGAGGCGGCCGGCTGCAGGGAGATCCCGCTCGCGCCGAGCCGCTCGCGGAATTCCGCACCGCTCATCCCGTCCACGCGGCTGATGGTGAGCATGTCGCCGACGAAGGCGCTCTCGCCGGCCTGCAGGCCTGGGACCTCGGCCACACCGCCGCGCAGCAGCAGCGTGTAGTAGAACTCGCGCGGCGTGTTCATTTTCTTATAGATGACCTTCATCCCGTTGGAGAAGGTCCACAGGCGCCCGCCGGAGAGCGGCTCTGGGGCGTCCCCGCTCAGGCGGATCCGTTTGGCCGTCACCGGCCGTTCCGGCAGCGGCGCGAGTTCCGCCGCCGTGCCCCCGCCGGTCTTCGCCCAGGTCTCCGTGAAAGAGCGGCGCAGCGCGTCGCGGTCCACGTCGGTCCGGGGCAGGTCCAGGCGCAGGGTGAGGTTGTGTGCGGGGTCCAGCAGGGCGCGGGCGAAGCCGTTGAACAGTGCCAGTTCGCGCTCGTCGTCGAGCCGGCGCGCGCCGATGAAGACGCTCAGCATGTCGCCCGAGGCGAGATGGGCACCGTATAGATAGGAGGCGACGCAGCGGTCGATGTATTCTTCGTTGCGGAGCTTGCGCGCACCCTCACGGCGGGCCTCGGCGACCTGCCAGTCGCGTGCTTCGACGAATTCGTCCAGGCTGGCGCCGTCGCGGTCCAGTCCGGCGAGTACGGACGCGACGCAGCGCACGGCGCTGTCCAGTTGCTTCGCGGCGGTGTAGATGGTCAGCGTGTGCCGTTCGTCTTCCGGCCCCTGCGCGCTGTCCTGGTAGCGGAACCGCACGTCGGCCAGAGGGAGGCCGGCGGCGCGGAAACGCTGCTCGATGCGCCGTCCGGCGATGCGCCCGAGCTGCTCGGCGTAGGCCTGCATGATCAGGGGCTGGGGCGTGTCCATGGCAGCCCTGGGCAGCCGCTGGGTGCGGTAGATGACGTTGATGGCGGCCACCTCCCGTCCCGCCTGCTGCGAGACGAGCAGGGAGAGCGAGTCGCTGGGTGTCCAGCGGTAGGCGACGCCCGGATAGTTGTAGTCCAGCGCGGGCACCATCATCGACAGCAGGCCCATCCGTTCGCGGATCCTGGCCGCGTCGATGTCGCCGCTGATGATGATCGCCTGCGGCTTGCGGTAGGCCGCGGCGATGTCGAAGAGCATCAGCAGGGTGGAGTCCGCGACGCTCTCATTGTGCGTGGGCACGTCGTGGAAAGAGAACAGGGCCGCATCGGCCGGCAGGGAGATGAAGCCCTTCGGGCCGTAGCCGATGCCGT
Source organism: uncultured Bacteroidia bacterium (assembly GCA_902789245.1). Classification (GTDB taxonomy): domain Bacteria; phylum Bacteroidota; class Bacteroidia; order Bacteroidales; family UBA932; genus Cryptobacteroides. The sequence goes on from CADAND010000012.1 coordinate 57,612, forward strand.
TTTCCGCCAGGAAGCGGTAGGGGACGCGTTTGCCGAAATGCGGCAGTTCCCGCAGGAGTTCGCGCGCCTGCGAAATATCCCGCCGGCCGCGCTGCACCAGCGCGAAATCGGCATAGCCCTTCCGGTCCGGATTGGTGACCAGATAGAACTGGATGCCGTCGGGCAGGCTGCCCCTTTTGATTTCCGGGGCGGTGCCAAGGGACGGAAGCCCCTGTCCGTGCATCATAAAGGAGGACAACAAGAGCAGCAGGCATGAAATATGCTTGAGTAACTTCCGCATAACTTTTGCAAAAGTAAAAAAGAAAATCATTACATTTGCAGATAGGTCGATTCAAAACTAACAAACCGATAACAAAAAAATGAAAAAATTAATTGTCACCCTCGCAGCGCTCGCCGTTGCCTTCGGTTCCGCCTTCGCCCAGGATCTGGCAGCCGTGACCGAAATCTACAATGCCGGTGCGGAAGCCGTTTCCGCCGGTGAGAAGGAAAATGCTCTGAAATCTTTTGAGGAAGCCCTCAAGCTTGCCGAAGCCCTTGGCGAAGAAGGCCAGGAGGTGGTGACAAACTGCAAGAATATTATCCCCAACCTGAAACTTTCCCTCGCGAAGGACCTCGTGAAGGCCTCCAAGTTCGACGAGGCTGTCGCCGCCCTCGCAGAGGCTGAGAAGGTCGCCGAGGCGTATGAGGCTTTCAGCGTGGCCGACGAGGCCAAGGGTCTGATCCCCCAGGTGAAGCTCTCCAAGGCCAACGGTCTGTACAAGGCCAAGGAGTTTGACGCCGCTGCCGCTGCTTTCCAGGAGATCCTGGATGCGGATCCGGCCAACGGCACCGCCGCCTTCTACAAGGGCGCCGCGCTCGTCGGTGCTGGCAAGAACGATGAGGCCAAGGCCGCTTTCGAGCTCGCTGCCGCCAACGGCCAGGAGGCCAATGCCAAGAAGCAGCTCGGCAACATCTACCTGAAGGAGGCTTCCGCCGACCTCAAGGCCAAGAAGTATGCCGATGCCGTCGCCGCTGCCGTGAAGGCCAACGAGTACGCTCCCAACGCACAGGCGCTCCAGCTCGCCGGCCAGGCTTCGCAGGCCGCCGGTAAGAACAACGACGCCATCAAGTACTTCGAGCAGTACCTCGAGGCCGCACCGAACGCCAGCAACGCCGGTGCCATCGCCTACACCGTCGGTGCGCTCTACCAGACCGCCAAGAACAACGCCAAGGCCAAGGAGTTCTACACCAAGGCCGCCAGCGATCCCAAGTACGGCGCCGAGGCCAAGAAGATGCTTGACGCCCTGAAGTAATGCAGGCGCTCGAGCTGCTGGCCCCCGCCAGGAACAAAGAAATCGGCATCGCAGCCATTGACTGCGGTGCCGATGCCGTATATATCGCGGGTCCGGATTTCGGTGCCCGCAAGGCGGCGGGCAACAGTTTCGAAGACATCGCGGAACTCTGCACCTACGCCCATCGTTTCGGGGTGCGGATTTTCGTGACATTCAATACCCTGTGGCGGGATGGGGAGGAGGAGGAAGCGCATGCACAGCTGCTCCGCGCCCAGGAGGCCGGGGCGGATGCCTTCATCATCCGCGAGCCCCGGATCGCTGCCTGGGACGACATCACCATCCCCATCCACGCCTCCACCCAGTGTGCCATCCGCGACGTGGCGCGCGCCCGGTTCTATGAGTCGCTGGGCTGCGAACGCATCATCCTGGAGCGTGAACTCTCGCTCGCGCAGATCCGCGAGATCTGCTCCGCCGTGTCCTGCGAGGTGGAGTGTTTCGTGCACGGAGCGCTTTGCGTGGGCTACAGCGGAGAGTGCCGCCTGTCCGAGTACATCGACGGGCGGAGCGCGGACCGCGGCGAATGCATCCAGGCCTGCCGCTCGCTCTACGACCTTGTCGACGGAGACGGTCACGTGCTGGTGCGGGGCAAGGCCCTGCTGTCGCTGAAGGATTTCAACCTGAAGGCCCGGCTGGAGGAGCTGGCCGACGCCGGCGTGTGCTCCTTCAAGATCGAGGGACGCCTCAAGAATGCCTCTTACGTCAAGAACGTCGTGCGGGACTACTCCCTGGCGCTGGATGCGCTGGTGGCCAAGTACCCTGAGCGTTACCGCCGCGCCTCCTGGGGCGAAGTGACGGGCGGCTTCACGCCCGACACCGCCAAGACCTTCAACCGCGGCTACACCGAGCTTTTCCTGGACGGAAAGCGCGGCAAGTGGTCCTCGATGGACGCCCCCAAGTCGATGGGCGAGGCCGTCGGGACGGTGCAGCGCATCCGCCGGACGCCCGGGCAGGGGATGCAGTTCGGCATCAAACCCCTGCAGCGGGGGCTGGAGCTGCACAACGGCGACGGTTTCGCCATCGCGACCGCCGACGGCGTGACGGGCTTCCGCGGCGACGTCTGCGAGGGCCTGCAGGTCCGCTGCAAGGACGTCCCCGACCTCCGGGAGGGGATGACCCTGTACCGCAACGTCAGCGCCGCCTTCGAGAAGATTCTCGACACGCAGACCTGCCGCCGGGAGATCCCGGTGCGCCTTTCCGTGCGGGTGCACGGGAAATACGTCCTCGACGTGCACGCGCTCACGCAGGACGGCCGCGAGGTGCTGAGCCCCTTCCACACCGATGTGGAGACGGCCGAAAACCGCGAGCGCGCCGAGGCGATGCTGCGCGAGCAGCTCGGCAAGCGCAGCGGCGTGTACCGCTTCGCCGTGGACGAGCTCCTCGTCGAAACCGCCGGCGGCAAGCTCCCGCTCCTGAGCGCCGCTACGCTGAACGGCATCCGCCGCCTCGTTGCTGAAGACCTGGACGGTATCCGCTGGCAACCGAATGTCCGCTGCCGGTCCCGCGAGGCAGGTGCGTGGGCGCCGGATCGCGTTAGCGATTATCCGGCCATCCCCCTTGAGGGGGTGCAGGGGGTGAAGGCGTATCAGAGCGCATCTCTGATGCGCTCCAAGTATTGTATTCGCTACGAATTGGGACTCTGCCCGAAGTACCAGGGTGCCAAACCTCCGCAGGAGCTGTTCCTGCTCAACAACGGCCGCCGCCTGGCGCTCCGCTTCGACTGCGCCGCCTGCGAAATGACCGTGAACGCCATATAGATATCATGAAAGAGAAGAAATCCTACAACCTGCTGATCACCATCTGGTTATGGGTGGTCCTGATCGGTATCCTGCCCGTCCTGGGGCGCAACCTCCTGGTCTCCCTGCAATTCGGCATGGGTGTTCCCGCGTATTACAAGGTGCCCTACGCCCTGCTGATTCTGGGCGGTCTGGTCTATCTGTGCGGATACATCCTCCTGGCATGCAAGCGCAAGCCCGGGGTGTGGCTGATTTTCCTGTCCCTTCCCGTCGCCTACGCCCTGGCCCAGCTGGACTTGTACTTTTTCGGCCTGCCCGGCTCCGGCAGCGGCGGGGTCATGTTCCTGGTCTATGTCATCTTCCCGTTACTGCTGAACCTCGTCACCGCAGGTCTGCTTTTCCTGCGCAGGCGCGGCCTTTCCGGCTGGGACCTGCTGCGCAGGCGGGAACCGGCGGCGGAACAGCCCGCGGAACAGCCCGCAGAGGGTAAACTAGAAGATCTTCGGGAGGAAGATGATCAGGCCGATGGCGGCAGCGGCGAGGGCGCAGACGAGGACGCCGGCCGCGCATAGATCCTTGATGTCGCCGATGCGCTTGTCCTGCTCCGGCTGGACGACGTCGCAGACGCGCTCCAGGGCGGAGTTGAGGATCTCAGCCGCAAAAACGAGCCCGATGGCGAACGCCACCAGGGCCCATTCAGTCAGGGAAATCCGGAAGATAAAACCGGCCGCGAGGACCAGGATGGTCGCGAGGAGATGCACCCAGGCATTGTGCTCCTCACGGAACAGTACGCCGACGCCGCGGAATGCGAAGCGGAAGCTTCGCAGCACTTTTTTAAAAGAAAAACATTGATTATCCATGGTCAGAACGGCGCAGTTCTGAACAAAGATAATCATTTTTTCTCATTCCAGCGCAAATGTGATTTCCACATCGCCGAAACGGCCGGTCAGCGTGCCGCCGCCCCGGGCGAAGACCTCGTCGAAATAGTTGCGCGTGAGCTGGCCGCGCCAGACGATGTCGTCCTTGTCCTTGTAGGGGATGTCCAGTTCGAATCCGTATGCTTTGGAGTTGTACTTGACCACGGCGCTGCATTTCCAGCTGGTGGTCGTGCCCCCGTCGTCCTCGATCACCATGAAGGCGATCTTCTCCATCTGTTCGGTGAAATTGGTCAACAGGAGGGCGTTGAAGGGGACCTTGCGGTTGAGCTGGCTGCGCTTGATGACGACCATCAGGTCCGTCAGGCTGGGCGAGTAGTTCTTCAGATCGTCGTCCTTGGAGGCCTTGAAGCCGTCCACGGCGCCTGTCTTGATGAAGAACTCGCTGGCGCCGCCGAACCAGGAATCATAGTTGCGCAGCATCTTGAAATCGCGGATGCTGAGGATGTATTCATTCTCGTCCCCCTTTCCCTTGTCTTTCGTGGCTTTGGTGGGGGCGGATTCCTCGAAGAGCTCGAACGGGGTGAAGCCCGCGTCGTCGTTGCGGTTGATCACCCAGACCGGGCGCTCGCGCGCCACCTGCTCGGTCACGATCACGGAGTCTACCACGTGGGCGCCGTGGCTGTCGATGCGCACTTCATAGCCGTAGTTGGCTTCGGCGCCGTAGCCCGGATCGAAGGTGACGATGGGGAAGTCCTGGCCGTTCCATTCCTCGGAATAGGGCCAGTAGATCTGCATGTCGGACTCGCTGAGCGCGTTGATATAGCGCTCCACGTCCGCCGCACCGGCCTTGGTGCCATATTTGTCCGACAGATAGTTGGCGAAAAGCTCCCGCAGGGGCACCGGGTAGCCGCCGGCCTTGGTGGCGCGGGTCTGCGGACTGTCGCCTACGCCCGCGCCCGGAGCCTCGAAGAGATCCGTGAGGCGGTATTCCTCGTCATAGCCGTGCCCGGAGGAAGACGTGACGGCATCATAGACTTCATCGAGGTGCCCGCTCTCGAGCGGCAGGTCGGAGAGCATCTTGGCCACGTCCGACAGGGAAAAGAGGCCCTGGTCGGCCGTCGGATCAAAGGGTTGTTTCTCGCCGCAGGAGGCGAGGGCAAGGGCGCAGAACAGCGCCACGGAGAATCGGAGTGTTTTCATTTTTGCAAACAGTTTAGACTGCTGCAAATTGACAAACAATTATCCGATTTGTTGTCCGATTAATCGTTTAATTTCCGGTGGATGGCCCAAAGGCGCTGACAGGCAGCTGCTGCCTGCGACGCGGTCAGGCGGAGAACCGAACGAAACGTACTTTTTTGTAGAAATCGGGGAGATTCTGTACGTTTTTGAAGCCCGCGGTGCGGAAGACCCCGGCCGTTTCGGGCCCGAGTGCCTCGTTGATCTCGACGAGGCCGACCCCGCCCGGCCGCAGGAAGCGCTGTGCCCAGCGCGCGACGGCCCGGTAGAAACGCAGCGGATCGTCGTCCGGCACAAAGAGCGCGAGCCCCGGCTCCCAGTCCAGCACATTGGGTCGCATCTGTGCCCGCTCGCGCTCCAGCACATAGGGCGGATTGCTGACGATCAGATCGAACGGGCCATACGGGAAGACCTGCTCCGTGTCCAACACGTCCGCCTGCAGAAACTCCGGACTTTGGCGGACAAGGCCGCTGCCGCCAAACTGATTCCGGGCATAACCCAACGCTCTCTCCGACAAGTCGAGGCCGATGACTTCGGCGTCCCGGATGTCCAGCGCGATGCTCCAGGCGATGCAGCCCGAGCCGGTGCAGAGGTCGAGCACCCGCGGCGCGCGCTCCAGATCCATCTCCTGCAGCGTCCGGACGGCCTCGGCTACGAGCAGCTCCGTCTCGGGACGCGGCACGAGCACACCGGGCCCCACGGCGAAACGCCGGTCGCAGAACTCCGCCACGCCCAGTACATACTGGATCGGCTCGCCGGCGCACAGCCGCTCCAGGTCGGCCGTGAGCTCCGGCAGCTGTGCCTCCGGGACGGCCGTCTGCGGCTCCACGATGTGCGTGTAGTTCGTCACGCCCAGCAGCTCACGGCAGAGCATCAAAACCAAACCCCTCGCCTCCGGCGAAGGGTACAGCTTTTCGAGGCGGGCGGCGCCGTCGCGGATGAAATCGGCGAGCAGCACTAGCAGTTCTCGATGAGGGTGCTCAGGAAGGCGGTCATGTCCAGACCCGCCGTGCGGACCATCTTGGGCACGAGCGAGGCGCTCGTCATGCCCGGGATGGTGTTGATTTCCAGGAAGTAGAGACCATCCTCGGCGAGGATCCAGTCCATGCGGACGACGCCGCGGCAGCCGAGGCGGAAGTAGATCTCGGCCGTGGTGTCCTGGACCTGCTTGCGGACCTCGTCGGAGACGGGGGCCGGGCAGATCTCCTGGCTGTGGCCGTTGTACTTGGCGTCGTAGTCGAAGTACTCGTTCTCCGTGACGATCTCGATGAGCGGCAGCGTGGCGACCTTCTCGCCGTCGAAATAGGCGGCGCAGGTGAGCTCGCGGCCCGTCACGCCCTGCTCGATGAGCACGGTGTGGTTCTCGCTGAAGGCGAACTGCACGGCGGGGCCGACGTCCTCGGGGCGCATCACGCGCGTGACGCCGAAGCTGGACCCGCCCTGGGTCGGCTTCACGAACACGGGGAATTTCAGTTTATTCACGACCTCTTCCTTCGCCTTGTCGTGGTCCATGCCGTGGCGGATGAAGACATCCGGGGCGCATTTCGCGAGCCCCAGCTCACGGATGTAGCACTTGCAGGCGTATTTGTCGAAGACGATCGAGCAGGTACTCGAGTCGCAGGTGCTGCAGGGGATACCCAGCATTTCGAGGTAGCCCTCCATCTGGCCGGTCTCGCCCGGCGCGCCGTGCTGCACGATGTACGCGAAGTCGAACTTGATCCGTTCGCCCAGCACCTGGACGGAGAAATCGTTCTTCTCGATCTCGGGACGTGCTCCTTCCGGGAAGGTGACGCGCATCGAGTTGCGCTTCTTGGCCGCCACGAGCTGCCATTTGCCGAAGCGGGCGAAGATCTCGTAGACGTCGTATTCGTTTCCGTCGATGCGGGAGGCGACGAATTCGCCGCTGCGGCAGGAGACCTCCCACTCGGAGGAGTCGCTGCCGTACACGACGGCGATGGTCTTGTACTTGCTCATATCTTAATTGAAATAGTAATCTTCTTCCTGGTTGCTCGAGTCGTTTCCGTCTTGGCCGGCGTAGTCGTCGCCGTAGCCGCCGAGGAACGAGCCGTCCGTCTCGCAGTTGTACTTCAGCGCGCCGACGGAAGGCACGATGAAGTGATCATCGTCCATCGACCAGCCGATGGTCGGGTCCGCGAGGCATTTCTTCATCCAGATGCCCCAGATCGGGAGGGCGGCGTTGGCGCCCTGGCCCAGGGAGGTGGAGGTGAAGTGGACGTTGCGGTCCTCGCCGCCCACCCACACGCCGGCGGTGATGTTGGGCGTGTAGCCGATGAACCAGCCGTCGGAGTTGTCGTTGGTCGTACCGGTTTTGCCGGCAATCTCGCCGCGCAGGCCGTAGACGGAGCGGAGTCGGTTGCCCGTGCCCTCGTTGACTACGCCGCGCATCATGTTCACCATCAGGTAGGCCGTCTGCTCGGAGATGGCGTCGCGCTTCTGGTTGTTGAATTCGTCGATCACGCGTCCGTCATTGTCCGTGATCCGGTAGACGTACTGGGGCGTGATGTAGGTGCCGTGGGACGGGAAGGTGTTGTAGGCGGCGACCATGTCGAACACGGGCACTTCCGCCGCGCCCACGCACAGGGAATACACCTCGTCCAGGTGCGTCTGCACGCCCATCTGGTGGACCATGCGGACGAGGGCCGCCGGGCCGAGCTCCTTCATCAGGAAGGCGGAGGCGTTGTTGGAGCTGTGGGCGAGGCCCCAGCCCAGGGTGACGGTCTTGCCGATCATTTCCTCCTTGTCGGTGCTTCGCGGCGTCCATACGTCGCCGTTGGGCAGCACGAAGGTCTGCGGGAGCAGGACGATGCGGTCGCAGGGCGTCATGCCTTCCTGCATGGCCAGCGTATAAAGGTAGGGCTTGATGGTCGAGCCGACCTGCCGCTTGCCCTGGCGGACGTTGTCATATTTGAAATAGCGGTAATTCGGGCCGCCGACATAGGCGCGGATGTAGCCCGTGTTGGGCTCGATGGCCATGAAGCCGCAGCGCAGGAAGCTCTTGTAGTAGCGGATGGAGTCGTCCGGCGTCATGGTGGTGTCCACGTAACCCTTGGCGTTCCAGGCGAAGACGCGCATCTTCTCGGGTTTGGAGAACTGGGACATGATCTCGGCCTCGCTCTTGCCGGCGCGTCGCTGCAGGCGGTAGCGGTCGCTCCACCGGCGGGCCTGGTTCATCAGGGTCTCGGCCATCTTGGGCGTCACGTCGCTGGAGAACGGGCGGTTGCGCTTGCCCTTCAGCTCGCGGTCGAAAGCCTTCTGGAGATTGCCTCCCATGTGCTCGGCCACAGCCTCCTCGGCGTACTGCTGCATCTTATAGTGGATGGTCGTATAGATGCGCAGGCCGTCCCGGTCGAGGTCGTAGGACGAGCCGTCGCTCTTCTTGTGCTTGTTGAGCCAGCCGTAGATCGGATCGTCGCGCCAGCGGAGCGAGTCGTGCGCGTAGTCCTCCGGGAACTGGTAGTCGGAGCGCTCGGGGCGCGTGGCCTGCATGTCGCGGCGAAGCATGTCGCGGAAGTAGGGCGCGCGGCCGGCGTTGTGGTCCTGCACCTGGAAGTTGAGGTTGATGGGAATCTGGCGGATCGAGTCGCGCTGCGCCTTGGTCAGGTAGCCGCTCTTCTCCATCTGGCCGATCACGAAGTTGCGCCGCTCCAGGGAGCGGTCCGGGTTGAGGACGGGGTTGTAGCGCGTGGGCTTGTTGACCATGCCCACCAGCAGGGCGGCCTCTTCGACCGTCAGGTCGGCCGGCTCCTTGGCGAAGTAGGTCTCCGCCGCGGCCTTCACGCCGTAGGCGCTGCTGCCGAAGAAGATGGAGTTGAGGTACATGTCCACGATCTCGTCCTTGGTGTAGTCCCGCTCGATCTTGACGGCGGTAATCCACTCCTTGAGCTTGATGCCCACCATCTGGAACTTGTTGCGGATCTCGCGGCGCGGATAGAGGGTCTTGGCAAGCTGCTGGGTGATGGTACTGCCGCCGCCCTGGCTGGAGTCCCGCATCAGCAGGGTCTTGACGAGCACGCGGGCGAGGCCCTTCATGTCGATGCCCGAATGCTTGTAGAAGCGGGCGTCTTCCGTGGCCACGGCCGCCTGGACCAGGTACGGGGAGAGCTCGTCATAGCTGACGTAGGTGCGGTTCTCTATATGGAAGGTGGCGAGGACCTCTCCGTCCTCGGCGATGACCTGGGTGGCCAGTTTGTTGTCCGGGTGCTCCAGCTCTTCGAAAGAAGGGATCTTCGCGAAGATGCCGACCAGCAGCAGGAGCAGGAACACCAGCGCGAACGGAGCCGCGACCAGGATCCAAAACCACTTGACAATCTTCTTTTTGGTAGTCTCTTTCATCGGCAAAAAATTTGTCATAATATAATTATGACCCCATGATAACGAGCGCAAAATTAACGATTAAATTTTGAATTTTACCGAGTTTCTGATTTTCTTTGCAGTTCGAAACTGAAAAGAGAAGAAAATGGCGGGGAATTTAGTTATCGTCGAGTCGCCGGCCAAGGCGAAGACCATTCAGAAATATTTGGGCAAGGAATTCACGGTCAAATCCAGCTTTGGACACATCCGGGACTTGCAGGACAAGAAGCTGAGCGTAGATGTCGCCGACGGCTTCAAGCCCGAGTATGTCGTGCCTGCCGCCAAGAAGAAGGTGGTGGCCGAACTGAAGAAGGCGGCGGACGAAGCCTCGCTGGTCTGGCTGGCTTCTGATGAGGACCGTGAGGGAGAGGCCATTTCCTGGCACCTGGTCGAGACCCTGGGTCTGGACCGCAGCCGCACCCGGCGCATCGTCTTTCACGAGATCACCAAGGACGCCATCCTGCATGCCATCGAGACGCCGCGCGACATTGACGACAACCTCGTGAAGGCCCAGCAGGCGCGCCGCGTCCTGGACCGCCTGGTCGGTTTCGAACTGTCCCCGATCCTGTGGCGCAAGATCCAGCGGGGTCTGTCGGCCGGCCGCGTGCAGTCCGTGGCGCTCCGGCTCGTCGTGGACCGGGAGAAAGAGATCATCGGATTCCAGAATACTCCCTATTATAAGGTGGAAGCCCAGTTCGTCGTGGACGGGGTCAAGGTCAAAGGCCTGTTGGACACCCGTTTCGAGACCTTGGAGCAGGCCCGCGCCTTCCTGGAGGACAGCATAGGTGCGTCCTACACGGTCGCGTCCGTCGAGAAGAAGGACGCCGTCCGCTTCCCGGCGCCGCCGTTCACCACCTCCACGCTCCAGCAGGAAGCGGCCCGCAAGCTGCGTTATCCCGTGAGCCTGACGATGCGTCTGGCGCAGGGGCTCTACGAGCGCGGTCTGATTACCTACATGCGTACCGACTCCACGAACCTTTCCGCGCTGGCGCTCGGCACGGCCAAGCAGTTCATCCTGGACAACTTTGGCCCGGAGTATTCCCATCCGCGTCAGTACAAGACCCGTTCGAAGGGCGCGCAGGAGGCGCACGAAGCCATCCGCCCGACCTTCATCGCCAATACGGACATCGAGGGCACGGCCCAGGAGAAGAAGCTCTACGAGCTGATCTGGAAGCGCACGGTCGCTTCGCAGATGGCCGAAGCCAAAGTGCTGGGTACCAGCATTAAAGTGGCATCCGACAAGCGTTCCGAGCAGTATGGCATCCAGGCCACGGAGGTGCTCTTCGACGGCTTCCTGAAGCTCTATATGGAGGGCAGCGACGACGAGGTGCAGGAGGACAACACCATCCTGCCGCCGATGCAGGTCGGCAGTCCCATCCAGATGCGCAGCATCGCCGCCGACTGCAAGTTCTCCCAGGCGCCCGCCCGCTACTCGGAGGCCACCCTGGTCAAGAAACTCGAGGAGCTGGGCATCGGCCGCCCGTCCACTTACGCGCCGACCATTTCGACGCTGACCACGGGCCGCGGCTACATCTTCAAGGGCGACGTCGAGGGGCGCAAGGTCCCCGTGACGAACCTGACCCTGAAGGGCGGTGCGGTCACGGCCACCGACAAGACGGAGACCGTGGGAGCCGAGCGCGGCAAACTGATCCCGCAGGAAATCGGCATCGTGGTGTCGGACTACCTCGTGGAGAATTTCCCGAAAATCATGGATTATGACTTCACGGCTAACGTGGAGCAGGACTTCGACAGCATCGCCGAAGGCAAGCAGGTCTGGAACGAAGTGATTTCTTCCTTCTACGGAGACTTCCACCAGAAGGTGGACGCCACCATGCATGACGGTCAGTACACCCACGTGGAGCGCGTGCTCGGCGTGGACCCCGCCGACGGTCGCCAGGTCGTGGCCCGCTTCGGACAGTTCGGCGCCTACGTCCAGAAAGGGGAGGGTGACGACCGCCAGTCGGCGAGCCTCGCGAAAGGGCAGCTCATCGAGACGCTGACCCTCGAAGACGCGCTCCGGCTGCTGGAGTTCCCGCGCCGGGTCGGCAGCTATGAAGGTGTTGATATTCAGGTACTCAAGGGCCGCTTCGGCCCGTACCTCAAATACGGTGACAAGAACATTTCCCTGCCCCGCGGAGCGGACCCGTTGCGCATCTCTCCGGAAGAGTGCATCCAGCTGGTGAAAGACGCCGTTTCGGGCGCCTCGGCGACTCCGGTGATCAAGGAGTTCGAGGCGGCGGGGATTTCCGTGCTTAACGGCCGGTATGGTCCGTACATCAAGTACGACGGGCGCAATTTCCGCATCCCGCGCGGGACGGACGCCGCCGCGCTGACCGAGGAGGCCTGCCGCAAGATCATCGCCGAGGCTCCGGCACCCGACGCGGCGGCCAGACCCCGCAGATTCAAGAAAAAGCAATAGTTAGTAGCATATGGCAAATTACCAGATCGACGCAATCGACCGGAAGATTCTCTCCTACCTGGTCAACAACGCCCGGATGCCATTCCTGGAGATTGCCCGGGAGTGCGGTATCTCCGGAGCCGCCATCCATCAGCGGGTCCACAAGATGGAAAGCAACGGAGTCATCACCGGTTCCCGGATGGTGGTCAAGCCCGGCGCCCTCGGGCTCAACGTCTGCGCCTTCATTAGCGTGAACCTGTCGGAAGACAACAAGTACCCGGATGTCGTTGCCGCGCTGAAGCACATTCCCGAGATTGTGGAATGCCACTTCGTGACCGGCAAGGCCGCCCTGTTCCTGAAGGTGTATTGCTTTGACAATGAGCACCTGATGAGCATCCTGCTGAATACCATCCAGCGGATTCCCTACATCCAGTCCACGGACACGATGATCTCCCTCGACCAGTCCTTCGAGCGCGAAGTGTGGGTCAAGGATTACAAGACCACCAGCTTCCACGCTAACGGCGTGTAAGGATGGCTTCTGCGAGGACCAGGTCCTCGGGAGTCGTGATTTTGAGATTGAACCGCTCGCCCGCTTCGAAGGCGAGCGGTATTTCTTTGCGCGCCGCCACCGAAGCGTCGTCGGTGAAGGAGAGGTCGTAGGCCTGCGTATAGGCGGCCTTGATGTCCTCGGAACGGAACATCTGGGGCGTCTGGACGGCGACAACCTTCGCGCGGTCGGGGTCCGGGGTCGCCGGGTCGGTGGAGCGGAGCGTGTCCACGACGGGGACGACGGGCAGAAGGGCCCGGCATTCCCCGCTTTGCATGCGCTCCAGCATCCGGCGCACCAGGTCAGCGCTGACCAGCGGCCGCACGCCGTCGTGGATGGACACGATGGCGCCTTCCGGCACCTTGCGGAGCGCGTTCTGGACGGAGTGGAAACGGGTTAACCCGCCGGCGACGAGGGTTTGCGGACAATGGAAAGAATGGACTGCGCAGAGGTCTTTCCAAGTCTGGAAATGGGCCTTGGGAAGGACCGTGATGACCTTCATGTCCGGCTCCGCTTCCAGGAAGCGTTCGATGGTGCACTGCAGGATGGGACGACCGTCCAGCAGGAGGAACTGCTTGGGGGTGTCGCCGCCCATTCGGGTACCGCTTCCGCCGGCCACGAAAATCCCGAAATTATTTCTGCGCATAAATCGAATTTTACTGCCGCAAAATTACGGAAATTTATTTATATTTGTCTTTCGAACTAACACAAGAAACAGATATGGCGTTTTCCTTCCTGAACCAGGAACTGGCTATCGACCTGGGTACCGCCAACACCGTCATCTACCAGAATGGACAGATCGTGTTGGATGAGCCCAGTATCGTGGCCATTGACAACAATACGGGCAAGTGCATCGCCCTGGGCACCCAAGCCAAACTGATGCACGAGCGCACCAGTCCCGGCGTGAAAACCGTCCGCCCGCTTCGTGACGGCGTGATCGCCGACTTCAACGCGGCGGAGATGATGATCCGCGGCTTCATCAAGCAGGCCGGCGGCCGTCATTCTTCCCTGTTCACCCCCAACCTGAAGGTGGTGGTCGGCATCCCTTCCGGATCCACGGAAGTGGAGATCCGTGCCGTGCGTGACTCTACGGAGCATGCCGGCGGCCGCGACGTTTATCTGATCTTCGAGCCGATGGCATCGGCCCTCGGTATCGGTCTGAACGTCGAGGCGCCGCAGGGCAACATGGTGGTCGATATCGGTGGCGGTACCACGGAGATCGCCGTCATCTCCCTGGGCGGCCTTGTCCAGCAGGACAGCATCCGCACCGCCGGCGACGTGTTCACGAGCGACATCCAGTACTATCTCCGCCAGCAGCATAACATCCGCGTGGGCGAGATCACGGCTGAGAAGATCAAGATGGCCGTCGGTGCCGTCATTGCCGACCTTCCGGAAGACGAGACGCCCGAACCGTTCATCGTCCGCGGCCCGAATCTGATGACGGCGCACCCGGTCGAGGCCACGATCACCCACCAGGAGATTGCGCACTGCCTCGACAAGTCCATCGCCAAAATCGAAGCGTCCATCCTGCACGTGCTGGAAAACACGCCGCCGGAGCTGTACGCCGACATCGTCGAAAACGGAATTTATCTGTCCGGCGGCGGCGCCCTGCTCCGCGGCCTGGCCAAGCGTTTCCAGGACAAGGTCAACATCCAGTTCCACGTGGCCGAAGATCCGCTTCACGCGGTGGGCCGCGGCACCTGCGACGCTCTTAAACATACGGACCGTTACTCCTTCCTGATGCGTTAGGATGTCCGGTCAGAAGACATCCTTCCTGCTGAGCGCGGCAACCTTCCTTTTGCTGGAGGTTGCTGCGCTCGTCTTGCTGCATAGCAGTTCGACCGTCCAGAACATCTGGATCAACCGGGCTTCGCACCGCACCAAGGCTTTCCTCTGGGGCGGCGGCGAGGCACTGCGCAACCAGTTCCGTCTGGATGATCTCAACCAGGAGCTCCAGGCGGAGAACGCTCGCCTGCAGGAGCGCCTGCGTGCGTATGAACTGCGCGATGCGGCCCAGGAAGAGCAGGAATATGTGGCTCCCGGCGTGAATCCTGCCGTATATCACTATATCCCGGCCACGGTGGTGAAGATGAGCCGCAATCAGGTCCACAACTACATCATCCTCAACAAAGGCTCCGAAGACGGCATCCGGCCCCAGTCCGGTATCATTTCGGACCGGGGCGTGGTCGGCATCGTCGAAGCCGTGAGCCAGCATTATTCTTACGGCCTGACCCTAATGAACCCGGAGATGAGCGTCGGCGCACGGCTGGGCTCCACCGAGCAGGTGGGACCGCTTTATTGGGACGGCGTCAGCACGCACCGCGCCCTGATGCGCAACCTCTCGGCTCATTATGTCCTGTACCCCGGAGATACGGTCCGAACCAGCGGTTTCTCGGTTTTCTTTCCGCCGGACATCCCGATCGGTGTGACTGGAAACAGTCGGCTGGTGGACGGAACCACGCGTGAGGTAGAGGTGTTTTTGTTCCAGGATTTTTCTACGCTCCGCTATGTCACGGTGGTGGAAAATCTGGCCCGTGAAGAGATAACGGCCCTGGAGGCCACAGTGGAGGACGCGCTATGAAACTCTCTACGGTTAAGTTCATTCTGCTGTTCGTGGTGCAGTTGCTGGTGTGGAATTATTCTAATTTCCTACAGTACGTCTTTATCGTCTTCCTGCCTGTGATGCTGCTCTGCCTGCCCATTGAGCGGGGAAGCATCAGTCTGATGCTGCTGGCCTTTGTGCTGGGTGTGGCGGCGGATTTCCTGGTCAACGGCCAGCTGGGCCTCACGGCGCTGGCGCTGGTTCCCGTGGCGGCGCTTCGCCGCACCGTCATCCAGTTGGTCTTCGGCAACGAGATCCTTGCCCGTGGGGAGGAGCTGTCGTTCCATCGACAGCGCTACACGAAATTCGCCACGGCTACGCTGATGCTGACGTCCGTTTTCCTGCTGGTCTATCTCTGGGTGGACGGTGCCGGGATGTATTCTCTGGGTTTCCTGGCCCTCAAATATGTTATCTCCTTGCTGGTGAGTACGGCCGTGTCCGTTCCTGTCGCCTATTTGTTGCTTGAAGAATCGACTGGGAAATGGAACTAAACCGCAAAAACCGCCTGGTGATCGGCTTGCTGGTCGTGGCCGCCGTGCTGCTGGCCAAACTGTTCTATATTCAGATCATCAACGACAAGTATAAACGGGACGCCGACAACAACTCGCTGGTATACAACTACATCTACCCGCCGCGCGGTATTATCTTCGACCGTAACGGAGAGGAGCTGGTCGGCAACGAGGTGTGTTACGATATCGTCGTGACCCCGCGGGACGTCAAGCCTTTCGATACGCTGGCGCTGGCCCGGGCACTGAACGTGGAAGAGAGCTTCATCCGCGAGCGGATGGCTTACTACCGCAGGTACCGCACGCGGATCGGATTCCAGACCCTGTCGTTCGTCAAGCATATCCCGCATGAGAATTATATCCGTTTTGCGGAGGAGGCTTACCGCTTCCCGGGCTTCAAGGCGGAAGTGCGCAGTGTGCGCAGCTATCCGTTCAACGCGGGTGGCAACCTGCTCGGCTACATCTCCGAGGTGGATCCCGAATTCATCAAGGAGCACCCGGAGTACCGCTCCGGCGACTATGTCGGCAAGACCGGCCTGGAGGCCGCGATGGAGGAACAACTGCGCGGTGTCAAGGGGTATCACATCTATCTGCGCGACTCGCGCAACCGCGTCCAGTCGCCCTATATGGACGGTGCGTTGGACGTTGAGGCCAAGCCGGGCCACAACATCGTCTCTACCATTGACGCCCATCTGCAGCAGTACGGCCAGCAGCTGATGGAAGGAAAAGTGGGCTCCGTGGTGGCAATCGAGCCATCCACCGGGGAGATCCTGGCCATGGTGTCCAGTCCCGGTATCGACGTGGATGTGCTGAGCGACATCGGCCGGCATTATGCCGAAATCTCGCGCGATCCGCGCAAGCCGATGTTCAACCGTACGGTCATGGCATCCTACCCGCCGGGTTCCGTGTTCAAGCTGATCAACGGCCTGATCGGCCTGGAAGAGGGTGTGCTGCAGCCGTCCAACATGTATCCTTGCAGCCATGGTTTCCCCTACGGCGGCAACCGCAAGCTCGGCTGCCATGGCCACGCCTCGCCGCTGAACCTGCTGAGCGCCATCGCCACCTCCTGCAACGGCTATTTCTGCTACGTCTTCCGCAATATCCTGGACAACAAGAAATACAAGACCACGGAGGACGCTTTCGACGCCTGGCGGGAAAAGGTCCTCAGTTTCGGTTTCGGCCGCAAGCTTGGCAGCGATTTCCCCTCGGAGCTGGGCGGCAATATCCCGACCTCCGATTTCTACAACAAGGTGTACGGCCAGGGACGCTGGCGTTTCCAGACCATCATCTCCCTGTCCATCGGTCAGGGTGAAATCGGTGCCACGCCGCTCCAGATTGCCAATCTGGCTGCCACGATGGCCAATCGCGGCTACTACTACATTCCCCATATCGTCAAGGATTCCGAGGGGGTTGAGATCGATCCCAAGTACAAGGAGCGTCAGTACACCCTCGTGGACACGACGCATTTCCAGACGGCCGTCGAGGGTATGTACATGGCCGTGAATGGCGGCGGCACGGCGGGCGGTACCGCCTTCAGCGCCCGCATTCCGGGCCTGGACGTGTGCGGCAAGACCGGCACCGCCCAGAATCCCCACGGCAAGGACAATTCTGTCTTTATCTGTTTCGCGCCCAAGGACAATCCCAAGATTGCCGTGGCTGCGTATATTGAGAATGCCGGTTTCGGTGCCACCTGGGCGCTGCCGGTGGCTTCGCTGATGCTGGAGAAATACCTGAACGGGGAGATTTCGCCGGCACGGCAGTACCTGGAGGACAGACTGATGACCACTCGATTCTTCTGATTATGCTGAAAGCGGACGGAATGCCCGGCTCCTTCGATCGGGGCCTCGGAAAGACGGTGGACTGGTGGCTGGTCGGCTGCTACTTCCTGCTGGTGCTGATCGGCTGGGTGGTCATTTATGCGTCGATCCATTCCACGGAGCCTTCGTCCATTTTCGACTGGAGTGCCCGCAGCGGCAAGCAGGCCATCTGGATCCTGACAGCGGTCCTGCTGGACGTCTTCATCCTGTTCGTCATCAACCCCCGTCTGTGGGAGGTGCTGTCTCCATACGCCTACATTGCCGTTTTCTTCTTGCTGGTGCTGGTGATTTTCGTCAGCAAAGACGTCAAGGGCTCGCACTCCTGGTTTGAGCTCGGCCCCGTCAAGTTCCAGCCGGCGGAGATCTCGAAGATCACCACTTCGCTGCTTCTGGCGATGGTGATGAGCAAGCCGACATTCCGGCTCTCCAACCGCAAGCACTTCCTGGCGGTGGCCGCCATCGTCGGCCTGCCGATGCTGGCGATTCTGGGGGAGAGCGAGACGGGCTCCGCCCTGGTGTACGTGGGATTCATCTTCCCGCTCTACCGCGAGGGCCTGTCGGGCTGGTGGCTGTTCATGCTTGGGATGTCCATCCTGCTCTTCATCCTGACGCTGGTGACATCCTGGTGGGTGTCCGCCGCGGTGCTTTTCGGCGTCTGTCTGATCTACATGATCCAGGTGCTGCGCACCAGCCGGCGAGAGGAGCGCTCCCTGCGCCGCCGGGCGTTTTTCCATACGCTGCTGGCTTTCTTTGCCGGTGTGATGGTGATTTTCGCCACGGATTTTGTCTTCGAAAATGTCCTGCAGGACCACCAGCGCAAGCGCATCGAGGTCCTCCTGGGCCTCAAGGAGGACCCGGCGGGCGTGGGCTACAACGTGCGCCAGTCGATGATCGCCATCGGCTCGGGCGGCTTCAGCGGCAAGGGTTTCCTGCAGGGGACGCAGACGACCTACGGCTTCGTGCCGGAGCAGAGTACCGATTTCATCTTCTGCACGGTGGGAGAGGAATGGGGATTCCTGGGCTGCCTGGTCGTCATCCTGCTGTATGTGTTCCTGATCTGGCGCATCCTGAACGATGCGGAGCGGAGCCGGGAGGCGTTCACGCGCATCTACGGCTACTGTCTGGCTTCTTGTCTGTTCATGCATCTGTTCATCAATATCAGCATGACCATTGGACTGATGCCGGTGATCGGCATCCCGCTGCCGCTGCTCAGCTACGGCGGCTCGTCGCTGTGGGCATTCTCCATGATGTTGTTCATCTTCATCGCGCTGGATCGCCAGGAGAAGAAATATTTCTAATTCTACGGATATGAAAAAGGTTCTGTTTGTTTCCTTGCTGCTGGCGGCCGCGCTGACCGCCGGTGCGCAGCCGGGCGGCTTCTCCTTCGGGCAGGCCGCCGAACCTGAGGGACTCGCCAAGCCGGCGCGTCAGTTTACGCTGGACCTGACTCCGGACGGAGCCGCCCAGATGGTGGTGTATCTGCCGCAGGAGCCGAGCGGCCGCGCCGTGGTCGATTGCCCGGGCGGCGGCTATGCGGTGCTGTCCAACACCCATGAGGGTGCGGCCTGGGCGCCGTTCTTCAATGAGCGGGGCATCGCCTTCATGCTGGTGAACTACCGCATCCCCCACGGAGACCGGACCCTTCCGATCACGGATGTCGAGACTGCCATCCGCATCGTGCGTGACAGCGCCGCCGTCTGGAAGCTGAACCCGCGCGACATCGGTATCATGGGCTCTTCCGCGGGCGGACACCTTGCCTCGACCATCGCAACGCACACGCCGTACGAACTGCGCCCGGACTTCCAGATCCTCGTCTATCCGGTGATCACGATGGGCCCCGGCACGCACCAGGGCTCGCTGGATGGCCTGCTGGGCGACAAGCAGAAGGATCCCGAGCTGGTGCGGCTCTACAGCAACCAGTACCAGGTCCGCAGCCACATCACCCCGCCTGCCTTCCTTGTGCTGTCGAGCGACGACAACCTGGTTCCGCCCGTGCCCAACGCCATCGCCTACTACACGGCGATGCGCAATGCCGGCAACAGCTGCTCGATCCACATCTATCCGACCGGCGGCCACGGCTACGGCTACATGCCTTTCTTCGCTTACCACGACCAGATGGTCTCCGACCTCTCCGCGTGGCTGGACAACCTGAAGGCCCCGAAGCAGGATGCCGTCCGCGTGGCCTGCATCGGTGACAGTATCACCGACGGTCACGGCATCGACCTGCGCTCGGTCAACGGCTATCCCGCCCAGATGCAGACGATGCTGGGCGACGGCTATGTGGTGAAGAACCTGGGCGTGAGCGGCCGTACGATGCTGAATGCCGGTGACCAGCCTTACATGAAGGAGCTTGCCTGGGAGGACGCGCTCGCATTCCAGCCCGACGTGGTAGTGATCAAGCTCGGCACCAATGATTCCAAGCCCGCCAACTGGGCGCACAAGAAGGATTTCTCCGCCGACCTGCAGCAGATGCTCGATGCGCTCAAGGCCCTGCCTTCGAAGCCGCGCATCCTCATCTGTACGCCGATTCCGGCGCTGTCTGCCGGGTGGACCATCGATGAGAAGGTAATCGCCGGGGAAGTGATCCCGATGATCGAGAAAGCTGCCAAGAAGAATAAGCTTGAAGTGATCGACCTGCACACCGTCTTCGCCGGCCAGAACGCCCTTTACCTGGAGGATGGCATCCATCCCAACCAGCAGGGCGCCCGCAAGATCGCGGAGACCGTCGCCAAGGCCATCGACCCCAACGCCAAGACCGAGCAAAGGGGCTTCTGGATGAGATAACCGGGGCATTGGTAGTTGACAAAAAATCGCTACCTTTGCACCCACGCCTTGGTGGTGGAATGGTAGACACGAGGGACTTTGGCTAGCTCTTTGAAATAATTATTTGGAAAACACGAGAGTAAAGCTTAACTTTACAATATGAGTAAAGCCAGCTATACAATCGAAGATGTAAGACAAGCAGTTGCGGATAATAAATCTGTTGCTGGAGTATTACGGCAGTTAGGTCTTAGGCCAATAGGTGGGAATTATCGGACAATTAACAGGTTAATCGCTGATAACAAGTTGGACATTTCTCATTTTACGGGTCAGGGCTGGAATGTCGGGCTTGCTTTTAAACCTAAGGCTGGTCTCACAGATCAAGATATCTTCGTCGAGAATTCTTCGTATAAATGTTCCTGGAGACTTCGGGAACATTATAAAAAGACGACAGGGATTACCAGATGTGAGAAATGCGGTCTTGAGTTTTGGCAAGGCGAGCAAATCCCCTTGGAGATTCATCATATCAATGGGATTAACACGGATAACCGGCTCGATAATCTTCAGTTACTTTGCCCGAACTGCCATGCTTTGACAAATAATTATCGAGGAAGAGCAAGATTGAGTGCGCGTTCCGAAAGGAGCGATGTAGAATGTCGTAAATTCAAGGAAGCCTTAACAGGTCATGCTGATGGTAATCTTGAGCCAAGCCTCCGGAAGGAGGAAGGTGCAGAGACTAGACACGACACACCTAAAGATCCTGGATCCACGGTGAAGGAATAGTCCGGACCACAAACAGAGACTGGTGGCGAAAGCCATAGTGGCAAGAAAATCCCTTGGCCCGAAACGGCCGTGCGGGTTCGAGTCCCGCCCGAGGCACGAAAAAAGACAGCTTTAGCGCTGTCTTTTTTCGTGCCTATTGTCTTCGGTTTACTGGGGGCCTAATCCCCTCTCCAAATATGGCCACTAGCAATTCGTGCACTTTTCCTTCGTAAAACAACTTCTATAGCGCATCGTACGCCACGATGGCCTTCGACAGCCGCTGCTGCACATCGATAAGGGTATAGAGCCCGTCGGCATTCTCTTTCAATCCCTTCAACTTGATTTTAACTCCGGCGGGAGGGTTGCTGTACGAAAGGGCCGCCTCCGACCTGAGTTGCGCTGCGGTTGCGTAGATCATCAGGATATCGGCATACTTCGCTCCGTCCGCCCCGCAAAATGTTTCGAAAACCAACTTGCAGCCGATGGGCGTGCGTTTCTCGATTGAACCCGGCAGGTCCACGTTTTCCGCTTCCAGGGCGGCAAGAACGCTGCTCACGTTGGAGTCGTGGCCGCAAAGGAAAGAGAAGACACGCCTCTCATCCTGCATCTCATCCAGAATCAGTTGGAGCAGAGGATGGGCCACATTCACCGATACGGAAGGCGCGGTGAAAAGAACGTCCCCGTACCACTCCTTAACGGAGGAAATGCTTATCCAGTCGTCGAAAGAGAGATCGTGGCCGAAAGCCGCTTTTTTCTCGTCCGATTCCTCATAGTACTGTAGAGAAAGGGCGTCGGATACCGTGCAGGCCATCTTGAGGCCGCCCGACATAGACGGCTCCGCGTTGAGGCTGAAACTAACGGACGCGGGGAACTGGTCAAAAGAGGTGGTGTCGGGGTATGCCGGGGCGTGGGCAATGTCGATAACATGCTCCATCAGGGCGTAGGCAGATGCTACGTGGGCATTCAGATCTCCGAATTCCTCCTGGATTTCTTTCTGTGCCCTGGTCACAATCTCTTCCGACAACTTGGTCATCTGCGGAGTAAACACGGGGTCCATCGTGTCGAACGGAGCATTCATTTCCACCACGGGGTTTTGTCCCGGGAGCAGGGCGGCCGCAAAACTCCTGGCTGTTAGCTGGCATCGCTGCTTGGCGTTGGCGTAGAAGCGAAAAGCATGGTTGTCCTGGGAGTATTTGGAGATGAAATCCTTTTTCTCCAGCCACTCCTGGAAGAACGTCCCCATCTTGGTTTCAAGTCTTTCCCCTTTGGCGGTAAGCGTGCCGTGGCTTCCTTCCCACGGGAACCACTGATAGTCGCTGTTGGTGAGCCGGGTCAGGACGGAATTTTTGCTCACGAGCGGAGAACGGATGTTGTGCCGGCTCAAAATAACCAGCTGGTCCAGGGTGTAATTCTGCTGAAAGCCGTCGGTACGGGCTACCCATTCTGTCTTTTCCCCGGGCTGCGGTTCGGGTTTGTCCGGCTGACAGGCGACGGCAATCAGCGCAAAGATTGTACACAGAATGATTCTGTTCTTCATTGATTAGCTCCCGCCCGGGGGATTAATGACAGGAGACGTTTCATGTCCGCTGTTATTCTTTAATCCGGATGGTCATGAAGCCGGGGTTGACCGGGGCTTCGAGGGCAATGATTTTCCGGTCGCTGCCTGTCGAGCGCCAGAAGGTCAGTTCGTTGCCGCTGCCGTTCTCCATCACGCCGCGGCCCGTCAGGCGGAGCACGAAACGGTCGGTGTTGCGGCCCGGGAACTTCTCCGTGTCCTTGCCCTGATAGACGAGTACGCCCGGATAGCGGTCTTCGCCCAGCAGCAGGTTGATGTCCACGGTGTTGTAGGAAGCTTCCAGGAAGCGGACAAACTCGATGACAGACAGCAGGTCGTAGGTCTTGCCATCCATCGGGAAATTCTTCGTCGTGGTTTCTTTCACCCCTTCGAAGGTGGACTCGATCTGCTTGGCCTTGCGGTCATAGACGAAGGTGAAGCGGACGTCCTTGCCTCCCTTCTTGTGAGGATTGACAAAGTAAAGCGGCTGGAGGTCGGACTGCGCGATGTAGCAGTCGGCTGCCATGTCGGCGCCGATGAACAGGCTGAAGACGGCAGACGTCTTGATGACGGCCCGGGAATGATAGGCCGGGTGATCCTCCCATTTGCCCTCATTCAGGGTCAGGTCGATCGATGCCACCTTGGCGTTGATGGCGCCCCATTTATAGCGAATTTCATAGTTGACGGTGCCCAGGGTTTCCTTGGGGAGTTTGCGCGCTTCGCACAGGGAAGCGGCGAGCAGCGCGAGGGAAACGAACAGGAGGATTTTCTTCATAATATACTTGTGGTTTTCTGCAAAGGTAACAATTTTTATTCCGTAACGGGACGGATGGGGAATCCGTAGTAACGCGGGCCGTAAAAAATACGGACTTGGTCGAAGTAGGGGACGTTGTCGGGGATGTAAAGAAAGGCAGCGTAGCCAGGTCCAATGGCATCCCGGGTGGAAGCCCAGAAGTAACCGCTGTTCGCGAATGTGGAAATATCCGCGGATTTTGACTCGGAAGCGGGGAAGAAAAGGGTGTGGCCATTTTGGGCGGTAGCCAGTCGTCCGGAGACTCCGGTTTGGTTATAATCCTCTATCCACTGCCATTGGCATGAGTTGACAAGCGCCATAAATTCTTCTTCCGTGGGCATCCGCCATTTGCCACCCAGTTTCACGGATGCGACATCGTCTCCCCCGTTCCCGGTTGACAGGACAAGCCGTTCGTCGTCTTTGCTGTATCTGATGAACGGACCGTCAATGCTGTGGCCAAACTTGTACGTGTCCCAGGAGTAGACGTCCTTCGTTTGAACCTCCCCCCAGGCGTAATAATCGCCGGACTCTTCGGGGCTGTTCGCACCAAGATTGTACGGTGCCCATTTGATGTTTTTCCCGTTCACGACGGTTCCCATGTCAACGGCGGGAAGAGCGAGATCGAGGGGTACAGCGGGGGTGAACGTCAGGATTTCTCCGCGGATTTCCCGGCCGTTCTGGAGCACGTACATGCAAAAGTAGTAATCCGTCTCGGGTAAAAGACCGCTTACTGTCGCCTCGTATGTGTACCCCGGTTCAGAATCAACCCTTTCCGCCTGCACGAGACTGGCCGGAGTCAGGGTCTCGGACGTCGAATAGATGAATCCGACGGTCAAAAGGGAGACATCGGTCATGCCGGGATCCAGCTCTCCGTACAGCACGGCGGAATCGTCCGAAATCACGTCGGCATCCCGGGTGAGAACCGTGGCGGAATCCATGCTGATGCGCAAATGGTCGGGTGTGCATGCGAAAAGCAGGGGAAGAGCAAACAGAAAGGCGAGAATCTTCTTCATATTATTATGTTTATCTCACAAAGATACATATTTCTGCACGAAAACGCGAAAAACGCAAAATGTGTGTCGTATTGCGCAAAATCCGCACCGAAGTTGCGCCCATTTTCTTATCTTTGTAGCAGATGAGTGTTAGATAAAAGGTTATGGACAAGCATTTTACTCTTCCCTACGAAGGTGGCCTGACCGAGAAGAACCTTCCCGCGGGCATCCTGCACAACTACGAGAAGATCTGGACCGACATCTATCCGGAGGCGCTCCCGGCTTCGAAGGCCGTGGCGGACGTGATCGTTGCCGGAATCAATGCCTGTGAGGGCCGGCTGTTCCGGCTGGGCCTGACGACCGGCGCGACGCCGGCTCCGCTCTACGAGGAGCTGCTGCGTCGCTACCAGGCAGGACAGGTGTCCTTCCGGAACGTCGAGATCGTTTCGATCGACGAGTACTATCCGAGCTCGTCGGATGAGCTGCAGAGCCGCAACTACCGCCTCCACGAGGCGCTGCTGGATCAGGTGGACATCCTTCCGGAGAACATCCTCATCCCGGACGGTACCGTGCCGCAGGCGGAGGTCTCCGACTACTGCGCCGCTTTCGACAAGCGGGTGCGGGGGCTGGACCTGCTGGTCATCGGCATCGGCGAAGAGGGCCAGGTCGGCTTCAACGAAGCCGGCAGCAACGAGAAGACGCGCACCCGCACCGTGCGGCTGTCCTATGCCTCCCGCAAGCGCCAGTCGCGCAACTTCGGCCACAACCTTGCGGCCACGCCGCGGAGCGCCATCACGATGGGCATCGCCACGATGCTCTCCGCGCGGCGCATCGTGCTGATGGCCTGGGGAGAAGACAAGGCCATGGCGGTCAAGGCCATCGTCGAAGATGAGATGACACTTGCCTGTCCGGCTTCGCTGCTGCAGTGGCACGATAATGTCCATTTCTACGTCGATGCGACGGCCGGCAGCCTGCTCACGCGCGTGGTGGCCCCCTGGCTGGTGGGTCCCTGCGACTGGACGCAGAAGCTCATCCGCAAGGCCGTGGTCTGGCTCTGCGAGCGGGTTGGCAAGCCGATTCTCAAGCTGACGGAGCGCGACTATCTCGAGAATTCCCTGAGTGACCTGCTGGAATTGTACGGCACCTACGACCAGATCAATATCCGGGTCTTCAACGACCTGCAGCATACGATCACCGGCTGGCCGGGGGGCAAGCCCAATGCGGATGACAGTACGCGACCGGTCCCGGCCGCACCGAACCCCAAGACGGTGCTGATCTTCTCGCCGCACCCCGACGACGACGTAATCTCGATGGGCGGCACCTTCATCCGCCTGGTCTCGCAGGGGCACGACGTGCATGTGGCCTATGAGACTTCGGGCGATGTGGCCGTCCACGACGACGTGGTGCTGCAGCACTTCGACGCGGCGTACCAGCTGGGCCTGGCCGACCGCTTCGCGGAAATCCAGGAGCTCGTGGCCCGGAAGGTCCCGGGCGAGCCGGAGCCGCGCGCGCTGCTGGACATCAAGGCGGCCATCCGCCGCAGCGAGGCGCGCGCGGCGGTGCGCTCTTTCGGCCTGGACGACAATACGAACGCCCATTTCCTGAACCTCCCGTTCTACGAATCCGGCGGCATCATCAAGAATCCGTGTACGCAGGCCGACGTGGACATCATCAAGGAACTGGTGTGCCGCCTGCGGCCGCATATGATCTTCATGGCCGGGGATCTCGCCGACCCGCATGGCACGCACCGCGTGTGTACGGAGGCGGCGCTGGAGGCCGTGGAGCAGGTGCGCGCTGAGGGCAATGACTGGCTCGCCGACACCCATGTCTGGCTCTACCGGGGCGCCTGGATGGAGTGGGAGCTGGGCCGCGTGGACATGGCCGTCCCGCTCAGCCCGGACGAAGTGGTAATGAAACGCCACGCCATCTTCCGGCACCTCTCGCAGAAGGACATCGTTCCCTTCCCGGGCGAGGATCCGCGCGAATTCTGGCAGCGTGCCGAGGAGCGTACGCAGAACACTGCCCGGCAGTACGACCGCCTGGGCATGGCCGAGTACCAGGCCATCGAAGTATTCCTGAAACTCTTTTAAGCATATGAAACTCATCATCCGCGACAATGCCGCAGAGGGCTCCCTGTGGGCCGCGCACCACATCGCCGCCGCCATCAACGCCAAGGCGGCCCGGACCGCCGAGCCCTTCGTGCTCGGCCTCTGCACCGGCTCCACCCCCATCGGGACGTATAACGAACTCATCCGCATGGTCCGCGCCGGGGAAGTCAGCTTCAAGAACGTAATCTCGTTCAATATGGACGAGTACGTCGGTCTGCCGGTGGAGCACCCCGAGAGCTACCACTCCTTCATGCACCGCCAGCTCTTCGACCATATCGACGAGCCGGCACGGAACATCCACATCCTGGACGGCAACGCCGCCGACCTGGACGCCGAGTGCGCCGCCTATGAGGAAGCCATCGCCGCCGCAGGCGGATTCGACCTCTTTCTCGGCGGGGTGGGTGAAGACGGTCATATCGCCTTCAACGAGCCCTTCTCCCCGCTGTGCTCCCGCACGCGGGTGATGACCCTCACGCAGGACACGCGCGAAGTGAACGCCCGCTTCTTCGGCGGCGATCCGCAGGCCGTGCCCGCACAGGCGCTGACGGTGGGCGTGGCCACGGTCCTGTCCGCCCGGGAGGTCGTCATCCTGGCTTTCGGGCCGCGCAAGGCCCGCGCGCTTCGCGACGCCGTGGAGGGCCCGATGTCGCACTACTGCACGCTCAGCGGGATGCAGAACCACCCCGCGGGGACCATCGTCTGCGACGAGGCCGCCGTGGGGGAGCTCAAAGTGTCCAGCTATCGCTATTTCAAGGCCGTGGAGGCCGCGGAGAATCGTTTATAAATTCTTGAAACTGATCTTGAAGAGCTTGGACGTGGTGTCGTCGCCCACCCAGATGCACTGGTGCTCGCGATCCACGTACAGGCCCTCTCCGTTGTCGATGAACGGCACCGGGTACGTGGCGATCACCTTGCCCTCGAGGGTGCAGAGGTTGATGGTCCGCAGTTCGCTGTCCGCAATCCAGAGCGCGTTGCGCACGGGATCGTAGCAAAGGTCGGAGATGTCCTCGATGCCTTCCGTGATCTCTGTCTGGCTGAGAATGCCATCGGCCGGAGAGTAGCGGATGAGCAGGCGCGGCTTGGCCTGGTTGCCGAGCAGCAGGGTGCCGTCGCCCATCCAGGTGATGGCCTCGAGGCCGCTGTTGGTGCGGTAGCCCACTTCTTTGATCACCGTGAGCAGTTCGGATTCCTTGTATTCCGGAGCGCGCAGCCGGCGGACTTCCTGCTTGCGCTCGACGATGTAATAGACATCGCCCGTCGCAGGATCCAGCGTGACACCCTCGCAGTCCATGCGCCGCTCCGTGTAGAACGGCTCGGTCTCGCCCGTCCAGCTGACGGCGTAGACGCCGCTCTCGTCGGAGGCGGCCAGCAGCCCCTTGCCGTCCGGTCGCAGGCCCAGGCCGGAGACCTCCGGCACGGTCGTGTCGACGGTGGTGTATTCGCCCATCACCGGGATACTGGCCTGCTGCTTGAAGGCGTCCCAGTCGTAGTACGGCCAGTTTTCCGTCTCCAGGGGCAGGTGCGCTTCCCGGCCGTTGAGGAGCACCTTGAAGAGCACCTTCGCGGAGCGGGGATGGCGGTAGAAGACGAAGTGGAGGTTGGCGCCCATGGGCACTTCGTGCAGCTGGCACCAGAACGGGATCTCGTCGGGGTTGGTGACGTCGTGGTTGTAGCCGTTCACGCCGAGGGTCATCAGCAGCGGCAGGAAGGTGTAGTCGTGGCCGAAGCGCAGGTCGGCGCCTTGCTCGCCGGAGGCGATGCGTGCGTCGGCCTTGGCGATCATGTCATCCACGATGGGCTGGTAGCCCAGGTGCGTCGGCCATGCGTTGGCGTAGAACTGGAAATCGTCGATCTTCCAGAGGGCGATGCGCTCCTCGGGCGTGAAGATGTCCGTGAAGTCCAGGTCCGTGTCCAGGCTGTTCATGCCCGCGGCGAAGAAATACAGGTAGGAGACGAAGTCCCACTGCTCCGCGGCTGCGACGGCTTTGTCGCTGTCCTTGAAGAGCCGCGCGAGGATGGCGCGGTAGTCCACCGTGCGCTCGATATACTGCGCCCAGGTCTCGTCGAAGCTCACCGGCGTGCGGAGGTACTTGTCGTTGCGGAAGGGGTTGTTGCGGTCGAGCGGCAGGATGGCGGGCAGGAAGCTGACGCCGAAGTTTTCGAAGATGTCCATCCGTGCATCCTTGGCCTTCAGGCCGAGGCAGAAGGCGGACATGGTCATGATGCAGCGGGTGGAGGTGGAGGTCCAGGCGCGGACCTTCGCGTCTTTTCCGAACACCTTCGGGAAATTCTCGTACATCCGCGTGGCCAGCTCCTGCTGTTGCTGCCAGCCCTTGCGCGAAAGGTCGCCAACGCGGTAGCGCACGGACGGATACAGGCTGTCGAAGCGCTGCTTGAACGAAGCGCCGAGCGGCGTGAGATTGTCCGCCTCGGCGGCGGCGCCGAACACGTTGTTCAGACGCTCGTACATGTCGCTTTGCCAGGCGTAGCGGGCACCGTGGCGGCCGTAGTGGCTGATGTAGAAGGGTTGGTAGTCCTTGGGCGCAGGCGTGAGCGAGACGGGACCGGTCGGGCAGAGGTAATCGGTGCCGGCAAGCAGTTCGGGCTGCGTCTGCAGGTCCTGCAGGACGTTGAAGTTCTGCGCACCCGCGCTCAGCGCGAAGGCGCCCAGGACGACGAGAAGAAGGGTTTTGCGGATCATAAACTGGTTTTTTTCGATTGGTGGCGCTCGCGGTACTCATTGGGCGAGCAGCCGTAAATTTGCTTGAAACGGCGGGAGATGCTCTTGGTGTCGTTCTCTCCCAGGGACAGTGCGATGCCGACCACCTGCTCGTCCGTGTCGATGAGCAGTTCGGCGAAGCGCTTGATCTTGAGGTCGGAAATATACTGGTAGAGGGTCTGTCCGGTCACCGCTTTGAAGCGGCGCTCCAGCAGGCGGCGGGACAGTGCCACCTCTGCGATGACATCCTTGACGGAAATCTTTTTCTGGTAGTTGCGGTGGATGTACTGCACCGCTTTCTGGATCTGCGCGTCGTCCGTGGCGAAGGCTGCCGTGGAGATGCGCCCGACGATCTTGACGGGCTTAAGGACCACGTCCTCGAGCGGGGCGTCGGGGTTGGCCACCCGGCGCTCGATGAGCTCGGCGGCCTTGTAGCCACCCTCCTCGATGTCCACGAAGATGCTGGACAGCGTGGTGCTGCCCAGGCTGCATAGCAGCTCGTCGTTGTCCACGCCGATCACCGACACCTCGTCAGGGATGCGGACCCCGGCGGCGTGGCAGGCCTCGATGAGGTTGTTACCCTGGTTGTCGTCGCAGGCCATGATGCCGATGGGCTTGGGAATCATGCGGAGCCATTCGCGCAGCCGGTCCCGCTCATAGTACCACAGGTGGTCGATGTCCTGGAGGTTGTAGGCGTAGAAGGAGCTGCCGAGACCGGCGGCTTCCACTTCCCGGCGGAAACCCTCGCAGCGCTCGTCCGACCAGCAGACCTGGTTGAAACCGAAGAAGCCGAAATGGCGGAATCCGCGGTCGATGTAGAAGCGCGCGGCCATGCGGCCGGTGCCCAGATAGTCGGCGGTGATGTTGGGAATGGTCTTGAAGCGTTTCTTGAAATCCTGGGCCACGACGACGATGCCGTTCTTGCCGAACAGGCTCACGTCGTCCGTCTCTTCGAACTGCCCGAGCACGGCGTCGGCGCCCCAATCCTTGGCCCATTTGACCACGCCCGGGATGCCGATTTCCGCCTTGAAGGACGGCGGCATGCGGCAGATCGCCCACTGTTCCTTGCGACGGGAATAGCGGACGATGCCCTGGAGGAGCTTGTTGGCGAAGGACTCCGTGAAATCGGTGATGATCAGCAGGCGTAACATGTTGTCAATGGCGGTGATAGCTGATGCCGAGATCCTCGTAGTAAGGATACTCGTGGTCCGTGATGATGCTGAAGAACCGGTCGAAATCGGCCGTGAAGGCCGGGTCGTCCGGAGCGGTCGTGCCGGCCCAGTCGGGGGTGGCGTTCCAGCCGCGCTCGAAGAGGCCCAGCGACTTGGGGAAGAAATAGTAGGTCACGTGGTCGAAGCAGCGGAGCGTCTCGGCCCAGAGGTGGCCCTCGATGCCGATGATCTGCGACCGGGCGGCCGGCTGCAGAGTCGGCTTGCCCTCGCCGGCGTGCGTGAGGTCCACGGGCTGTCCGTAGTCGTCCCAGCGGACGGAGCGGTACATGTCGTAGGGCTGCACGGAGAAGCTGCGGCGCTCGTCCACGAAGCCGCCCCAGGAGTGTCCGCGCTCGGTTTTTCCGTAGTTGTAGGCGAAGTCCATGTAGCAGTTGGGGGCGCTGGAGATGATGACGGGGATGCCCGCGTTGGCGAACTCGTAGGGGAGGACGTCACGGCCGTGCGAGACGGTCCAGAGGTTGGTGAGAGCGAGGTTTCGCTTCAGGCGCCCGAGCGTGGCGGGCTCGACGTTCTGGCAGACGTCCTGCCAGCCGCCCAGCTTGACGCCGCGCGCCTCGGCGATGTCCATCAGGCGGTTCAGGAAGTAGTCCTGGAGCCAGCCGATATCCTTTTTGCCGTTGGCCTCCAGCAGGGCCCGGCAGGCCGGCGAACCGGTCCAGGAGCCCTCCGGGACCTCGTCGCCGCCGATGTGGATGGCTTCAAGGGGCACGCCAGCCTCCGCATAGAGCGCGATCAGGCCGTCGAAGACGGTTTCGAAGAAGGTATAGGTGCTGGGCAGGGCCACGTTCATGACGTTGTCGGTGTAGTCCTGCACGGACTCGTATTCGGATCGGTCCTCCGGCTCGGAGAGCAGGCAGGAAGCGTCGCCGGTGCGCTGTGCGCGGACCTCCATCGACTTGACCGCAGCGCGGGAGTGGCCCGGGGTGTCGAATTCCGGGATCACGCGGATGCGGCGTTCCCAGGCGTAGCGCAGGATCTCGACGAAGTCGGCGTGGGAGTAGTACCCGTTGCCGGGGGAATCGTCGCCGGGCTTCGCCGCGACGCAGTAGGTCGGCTGGAGGCCGTCCGGCTCGGAGATGGTGCCGTCCTCGTTCAGGACCGGCAGGCAGCGGAAAGCGCCGTAGGAGGTCAGCTCCGGCAGGGCGTCGATCTCGATGCGCCAGCCCTCGTCGTCGCCGAAGTGCAGGTGCAGGAAGTTGGCCTTGTAGGCGGCCATCAGGTCGATCAGGCGCAGCAGGTCGGCTTTTTTCGTGAAATTGCGGCTCACGTCCAGCATCAGGCCGCGCCAGGGCAGGTCGGGCCAGTCGCTGACCACGGCGGCGGGTACGGCGGCGCCCTGCGCGTTGCGGCGGATGCGCTCCAGTGTGGTGCGGGCGTAGCAGGCGCCGTCTTCGTCGGCCGCCTCGATACGGACCGCGCCGTCCGCGAGGGTGATGCGGTACCAGCCGGGGCGCTGCCCGCCGGTCAGGCTGACGGACGGCTCGGCGGTCGGATCCGTTTCGCCCGGGAGGGCTTTCACTTCTTTGAGACGGGGGATGATGTCATACACGCCGGTCCCGACTTTCGTATAGGTGAATCCCGGGACGGGCTCGGTCGGCAGGAAACGGTACTCCGCCTCCACGGGGACGGCTTTGCCGCCCTTGCGCTGCAGGAAGAATCCTTCCGGGGCGCGGCACTGGTTGACCAGGGGGCGCGCCTGATAGTTCAGGACCATGGCGGCTCCCTGCGTGTCCGTGCCGGGGACAACGCGGTAGAGCGTCCCGCTGATGTGCTCGATGCTGCCCGGTGCGCCCTCTTCCATCGTGACGGGCGTGCGGAACTGGCTGAACCAGACGGTCCAGTCCGTGCCGGCGGGCGGGTTCTGGATTTCCAGGGTATGGGCGGCGCGTCCGGTGTCGGGATCCGTGACGCCTTCGGTCCAGACGATGCGACAAGGTTGGGTGCACGCTACGCAAATTGCGTACGCGAAAAATAAAAGAAGACAGTGTTTAGTGCTCACAATCAGCGGATTTTGTTTCCGATACAAATATGATAAAAAATGCGAATCCGGAAAACAGCTTGACGCAAATTGTGTAGAGAAATACGCAAATTTGTTTTTTCGCTTTCAATCAAAACTCTATTTTTGCAAAAAATCACACAGGAAATGACACTTGGAATTGACGTCGGAGGAACCAATCTGGTCCTGGGCCTGGTCCAGGACGGGAAGATTGTGAAGCGGGTTTCCGGCCCGTGGTTCCCCCACGAAGCCACCCGGCAGGAGACCATCGACACGCTCTCGGAGCGGATTGCCGGCATCATCACACCGGACACGGAAAAAATCGGCATCGGCGTCCCGTCCGTCGTGGATGTCAAGCGGGGCATCGTCTATGACACCGTCAATATCCCTTCCTGGACGGAAGTCCCTCTCAAAGAGCTCCTCGAGCAGCGCTTCGGCCGGCCCGTGGCCGTCAATAACGACGCCAACTGCTACGCGATGGGCGTGTACGAGGGTTATCCGTCCGGAGCAAAGCCGGAGGTGCTTGTCGTCATCACCCTGGGCACGGGCGTCGGGATGGGCATCGTGGACCGCGGACGCCTCTTCTGCGGAGCCAACTGCGGCGCCGGCGAGCTCGGCAGCCTGCCTTACCGTGGCGCCACGCTGGAGGCCTTCTGCAGCAAGCAGTTCTTCGCCGGCAGCGGCTGGGACAGCATGACCGCCTCCCAGGCCGCGCGCGACGGCGACCCCCGCGCGATTGCCCTTTTCACGGATCTGGGCAAGCGCCTGGGCGACCTGCTCAGCACCGTCATGTTCGCCTATGATCCGAGCCACATCGCCTTCGGCGGTGGCGTAGCCTATAATTACCCGCTCTTCCGGCAGTCCATGGAGGCGCGCCTGAAGCGGGATTTCCCGTATAAGACCAGCCTGGAAAGGCTCACCATCGATGTCTGCACCGGCGACGACATCCCGGTGATCGGCGCATCCTTAATCTGATGAACCTGCGTATGAAAAAGATCTTCTACCTTCTTCTGACCCTGACGTTCTGTGCCTGCGGGCAGCAGGGCCGGATGGCCTCCGGGGACAGCCTGGTCCTGGACGGGGGCTGGCAGCTCTCGCGCGAAGGCGCGGCGGAGCAGTATGCGGCCACGGTCCCCTCGACCGTGTGCGGCGTCCTTTCCGAGGCCGGCTATTTCGGCGAAGACCTCTTCGACGGCCGCAATTACGCCGCCGTGGACAAGGCGCCCTTCGACGATGTCTGGACCTACAGCACCGAATTTGCCGCAACGCCCGTCGCGGGCCAGTTCTTCGAGCTGGCGTTCGACGGTCTGAACTACTATGCCGACATCTTCCTGAACGGCACGCAGCTCGCCTCGTCCGACACCACCTTCGGCGTCTTCCGTCGCCGCGCCTACGAGGTCGGCCCGCTGCTCAAGGGCAACAACCGCCTGGAAGTCAAGCTGCGCCGCGCGCAGAAGGGCGACCTGAATATCGGATTCGTGGACTGGAATCCCCGCCCGTTCGACGAGAGCATGGGTATCGTCCGCCCGGTGACGCTCCGTGCGACCGGCGCCGTGTCCGTGGAGGATGTATTCGTAGTGCCCGACCTCAATGTCGAGACGCTTGCGAGCGCGGACCTGGAGCTGCGCGTGAAGTTGCTCAACCATGCCGGCCGCGCCGTTGAGGGGACGCTCGTGCTTGCGCTGGACGGCGTGGGCGAGGCCTCGGTCCCCGTCAGCCTGCCGGCTGCCGCGCAGCAGACGGTGGTCCTGACCCCGGAGCAGGTTGCGATGCTGCACCTGGAGAACCCCCGCGTGTGGTGGAGCTACGACCTGGGCACGCCGGAGCTGTATCATCTGAGCGCCTGCGTCAAACTGGACGGCGCCGTGTCCGACCGCAGGGAGGTGGATTTCGGCGTGCGCAAGATCACCAGCTGCATGACGGCTGAGAACTACCGCCAGTTCCAGCTGAACGGCCGAGACATCCTGCTCAAGGGTGCCGGCTGGACCGACGACCTCTTCCTGCGCGACACCCCGGAGAGCATCCGGCAGCAGGTGGAGTATGTCAAGGATATGAACTTGAACTGTATTCGCTTCGAGAACATCTGGGGCAAGGACGACACGGTCTATGACCTGTGCGACCGGCTCGGTGTGCTCGCCCTCGTGGGCTGGAGCTGCCAGTGGGAGTGG
This sequence comes from uncultured Bacteroidia bacterium, assembly GCA_902789245.1. GTDB lineage: Bacteria > Bacteroidota > Bacteroidia > Bacteroidales > UBA932 > Cryptobacteroides. The sequence continues at coordinate 92,116 of CADAND010000012.1, forward strand.
GAGGACTACTGCGGTCTGCCCGAGGTCCGCGGCTACGGCTGCATCAACACCCCGGAGACGGAGGACCTGGCCGTCGCGTATTTCCGCGACCAGGTGGTCCGCCTGCACAACCACGCCGCCCTGATCGGCTGGCTGACCGGCAGCGACCGCATCCCGAATCCCCGCCTGGAGCAGCGCTACATGGAGATCTACAACGCCGAGGAGTACCGCCCCTACGTCTGTTCCGCCAAGAACCTGGAGAGCGGCGTCACGGGCTGGTCCGGCACCAAAATGGAAGGTCCGTACGAGTACGTCGGCCCGGACTACTGGTATCGTGACAAAGAGGCCGGCGGCGCCTTCGGCTTCAACACCGAGACCGGCATCGGCGCCAACCTCCCGCAGGCGGAATCCCTGCGCCGCATGATTCCGGAGGACGCGCTCTGGCCGCTCTCCGACAGCTGGAGCTATCATTGCACGGCTTCCGGGTCGGCAATGAATTCTCCGAAGATGCTCAACACGGTCGTGACGGAGCAGTACGGCGCCGCCAGCGATTTCACGGACTTTGTCCGCAAGGCGCACGCCGTGGATTACGACGGCACGCGTGCCATGTTCGAAGCCTTCCGGGCCCGTATGCCGAAGAGCACCGGCATCGTCCAGTGGATGCTGAACTCCGCCTGGCCTTCGCTCTACTGGCAGCTCTACGACTGGTACGGCGCCCCGACCGCCGGCTATTACGGCACCAAGAAGGCCTGCGAGCCCGTCCAGCTGATTTTCGACTACGCCGACCGCAAAGTCTATGCGGTCAGCGAGCGGCCGGAGACGCGTACGCTCAAGGCCACCTGTCTCGTCTTTGACGAACATTCCCGCGCGCTGGGCGGCGACAGCCGGGAGTTCACGATAGGCTATCGGCAGAGCCTGCCGGTCTTCGACCTGCGCCGCTTCGACGGCAAGCCGCATTTCGTCTCGCTCACGCTCACGGAGCCGGACGGAACGCCCGTCGCGGACAATTTCTATTGCCTGCCCGCCCGGGACAATGAGTACGACTGGTCCCGCACCAACTGGTACCTCACCCCGATCAAGCGTCACGCCGACCTGCGCTTCGTCTTCGCGCAGGAGCCGGCCGACGTGCAGATGAGCGTGGCCGGCGGGGAGGGCAGCTGGACCGTCACCCTGACCAACCCGTCCGACGTCATCGCCTATATGAACATCGTGAAGGCGCTCGACGCCGCCGGAGAGCTGGTCGCCCCGGCCTTCTGGAGCGACAACTTTTTCCCGCTCCTGCCGGGCCAGACCAAGACGGTCACCTGCCGCACGGAGGCGCAGAACGTGCATTTCGTGCTGGACAGCGGCGCTCCCGCCACGCCGCTGACGGAGGAGGAAGACATCTCCCGCAACCGCTCCAAGTACGCGAACGACCAGTTCCGCGAGGACGACCAGTACACGGTCGCCGAGCCGTACGAGACGGTGTCCGTGCAGCAGCCCAAGGGCAAGAAGATCAAGAACGTCATCTTCATGATCGGCGACGGCATGGGGGTGGAGCAGGTCAGCTGCGGCTGGGTGCTCAACGGCGGCCATCTCAATATGGACAACATGCCCGTGTCCGGCTATTCCCGCACCTATGCGGTGGACCGCCTCGTCACGGACTCCTGCGCCGGAGGCTCCGCCCTGGCGACGGGTGTCAAGACGCGCTATCACTATATGGGCGTGGACCCGGACGGCAATCCGGTCGCGTCCCTGCTGCATGATGCCCAGCGCAAGGGCATGAAGACCGGCGTCACCGTGACCTGCCGCATCAACGACGCCACCCCGCTCGATTTTGTGGGCCACTCGCTCGACCGCGACGAGGAGGAGATCAACGCCGCCCAGTACGTGGACAGCGGCGTGGACTTCCTGTGCGGCGGCGGCATCCAGTTCTGGCAGAATCGCTCCGACGGCCGCGACCTGGTGCAGGAGATGGTGGACCGCGGCTACACCTTCGTGGATACCCGCGAGGACCTGAACAAGGTGAAGTCCGGCCGCGTGCTCGGCCTCTTCGCTCCGCTCGAGATGGAGCCGGCCCTGGACCGCGGACCCATCCTCGAGGACAGCGCCATGAAGGCCATCGAGCTGCTGGACAACAAGAAAGGTTTCTTCCTGATGATCGAAGGCTCCAGTATCGACGACTGGTGCCACCGCCAGAAGGTCGGCTACATGGCCGAGGAACTCTTCGACTTCGACCGCACCATCGGCAAGGTCCTCAAGTGGGCCGAGCAGGACGGGCAGACCCTGGTCATCGTGACGGCGGACCATGCCACCGGCGGCCTCACGCTGATCGACGGCAGTCTCGAAAACCGCACCGTGAAAGTACATTTTTCTACCAAGGGGCACAACGGCATTCTCGTCCCCGTGTTCGCCTACGGCCCGCACGCCGAGGCATTTACGGGTGTTCATGAAAATAACGAGATCGGTCGGATTGTCCGGTCACTGATGAAATAGACTTCAACCAAATCCATTTATTTTAAATCCAAATAACCTTATGAAAGCCAACAAAATCTTCCTGTTCCTCCTGTCCGGACTGGCCGCATTGACTGTCAATGCCCAGAACCTGACGGTCAAGGGAACGATCACCGATGGCGCCAGCGGCGACCCTGTCCCGTTCGCGTCCGTCGTTGTCAAGGGTACGGGCGCCTGGTGCACCTCCGACGCGGACGGCAACTTCTCCGTCGAAGCACCTGCGACCGCCATGCTTTCCGTGGAAAGCCTCGGCTACGTCCCGGCGGAAGTCGCCGTGAACGGTAAGAATTCCCTGAACATCACGCTCTATCCCGATCTGGACCAGCTCTCCGAGGCGGTCGTCATCGGTTACGGTGTGCAGCAGAAGAAACTCATCACCGGCTCAACGGTCCAGGTGAAGGGCGGCGATCTGACGAAACTCAGCACAACTTCCGTCCTGGGCGCTCTGCAGAGCCAGAGCCCCGGCGTCACCATCACCCAGGCCTCCGGTCAGCCCGGCGAGGGCTACAAGGTCAACATCCGCGGTATGGGCACCATCGGCGATTCCGACCCGCTTTACGTCATCGACGGTGTGGCGGGCGGCAGCCTCAGCGCCCTTAACCCTGCTGACATCGAGTCCATCGACGTGCTCAAGGATGCCGCTTCGGCCGCCATCTACGGTGCGCGTGCCGCCAACGGCGTCGTGCTCGTGACCACCAAACAGGGCAAGGAAGGCCGCGCCGTGGTCTCCTACGACGGCTACTACGGCTGGCAGTTCATCTCCAAGATGCCGAACCTCTGCAACGCGCAGGAGTATATGCGGGCCCTGGACCTGATGTACAAGAACGAGGGCATCGCCCTGACCGACTGGGCGAACGTCCTGCCGGCCAAGCTCTACCAGCAGATCCAGAACGGCAGCTGGAAGGGTACCAACTGGATGGAAGAGGCCTATAACAAGGGCGCCATGACGACCAACCACGCGATCAACGTGACCGGCGGCACGGCGGACCACAAGTATGCCATCGGTCTGTCCTACACCGGACAGGACGGTATCATCGGCTACAACAAGATCACTCCGATGAACGCCAGGTTCCAGCGCTATACCTTCCGCGTCAACACCGACAACGTCGTGATCAAGAACGACAAGCTCGACATCCTGCGCATCGGCCAGACGCTGAACTTCAACCACAGCACCAACAGCGGTATCGCGAACGATGTGGACATCTATTGGAACTCCGTCCACAACATCCTGCGCACGACCCCGCTCCTTCCTGCTTATGCCTATGACGAGCAGGGCAACGTGACGGGCTTCTACGATCAGGACGTGCGCCTGGCCGAAGGCTGGACCTTCGACACCACCACCAGCTCCGCCAACCCGCTGGCATACGACTACTACACTTCCCGCGGTCTGAACACGAGCTCCAGCTACACGCTGCAGGCCAGTATCTTCGCCGAACTCCAGCCGATCAAGAACCTCAAATTCAAGACCCAGTTCGGTTACCTGATGTCCGCCGGTTCTTCCCGCTCGTACAACATGATCTACAACATCAATGCGAAGGCTTTCAATGATTTCGACAATGTCAGCCAGAGCATGAACACGAACCAGCGCATCACCTGGGAAAATACGGTGTCCTACTCCTTCTCCATCGCTGGCAAGCACAACTTCGACGTAGTGGCCGGCCAGTCCATCGAGAAGTGGGGCATGGGCGCTTCGGTCAAGGGAACGGGCTACAACTCCATCTTCCCGAACGACTTCGAGCGCGCCTACCTGTCCAACACCAAGCCGAAGCAGCTGAGCGAAGTCTCCGTGTCCGGTGCTCCCCGCAGCCAGGGCGCCCTCGCTTCCTTCTTCGGCCGTGTGAACTACAACTTCGACGGCAAGTACATGTTCTCCGCAACGGTCCGCGCCGACGGTTCCTCCAACTTCGCCCGCGGTCACCGCTGGGGTATCTTCCCCTCCGTGTCCGCCGGTTGGGTGATCTCTTCCGAGCCGTGGATGGCCGAGGCCAAGGACTGGCTCAGTTTCCTGAAGGTCCGTGCCAGTTGGGGCCAGAACGGTAACGCCAGCATCTCCAACTTCCAGTACCTCTCCTCCATCGTGCTGGATACGAACGCGTCCTACGCCTTTGATTCCGAAGATTCCTTCGCGACCGGTGCCGTCGGCGACGTGCTCGCCAACCCGGACGTGAGCTGGGAGACCTCCCAGCAGCTCGACCTCGGTGTCGACGCCCGCTTCTTCAACTCCCGCCTCGGTGTCTCCCTCGACGGTTACATCAAGGACACGCGCGACTGGCTGGTCAACGCCCCGATCGCTTCCGTGTACGGTCTGAATCCGCCTTATATCAACGGCGGCGACATCCGCAATGCCGGTATCGAGCTCTCCGTTGACTGGAGCAAGAACACGGGTGACTTCACCTACGGCATCAACGTGAACGGTGCCTACAACAAGAACATTGTCACCCGCATCGCCAACGCCGAAGGTATCATCCACGGTGCCGAGGACGTCCTCTCCGAAGGTACGGTCGAAATGTACCGCGCCCAGGTCGGTTATCCGATCGGCTACTTCTACGGCTACAAGACCGCCGGTGTCTTCCAGAACCAGGCCCAGGTCGACGCCGCGAAGGTGAAATATGAGGATTCCAAGCCGGGCGACCTGATCTTCGTCGATACCAACAACGACGGGGTGATCTCCGCTGACGACCGCACCATGATCGGCGACCCGAATCCGCACTTCACCGCCGGCCTGAACTTCTGGATGGCCTGGAAGGGCTTCGACTTCAACATCGCAGGCTACGGCGCGTTCGGCCAGCAGATCGCCAAGTCCTACCGTTCCTTCGCCGACAGCCAGCGCGACAACTTCACCACCGACGTCTTCCAGACCTGGCAGGGTGAGGGCACCTCGAACCGCCTTCCGATCCTGACCTACGGCAGCAACCGCAACTGGCAGAACATCTCCGACATCTACATCGAGAACGGCGACTACTTCAAGATCTCCAACCTCACCGTCGGTTACGACTTCCGCCGCCTGGTGAACATGAAGTTCATCAGCAAGGCCCGCCTGTATTTCTCCGCCCAGAACCTCCTGACCATCACCAAGTACTCCGGCATGGATCCGGAAATGGGCAAGGGCACCGACGACGACTGGGCTTCCGGCATCGACGTGGGCTTCTATCCTGCTTCCAGGACTTTCCTCATTGGTGTTAACATTCAATTCTAGTGCATCATGAAAAAGACTATCATACGACTTTTCGCCGTTGCCTCGGCCTTGCTTGCCCTCTCGGCTTGCGAGAAATTCCTGGACACGGTCAGCTATACCGAGCGCAACACGAGTAATTTCCCGGCCTCCGAAGAGGATGCCATGCAGCTCGTGACAGGTATCTACGCTACGCTCAACCTGGACCTGCGCGACTACGCCGGCACCTGCTATATCATGCAGGCCAACCTCTGCTCCGACGACCAGTACGGCGGCGGTGGCATGGACGACTCCGAAGCCCAGGCCTGGGACCACCTGATGTACAACGACATCGATGCCCAGGGTGAATTCTGGACCAACTGCTACAGCGGTATCGGCCGCGCCAACATGGCCATCTCCGCCCTCGACAAGGTGGAGGACGAGGACCTGCGCAACCAGCTCCTCGGCGAGGCTTACATCCTTCGTTCCTGGTTCTATTTCGAACTCGCCCAGATGTTCGAGATCGTGCCGCTCGTGACCACGGTTCCCGAGAGCGTCGGTGACGCCGCCGAGTACCCGGCCCTGGCGACCGTGCAGGAGATCTACGGCTTCATCGCCGCCAGCCTCAAGAAGGCCTGTGACATCATGCCGTCCACCCCGTACGGCGAGGTTCTGACCGGCCGCGGCCACGTGAACCGCTGGGTCGCCGAAGGCCTGCTGGCCCGCGTGTACCTCTTCTACACCGGCTTCTACAGCGACAAGAACAGTGAGAACATCACCGCCCTCCCGCTCGTGGACCTGGAGACCGGCGAGATCATCAACGAGACCGTCGGCAAGGACTATGTGGTCAGCAAGCTCGAGGATTGCATCCAGAACTCCGGCTACTCCCTCGTGCCCGACTACCGCTGCCTGTGGACCTACAGCAACAAGGCGACCAAACCCGATTATCCGTTTATGGCCGACTGCGAAGACTCCTGGTATATGGATGCCCACAACCCCGAGCAGATGTTCCATATCAACGCCGCCAAGTCCAGCCACAAGTACAACTACCTCAACTACTACTGTGGTCTGCGCACCTTCGACAGCGGCGACTATAAAGGCGTGTTCCCGATGAGCCGCGGCTATGGCTTCGGCACCGTCAACCCGGATCTTTGGAACACCTGGGACGAGGACGACATCCGCCGTAAGGGCTCCATCTGGAGCGTGTGGGAAGAGGCCCCGGACTTCGACTCTTACCAGTTCGGCGCCGAGTCGCAGATGGAAGAGTCCGGCCTGTGGCAGAAGAAACTCATCTCCCCGGCCTGCTACCTCAACGGCAAGTGGAGCTATGAGTTCACCTCCATCGCGGAGTACTACGGACAGGGCAAGGATCTTGGCCGTAAGAAGGCTACGAACGACTTCACGATCCTGCGTTTCGCTGACGTGCTCCTGATGCACGCCGAGCTGACCGACGGCAAGGTGATCTACAAAGGCATGGACGGCATGAACGCGGTCCGCGTGCGCGCCAAGCTGCCGCAGATCGCCTACAGCGTGGCTGCCCTTCGCCAGGAGCGTCGCCACGAGATGCCTTTCGAGGCCATCCGCTGGGGTGACATGCGCCGCTACGGCAAGGCCTACTGCATCGCCGCCCTCGAGAGCCAGCTGGGCCAGAAGATCTGGAACAACGGTGTCGAGACGACCATGAAGGATCAGGGTGCCGGCTACCGCGCCCGCTATGAGGCCACCTGGGGCTTCCGCCCGTATCCGCAGACGGAAATCAGCCTCTCCAACGGTGTCCTCAAGCAGAAGGATGGTTGGGATGCCTCCTCCGCCCTCTACACGAGCTGGAAATAAAAGAGCAATTTGTTTGCTTGATTAGTAAATATTTGGTTGGAACCGGAACCGGGCCGCGAGGGTCCGGTTCCTTTTTTGTCTGCGCCAAAAAAGGAACCAGGCTTCGCCATGCAGGGGGGCGTTCCTCCCGCGTCGCTACTTTCCGATGTGTAAGCTGGAGAGCCAGAGGCCGAGCCAGGTGAGCTGGGCGTTGTAGAGCAGGAGTTCGAAGCCAATCTGGTAGCCGCCGAACCAGGCTGCGCTATGGGTGGAGAGGACATAGCAGATCACCGGCGAGAGGGCGCAGATGAGCGGCACCCAGCCGTCGCGCACGCGGCGCCGGGTGAGTATGCCGAAGAAGAAGAGGCCCAGCAGGGGACCGTAGGTGTAGCCGGCGACGGTGTAGATGGCGTTGATCACGCTTCCGTCGCGGATGGCTTCAAATCCGAGAATGACCAGGCCCATCACCACGGCGGCGCAGGCGTGGACCCGGCGGCGGGTGCGCCGCAGCCCGGCCTCGTCGAGGCGCGTGTCGGCATGCAGGAAGTCCACCGTGAAGGTGGTCGTCAGCGCCGTGAGCGCGGAGCCGGAGCTGCTGAATGCCGAGGCCGTGATGCCGAGGGCGAAGAGAAGGCTGACGATGGGCGGCATGTAGGCGGCGCCGGCGGCGTCCGTGCCGCAGGCAATGGTCGGGAAGAGGTCGTCCGGCTTCGCCACGGAAATGCCGCGCTCCGCGGCGAACTGATACAGCAGCACGCCGAGGGCGAGGAAGAGCAGGTTGACCGGGATGAAGGCAGCCCCGTAGCTCATCATGTTGCGCTGGCTCTCGCGCAAGGTCTTGCAGGACAGGTTCTTCTGCATCATGTCCTGGTCCATGCCCGTCATCGCGACCGTGGTCAGCGCGCCGGCGGCGAACTGCTTCCAGAACAGGCGCGTGTCCTTCCAGTCGTCGAAGAACCATATGCGCGCCATGCCGCTGTCGCGGATGCTGCCGGCCATCGCTCCGAAGTCCAGGCCCATCACCCGCCCGATCTGCACGAGACAGAGCACCACCACCGTGAGCAGCGCAAGTGTCTGGAACATATCTGTCCAGACCAGCGAGCGCACCCCGCCGCGGAAGGTGTAGAGCCAGACGCAGAGCATCGTGGCGGCCACGTTGACCCACATCGGGATGCCCAGCGGGTCGAAGACGATGAGCTGCAGCACGATGGCCGTGAGGTACATCCGAACGCCGCAGAGCAACAGCTTGGACAGGAGGAAGAAACCGGCTCCGGTGCGATGGCTCCAGCGGCCGAAGCGGTCCTCCAGATAAATGTATAAACTGTTGAGGTTGAGGCGGTAATAGAGCGGCAGCAGGACGTAGGCGATGACGGCATAGCCCGCCACGAATCCCACGGCCATCTGCAGGTAGGACCACTGCGAGGCGGCCACCATGCCCGGCACGGACACGAAGGTGATGCCGGAAATGGAAGTGCTGACCATCGCCACGGCGACGGCCCACCAGGGAGACTTGCGCCCGCCGCGGAAAAAATCCGCGCTTCCTTGGGCGCGGCGCGAAATCCACCATCCCGCGCCGATGACGGCGCAGAGGTACAGGGCGATGCTTGAAAGCAGGACGACAGGAGGCATACCCGGACTAAATAACGTGCGAAGATACGAAAAACCGCCAAAAATCCGCCAGAATCGTTATCTTTGCAAGTTCATGGAAGAAATTATCAAAGATCTCGCCGCGGCGCAGGAATACAAGGAGGGCTTCGTCACCGAAGTCGCCCAGGATTATGCGCCCAAGGGCCTCAGCGAAGACATTATCCGGCTCATCTCAGCCAAGAAGGGCGAGCCGGACTGGCTGCTGGAGTTCCGGCTGGACGCCTTCCGCAAGTGGCAGCGCATGCGCCCGCCGTACTGGGGGCATGTCAAACTGCCGCGCATCGATTTCCAGGACATCATTTACTGGGCTGCGCCCAAGCGCGCCGAGGACCGTCCCGACGAGATCGACCCCGCGCTGATGGAGACCTTTGACAAGCTCGGCATTCCGCTCCGCGAGCGGGAGGTGCTGGCGGGCGTGAAGCCCAAGGGCGAAGTGGCGGTGGACGCCGTCTTCGACTCCGTGAGCGTCGCGACGACCTTCCGCAAGACCCTTTCCGAGAAGGGCATCATCTTCTGTTCCTTCTCCGAGGCGGTGCGCGAACACCCCGACCTGGTGCGCAAGTACCTGGCGACGGTGGTTCCCGCGGGGGACAATTTCTACGCCGCGCTCAACTCCGCCGTCTTCTCCGACGGCTCCTTCTGCTACGTCCCCAAGGGCGTGAAATGCCCGATGGAGCTGTCCAGCTACTTCCGCATCAACGCCGCCGGCACGGGCCAGTTCGAGCGCACGCTCATCGTGGCCGACGAGGGCGCGCAGCTCAGCTACATGGAGGGCTGCACCGCGCCGATGCGCGACGAGAACCAGCTCCACGCCGCCGTGGTGGAAATCATCGTGGAGAAGGACGCGGACGTCAAATACAGCACCGTGCAGAACTGGTATCCCGGCGACGCGCAGGGCCGCGGCGGCATCTTGAACCTCGTGACCAAGCGCGGCCTCTGCAAGGGATCCGGCTCCCACCTGTCCTGGACCCAAGTGGAGACGGGCTCGGCCGTGACCTGGAAATACCCTTCCACCATCCTGAAGGGGGATTATTCCTCCTCGGAGTTCTACAGCGTGGCCATGACGAACCACTACCAGCAGGCCGACACCGGCACCAAGATGATCCATCTGGGCCGCGGCACGCGCAGCCGGGTGGTCTCCAAAGGCATCTCCGCCGGCCACAGCGAGAACAGCTACCGCGGCCTTGTGCACATGGGCCCGGCGGCGGAGGGTGCGCGCAACTTCTCGCAGTGCGACTCCCTGCTGATCGGCAGCACCTGCGGGGCGCACACCTTCCCGGTGATCCGCAACATGAATCCCAAAGCGGTGGTCGAGCACGAAGCCACGACCTCCAAGATCAGTGAAGACCAGCTCTTCTACTGCAACCAGCGCGGTATCGCCCCCGAGGACGCCGTTGCGCTCATCGTGGGCGGCTACGCCCGCGAAGTCCTTTCCCGCCTCCCGATGGAATTCGCCGTGGAGGCGCAGAAACTCCTGTCCGTTTCACTTGAAGGTGCCGTCGGATGACCTGGATCGAAATCATATCCGCCCTGCTGGGACTGACCTGCGTATTCCTCGCGGGCCGCAACTCGAAAGTCAACTTCTGGGTTGGCTACGCGTATAACATTTTCCTGTTCGTGCTCTTCTGGCGGCAGCATCTCTACAGCGCGATGCTGCTCCAGCCTGTATCCTTCGCGATCAACGCGTTCGGCCACTGGCGCTGGACGCACCCCAAGGAGGATGAGCGCAGCGCCGCCGACGCGAAACGGCTCAAGGTCGGCCACCTGACGAAGGAGCAGTGGCCAGGCATCATCCTGCTGGTCTGCGTGTTCGGCGCTGTCTGGGCGATGTGTCTGGACTGGCTGCCCGTCAAGTGGCCGGAGACCTTCCAGGTGGATCCTTCCCCCTGGCTGGATTCCTACCTGCTGATGTTCACGCTGCTGGCGCAGTACCTCAGCGCCCAGAAGTGCTGGGAATGCTGGGTCGTGTGGCTGGTGGTCAACGCCGCCAACATCGTCCTCTATGTCAGTTCCGGACTCTATCTGATGCCGATCGTCAGCGCGCTGTACCTTGCGAACGGCATCTGGTCCCTCATTTCTTGGAAAAAACTCTTCAACAAGCATGAATAACGACGTCTTACTGGAAATCAAGGGCCTGCACGCCCGGGTGGAGGACAAGGAGATCCTCAAGGGGGTGGACCTGACCATCCGCCGGGGTGAAGTGCACGCGGTGATGGGCCCCAACGGTGCCGGCAAGAGCACGCTGGGTGCGGTCCTGGCGGGCCGGCCGACCTTCGAGGTCACCTCCGGCAGTGTCCGCTACGACGGGCGCGACCTGCTCGCGATGAGCCCGGAGGAGCGCTCGTGGGCGGGCCTTTTCCTGAGCTTCCAGTATCCGGTGGAGATCCCCGGCGTGAGCATCACCAACTTCATGAAGGCGGCCGTGTCCGCGCGCCGCAAGGCGCAGGGCCTGCCCGAGCTTACGCCTGCGGAGTACCTGAAGCTGCTCAAGGAGAAAATGGCCTTCGTGCAGATGAAGGGCGAATTCGCCCGGCGGGAAGTCAACGTGGGCTTCTCCGGCGGCGAGAAAAAACGCAACGAAATTTTCCAGATGGCCATGCTCGAACCCACGCTCAGCATCCTCGACGAGACGGATTCCGGCCTCGACGTGGATGCGCTCCGCATCGTGGCGGAGGGTGTGAACCGGCTTCGTACGCCGGAGACGGCGGCCATCGTGATCACACACTACCAGCGCCTGCTGGAATACATTGTCCCGGATGTCGTCCACGTGCTCAAGGACGGCCGCATCGTCAAGACGGGCGGCCGCGAATTGGTGGACCGCATAGAGGAGAAAGGCTACGAAAGCATCGATGAATAACGAGGTTTACGTCATCGGCCGCGACAGCGCGCCCCAGTATCTCCGGCTGGAAGCCGGGGAGGAGCGCAACGTGACTCTGGTTTTCCTGCCGGGCGCCACCGGACGGTTCGTCCTCGAGGCGGACCTCGTGGGCCCCGGAGCCTCGCTGGACCTGGCCGGCCTGTACCTCTGCCCGGACAGCGAGCAGCTCGACCTGCGCCTGCTGGTCCGCCACAGCGTCGGCGGCTGCGTCTCGCGCCAGCTCTTCAAGGGCCTGGTGGGGGGCACGGCCCGCGCCTCTTTCGACGGCCTGGTCTATGTGGCGCAGGACGCCCAGAAGACCCAGGCATTCCAGGAGAACCATTCGATCCTGCTCTCCGAGTCGGCCCGCGTCGAATCCCGGCCGCAGCTGGAGATCTATGCCGACGACGTCCAGTGCTCGCACGGAGCCACGACCGGCTACCTCAACCCGGACGAATTGTTCTACCTGCGTTCGCGCGGCATCCCCGAGGCGGAGGCCCGGCGGCTCCAGATGATCGCCTTCCTCGCCCCGGTGCTCCGCCGCCTGCCCGAATCCTTAATCGAAGAAATCCATGGTTGTCTATCCTAATGTCAAAATCAATCTGGGCCTGAGCGTGCTGCGCAAGCGCCCGGACGGGTACCACGACATCGAGACGCTCTTCGTCCCGTATTTCGGCATGTCGGACAAACTGGAGATCGTGCCTTCGGACAAGCTCCGCTTCGTGGCTTCGGACAACGTGACCTGGGACGACGACCTGACCCTGCGCGCCTACTCGCTGCTCAAGTCCGACTTTGACCTGCCGCCGGTGGAAATCCGCCTGACGAAGCGCTCCGCCGTGGGTGCCGGCCTGGGCGGCGGCTCCGCGGACGCGGCCTTCACGCTGATGGCGCTGGCCGACATGTTCAAGCTGGGCCTCGAGGACTGGCAGCTGGCCGACTACGCCGCCTGCCTGGGTTCGGACTGCTCCTTCTTCATCTACAACCGCCCGATGTTCGGCGAGGGGCGCGGCGACGTCCTGTCGGACTATGAAATCAATCTGTCGGACTACGAGATTCGCGTGGAAGTTCCCGAAGGGGTGCACGTAAGTACGAGCGAGGCCTATTCGCGCGTTGTCCCGCGCGAACGGGTCGCCCTCCCGCCCCTGCGCGAGGCGCTCCGTTACCCGGTGATGATGTGGCAGGACGTGCTCTTCAACGACTTCGAGTCGTCCGTCTTCCCGATCTACCCGGCCGTCGAGGCGCTCAAGAAGCGTTTCTACGCCGACGGGGCTGTCTATGCCTCCATGTCGGGCTCCGGATCGGCCGTGTTCGGACTCTTCAAAAAATAGTTATATTTGTAGGAACGATAACCAATTGGCAATATGAGATTTAATCAGGATTACAAGAATGCGGCGCTGGATCGCCTGCATGGAAACTGGGCGGCTGTCGTGATTGCGACGCTGGTCATGATTCTCCTTTGCGGCCTCTTTACGGGCGGCTCGGCCGTCCCGCAGTATTTCCCGCAGGCGACCACGGGCCTGCTCTACTGGGTCTGCGGCGGCAGCTTCCTGCTGACCCTCTTCGTCATCAATCCCCTGATTGTCGGTTACGACAACGCCATGCGGCTTTTCTATGAGCGCGGCGATATCGAGGTGGTCCGCAACTTGTTCAAGATCGCGACGACCAACTACCTCCACAAGGTGGGCGGCATGTTCCTGATGGAGCTCAAGGTGTTCCTGTGGTCGCTGCTGCTCGTCGTTCCGGGCATCGTCATGTCCTTCTCCTATGCGATGACCCCCTACATCCTCGAGGAGCATCCCGAGATCGGTGTCTGGGAGGCCAGCACCCGCAGCCGCGAGATCATGCGCGGACATCGCTTCGACCTCTTCTGGCTGTATCTCAGTTTCATCGGCTGGGCCATTCTCAGCATCTTGACCTTCGGCATCGGCCTGTTGTGGCTCATTCCATACATGAGCGCTTCCGAGGTCGGTTTCTACGAGGACCTCAAGGCGGAGCAGGGCGAAGAAGCCGTGACTCCTTAATCCCATGCCGCAACCGGCAGGACAGCTATCGGAGAACAGCAGGAGGCTGGCACGCAACACCCTCCTGCTGTATTTCCGTATGTTCCTGCTGCTGCTCATCGGCCTGTTCACCTCGCGCGTGGTGCTCCGGACCCTGGGCGTGGAAGATTACGGCGTTTACAACGTCGTGGGCGGCGTAGTGACGGTGTTCACCTTCCTCACGAATTCCATTTCCGCGGCGATCAGCCGCTATCTGGCCGTGGGCCTCGGCCAGGGGGATCCCGCGCACCTGCGGCGCATCTTCTCGACGGGCGTACTGATCCAGATCGGCCTTTCGCTGCTGCTCGTGCTCCTCACGGAGACGGCCGGCCTGTGGTGGCTGAACCACCGGCTCATCATCCCGGACGGACGCCTGGAGGCGGCCCGCTGGGTGCTCCACTGCTCGCTGGGCGTGCTGGTGGTCACGCTCCTGGCCGTGCCGTACAACGCTGCCATCATCGCGCACGAGCGGATGTCGGCCTTCGCCGTGATCAGTCTAGGCGAGGCGCTCCTCAAGCTGGGCGTCGCGCTGCTGCTCTTCTTCTCGCCCTTTGACAAGCTGATCAGCTATGCCGTCCTGATGCTCGGCGTGGCCGTGCTGGTGCGCGCCGCCTACGGCCTCTACTGCCGCCGTTTCTTCGCGGAGACGCGCGGCCGTCTCGTGTACGACGCCGCGCTGACGCGCGAAATGACGGCCTTCGCCGGCTGGTCCTTCTTCGGCTCCAGCGGCTATGTCCTGAATACCCAGGGCGCCGGGCAGGTGGTCAACCTCTTCTTCGGCGTGGCCGTGAACGCCGCCCGGGGCGTCGCCCTGCAGATCGAGAATACCGTCAAGCAGTTCGTTTCCAATTTCCTGACCGCCCTGAATCCGCAGATTACCAAGGCCTGGGCGTCGGGGGAGCGAGCGTACTGCTTCGAACTGGTGCGCAAGGGCGCCAAATATGCCTGGCTCGTGATCCTGGCCTGCTTCATCCCCGTTTTCGGCGAAGCCGAGTGGCTGCTGGGCCTCTGGCTGGGTCCCGACAAGGTGCCGCCCCACGCGCCCGCCTTCGTGCGTTTGGCGCTCGTGGGTCTGCTGGTGGACCTGGCCGGCAATTCGCTGCACACGCTGGTGCAGGCGACCGGAAAGGTCAAACGATTCTACCTGGTCACCGGCCTGACCTCCTACCTGGGCCTCCCGCTGACCTGGCTCTGCTTCAAGTTGGGGGCAGGCCCGTCGCTGGCCTACGTCGTCTTCATTGCGGTCTATCTGGCCGTGTTCGTGGAGCGCATCGTGCTGGTCTGACGGATTTCCCGCTGCGGCCGTATCTGACGATGCTCCTCCTGCTCCTGATGACGAGCAATTTCTCGCTCGTCTTCCCGCTCCTGGCCCTCGGCTTCGGCTGGGCGCCCGGCTGGCGCCTGCTCTTCGGCGCGCTGTTGGGCTGGGCCACGATGGCCCACTTCACCTGGCACTACCTCCTCACCGAAGGCGAAAAGGCGTGGGTGCTGCGCAAGCTGCAGCTCCTGCGCGAGAAGATTTCCCGGAAGAATGGATAAGATCGCGATCTATACCTGCATCGTCGGCGGCTACGACGAGCTGCAGCAGCCGGCCGTCGTTGAGGACGGCTTCGACTTCATCTGCTTCGTCGGGATGGGGGAGAAGACGGAGACGGCGACATACACCGCCCGTTGGGCCAAGACCCATCCGCACGAGCTGCTGCCGGACTACGCCGCCAGCGTCTGGATCGACGGCAACATCGCCCTGCAGGACGGCTCCCTATACGAAGCCGTGCGCGCCAAAATGGCTTCGGATGCGCAGTACAGCGGCGTGCCGCATCCCGACCGGGACTGCACCTACGCCGAAGCGCGCAAGTGTTTCGACATGCGTTACCTGAAGCTGGACGGCCTGTTGGGCGTCTGGTTCTATCTGTGGATCTGCGGCCTGCCGCGCCATGCCGGCCTGATGGAGAGCAACCTGGTCTTCCGGCGGCATCAGGACCCCGCCGTGGTGGCTTTCGACGAGCGCTGGTGGCGGCTCGTCCGGAACCTGAGCCGGCGCGACCAGCTGTCGCTGATGCTGTGCCTGCGCAGGGGCGGCATCCGCTGGGACGACCGCCTGCTGGACGGCCGGAACACCCGTAATCATCCGGGTTTCAAGTATTTGTTGCATAAGTAATTTTTTTGACCTATCTTTGCCGTCCATTCCTCGGGTAGGAATGTATTTAGGTTTAACTTTTTAACAACAGATTCACAATGGCTGTTAAGATTCGTTTACAGCGCCACGGTAAGAAGAATTTCGCATTCTTCCACATTGTAGTGGCGGATTCGCGCTCCCCGCGCGATGGTCGTTACATCGAGCAGATCGGCTCCTACAACCCCAACACCAACCCTGCCACGATCGTTCTCAACTCCGAGCGCGCCCTGGCTTGGCTGAAGGTGGGTGCTGAACCGACCCTCACCGCTCGCCGCATCCTCTCTTACGAGGGCGTTCTCCTTCGCCACCACCTCGACGGCGGTGTCGCCAAGGGTGCCCTGACCCAGGAGGCTGCTGACAAGAAGTGGAACGACTGGAAGGCTCAGCGTGACGCCAAGGTCGAGGCCAAGGTGAGCGGCATCAAGAATGCTGCGATCGAGGCCAAGAAGGCCGCCAAGGCTGAGGAGACCAAGGTCAACGAGGCTCGCGCCGAGGCGCTCGCCAAGAAGGCTGCGGAGGCTGCTGCCGCCGCGAAGGCCGCTGAGGCTGCCGAGGCCGCCGAAGAGGCTGCTGAGGCCGTCGCCGAAGAGGCTGCCGCCGAAGCTCCCGCTGAGGAAGCTGCAGAGGCCCCTGCCGAGGCATAATGCTCCAGATCGCCAAGATTCTTAAATCCAACGGCACCGATGGCGGCCTCCTGATCGGAGTGCGCGACATCGAGGTCGGGCAGATCGACCTTCAGGAACCGGTGTTCATCGAATTCGATGGACTGCCGGTTCCCTTTTTTATCCTGGACCTGCAGCAGCGGGGCACTTCCAAGGCCATCATCCACTTGAACGACATCTCCTCCCTGGCGGACGCCGAGGAGGTGGTCGGCCGCGGCATTTTCATCGAGGGCGAATGGGATGAAGAGGAGGAGCTGGACTTCACCGGCTGGACCCTGCTCAACCGCGGCGAGCGCGTCGGCACCGTCACCGGCATGGAACCCATCCCCGGCAATCTCTGTCTGTATATCGGGGAGACCCTCGTCCCCCTGCACGAGGACCTCATCCGCTCGGCCGACCCGGCCACGCGCACCCTCGACCTCGACCTCCCCGAAGGTCTGCTATAACTCCGCCCTCCGCAACGCTGACGCACGGCAAGCCTGCCGTTCCGCAGAATTTGCTATCTTTGTGCTGATGGAAGCGCCGCTCGTCAGCATCGTCATCGTGTGCATGAACCGCATGGACAACCTGGTTCCCTGTCTGGAAGGGATCCGGGCGCATACCGCCGTGCCGTACGAGACGCTGGTGGTGGCCTACCGTTTCAGCCCGGAGAACCTCGCCCGGGCGAAGGCCGAGTTCCCCTGGGTGAGCTTCGTGGAGAGCAACGAGATTCGCGGCTTCAGCGAGAACAACAACCTCGCCCTGCGGCAGGCCCGCGGGCAGTTCTGCTTCGTGCTGAACGACGACACCGAGCTGCACGAGGACGTGATCGGGGCGCTGGTGCGTGATTTCGGGCAGCTCCCCGCGGACGCGGCCATCGTCAGTCCGCGCCTGCTCAATGCCGACGGCTCGCTGCAACTGTGCGGACGCCCGCCCTATCCGGCGCGCTACTACGTGCTGCAGCAGTGGCACCTGCACCGGGAGCCCATCGACGACACCGTCGGCAAGACGCCGCTCTTCGGCGAAGTCTTCCGCACTTCCAACATCACCGGAGCCGCTTTCCTGATCCGGACGGACATTTTCCGGGAGCTGGGCTGGTTCGACGAGACGTATTTCTTCACGCCCGAGGACATCGCCCTCTCTACGCTCGCGCGGAAGAGGGGCCACGGCGTCTATGTGGACCGGGCCGTCAGCCTCACCCACAAGTGGCGCACCACGGCCACGCGCATCTCCCCGGCCATCCGCCCGGCGGCCGTGCGCGGCTCGCTGATCTTCTTCAGCGGCGGCTCGCGCCTGAAATACGCCCTGCTGGCGCTGCCCGTCTGGCTGGCGGAAATGAGCAAGCGCGCCAAGGCTGCGCTGAAGCTGCGCCGCGACCCTTCCGAGGCAAACCGCATCGCCTGGGAGACCTTCCGCAACATCACGCGCAACATCTTTACCTGCCGCACGCCCAAGGAGATTTTCACCCGATACTTCCATGCCTAGAATTCTTGTCATCATCGTCACCTACAACGCCCTGAAGTGGATCAAGAAGGGCCTGAAGAGCGTGGAGAAGTCCACCCTCCCGGCCGACGTACTGCTGATCGACAACGGCTCCACCGACGGCACCCTGCCGCTGGTCCGCACGGACTGGCCGGGCACGCGCATCATTGAGACGGGCGAGAACCTGGGCTTCGGCGCGGCCAACAACATCGGCCTGCGCATCGCCCTGGACGAGGGCTACGACTTCGCCTACCTGCTGAACCAGGACGCCTGGCTGGAGCTGGACACGCTGGAAAAGCTCGTGGCAGCGCACCGGCAGGAGTGGGGCGTCCTCAGTCCGATGCAGCTGGACGCGCGCGGGCGGCGCGACAAGCGTTTCCGCAAGAAGTGCGGAAAATACGTGGAGCGCGCCCTGCAGGGCTACCACAACGACCGCCTGGTCGTGGAGGTGCCCTTTGTGATGGCGGCGCACTGGCTGGTCAGCCGCCACGCCATTGAGACCGTGGGCGGCTTCTCGCCGGCCTTCAAGCAGTACGGCGAGGACGACAACTGGATCGACCGCCTGCACTGGCACGGGCTGCAATGCGGCGTGGTGCCGGCGGCCCGCGCCGTGCACGACCGCGGCGGCCGCAAGCTTCCCCGCGAGAAAAAGATGCGCCTGAAATGCATTGCGGCCGTGGTGAAAGTCAGCAACCCCAACCGTTCCTGGCGCTGGATGCGCATCCGCGAGGTGCTGGAGCTGGTCGGGATGGGCGTCAAGAATCTTTCCGCCATCCCCTGGAAATTCATCCGGGAATTCCGCGGGCGCCTGCCGGAACTGCAGGAGCTCCGCGAGCAGTCCAAGCAGAAAGGGGCCTTCTTATAATCCCCATAAATGGGTATTGCGCATGTCGCGCGCGCGTGCCATCTTTGCACCTTGGTTAGTTGTGAATAGATGACACTGAAAGAACTTCCCATCGGCGGCAGCGCCGTCATCCTGACAGTCGGGGGCAAGGGGTCCCTGCGTCAGCATTTCCTGGATATGGGACTCATCCCGGGCGCCCGGGTGAAGCTGGTCAAATACGCCCCGCTCGGCGACCCGATGGAGCTGCGCATCAACGGCTACGCCCTCACGCTGCGCCTCGCCGACGCCGCGAAGATCAAGGTCGAACTGCTGGAAGCGGAAGAGGAAGAAGTCGTTCCCGATGTGGAGCGCCCCGTGCACGACGCCGACCACCCGGGTCTGGGTGAAGGCGGCAAATACCACGACAAAGCGCATGAGAATGCGCTGCCGGACGGCACCAAACTGACTTTCGCCCTCGCGGGTAATCAGAACTGCGGCAAGACGACGCTCTTCAACCAGCTGACCGGCTCCAACCAGCACGTGGGCAACTTCCCGGGCGTGACGGTGGACCGCAAGGACGGCGTGATCCGCGGCCATGCGGAGACCTGTGTGACCGACCTGCCGGGCATCTATTCGCTCTCTCCCTATACTTCCGAAGAGATTGTCTCCCGCAATTTCATCCTTAACGAGAAGCCGCGCGGCATCATCAATATCGTGGATGCCGGCAACATCGAGCGCAACCTCTACCTGACCATGCAGCTGATGGAGCTGGATACGCCTATGGTACTGGCGCTCAATATGATGGACGAAGTCCGGAACAACGGCGGATCCATCCGCGTGAACGAGATGGAGGAGGCCCTCGGCATCCCGGTGGTGCCGATCTCCGCCGCCAGGAACGAGGGTATCGACGAGCTCGTGGAGCACGCCGTGCACGTGGCGCGCTACCAAGAGCGCCCTGCCCGTCAGGACTTCTGCGACAAGAATGACCACGGCGGTGCGGTGCACCGCTGCCTGCACGGTGTGATGCAGCTCATCGAGGACCACGCCGAGCGGGCGGGCATCCCGCTGCGCTTCGCGGCGAGCCGCCTCGTGGAGGGCGACGCCGCCATCGAGCAGGCGCTGGCCCTGGAGCCCAACGAGAAGGAGATGGTGGAGCACATCATCTTGCAAATGGAGGAGGAGCGCGGCCTGGACCGCAACGCGGCCATGGCCGACATGCGCTTCGCCTTTATCCGCAGGCTGACGGCGCAGACCGTCGTGAAGCCGCGCGAGAGCAAGGAGTACCGGCGCAGCCGCCGCATCGACCGTGTGATGACGGGCCGCTGGACGGCGATCCCCATTTTCCTGGTCATCATGTGCTGCGTGATCTGGCTGTCGATCGACGTATTGGGCGCACCGCTGCAAGACCTGCTGGACCAGGGGATCCAGGGGCTCGCCGGCGTTGTCGGCACGGGTCTGGACCGCTGGGGTGTGGCTCCGGCCGTGCGTTCGCTCGTCGTGGACGGTGTCTTCGGCGGCGTGGGCACGGTGATCAGCTTTGTCCCGATCATCGTTATCCTGTTCTTCTTCCTCTCCATGCTGGAAGACAGCGGCTACATGGCGCGCGTCGCGTTCGTGACCGACAAGATGCTGCGCCGCCTGGGCCTGAGCGGCCGGAGCATCGTGCCGCTGCTGATCGGATTCGGCTGCAGCGTGCCGGCTGTGATGTCCACGCGCACGCTGTCTTCGTCGCGCGACCGCCGGATGACCATCCTGCTGACGCCGTTCATCAGCTGCTCGGCGAAGATCCCGATTTACGCTTTCTTCACGGATGCCTTCTTCCCGGGCCACGGCGGCCTGGTGCTGGTCGTCCTGTATCTGTCCGCCATCCTGATCGGCATCGTGGTGGCGTTGGCCGGCAAGCTGCTGCCCCAGAAGGACGGCGCGGCGCCCTTCGTGATGGAGCTGCCGAATTACCGCTGGCCTGGCGCGAAGAATGTCGGCCACCTGCTGTGGGACAAGACCAAGGACTTCCTCCAGCGGGCTTTCACGGTGATCTTCGTGGCTTCGATCGTGATCTGGATCCTGCAGAGTTTCGATTTCCGGCTGCAGCTCGTGGAGCCGGGCGAGAGCATGCTCGCGGCCGTCGCCGGCCTGATTGCGCCGCTGTTCCAGCCCCTCGGGCTTGGCGACTGGCGCGTGGTGACGGCGCTGGTGACGGGTTTCCTGGCGAAGGAGAGCGTGGTGGCGACGCTGGAGGTGCTGAATGTCACCGCCTCGCTGACGGCGCTGACCGCCATTCCAATGCTGGCCTTCTGCCTGCTCTATACGCCGTGCGTGGCCGCTATCGCTGCGGTCAAACGCGAGCTCGGCGGCAAATGGGCTGTCTGGATGATTGTGTTCCAATGTGCCGTGGCGTGGGTTGTGGCCTGGCTGGCCTACCTCGCCGCGGGCTTATTCTTCTGATGCCATGAACCTCCCCACCCTCATCGTCCTGCTGCTTGTCCTGGCCGCCCTGGTGCTGGCCCTCCGTGTCCTGCGCCGCTCCGGCGGCGGCAGTAGCTGCGGCTGTGGCTCCGCCGGCAGTTGCTCCGGCGGCTGCTCCGGCTGTCCGCATTGTCAGGGCCGGTAGTTAGATCTTGGGGACAAAAAAGAACATGAAGATGGCGAGCATGACCGCGCCGAGGACGAGCAGAATGTAAGGGGCTTTCTTGCGCTTTACGTTTTTGCGGTCAACAAACACCCATCCCCACCCAACGAGCAACAGCGCAAATTGGAGAATGATCCAGATAAGAAGGAATGTCTTATTCATAGCCTGGTGTATTGTGGAACGAATGTTTCAGTAAAATTAGACGATTCCTCTGAAAAAAGCAATGCAGGGCCCTGTACGGCCCCTGCAGATTGACGGACGGCTGGCCCAAATTGATTGAATCCTTGCTTTATACGAAAAAGACAGCCTCTTGCGAAGCTGTCTTTTCATGTGCGGTAGGTGAGACTCGAACTCACACAGGCCAATGCCCACTACCCCCTCAAAGTAGCGTGTCTACCATTTCACCACTACCGCAGTTCTGATTTGGGACTGCAAAAATAGGGATATTTCTGTAAATCACAAAAATATTTTGCTTAATTTTGTGTGAGTATGGACAAGTTCAGCAACAATATGAAAGTCGCGGATCTCGTCGAGTCCAATTATCGCTTGCTCGGCGTGCTGGCCCGCGTGGGGATTGACGGGTGTTTTGGCGAGAAAACGGTGGCCGAGGCATGTGCCCAGTGCGGCCTGGATCCGGACACGCTCATACTTCTGTGCGACGTGTATTCCAACCCGGATTTCAAGCCGACCGTCGAGATGCTGCACCGCAGCCACGTGAGCGACATCCTCCGCTACCTCCACCAGTCGCACGACTACTACCTGAACTGCGCCATCGAGGAGATGGAAGCCTCCACTTCCCGCCTGCTGGCGCCGTGCACCAAGAAGCAGCAGGAAGTGTTCTGGGACTTCTTCCGGGGCTACAAGGTGGAGCTCAAGAACCACTTCGGGTTCGAAGAGGAAGAGGTGATCCCGTATGTGCAGGACCTGATGATCGGCCGTCAGCGGAGCGGGTTCAGCATCGACCGCTTCGAGGAGAATCATTCCAACATCGACGAGAAACTGTCCGACTTCAAGAACCTGGTGATGAAGTCGCTCCCGCCGGTCTGCGACACCATGGAGCGGCTTCAGCTGCTGCTGTGGATCTTCGCCCTGCAGGAGGACCTGAGGTGCCACACCTACATCGAGGACAACATCCTGGTGCCGATGGTGCGCCTGCTGGAGAACCCCCAGCGCTACCGCGAGCGCGCCCGGGTGCAGGAGGAAGAGGCGGAGGAGCATCAGGAGCTGTCGGCGCGCGAGAAGGAGATCCTGGTCAGCGTGGCGCAGGGCCTGCTGAACAAGGAAATCGCCGACAAGCATCACATTTCCATCAACACCGTGATCACGCACCGAAAGAACATCACCCGCAAGACGGGCATCAAGACGGTGCCGGGCCTGACGGTGTACGCCATCCTGAACAACCTGATCGATATCAACGAGATCGAATAATGCTGAAGGTCGAAGCTCCGGGCGGAGCCCGGGACATCCTGCTGCACGCGTGCTGTGCACCTTGTTCCGGGGCCATTCTGGAGTGTCTCCGGGACAGCGGGATCCGCCCCGTGGTCTTCTTCAGCAATTCCAATATCTACCCGCGCGCGGAGTATGACCTCCGCCTGGCGGAACTGCAGCGCTATGCCGGGAAGATGGGCGTGGAGCTGGTCGCCGACGAATACGACCACGATGCCTGGCTGGCGGCAGTCCGCGGGCTGGAGCGCGAACCGGAGCGCGGCGAGCGCTGCGCGGCCTGCTTCCGTTTCCGCCTGACCCGTGCCGCCTGCTTCGCCGCCCAGCGCGGCCTTCCCGTCCTCGCCACCACCCTGGCCTCCTCCCGCTGGAAGGATCTCGACCAGGTGAACGAAGCCGGTGCCATCGCATGCGGAGTGGAGTGGGGCTGGCTGCCGCGGAACGACGTGGCGATGGCGGTACAGTGGTGGCCGCAGAACTGGCGGAAAGGCGGCCTGCAGGAGCGGAGGAACGAGGTGATCCGGGAGCAGGGCTTCTACAACCAGAACTGGTGCGGCTGCGAATTCTCAAGACATGATAACCCTTAATTAATACAAGTATGATTGCTACTATCGTTTACATCGCCGGCATCGTCGCCGCCGTCTGGTGCGTGCTTGACATCTTCAAGCACAACAAGCTCGAGCCCCTCTTCAAGGTGCTCCTCGCCATCGCCGTCCTGGCCTTCAGCTGGGTCGGCTTCCTGGTGTACTACCTCCTGATCCGCGACAAGATCTAATCTTCCGGCGCGTGGACCTGATCCCCATCACCCAGGACAACGTCGCCACCGCCTGCCGCATCCAGCACCAGCTCTTCCCGGGGAAGGACATCAACGCCGACCGCGATTTCGTGAATGGTTTTCTCCAGCCGGAGCGCGGGAAAGAGTACTGGCTGCTGCAGGTGGAGGAGGACTACGTCGGCGTGGCCGGCCTCTACAGCATCCGCCTCGATCCCGAGACGGCCTGGCTTGCATGGTTCGGCATCCTGCCGGAATTCCGCCGCAGGGGCTACGCCACCGAGGCGCTCGACCTCTTTGAGGCACGTGCGCGCGAGCGCGGTTTCCTGTACGCGCGCCTCTTCACAGAGCGCGCGGACGCCGCCGCCATCGCCTGCTACCGCAAGAACGGCTACTCCCTGGAGGAGTACAACTGCCCGACCGACAAGGGCGCCGCGATGGTCCCGATGTACGTGATGTCGAAGTCGCTCTACCCTGACCGGGAATGCCCGAAATGGGGGGACCGCGACATCGGCCTCTGGCGCCAGCTCACCAAACAGGTCGAGCGGCTTTACGAATAAGCATGAAGACAGCTTCGAAAGAGGCTGTCTTTTTTTTAACCTTTTGGCAGGGTTGTACGTCTAATATAAGGATAGAGAAAGTAGGGAGAGCGAAGAAATTCAATAAAACGATATATAATTATTGCATGACAATAAATATTTATTATCTTTGCAAAACCAGGCCGCCCGTGCGCGGGCGTTGCAACGAAGCGGCAATTTGGTTTTTCGCGCTACCGCACGAAAAATAAATTGCCGCTGAGGAGGGGAAAGGCGGCCGGGAGAGATGAAAAAATTTGCAGCTGTATTGCAAAATCAAAAAAGATATGTACCTTTGCAGTGTAATAGTTCAATAAGACACTATATGCTCATCGAACTCAAGAACGTCAACAAGACATACAACAACGGCCAGCCGCTGCACGTGCTGAAGGGAATCAACCTGGGCATTGACAAGGGAGAATTCGTCTCCATCATGGGTGCCTCCGGCTCCGGCAAATCCACGCTGCTCAACATCCTGGGCATCCTGGACAACTACGACATGGGCGAGTACTACATCGACGGCCGCCTGATCAAAGGCCTCACCGAGCGCCAGGCCGCGGACTACCGCAACCATATGATCGGCTTCATCTTCCAGTCCTTCAACCTGATCGGCTTCAAGACCGCCGTCGAGAACGTGGAACTGCCCCTGTTCTACCAGGGTGTCCCGCGTGCCAGGCGCCACCAGATGGCGATGGAATACCTCGACCGCCTGGGCCTCGCCGACTGGGCGAAGCACTACCCGAACGAGATGTCCGGCGGCCAGAAGCAGCGCGTCGCCATCGCCCGTGCGCTGATCACCGACCCCAAGATCATCCTGGCCGACGAGCCCACGGGCGCGCTCGATTCCAAGACCTCCGAGGAGGTGATGCAGCTGCTCGGCCAGCTGAACCGCGAAGCGGGGGTGACCATCATCGTGGTCACGCACGAAAGCGGCGTGGCCAACTGCACCGACAAGATCGTCCACATCAAAGACGGCATCATCGGGCAGATCGAAGACAACCGCGAGCACCGCGCGTCGGTGTTCGGCACCAGCACCATCATGAAATGAGAGACGTCCTTACCGAAATCTGGGAAAGCATCCGGCGCAACAAGCTGCGCACCTGCCTCACCGGCTTCGCGGTGTCGTGGGGCATCTTCATGCTCATCGTGCTGCTGGGCGCCGGCAACGGCCTGATGAACGCCTTCATGCGGGGCGGCGAGGATATCGCCACCAACACCATGCAGGTGGGCGGCGGCCGCACGTCCAAACCCTATGACGGCCTCAAGGAAGGCCGCCGCATCTGGCTGGACGAGCGCGACGTGCAACTGACCGGCAGCGAAGTCTTCGCGGACCACATCGATCAGGTCATCTCCTCCGTGAGCACGAGCGCCACGGTCAGCTACGGCAGAAAACACTTTTCCGGCAGCATCGAGGGCAACTTCCCCGCCCGCCAGGAGATGGACAAGATCGAGATCCTCTATGGCCGCTTCCTGAACGACAAAGATATCAAGGACAGCCGCAAGGTGGTCGTCCTGCCGGAAGACCGGGCGGAGACCCTGCTGGGCAACGAGGTCCGCGACTCGGGCGCCAGATTCCCCGGCGTGGCGCCGAGTGTCAGATCCGGCAAGCAGGTCAACGTCCAGGACATGCTCGGCAAGTACGTGCGCATCGGTGACTTCTCCTACCGGGTCGTGGGCATCGCCAAGGCCAACCAAGAATCCAATAGCAATACCGTCTATGCGCCCTACACGACCATCCGGACCATCTACGGGAAGGGTCAGGAGATCGATGACATCACCTTCACCTTCCACGGACTGGACTCCGAGGCGGAGAATGAAGCCTTCGAGGAGCAGTTCCGCGCCACGATGAACGTGCGTCACCGCGCCGCTCCGGACGACCGGCGCGCCCTGTGGATCTGGAACCGCTTCACGCAGAACCTCCAGATGAACAGGGGCCGCAACCTCCTCAGCACGGCGCTCTGGGTCATCGGCCTGTTGACGCTGCTGGGCGGCATCGTGGGCGTGTCCAACATCATGCTCATCACCGTCAAGGAGCGCACGCACGAATTCGGCATCCGCAAGGCCATCGGCGCGAGCCCCTGGGGCATCATGAAACTGATCCTGGCGGAGAGCGTCACCATTACGGCCTTCTTCGGCTACGTCGGGATGCTGCTTGGCATGCTCGCCTGCATGGTCCTGGACAAGACGGTGGGCCAGTCCTCCGTGTCCATCATGGACGAGCAGATCGCCATGTTCGTCAACCCGACCGTGGGCCTGGACGTGGCTCTCGAGGCCACGCTCGTGCTCATCATCGCCGGCTCCCTGGCCGGTTTGTTCCCGGCCCGCAAGGCCTCCCGTGTCAGACCTATTGAAGCCCTCCGCGCAGAATGAGATTCGATGTAGACAGTTTCCGGGAGATTGCGGATTCGCTGGTCCGCAACAAGAGCAGAAGTCTGCTCACCGGCTTTGGTGTGTTCTGGGGCGTGTTCATGCTCCTCTTCATGATGGGAGGCGGCGAAGGACTCAAGAAGTCGATCGAGTCCAACTTCGAAGGCTTCGCCACGAATACCTGCATCCTGGTCTCTTCGCAGACCAGCGAACCTTACAAGGGCTTCAAGGAAGGCCGCTACTGGAATTTGACCTATACGGACGTGGAGCGCCTGCGGCAGATGATGCCGAACATGGAGACGGTCACGCCGACCATCGCCTCCTGGGGCGGGAGCGTCGTCCGCGGCACTTACACGGCCAGCGGCAGCGTCAAGGGCGTGCTGGCGGACTACAGCAAGATCGAGGAGCCCAAGATCAAATACGGCCGCTACCTCAACGAGGCGGACATCCTGCAGGAGCGCAAGGTCTGCGTGATCGGCAAGCGTATCTACAACGACCTTTTCCCCGACGGCGGGGACCCCTGCGGGGAGTTCATCCAGGTCGGTCCGGTATTTTACCAGATCGTGGGCGTGGACTACAACAGCGGCAACATCAGCATCAACGGCCGTGCGGACCAGACCGTCAGCGTCCCGCTTCCGGTGGCGCAGAAGATCTACAACCGCGGCACGGTGGTGGACCTGATCTGCATGACGGGCAAGTCCGGCGTGCGCATGACCGACGAGGAGTCCCGCATGCGGGAAATCCTGGCCCGCCAGCACCAGTTCAACCCGAAGGACAAGGAAGCGCTCTTCATCATCAACACCGAACAGATGTTCTCCCTGGTGGACAACCTGTTCACGGGCGTGAACTTCCTGATCATGCTGATCGGTCTGGGTACCATTCTCGCGGGCGTGATCGGCGTCAGCAACATCATGATGGTCACGGTCAAGGAGCGCACCACGGAAATCGGCATCCGCCGCGCCATCGGCGCCACGCCGCGCGACATCCTCTCCCAGATCATCCTCGAGAGCATCTCCCTGACGCTCGTGGCCGGATCGTTCGGCATCGTGATTGCCGTACAGCTGCTGCGTCTGGTCGAGACGATTTCCCTCGCCTCCGGCAACACGGGAGGCTATCAGATAAGCTTCTGGACGGCCATCGTGGCCGCCCTGCTGCTGACCGCCCTGGGGGTGGTCGCGGGCCTGGCGCCGGCATCCCGCGCGATGGCCATCAAACCGGTGGATGCGATGAGAGACGAATAATAAATAAAAAACCAAGGATATGAAACGCATTGTCAAGTACATCATTTTCGTGCTGATCGGCCTGATCTTCATCGGGACCTTCACCTTCCTGTTCAAGAACTCCCGGCCCGACAAGATCGAGTACCAGGAGCTGGAGGCCGTGCTCGGCGACATCCACCGGACGACCGTCGTGACCGGCAAGGTCGAGCCGCGCAACGAAGTCAACGTCAAGCCGCAGATCAACGGCATCATCGCCGAACTCTACAAGGAGGCCGGCCAGCAGGTCAAGGAGGGCGAAGTGATCGCCAAGCTCCGCGTGATCCCGGACATGAACTCCCTGAGCTCCGCCCAGTCCCGCGTGCGCCTGGCGGAGATCAACGTCAAGCAGGCCAAGACCAACTACGATCGCGAGAAAGCCCTCTATGACAAGAAACTCGTCAGCGACGAGGAGTACGACCAGGTCCTCCAGGCCTACAACCAGGCCGTCGAGGAGCAGGCGGCCGCCCAGGAATCCCTGGAGGTGATCCGCGACGGCGTGTCCTCGCGCAACACCACCGGGAGCTCGACCCTGGTCCGCTCCACCATCACGGGCCTCATCCTCGACATCCCGGTCAAGGTGGGCAACTCCGTGATCCAGGCCAACACGATGAACGACGGTACGACCGTGGCCACCGTGGCCAACATGGCCGACCTCATCTTCGACGGCAACATCGACGAGACCGAGGTGGGCTCGCTCGTGGAGGGCATGCCGATGGTCATCAGCATCGGCGCCCTGCCCGACTACAGCTCCGAGGCGGCCCTGGAGTACATCTCGCCGAAGGCGGTCGAGAACAACGGCGCCAACCAGTTCGAGATCAAGGCGGCCCTGAAGCCGGGTTCCGGCCACACGATCCGCTCCGGCTACAGCGCCAATGCGGAGATCGTGCTGGAGACGGCCAGCCAGGTGCTGACCATCCCGGAGAGCGCGCTGGAATTTGACGGGGACGACACCTTCGTCTATCGCAAGAACGCCGAGGGCGGCTACGACCGCGTGCAGGTCCAGACCGGCCTGAGCGACGGCGTGGACATCGAAATCAAGAGCGGCCTGAACCAGGGCGACAAGGTCCGTGGCCCGAGAATCATCAAATCCGAAGAAAATGAGAACTAAGAGCATCTTTCTGGCGGCCGTCCTGCTGCTCTCAGGCGGCGCCGCCCGGGCGCAGCAGGCCCCGTGGAGCCTCACGGACTGCATCAGCTACGCGCTGGAGCACAACCTGACCGTGCAGCAGAGCGCCATCAAAGTGGAGCAGCAGGAAGTGGAACTCAGCACGGCGCAGGGCCGCCGTCTGCCGACCGTGAACGCCTCCGCGTCGGAGAACTTCTCCTTCGGCCGCGGCCTCACGGCAGACAATACCTACTCCAATTCCAATACGACTTCGACCTCCTTCCAGCTGGGGGGCAGCATGCCCATCTTCCAGGGCTTCGATATCAACAACGGCATCAAGCTCAGCAAGCTGAACCTTGCCGCCGCGACGGCCGATCTGGAGAAAGCCCGCGACGACATCCGCGTGGCCGTGGCGCAGGCTTATGTGCAGATCCTCTACAACCAGGAGCTGCTGCGCGTGGCCCACGAGCAGGCGGAGCATGATGCGCAACTGCTGGAGCAGGTGCAGGAGCGTCTGCGCGCCGGCAAGGTCAGCGACGCGGAAGTGTCCGCGCAGCAGGCCACCCTGGCGCAGAGCCGCCAGTCCGAGATCCAGGCCGAAGGCAATCTGCAGATCTCCCTGCTGGAGCTGACGCAGCTGCTGGAGCTCCCTTCGCCGGAGGGCTTCTCCATCGTCACGCCCGAAGTGGGCGACCCGTCAAAGGCGCTGCTGATGCGTCCGGAGGCCATCTATGACGAGGCCGTTGCCGTCAAGCCGGCCATCGAGGCCGCGAAGCTCAACGTGGACGCCGCCGAGCTGAGCATCGCCCGCGCCAAGGGCGCCTACCTGCCGTCGCTGTCGCTCAGCGGTGGTCTCGGGACCAATTACTATACGAATTCCAAGATGTCGGCGCTCCCGTTCGGCGAGCAGGTCAAGAACAATTTCAGCCAGTACGTCGGCCTGTCGCTCAACATCCCCATCTTCCAGGGATTCTCCACCCGCAACCGCGTCCGTACGGCCCAGCTCAGCTACAAGGGCCAGCAGATCCAGCTGGAGAGCGTCAAGAAGGCGCTGTATAAGGAAATCCAGCAGGCTTACTACAACGCCGTCAGCGCCCAGGCGCGCTATGCGGGCAGCCGCGAGTCGGCCGCCAGCGCGCTCCAGCACTACGAGCTGACGGAGGAGAAATACAAGGTGGGGAAGGCCGGAGTGACTGACTACAACGACGCCCGCAACAACTGGCTGCGCGCCGAGTCGGAGCACATCCAGGCCCGTTTCCAGTGCCTCTACCAGACCAAACTGCTGGACTTCTACCGGGGGCAGGACTTGCAATTCTAAATAATTGCTAAATTTGCATTATGAAAAAATTGATTCTAGCCATCGCAGCGCTTGCTTTTTCCTGCGCCGCTTTTGCCCAGGACCGCGAGATCGATCTCGAGGAGTGGGACAATTTCAACAAGATTGAACTTTCGAAAGGTCGCACCCGCGTGGAGACCAACCTGACTTTCGCCTTCCCGATGTATTTCGGCTGGACGACCCTCACCAACATCAACTACAAGGGCACCTGGTCGACGGGTTCCATGTCGAACTTCCTGAACTTCGACACGGGCAAGAACTTCGTCTACGGCCTGCAGATTTTGGGCATGGACATCCGCTACGGCGCTTTTGGAATCAACCTGGGCGCCCGCTGGACCTTCATGGACTTCACCTTCAGGGATTCCTACACCACGATGGTCCAGGCGGGCAACAGCTTCGTCCCGGCGGCCATCAACGTCACGGGCTACAACGGCGCCAAGTCCAAGATCCATGCTTCCTATTTCGGTATTCCGATGCGCTTGAGCCTCAATTTCGGCAAGGCTACGGTTTATGCCGGCGGCAGCGTCGAGTTCCTTACGAACGGCTACGCCAAGTACCGCGCGCCGAAGAGCAAGACCCAGATGAAGGGTCTCTTCAACTCGTTCCGCGCCACGGTTGAGGGCGGCTTCTCCTACGGCAACCTCGGTATGTTCGTTCAGTACGGCCTCACGCCGCTCTTCCCCGCGGACCTGAGCGACGCCCGCACCCTGACCTTCGGCATCCTCCTCGGCCTGTAGCATGGCCTTTCAGGAGATAGAACGCAAATTCCTGGTCGCCGGAGACTTCCGCAAGGAGGCTTCCGGCGCCAGTCGTATTATCCAGGGCTTCCTGAGCTCCGCTCCGGGCCGCACGGTGCGTGTCCGGGTCCGTGGGGAGCAGGGGTTCCTGACCGTCAAGGGCCCGGCCCGGGGCCTGACGCGCTTTGAGTGGGAAAAAGAGATTCCCGCGGACGAAGCGAAGCAGCTGCTCGCCTTGTGCGAGCCGGGCGTCATCGACAAGACGCGCTGGCTCGTCCCCGCCGCCGACGGGCACGTGTGGGAGGTGGACGAGTTCCATGGGGACAACGAGGGCCTGGTGGTCGCCGAGGTCGAGCTCGGGGCAGAAGACGAGCCCTTCGAGCGGCCCGCGTGGGTGGGCGCGGAAGTCACGGGCGACCGCCGCTACTACAACTCGATGCTGATAAAATGCCCGTACAGGGATTGGAAATGAATCGAAAACCAAATATGAGCAAGAAAACCGTTCTCGTGTCCGGCGGAGCCGGATTCATCGGCAGCCACGTGACCGTGGAGCTGACCCAGGCCGGCTATGACGTCGTCATCGCCGACAACTTCTCCAACTGCGATGAGACCAACTACAGGGGCGTCTGCGCCATCCTCGGCAAGGAGCTGCCCCTGATCCCGATGGATTTCTGCCAACGGAGCTCCGTCGAGGAGCTGTTCAGCAAGTATCCCATCGATGCGGTCATCCATTTCGCCGCCTTCAAGGCGGTGGGCGAGTCGGTCTCCGAGCCGCTCAAGTATTATCGCAACAACCTGGTGTCCTTCATGAACATCCTGGATGTCGCCCGCGAGAAGGGCTGCAACGTCCTTTTCTCTTCGTCTGCGACGGTCTATGGCCAGACGGACCAGCTCCCCGTGACGGAGCAGAGCCCGCGCCAGCCGGCGGAATCGCCCTACGGCAACACCAAGACGATGTGCGAGGACATCCTCCGCGACAGCGTGAAGGCCTATCCGGGCGTGCGTGGTATCGCGCTGCGTTATTTCAACCCCATCGGCGCCCACCCGTCCGCACTCATCGGCGAGCTGCCGCGCGGCGTCCCCAACAACCTGGTGCCGTTCATCACCCAGACCGCCATCGGCAAGCGTGAGTGCCTGTCGGTGTTCGGCAACGACTACCCGACGCCTGACGGAACCTGCCTGCGCGACTTCATCGACATCGTCGATCTCGCGAAGGCGCACGTCTGCGCGGTCACGCGCATGTGCGAGGGGAAGATGAAGCAGGCGTACGAGATCTTCAACGTCGGCACCGGCCGTCCGCTCTCCGTGCTGGAGCTGATCACCGCCTTCGAGAAGGTCAACGGCGTCAAGCTGAACTGGAAATACGCCCCGCGCCGCGCAGGCGACGTCGTGGCCATCTGGGCCGATCCGACCCTCGCCGAGCAGGAGCTCGGCTGGAAGGCGGAGCGCAGCATCGAGGACACCCTCGCCGCCGCCTGGGCCTGGGAAAAGCGTCTGGCTGGCAAATAGCTCTTGCCATTCGCCGGTTTCCCCCGCGGGCGGCCAGAAATTATTTTTCGTGCAGTTGCTCGAAAAACCAATTTCTGCTCCGCCCTCCACAACGCCAGCGCGCGACCGGCGAATTCCTGTCATTCTGAGCGAAGCGAAGAATCTATGTATATCGGCCTGATCAGCGACACCCACGGGGTCTTCTCCGACGGCTTCCGGAAATTCCTGGAGCCGGTGGACGTCATCTGGCATGCAGGTGACTTCGGGGGCGGCATTTCCTTCGCCGAGTCGATTGCCGCGTTCAAGCCCCTCGTGGCCGTCCACGGCAACTGCGACGGGCAGGATATCCGCCGCGAATACCCGGCCTTCCAGTACCTGGAGGTCCAGGGCAAGAAGATCCTGATGACCCACATCGGCGGCTCGCCCGGCCACTATGACCTGCGCGCCGCCGCGCTGATCGACCAGTATCGGCCCGACATCTTCATCTGCGGCCACTCCCACATCCTCAAGGTGATGCAGGACCACGGCCACAACCTGCTTTACATCAACCCCGGCGCCGCCGGCCTGCAGGGTTGGCAGGTGGTCCGCACCGCCCTGCGCTTCCGGATCGAATCCGGAGAAGTGAAAGATATGGAAGTCTTCGAACTTCCCAGATAGCATATGAAAAACAAGTTAGTAGTTGTATTCAGAACCGCTCTGGTCCTGCTCTTCCTTGCGGCCGCCGGTACGGCCGCCCGGGCGCAGGAGCACCCGGATTCTGCCCTCGAGCAGCTCGAGGGCGTCGTCGTCACCACCAGCCGCCTGCCCGCTTACCTGGGCGAGAGCGTGCGCATCGTGACCGTCCTGGACAGCGTGGCCATCTCCACGATTCCGGCCTCCAACATCAACGATCTGCTCAAGTTCGCCGTGGGCGTGGACGTCCGTCAGCGGGGTCCCGAAGGGATCCAGACCGACATCAGCCTGCGTGGCGGAACCTGCGAGCAGATTGCCGTCCTGCTGGACGGGGTGAGCATCTCCGACCCGCAGACCGGCCACAACTCTGTGGACTTCCCGGTAAGTGTGTCCGAGATTGAGCGCATCGAGATCCTTGAGGGCCCGGCGGCGCGCACCTACGGCACGTCCGCCCTGCTCGGCGCCATCAACATTGTCACGAAAAAGGCCACCCGCAACGGCGTGGAGCTGCGGGCGGAAGGCGGTTCGTTCGGACTGGCCTCGCTGTCGGTCAGCGCATCGCATGCGGCGGCCAGGGTCCGGGGCACCCTGTCTGCGGGCTATACGCGCAGCGACGGCTACACCCGCAACCGCGCGGGCGGGCTCAATATGGACTTTCGCTCGGTCCAGGCCTGCTACCGGGGTGGCGTGGAGCTGCCCGGCTGGTCGCTCGGCTATCTCGCGGGCACCTCGGTCCGCGATTTCGGCTCCGCGACCTTCTATTCTCCGAAATTCGATGACCAGTTCGAGCACACGGCCAAGATTTATGTGGCGCTCCAGGGCGAATCCCGGGGTGCGCTGCACTTCCGGCCGCGCTTGTACTGGAACCACGGTGAGGACCGCTTCGAACTCTTCCGTTCGCGGCCGGACCTGTATCCCTTCAACTTCCATCGCACGGACGTGCTCGGCCTCAACCTGGACGCCTGGGTGGAGTCGGTCCTGGGCCGGACGGCCTTCGGCGCGGAAATCCGCAATGAGGGCATCGTCAGTACCAACCTTGGCGAGCCGCTGGAGCGGGAAATCCCGATCCGGGGCCGGGACGCCAGCTACCGCAACGGACTGAACCGCACGGACATCAGCTTCTTCGTCGAGCACAACTACTCCAGGGACTGGTTCTCCTTCTCGGGCGGGGCCAGCCTCGCGCGCAACACCGGCAACGACGAGGGCTTCCGGCTCTACCCGGGCGCCGACGTCAGTTTCCGTCTGTTCCCGAAACTGAAACTCTACGCTTCCTACAACAGTTCCCTGCGTATGCCGTCCTTCACGGAACTCTACTATTCGGTCGGCGGGTACCGGGCGGACAAGAATCTCCGCGCTGAGAAGATGCAGTCCGTCGAGGCCGGCCTGAAATTCCTCGCCCCGGGCGTCCGGATTGTCGGGAACGTGTACTACCTGGACGGGCGCGACATGATCGACTGGATCCGGGAGACGAGCATCCCCGATGCGCCCTGGCAGTCGGTCAACCACGCACGGATCCGCTCGCTCGGTGCCGAGATCACGGCCCGGATCGAGCCGGACGTGCTGCTCGGCCGCGCGGGTTTTCCGCTGAAGAGCCTGTCGGCCAGCTATGCCCACATCGGCCAGGACAAGCAGGCCGAACCGGGCATCCAGTCCTACTATTCGCTGGAGTACCTTCGCAACAAGATCGTCCTGCAGGCCGACCTGAAGCTGTTCAAGAAGCTCTCCGTCGAGCTCTCCTGGCGCTGGCACGACCGCGTGGGCAGCTATGAGCTGTACCAGGCGGGTGCGACGACAGGCGAGATCCATCCCTACCGGCCCTACAGCCTCTTAGATGGCAAGGTGTCCTGGGATGAGAAGAAGTGGTCGGTCTGGCTGGAAGCGGACAATATGCTGAATGTCAGTTATATCGATCACGGAAACATCCCCCAGCCGGGCATCTGGATCAAGTTCGGGGCAGCCTACCGGCTGTTCAGATAGACGGCGGTGGCGGCGACGACGGCCGCCGTCTCCGTGCGCAGGCGGCTCTCGCCCAGCGACACCGGAATCCAGCCGCGCTCCCGCGCCAGGGCCGCCTCCTCGGGACTGAAGTCCCCTTCCGGACCGATCAGAATCGCAACCTTCTGCGCTTCCGGCAGGCAGCTGCTCCCGCAAACCTTCGCTTCGCTCATCCCTCCCAACCTGACGGTTGGGCCCCTCCCGTTCACGAGGCCACGGGCGGCCACGGGTTTGCCGGGAGCACTGCCTGCCGAGTCAAGCGTTTCAGAAGGTTGCAGGGCGGACGTAATGGGGATGCGTTCGACGTCGTCGAAGCAGTAACAGATAAGCTTCAGGGCGTCGTCCGGCGCAGCGAGGAGGAAGTCGTGGACGGACTGCGGCTCGGCGATCGTCGGAATGGCCGCCTTGAGCGACTGCTTGGCGGCAGAGAGCGCGAGGCGCTTCAGCCGGTCGGTCTTGAGGATCCTGCGCTCCGAGCGCTCGCCGATCACCGGCGCGATCACATCGACTCCGATCTCCGTAGATTTCTCCACGAACCACTCGTAGCGGTCGATATTCTTGGTCGGGCAGACCGCCATGGTCAGGTGATAGGGATGCGCGCCGAAGCCGGGCTTCGCCTCGAGGACGCGCGCCTCGGCGCCCTTGGCATCGGCGATCTCCAGCGCACAGCGATACAGCGTCCCGCGCCCGTCGATCACCGAAATCTCGTCGCCCGGGCGGTGCCGCAGCACGCGTACGCAGTGCCCGGACTCCTCGGCGTCCAGCCGGACGCGCCCGTCGCAGATATCGTCGGAGAAGAAAACTTCCATCTGTTATTTGAATAAGGTTTTCACCAGCGCCGGCACATCGGCGACCTTCACGACCTGGATGCCCTCCGGCTTGACCTCCACCTTGGAGAAGGAGGACACGAAGATCCGCTTGAAGCCCAGCCGGGCGGCCTCCTGCACGCGGCGGTCGATCTGCCCGACGGGGCGGATCTCGCCGCTCAGGCCCACCTCGCCCGCGAAGCAGACGTCGGACGGGATGGCGAAATCGAAGTTCGAAGACAGGACGGCGCAGATGACCGCGAGGTCCACCGCCGGGTCGCTGACCTTCAGGCCGCCGGCCATATTCAAGAACACGTCCTTGGCGCTGAGGTGGAAGCCGGCGCGCTTCTCCAGCACCGCCAGGAGCATGTTGAGGCGCCGGGCGTCAAAGCCCGTGGCGGAGCGCTGCGCCGTGCCGTACACGGCGGAGCTGACCAGCGCCTGCACCTCGAAGAGCAACGGGCGCGTGCCGTCCAGCATCGCCGCGATGGCGGTGCCGCTCAGGCCCTGCTCGTGCATCGGGATCAGCATTTCAGAAGGGTTGGCGACCTCTCGCAGTCCCGTTCCCGTCATCTCGAAGACGGCCAGCTCGGACGTGGAGCCGAAGCGGTTCTTGATGCTGCGCAGGACGCGGTAGGAGCCGCGGTTCTCGCCCTCGAACTGCAGGACCACGTCCACGATATGCTCGAGAATCTTCGGACCTGCGATGAAGCCGTCTTTGGTGATGTGGCCGATCAGGATCACCGGCACGCCGCTCTCCTTGGCGAAGCGCAGCAGCGCGGCGGCCACTTCCTTGATCTGGCTCACGGAGCCTGGGGCCGATTCGACGGAGTCGGTGTACATCGTCTGCACGGAGTCCACGATCATCAGGTCGGGCATCATCTCGCGCGCCTGCTCGATCACGGTGTCGATCAGCGTCTCGCAGAAGATGGAACAGTTGCTGTCGTCGCCGCCCAGGCGCCGGGCGCGCATGCCCACCTGCCTGGCGCTCTCCTCACCGGTGACGTAGAGTGTGCGCAAATCCTGGCAGCACAGCGGAATCTGCAAGCTGAGGGTGGACTTGCCGATGCCCGGCTCGCCGCCGATGAGCACCAGCGATCCCGGCACCATGCCGCCGCCGAGGATGCGGTTCACCTCTCCCAGTCCAAGGGAAATGCGTGCATCCTGCGAATAGTCAATCTCGCGCAGCCGCTGCGGCCGACGTTCGTTGCGCGCCGCCACGCTGCCGCGGCTGCCACCCGACGCCGTGCCCTTTTTCGGCTCCGCCGGGGCTTCCTTCATGGTGTTCCACTCCCCGCACGCGGGGCAGCGCCCCATCCACTTGGGGCTTTCGTTGCCGCACGAGGTGCAGTAAAAGACTGTTTTCGCTTTCGTCGCCATAGCAGTACAAAAATAGGAAAAATCCCAATTCGGGACAACACCTTCCCGGCGGGGCGCCGGCATCGGGAGCGAGAAAGCGGGAATTCGGAAATAATAAGTTATATTTGCTTCTGATAAAACTATTAACCTATGGAGAAACAAAGCAATGTTGAAAGACTGTCCGGATATATCATCCTGATCGGGGTTCTGGCGATAGCCGGCGCCCTGTGCTGGTATTTCCGCAGCGTGCTGATGTATATTATCCTGGCTTTCGTGGTGTCGCTCGTCAGCCGTCCGCTCGTGAGCCTGATGCGCAAGGTGCAGGTCAAGGGCAAGCGTGCACCCGACTGGCTGCTGGCCATCCTGTCCATCTTCTTTGTCATAGCCGGTCTGTCGCTGGTGGTTACGCAGGCGATCCCGGTGGTGGTGAACATCATCCGCGAGGCGGCCGTGTTCAACGACATGAACCTCTCGGGCTCCGACATATCTGATACCGTCAACGGCTGGGTGGTGGGACTGTTCCCCAGCCTGGGACCGGATTACGACGCCATCAGCGTCATCCTCGACTACCTTAAAAACGCCACGTCCGGTTTCTCTATCGCTGGTCTGCTCGGTTCCGTGGCCGGCGCTGTCGTCAATCTGGCCGTCGGCCTGTTCGCGGTGGTTTTCATCTCCTTCTTCTTCGTCAAGGGCGACAAGTTGTTCTCCCGCATCGTAGCCGCCCTGGTCCCGGACCCGATCGAGGGCAAGGTGACGGACGCCATCGGAGACATCGAGCGCCTGCTCTCCCGCTACTTCGTGGGACTCCTGCTGGAAATGCTGTGCGTCGCATTCTTCAACTTCCTGGGCCTGAGCCTGATCGCCCGCATCGGCGCGAACTACGCCCTGGGCATTGCATTCATCGCCGGCATCCTCAACATCATCCCGTACGTCGGCCCCATCATCGGGGAGGTGCTGGGCGTGCTGCTCTGCCTGGTGCTCAAATACGGCGCCGGGGTCGGCCTGGATGTCAACATCTGGATCTTTGCCCTCATCGTGCTGGCCATCATGCTGGGCGTGCAGCTCATCGACAACTTCGTCCTGCAGCCCCTGATCTACTCCACCAGCATCCAGGCGTCACCGTTGGAAATCTTCATCGTGATGCTGATGGCCGGCCACCTTGGCGGAATCGTCGGGATGCTGGCGGCCATCCCGGGCTACACGATCATCCGCGTGGTGGCCGGCCGCTTCTTCTACGACAAGAAAATAGTCCGGCGTCTGATGCCGGACTTGGAAAAAGAAGTAAACGCCTGAGAAATCTCTCCGCCTACGGCCGCAGGATCTGGACCTCGCCGTCCAGGCCGAGCTTGATGATCTGGGAAGATCGCCCGGAGGCGCCGGTGCCGAAGGGCTTCGGCACGACGTAGTCGACGGCGTTCTTGATCTCCTCGGAAATCTCGGCGAACGAGGCGGGCGTGGGCTCGCCAGAGATGTTGGCGGACGTGCTGACGAGCGGCCGGCGCAGGCGCCGCACCAGTTCGCGGCAGAAGGCGCCGGCGGTCAGGTTGCCCTTCGGGGCAGCTCCCTTGCGTGCAGGCGCTTCATCCTCTGCGCTTTCGTCCACCGCTACCACCGGGATGCGGATGCCCACCGAGCCGTCGGCCGCGACGGCGTTCGGCGCCAGGTACTGTGCACCCGGATAGATGATGGTCATCGGCGCATCGTTGACCTCCACGAGGTCGATGGCGATGGAGGGAATCTGCTTGACATGCTTCGCGACCATGTCCAGGTCGCAGGCCAGCAGCACGAGGCTCTTGGCCTCGGAGCGCCGCTTGATCTCGAACACGCGGGCCACGGCGGCCTCGTTGGTGGCGTCGCAGCCGATGCCCCACACGGTGTCGGTGGGGTAGAGGATCACGCCGCCTTTGCGCAGGATCTCGACGGCTTCCTGGAGGATGGGAGTGCTATCCATATCAAAGTCTGTTGGGGTCGAACAAGACGCCGCGCTTGCGCCACGACAGGATCATCAGCCAGCCGATGAGCATGCCGCCCAGGTGGGCGAAATGCGCGATGCCGGCCGACAGGCCGGTCACGCCGGTGAAGAGTTCGATGGCGGCGAAAATCACCACCATCCACTTGGCGCTGAGCGTTACGGGCGGGAAGAGCAGGGTCATCCGGGACTCCGGGAAGAGCATCGCATAGCCCATCAGCACGCCGTAGATGGCGCCGGA
Source organism: uncultured Bacteroidia bacterium (assembly GCA_902789245.1). Classification (GTDB taxonomy): domain Bacteria; phylum Bacteroidota; class Bacteroidia; order Bacteroidales; family UBA932; genus Cryptobacteroides. The sequence goes on from CADAND010000012.1 coordinate 131,969, forward strand.
GGCGCCCACGGTCGGGGTGTTCTTGATCAGGGCGATGTTCTGGATCGCGGTGGCGTTGCCCAGTGCGGCCCCCTGCATGTAGGACTGCATCTGGAGGTATTCCACCCCGAGGTGCAGGGCCACGGCGCCCAGGCCGCAGATGAAGTAGAAGAACAGGAACTTCTTGCTTCCGAGGATGCGCTCCACCACGCCGCCGAAGATCAGCAGCGTGTACATGTTGAAGAAGATGTGCCAGAACCCGCCGTGCATGAACATGTGCGTGACCACCTGCCACCAGTGGAAATACGGGGAAGTGGGGTAGAACAGGGCGAAGGTCCCGATCATGAAGTTCTCGTTGAGGAGGGAGGCCAGGAAGACGATCACGTTGATGATGATCAGGTTCTTGGTCACGGGAGGCAGCGAGGAGAGGAACCCTCCCCGGCGACCGCCGTCGTTGCCGTAGTAATAGTATGCCATTTAGAATTTCTTGTCTATGTCCCCGAGAGGGACGATGCTGACGATGCGTCGCCCGTTCGGGGTGAGTTCGGCGTTGTCGCATGCAAAAAGCGTGTCAATGAGCCGCTGCGCATCCTGCGGGGAGGACGGCGGATCGGCGTGGGAGGCTCCCAGGGTGGCGAATTTCTCCGCCAGACGCTGCTGGAGCATCTCCGGCAGGGCTTCGCGCTCTTCTGACAAAATGTACACAAGGTCGCTGACAAGCTGCTCCACTTTGCCGGGTTCGCAGCTGTAGCCTTCCGGCACGCCGTTCACCACCACGGTGTCCGTCCCGAAGGCGGCGATGTCAAAGCCCAGTTGCGCGAGCAGTGCGGCGTTGTCCTCGAAGAGGAGCCGCTGCTGCGCGCCCACCTGCACCTGTACGGGGAAGAGGGCCGTCTGCGTGACGTGCACGTTCTGCCCCAGGGCGCGGAGCGTCTGCTCGTAGAGGATGCGCTCGCGGGCGCGTCCGATGTGCACGATCATCAGGCCGGAAGCGGCCGGCGTGAGAATATATTTGCCCTGCAGGACGAGCAGGCGGCCCAGCGGGAGGGTCTTCTCCTCGAAGAGGCGGCCGTAGTCCTGGCTCTTGTCGACGAAGCGGCTGAGATTCCCGGTCGAGCTTCCATAGTCGTTCCGGACCTGATCCGGAACTTCCCGGAACGGGTCGTATGTCGGATCGGTCTCGATGACGGGCATCGTGACCTCCTTGTACTGCTCGAAGCTCTGCCCGAGCTGGGGCAGGGGCGTGGCGCCCTCGGTGTTGAAGTCGATGCTGGCGCCGAAGCTGTTGCGCCCTAGCGTCTCCTTGACGCAGGCGTAGAGGATCTGGAAAATGACGGCGTCGTCCTCGAACTTGATTTCCGTCTTGGTCGGGTGGATGTTGACGTCGATCGCGTGCGGGTCCGTTTCCAGGAAAATGAAGTAGGCGGGCGTGACCCCGTCCGGAATCATTTCCTCGTAGGCTTTCATCACGGCCTTGTGCAGGTACGCGCTGCGGAAGTAGCGCCCGTTGACGAAGAAGTATTGGTTGCCGGGGGTCTTCCGGGCGGTGTCGGGGCGGCCGACGAAGCCGCTCACGCGCACCACGGAGGTGTTGGCCGACAGGTCCACGATGTCCCCGACCACATTGCTTCCGAGCAGGTCGAGGATGCGGAATTTCAGCGATTTGGCCTTCTTCAGCACGAAGAGCTCGCGCCCGTTGTGGGACAAGGTGAAGGCGATGTCGGGGCGGGTCAGCGCCACGCGCGTGAATTCTTCGAGGATATGCTTGAGCTCGACGTTGTCACTCTTGAGGAATTTGCGGCGGGCGGGGGTGTTGTAGAAGAGGTTGCGCACCGCGAAATTGGAACCGACGGGCGCCGCCACGGTGGCGGTTTTCACTTCGCCGAAGGCGCCCACGCGCACTTCCGTCGCCGTCTCGTCCTGCGGCCGGCGCGTGCGCAGCGTCACCTCCGCCACAGCGGCGATACTCGCCAGCGCCTCGCCGCGGAAACCGTAGGTGAGGATCTGCTCCAGGTCCTCGGCCGAGGCGATCTTGGAGGTGGCGTGGCGCTCGAAGCAGAGCACGGCGTCCACGCTCGACATGCCGCAGCCGTTGTCGATGACCTGCAGGAGCGTGCGTCCCGCGTCGGTCACGACCACGGCGACCTGCGTCGCGCCCGCGTCCACGGCGTTCTCCATGAGTTCCTTCACCACGGACGCGGGTCGCTGCACGACCTCGCCCGCGGCGATCATGTTGGCGATTTGCGCCGGCAGGATTTTCAGCTTGCCCATCCCGCTACAGCAGCGAGTAGAACTTGGCGATGTAGAAGAGCATACCGACAATCAGCAGCATCGAGATGATGCCGATGATGGTCTGCGCGCGCTTCATCGGGGTGCGCGTGCGCGCACCGTCCCGGAAAGAGCCGCGGATGTAGGACCCGGGCACGTAGGTGCCTTCGGCCTTCTCCTTCTCCATCGTGCCGTCCACGGCGCCGAAGCGGCGCTTTCGCTCTTCCTCCGCCGGATCGTAGTAGATCGGCTTGTAGTTGAAAACCCGGTGTTCGTTCTCACCGAAGAAATTAAAAAGTCCCATAACTTACAAAAGTAACTATTTTTTCTGTACTTTTGCAGCAATATGGAGTACAGAATAGGACAAGGATATGATGTGCACGCGCTGGCAGAGGGCCTTCCGATGTTCCTCGGCGGCGTGCAGATTCCTTCGGAGACAGGCTTCGTCGCCCACTCCGACGGCGACGTTGCCATCCACGCCCTCTGCGACGCGCTGCTCGGCGCGCTCGCCCTCGGCGACATCGGCCATCTTTTCCCCGACACCGACGACCGCTGGAAGGGCGTGGACAGTACCGAACTGCTCGCCGCTGTGCTGGCTCTCCCGGAGTATCGCACCTGGACGGTCGTCAATGTAGACATCACCATCGCCCTGCAGGCGCCCAAGGTCGCGCCCTACATCAGCGCGATGCGCGAATGCCTTTCCGAAGTGATGGGCATCAGCTCCGCGCGGGTGAGCGTCAAGGCCACCACGACCGAGCGTCTGGGCTTCGTCGGACGTAAAGAAGGGTGCGAAGTCTGGGCAATCGTACTGATTGAGAGAAAATAATTTTGCAAATTAGCAAAAGTGTTGTACATTTGCAGTCCCAAAACCGCAAGGCGTGGGGATATTGAGATATGGTGTAATGGTAGCACTACAGATTCTGGCTCTGTCAGTGAGGGTTCGAATCCTTCTATCTCAACGATTTTTTCTGATGGCGGGGTAGCTCAGCTGGTTAGAGCGTCGGATTCATAATCCGGAGGTCGTGGGATCGTGACCCACTCCCGCTACCAACCCGACACAACACAAAAACCTCACTATATCTTCCGGCGCATACTTGCGGCGGTTTTTCTTTTTTATATTCAATCAGTTACAGCGGATGATTGAACGGCGGGATGTCTTGCGGCGGGGTCTTTCGTGCGCGGAATAATCGGCGAAAATGTTGACCTTATATGCGACCAGGTATGTTTAACAGAAAAAAGTGGTCGCAGATTATGACTCGAAACACGGCAAATGTCTCGTTCTACTGTCGCGAGAGCAAGAAAAACAAAGACGGTATGGCCCCTATTGAGATGAGCTTGGTCATTAATGGGAAGCGTTGTTATGTTCAGCTGCCAAGAAAGGAGGTCCCAATGCAATTCAAACGGGATTTAAGCAGCAAAAAGAATTCCGATTTGAAGGATTATCTCGCTTCGGTTCGCACACGACTTAATGAGATAGAGACGGCTTTGTTGAGGGACGGGCAGGCTCTTACGGCAGAATGTCTAAAGGAGTATTTCAAGACGGGCGGTTTTATCCTGTATACTGTTGGCGATCTTTTCTCAGACTATATGAAAATCTTGGCGAAGCGCGTGGGGAGGGATATCACGCCGAAAACCTACAGGAAATATGAAATCGCCCGTGATAAGTTCTTCAAAATCCTGCCACCATCTGAGCCCGTTTCCGCAATTAGTAAAGCGGTCATTCTGGATTATCAGGCATCAATGAACACATACTTGGACTACGTAACGACGAATGGATATTGCCAGCGGGTGAAGACTATAGTTCAGTTCGGTATTGACAACGGCAAAATCAAGGTTAATCCTTTTATGGGCATTCGGCTTCGCAAAGGTGAGAAAAGCGTACAGTTCTTGACAGAGGAGGAGGTAGAGAAGATCCGCACTACCGATTTCCATAATGAGAGCTTGAATAGGGTCAGAGACCTGTTTGTGTTTCAGGCTGCATCTGGACTCTCCTATACAGATATGGCGAAACTTGTGCCCACGGACTACCAGCGAGCTCCCAATGGGCAGTACTATATTCACGATAAACGCAATAAGACCGGCGTTTTCTATACGGCTGTCATTCTGGATGAGGGCGTAGAAATACTTAAGAAGTACAACTTCAAGCTGCCGATTCTGGGAAACCACAAGCTGAATGTGTACCTGAAGACCATACGGGATATCTGTGGTATAGACAAGCCAATCTTTTCCCATGTTGCGCGGCATACCTACGCCACTCGCTGCTTGAACCGCGGAATACGGCTAGAGGTGGTGGCGAAGCTGCTTGGACACAGCACAACGCGCATTACTCAGCATTACGCAAAACTACTCAAAGGAAACATCCTTTCGGAGGTGCAGGAGGCCTTTATTAAATAACCTCCTTATGATATGTGTTCGTTAATGTGAGAGTTTATTATCAAATAATTAAGTATATTTGTCACCACAAGTATATCCACAATTATTATTAAACATGGCCGGTTACGAACCCTTCGCGTTTTTGCTCTCCTCGTTGGGGAAGATAGCTAAAGATTCTGCCCATTCGATTTCAAAGTCCATACAGCAGAATCCCCAAATTAAAAAAGGTGTAATTAATGCAGGCACTGGCTTTATTACGGGCTTAACCGGTTTGGCGTTCTGGTCACACAAAAGGAAAAAGAACAAACAGGACGAGCTTGAAAAGAACGAAAGAGAACTTGAACAAGCAAGGGCTTTGGAAAAGATTAAAACCGAAGGATATGCTGAAAGACAAAATCTTAGACAGTCAGGTCAAGCGAAGAATAATAGTTTCGTTGCCCATCCCAAGCGAACAACGGCCAGCGAGAGTGATACTCTCGCAGATATCGATGAAAGAGTTGGAGAATTACCCGAGGCCATTATCCCTGGCGCTCTTTTTCCAGGAGATATCTGTACTCTTGCAGGAGAAAACCATTCAGGTAAATCGGCATTATTGTATCATATCGGTCTGCGGCTAGCAAAGGCAGAAGATGTGGGTATTACGGAATCCGGGATACGCCCTTCCAGTAGGTATGATGTCTTGATTTACGATCGTGAAAATTCAGATGCCACCCTCAAAAAAAGATATGGGAGTATAGATGTCCCTAATTTTAGGATTATACGCGGAGAGGACTTTCAGAGCATTGGAGATCTTCTTGATGACTTGGAGTTGCAATTAGAGCGTATCCCAAGAGAAAGGGTCTTGATTTGTATCGATAATGCGACCGCATACAAGATGCCCACTTCCGGGAATAAAATAACGGATTTTTATACGCGTTTACAGTCTATCATTAATAAAGCGAGTTCACAGGAAAAGCAATTAACAGTTATCATAGCTGTACACCTTTCGGCTAAAAATGAATCGGCCAAATCTAGCACAAGAGTCCTTGGAGCAACACAGTTGATAAGCGGAGCTTCCGCAAATTGGTATATTAAGAACACCCGTTTTGGAAAAATGGATAAGATTCTTAAAGTTGAAAAGAATAGGATAGAGGATTGCCCAGAGCAAGCACTTCTTCTCCATATTAATGGCTTGACTCCGCTGGCATTTGAGTTTAAACAAATGATTGACGAGGGAGATGCCATCCCTAATCCGGGCAAAAGATTCAGAACAATTGCTATTGATGACAAATCAATGGTAGATGATTCGGAAGCAAAGCCAGATCCTCGGTGTAAGCTAACAAATGTGGAAATAGCCGATATTGTAAGGCGGCAAGACGCAGAGGAACACGTAGATTTGAAAGCGATTGCAGATGAAAAAGGTGTTGCTCTTAAAACAATTTATAAGTGGATTAAAAAGTATCGACAAACACACAAATAGCCATATGGTTTGCCGGTTCTACGCCGGCAGAATGGCATTTTTACACTTTTACGAAGTCCTTTTTACCTTTCTCGCGGAGAAAGGTAAATTTTTGTCACGAAATTCTCTTCAGAACAATTCAAAAATGGCCTTCTATCCGTGTCTGCGCCGGAAATAGTCCTATTTTGGGAGAATAATGGCAGAAAGGTAAATAATTACCGTTCTTTAGTATATCTTTTTTACCTTTCCCCAAAATCTTTTACCCATCTCTGAACAACAAATCGACGGACAGACCCGTACGAAATGACGTTTTTACGTATTTCAGTGCTTGGTTACAAAAACTCCGAAAAGCATTGAAAAAAGTGTTCTGCAAATAGATGAGTAAAAGGAAGAAACCGCTTCACCTGTCAGAACGAACGAAAGACCGAGTAGCTGAGTTGTATTGTATGGCAAGGGACTACATGAAATCGTCAAAAGGCTCTTCGCCGGTCCACTCCTCGCCCATGGCTTGAGTGAAGTACTTTTCTCCAGCGAGTGGGTCAAAGTAGGAGCCTAAGTTTTCGTGGACATAATCGCCATCTTTCAAACTAATCTTACAAAGTGCCCAGGGTTTGCCGAAGCCTTGTACAAAACCGCCCGTGGGATGTAAATCCTGCGGGCGGTACTCTTTTACGCAATATTGTACAATGCTTCAGATTGATTGTCAGCCGTTTATCGTCTATTTGTATAATGTATAACGGTTTTTCGGGGGGATGGGGTTGGGGCCGGTTTTTGGTATCCTGGTTATACACTTTTTACATTGTTCCGTTCAGCGGCATTGGACCGAAATCCAATTCTTTCAAATAGCGTTAGTCCTCGATAGTTTTGAATTCTTTGAACATCCTAGAAGTCTTATCAGGGAGTCGGCAAACTCGTGGG
>CADAND010000013.1 GCA_902789245.1 uncultured Bacteroidia bacterium
CTCTCGCAGCATTTTTCCTTGGGCGCGCTGCGATACGCGATACACTTTGTAGTTCATAAAAAGTTACCTTTTTTGGTAAACTTTTTTCAGGACGATACATGTCTTGTGAGCTGCAAGTAACTGTTTTTCAGTAGATTATATAATTATACTCCCCCAAAATTAGGGGGAGTATAATTACTTATTTTATTGATTTTTAATCAGTTGCACCTCACAACGGAAAGCTACTCCGGTTTGTAGGAGTCTTTCAGGGAGACGGTCTTGTTGAAGACGGCCTTCTCCGGGGTGGAATCTGGATCCTTCACATAGTAGCCGGTGCGCTCGAACTGCACGGCGATGCCGGAGGCGTCGTCCAGCAGGGCGGGCTCCGCGAGACCGCGGCCCAGCACCAGGGATTCGGGGTTCAGATAATCTTTATAGTCCTTATCTTCAGGCACCTGGCTCATGTCGGCCAAGGTGAAGAGGCGGTCGTAGTTGCGCAGCTCGATTTCCTTCGCGTGCGCGCAGGAGACCCAGTGGATGGTGCCCTTGACGGAGCGCCACTCCCCGCCGCCCGGTTTGGTGGTCGGGTCGTAGGTGCATTCCAGCTCGACGATGTTGCCGGCGGCGTCCTTGACAACTTTCTCGCACTTGATGATATAGGTGTACTTCAGGCGCACCTCGCCGTCCGGCTTGAGGCGGAAGAACTTGTTCGGCGCATCCTCCATGAAGTCGGCGCGGTCGATCCACAGCTCGCCCATGAAGGGCACCTTGCGGGTCGCGCCCTCCGGCTCGGCCGGGTTCAGCGGGCAGTCGTACCACTCCACGAGGCCTTCCGGCCAGTTGGTAATCTTCACCTTCAGTGGATCCTGAACCACCATGTAGCGGTTGGCGCGGGCATTGAGGTCCTGGCGCACGCACCACTCCAGCAGCTGGATGTCCATCAGCTGGTCGCGCTTGCTGACGCCGATCTTGTCGCAGAACATCTTGAGGGCGTCGGGGGTGTAGCCGCGGCGGCGCACGCCGCAGAGCGTCGGCATGCGCGGGTCGTCCCAGCCGGCCACGAGGCCTTTCTGCACGAGCTCGAGCAGCTTGCGCTTGCTCATCAGCGTGTAGGTCAGGTTGAGGCGGGCGAATTCATATTGGTGGGACGGGTAGATCCCGAGCGTCTCGATGAACCAGTCGTAAAGCGGACGGTGCACGTCGAATTCGAGCGTGCAGATGGAGTGCGTGATGTGCTCGATGGAGTCGCACTGGCCGTGGGTGAAGTCGTACATCGGGTAGATGCACCATTTGTCGCCGGTGCGGTGGTGCGAGGCGTGCTTGATGCGGTACAGCAGCGGGTCGCGCATCATCATGTTGGGGTGCGCCATGTCGATCTTGGCGCGGAGCACCTTCTCGCCGTCGGCGTATTTGCCGTCGCGCATCTCGCGGAAGAGTTGCAGGTTTTCCTCGACGCTGCGGTTCCGGTACGGGCTTTCGACGCCCGGCTTGTCCACGGTGCCGCGGCCCTTGGAGATCTCCTCCTGGGTCTGGTCGTCGACGTAGGCGAGGCCGCGCTTGATCAGGTCCTCGGCCCACTCGTAGAGCTGGTCGAAGTAGTCGGAGGCGTAGCACTCCTTTTCCCAGCGGAAGCCCAGCCACTGGATGTCCTCCTTGATGGCGTCCACGTATTCGGTGTCCTCCTTGACGGGGTTGGTGTCGTCGTAGCGGAGGTTGGTCTTGCCGCCATACTTCATGGCAAGGCCGAAGTTGATGCAGAGGGACTTGGCGTGTCCCAGGTGCAGGTAACCGTTCGGCTCCGGCGGGAAGCGGGTCAGGATGGACGGCACTTTGCCGCTCTTGAGGTCGTCTTCGATAATCTCTTCGAGGAAATTCAGTTTCTTCTCGTTCTCTTCCATAAGTCTCTATTCTCTTGAACGCGCAAAATTACGAATAAATCCGTAAATTTGCGAAGCAAAAAAGAAACCTGCAGATGATTAAGTCCATGACCGGCTACGGCAAAGGTATCGCCGAGCTTTCCACCGGGCGTCTCACGCTCGAAATACGCACCCTGAACGGCAAGAATTGCGACATCAATATCAAATCTTCCCTCCTGCCCAAAGACAAGGAGCTGGAGGTCCGTAAAACCCTCTCCGATGTGCTTCAGCGCGGTACGGTGGACCTCCTGCTGAATTTTGAACCGAAGGCCGGTGCAGCTGCACGCCAGATCGATGCGGCGCTGGTGGAGAACTATTTCCGCCAGATCCACGCCATCGGATGCAAGGTCGGGATTGCGATGCCGAAGGAGGAGTATCTGGAGGCGATCCTCCGCTTCCCGGATGTGTTCGAGGGCGGGAAGCAGGACACGGTCCCCGAGGAGGAGTGGCCGAAGGTGCAGGCTGCGCTGCAGGAGGCCCTCTCCGCGCTGGACGCTTTCCGCAGCCGCGAGGGCGCCGCGCTCTACGCCGACGTGACCGGCCGCGTGAAGACCATCCTCTCCCTCTACGACGAGGTCGAGAGCCACGAGGCGGAGCGCCTGCAGACGGTGCGCGAGCGCATCCTCAAGGCTGCCGAGGACCTGCAGGTCAAGCTGGACAAGGAGCGCTTCGAGCAGGAGATGATCTTCTATCTGGAGAAGCTGGACATCAACGAGGAGAAGGTCCGTCTGCGCCAGCACTGCAAGTACTTCATGGACACGATTGACGGCGAGGCCTGTCCGGGCCGCAAGCTGGGTTTCATCATCCAGGAGATGGGCCGGGAGATCAACACCACCGGCTCGAAGGCCAACCATGCCGAGATCCAGAAGCTCGTCGTCCGGATGAAGGACGAGCTCGAGAAGATCCGCGAGCAGTCGATGAATATCCTGTAACTGTTTAAGGCTTACTCTGTTCCGGAATCCGGGCAACTTGGTCTGGGGCGATGGGGTGCCGGGACGGCAGCTGCCCCTGCTCCGCTATCGGGCTCCGCTTCGCTACGCCCGACCCTGTCCGGGTGAACGGCTTCGCAGGGGCACTGCCGCTCCCGGTGTCCCGGTTTTTGTCCCGGAAGGAGCATTTTACCCCCTGTTTTGCTTCTAACGGGAAAGATTTTGGGACGCGGGGAGCGGGACGGAACGGTGTACAGCCGGGAGCAGAAAGGCCGGTATTTGCTCCCGGAAGTCGAAATAATCGTGTTCCGGGAGCGCTGAAGGCCCTCTCCGCTCCCGGCCCTGCTGTCAGGAGACGCTTCACTGACGCCCTACCCTGTCATCCTGAGCACAGCGAAGGATCTTGACCTGCCCGCACCGCTCGTCATCCCCGACCAGATCGGGGATCTCATAGTCATTCCGGGCTTGACCCGGAATCTCCTGCCTGTCATGCCCGGCTCCGACCGGGCATCTCCCAATCCGTAACAGAAATCGGGCAGATTCTGTCCCAGAATCACGAATTTCCGATTCTGTAACAGTTTTAAGGCTGATTCTGTTCCGGAATCCGGGCCACTTGGTTGGGAGGGTGCCGGGACGGCAGCTGCCCCTGCTCCGCTATCGGGCTCCGCTTCGCTCACGCCCGACCCTGCCCGGGTGAACGGCTTCGCAGGGGCAGCTGCCGTCCCGGCTCTGCTGTCAGGAGACGCTTCGCTACGCCCGACCCTGTCCGGGTGAACGGCTTTGCAGGGGCACTGCCGCTCCCGGCCCCACGGGATTCAGCCCGGATAGTCTTTTTCAGACAGTGCACAGATACCGTTTTGTCGCTAATTCACAAATAAATCCCTATATTTGTCCTGTCCCCTCGGGGACAAACATATTGATGAAAGTGTTTTCGCTTTTATCCTTGAAGAGAAATCAATGCATTCGTCTGCTGGAGCCTCTCTTCAGATAAACGAAAAATGCTCCACACTTTCGTGTTGTAAATGAGGCTCCGGAGCAGGCCTGCCACATAACCACGATGATGACACAAAAATACTGGGGACAGCTGGTCTGCGCAGCGCTCCTCCTTCTGCTGGGCGCCTGCCAGAAGCCGCCGCAGATCACAATGACTACACCGGCGACCATCGACTTGTCCGCTGACTGCAGCGGGACCATCACCTTCACCGCCAACCGCGACTGGACTGCCAACTGCCCGGACTCCTGGATCCATGTCTTTCCGGCCTCCGGTCCGATGTCCAAAGACCCTGTGACCGTCACGGTCCGTTGCGACGCCACCTATGAGGACCGTCGTGCCACGATCACCATCATGGCTGAAGATGCCGTCCAGACCGTTACTGTCATTCAGGAAGTGACTGAAACAGTAGATCTGGGCCTTTCCGTGAAATGGCGGGGCTGGAACTTGGGTGCGACGAGGCCGGAGGAATACGGAGATTATTATGCCTGGGGTGAGGTTGCGGTTGAGAAAAAGGATAACTACTACTGGCCAACATATAAATGGTGTAATGGAGCCTCCAATAGGCTCACCAAGTATTGTCCTGCAGACAGAGGAAATTATTGGGACGGGACGGGTGCCCCGGATGGCAAGACCGTCCTCGATCCCGAAGACGACGCAGCGCACGTAGTCCTGGGCGGCAAGTGGCGCATGCCAACCGACGAAGAGTGGACCGAAATCAGAACCCAGTGTACTTGGACATGGACGACACTGAATGGCGTGAATGGCTACATCGTGGAGAGCAAGTCCAATGGCAACAGTATATTCCTTCCCGCTGCAGGATACCAACTCGGTACGAATCGCAGCTCTTTGGGTTCCTACGGCTACTATTGGTCTTCTTCCCTGGGTACGGACGAACCGAACAAAGCGTGGTACGTGTACTTCTATTCCGACCTTGTCAACAGGGGCTACGGCTACCGTTACGTCGGGTTTCCTGTCCGTCCCGTCACAGAATAACCGTCTAGTCCGAGAGTTCCAGCCAGCGTTCTTCGCGCTGGCTGATTTCGTTCATCAGCGTCTGGATGCGCTCGGAGGCGGCCTGGAGCTCGGTGTAGGGGAGGGTGCCGGAGGACATCTTCGCTTCCAGTTCCGCCTTCTCAGCTTCCAGTTTTGGCAATTCCGCCTCAATCGCCTCCAACTCCCGTTGCTCCTTCCACGTCAGCTTTCTGGGCTTGCCGTGCGTGGGCGTTGTGGAAGCGGCGCCGGTGTTGCCTGACGGCGAAGCCTCAGCCGCAGCAGGATTCGCTCCGCCGAATCCGGTTCCCGCGTCAGCGGGAAGCGAGGATGGAAGGCGAGACGCAGGCACACCGGGCCGCTTGTTGGCAGAGGCAAGCCCTGTGCGACCTTTTTCCAGGTCGCGGACGTAGGCGCGGTACTCGGAGAAGGAGCCGATGAAGTCCTTGACGCGGCCCTGTCCGACGAAGACCAGCAGGTGGTCCGTGACGCGGTCGAGGAAGTGGCGGTCGTGGCTGACGACCAGCAGGCTGCCCTGGAATTCCCGCAGGTATTCCTCCAGGATGTTGAGCGTGACGATGTCCAGGTCGTTGGTGGGCTCGTCGAGGATGAGCAGATTCGGCTCCTGCAGCAGGATGGTCAGCAGGTAGAGCCGCCGACGCTCGCCGCCGGAGAGCCGCTCCACGCGCGTAGAGAGCATGTCGTGCGGGAAGAGGAAGCGGCTGAGCAGTCGCGTGTCGGGCACGATGTCCAGCACCGTCTCGCCCGGCCGGAACTCCATGCCCTCCTGGCGGTAATACCCGATCCGCAGCGTCTCGCCCCGGTCGATGAGGCCGCTGTCCGGTGCGATGGCCCCGGTCAACAGGTCCAGGAAGGTGCTCTTGCCCACGCCGTTGCGCCCCACGATGCCGACCTTGTCGCAGCGCTGGAAGTCGTAGGTGAAATCGCGCAGCATCGGGAGCCCCTCCCAGGAGTAATTGACCCCCTTGCAGTTGATGATCTTTCCGCCGAGGCGCGCGCTGCCGCCCACGCCCTCGAAGCTGACCTGCTGCGTGTGGTACACCTGCGCGGCGCGGTCCGCCAGCTCGTGGAAGGCGTCGATGCGGTACTGCGCCTTGCCCGTGCGGGCGCAGGGCGTGGCGCGGATCCACTCCAGCTCGCGGCGGAGCAGGTTGCGGACCTTGTCGGTCTCGGCGTTGTAGTGGGCGATGCGCTCGTCGCGCTTCTCCAGGTAGTTCTGGTAATTCCCCTTATAAATATAGACGGCGCCGTGGTCCAGCTCCATCACGGTGTTGCACACGCGGTCCAGGAAGTAGCGGTCGTGCGTGACCATCAGCAGCGTGCAGCGGCTGCGCTTTAGGTAGCTTTCGAGGAACTCGACCGCCTCGATGTCGAGGTGGTTCGTGGGCTCGTCGAGGATGAGGAAATCGGCCTGCAGGGCAAGCAGCTCGCTGAGCGCCACGCGTTTGACCTCGCCGCCGGAGAGCGCCGCCATGGGCTTGTCGAAGTCCGGCAGGCGGAAAGAGGTGAGGATTTCGCGCAGGCGCTGGCGGTAGTCGCGCAGTTCCTCATCGTGGAAGGAAGCGAGCGTGGGCGCGGCGTGGGTGAGGATCTGGGCCTCGATGCCCAGCGCGGGATCGTAGTCGTAATCCTGCTGCAGGAAGGCGATGCGGATGTCTTTCAAGAAGAGCACTCGTCCGCCGGAGTCGGACTTGTCCTCGCCGGCGAGGATGCGCAGCAGGGAGGTCTTGCCCGTGCCGTTCGGCGCGATCAGGGCAATCTTGTCGCCTTCGTTGATGTTGAAGCCGATGTGCTCGAAAAGGATCTTGGGGCCGTACGCCTTGGAGATGTTCTCGATCTGCAGGTAGCTGGGCATACTACATCAGGCCCAGCACGCGGGAGCGGGAGAGCAGGCAGTCGCCCACGGACGCGGCCTTGCGGCCCAGCTGCGAGAGGACGAGGGTCGTGTCGGCGGAGACGCGCGGCAGGGAGAGGCGGTTCACCGCCGTCTTGATCGGGAGCAGGAGGTAATCCTTGCCGACGATCAGGCGGCCGCCGATCACCACGAGGCCCGGGTTGAAGACGTTCAGCACGCCGGAGATGCCGCGGCCGAGCGTGTCGCCGATCTGGCCGATGGCGTCGATGGCGAGCACGTCGCCCTCCTCGACGGCGCGCAGGATCTCGTCCAGCTCCACGTCGCCCTTGGTGTTATAGGTGTCGGCCATCGAAGAGGCCTGGCCCTTCTTGAGTTTCTCGATGATCATGCGGTGCAGCGCCGAGCCGGACGCGCCCGTCTCGAGGCAGCCGACCTTGCCGCAGCGGCAGATGATGTCGTTGTCCAGGACGGGGAAGTGCCCCAGCTCGCCGGAGTAGCCGGACTTGCCGTAGTAGAGCTTGCCGTCCATGATGATGCCCATGCCGAGGCCCCAGCTGACGTTGATGAAGATCATGTCGCGGTCGGCCTTCTTGCCGAGTGACATGAATTCGCCGTACGCCATGGCGCGGGAGTCGTTCTCGATCGTGACGGGAACGTTGAATTCCTTCTGGAAGATGCTGCCCAGGGGAAGGTCGTCGCTGACGAAGTAGGTGAGACTGTAGCCCTTCTCGGGGTTGACGCGGCCGGAGAGGCTCACGCCCACGCCGAGGACCTTGATCCAGGGAATGCCGCTCTTGATGACCTCGTCCATGACCATGCGGCACATGGTGCGGAAGGAGTTCTCGTTGGCCACGAGCACGAACTCGATGTCCTGGATATAGGAAATGACCTTGCCCTTGAAGTCGCTGATGGCAATATGGAAATGGTGACGCGCCACGTCCACGCCCACGAAATAACCGGCATCCGGGTTGAGGCCGTACACGCTGGGGCGACGGCCGCCGGAGGTGCCCACCTTGCCCTCGTCCTTGAGGTAATCCTCATCGATGAGCTCGGTGACGAACTTGGTGATCGTGGGGACACTGATTCCCAACGCACGGCTGAAATCTGCTATACTGTAGTTGTTGTGCGTGATGCACAGGCGCAAGATTTCCCGCTTCACAGTGGCACTCTTGCTGGTGGAGTCGTTGAGAAAAGAAGTTGTCATGGCGGTTCTATTGTACAGTCAGTGCAAAAATATAAAATTTTCCTTATATTTGTCATTATTTTTGAAGAAATTTAATAATGGCGTTCGGAAAATTCTTCAAACGGGCCCGGGAAAAGCGCCTGTCGATGCGTACGAAACTCATCCTGAGCCTTTCGTCTATCGCCGTCATCCTGCTCGTCTCCCTGTCGATTTCCGTGATGGAGTATTCCGGGATGAGCGACTACGTGTCGGACCTCATCGCGGACGATATCAGCAGCATCAACGTGGCCAACCGCCTGGCCGACATGAGCAATACCTACAACCTGCAGATCCTCGAAGTGATCGGCGACGAGACCTCCGTGCGGGTGCCTTCCTTCGACGACGAATACTTCAAGTCCCACTGCGACTCGCTCCGTTCGAGCGTCCCGTCCAACCAGGTCAAGCCGCTGGCGGACTCGGTGATGTATTCCTATTCCGCGTACATGCTGACTTCCCTGGAGCTGGAAGACGTCCTCCAGTCGGATTTCATCGACTCGCGTTCCTGGTATTTCGAGCGGCTGCAGCCGCGCTACGACCGCCTGCGCACCGACCTCGGCGCCCTGTCGGAGGCCATCTACCAGGACCTGGCGAAGAACTCCGCCACCTTCGAGGGCGGCTTCTACCGGAGTATCATTCCGGGCATCGTGGCGGTGGGCGTGGGCCTGCTGCTGGTCGTGATGCTGCTCTCCTTCCTGCTCGCATTCTATGTGAATCCGCTTTACCGGATGCTGGACGGGCTGGACGCCTACCGGTCCCGGGACAAGAAATACAGCGTCAAGTTCGACGGTGACGACCAACTCGCGCAGCTCAACGAGGGCATCTCCGAGCTGGCCAACGAGAACCGGCAGCTCCGCAGCCGGATCAAGACCATGGGCAAGAAATGAACTGGAAGGTCATCAGCAGAAACATCGGCTATGCCCTCCTCGTCAGCGCGCTCTTCATGCTGCTGTCGGTGGGGGTTTCCCTGGCGAACGGGCACGATTCCGCGCTCGCCGCGCTGATGATTTCTTTCCTGATCACCTTTATCGTGGGCATCTTCCCCTTCATTTTCGTGCGTTCCACGACGGCCATCACGCTGAAGGAGGGCTATGTGATCATCTTCCTGTCCTGGCTCCTGTCTTTCATTTTCGGCATGCTGCCGTACGCGCTCTGGGGCGGTCCGTTCACCCTGCAGAACGCCTGGTTCGAGTCCGTGAGCGGCTTTACGACCACGGGCGCGACCATCCTCGACAATATCGAAGCCCTGCCGAAGAGCCTGCTCTTCTGGCGGGCGTCCACGCATTTCATCGGCGGCTTGGGAGTCGTGGTCTTCCTGCTGCTGCTCATTCCGGGCTCCAACCAGATGAAGATGCGCCTGACGAACATGGAGCTGACCTCGCTCTCGCGGGGCGGCTATTCCACCCGGACCAACAAGACGGTCTATATCTTCGCCTTCGTGTACCTGGGTATCCTGATCCTGTCGTTCTTCTGCTATATCCTTGCCGGGATGTCGGTCTTCGACGCGGCCTGCCACGCGATGAGCGTCAGCGCCACGGGCGGCTTCAGCTCGCGCAACGCCTCGATCGCCGCCTTCGACTCCCGCTGGGTCGAGGGGATTACGATGGTGTTCATGTACCTGTCCTCGCTGCACTTCGGCGTCATCTACCTGTCCGTCGTCACGCGCTCCAACAAGCCCTACGACAACCCTGTGGTGAAGTTCTACACCGTCTGGGTGCTGATTATGGCGTTCATCGTGGGCGCGGGCCTGCGGCGCAGCGGCATCTGCCCGACCTGGGGGAACGCCCTCTGGAACGGCCTTTTCGAGACGCTCTGCGTCACGACGACTTCCGGCTTCGCCATCCTGGACAATGCCGAGTGGCCGCTCTGGATCATGATGGTGCTGATGTTTTCCGCGTTCATGTGCGGCAGCGCCGGTTCGACTTCGGGCGGCGTGAAGGTGGACCGCATCATCCTGCTCTTCAAGGCGACCGGCCGCCGCGTCAACGGCATTTTGCACCCCTCTTCGGTGAATGAGGTCCGCATGGGCAAGCGTATCCTTCGCGACGAGGAAGTCGCGCCGCATCTGCAGTACCTGGCCCTGTACGGCCTGCTGATCGCGGTGTCGGTGACCCTGAGCCTGCTGGTCGGCGTGGACCATCAGAACAGCTTCATCGCCTCGGTTACGAGCATGGGCAACGTGGGCCCGGCCTACGGCGCCCTCGGCACGATGGGCTCGTTCAACAGCATCCCCGCGCTGGGCAAGCTGGTTTTCTCCGTGGATATGTTCCTGGGCCGCATCGAAATCTATCCGGTGCTGGCCGTGGTGGCGATGATCTTCGACAAACGCGCCCGTGAATGATGGACCGCGCGGGCTTTCTGGAGCAACAGTTCCTCAAACGTTTCAAGGCGGAGCCGACCCCCTGCCAGGCGCGGCTGTTCCGTGATGCGGCGGCGTTCGTGACCTGCGACGACGCGGACATCCTCGTGGTGAACGGCTATGCCGGCACGGGCAAGACGACGGCTATCGCGGCGGTGATCGCCGCGCTCAAGGACGTCGGCACGCAGTCAGTGCTGCTGGCCCCGACGGGGCGCGCCGCCAAGGTCCTGTCCGGCATCTCACACCGTCCGGCGTACACCATTCATAAACATATCTACCGCCAGAAGGGCGTCGGGAACGACGGCTTCGGGCAGTTCTCGCTCTCGCCGAACAAGGCCAAGGGGACGCTTTTCGTCGTGGACGAAGTGTCCCTGATCGGTATCGACGCGGCCTCCGCGCAGGGAACGGCCGCTTTCGGCACGGGCAACCTACTGGAGGACCTGGTGAGCTTCGTGCGCAGCGGCGTGGACTGCCGCCTGGTGCTGATCGGCGACGCCGCGCAGCTCCCGCCCATCGGCCTGGACGCGTCCCCTGCGCTCTCGAAAGCGTTCATGGACGGCTTCGGCGGCGTGCGCTACAGCGAGCTGACGAGCGTGGTGCGGCAGGCCGCCGAGTCGGGGATCCTCCGAAACGCCACACAGTTGCGGGAAATGATCGCCGGCGGCGGGGAAAGTTTCTCCGGCTGGAAGCTGGACCTGCGCGGGGCCGACGATGTGCAGCGCATCAGCGGGGGAGAGCTCATCGAGGCCCTCTCCGACGCCTACGGCCGCTACGGCGAGGACGGGACCGTGATCCTGTGCCGCTCCAACAAGCGGGCGATCCGCTACAACCTCGGCGTCCGCTCGACGGTGCAGTTCAAGGAGGAGCGCCTGGTGCGCGGCGACAAGCTGATGATCGTCAAGAACTGCTACCAGTTCGTGGAGGACGTGCCGGGGATGGACTACATCGCCAACGGCGACATCGCGAAGCTGGTGCGCATCGGGAACTACGAGGAGCGCTACGGGCTGCATTTCGCGACGGCGTCGCTCAGCTTCCCGGACTATGACGACGTGGAGGTCCGCGCGAAGGTGTGCCTGGATACGCTGGAGTCGGAGTCCGCGTCGCTGACCTACGAGCAGAGCAACGCGCTCTACCAGGGCGTGTCGGCGGACCACGCCGACAAGGGGAGCAAGAAGAAAATCTGGGAGGCGGTGCGCGAGGATGCGTATTTCAACGCCCTCCAGCTCAAATACGCCGAGGCGATCACCTGCCACAAGTCGCAGGGTGGGCAGTGGGACTGCGTGTTCATCGACTGCCCCTTCTGGCAGGATGAGCAGACGCTCGACGACCTGAAATGGCTCTACACGGCGCTCACACGCGCCGTCCGGAAAGTATATCTCGTGAATTTCAATGACCGGTTCTTCGTATGAAAAAGACCATCTTTATCCTTGTATTGGCGTGCCTGTCCTCCGGACTGCGGGCGCAGGACCAGAATGTGACGCCGTCGCCGGACGGCACGATGGAGGCGTTCACCCGCGGGGGTGACCTCTGGGTGCGCTCGGTGGCCGATTCCGTGGAGACGCGCCTGACCTTCGACGGGTCGGAGCTGATCCTGAACGGCTATGCATCCTGGGTGTATTACGAGGAGATTTTCGGTCGCCCGTCGCTCTACCGGGCCTTCTGGTGGAGTCCCGATTCGCAGCGGTTGGGTTTTTACCGTTTCGACAACTCGGCCGTGCCGATGTTCCCCATTTATTCGCCCTTCGGGCAGGACGGGACGCTGCACCGGACGCGCTACCCCAAGGCGGGGGAGGCGAATCCTTCCGTGCGCATCGGCCTCATCGAGGCCCGCGCCGGGGCGGAGCCCGTCTGGGCTGACTTCGACGACTCGCCGGAGCAGTATTTCGGTACCCCCTTCTGGGGAGCGGATTCCCGCGAGCTGTACGTCTCGCGCATGCCGCGTCGGCAGAGCGTGCTCGACCTCTACGCGGTGAGCGTGGCGGACGGCTCCAAGCGGCCGGTTTACCATGAGGAGTATCCGGACGCGTGGGTGGAATGGATTGAGGGAATGATCTTTACGGAGAAGGGCCTGTACATGGCGCGCAATTTCGAGACGGGCTGGGAGCAGATTTATTTCCTGGGTTATGACGGGACTTTGAAACGCCTGACTTCCGGCGAGAACTGGAACATCAACCTGCTGAAGGTGGACGAGAAGAAGGGCGATGTGTGGTTCACCGCGAAGCGGGACGACCGCCTGCACACGACGTTCTACCGATTGGACAGGAAGGGTCGGATCACGGCGCTGACGGATCCGGCGCTCAATATCGCCGGGACGACCATTTCCGAGGACGGGAAAACGTTCCAAGCCGCCGCTTCCACCGCCCGGATGCCCTGGGTGGCCGTTTCGGGCCGGACGGACAAATATACGATGAAGATTGACTCGACGCTGGTTGAGGCGTCCGACGTGCATCCGGATCCGCAGATCGTGAAGATCGAGAACGACGGCTTCGACCTGTACGGCCTGATGTCGCTTCCGGCGGGCTTCGACGCGTCGAAGAAATATCCCGTGCAGATGCAGCTCTACGGCGGTCCCGGCACGCCCTACGTGCGCGATAGCTGGGGTGACCGCGACGCCTCCGACGCCTGGTGCTACGAGAACGGTGTCATCTACATCGTCGTGGACCCCCGTTCGTCGGGGGAGAACGGGCGCCGGGGCATGGACCAGGCCTTCCGCCGGATGACGGTGATCGAGTTGCAGGACTACATCGCCTGGGCGAAGTGGCTGCAGGCGCTGCCGTACGTGGACGGCTCACGCATCGGCGTGAAGGGCTTCTCTTTCGGCGGCACGACCACCGCCATGCTGGTGCTGCGCTACCCGCAGTACTTCCGTTGCGGCATCGCCGGCGGCGGGGTGTATGACTGGCACCTCTACGACACGCACTACACCGAGCGCTTCATGGACACGCCGCAGGCCAATCCGGAGGGCTATGCCGAGGCCTCGGTGATGACCTGGGTTCCCGCCGTCTTCGCGGGCGACGGTTTGAAGCCGCTCCCGAACGCCCTGTGCCTGACGCACGGGACGGGCGACGACAATGTCCATTTCCAGAATACCCTGCAGCTGATCGACGCACTGCAGAAGGCCGGCTACCAGTTCGAGACCCGCATCTATCCCGACGGGATGCACGGCTACCGCGGCAAGCAGCATGAACACGACGCCGCAGCCGAAGCCATTTTTTGGCAAAAATGGCTACTGGACAAGCCAGTAGCCATTGATTGATGAACGAGGGGGCGGACCCCCTCGAGCTCCCCTGCGTCGCTTCGCTCCGAATCTTCCTGTGCTGTGAGATGTAAGTGATTGATTGAGTGATAGATAATAAAATATACTCCCCCAATTTTCGGGGGAGTATATTTATGTAAATAGCTGTATTTGAATTAGTTTTGGCTCACTGCCAAAATCGGCTATTTGAAGAGCTTCTGGGCGAAGTTGTAGAGGGCGCGGCGCCAGGACTGCCACTCGTGGGCGGTGTCCGGCGAGACATAGAACGCGGTGTTCATGCCGCTCTTGCCGAGCTCCTCGGTGATCGGGCGCGGATCGGCGGCACCGCCGATGCGGTTCTCGAGCTCACGGCTACCGAAGCTGATGAAAATCAGCTTGTTGTTCTCGCGGAAACCGGGAGTCGCGTCAACCTCTTCCTTGGAGAAGACGCCGCCGCTGAAGATGCCGATCCAGGAGAAGAGCGTCGGGTTGGCCAGGGCGATGGAGTGCGTCTGCATGCCGCCCATCGACAGGCCGGCCATGGCGCGGTGCGCACCGTCCGTGTAGACGCGGTAGTTGGCCTCGACCATCGGGATGAGGTCCTTCTCCAGGATGCTCTGGAAGGCACCGGCGAAGTTCATTCCGGCAAACGGGTTGCCGCCGCGGCCGGCCTGCGGACGCTGGCCCTGGGCGGGAGCCTGCGGGCGCGGGGCACCGGCGGCCGAACGCTCCGGACGGGGATTGTTCGGGCCGTAGGTGTCGGAGCCGTTGTCCATCACGATGATGAACGGGACCGCCATGCCGGCAGCGATGAGGTTGTCCATGATGATGCCGGTGCGGCCCTGCTGCGGCCAGCCGTGCTCATCCTCGCCACCTCCGTGCTGGAGGTAGAGGACAGGGTATTTCTTGTCCGTGTTCTTCTTGTACTCGGCCGGGGTGTAGATGTAGCAGTGGCGCATCGAGCCGGTCACGGAAGAGTAGTAGTACACCTCGCTGACCTCACCCTGCGGGACGTTCTTCAGGGTGTAGAAGTCCTCGTCCGCGGCGGGAATGTCGATGCCGCTGCCCCAGCGGGAAGCGCCGTAGTAGTAGAGGCTGCCCGGATCCGGCACGGAAGCGCCGTCGATCTCCAGCTGATAGTAGTGGAAGCCCTCGTCCTGCGGGGCGGAGTCGCCGGTCCAGACGCCGGTGCCGTCGTTGACCATGTCGTACTTCACGCCGCCGATGTCGAGCTTCACGCTCTTGGCGTCCGTGGCCTTGACCTGGGCGCGGACCATGCGCTGGGAGTTGACCATCGGATACTGGTGGTTCGGCTGGTTGGTCGTCGCCGGCTTGAAGTCCTCCTTCGTCTGGGCGCCCAGGCTGAGCGCCGCGATCAGGAGCATGGCAGAAAGGATGATTTTCTTCATGATTGGTGTATTAATTGGGTTAAACGTTTTGTCGCAGTGACGAAGGTAGCAAGAATTCCGCTCCTTCGATTTCACGTTTCCGTCAAAAGGTTTTACTATTGGGTGCCGTTTTCTGTAAAACGCTATTTAGCTGATTCGGTGACGAGCAGGACGGAGGAGCCGTCGGCGAGGCGGCAACCGAAGATGTGGACGGTGCCGCCGGACGCGACGCCGAGCCGCTTCTGTAGCTCGGCGCTGCCCAGCGGCAGGTTGCGGGCGGTGACGTCGGCGCGGGGGTAGCGCCGCTTCAGCGCCTTGAACGCCGCCGCCCCGAACGGCAGCACCTCCCGCACGTGCCACGCCTTGAAATACTTGTTGCCAGGGGCAAATTGGCCCGTTTCCGCCCCTGGCGAAGCAAATTTCTCGTTGCCGGGGGCAATTTCCCCTGTTCCCGCCCCTGGGATATCGAATAATTGATTGCCGGGAACGTTTTGGCCCTTTTTTGTGCCCGGGAGATTGGTAGCAAGGTAGAGGTGGGTGGAGGGGGCGAGCTTGCTCAGGCCCCAGCGGGCGCAGGGAAGGCGGAAGGCGCCGGCCTTGAGCAGCGCGGGACAGGTCTCCAGGAGCACCTCGCCCGGCTGCACCCCGGCGGCATACACCGCCTCCGCCGCCCGCTCCTCGGACACCCGGAACCGCAAAACATCTCCATCTGCAGCGTCAGCCCCCAGTTGCATATCATCTGCGGCTATTGGTGGAACACCGGCCCCCCTTGGCGGAACGTCGGGGGAAGTCTTCCCGGCAAAACCGTGGCCGCCCGTGGCCTCGTGAACGGGAGGGGCCCAGGCGCCAGCCTGGGAGGGATGAGCGCGCAGCGCGAAGTTTTGCAGGGGAGAGCTTCCCCCGCGTGAAGCCGTTGCCAGGCCGCTGCGTGGAATAGAATTCAGGCTCGTATGTGAGACGGATGCCTGGCCGGACAAGCGGACGACGAGGATATCGGGTTCGGGGGAAACGTTGTCGCGGAGGAGCAGGCAGAGAATCTCTTTCACCTCGCCGTCGCACTCCACCACGTGGATTTCGTGGAGGGCGGGCCCGAGGCGCTCGGAGAGCATCGCCAGGTCGGCCATCGGCGAGAGCTTCAGCAGCACCGCCGGGGCCTTCCTCAAAAGCATCGGAAGCAGCGAAAGGATGTCCGGCGTGCAATCTTCCAGCAGGAAGACCTTGCGCCCGGCTGCATCACGCCGCGCCGGGTCGGCATAGATCAGGTCCGCCTCCGGCAGCTCGGTCTGCGGCGTCACGGTCTCGCAGCGCACTTCGATATTTCCAGCGCCCAGGCGCTGGAAATTCCGCCCCGCCGCCGCAGCCAGATCCTCATTCCGCTCGAAGTACACCACCCGCTCCGCCACCTGGCTCAGCGCCCAACTGTCCACGCCCAGCCCACCTGTCAGGTCCAAAATCGTCCTGACCGGACGATCGCTTTCCTCAAACCCCCACCGCTGCGCGGAGCCCCCTATGAAGGGGGCATGACCGACTTCGTCGGGCGACTCCGTTGCTTCAACTTCCTTTCGGAAGTCTCGCTGACACTCCGCCGCGACGCCTGATGGCGTCTTCGCTTCGCTCAAAACCTCGCGGCAAGGTTCAGCCGGGACAGGCGGTGCTGCCGAAAAACCGTGGCCGCCCGTGGCCTCGTGAACGGGAGGGGCCCAGCCGCCAGGCTGGGAGGGATAGCGCGAAGCGCGTAGTTTTGCGGCAACAGCCACCTGCCCGGCGAGAAAAGCCTTGTACGTGGCCGTGGCAGAAGACGAACACTGCTCCAGGGAGAGCGCACTCGGGAACTCGAGACCGTCGAGACCGGCGGCGCGGCGCGCGGCGTCCACGGCCGCCCAGGCCGGCAGCTTCCGGGCCACTTTCTGCGCCCGCTCGCTGTCCAGCCCCGCCATGATATCCGCAAAACTCCGTTTCATCCCTGCAAAAGTAACACTTTCGCGGAAAAATCCGTATATTTGACCTGTTCCACCCGTCCGAGTCCGGACCCGTGCACAAAAACCAAAAACGACAGAGAAAAAGAAATAGAGACAAGACAAACTAAAAAAGATAACCACATGAAAGAATTTGAACAGAGAGCACAAGCCTGGCTCGACGGCGATTTCGACCAGGAGACCAAAATCAAGATCCAGCAGCTCCGCAACGAAGACCCCGCAGGCTTCGAGGACGCCTTCTACAAGAACCTCGAATTCGGCACCGGCGGCCTGCGCGGCATCATGGGCGTGGGCACCAACCGCATGAACCGCTACACGGTGGGCATGGCCACCCAGGGCCTCGCGAACTACATCCTGACCCACTGCGACCAGGACGACCCGAAGGTCGTCATCTCCTACGACTCCCGCAACAACAGCAAGGAGTTCGCCCGCATTACGGCCGACGTCCTGTCCGCCAACGGCATCCACGTCTACATCTTCGACAACATCCGCCCGACGCCCGAAATGAGCTACGCGGTGCGGCTGAAGGGCGCCGTGGCCGGCGTGATGATCACCGCCTCCCACAACCCGAAAGAATACAACGGCTACAAGGTGAGCTGGTCCGACGGCGGCCAGGTGACCTCCCCGGTCGATAAGGACATCGTGGCCGAAGTGGCCAAGATCACCGACCCGTCGATGGTCAAGTTCAAGGCCGGCCTGCGCTGCGGCGAGATCGAGGCGATGGGCGCCGACGTGGACGAACAGTACCTCCGCGACCTGCTCTCCCTGAGCCTCAGCCCGGAGCTCTGCCAGAAGCACGGCGACCTGAAGATCGTCTACACCCCGCTGCACGGCTGTGGCGTGCGCATGATCCCCGAGATCCTCAAGCGCAAAGGCTTCAAGAACATCATCCACGTCCCCGACCAGGACGTCTCCGACGGCGACTTCCCGACAGTCGTCTCCCCGAATCCCGAAGAGCCCGCGGCCCTCAAGATGGCCCTCGACAAGGCTGACGAGACGGGCGCAGACCTCGTGATGGGCTCCGACCCGGACGCCGACCGCCTTGGCATCGCCGTGCGCGATAACGAAGGCAAGATGGTCCTGTTCAACGGCAACCAGACGGCCGCCATGCTGACCTACTACATCCTCAACCGCTGGAAAGACCTGGGCAAGCTCGGCGAAGGCAAGTACGTC
This sequence comes from uncultured Bacteroidia bacterium, assembly GCA_902789245.1. Lineage (GTDB taxonomy): Bacteria > Bacteroidota > Bacteroidia > Bacteroidales > UBA932 > Cryptobacteroides. The sequence continues at coordinate 18,035 of CADAND010000013.1, forward strand.
GTCAAGACCATCGTCACCACCGAGCTGATCGCCGACATCTGCAAGGGATTCGGCGTGCCGGTGTACAATGTCCTCACGGGCTTCAAGTACATCGCCGAGGTCGTCAAGCGCGAAGAGGCGAAGGGCGGCGAATTCATCTGCGGCGGCGAGGAGAGCTACGGTTTCAATGTGGGCATGTTCGTCCGTGACAAAGATGCGCAGGTGGCCGCGATGATGGTGGCCGAGTGCGCCGCCTGGGCCCGGGAGCAGGGCCTCTCGCTCTACCAGCTGATGCAGCGCATCTACAAAGAGTTCGGCTACCGCAAGGAAGGCCTCGTGTCCGTGGTCCGCAAGGGCATCTCCGGCGCCCGCGAGATCCAGCAGATGATGGTGGACCTGCGCGCCAACCCGCCCAAGGAGCTTTGCGGCTCGCCGGTCACGAAGGTGATCGACTACCTGGAGCCGGAGAAGACCGGCCAGCCGTCCTCGAACGTGCTGCAGTTCTTCGACGCGGCGGGCGACGTCGTGTCCGTGCGTCCGTCCGGCACCGAGCCGAAGATCAAGTTCTACTTCGGCGCCAAGGGCGATGACGCCGACGAGAAGATCGCCGCGCTGAAGGAGCAGTTCTGCCAGTAAGTGTAGGCGCTCTTTTCTGTGAGCTATATTTAGCTGAAACACAGTACTTTATAAAAATATACTCCCCCGAAAAACGGGGGAGTATATTTTGCTATCTGTCAAACAGTCAATAACTTATAGCTCACAGCGAAGAAGCGCGTCCGGAATAGTCCTTGCACCAGGGGGAGAGGGGACAGTCGGCGCAGTGGGGCTTGAGGGCCGTGCAGACGTAGCGGCCGTGAAGGATGAGCCAGTGGTGGGCGATGGGGCGCAGCTCCGCCGGGGTGTGACGCTCCAGGTCGAGCTCTACGGCGCGCGGCGTCGTGCCGCGGGAGAGTCCCAGCCGCCGCGCCACGCGGAAGACGTGCGTGTCGACGGCGATGACCGGCTCGCCCCAGGTGATGGACGCGACCACGTTGGCCGTCTTGCGGCCCACGCCCGGCAGGCTCATCAGCGCATCGATATCCGTCGGCACCTGCCCGTCGAAGTCGGAGAGCAGCTTCTGCGCCATGCCGATCAGGTGTCTGGCCTTGCTGTTGGGGTAGGAGATGGAGCGGATCAGCTCGTAGACATCCTCAAAAGAAGCCGCCGCCAGCGCCTCCGGCGTGGGGTAGGCGGAGAAGAGCGCGGGCGTGGTCATGTTCACCCGCTTGTCCGTGCACTGGGCCGAGAGCATCACGGCCATGAGCAGCTGGAAAGGGGAGTCGAAATGCAGCTCCGACTCGGCGATGGGGACGTTGTCCCGGAAGTAGCCGAGGATGGCGTCGTAGCGCTGCTTGAGCGTCATAGCGTAATTTCCTTGCAGGTCTCGTCGCGGGTCTCGAAGACGCGGCCCGGGTAGCGCTGGCAGATGCTGCGGTTGTGCGTGACCATCACGATGGCCGTGCCCTGCTCGCGGTTGATCTGCTGGAGCAGCTGGAGGATGCCCTCGGCCGTCTCCTCGTCGAGGTTGCCGGTGGGCTCGTCGGCCAGGATGAGGGCGGGGTTGTTGAGGATGGCGCGCGCGATGGCGATGCGCTGCTGCTCGCCGCCGGAGAGCTGGTGGGGCATCTTGTGCGACTTGGTGCTCATCCCGACCGCCTCCAGCACCTCGTCGATGCGCTTGTAGATGGCCACGGCGTCCTTCCAGCCGGTGGCCTTCAGGACGAAGGAAAGGTTGTCCTCCACGCTGCGGTCCATCAGGAGCTGGAAATCCTGGAAGACGACACCGATCTTGCGGCGCAGGTAGGGCACGTCTTTTGCCCGGATCTTCGACAGGTCATATCCGCACACCTGCCCGGAGCCCTTGAGAAGCCGGTTCTCGGCCGTGATGGTCCGGAAGATGGAGGTCTTTCCGCTGCCGACCTTGCCGATGATGTAAACGATCTGGCCGGGGTAGACTTGCATGTCGAGGCCGTAAACCACGGTCACGTCCCCGCCGCGGATGTCCGCATCGGAGAAGGAAATGAGCGGTGCGCTGTTTTCTTCCATAAAGCAGGTGAAAAAGTTGGATGAACCCTACAAATATAGCGCAAAAATGAGTAAATTTGTCACTTTAGAAACAGAATAAGCTTATGAGGTTGAAAACACTGCTGACCACGTTGCTCGCGCTGGCATGCTGCGCCTCGGCGCCCGCGGCCGCCCAGGACGGCGACCTGCGTTCCTGGGAGCAGGCGATGCGCCTTTACGATGACGGGCTCTACGAACAGGCCCGCATTCGTTTCGAGGAGATGCCCGACGGCCCGCTAAGCGACGGCTACGAAGTGCTCTGCGCCCTGAAGATGCAGACGTCCGACAGCGACGCCCTGCTCTCGGCCTACCGCCTGCGCTATCCGTCGTCGCGCCTGAGCGGCGCGCTCCACCTGGAGCAGGCGCGCATCCTCTTCGACCGGAAGAAATATCAGCAGGCCGCGACTGAGTTCTCTTTCGTGAGCTCGGCGGACCTGGAGCAGGAAGAACTTGCGGAATACATTTTCAAGTGCGGCTTCTGCGCCTTCAGCCTGGGCCAGTACGCCGAGGCGACCCGCTTCTTCACCCTGCTGGAGTCGCTCCCGCTGTCGGACTACACGGCCCCGGGGCGCTACTTCACCGGCATCATGCTGTATGAGAACAGGCAGTTCGCCGAGGCGGAGGCCAATTTCTGGCTGGCCTCGGCCGACAACCGTTTCCAGGCGCTGACGGATTTCTACATCGTCGACTGCGAATTCAACCAGAAGAACTATGACTTCGTGATCCGCGAGGGCTCGCGCATCTACGAGAGCCTCCCGCCCGAGCGCCGCGAGCGCGTGGCGCGCGTGCTCTCGGAGTCGTACCTGATCAAGGGCGAAAAGGAGAAGGCCCGCGAGTACTACGACGACCTCTCGCACGAGGACATGAACCGCAAGGACTTCTTCTACGCGGGCACGGTGCTCTACTCCGTGAACGATTATGCCGGCGCCATCGACAATTTCCTGAACATGGGCAGCCGGGCGGATTCGCTCGGCCAGGTGGCCAACTACCTGCTGGCCAACTCCTACATACGCACGCATGACCAGGTGTCGGCGATGCAGGCCTTCTACGACGCCTCGAAGGTGGACTTCGATCCGGAAATCACGGAGGACGCCGCGTTCAACTACGCCAAGCTGGCCTTCGACCTCAATAAGGACACCGCCGGCTTCGCCCGCTACATCGAGCGCTGGTCCACGAAGGCGCGCGGCGACATGATCTATGGCTACATGGCCCTGGCGGCCCTGGTGGACAAGGACTACGCCGGCGCGGTGGCGGCCTACGACAATATCGACGAGCTGACGCCCGACATGCGGAACAACTACACCAAGGCCAACTTCCTGCGCGGCGAGCAGCTGTTCGCCAGCGGCTCGTACCGCGACGCGGCCCCGTTCTTCCGGGCCACGGCCTACTACGTCCCCCGTACGGACCGGCTCAACCAGCTGTCGCGCTACTGGATGGGCGAGGCCTACTACCGTTCCGGGAATTACAAGGACGCCGGCGACGTGTTCACCGAGCTGCACAACGCCGCCGCGCTGGACGACCGCATCGAGGGTCGGCTGCTGCCGTACAACATCGGCTACAGCTACTTCAAGCGGGGAGAATACGCCGCTGCGGCCCGCTGGTTCGACAGCTACATCGCCTTAGGCGACCCGACGGCGCGCGAGGATGCGATGAACCGCCGGGCGGACTGCGACTTCGGCCGCCGCGACTACAAGGCGGCCGTCAATTCCTACCAGAAGGTGATGACGGAATACTTCACGCCGGACAACATCTACCCGTACTACCAGCAGGCGGTGGCCTATGGCCTGGCGGGCGACAAGCGCCGCAAGGTGTCCACGCTCCTGCATGTCGAGGACGCCACCCCCGGCGTCCCCCTCTACGAGGAGGCGCTCTACGAACTGGGTCGCGCGCAGATGGACCAGAAGAACAATAACGACGCGATCCGCACCTTCACGCGGCTGCGCCACAATACCAAGGACAATACCTGGGTGGCGCGGGCGATGATCGGCCTGGGCATGGTGTACCGCAATATGTCCGAATATGACGCGGCGCTGGAATACAACAAGGAAGTCGTCCGCCTGATGCCGAACAGCGACTACGCCGGCGAGGCGATGGCGGCGATCGAGTCCATCTACACCGCCCGGCGCCAGCCGGAGAAGTTCCTCGAATACGTGGAGCAGAATTCCCTCGCGCAGGGACGCAGCGACGCCGACCGCGAGAAGATGTATTTCAACACCGCCGAGCAGCTCTACCTGGCCGGCAACCACCAGCAGTCCGCGGCCACGCTGCGCAAGTACCTGGAAGAGTATCCGGGCGGTGCCGACCGGCTGCTGGCGGAGTTCTACCTGGCCGAGTGCTACAACGCCCTCGGCGAGAAGGAGCAGGCCGTCAGCCACTACGCCGCCGCGACCGCGGGCGAGTCCGTCTATTCCTTCTCCGAGATGGCGCGCCTGCGCTATGCCGAGCTCTCGTACGGGCTGGAACGCTATCAGGACGCCTTCAAGGGCTATCAGGAGCTGCTCGCCACCGCGCGGATGGACGCCAACAAGCAGACCGCCCGCGTGGGCATGATGCGCGCCGCCTACCGGAGCAAGGACTACGCGACGGCGATCTCCTCCGCCGACGAGGTGTCCGCCCTGCGGGGCCTCTCGGGCGATCTGAAGCGCGAGGCGTCCTTCGTCAAGGCGAAGTCCAGCCTGGCCACCTCGCAGCGCGAGCAGGCGATGCGCCTGTTCCGCGAACTCGCAAGCGATCCTTCGACGGCCATCGGGGCCGAATCCGAATACCTGGTGATCCAGAACCTCTACGACACCGGCAAGTTCGACACCGTGGGCGATGAGGTGTATGCCTTCTCGCAGAAGGCCGGCGACCAGTCCTACTGGCTGGCGCGGGCGTACCTGACGCTGGGCGACTCCTTCGCGGAGCGCGGGCAGTATACCCAGGCCAAGGCCACCTTCGAGAGCATCCGGGACGGTTATGAACCCGAGAAGGGCGCTGACGACATCCTCGACAGCGTCAAGATGAGACTGGAACGTCTCGCCACCCTAATGAATGAGTAAGCGTATGAAAAGAATCAATCTGGCAATTGCCGTGATGGCGCTCTGCGCGCCGCTTTCCGCACAGAATATCAACCAGTCCGTGCAGGTGACCAACGATTACGTGTCCCGTTTCTCGGACTTCCAGAAGACGACCACGGGCCTGCAGGTGCCGGACTCGCTGTACCGCTTCGACTATGCGTTTGACTATTCGGTCTTCGAGACGCCCTACAAGGGCTCCTACGAGTTCTCCCCGTACCGGATCGCCGTGACGCCCGAGGCACGCCTGTATGACGGCAGCAAGTTCTTCCTGCGCGCCGGAGCGGGCTACTCCATCCATCCGCAGTTCGAGATGGCCTGGCAGATGTTCCAGTCCCAGGACTTCGCCATCGGCGTTTTCGCCGAAGCGGGGGGCTACGCGGGCAAGTACAGCCGCCGCGGGGCGGCCGACCCGTTCTCCGGCCATGACCTGAGCGGCCGCGTCGGCCTGGGCGGTCAGTACCTGCGCCCGGCGACGCGCCTGTCCTATCACTTCGGCTACGAAGGCATCTTCGCCGGCATGGACGGGGCGGATCCGTACTATCGCAGCGGCTTCAGCTCCGTCATCGCGGCGGGCCGCATCCAGTCGCGCGAGCGGCCGGGAAACCAGATGTTCTACGACATAGACGTGCAGTACCGTTACTCCAGTGACGAAGGCCGCGTGCAGGGGGAAGCCCGCGCTTCGGGCGAGAACAACCTCCGCGTGGCCCTGTCGGCCGGTCCGGTGCTTGCCAGCAAATACCGCATCCTGGTGGACGGCATCTTCGAGCTGGAATCGCTGCGCGGCGAGGATTTCCTCTCGGGTTCCGCCCTGCACGGCGAGATGTTCGGCGGCAGGCGGATGGCCTGTCTGGGGACCATCAAGCCGCACGTGGACTTCCTGCTGGGCCCGGTCCGGCTGGACGCTGGCGTCCGGGTGGATTACACCAAGGGAACGGAGCAGGGAGCTTTCACCGTCTCGCCGGACGTGACGGCCCGGATGGCGCTGCTGGACGCGGATATGGAACTGACGGCCAGCGTGAGCGGCGGACAGTATATCCAGAGCCACTACGCCGTCAAGCAGATCAACCACTTCGCTTTCCTGAAGGGCTCTTCCGCCAAGATTTCCCGCGAGAAGCTGCACGTCCGTGCAGGCGTGCAGGGACATGTGCGGTCCCGCCTGCAGTATGAGATCCAGGCCGGCTATGTCTCCTACCTGGGCATGCCGCTCGCTTCGCTCTACGGTGTGGAGCCGGTGGACTACGATTCCGCTTACATCCAGGGCCGCTTCTCCTGGCGCGGCCCCCGGCTGGAGCTGGACCTCACGGGCGGATACAGCTACCTCCGCCTGTACGGCAACTCCGCCGCCTACGCCCCGCCTGCAGCCACGGGCGAACTGCGCGGCCGTTACAACTGGGACAACCGCTTCTGGCTGGGTCTCTTCGTGGAGGCGCAGTCCTCGCGCCTGTCGCTGGCCGGAGACCGCGTATGGATGCCCTGGTTCGTGAATCCGGGCCTGACGCTCGAGTATCAGGCCAGCGCCCGCTGGAGCTTCTGGGCCGAGGCGGGTAACCTCCTGGGAATGGCCATCGAGCGGGCCCCGGGCTTCGTTGAAAAAGGCCAGTACGGGACTGTTGGTTTCAGCCTCAAACTGTAGGAAAATCCGGTAGAATTTCGTACCTTTGACGGATTTTAAGAGATACTAATCCAAGATGATCGAGAAAGAAGATATGAAGCTTGCGGAAGAGCAGTATTCCGCCAACAGTATCCAGGTGCTTGAAGGCCTCGAGGCCGTGCGCAAGCGCCCTTCCATGTACATCGGTGACATCTCCGAGCGCGGTCTGCACCACCTGGTCTACGAGGTGGTCGACAACTGTATCGACGAAGCGATGGCCGGCTATTGCGACAGCGTCGACGTACGCATCCTGGAGGGCAACTCCATCCGCGTCAAGGACAACGGCCGCGGCATCCCGACGGGCATGCATGAGAAGGAGCACCGCTCCGCCCTGGAGGTGGTCCTGACCGTCCTCCACGCCGGCGGCAAGTTCGACAAGAACAGCTACAAGGTGTCCGGCGGTCTGCACGGCGTGGGCGTGTCCTGCGTCAACGCCCTGTCCGACTCGCTCGTGGCCGAGGTGCACCGCGAGGGCAAGATCTTCGAGCAGCACTACTCCAAGGGCAAACCCCTCGGGCCGGTGCAGGTGGTCGGCGACGCCGAGGACACCGGCACCACCATCACCTTCCACCCGGATCCGACCATCTTCACCCAGACCACGGTCTATCGCTACGAGACCCTGGCCGCCCGCCTGCGCGAGCTGGCCTTCCTGAATAAGGGCATCCACATCGCCCTGACCGACGAGCGCGAGCTCGTGGACGAGTTCGAGGTGGACGCCGCGGGCGAGTCCAAGGCCACCGGCCGCAAGGTCTTCCGCAGCGAGACGTTCTACTCCGAGAAGGGCCTGAGCGAGTTCATCGAGTATCTCGACGCCGGCGCCCAGACGATCATCCCCCAGCCGATCTGCGTCAATTCCGACAAGATCATCCCGATCGACATCGCGCTGCAGTACAACAACGGCTATTCCGAGAAAATCTACTCTTACGTCAACAATATCCACACGATCGAGGGCGGTACGCACCTGCAGGGCTTCAAGATGGGCCTGAGCCGCTCCCTGAAGCAGTATGCCGAGAAGAACAAGCTCCTGGACAAGTTCAAGGGCGAGCTGGCTCCGGAAGACTTCCGCGAGGGCCTCACGGCCGTGATCTCCGTCAAGGTGGCGGAGCCGCAGTTCGAGGGCCAGACCAAGACCAAGCTCGGCAACCCGGAGGCCACCTCCGCCGTGTCCCAGGCGACCGCCGCCGCGATGGATATCTACCTGGAGGAGAATCCCAAATTTGCCAAGACCATCATCGACAAGATCGTCCTCGCCGCGACGGCCCGCGCCGCCGCCCGCAAGGCGCGCGAGATGGTCCAGCGCAAGAGCCCGCTCGGCGGCGCCGGCATGCCCGGCAAGCTCGCGGACTGCTCTGAGCGCGATCCCGAGAAGTGCGAACTCTTCCTCGTGGAGGGTGATTCCGCAGGCGGTACGGCCAAGCAGGGCCGCGACCGCAAGACGCAGGCCATCCTCCCGCTCCGCGGTAAGATCCTCAATGTCGAGAAGGCCTCCGGCGACCGCGCCTTCGACTCCGAGGAGATCCGCAATATCTACACCGCCCTCGGCGTGACCGTGGCGATGGAGGACGAGACCGGCGAGAAGCACATGGACCTGAGCAAGCTCCGCTACCACAAGGTGGTCATCATGACCGATGCCGATGTGGACGGCTCGCACATCGCCTGCCTGATCCTGACCTTCTTCTTCCGCTACATGTTCGACCTGATCAAGAACGGCTATGTCTATCTGGCCACGCCGCCGCTCTACCTGGTCAAGAAGGGCAAGGAGGAAGTGTACTGCTGGACGGAGGAGCAGCGCGAAGAGGCTGCCCTGCGCCTGGGCAAGGGCTCCGACAAGGGCTACACTGTGCAGCGCTACAAAGGTCTCGGCGAGATGTCCGACGTCCAGCTGTGGGAGACCACCATGGACCCGTCCCGCCGCCGCCTGCGCAAGATCACCATCGACAATGCGGCCGCCGCCGAGCGGACCTTCTCGATGCTGATGGGCGACGACGTTCCGCCCCGCCGGCAGTTCATCGAAGAGAACGCGCACTACGCGAACATCGACGCCTAATGTCATTCTGAGTGAAACGAAGAATCTAAACCTGATATGTTGGATATTTTTGACAGAATCGAACGCGACAGCGGCGGCCCCATCGGACAGTATTTCGAGCAGGGCTTCGGCTATTATATGTATCCCCGCCTGGAGGGCGAACTCGGCCCCCACATGGTCTTCAACGGCACCCCGGTGCTTAACTGGAGCCTGAACAACTACCTGGGCCTGGCCAACCACCCGGCCGTCCGCAAGGCGGACGCCGAGGCGGCGGCGCAGTGGGGCCTGGCGTACCCGATGGGCGCCCGCATGATGAGCGGCCACACCCGCTATCACGAGCAGCTCGAGCAGACCTTCGCCAAATTCGAGAAGAAGGAGGACGCCTTCCTCTACAACTTCGGCTACCAGGGCATCGTGTCCACGATCGACGCGCTGACCGCGCGCCACGACGTCATCGTCTATGACGCCGAGTGCCACGCCTGCCTGCTGGACGGCATCCGCCTGCACATCGGCGAGAAGTTCAAGTACCGCCACAACAACATCGCCGACTGCGAGAAAGTGCTCGCCCACGCCTGCCAGGTGGCGGAGGAGAACGGCGGCGGCGTGCTGCTGATCACCGAGGGCGTGTTCGGCATGACCGGCGCGCTCGGCATCCTGGACCAGATCGCCGCACTGAAGAAGAAATACAAGTTCCGCATCCTGATCGACGACGCCCACGGCTTCGGCCTGCTGGGCGCGCACGGACGCGGCACCTCCGAGCAGCTGGGCTGCATGGACGATATCGACCTGTACATCGGCGCCTTCGCCAAGTCGATGGCCTCGATCGGCGGCTTCGTCGCCGGCCCGCACAAGATCATCAACTACCTGCGCGCCAACATGCGCAGCCAGATGTACGCCAAGTCCCTGCCGATGCCGCTCGTGATCGGCAACATGAAGCGCATGGAGATCATCGATTCTCCCGAGGGCGACGCCCTCCGCGCGAAGTGCTGGCAGATCACCCACGCCATCCAGGACGGTTTCAAGAAGGAAGGCTTCGACATCGGCGAGGCCCAGGCCTGCGTGACGCCGGTCCACATCTTCGGCGGTGTGGCCCAGGCCACCAAGATGGCCAAGGACCTGCGCGAGAACTACAAGATCTTCTGCTCGATGGTCATCTACCCGGTGATCCCGAAGGGTATGATCATCTTCCGCATCGTCTCCACGGCCGCCCACACGATGGAGGACGTGGAGTACACGCTCAAGGCTTTCAAGGAGATCAAGGCGAAGCTCGACGCCGGCCAGTACGACGGCGACGACATCGCCTCCATGACCATCCAGTAACCAGTCATTCCGCTTATTTATAGTCATTCCGGGCTTGACCCGGAATCTCCAGGCGCCATGGTAGAACTGAAAGACAAAGTAATCATCGTCACAGGAGCCAGCTCGGGTATCGGGCTGGCCTCTGCGCGTCAATTCGGCAGCGAAGGCGCCCGGGTCGTGATGGCCGCGCGCTCCCTTGGCAGGCTCGAGGAGCTGGCGCCCTCTGTCGCTCCGGCGGAGCGCGTGCTCTGCGTGCAGTGCGACGTGACGCGTGAGGAGGATTGCCGCGCCCTGGTGGAGGCGACCGTGGCCCGCTTCGGCCGCATCGACATCCTGGTCAACAACGCCGGCATCTCGATGCGCGCGATGTTCAAGGACCTGGATCTCAAGGTGATCCATTCCCTGATGGACGTCAACTTCTGGGGAACGGTCAACTGCACGAAGTTCGCGCTGCCGTACCTGCTGGCGTCGAGGGGTTCCGTGGTGGGGGTGATCTCCATCGCCGGTTATTCCGCGCTGCCCGCGCGGACCGGCTACAGTGCCTCGAAGTATGCCATCCGCGGCTTCCTGGACACGATCCGGATCGAGCACCTGAAGGACGGACTCAACGTCCTCGTGTTCGCCCCCGGCTACACATCTTCGAACGTCCGCAACGCGGCCCTGACCGCCGACGGCTCCGCCCAGGGCGAGACGCCGCTCGACGAGGGCAAGCTGATGAGCGCGGAGGATTGCGCGAAGCGCCTTTCCCGTGCGCTGCGCCACCGCCGCTCGCAGGTCATCCTGACCCCGCTGGGGCGCGCGACCGTGCTGCTCCACCGCCTGTTCCCGCGCCTGCTGGACCGTCTGACCTACAGTTACATCGCCCGCGAGGCGGGCAGCCCGTTCAAATAGCCGCCCGATGAGACCTTCGCTCCGCATACTGTTCCCGCTCGGCATCGCGTTCCTTCTGCTGGTCCTGCTGATGCCGCGCAGCGCCAAGTTCGCTTACGACTACCATAAGGGGCGGACCTGGAAGTACGAGACGCTCTACGCGCAGTTCGACTTCCCGATCTACAAGACCGAGGAGCAGATGCTCGCGGAGCGGGGCGAGGTGTCGGAGCCTATTCCTTATTTCCGCTATTCCGACGAAGTCGTCACGCGCAGCCTGCTCGCGGCCGAGCGCCTCGAGCTGAAGACGCTGCGCAGCGCGACCGTCTCCGCCCTTCGCGCCATCTATCAGAAGGGCGTGATGGCCGACGACCAGAATCGGAAGGACAGCGAGGCTGCTCCGGAAGTGATTTATATCCAGCGCGATAAGCGCGCCACCAAGGTGCCTTTCTCCGAGGTGTACCGCCTCACGGATGCGCGTGCGCGGCTGCTCTCCGAGCTGTCGGCGCTGTCCGACGCCAACGTGGACTCGCTGCTGCGCGTCTCCGGCGCCTATGCGCTGCTGGTGCCGAACCTGCTCTATGACGAACAGACCACGGCGCTGGTGCACGCCGAATCCAACATGAGCGTGTCGCCCACGTCAGGCTACGTGAATGCCGGCCAGCTGATCGTCAGGGAGGGCGAGATCGTGACGGGGGAGATCGCGCAAATGCTCGATTCTTACAAGCGCGAATTCGAGGCCAACATGGGCACCAACCGCTCTCCGGCCCTGATGCTGCTGGGCAACATCCTGATCGCCCTGGTCCTCGTGACGCTGCTGTACCTGTCCATCCTGCTGAATAACAAGCGGATCCTGCGGGATTCCCGTTTCCCGTACGTGGTGACCGTCTTCCTGCTGGGCGCGCTGACGGCGCTGATCCTGGTCCGCGTGGACGAGAAGATCCTCTACTACGTGCCCTTTACCCTGGTGGCCCTGCTGCTGCAGGCCTTCATGAAGAACCGCTTCGTGGTGCCGCTCTACGTGGTGTCGCTGCTGCCGCTGCTGATTTTCAGCCACGACGGGGCCGTGCTCTTCGTGATGTATTTCGTGGCCGGTATGGTGGCGACGCTCGTGTTCCGCTACTTCAACCGGGGCTGGAAGCAGTTCATCACCGCGCTGATCACCTTCGGTGTGCTGGCGCTCGCTTACCTGGGCTTCCACGCCGCCGAGCTGGTGGCTGGCAATGTCTGGTCCGCGCTGCTGAGCCTCTTCATCGGCTCGATGCTGACGGTGGCCGGCTATCCGCTGGTCTATCTCTTCGAGCGCCTCTTCAACCTGGTGTCCAATTCCCGCCTGATCGAACTCTGCGATGTGTCCAACCCGCTGATCCGCGAGCTGGAGCAGAAGGCGCCCGGCACGTTCCAGCACTCGCTGCAGGTGATGAATATGGTGGACGTCGTGGCGCGCGCGGTCGATGCCAATGCCGACCTGGTGCGCGCGGCTGCCCTGTACCACGATATCGGCAAGCTGTACAATCCGCTGTGCTTCGTGGAGAACGAATCGCTGGTCCTGCGGGACGGCAGTCCGCGCTACCACGAGGGCATGCCTCCCGAGCAGAGCGCCCGGGAGATCATCCGCCACGTCCCCGAGGGCGTGGAGCTGGCGCAGAAGCACCGCCTGCCGGAAATGATCATCGACTTCATCCGCACCCACCACGGCACCACCACGACCGGCTATTTCTACAGCCAGTTCCTCTCGGCCGGCGGCGATCCCGCCCGGGCGGACGAGTTCCGCTATCCGGGCATCAAGCCGGAGACCAAGGAGCAGATTATCCTGATGCTCTGCGACAGCATCGAGGCCGCTTCCCGGACCCTGACCGAGTACACGCCGGAAGCGTATTCCGCCTTTGTGGAGCGCATCGTGGCCGGCAAGATGGAGGAGGGCCAGTTCGAGCACGCCGACATTTCCATCAGCGAGCTCGGCACGGTCAAGGAGACCATCAAGCAGTATATCGCGCAGACCCACCACGGGCGGGTCGCCTATCCCAAGAGAATAAACAAAAAGAACACAAAATAGCGTTATGAAAGTAAAAGAAAAGAAGATTGACGATCTGAACCGCGAGCTGACCATCGAGGTGGCCGCGGCAGACTATGCTGAGATTGAAAAGAAGAAACTCGCCGACCGTCGCCGCACGGCCGAGTTCAAGGGCTTCCGCAAGGGCATGGTGCCCGCTTCCCTGATCAAGCGCGTCTATGGCGAGCAGGCGCTCGTCGAGTCCGTGAACCAGGTGATCGGCCAGGCCCTCGACAAGCACATCAATGACAAGAAGCTCCACATCCTGGGCGAGCCCCTCGCTTCTGCGAACCAGCCCGAACTGACGTGGGAGTCCGGCCAGGACTTCACCTTCGTCTTCGACCTGGGCCTGGCCCCGGAGGTGAACGTGGAGGTGGAGAAGGCGGACACCGTGCCGTCCTACACCGTGACCGTCGCCGCGAAGGACAAGGCTCCGATGATCGACAGCATGAAGAAGTACTATGCCGAGCATAAGGAAGAAGGCAAGGAGGAGACCAAGTCCGACGAGGACATCGAGAAGGAGGTCTCCGAGCGCCTGAAGAACCAGTACGAGAGCGAGGCGCAGTGGCGCCTGACCAAGGATATCCGCGACTTCTTCGTGAAGAAGGCCGACGTGAAGCTTCCCGAGGAGTTCCTGAAGCGCTGGCTCATCGAGGCCAACAACGGCAAGCTTTCCAAGGAGGATGTCGAGAAGGATTTCCCGGGTTTCGCCGAGGACTTCAAGTGGCAGCTGGTGCGCGGCTCCCTGATGCAGAAGTGGGGCTTCAAGGTGGAGGAGAAGGACCTGCACGAGCAGGCCGAGGCTTTCGCCCGCTACCAGTATGCGATGTACGGCATCGGCAATGTGCCCGATGAGATGGTGAAGGAGATGGCCGTCAACATGCTTCAGGACCAGAAGCAGATCGACCGCCTGGTCGAGCAGGTCGAGGACCGCAAGGTGCTGGACAAGATCAAGGAGACCATCACCCTCAAGCCCACGAAGATCACCGCCGCGAAGTTCCGCGAGCTGTAGTTAGTATCCAAAAGGAAAGCGGCAGGTTGCAAACGCATCCTGCCGCTTTTCGCTTATTGCCAGTAGTCGTAGAACTTCGCGATGGATTCCATGCCGGCGAAGAACTGCGAGAGGAGGTAGCTCTCGTTGGGGGAGTGGATGGTGTCGCGCTCCAGGCCGAAGCCCATCAGGAGCGGGTCGATGTGCAGGATCTTCTGCATTTCGCCGAGGATGCCGATGGAGCCGCCGCCGCGCGCGGGGACGGGCTCGCAGCCGTAGGTCTCGCCGATGGCGCGCGCGGCGGCGCGGTAGGCGGCCGAGCTCATCGGGATGGTGAAGCCGTCGCAGCCCTCGCAGGGCGTGACTTCCACCTGGACGTATTTCGGGGCGATCTTCTTGAAGTGCTTCTCGAAGAGCCGGGTGATCTCGGCGCTGCGCTGGTCCGGGACCAGGCGCATGGAGATTTTGGCGTGCGCCTCGGAGGGGAGGACGGTCTTGGCGCCGGGGCCGGTGTAGCCGCCCCAGATGCCGCAGACGTCCAGGCAGGGGCGGATGGCGGTGCGCTCCATCGTGGTGTAACCCTTCTCGCCGCGCACCTCACGGATGCCGAGGAACTCCTTGTATTCCTGCATGTCGAACGGGGCCCGGGCGAGCATCCGGCGCTCGGCGCGGGAAAGCTCCGCGACGCGGTCGTAGAAGCCCGGCACGGTCACGCGCCCGTCGGCGTCGATGAGCGTCGCGATCATCTCGCAGAGCACCTGGATGGGGTTGGCGACGGCGCCGCCGAAGTGGCCGGAATGCAGGTCCTTGTTCGGCCCCGTGACCTTGACTTCGAGATAGCTCAGGCCGCGCATGCCGCAGTTGATGGAGGGGACCTTGTCGCTGATCATCGTGGTGTCGCTGACGAGGCACAAATCCGCCTTCAGGAGCTTCTTGTGGGCCTTGATCCAGGCCGGCAGCGAGGGGCTGCTGATTTCTTCCTCGCCCTCGAACAGGAACTTGACGTTGTGCGTGAGCTTCCCGCTGCGCACCATGTACTCGAAAGCCTTGACATGCATGAACAGCTGGCCCTTGTCGTCATTGGCGCCACGGCCCCAGATGGCGCCGTCGTGCACCTGCGGGTCGAAGGGGTCGTGCTTCCACTTGTCCAGCGGCTCGACCGGCTGGACGTCGTAGTGGCCATAGACCAGCACGGTCTTCGCCCTGGGGTCGATGATCTTCTGGCCGAAGACGACCGGGTGGCCGGCGGTCTCGCAGACGCCCGCCTCGTCAGCGCCCGCTTCGAGAAGCAGGTCGGCGAGGGTCTCGGCGCAGCGGTACATGTCGGCCCGGTGCTCAGGCTGGGCGCTGACGGAGGGGATGCGCAGGAGCGTGAACAGCTCCTCGAGGAAGCGCTCCCGGTTCTGTTCGATGTAGGCTTTCATGGGGTTAGTTCCTTCTGAGGTTCTTGGAGGTGAGGTTGAGGCGGTACTTGAAGGTCCGGTTGCCGTGGTAGTAGGACATCGCGAGCGTGTTGGCGTCGTCGAAGGCGATGCTGTTCAGCAGGCGGTCGCGGTAGTGGTCCTGGCACTCGGGCTCGGCCCACGCGAGGACGTAGTTCTCGTCCGCCTTCTGGTACACGACGATCACGGTGTAGCCGCGGTGGTCGAACATCGCGGCCGTGTATTTTGAAGAATTCTTCTTCCCCTTGACATTGGCGAACTCCTCCACGAGGGAACTCTCCGGCTGGAGGATGTTGAATTTCATGTGCGTGGCGGTGGTCAGCGCGTCCGGATTCTGCGTCAGCCACCAGTCGATGGCGGCGTCGGTCAGGTAGAAGTTCTCGGGGATCTGCTCCAGCGCGGGATTGTCCTGGATGTCCTTGAGCAGCAGGCGCATCCACGGGCGGTCCATGCCGCTGAGCAGGGCCTCGTCGGAGCGACCGCTCAGGCGGTAGGGCTCCCCGCCGCTGCGGATGTCCTTGCCGCGGAAGGAGACGCAGCCGAACTCGTCGGTCTGCGGCGCGTAGGCGGCCGCGACGTAGGCCGGCTGTGCGCCCTCCATCAGGTAGTGGAAGAAGAGGTAGCGCGTCCCGCGGATGGAGACCACGGAAGTGCCGTCCACGAACGCGCGGGCGGTCATCCCCTCGGCGTCCGCCGCGGGTGCGTCATAGACGCCTTCCTGCGTCCAGTCGCTGCGCCCTTTCACGATGGTGACGATGCGCACCTGGTCCAGGGCGAGGCCCTCGCCGCTCAGGCAAATCGCATAGATGCGGTCCACGGCCTCCCGGCGATCGGCGATGGCGCGGAACTCCGTGCCGGCGGGCAGGAGCGCTCCGGCGATGGCTGCCGCCTGCGCCTCGTCATAAGGCGTGATGTTGAGCAGCGTGTCCTTGCGTGCCAGGATGTCGGCTGCATAGACGGACGAAGGGTATTTCTTCAGGAACTTGTCGAAG
This sequence comes from uncultured Bacteroidia bacterium, assembly GCA_902789245.1. Classification (GTDB taxonomy): domain Bacteria; phylum Bacteroidota; class Bacteroidia; order Bacteroidales; family UBA932; genus Cryptobacteroides. Next base: position 34,494 of record CADAND010000013.1, read on the forward strand.
GCGGCCACGGAAGGGGCCGCGATGGTCTTGTCGTAGAGCTTGGTCTCCGCCTTCTTCTGCGCAGAGAGCGGTGCGGCACAGAGCAGCAGGAGCAGGGCGGCGAAAAGGAGTTTTTTCATTATAAGAAAGTTTCGAAATAGTCAGTAATCTTCTCGTAGAGGTGCACGCGGGCCTTGCCGCGCATGTTGTGCTCGTCGAGCGGGTAGGGGAACCAGTCCACCGGAATGCCCTCCTCGATGCAGGCCTGCACGAAGCTGAGCGAGTGCTGGGGCACGACGGTGCCGTCCTGGATGCCCTGGCAGATGAGCACGCGGCCGGTCAGGTCCTTGGCGCGGGCGATGAGCGAGGCCTCGGCGTAGCCCTCGGGATTGGTCTCCGGGGTGTCCATGTATCTTTCTCCGTACATCACTTCGTACCATTGCCAATCAATAACCGGGCCGCCCGCCACGGCCACCTTGAAGAAGCCGGGATTGCGTGTGGTCAGCGACAGGGTCATGAAGCCGCCGTAGCTCCAGCCGTGCACGCCGATGCGCGAGCGGTCGATCCAGGGCGCGCGGTCCAGGAGCGCCCGGATGCCGGCCATCTGGTCTTCGGTCTCGACCGTGCCGCAGCGGCGGTTGATGGCCTTCTCGAAGGCCGCGCCGCGGTTGGAGGTGCCGCGGTTGTCCTGCACATAGACGACGTAGCCGCGCTGGGCCATGAGCATTTCCCACATCCGGATGTTCCCCAGCCAGGAGTTGTTGACCATCTGGGAGTGCGGGCCGCCGTAGACGTACACGATGAGGGGATATTTCTTCGACGGGTCGAAGCCGCGCGGGTAGAAGAGGCGGTAGTAGTTGTCGAACTGCCCGTCGGCGGAGGGCGTCGTGCCGAGCTCGACGCGGCACTGGGCGTACTCGTCCAGCGGGTCGAGGGCATTGAGGATCATCTCCCGGAAGGAGCCGTCGGCACCCCGCACCTGCGTGACGCCGGGCACGTTGAAGGAACTGAAGCGGTCGATGAACTGGCTGCAGTCGGGCGACATCGTGACCTGGTGCCAGCCCTCCTCGGGGGTGAGGCGCTGGGGTTTGCCGACAATTTTGCGGCCGTTCAGGCGGATGCGGAAGAGGTGGTTCTCGATGGGCGAGACCTCCGCGGAGGTATAGTAGACATAAGTCCCGTCGTTGGCCACGTACTCCACGTCCGCATCGACGGGCGTGATGCGCGTGATGCGGCAGAGCGTGTCACAGAGGTAGAGGTTGCGGTAGCCGTCGCGGTTGTCCGTGCGGTAGATGAATTCGTAGCTGTCCTTGAGGAAGTAGAGCGGGTCCTCCGGCTCCACCCAGGCGTCGTTGCTCTCGGAGAGGATGGTGCGCACGTAGCGCCCGTCGTCCGCCCGGTACATGTTGAGGTTCATCCAGCTCTGGGCCCGGTTGACGACCTGCACGAAGATATACTTGCTGTCCGGCGACCAGGTCACGCCCGTCAGGTAGCGCTCGTCGTCCAGGTCGTCGACCTGCAGGGTCGTGAGGATGTTGCCCTCCAGGTCCGTCACGCACAGGGAGACGTGTTCCGAGGCCATGCCGGCCATGGGGTAGCGGATCAGCATCGCCTCGCCGGTGCGGGAGGTGATGTTGTAGATGGGATATTGCGTAACGGCAGACTCGTCCTTGCGGTACACGGCGAGGCGCCGGCCGTCCGGGGCGGGGAAGACACCGCCGCTGATGCCGAACTCATTGCGGCTGACGGACTGGCCGTACACGATGCCCGGGCCCTCCGGGACGGGGAGCTTCCACTTCGGGGGCTCGCGCTTGGGCCGCTCCTTGGTCAGCTGGCTGTCGGCCGTCCAGTAGAGGGGGACCTGCTCCGGGTAGACGGAGTGCCCGCCCTGGCCGACGGACTCGGCCACGGTGAGCAGGCGGGCGTTGGGGTTGCCCTCGGGGTGCGTCGCAAGGAGGCCCGCGACGAGCAGCAGCGCGCCGATCATAGCGATTCGCCGCCCGTGACGATCGGGATCTCGGAAACGGTCGAAGCCGGGCTCACGGACACGATGCGGTCCACGATATAGTGCTGCATGCCGCGCCAGGGCAGCATGCCGTTGTATTCCTTGTAGTGGAGCTCCACCTGCTTGCCGCTGCAGAGCATCAGCGAGTCGGCCACGGCCTTGTCCACGACGGAGAAGTTGAACTCGTTGGACTGCAGGCTGCCGCCGCTCTTCTGGTTGCTCTTGAAGCCGGTCTGGATGAGGCGCCCCTCGTAGGTCTTCCAGACCCAGCCCTTATAGACGATCTGGTTCAGCTCGCCGGCCTTGACGCCCTCGCCGAACACGAAGTAGAACTTGAAATACACGAACACGGCGGCGGCCACCAGCAGGACGGCCGTGATCCAGGTGATGATTTTGCCCTTGGTTGTCATAATGTTGTAGGTTACTGACCTACAAATATAACAATAATCCCGGACACCTGGTGCCCGGGATCGTTCAACCTATGATGACGCTCAGAAGGATTACTTCTTGCGGCTCTTGTAACGCTGATAGAACATATCAACACGACCGGCGCTGTCGACGATCTTCATCTTGCCGGTGTAGAAAGGGTGAGATGTGTTGGAGATCTCAAGCTTTACGAGGGGGTACTCGACACCGTCAATGGTGATGTTCTCCTTGCTGGTGGCGCAGGAGCGGGTGATGAACACGTCCTCGTTTGACATATCCTTGAAAGCTACAAGACGGTAGGTTTCGGGATGGATTCCTTTTTTCATTACACTAGTGTTTTTTGAATCGGGCGCAAAGATAAGAATTATTTTCGTAATTTTGCAAACTATGACACTGATAAAATCCATTTCCGGCATCCGCGGCACCATCGGCGGTGCCCCTGGCGAGGCCCTGACCCCCGTCGATATCGTCAAATTCACCTATGCATATTGCGCGTGCCTGAAGGTGCGCAAACCCACCCCGAACAGCGGCAAGCGCTACAAGGTGGTCGTCGGCCGCGACGCGCGCATCAGCGGCGCGATGGTCGAGCAGCTCGTCTGCGGCACCCTCGTCGCCTGCGGCGTGGACGTGGTGAAGTGCGGCTTCGCCTCCACCCCGACCACGGAGCTGGCCGTCGGCTTTGCCGGCGCAGACGGCGGCATCATCCTGACCGCCAGCCACAACCCGCGCCAGTGGAACGCCCTCAAGCTCCTTAACGAGCACGGCGAATTCCTCACCGCAGCCGAAGGCCAGGCCATCCTGGACCTCGCAGAGACGGGCGACTTCGACTTTGCCCCGGTGGACGAGCTGGGCCGCATCGAGGAGCATGACTTCACCGACGAGCACATCGACGCCGTCCTGGCCCTGGAGGCCGTGGACGCGGAAGCGGTCCGCAAGGCCGGCTTCAAGGTGGTGCTCGACGCCATCAACTCCGTGGGCGGCATCATCATGCCGCGCCTGCTGGAGCGCCTCGGCGTGGAATGCATCACCCTCAACGGCGAGCCCACGGGCGACTTCGCCCACAACCCCGAGCCGCTGCCGAAGAACCTCGAGGAGCTCAGCAGCACGGTCGTGCGCGAGAAGGCGGACCTGGGCATCAGCGTCGATCCGGACGTGGACCGTCTCGCCTTCATCTGCGAGGACGGCAAACCCTTTGTCGAAGAATACACCCTCGTGGCCGTGGCCGACTATCTGCTCGAACGGGCGGAGAAAGCGGGCGTGACGCCGCGCAATACGGTTTCCAACCTCAGTTCCAGCCGCGCGCTGCGCGACGTGACGGAGGCCCACGGCGGCACCTACTACGCCGCCGCGGTGGGCGAGGTGAACGTGACCACCAAGATGCACGCCGTGAACGCGCTGATCGGCGGCGAAGGCAACGGCGGCGTGATCTATCCCGCCAGCCACTGCGGCCGCGACGCCATGGTGGGCGTGGCCCTCTTCCTCAGCCATCTGGCCCACAAGGGACTGAGCGTCAGCGCCTACAAGGCCACGCTCCCGCCTTACTTCATCGCCAAGAACCGCATCGACCTCAGCGATGCGGCCATGATCGACCGCATCCTGGACGCGATGAAGGAGCAGTTCAAGAACGAGAAGGTGAACACCATCGACGGCGTCAAGATCGACTTCGAGGCGCAGAAGACCTGGGTGCACCTGCGCAAGTCCAACACCGAGCCGATCATCCGCATCTACTCCGAGGCGCAGACCGAGGAGGAGGCGCAGCGCCTCGGCGAAGAAGTCATCGCGCTGGCCCGGCGCATCATCGGCGCCTAACCCATGTTCTCCTTCCGCACCACGCCGATCGACGAGCAGCTCGACAGGAGCCTGCGCGAGGGCCGCGTCGCGTGCTTCTGCACGCAGAACTGCTGGGATCCCTCGCGCGGGCGCTACCTGTATGACATTTTCCGCGAACGCGGGAACCTGGAACGCATCTTCTCCCCGCGAGACACCGAGCTGACCCCCGACACCAACCACATCGACTTCTCCGCCGACGAACTGGAGGGGCTGGACGCCGTGGTGGTGGAGATCCAGGACGTGGGCACGCGCTACTTCAACTACACCCGCGACGTGATGCGCCTGCTGTCGATGTGCGCGCGCATGGACGAGAGTCCGTCGGTCTTCATCGTGGACCACATCAACCCCGCCGGCCGCGTGGTCGAGGGGACGATGCCCGCCGTGGAGTCCGACATCTGGACGCCCAAGGTGGCGCACCGCCACGGCCTCACGCTCGGCGAGCTGTGCCACCTGTACTGCAGCGAGATCGGGGCGAAGTTCCCCCTGCACATCATCTCCGCCTTCGTCTCCGACGTGGGCAAGGACCTGCTGCCCTGGACCATCGCGCCGGCTTCCGACATCCCGGGGATGTTTACCTGCGAGATGTATCCCGGCGGCGGTCTCTGGAACAACACCTCCATCACCCCGGCCATTGGCACGGCCCGGCCGTACGAGTACTTCGGCGCGCCCTTCATCAAGAGCGGCGACGTGCGCTTCCTGCCCACGCCGCCCGGCGTGATGATGCGCCCGTGCTCCTTCACCCCGGCCGCGGGCCGCTACGCCGGCGAGCGCTGCTACGGCTACCAGATCATGCTCCAGCCGGGCGTGCAGTACCACTCGCTGCTGCACACGCTCCAGCTGATGCGCTTCCTGTCGGAGCGCTATTCGCAGTTCGAGCTGTTCGATTCGCTGTTCGTGAAAGTGGCGGACCCCGTGATCGAGGAGTACCTGCGCGGCCGCCTGACCTTCGACGTGGTCCAGGAACACGTCAAGCTGGAGGAACAGAAGTGGATCCGCAAGGCCAAGCGCTACATTCTCTACGACGACGCGCCGTACCGGATGAAATAATTTTTCCCGGGTGCGCTCAGAAATATTTGGAGATTTCAAAAATATGCGTACCTTTGCATTCCCAAACGCTGGGTTCGTATAACGGTTAGTACTCGAGATTCTCAATCTCGCAATAGGAGTTCGATTCTCCTACCCAGTACCAGAGAGGCTCGCCATCAGGCGGGCCTTTTTCATTTTTCAGTCGATGGGATCGACATCGGGGTAGGTGCCCCGGGCGAGGGTGTCGAGGAGGGCGGCCTTGCGGGCGGCGAGCTCGCGGTCGCGCGAGAGGAAGTGGCGTGCGAGCACCTCGCCGCTTCCCTGGCGTCGCACTTCGACGAGCCGCGTGTAGGGTGGGAAGCCGAACTGGCGTCGCTCCTCAAGTAGTTCGTCGGGGCCGCGCGAGCCGTCGAAACGGGCGGGTACGGCCGTCTGGACGATGACGCGCGGGGCGAACTGTGCCAGCGTGCCGAGCAGCTGCGCCGCGCGCTCGTCGGCGCGGAAATCGTCGCGCGAGACCAGGGCGTCGGCCTGCAGCACGGCGAGCAGCGCAACGTCCGGTGCACCCTCGCGCTTCAGCGAGTTAAGGGTGCTGACGCGGATGTCCCGTCCGGGAAAGAGCGCGGCGATCTCTTCCTGCAGCGGCTCGGGCTTCTCCCAGCCGCGGATCAGCAGCACCGGAGCGTCGGTCTGGCGGACCGCCTCGATCAGTTTTCGGGAGAAGGTGCCGACGAGGCCGTTCTTGCGGCGCTCGGCGGCGAGGTCGATGACTTCGGCCGGGGATTCGCCGGACGGGCCGGCGAATGGGGAAGGGGTGCCGGCGAGGGCGTATTTCCCCAGCTTGACATTGAGCAGCGTCTCCAGCGAGGGGACGGCGGCGCCGAGCAGGACGCGGGCGCCGTGGATGCCCGCTAGGGCGATGGCGGCGTCGCGGCCGTGATAGCGCGGTGCCGGATCGGCCTGTTTGTAGGCCGGATCCTGCTCCTCGTCCACGACGACGAGACCCAGCGAGCGGAAGGGGAGGAAGAGCGCGGAGCGCGTGCCGAGGATGAGGGTGGGCGCGCCGCGGCGCAGACGCTCGGCGGCGGCGCGGCGCTGCACCGGCGTCCGGCCGGAGTGGAAAAGCTGCAGCAGCGAGCCGAATTCAGGCGCGAAGAGCGCCTCCAGGCGGTCGCAGAAAGCGATTTCTGGCGTCAGGACCAGGACCTGGCGTCCGGCGGAGAGGGCTTCCCGCAGCGCAGGCAGATAATCCTCCCGTCGCGTTGCGGCCGTCAATACCTGCGGTTTGCCGGATTCTTCGCTTCGCTCAGAAAGACATGTACGGTCATTCCGGGCCTGCTCCGGAATCCCGTACCCTTCAATTTCCTTCGCCAGCGCATCCCGTTCGGAGCTCAGCCGCGCCAGGACGCGCTCGCTGTGCCGACCCGCAAGCTGCGCCTCCTTCTTCGCGAGCCGCTCGCGCAGCCGCGCCAAGATGTCGGCAGCCGTCTGCTCGCTGCGCTGCTTGAGCAGTGGATACGCCGCCTTGTACACCTCTCCCAGCGTGCAGAGATAGTATCCTGCGAGAAACTCCCAGAAGCGAAGCTCCGCCGCCGTGACGGCAGGCAGTTCGTCCTGCACGGCTACGATGTCCTGGATGCGCTCCGGCGGCAGGTCAGGGCGCGCGAGCACCTGCCAGACCACACCGTCGTAGCGGTGAGCTCCGAGCTCGACGCAGACACGCCGCCCGGGCTCCAGCGGGACGGGAGAACTGTAGGTGGGGATCCACCGGAGTCTGACCGGCAGGAGAACCTGGATGTATGTCCGTGCTGCCGTCATGTCCGGAAGGGGATTAATCGGTGTCGCCGGCTGCTTCGTTGGCGGTGCGGGCAAACTCCATCAGGGCCGGCGAAATGTGGCAGTAGCCCTGCGGGTTCTTGTCCAGGTAGTCCTGGTGCTCCTCCTCGGCCCGGTAGAAATTCTTGAGCGGCTTGACTTCCACGACCAGCGGCGCCTTGAGCTCGCCGGAGACGCGGTCGTAGATCCGCTGGATGGCGGGCAGGTCGGCAGGGTCGGTATAGTAGATGCCGGTGCGGTAGCGGGTGCCTTCGTCCCCGCCCTGCTTGTTGAGGCTGGTGGGGTCGATGGCCTTGAAATAGACCTGGATCAGGCGGTCCAGACCGAGCACGTCGGGGTCATAGACCACATGCACGGTCTCTGCGTAGCCGGTCCGGTCCGTATAGACCTCCCGGTAGGTGGGATGCGAAATATTGCCGTTGGCGTAGCCGGTCTCAGTCTTGACGATGCCTCGGACGTGCTTGAGGTAGTGCTCGGCGCCCCAGAAGCAGCCGGCTGCCAGATAAATCTCTTTTGTCATAATGCAAAATTACACGCAAAGGAAGAAAAAAGCAAGTTTATTTTTTTGTAAATTCGTAGCCGGAAAACAAACAAATGACGTATCCATATAGTATGAAACATTTTATGATGATGGCAGCAACGCTGCTCCTGCTCGTCTCCTGCGGCGAGAAAAAAGATTCCAAGACCCTGGTCCTCTATTATTCACAAGGCGGCACGACGAAACTCGTCGCCGAGGCGATCCAGCAGGCGCTTGGCGCCGACATCGAGGAGATCCTTCCGGTCGATCCGTACGATCCTGACTTCGGGGCGACCGTCGCGCGCGGCCAGAAAGAGATGAGCGAGGGGAATTTCCCGGAGCTCCAGCCGATCCAGGCAAATGTCCAGGACTATGACGTCATCTTCCTGGGCTATCCCGTCTGGTTCGGTACCTACGCCAACCCGATTGAGACCCTGTTGAATACCGTGGATTTCAGCGGCAAGCAGGTGGTTCCGTTCTGCTCCTTCGGCAGCGGTGGCCTGAATACCAGCTCCAAGGCCATTGCCGCGAAGCTGCCCGATGCGACCGTCCTGCCGGGCTACGGCGTGCGCGCCGCCCGCGCTGCGGCCATTCCCGCGGAGGTCGAATCCTTCCTGAAGGCCGGCGGCTTCCTCGCCGGCGAGTATGTGAAGCCGGCCGACTTCCCGGCCCCGCATGCGGTCTCCGAGGATGAGTCCGCGCTCTTCGACGCGGCCGTCAGCACTTATCCGATGATCCGCGCCAAGGCGACCGAAGTCGCAGGCCGCGAGGTGCAGAACGGCATGGAGTACCTCTTCACCGCCCAGGAAAACGGCGGTACCATCCAGGTCTGTGTCCTCGTTGAGGACGGTAAGGACCCTGTTTTCACGCAGGTCCTCCGATAAGTCCGGACGTTTGACTAAAACCTGCAGACCTGACGATGAACCTTCACAAAAACTACCCCGTCTATAAAACGACTTTTATCGATGACATGCGCTCCCTCGTGGAGGAGGCTGCTGCCAATTTCCCCGACCGGACGGCGCTGTCGTACAAAGTGCACCCTTCCGACACCGAGGTTGTACGGGTAGGTTTCCCGCAGTGGCGCGACGATGTCCGCAACCTGGGAACGGCCTTGATAGAAAAGGGCTTCCGGGAGAAGAACATTGCCCTCATCGGTGAGAATTCCTACGGCTGGTGCTGCGCCTTCTTCGCAATCATGGCCACCGGCTCCGTGGTCGTTCCCATCGACAAGGAGCTTCCTGCCGAGGACATCGCGGGAATCATGGATGCGACAGGATGTGTCGCGGCGATCATTGGCAAGTCCGCCCGGGGCAAATGCGAAACTTTGCTGTCCGGGGACAGCTGCCCGACCGTCCGGACGGTCGTTCTCGTCGAGCCCGCCGCGGACGCCTCCTTCCCGGGCCGTGAGCTCTGCTCGCTGCAGCAACTCGAATCCGAGGGCGCCGCGCTGTTTGCCGCCGGGAACAACGCTTACTATGACTATAAGATCGACCCGCACCGCCTGGCCTCCATCGTGTACACCTCCGGCACCACGGGCAAGGGCAAGGGCGTTATGCTCTCGCAGGCGAATATCGGCCTGGACATGACCCTGGGCATGTATAATTTCGACATCACGCGCAAGTCGCTGCATGTCCTCCCGCCGCACCACACCTTCGGCTCCACCGTCAACTATGTCGGCCATCTCTCGCAGGGTTGCGAGGTCTACATTTCCAGCGGCCTCAAGCATGTCAGCGACGAGATCCGCGAGCAGCACCCCACGCACCTGATCCTGGTTCCCGCCTTCCTGGAAGTAATGAACCGGAAGATCTGGGAGGGCGCCCGCAAGAGCGGGAAGCTGGGTCTGCTGAAGGCGATGATGGCCGTCAGCAACGGCCTGCGCAAGGTCGGTATCGACGTGCGCCGCAAGCTGTTCAAGAGTGTCCTGGAGCCGTTCGGCGGCAAACTGGAGCTCGTCATCTGCGGCGGCGCCAAGTTGGATGAGGACATCATTCGCACCTTCGATGCCATCGGCATCACCGTGCTCAACGGCTACGGCATTACTGAGTGCTCGCCGCTGATTTCGGCGAATCGCAACAAATACCAGAAGCCCGGCAGCGTGGGCCTGCCCATCATGGCCTGCCGCGTCAAGATCGACGCGCCGGATGCCAACGGCGAAGGCGAGATCTGCGTCAAGGGCCCCAACGTCATGCTCGGCTACTACAACAACCCCGAGGCCACGGCCGAGGCTTTCGACAAGGACGGCTTCTTCCATACCGGCGACTACGGCCGCCTGGACGAGGAAGGCTGGATCTACATCACCGGCCGCAAGAAGAACCTGATCATCCTGTCCAACGGCAAGAACGTCTATCCGGAGGAGCTGGAAGCGGATATCCAGAAAATCGGGGGCGTGGCGGAAGTGGTGGTCTATGCCGGCGAGAGCCGCGTGAACAAGGACAAGGAGACCATCGTCGCCGAGATCTTCCCGGACGCCGACGCCATCCAGGCGCTGGGTGTCCAGGATCCCCAGGCCTATTTCGAGGAGCAGATCAAGAAACTCAACGCCAAGCTGCCGCCCTACAAGATCATCAAGCGGGTCAAGCTCCGGGACGTCGAGTTCCAGAAGAACACCTCTCGCAAGATCGTCCGCTTCACCATCGACAAGACGCTCGACTGAGCTGATTAAGTATGAGCCGGTATCCGCAAATCGACCTCAGTGAATGGACCCAGGTGGGCGAAGGCTACAATGGGCAGGCCTTCGTGTCCGATGCGCATCCTGGCGTCATGCTGAAGCTGGTCCGTCGGGAAATGGGCGCCGCCGGCAAAGTTGAGCAGGAATTCCGCGCCGCGAAGACGGCCTATGAGATCGGCCTCCCGACCCCGCAGGTGTATGAGATCGTGCGGGATGGAGAGGATCACGGGTACCTCTGCCAGATTGTCGCGGGCAAGAAATCCTTCGCCCGCCTGTGCGCCGACCAGCCGGAGCGCATCCCGGAACTGGCCGCCCGCATGGCCGAATACGGACATGCGCTGCATGCCACGACTATCGGGACGAGCGGCAGTGTTCCTTGCATGAAAGAGCTGCTGCTGACCGCGCTGGCGGATTCGGTCCTGGTCACGGAGGCGCAGCGGGCGCTGCTGAAAGAGAAGGTGCTGGCCATGCCGGACGAGCGGACCTGCCTGCATGGCGACTTCCAGCCGGGCAACCTGCTCCTTGCGGAAGGAAAGTATTATTGGATCGACCTGGGCTGGCTGGCGCAGGGCTGGTACATGATGGACCTGGCGCACCTCTACAAGATGATGGTGGAGGACAGCGTCATCCCGCAGGTGCAGGACCTGACACACATGACCCGCGAGCAGATGCTCGCGTTCTGGGACGCCTTCGCCCGCGCCTATACGGGGCGGGACGACATCGAAAAGCTCAATCGCGAACTCCTGCCCTATGCGGTGCTGGACGTCATCCGCACGTTCCATCTCCACGCCCCTGACAACCCGGATCTTGTCGCCTTCCTGAAATCCTGGATCGCCCGGATCCTGGAGACGGCGTAAAGTTCACTCGGACGTTTATTCTTTTGGAACGGCCTGCTCCAGAAACTGTTCTATCCGCCGGAAGGCGTCTTCCGGCAGGGCGCAATGGTAGGCCATGTCATAGACATAGGGCACCTTGACGGCATAGTAGGGGACCAGCCGCTGGGTGTATTCCCCGAGGATCCGGGGGTCCGACGTGCCCAGATAGGCCGGCAGGAAGTAGTTCCAGTGTGCTTTCATCTGCTCCGGAGTAATGTGGAACAACGTCCGGGCGCGTTCTTCGCTCATTCTTTGGCCCATGATCCACATGATGCTCAGATCCCATTCCGGGGTGCCGTGGCTGAACTCACCCACGTCGATCCACAGCGTGCGCTCCCCGTCGGTGATGATATTGCCGATCTGGAGGTCTCCGTGCAGGCAGGTGGGGGTGTCCGGAACCGTCTCCAGGAAGGCCAGGGCCCTCTGTTTGAACGTTTCCGTGACCAGCTTCTTCTCCTGGTAGAAACGGGTGAGGGCTTCCTTGTAGGAGCGAAGCTGGCCGGGCGCCACCGGCGTAGCGTGAAGCTTCTTGGCCCAGCCGGCAAAAGTGAGGGAGATTTCTTCCAGACGTTCGGGCTCCTCGGAGATGATGCGCGTGAAGGAGCGCTTTCCCGGCACCAGCTCATATTCCGCCCCGTAGCGCTCTCCGTCCGTGACGAGCCGCAGGGGTTCGGGCGTCGGGAGGCCCATCTCGAAGACCGTGCGCGCCGTGTGGTATTCGGCCTTGGCCCTGTCCGCTTCAAATCCGGGATTGTAGAGTTTAGCCAGCGTGTTGCGCGTTTTGTGGGTATAGGATACGGCGGTTCCGCCCTCTCCGGAGCGCACGTAGTCGCTCAATTCTATTTTCTGGTAATCGTCCATAAATCAGTTAGTTGTATTGTTGTAATATACTTGTGAAGGGTTATTTCCAGCTGAAATGTTCTTTTCCGGCGCCGATTTCAAAGTGATACTTCACGATGCCCAGATCGATGTTCACATACCCCGCCATGGAGAACGAAGTCCTCGCTTCCACCACGTTCCCGGGGTGCAGGATGAATTTGAACTTCTGCTGGTTGACGGCCGTGGGGGCGAGCAGGGCCGCATCAAGTCCGTCTTTGAACCACTGGGGAGGGATGCCCTCGCATTCGTAGAAGTTCTCCGCCGCCTTCTGCGGGTGCTGTGTGCCCGGGGTGGCCCCATAGCCGAGGGCGATGACGCAATGAACCACGTCACCCTCGCGCAGGGTAAATGTGCCGGGTATTTTCTTGTAGGTCAGCCCCACCCAGCAGCTATTCAGTCCCAGTGTCTGCGCGAGCAGAACCAGTTCTTCGCCGAAATAGCCGATTTTCTCCTCGGTTTCCCTGTCCTTGGGCGCGGCCATCACGAAGTAGTTCCGCACGCCGGAAAACTGGCCGTACTTCCACATGCCGGTGGAGAAGGCCTTAGGCTCGTCCAGGACCAGCTGGATATTCAGGCCGGCCTGGGCGTTGATGCGCCCGACAGCGTCCTTCAGGATGTCGACTTTCGCCGTTTCAATAGGCTGCTCGCTGTATTTTCGCACGGAATGCCGTGCCTTGATTGCATCTATAAGTTCCATTTTCAAATCGTTGCTTGCGCAAAGATAATTAAAAACTCCATATATTTGTGACTATGAAAGCATTGGTACTGGGCGCAACGGGCGCCATCGGCAAAGACCTTGTGGATCTTCTGCTCAAGGACAATTCTGTGGAACGTGTGGACATCTTCGTCCGGAAGGAGGTGCGTGTTTCATCGGCCAAACTCGTCACCCACGTCGTGGACTTCGACCATCCGGAGCTGTGGGCCGACCAGCTCGTCGGCGACGTCCTGCTCTCGGCGCTGGGCACCACCATCAAGGCTGCAGGCAGCCAGGAGGCCCAGTGGAAGGTTGATTACACCTATCAGTACAATGCCGCCAGGGCGGCGCGTGAAAACGGTGTGCCGACGTATGTGCTGGTCTCCTCCGTGGGTGCCAGCGCGGAGTCCAAGGTTTTCTATACCCGCATGAAGGGCACTCTGGATGATGCCGTCCGGGAACTGGGTTTCCCCGGCTGCTATATTCTCCGGCCAACGTCCCTGATCCGGAAGGGAAGCGACCGCTTCGGTGAAAAGGCCGGGGTCGCGGTGCTGAAGGCGCTCAATGCCATCGGCATCTTGCGCAGTCTTGCCCCCATGCCCACCGAAGCCGTCGCCGCAGCCATGATCCGTCTTGCGAAATCCGGCCGCCAGGGCGCTGCGATCATCACCGGCCAGGACATCTTGAAGGCGTAGACTGCATCCCGGCAG
>CADAND010000014.1 GCA_902789245.1 uncultured Bacteroidia bacterium
ATGACTATCTTCGCGTCATCGATGTAAACCGATATCAGGACGTCGTTGTCCGATCTATTTAATAATCAATGTCGGTAAACCTATTTCAGGACTAGACAAACCCCGGGAGAACCGACTTCCGTCCTCACTGGTGGTCATTTTTGAGGATGGAGATTATTCCGTACCTTTGTGTGTATGATTTCGGTCGACCTGCCTGTGATGGAGATCGCCGGCGCCGTGAATGAGGCGCTGGCGGTCTCGCCGCGTCTGGTGGTTACGGCGCCGCCGGGGGCCGGCAAGTCGACCGTCCTGCCCCTGACCATCTTGTATGGCAGCCATCCCGATTCTCTGCCAGGGGCAGAAACACCATTATTTGCCCCTGACAAATCAATTTTCACTGTGCAAGGGGCAAATACACCCCTTTTTGCCCCTGATACAAAGATCTTGGTGTTGGAACCGCGGCGGATCGCAGCGCGGCAGATCGCAGAGCGCATGGCCGCGCTGCTGGGCGAGCCGGTCGGCCGAACGGTCGGCTACCGGATCCGCTTCGAGAGCCGCGTGAGCGCAGCAACGCGGATCGAGGTGCTGACCGAAGGCATCCTGACGCGGATGCTGGTGGACGACCCGGCCCTGGAGGGCGTCGGGGTCGTCATTTTTGACGAATTTCACGAACGGAGCCTGCAGAGCGACGTGGCCCTGGCGCTGACCCGCGAGGCGCAGGCGCTGCTGCGGCCGGACCTGCGCATCCTGCTGATGTCGGCGACCATCGACACGGAGGTGCTGTGCCGGGCGCTGGACGCCCCGCTCATCGAGAGCGCGGGGCGGATGTTCCCGGTGGAAATCAAGCATACGCCGGAGGAGGCCACGGCCGAGAACGTGGCGGAACGCGTGGCGCACTGGGTGCGGGTGGCGCTTCGGGAGCACGATGGCGACGTGCTGGCGTTCCTGCCCGGCGAGGGGGAGATCCGCCGCTGCGCGGAATTGCTGGACGGACTCGGTGGCCGGGTCGGGGAGATTCCCGGTCAAGCCGGGAATGACAGAATTGCCGGGAAAGATAACATAGAAGTATATCCGCTTTACGGCCTGCTGTCGCCGGAACAGCAGCGGGCGGCCATCGCCCCGAGCCCGGCCGGAAGCCGGAAGGTGGTGCTGGCGACGCCCATCGCCGAGACCTCGCTGACCATCGAGGGTGTGCGGGTGGTCGTGGACGGCGGCTTCTGCCGACGGCTGGTCTTCGACCCGCAGAACGCCCTGAGCCGCCTGGAGACGGTGCGCATCAGCCGCGACATGGCCGACCAGCGCAGCGGCCGGGCGGGTCGGGTGGCGCCGGGCATCTGCTACCGGCTCTGGAGCCCCGCCACGCAGGCCAGGATGGCCGCAACACGCGTCCCGGAGATCCTCGAAGCGGATCTCGCGGGGACGGCGCTGGACGCCGCAGCGTGGGGAGAGAGCCAGTTGGCAGCGCTCCCCTGGCTGACCCCGCCGCCAGCTACGCACGTAGCCCAGGCGACGCAACTGCTCAGCCTGCTGGGCGCCCTGGACGATGCCGGGCGCATCACACCGCACGGCCGCTCCCTCGCCGCCCTGCCCTGCCATCCCCGCATCGCCCAAATGCTCCTCGCAGCTGGGCCGGAAAAGGAATTGGCGGCGGAGATGGCCGCACTGCTGGAAGAACGGGATCCGCTGGCGGCCAACGACCACGACGCCGCGCTGACCACGCGCCTCGACGCCCTGCGCCGCGCCGGCCGCAGCGGCCGCTGGGGCCGCATCGTCCAGATGGCGGAGCAGTACCGCGCGCTGGCCGAAAAGTCGGCGCCGAAAACGGCCAAAAACGGCACCGACCCCACTTTTGAAACCGGCCTCGGCGCCAAAAACAGCCAAAATCGGCACCGAGATGAAGAGATTCCGGGTCAAGCCCGGAATGACTATTATCTGGTCGGAAGACTGCTGGCGGCGGCGTACCCCGAGCGGGTGGCGAAAGCATTGCCCGAAGGGCGGGGCCATTTCCAGCTCGCGACGGGCGAGCGCGCGGCGGTGGCGCCGGAAGATGCGCTGTCCGCCTGCGAATGGCTCGCCGTGGCCTCGCTGAGCGTCCGGCCCGGCGGCGAAGGTCGCATCTTCCTGGCAGCCCCGGTGGATCCCGAAGACCTGCCGGAGCTGATCCGAACGCGCGACCGCGTGGTCTGGGACAGCAAGGCCGGCGCCGCGCTCGCCCGTCGCGAACGCCGCATCGGCACCCTGCTGGTGGACGCCAGGCCCCTTTCGGAGGGCGTCCGGGAGCAGCTGACGCAGGTCATCTGCGAAGCGGCGCAGAAAGAGGGGACGGCCATGCTCGATTTCTCGGACGAAGTCGGAAATCTCCAGCGACGGGTCGCGGCCGTGGCCGCGTGGCACCCGGAACTGGCGCTGCCGGACCTGTCCACGGAGGCCGTGCTGCAGAGCGCCCCGGACTGGCTGCCGCCTTTCGTGGGCCGCGCCACCACCGTCGCAGAATTGAAGAAGATCGACCTCTGCGCGGCCCTCTGGACCCTGCTCGATTACGCGCAGCAGCAGGCCGTCGAACGTCTTGCGCCCGCGCACATCGCCGTACCGACCGGCAGCCACATCCGCGTGGAATATCGCCAGGGCGCCGAAGCTCCCGTCCTGCGCGTCCGCCTGCAGGAGTGCTTCGGCCTGCTGGATACGCCCCGCGTGGACGATGGCCGGCGGCCCGTCCTGATGGAACTGCTCTCCCCCGGGTACAAACCCGTCCAGCTGACCGCCGACCTGCGCAGCTTCTGGAGCGGAACTTATTTTGAGGTCCGCAAAGAGCTGCGCCGGCGCTATCCCAAGCATGCCTGGCCGGACAACCCCCTCGAAGCAGAAGCCGTCCGGGGGGTGAAACGAAAATAGCGGATTATGCCTCGAAGCTGCCCATCGCGAGCGCGTCGAGGACCCATTTCTGGAACGGGGGAACAATGCGGCCCTCCAGCGACTGCATATAGAGGGCACGAATGGCGACGAAGGGCCTGATCTCCTCTTCGATTTCATCGATCCGGCAGTCCTGGCCGAAATACGCCTTCAGGAAAGCGTGCCAGAACCGCAGGGAGGTGGGTTTGTCCGTATGGTACATTTCCTTCATGACTTCTTCACGGAGCAGACTCATGGAGATCATGGCCATGCCGAAGTCAAACATCGGATTTCCCTGCCCGAATTCCCCCAGGTCGATGAACCAGGCCTTGTCTCCCGAGAAGATCGCATTTCCGAAGTGCATGTCACCATGAAGGGCCGTGCAGGATTCAGGAACCCTGTCAATGAAGCGGAGGATCCTGTCCTTGGATTCATCGGGCAGGAAGGGAGAATCCTTGACGATGCCGCGGTAGGTCTCCCGGGCTGAAGGGAACATCCCCGCAGGAACGACTGTTGCGTGGAGCCCCTTGCACATGGAGGCAAAACGGGAGGCAAGTTCTTCGGCCGCCTCCGGGTTCTCCCCGACGGCCCGGGCAAAGGATTTCTTGTCCGGCATCCGCCTGAAAATCAACCCCATGCGACCGTCCGGCGACGTGACGAGCTCGCCCGGTTCCGGTGTCGGGATCCCGAGCGCGTAGACTTTCCGGGCCCGGTCATACTCGTCAAGCGCCATTTGCTTCTGCTCCAGAGCGTACAGCTTCATCATGACATCGGGATTCTCCCGATGGTTGAAGCTTTCCCCCCAGCGCCCTCCGCCGGTGAGAACATAGTCTTCCAGATTGATGACCCTGATTGTGTCCATGACCGTTTATCTTGTTCGCGCAAGTTACTCATTTTGCAGCAATTTTTCTATCTTTGCGGCACCATGTTCTATGTCTCCAAGAAAATCCGCATCGCGGCGAGCCACCACCTGGAGGTGGACTACCCCACGAAATGCGCCCGGCCGCACGGACACAATTACGAAATCGAGGTCTTCTGCAAGTCCAGGGACCTTGACGTGAACGGGATGGTGGTGGACTTCAAGACCATCAAGGAGCGCGTGACCGACCGGCTCGACCACCGCAACCTCAACGAGGTCCTGCCCTTCAACCCCACCGCGGAGAACCTCGCCCGCTGGATCTGCGAACAGATTCCGGACTGTTACAAAGTCGTCGTCAAGGAGACGGAAGACAACACTGCAACGTACGAATTATGATAACGGAAGAACAAGCCAGACAGCATATCCGCGAACTGCTGGAATACATCGGAGATGACCCGACGCGCACGGGTCTGCAGGACACCCCGGACCGGATGATCCGGATGTTCCGCGAGATGTTCCGCGGCTACGACCCCGCCCAGGCCCCCAAAGTGACGACCTTCCCCAACGGGCAGGACGGCATCATCTATGACGACATGGTCGTGGACTGCGGCCCCTTCTACTCCGTGTGCGAGCACCACTGCCGCACTTTCTTCGGCGACTACTGGTTCGCCTATCTGCCCAATCCGAAAGGCCGCATTCTGGGACTGAGCAAGATCGGGCGCGTGGTGGACTACTGCGCCGCCCGGCTGCAGGTCCAGGAGCGCCTGGTGCATGACGTCGTGGAGATGCTGACCGAGGCGCTCGGGACGGAAAATCCGCCGCTGGGCATGGCGCTGATGATGCGCGGACGGCACATGTGCAAAGAGAGCCGCGGCGTGCGCAAGAGCGGCGTGATGACATCGACCTACCTCACCGGCTCCTTCCGCACCAACGCGCAGACGCGTAACGAGTTCCTGAGCTACATCGACAAGAGCGGCAATGTATAGGGTCAAGAAAACCATGGAAGTGGCGGCGAGCCACCGTATTTCCTTCGCCGGCGGTACGCAGGTGGAGCCCGACCACGGCCACAACTGGAAAATCACCGTCTACTGCGCGGCCGAGGAGCTGGACGCCGACGGGATGGTGGTCGACTTCTGCGACATCGAGCACCGCATCTGCGGAGCGCTGGACCACCGCGACCTCAACGAGGTTCTGCCCTTCAACCCCACCACCGAGAACCTCGCCCGCTGGATCTGCGACCAGATCCCGCAGTGCTACAAGGTCGAGGTGGAGGAGTCTCCCGGCAACGAAGCTTCCTACGAAAAATGAGAATTGCCATCATCGGCGGCGGAGCGGCCGGGTGCTTTTGCGCCATCGGCCTGAAGCGCCGTCTGCCGGACGCCGAGGTGACGGTCTACGAAGCAGGGCCGAAGCTCCTGTCCAAGGTGGCCGTGACCGGCGGAGGCCGGTGTAATCTCACAAATTCTTTCCGCGACGTGCATCGCCTCGGCGAGGTCTACCCGCGCGGCGAACAGCTGATGCGGCGCGCCCTGGCGGCCTTCAGCCACGAGGACACGATGCGCTGGTTCGAGGCGGAAGGGGTCCGGCTGACGATCCAGGAGGACCAGTGCGTCTTCCCCGTCAGCCAGGACGCGATGCAGATTGTCCGCACGCTGGAGCGCTGCCTGCGGGATGTGGGCGTACGCGTCCGGCTCAACACGCCCGTCGAGCGGGTCGAGGACCTGGACGCGGACCGCATCGTGGTAACCACGGGCGGTAGCTCCCGCGAAAAGCTGGAACGGCTGCTGCCGGCGGGCGTCGAAGTGACGCCCTGCGTGCCGTCGCTCTTCACCCTGAAGATTCCCGACGAGGCTCTTCGCGCCCTGATGGGCACGGTCGTAGAGCAGGCGTCGCTGGCCCTGGCCGGAACCAGATTCCGCGCAGCGGGCACCCTCCTGCTGACCGACTGGGGCGTGAGCGGCCCCGCGACGCTGCGCCTGTCTTCCTACGCCGCCCGCCACCTGGCGGAGAACGGCTACACGGGCACGCTGCTCATAGGTTGGCTGGACGCCCCCGAAGCGGCCGCCCGCGAATGGATCGCCGCGACCGCCGCGGCGAACCCCCGCAAACAAGCCTCCGGAACGCCTCCGGCGGGCCTGACCGCCCGGCTGTGGCGGCACCTGCTGGGACGTGCCGGGCTGCGGGAGGACCTGCGCTGGGCTGAACTCGGCAGCAAGGGCGCCGCGCGCCTGGCCGCCACCCTCACGGCCGACGCCTACCCCGTCGCCGGCCGCGCCCGCTTCAAGGAGGAATTCGTCACCTGCGGCGGCGTGGCGCTGTCGGGCGTAAACCTGAATACGCTCGAATCGAAAACCCGCCCCGGACTCTTCTTCGCCGGAGAGGTCCTGGACCTGGATGCCGTCACGGGCGGATTCAACCTCCAGGCCGCCTGGTCCACCGCCGCGCTCGTGGCCGCCGCGATGAAATAATATGGAGAAAATGTGTATATTTGCATGTTGTACTAAAATAGAACCGTACGAATGAAAAAAATTTTAAACGAGCTCTGCAGCAAAGATAAGCGTGCAGTCGAGGCAAGGGCCAACGGAATCTATCCCTACTACCGTCCCATTTCCTCCGGTCAGGATCCGATCGTCACCATGGCTGACGGCAGCAAGGTCCTGATGTTCGGCTCCAACTCCTATCTCGGACTTTCCGACGACCCCCGCCTCAAGGAGGCCGCCATCAAAGCAATAGAAAAATACGGTACCAGCTGCTCCGGCAGCCGCTTCCTCAACGGCACCCTCGACATTCACGAGGAGCTGGAGGCGAAGCTGGCGAAGTTCGTGGGCAAGGAAGCGGCCGTAACCTACAGCACCGGCTTCCAGGTGAACCTGGGCGTCGTGGGTTGCCTCGGTTTCCGCGGCGGCTTCATCTTCCTGGACGCCCTGGACCATGCCTGCATCATCGACGGCAGCCGCCTGAGTTTCAGCGAAGTGCGCAAGTTCCGCCACAACGATATGAGCGACCTCGAGAAGAAGCTCTGGCTTACCCCGCGCAACGCCCCGAAACTCATCGTGGTGGACGGCGTGTATTCGATGGAAGGCGACATCGCCCCGCTGCCCGACATCGTTCGGCTGGCCAAGAAATACAAGGCTTCCGTGATGGTGGACGACGCCCACGGCCTCGGCGTGATCGGCGAGAACGGCTCCGGCACCGCCAGCCACTTCGGCCTGACCAAGGAGACCGACCTCATCATGGGCACCTTCTCCAAGAGCTTCGGCTCGCTGGGCGGCTTCATCGCCGGCGACGCCAGCAAGGCCCTGGATATCATGATCGAAGAGCCGGAGCGCCGCGAGAACCTCTGGAAGGTCACGCGCTACGCGCAGGAGGCCTTCAAGAACGCGGGTTTCGACACCGGCCACACCCAGAGCCCGATCATCCCGCTCTTCGTGCGCGACACCATCAAGGCGATGACCATCGTCCCCATGGCCTACAAGGCCGGCGTGTTCATCACCCCGGTGATCGCCCCGGCCGTGCCGGAGAACGACGTGCTGATCCGTTTCGCGCTGATGGCCACCCACACCACCGAGCAGGTGGACGAGGCCGTCGAGAAGCTCTCGAAGATCTTCCGCGAACTCGACATCATCAAATAATTTTCCATGGTCATCCTCATCACCGGCATCACCTCCGGCTTCGGCAAGGCGATGGCCGCCCGGCTCAACGCCGACGGCCACAAGGTCTATGGCACGCACCGCAAGGCGACGGACCGGCTGCCCGGTGTCACGTACATCCAGGCTGACGCCCAGCGTGCAGAGGAGTGTGAGGCGGCGGTGAAGCAGGTCGTCGAGGCCGAAGGCCGCATCGACGTGTTTATCAACAATGCCGGCATGGGCATCGGCGGGCCGCTGGAATTCTCCTCACTGGAGGATGCGGAGCGCCAAATGGACGTGAACTGGATGGGGATGGTCCGTTTCCTGCACTACGTGCTGCCCGTGATGCGGCAGCAGGGTGGGGGAAAGATCCTTTGTTTCAGCTCGATCGGCGGCTTGATGGGACTTCCTTTCCAGGGGCTTTACTCTGCGTCGAAGTTCGCCATCGAGGGCTACTGCGAGGCCCTGCGCCTGGAGACGAAGGCCTTCGGCATCCAGGTCGTGGTAATCGAACCCGGCGACTTCGCCACCTCCTTCACGGCACAGCGCAAGAGCGTGGCCGATCCCAGGGCCTACGAGATTTACCAGACTTACGCGAAGTCCCTCGCGAGCATCGAGAAGGATGAGACCACGGGGCTGAAACCCGAATACCTGGCGGGCAAGGTCGCCAGGATCGTCCGCAAGAAGCACCCGCGCTACCACTACATCATCTCCACGCTGGAGCAGCGCCTCTCCGTGACGCTCAAGAAGCTCCTGCCGCCCAGTTGGTTCGCAGCCATCCTGGGATCGTACTACAAACTTTAATATGAACCGTTTCCGCACCATCGCCGGCCTGGCGCTGGCGGCCGCCTGCCTCTTCTCTTGCGAGAGAGTCAACGACGAGGGAGTCATCCCCGGAGGAGGCAGCTACGCATGGAGATCTCTGGCTTCCGGAGAGAAACTCGCCGGTACCACCTACCAGCTGAACGTCTATAGTTTTGCCGACAGCGATGGCGACGGCTGGGGCGACTTCAGGGGTGTGACGCAACACCTCGACTACTTCGACAGCCTCGGCGTGACAGCCCTCCTGCTCTCACCCATCTTCCAGGCCATGTCGTATCATGGCTACGATGTTACGGATTACAGCGCCATCAATCCCAGGTTCGGTTCTGAAGCCAATTTCCAGGACCTGGTCGACAAAGCAAAACAACGGAATATCGGGATTTACCTGGACTTCGTCCTGAACCACTCCGGCAGTGATCATGTCTGGTTCAAGCAGGCTTGCTCCAACCCCGACGGCCTTTACGGGGCCTATTATGTCATCTCCGACACGCCCGGCAGCTACGATAACGGCGGTTCTGGCAACTGGTACCAACTGCCCCAAGGCAACGGCTATTACTTCGCCACCTTCGATCGTTCGATGCCCGACTTCGACTATGGCCCGGCTAAAGCAGCACCGTCGTCAAACCTTTTCAAGGATCTGGCGGCCGCCGCAGACAAATGGATCAGGATGGGGGTTTCCGGCCTGCGCATCGACTCCGCCAACTGGATTTACCAGAACCATACGGACGACAACGTGGCGCTCCTGAAAGAATGGTACAACCGCTGCTATTCCAGCTATAAGAACTATGGCAACCCGGGGGACTTCTATATCGTAGCGGACATCCAAACGGACCTGGAGGAAAAGATAGCGCCCTATTACGAAGGCGTGCCGTCCATCTTCAATCATTTCTTCTGGCAAACCCTCAAGGAGAGCATCCACAGCAAACAGGGGAAAGATTTCGCCGTCGCTTTGAAGCAGTTCCGCGAACAGTTCCGTCGGCAACGCAGCGACTTCATCGATGCCATCTTGCTCACCGACCACAACGAGGACCGCGCCGCTGATGCCCTCGACCGGAACCTGGAAAATGAGAAACTGGCCGCTGCCGTGCTTCTGACCTCGCCGGGAAAGCCCTACATCTACCAGGGCGAGGAGCTTGGCTACTGGGGCAAAACGCAGCACGGCAAAGAATATGTCCGTACACCGATCAAGTGGACACGCACTGGCTCTGCCGCGTTCGGCGCCTTACAAGGCAAAATAGACCACGCGATGCTCTCCGAAGAGATCAGCGTAGAGGCGCAAGAGCAGGACAACGCCTCGGTTTTGCGTGTTTACCGCGATTTCGCCCAGGCCCGCAGCGCCTGGAAGGCCCTTGCGCTGGGAGAAATCGAAGCTGTCGCTTCGCCCAATTCTGCCGTGGCGGTCTGGAAAATGGTCTACAAAGATCAGACGGTGCTGGTGGTCCATAACTTTGGCAACGGCACGCCGGTACTCCGGCTCTCCGGCTTCGCTACGGACAAATTGATCGTGTCCAACGGGACCGTAACCCTCTCGGAGGGTTCCGTCACCCTGGGCGCGTTCGCTTCTGCTGTTTTCCTGCAATGAACAACCTTCCATCAAAATAACATGACTGTAAGCTTCAAAATAGAATACCGGACGGCGTGGGGCGAGAGCCTCGCGCTGGTTCTTTTGGATAAGAAATACCCCATGGAGTGGGGCGAGGGCGCGATCTGGAGTGTGTCCGTCAAGGACTGCCCCGCCGCGGCGCTCAAAGATTACACGTACGTGGTGATGCGCGACGGCCTGATCATCCGCACCGAGTGGAGCCACCACAGCGCCAAGGCCGCCCGCGTGATCGAAGACCGCTGGATCGACTGTCCGATCGAGGGCTGCCCCTTCCCGCGCGAGCACCAGGCCGCGATGTTCGACCGGCCCGGTTTCCGCGGAGCGGGCACGGCCATCCCGGTCTTTTCCCTGCGTACGGCTGATGATTTCGGCATCGGCGAATTCCGCGACCTGCGGCCCCTGGTGAACTGGGCGGCCGCCACGGGGCAGTGCCTCCTGCAGCTGCTGCCGGTCAACGACACCACCCGCAAGGGCGGCTGGGAGGATTCCTACCCTTACAGCCCCGTCTCGACCTTCGCGCTGCACCCGCTCTACATCCACCTGCAGGACCTCGGCATCAAGGCCGACGCCGCCTTCAAGCGCAAGCAGGCCGAGCTGAACGCGCTGCCGGAGATCGATTACCCGAAAGTCTTCAAGGCCAAGATGGCCTACATCCGCCAGGCCTTCGAGGAGCATGGCGCCAAGGACCTCGCTTCCGCGGCCTGCAAGAAATTCATCAAGGAGAATGAGGGATGGCTGCCGGAATACGCGGAATTCTGCGCCCGGCGCGACAAGCGCGAGCCCGAATACTATTGCTGGATGCAGTACCATCTGGACAAGCAGTTCAGCGAGGAAGCGGACTACGCGCGCTCCCGGGGCGTTGCGCTCAAGGGCGACCTGCCCATCGGCGTGAGCGCCGACAGCGCCGAGGCCTTCTGGCATCCGGAACTCTTCAACCTGGACTCCTCGACGGGCGCCCCGCCCGACTTCTTCAGCACGGATGGGCAGAACTGGGGCTTCCCGACCTACAACTGGGAGGAGATGGCGAAGGACGACTTCGCCTGGTGGAAGGCGCGCCTGCGCAAGATGAGCCGTTTCTTCGACGCGTTCCGCATCGACCACATCCTCGGTTTCTTCCGAATCTGGGAGATTCCGAAGGAGTTCTCATCCGGGCAGATGGGCCACTTCAACCCTGCCCTGCCGTATTCGCCGGAGGAGATCTACGCAATGCACCTCCCCATAGAGGGCTTGTTCCACCCGGACCCGCGTCATCCGGGCAAGTACCAGCCGCTGATCGCACCAGCCTCCGCGACCCTGCCGCAGTGGCAGCAGGAGCGCTTCGGCGCGCTCTACAATGATTTCTTCTACCACCGCCACGACGAGTTCTGGCGCCGCAACGCGGAGCGCAAGCTCCCCGAACTGCTGGGCGCCACGGGCATGCTTGCCTGCGGCGAGGATCTCGGCATGGTGCCGGACTGCGTCCCGGGCGTGATGGATCACGAGAAGATCCTCTCGCTGAGGATGCTCGGGTGGGATGGCAACGGAGAGTGGAAATACCTGTCCGTCTGCGCAAGTTCCAGCCATGACTTTCCGACGCTGCGCATGTCTTCTGAGCAGGATCCGGAACCCTGGGAGGTGAAGCGCACGCTGGCCGGGCTGCTGAATTCGCCCTCGATGCTCGCCATCTTCCCGCTGCAGGACTGGCTGGCCCTGGACACGGGCCTGCGCCGCCCCGACCGGAACGCCGAACGCATCAACCAGCCCGCCGACCCGCACAATCACTGGCGCTTCCGCCTTCATCTCGACGTCCATGAGCTGCTGCACGCGAGTGAGCTGAATGCCGCCATCGAGGGGCTCGTCAAGGACGGAGGTCGCTGGGCGCCGAAGCAATAACAACACGGACAGCACGTTACACAGGCCGTATCCCCATAAATGAGGATACGGCCTGTGTCGCACTTTTCACCAAATGATGGGATTGACCGGACGGACGGACGGCGGTAACTTTGCAGCGCCTTTTCGGTTAGTTTGGAAATGAAAAGCTGTGTATTGGTTGTATTGGGAGCCCTGCTCGCGGGAACGTCGCTGTCCGCGCAGGTGGCTCCGGAGCGGAGCGGCCGCCTGACCGTCGGGGGCTACGGTGAAGTAGCCTTGACCCGCAATTTCTACAGTGACAACGTCTATCGCTACTCACATCCCGCTGACTATAAGAATGATCCGTCGCACGGCCGCTTTGACATCCCGCACGCCGTGATCTATCTCGGCTACGACTTCGGCAAGGGCTGGACCCTGCAGACGGAGATCGAGTTCGAGCATACCGGCACCGGCTCCGCCGTGGAGAAGGAATATACAGAAGCCGGGGAATGGGAGACCGAGATCGAGAAAGGCGGCGAGGTGGAGCTGGAGCAATTCTGGATCCAGAAGAGCTTCGCCCCGCAGTTCAACGTCCGCATCGGCCACATCGTGGTGCCGGTGGGCGGATTGAACAATGCGCATGAGCCGCTCAATTTCTTCACGGTTTACCGCCCGGAGGGCGAATTCACCATCCTCCCTTCCACCTGGCACGACACCGGCGTCAGCCTGTGGGGACGCGCCGGCGACTGGCGCTACGAAGCGCTCGTCGTCGCCGGCCTGGATGCCTTCATGTACGACCGCGACAATTTCGTGAAGCACGGTGCGGGCTCGCCCTACGAGTTCAAGGTGGCCAACCGCCTGGGATTCGCGGCGCGCATCGACAATTATTCCGTCCGGGACCTGCGTCTCAGCCTGAGCGCTTTCTACGGCCAGGGCATGCACAACTCCTACCCGAACGACATGTGGAATACGCGCTACGCGGATGTCAAGGGACACACGCTGATCGGCGCGTTCGACTTCGCCTACACGGGCAAGTACCTGACCGTGCGCGGCAATGCCGACTGGGGCTTCGTCAGCGACGCGGCCACCATCAGCACGGTCAAGCGCAACCTCAGCTCCAACAACGCCCCTTACCGCAAGACACCGGTAGGCCAGAACGCCGTCGCGGCGGGCATGGAAGCCGGCTATGACATCCTGCACCTCTTCCGCACCGGGGCGGAGCAGAAGTTCTACCTCTTCGGCCGCTACGAATACTACGACTCGTACATCCCGGCCGCCGACCAGCCGGACTACCCCTATACGAACCGGCATCGCATCGCCGTCGGCCTCAACTGGCTGCCCATCCCGCAGATTGCCGTAAAGGCGGAATACGCACACCGTTTCCTGCCGGCCCAGTACAACAACGAGCCGTCCGTCTCAATCGGAATCGCCTACATGGGATTCTTCACCCGATAAATGTTAAAAAATATCCATATGAAAAAATTCCTTATTCTCGCTCTCTGCTTCGCCGCCGTCGCCTGCGGCGAGAAGAACAACCAGCTCGGAGGCCTGACCGCCAACGAGCAGGAAATGAAGAAAATTGCGGAACAGTACGTTCCGAACGTGATCTACGCCACCTACGGCGACCTGGCCCGCGAGACCGGCGAACTGTATGATCTGCTCTCCGCTGCCGCGGAAAAAGGCGTGGACCAGCTGACCCAGGGTCAGATCGACGCCATCTGCGCCAAGTTCCTCCAGGCCCGCCAGAGCTGGGAGGAGTCCGAGGCCTTCCTCTTCGGCGCCGCTTCCGACTTTGGAATCGATCCGCACATCGACACCTGGCCGCTCGATGCGGACGGTCTGGCGACGGAACTCGCCAATGCCGAGAAAGTAGCCGCCCTTGCGGGCGAAGACGGTATCGCCTACGCCGCCGCCAAACTGGGCCAGGAGCTGCTCGGCTTCCACGGCATCGAGTTCGTCCTCTTCCGCGACGGCAAAAACCGGACGGTGGCCCAGCTCAAGGCCAACGAAGACCACGAGGCCTTCGCGGGCAAGACCGTGACCGGCGAGCAGGAGCTCGTCTATGCGGCGGCCGTGGCCGGCGACCTGCGCGACAACTGCTACCGCCTCTGCGTGTCCTGGAATCCGGACGCCCCGGACGCCTATGTCGCTCGTTGCGAGGAACTGGAGGTCCCTGTGACCGTGACCGGTTCCGACCTCTCCTACGGCGAGAACCTGCTGGGGGCCGCTGCCGCCGGCAGCTCTTACGCCACCTGGCAGAGCGCCATGTCCTCTATCCTGATTGCCGGCTGCTCGAACATCTGCGCCGAGGTGGCCGATGTCAAGATGGGCAACGCGCATTCCGGCGAGGACATCAACTACATCGAGTCCCCGTACAGCAAGAAGTCTTTCCAGGATTTCATCGACAACATTCTCAGTATCCAATATAGTCTCTACGGTGCCGCCGGCGCCACGACCGCCCAGCAGCACTCGCTGATGAGCTTCTTCCGCGAGGCGGGATACTCCGGCGCCGGCGCCATCCAGGACGCGCTCGCCGCTTCGCTCGCCGCCCTGAAAGCCTGCCAGCAGAAGGGCGCCTTCGTGGACATCTACACCGATGCCTCCGTGCAGACGGCGATGGATGCCATCAGCGGGCTTGACGATGAACTGAACAAGGCTGCAGACTGGATCCTGCGCCAATAATATTACGTATTCCATCTATGAAACTATCCAAACAGATCCTTCTGTGGGGCAGCCTGGCACTGATCGTGTCAGGCTGCGGCCCTGATACCTACTCGACCCGTTTCGAGCCGAAACGCGAGTCTGACGCCAAATATGTCGGCCAGGATGTCGGGAACTTCACGGCAGACGAATGGTACCCCGCCGGACGGCTGGGCACGACCCTCAACGTGACCGAAGGCTGCTACGAAGACGAGACGCCCGCCACGTCGGAGCAGGGCCTGATGACCGCCTTCAACCTCGGCGAGGCGGCCTTCGAACGTAATTTCACCATCAACACCGCCCCCTTCAAGGGCCTTGGCCCGGCCTACCTGCGCACGTCCTGCCTGGACTGCCATCCCGGCTACGGCCACGGCAAGCGTCAGCAGTACTACCGCGCCGGCTATGGCAACGGCTACCTGCTGGTCATCTACCACCCGGTGGACGGGGCCAACAGCGATGACGGTCCGTATGTATCCGAAGTGACCGGCATGCCGCAGACCAAGGCCACGGCGCCTTTCCTGCCGCCGATCGACGAGGAGCAGATTATGATCAACTGGCTAACCGTCAACGAGATGGAGAGCGGCCTGCCGCTGTCCTTCCCCGACGGGGAGAAATATGAACTGATCTATCCGGAAGTAACCATTCCGCGCAGCGCCTTCAACACCAATCCGACACCGTACGAGACCGGCAACCAGGCCGTGGCCTTCCGCCTCGAATCGACCATCGGCATCATCGGCACGGGCCTGCTCGACGCCATCCCGGAGGAGGACATCAAGGCTCAGTATCAGTCCGAGGCGCGCTTCGTGGAACTGAACCCTTCGTTCTGGGACAAGGAAGCAAACGATTTCGCCGCCACGGCCTGGTACTCGCTCGCCGAAGGGCAGTTCGCCGACGGCACCCCGGCTCCAGCCGGGACCAAGAAACTCAAGCGCTTCACCTACGCGATGACGCGCGCCTCCCTGCAGGACGGCGCCGGCGCCAACGCCATCTGGAACATCACCAACGTCAGCCGCGGCGACCGTCCGTACCTCTACACCACCAAGGCCTGGGCCAAGGCCATGTCGGAGAACGCCGAAGTGATTGCCGCCATCCAGGCCGACCCGGCCTCGCCTTATTACGCCGACGGCACGCCGGAAGGCATCGCCGAGGCCGTGCTGAACCTGCTGGATCCGTCCACGAACCAGTTCGACAACGCCTGGCACAATTTCTCGCCCGAGATGGGTGACGACCAGTACTACAACTTCATGGTCTGGCACCGCGGGCTCTCGATCCCGCGCGCCCGCGACCTCAACCGCAAGGAGGTCCAGCGGGGCAAGGAGGTCTTCAAGCAGATCGGCTGCGCCACCTGCCACCGTCCCTCCTGGGAGACCAAAGACGACAACTACTGGGAGCCGGCCATCCTGGACGGCAAGCCGCTGCCGCGCTACGAGAACCAGAAGATCTATCCTTACACGGACATGATCCAGCACCGGCTCTACATGAAAAACGGCATCCACGGCAGCTGGTGCCGCACCACGCCGCTCTGGGGACGCGGCCTGTCCAAGGCCAACACCGGCGCCGAAGACCGGCTGCACGACAACCGGGCACGCAACGTGATCGAGGCCATCATGTGGCACGGTTATAGCAAGAACAGTGACGCGTACGGCGCCACGGAGAAGTTCTTCTACCTCTCCAAGGAAGACCGCGACGCAGTAGTAGAATTCATCGATGCAATTTAAGACCCTTAAAATTCTGAGTTACGGATCGTCGGCGGTGCTCATCGCGATGATGATGGCCGCCTCCGTGATCGAGAAACTGCGCGGCGCCGAGACGGCGCAGGCGCTCATCTACCATCATCCCGTTTTCTTCGCCCTCTGGGCCATCGCGGCCGTCTCAGGTCTGGCGCTGCTTGTCCGCCAGGCCGGCTTCAAACGCCCGGCCACGCTGGCGATGCACGCCGCCTTCGTTCTGATCCTGGTCGGCGCGCTGGTGACGCACCTGAGCGGCCAGAGCGGCAGTATTCACCTCCGCAAGGGCGAACCGTCGGCGACGGTCGAACTGGAGGACGGCAGCTCGCTGGAACTTCCGTTCTCACTGGAGCTCAAGGATTTCCGCATCGAGTACGATCCCGGCACCCGCCATGTCGCCGACTATATTTCGGAACTCTCGGACGCGACGATTTCCATGAACCACATCCTCAAGCGCGACGGCTACCGCTTCTATCAGGCCGACTACGACGAGGACCTGCAGGGAAGCATCCTGGCCGTGAGTCACGACCCCTGGGGCGTGGGCATCACCTACACCGGCTACCTGCTGCTCGCGCTTTCGATGATCGGCTTCTTCTTCGAGCGGGAGTCGGCTTACCGGCAGACGCTCCGTGCGCTGCGCCCGAACCGGGAGTCCGGCCGCAGCCGGAAAGGCTGGACGGCCGTCCTGTGCGTCGTCGGCGCCGGCCTGCTCGTCGCCTGGCTGCTGGGAGCTTTCCCGAAGGGACACCTGATGCCGGTGCTGCGCTCGCCGATGCTCTACATCCATGTGATCCCGATGATGGTCTGCTACTCGGTCTTCAGCCTGCTGGCGCTGACCGGCATCGTGGGCCTGTGCCTGCGCGAAAAGGCGTCGGAGCGCCTGGCTCTCATCGCCCGGTCCGTGCTGCTGCCGGCCGTGTTCCTGCTGGCGCTCGGAACCTTCCTGGGGGCCGTCTGGGCCAATATTTCCTGGGGCAACTACTGGGCCTGGGATCCGAAGGAGACCTGGGCGCTGGTCACGCTGCTGATCTATTCCTTCGCCCTGCAGAGCGACTCGCTGCCGGTCATGCGCCAATCCAGATTCTTCCACCTGTACTGCATCCTCGCCTTCGTGGCGGTGCTGATTACTTATTTCGGAGTGAATTTATTCCTGGGCGGCGTGCATAGCTACGCGTAAATCGCTTATCAAATATAAAATATAGCGCTTAAAGTTTCTTTGTTTTGAGAAAAATACTAACTTTGCGGACTATTTCGTGAATTATATTTAATTTACCATAATCATGCAAAGCAAAGGTGCTATCAGATTCGTCACGATCTGCCTCCTGCTCGCCTGCCTCTGGCAGCTGTCTTTCACCGCGGTGACGGCCCTCCACAACAAGAAGGCCGAGCAGCGCGCTGACCAGATTGCCCTGGCAGCCGACGTCAACGCTATCGCCGAGGCGGACCGTGCTTTCTATCTCGACTCCATCCGGAAGATCGAGTCCCGTCGTTACACGGATTCCATCTCCGGAGAGAAAGTCTATTTGGGTTATACTTTCAAGCAGGTCCAGAACCAGGAGATCAACCTCGGCCTCGACCTCAAGGGCGGTATGAACGTCATGCTGCAGGTTCAGCTCGAGGACCTCGTCCGCGCGCTGGCCGGCAGCAACCAGAGCCCTGAGTTCCTGAATGCCATCTCCCTGGCCAAGGAGCGCAGCGTCAACTCCCAGTCCGACTTCATCACCCTCTTCGCCGAGGCGATGAAGGAAACGGCTCCCGGCACGCGTCTCGCCCAGATTTTCGGTACTTACGAAATGCGCGACCGCATCAAGCCGGAGTCCACGGACGAGCAGGTTGTCTCGGTCATCAAGGAAGAGGCGGAGAGCGCCGTGGCGAACTCCTTCAACGTCCTGCGTAACCGTATCGACCGCTTCGGCGTGACCCAGCCGTCCATCCAGAAACTCGGCAACACCGGCCGCATCCTCGTGGAGCTCCCGGGTGTCAAGGAGCCGGAGCGTGTGCGTAAGCTGCTCCAGGGCACTGCCTCCCTCGAGTTCTGGCCGACCTTCACCTATGACGAGATGGCTTCCTACCTCGACGAGGCCAACCTCCGCCTGGCTGAGATCCTCTCCGCCGACGCTCCGGCCGCCGTTGAGGAGGCCGCTTCCGAGGCCATGGACGCCGTGGCTCAGGAGCTGCAGGCCCAGAACGCCGCTGACGACGCCACCGTCGCCGCCGCCCGCAAGGCCAACCCGCTCTACGCGGTGCTGAGCCCCTCCGGCATGCGCGGAAACGCCTGCATCGGCTTTGCCGCCGCGGCGGATACCGCCCAGATCAACAAATACCTCCACATGCCCGAGATCGAGGCCGTCTTCCCGGCCGAGTTCCGTCCGATGTGGTCGGTCCAGCCGTCCTCCTACATGCAGAGCGACAATATCTACGAGCTCATCGCCATCAAGGCCACGTCCCGCGACGGTAAGGCCCCGCTTGACGGTGGTTCCGTGACCGACGCCCACGTCGACTACGACCAGCGCCGCGGCGGCAACCCGGGCGTGAGCATGACGATGAACGCCGAGGGCGCCAATGTGTGGGCCCGCCTGACCAAGGAGAACATCGGCCGCCAGGTCGCCATCGTGCTCGACGGCACGGTCTATTCCTACCCGACCGTCCAGACCGAAATCACCGGCGGTTCCTCCTCCATCACCGGCAACTTCACCATCGACGAGGCTACGGACCTTACCAACGTGCTCAAGTCCGGTAAGCTCCCCGCCCCGGCTACGATCGTCCAGGAGCAGGTCGTCGGCCCGTCCCTCGGTGCCGAATCCATCCGCGCCGGTCTCCTTTCCTTCCTCATCGCGTTCTGCGCCGTCCTCATCTACATGCTCATCTTCTACAAGGGAGCAGGTGTGGCGGCTGACATCGCGCTGCTGTCCAACGTGGTGCTCCTCTTCGGCACCCTGTCCGCCTTCGGCGCCGTGCTGACGCTGCCGGGTATCGCCGGTCTCGTCCTGACCCTGGGTATGGCCGTGGATGCCAACGTGATCATCTATGAGCGCGTCAAGGAAGAGCTCAAGGCCGGCAAGGGCCTGGGCAAGGCCGTGGCCGACGGTTACAAGAACGCCTATTCCGCCATCATCGACGGCCAGGTGACCACCCTCCTGACGGGTCTCGTGCTCTTCTTCTTCGGCTCCGGTCCGATCAAGGGCTTCGCGACCACGCTCATCATCGGTATCATCACCTCCGTGCTGACGTCCATCTTCATCACCCGCCTGATCTTCGACGACCGCATCGTGAAGGGCAAGAACATCACCTTCGAGAACAAGTGGTCCGCGAACTTCCTGAAGAACACGCACATCAACTTCCTGGGTGGCCGCAAGTGGTCCTACATCATCTCCGGCGCCCTCATCGTGATCGCGCTCGGTTCCATGTTCACCAAGGGCTTCACCTATGGTGTCGATTTCACCGGCGGCCGCACCTACGTGGTCCGCTTCGACAAGCCGGTGACCGCCGAGGATGTCCGTTCCGCCGTGAACAAGACCTTCAACGACGCCGATCCCGAGTCCTCCGTCGAGGTCAAGCAGTTCGGTGGCGACAGCCAGATGAAGATCACGACCTCCTACAAATTCAAGGATGAATCCTCCACGGTCGATGCCGAGATCGAAGGCATGCTGTACGAGTCCCTGAAGGGCTTCTACGTGGAGCCTGTGACCTTCGAGAGCTTCACCTCCACGCTGGAGAACCCGAACGGTATCATCTCCTCCGACAAGGTGGGCGCCTCCATCGCCAACGACATCAAGCGCAACGCCATCATCTCCATCATCCTCGCCCTCATCGTCATCTTCGCTTACATCGCGATGCGGTTCAAGGGCTGGAACTGGGGTCTCGGCGGTGTCGTCTCCCTGGCTCACACCGCGATCATCATCATCGGCTTCTTCTCCCTGTTCAGCGGCATCCTGCCGTTCAACCTGGACGTGGACCAGACCTTCATCGCCGCTATCCTGACGATCATCGGTTACGCCATCAACGACAACGTGGTGATCTTCGACCGTATCCGTGAGAACCTCGCGCTCCATCCGAGCGACGACTTCAAGGAGACGGTCAACAAGTCCCTCAACGCGACCCTGACCCGTACGGTCAATACCTCGGTCTCGACCCTCCTCCCGATGCTCACCATCGCGATCTTCGGCGGCGAGTCCATCCGCGGTCTGTCCGTCGCGCTCTGCCTCGGTGTCCTGATTGGTACCTACGCCTCCATCATGATCGGTACCCCGATTATGTTCGACGCCGAGATGGCCGCCCGCAAGAAGAAGGCTGCCGCGAAAAAGTAAGCTTTCAAAAGTTATCAACAATGAACCCCCGGCCCGCTGAAGGTCGGGGGTTTTTGTTTATCTTTGTAGAGCTATGCCCTTCGTACATCTGCACGTCCACACCCAGTACTCCATCCTCGACGGAATGAGCGATATCGAGAAGCTCTTCCGCCGCGCGGAGGAACTCGGCATGCCGGGCCTGGCGATCACGGACCACGGCAACATGTACGGCGTCAAGGACTTCAGCGACGTGGCCAAGAAGCACCCGGACGTGAAGCCGATCTTCGGCTGCGAAATCTACGTCACGCAGCACTACGACCACCATCTCAAGGACAACGACCACAAGAAATACTACCACCTCATCCTCCTGGCCAAGAACTACGCCGGCTACAAGAACCTGATGAAAATCGTGTCCACGGGGCACATCGAAGGCATGTATTACAAGCCGCGCGTGAGCCACGAGGTACTCGAAAAATACCACGAAGGACTCATCTGCTGCTCGGCCTGTATGGCCGGCGAAGTGCCCCGCGGGATCCTGGCGGGTGACGCCGAGGGCGTGGACAAGGCCATCGAGTGGCACAAGCGCGTTTTCGGGGAGGACTACTACCTCGAGGTGATGCTCCACAAGACGGAGGTGCCCGGCATGTCACTGGACCTCTACGAGCAGCAGAAAGAATACACCACCCACATCTTCGAGCTGGCGCAGAAGCACGGCGTGAAGGTCGTGGCCACCAACGACGTGCACTTCGTGCGCAAGGAGGACGGCCCGGCGCACGACCGCCTTATCTGCCTGACCACCAATGCGATGGTAGACGATCCCAAGCGCCTGCGCTACACGCAGCAGGAGTACCTCAAGAGCGAGGAAGAGATGGCAGCCCTGTTCCCGGAGCATCCGGAGGCGCTCGCCAACACGCTGGAGGTGCTGGAGAAGGTGGAGCGCTACGAGATTGACCGCGGCCACGTGCTGCCGAAATTCGAGCTTCCGGAGGACTTCCTGGCCGAGATTGACAAGCATCTGGAGAAATACGCCGACATCATCGAGAACGGCAAATACGACATTTCCAAGGACAAGGACGGAAACGAGGTCAAGAACTACCGCGGCGACGAATTCTGCCGCTCCGTAGCCTACCTCTGCCACCTGACCTACGAAGGTGCGCACCGGCGCTACGGCGAAGAGCTGAACGCCGAGCAGCAGGACCGTCTGCACTTCGAGCTCATGACCATTTCGTTCATGGGCTTCCCGGACTACTTCCTCATCGTTCAGGATTTCATCAACTGGGGCCGCCGGAACGGCGTTTCCGTGGGCCCGGGACGTGGCTCCGCGGCCGGCTCATGCGTGGCCTATTGCCTCGGCATCACGAACCTCGACCCGATCCGCTACGACCTCCTGTTCGAGCGTTTCCTCAACCCGGAGCGCATCTCGATGCCGGATATCGATGTGGACTTCGATGATGAAGGCCGCTACCGCGTCATCCAGTACGTACAGGACCGCTACGGCGCCGACCACATCTCGCACGTCATCACCTTCGGCACGATGGCCGCCAAACTGGCCGTCAAGGACGTGGCGCGCATTTCCGGGCTCTCCATCCCGGAATCCAACCGCCTCACGAAGATGATTCCCGACCGGCCTATCATCGTCAAGGAGAACGGCGAGGACAAGGAATACAAGCCGACGCTGGCGAACAGCGTCAAATATATCAAGGAGCTGAAGCACGAGTACGAGGAGGGCGAACCGCTGGTGCGTGAGGTGCTGGACTATTCCCTCAAACTCGAGGGCTGCATCCGCCAGACGGGCATCCACGCCTGCGCCATGATCATCGGCCGCGGCGACCTCACGGACTACATTCCCATCACCGTAGGCACGGACAAGGCCACGGGCCAGGAAGTCTGGGTGAGCCAGTACGAGGGCACCAAGATCGAGGACGTGGGCATGCTGAAGATGGATTTCCTGGGTCTCAAGACCCTCTCCATCATCGAC
The DNA here is from genome assembly GCA_902789245.1 of uncultured Bacteroidia bacterium. Lineage (GTDB taxonomy): Bacteria > Bacteroidota > Bacteroidia > Bacteroidales > UBA932 > Cryptobacteroides. The sequence goes on from CADAND010000014.1 coordinate 22,303, forward strand.
CGCGCGCTCGCGATGGTCAAGAAGCGCTTCGGCAAGGACATCGACATCGAGAAGATTCCCATCGACGACCCGGAGGTCTTCGCGCTCTACGCCCGCGGCGACACCAAGAGCATCTTCCAGTTTGAATCCGGCGGCATGAAGGAGTGGCTGATCCGCCTGCACCCCGAGCGTTTCGAGGACCTGATCGCTATGAACGCCCTCTACCGCCCGGGTCCGATGGATTACATCCCGGACTTCGTGGCCGGCAAGAACGACCCGTCCAAGATCCACTACGACCTCCCGGACATGGAGGAGCTACTGAAGGAGACTTACGGCGTCACGGTGTACCAGGAGCAGGTGATGCGCCTCTCGCAGAAGCTCGCGGGCTTCTCCAAGGGCAAGGCGGACAAGCTCCGCAAGGCCATGGGCAAGAAGCAGAAAGCCGTGCTGGATTCGCTCAAGGAGACCTTCATGAAGGGCGCCATCGCCAACGGCCATCCGGAGCCCATCCTGCAGAAGATCTGGTCGGACTGGGAGGCTTTCGCGAAATACGCGTTCAACAAGTCGCACGCCACCTGCTACGCCTGGGTGAGCTACCAGACCGCCTGGATCAAGGCGCATTATCCGTCCGAATTCCAGGCTTCCAACCTCACGCAGAACATCTCGAACATGGACGAGATGAAGGAGATCATGGCGGACTGCCGCAAGGCCGGCATCAAGGTTCTCAGCCCGGACGTGAACGAGTCCGAGGCCACGTTCTCCGTCAACAAGAGCGGCGACATCCGCTACGGTCTCGGCGGCCTGAAAGGCTTCGGCGAGAACGTCGTGGAGGCCATCATCCGCGAGCGCGGCGAGCACGGTCCCTTCACGGACCTCTTCGACTTCGTGGAGCGGATGGCCGAGATGCTGAACCGCCGCGCCTTCGAAACGCTGGTCTATGCCGGCGCTCTGGACTCCTTCGGCTATAAGCGTTCGCAGTTCTTCCTGCCCTGCAAGAACGGGGAGCTCTGCATCGACGAAATCGTCAAATACGCGAGCCTCTACCGCAACGACCAGCTCGACTCCGCCAATTCGCTCTTCGGCGAAGTGGAGGAGCTCAAGCCCGTGCGTCCGGAAGTGCCGACCTTCTCCGGTGACGAGGATGTCCTCGCGCTGCTGCAGCAGGAGAAGGAGTACGTGGGCATGTACCTTTCCTCGCACCCGCTGGAGCGCTACCGCTTTGAGATAGAAACCTTTACAGACTGCAAACTGACCGAGCTGCAGGCGCGCATCGACGAGTGCGAGCTGGCCGACAAGAACGGCAAGGCCGCCGTCGCGGGCATCGTGGCCGACGTCAAGACGCTCACCACACGCAGCGGTTCACCGGGCGCGCGCGTCGTGGTGGAGGACTTCGACGGGACGTACGAATTCGCGCTGTTCGGCAAGGACTACGAGGCGCTGCTGCCCTATATGCAACTGCACGCGCAGATCTTTGTCGAGGGAGATATTTCCGCCCGCTATTTCATCAAGCCCGAGGAGCGCGCCCAGGGGAAGAAGGCGCCTTACGGTTTCAAAATCAAGAAGATCACCCTCCTTGGCAACCTCAGCGAGACACTCATCACCGGATTCAACATCCTGCTCGAAGCCGAGCGGCTCACCCCGGAATTCCGCGCCGCACTGGTGAAGGTCCTCAAGGCCCACAAGGGCAAGATTCCCCTCTCGCTCTTCCTGCACGACAAGGCCACGGGCTACAACCTCGAATTCTTCTCCAAGAAGTTCTCCGTCACCGTCTGCGAACCCTTCCTCTCCGAGCTGCAGCGCCTGGGCGTCACGTACACTGTCGCACATAAATAAGCCCCGCAGAGCAATCTGCGAGGCCTTTTTGTTTATCTGCCGAAGCCGGGACCGCCGCCCGGGCCGCCCATTCCGCCGGGACCCATCCCGCCGGGACCCATTCCGCCGCCGCCACTGTAAGCGGAGAGCGTCACGTCGCTGCCGCCGGTGGCGGCGGTGGCGCCCATTCCTCCGAAGAATTTGGTACCGGATGCAGTGACGCCCGATTTCAGCGTTGTCGTGCCGCCCGTGGAGACGACCATCGTGTTGCCGCCCCGGGACGGTGTCTGGAAGGCCAGCGCGAGTGCGCCGTCCTGGTAGAGACCGTACCAGGTGCTGGCGTTCCCATTCGCAGCATAGCAGGCCTGGGAGAGGCTGGCACCGCCCTCGAGGCCGCCCAGGGCCACGAGCGTTCCGCTGATGACGTACAGTTTCTTCCCCTCCTCGGTGTTGGCGTCCACGGCCACTTCCGGCGTGCCGCTGCCGACGGCATAGACCAGGGCGCCCTGGATGTAGCAGTTGCCGTTGGCGTCAAGACCGTCGTTGCCGGTGGAGATGGCGCAGACGCGCCCGCCGCCGAGGATCATGTCGCTGCCGGAGTTGATGGCGTCGTCGGAGGACGTCGCATAGACATCGCCGCCGGTCACGATCAGTTCGCCCTTGGCCTCGATGGCCTCGTGGTTCTTGGCGGAGACGGACACGGTGCCGCCCGTGATAACGAGTTTCCCGTCGAATTTGATGCCCTTGGCGGAGCTGGAAGTATCCTCCAGTCCGACGGCGTCCGCGCCCGTTATTTCATAGTTGGAGCCCGTAACTGCGATGTCGATGGTGCCGCCGGCAATCAGGCCGCCCGCGTCGCCGCTGATGCCCTTGCCGCCCTGTCCGCTGTTGGTGATGGCAAGCGTGCCGCCGTTCATCACGAAGGCCACGTCGGCCTTGATGCCGGACGAGGAGGACAGGTCCGTGAGGTCGGAGTCGTCCACGTCGCCGGAGACGGTCAGTTTCACGTCGCCGCCGTCGATGCGGACCGTGCCGTCGGAGGTAATGGCTTTCTTGCCCTCCTTGCTCACGGTCACGTCCAGTTTGCCGCCGCCGATTACGACCGCGTCATTACCGCGGATGCCATGGCCCTTGACAGCGCTGACAGTGATGGTCGGAGCGTCCAGCACGCGCACATAATCATCGGAAGAAATGCCCGCCTTACCGCCGGTGGACGTCACGCTGAGCGAGCCGATGCCGCTGAAGATGAGCTGCGCTTCGCTGAAGAAGGCACCTTTCTCATCTTCATCCTCGGGCGTGTCGGTGTATTTCTTGCCGTCGACGAGCGTGTTCGTGCCGTTGACGACCACGAACGTGCGTTTTTTGTTCTGGTTGTTGATGGCGGCGCCGTTGGGATTCGTCAGGTCCAGGCCGTTCAGGACGATGGCCTGCTTCTTCTCGCCGTAGATCTTGAAGAAGCCGTCCGTGGCCGAACCGGAGAGCTCGTAGCGGATAGCCTCCGTGGTGGTATTATTGACGGTCACGTCGTTGCCGGTGACAGTCACGATGCCGTTGTCGTCGCCGCTCACCGTCGCGCCCGCGTCTGCAAACACAATGGAAATGGTGCGGTCGAAGGTCGTGTTGGCGATGGCGTCTTCTTCGTCCTCGAGGATGAAATTGTCTTCGATTCATCGGTGTATGAACCATTGTTCCCATTGCCAAAAGGGTCCCCGTATGGATCGAATTTCTCGCAGCTGCTCAGAAGGAGCAGCGGAAGAACTAAAAAGGAAATAATCTTTTTCATAACGATTCGGTTTTAGTCACGGCACACTAAAATACAAAACGGTTGCCAGTTTCTGGGCAATTCAGCGAACGGGCCGAATTCTTCAGCGAACCGGCGGGACTGGAACGGAATTTTTCTAATTTTGTGCATATGATCATCGCTTTCCTGGCCCTGTTGCTGCTGCATAACTTCCTCGCCGTGCCTTTCCTGGTGCGGAAAAAGAAGCCGTGGGCATACGCCGTCGTGACGCTGGCCCGGCGGCCCCGGGCCTGGGATGCCGCCGCCAATGCCGCCGGAGGGCGGTTTCCCGCCGCCTCCGGGCGGGCCGTGGGGGCCGGGAGGCCCTGGCGGGCCCAAAGGGAAGGGTCCGATTCGGCCGGAGTGGTTCGAAATGATCCTGGGCGTGCTTCTGCTGGCCGCCAATGTCGGCTTGATCTATTGGATCCAGGCCCGGCGCTCGACGGCCCGCATCCGCGAACTGGAGGCCGAGCTGAAGCAGCGAGACGCGCAGCCGGCGCCGCGTTCAGAGGGCGTCACGATGGTCTTTCGCTCCGAGGGGCAGGATGTCCGCGTGGAGACGGCAAAGATCCGCTATATCGAAGGCATGAGCGAATATGTCAAGATCTGGCGGGAGGATGCCGGGGAGCCGCTTATTGTCCTGGAGCGCCTCAAGAATCTGGAGGAAAGGCTCCCGGCAGGGCAGTTCCTGCGGGTGCACCGTTCCTACATCGTCAACCTCTCGCGCATTCGCGCCACGACCGCCGGCCAGATCACCCTGGACGACGGCACGCGTATCCCGGTCGGCGACAGTTATCGTGACAAATTCCGGAAAATGACTATCTTTGGAAAAACTCAATAACCATGGCAAGCAATTTTTTTAAGAAACTGTCCGATCTGACGCACATCCACAACCGGGCCGCCTTCACGGACGTCCCGAAACGGGCAGGCATGACAGAGAGCGCGTTCAAGACGCTCGTGAAGGAACGTTTTTCCTGCCGGTCTTTCAAAAGTACGCCCTTGACGCAGGCCCAGATTGAAAACATCCTGGAAGCCGCCCGCCTGGCCCCGACGGCGGCCAACAAGCAGCCCGTCCATGTCTGGGTGGTCAAGAGCGAAGAGGGCCTCGCCAAGTTGAAAAAAGCGACGGACTACACATACGGCGCGCCCGTCGTATTCATGGTCGGCGCTAAACCAGACGCCGCTTGGGTGCGGAAATATGATGGCAAGAACGGGGCTGAGATCGACGCCGCCATCGTGGGCACGCACATCATGCTGGAAGCCTCGGCTCAGGGACTGGGCAATGTCTGGGTCGGTTCCTTCGACCCCGCACAGATCAAGGCCGACTTCCCGGAGACCGAAGGTTACGAGGTTGTCTGCCTCTTCCCGGTCGGCGTCTCCGATGCCGAACCCGGCTCCATGCACTTCAAACGGCAGTCCGCCGCGGAGTTCTCCGACGAGATCTAGCCGCTAAGTAAAAAGGCCTCGCAGATTGCTCTGCGGGGCCTTTTCAGATTCCGGATCAAGCCCGGAATGACGGCGGCATCGCTATCGCGTCAGCTTGAAGCCGGCGTCCACGCTCTTGGCGGTGGTCAGGATGTTGCCGACCGTGGCCACACCGGCGCTGGTGGTGATCTTCTTGGCATACTCGATCAGCTTCTGGGTGAAGCCCATGAATTTCTCGCCGTTGAATAGAATCTTGCAGCCGTTCGTCGTGGCGCTCACGGCCCCGTCGAGCTGCAGGAAGGTCAGCTGACGGCCGAATTTCAGCGTGACGGCGCTGCCGTTCTGCACGTACGTACCGGTGATCGCGGGCAGGCGGCCGGCCTTGAAGGAGAAGCTACCGTCCGGGTTGAAGGTGAAAGTGGCGGCGCCGGGCGCAATACCCGCCTTGGCGAGAATGTTGTCCGCCTTGCTCTCGATGGTGCCGATGGCCGCGTTCCCGGCCACGCTGCTGAGGATATTGTCGCTCTTGACGGCAGCGCCTACGCCTCCGTAGGTCCAGGAGCCGGCCAGATCCACCTGGCCGCCGCCCAGCACGCCCGAGAGGACATTGCCGACAGTCTCGCCGACGTTGCCGCCGGCCACGGATTTCAGGATACCGCCCAGGACGTTCTGGGCATTGGCCGCGGATGCCACCAGCATCAGCGAGCCAAGAATTGCAACGATCTTTTTCATGTGTTATTACTTATTGGTTGTCCATCCTTGTGCCGAGACGGGATGCTCCAGCCCGTCGGGCGATACCAGCACGGCTCCCACCTCGGGCTGCGCCAAGTGACCGATGATGTCGAAGGTCTGGAATTCCGTGCGGAAACGCTCGTACTGCGCGAGAGGAATCACGTAAAGCAGGTGGTAGTCCTCGCCGCCGTTCATCGCCGCGGACACGGGGTCCAGGTTCAGTTCGCGGCCCAGATCGAAACTGCCGCCCTCGAAGGGAATCTTGTCGGCATAGACCTTGGCGCCCAGCCCGCTGTCGCGGCAAAGGCGCAGCAAGGCGTCTGCGAGGCCCCTGGTGACGAAATAACCGTGCGAGGGGGTGAACTTCCCGTCCTCGAGTTGCGCGGGCAAATTTGGGCTTAATTCGGGCCTCAGATAGGAGCCGACGAGCATCTTGTATTGCTCGAGGGCAGCCTGATCCGTGGAGCCCTTGTCGAACTTGATGCGCTCGCGCTCCAGGACCTGCAGACCCAGGAAGGCGGCACCGAGGGCACCCGACACGCAGATCAGATCGCGCGACTGGGCCTTCGGGCGGGCGGCCGAGACAGCGGCGCTGTGCCGGCCGGTGGCCGACAGCGCGAGCGTAAGGCCGTTACGCGAAGGTTGCAGGTCGAGCGAAAGCTGCTTGTAGCCGTGCTCCTGCGCGGCGGCGACCAGTCCGCTCCAAAGCTCCTGCACCTGCGGGAAATCGAGTTTCGCGGACACGCCAAGCTGCACCGAGAGCGACTCGGGCCGCGCCATGACGGCGTACAACTCGCCCGTGACCTTCAGCACAGCCTTGCGGCCGAGGTGCTTGAGCGGGAAATAAACCAGGTCGAAATCAATCCCTTCCAGCAGCAGGCCGGAGGCCGAGGTGATGCATTCCTGCGGCTTCGCCTCGAGCCACAGCGGCTCGCCGAAGGGAGCGTAGCCCGTCCCCTCGAAGAGCTGCCGGATGGCCTCGATGCGGCCTAACTCACTGAAACTCTGCGCCATTACAGGTTGCGGAGAAGGTTATTCAGGTTGACCTTGGCGTCAATCATCGCGCGGAGTTCGGCGATGGGGACGCGCTGCTGGGTCATCGTGTCGCGGTCGCGCACGGTGACGCAGCGGTCGTTCAGGGAGTCGTGGTCGACGGTGATGCAGAACGGGGTGCCGATGGCATCCTGGCGGCGGTAACGCTTGCCGATGCTGTCCTTCTCCTCGTACTGGCAGTTGAAATCGTACTTCAGCAGGTCCATCACCTCCTGCGCGAGCTCGGGCAGGCCGTCCTTCTTGACGAGCGGCAGCACGGCGGCCTTGACCGGGGCGAGCGGAGCGGGAATGCTCAGCACGACGCGGGTCTCGCCGTTCTCCAGCTGCTCCTCATGGAAGGAGTGCGACAGGACCGCAAGCACCATACGGTCGACGCCGATGGACGTTTCGACCACGTACGGGGTGTAGGAGGCGTTCTCCTCGGGATCGAAGTACTCGATCTTCTTGCCGGAGAACTTCTGGTGGTTGCCCAGGTCAAAGTTCGTACGGCTGTGGATGCCCTCCAGCTCCTTGAAACCGAAGGGGAAGTTGAACTCGATATCGGTGGCGGCGTTGGCGTAATGGGCCAGCTTCTCATGATCGTGGAAGCGGTAGTTCTCCGCACCCATGCCGATGTTGACATGCCATTTCATGCGGTTCTCCTTCCATTTCTTGAACCAGTCGAGCTCGGTGCCCGGCTTGATGAAGAACTGCATCTCCATCTGCTCGAATTCGCGCATGCGGAAGATGAACTGGCGGGCGACGATCTCGTTGCGGAAGGCCTTGCCGATCTGGGCGATGCCGAAAGGAATCTTCATGCGGCCGGTCTTCTGGACATTCAGGTAGTTCACAAAGATGCCCTGGGCCGTCTCCGGACGCAGGTAAATGGTGTTGGCGCCGTCGGCGGTGCTGCCCATGGAGGTGCTGAACATCAGGTTGAACTGACGGACGTCGGTCCAGTTGCAGGTGCCGCTGATCGGGCAGACGATGTTGTTGTCAATGATAATCTGGCGGTACTCCGCGAAATCGGAGGCCTGCTCGGCAGCCACGTAACGGTTGTGCACCTCGTCCCACTTGGCCTGCTCGCGCAGCACGTTGGGGTTCGTGGCGCGGAACTGCGCCTCGTCGAAGCTCTCGCCGAACTTCTTGCGGCCCTTCTCGACCTCCTTGTTGATCTTTTCCTCGATCTTGCCCAGGAAATCTTCGATCAGCACGTCGGCGCGGTAGCGCTTCTTGGAATCCTTGTTGTCGATGAGCGGGTCGTTGAACGCGCTCACGTGGCCAGAGGCCTCCCAGATGCGGGGGTGCATGAAGATGCAGGAATCGATGCCCACGATGTTCTCGTTCAGGCGGGTCATCGCGTTCCACCAATATTGCTTGATGTTGTTTTTCAGCTCTACGCCCATCTGGCCATAATCGTACACGGCGGCCAGGCCGTCATAAATCTCGCTGGACGGGAAAATGAAACCGTACTCCTTGCAGTGCGCTACGAGTACCTTGAACAATTCGTCTTGTGTCATATCTTTATTGCTAACTTATTCTTAGAGCGTGCAAATATAGTCATTTCTGCGGTAAAATCTCCCGTAGCGGACGCATAACGAAGTCCCGTTGCTCCATCAGCGGGTGCGGAATCTTCAAATCCGGGTCGTCCACGCGCTCGTCACCGTAAAGCAGGATGTCAATGTCAATGGGGCGGTCATGGTAGATCCTGCGGCCCTCCGCGTCATATTCCGGGCCGCCGGTGCGCCCCATGACGCGCTCGATCCGTTTGCAGATATCCAGCAGGGTATGCGGGCGCTTGCCCGTATGGTAACAAACCACACAATTCAAAAAGTCCGGCCCCTTGAAGCCCCAGGAGGGCGTTTCGATGATGGAGGAACGTGCCGTATAGTGGCGTCCGATGGCGGCGTCCAGGCGCCGGAGCGCTTCGTCGATCTGCGCGGCGCGATCACCCTGGTTGGTGCCAAGGGAAAAATATACGGGGACAACTTTCATCAAAATTCAGGATCCCAGCCGAGCGCCACGCGGGCCTCGTCCGAGAGCATGCTCTGGTCCCACACGGGATCGAAGACAAGGTCGATCGAGCAACTCATGATGCCCGGGGTATCTTCCACCATCTGCTTCACTTCCGCCAGTACTTCGTCTGCCATCGGGCAGTTCGGCGCGGTGAAGGTCATCTTGATGGATACCTCATGCTCCTTGTTGATGTGGAGTTCGTAAATCAGGCCCAGGTCGTAGATGTTGACCGGGATTTCAGGGTCATACACCTGCTTGAGCGAGAGAACGACGTCTTCGTAGAGCGGAGCCAGCTCCTTGACGTCCTGCGGGGTCAAAACTTCTTCCTGTGCCATCTCAAAGCAGATTTTGTGCCGTACGGCGAAGTGTTTCGATCATTGAGGCAAGGCCGTTTGCGCGCGTCGGAGAAAGGTTCTCGCGCAGGCCGAGCTTGTCCACGAAGGAAAAGTCGTCCTCCGCGATCTCTCGGGCCGTGCGGCCGGAGTAAACGCCGATCAGCAGGGAAATGATGCCCTTGGTAATGATGGCATCGCTGTCGGCGCGGAAATAGAGCCTGTCCCCGTCCATGGTGGCGTCCAGCCAAACGCGGGACTGACAGCCCTTGATCAGGCGGTCTTCCGTTTTAAGTTCCTCGGGGAACGCCTCCAGGTTTCGCCCCAAATCAATCAGGTATTCATACTTGTCCAGCCACTCGTCGTACATCGAAAAATCCGCAACGACTTCAGCCTGAGCTTCTTGCAACGATTTCATCCTTCCAGCATTTTAATCGCCCTGTCGAGCGATGCAATAAAATATTCCGCTTCCTGCACGGTGTTGTACGGGGCAAACGACACACGAAGCATCCCCGTGACGCCGTAGCGGTCCATCAGCGGCTCAGCACACATCTGCCCGGAGCGAACGGCGACCCCCATCTTGTCCAGAATCAACGCCAGGTCCTCGTGGTGGATGTGTTCCACGGAGAACGAGAACAAGGGAATCTTCTCCTCGGGCGTCTTCGGAACACCATAGAGACGGATCCGGGGGTCACTTTGTAACTTATTTAAAATTAAATTTTTGATTGCTTCCGTTTCCGCCTCGACGGCTTCGCTTCGCAAAGCCTCAGCCATTTCCAGCGCCGGCCGGAGGGTTGGCGTACCGGCGATGTTTTGCGTGCCCGCTTCGAACTTATGAGGAAGCGGAGCCCAGGTCGATCCAGACCAGCGGACCGTCCCGATCATCTCCCCGCCGCCCATGTAAGGAGGCATCTGCTCCAGCAGCGCACGACGCCCGTACAGAACACCCGTTCCAGGTGCCGCATAGACCTTATGGCCGGAGAACGCATAGAAATCACAGCCCAGTTTGCGAACATCTACGCGCTCGTGCACAATCCCCTGCGCACCATCGATCAGAACAACGCAACCTTTTGAGTGACAAATATTTACAATATCTTTAACAGGATTTACGATGCCAAGAACATTGGAAACATGGGCCACGCAGACAAGCTTGGTGCGCGATGTAAGCAAATCCGGCAGCAGGTCCACACGAAGGTGGCCGGAGTCGTCGATGGGAAGCACCTTCAGCGAGGCACGCTTGCGCTCACAAAGCAGCTGCCAGGGCACGATGTCGGAATGATGTTCCGCCTCGCCCACGATGATTTCATCTCCTTCATGAATAAAGGCCTCCCCAAAACTGAAGGCAACAAGGTTCAACGACGCCGTGGCGCCGGAAGTAAAAATGATTTCTTCGCGGAATTCTGCATTCAGGTACTTTTGGACGGCATCCCGGGTAGATTCGTACTCAGAAGTGGCCAGATCAGCTATGCGATGGACGGCCCTGTGCAGGTTGGCATTGTATTTTTCGGACATTTCCGTCCACTTGCGAATAACGGACAGCGGGCGCTGCGACGTAGCCGCATTGTCCAGATAAACAAGCGCTTTGCCGTAGACCTGCTCCGCAAGTTCAGGGAACTCCTGTCGTATTTTTTCTATCTGAGTCATAAGGAAATGCAAATTTATATATTATTTTTGTGATATGATAGATTACGTCTCAGGAAAGCTTGCGACACTGACCCCCACGATGGCAGTGATCGACAATCAGGGAATCGGCTATGCTGTAGAGATCTCCCTGCAAACCTATGATGTCCTGCGCGGCAAGGACAGTGCAACCGTCTATATCCAGCGCCAGGTCAATCCACGCGACGGCTCTGAAGTCGACTATGGATTCGCTTCCCAGGAGGAGCGGGAACTCTTCCGCCATATCACGAGTGTCTCGGGCATGGGCGCGGCATCCGCACGCATGATTCTCTCCTCGCTGACCGCCGAGGAACTACGGAATGCCATCCTCGGCGAGGACGTCAACCGCCTCAAGGGTGTCAAAGGAATCGGCCTCAAAACAGCCCAACGAATGGTGCTTGAACTCAAAGACAAAATCGTCAAGGGTGACGGCGCAAGCAGCGACATTCTCTTCCGAACCGACGCCGGTGCAGCGTCAGAAGAAGCCACCACGGCCCTTCAACTGCTGGGTTTTGCCAAGCCGAACATCAACAAAGCCATCCAGGCAATTCTCAAGGAGAACCCTTCCGCATCGGTGGAAGAAATCATCAAAGCCGCCTTGCAGCGGCTCTAAGATCAGCGGCCGAAATAGACCAAAAGAACAGATATATCCGCTGGCGAAACCCCGGAAATGCGAGCAGCCTGGGCAATCGTCAGCGGATGATATTTTTTAAACTTCTGCCGGCACTCGATCGTCAGACCGGCCACACGGTCGAAATCAAAATTCTCGGGAATTCGAAGGTCCTCGAGCCGCTGAATCTTCTCCGCCATCTGCATTTCACGGTCGATATAACCACGATACCGGAGCGAAATTTCCACGCTTTCAACAGCCTCTTGTTCATAAGTTCCACGTGGAACAATCCTCAGTAGTTCCTCGAGCGAAACCTCGGGCCGCGTCGCTAGATCAGCGATTCTTTTGGACTCCGTAATGGGACTGGATCCGACGGATTGCAGGTAAGGATTTGCCTCTTTCGCGGTCAGATTCCTACGCTCGCAATATTCTTGTAACTCTTTGACCTGCTCGTATTTACGCATTGCTGCGGCATAGCGTTGTTCGCCTGCGAGGCCGATCTCATGGCCGACGGGAGTCAGACGCTGGTCAGCATTGTCCTGACGCAGCAGGATGCGATACTCCGCACGCGAGGTGAACATCCGGTACGGCTCATCCACACCCTTCGTAACCAGGTCGTCAATCAAAACGCCGATATAAGACTGGTCGCGGCGCAGGATAAGCGGATCCAGCTCCCGCAGCTTCCGATGGGCGTTGATTCCTGCCATAACTCCTTGAGCAGCAGCCTCTTCGTACCCAGTTGTGCCGTTTACCTGGCCCGCCAGGAAGAGATTCTCGACAAAACGGGACTCCAAACTCGGGCGCGATCGAAGAAATCGTACTCGACGGCGTAGGCCGGACGGAAAATCTTGACCTCCTCCAAGCCCGCAATGGCATGCAACGCATCCAACTGGACCGGCAAAGGAAGCGAAGAGGAAAAACCCTGGAGATAGTATTCGTTCGTGCTCCGCCCTTCCGGTTCGAGGAAGAGCTGGTGCGCGGGGTTGTCCGGGAAGACCCGAAGCTTGTCCTCGATGCTCGGGCAGTAACGCGGGCCGCGGCCATGGATCAGGCCGGTAAAGAGCGGCGACTCGTCGAAGCCGCTCCGCAGGATCTCGTGCACCCGTTCGTTGGTGTGCAAAATAAAACAGGGCATCTGCTCTGCTCCCAGACCCTGAACAGCAGATGGCTCAGGCAGGAAAGAAAAACGAGCTGGGTCGGGGTCGCCAAGCTGAACTGGAAGTTTGGAGACATCGACGGAAGAAATGTCAATCCGGGGCGGCGTCCCCGTCTTCATCCGATCGGTCGAAAGACCTCGCTCGACCAGTTGCTCGGTCAGACCATAAGATGCAAGTTCACCAATGCGCCCGCCTTCCATCTGATGGCGCCCGATAAACAGTTTACCGGAAAGAAAGGTCCCGGCAGTCAAAACAACCGCTCGAGACATGAAAATTGCCCCGGTATTTGTCTTGACTCCGCAGATTTTTGAATTCTCAAAGAGAAATTCCGTCGCGGAATCCGCGTAAATATCTAAATTACAAGAACTTTCAAGTACCTTGCGCCAATTGAGCGAAAACTGGATTTTATCGCACTGAGCGCGCGGACTCCACATCGCAGGACCCTTTGAACGGTTAAGCATGCGAAATTGGAGCGTCGAACGGTCAGTCACGATTCCCGACCATCCGCCGAGCGCATCAATCTCCCGGACGATCTGTCCTTTGGCAATTCCACCCACAGCCGGGTTGCAGGACATCTTGGCGAAGCCAAGCATATCCATCGTGACGAGCAGTACCGAAGAACCGAGCGTTGCAGCAGCCATCGCGGCCTCGCAACCGGCGTGTCCCCCACCCACAACAATTATATCATACATCCGCTCCATCACAAAGACGCACGCATATCGAGGTAGTAGTTTTCCTTACGACGCATCTCGGCAATATCCGCCTCACTGTGATCGTCATAGCCGATCAGGTGCAGTAAGCCATGAACCATCACGCGATTCAGTTCATCTGCAAACTCCGTCCCATAGAACTGAGCATTCTCACGAACAGAATCGATGCTGATGAAGAGGTCGCCAGAGAGAACGTCCTTCTCACAATAATCAAAGGTAATGATGTCCGTGAAATAGTCGTGCTGGAGGTACTTCATGTTGACATCCAGAATGTAATTGTCCGAGCAGAAAATGATGTTGATGGCACCAAGACGGCGCATTTCGCTGCCGGCTACCATTTTGAGCCAGCGGTTGTTCAAAAGTTTCTGCTTCAGCTCGAAGCGGATATCCTCCTGGAAGTATCGTATCATCGGAAAAATTTTTGCAAATTTACATCTATAAAATGAAATAATTGGAATTGAAAATAAATATTTCTATCTTTGAGACCCAAACGGAATATTTAATGTAACCACGAATATGGAAGTCAAGAAATCACCCAAAGCTGATCTGAACAACAAAAAACTGTTGTTCGTCGAGTTTGGTTTAGTTCTTTCCCTTCTGATTACGATCGCCGCTTTCGAATACCGCACGCGGGAGAAGAAAGAGAGCATCTTTGAAGCAGAGAACACCGAACTCATTGAGGAGGAGATTATTCCGATCACTCAGGATACCCCTCCGCCGCCCCCCGAGACCCCGAAGATCCCGATTCTGTCCGACCAGATTGACATCGTGGACGACAACATCAAGGTGGATGACAACATCCTCAACCTCGAGGATGACTCCAACCTGGGTGTCGAGATCATGGACTACGTAGAGGAAGTTCAGGAAGAGGTCGTCGAGGAGGAAGCGATTCCGTTTGCCCTCGTCGAGGAAAAGCCGAAATTCCAGGGTGGCGATGCCAACACCTTCTCCAAGTGGGTGTCCCAGCATCTCGACTATCCTGAGCTCGCCAAGGAAAATGGCGTTTCCGGCCGTGTCATGGTGCAGTTCACCGTGAATCCGAACGGTACCGTTTCCGACGTGAAGGTGCTCCGCGGCGTGGACCCGTCCCTTGACAAAGAGGCTGTCCGCGTGATCCAGAGCTCCCCGAAGTGGACCCCTGGCAAGCAGCGTGACCGCGCTGTGAAGGTTACCTATCAGTTCCCTGTGATCTTCCAGCTGCGATAAGCAAGCTAAAATGAATAAGAGGCCGTCCACGGACGGCCTTTTTTTGATGAAAGATGGAGAATAAGAGAGAAGAAAAAGCAGTCTTTGTCGGCATCATCAGGCAGGATGACGACGAGCGTAAGATCTACGAATACCTCGACGAACTGCAGTTCCTCGCGGAGACAGCCGGCGCCATCGGCGACAAGCAGTTCGTCCAGCGGGTGGACCGTCCTGATAAAGCGACCTATATCCGCAGCGGAAAGCTGCAGGAGATCGCCAATTACTGTGAGGAGAATCACATTGATTATGTGATCTTTGACGATGAATTGACGGGCATGCAGCAGCGTAATATCGAGAAAATCATCAAGACCTCCGCAGTTATCGACCGGACGAGCTTGATCCTCGAAATATTCTCCCAGCGCGCCCAAACAGCCTACGCCAAAACACAGGTCGAACTGGCCCGCTACAACTACATGCTGCCGCGCCTCGCGGGCATGTGGACCCACCTGGAGCGTCAGCGCGGCGGCATGGGCACACGCGGCGGTATGGGTGAAACCCAGATCGAAGTGGACCGCCGCATCGTGCGCGAGCGTATCTCCAAACTCAAGGAAGACCTGAAGAAAATCGACAAGCAGATGGCCACCCAGCGCAGCAACCGCGGGCAGCTGGTTCGCCTCTCGCTGGTCGGCTACACCAACGTGGGCAAGTCCACGCTGATGAATCTCCTCTCCAAATCGGACGTATTTGCTGAAAATAAGCTCTTTGCGACCCTCGACACAACTGTCCGAAAGGTCGTGATCGGCAACGTGCCTTTCCTGCTCAGCGACACTGTCGGATTCATCCGCAAACTCCCCACCCAGCTGATCGAAGCATTCAAAAGCACCCTCGATGAGGTCCGGGAGGCGGACATCCTGGTCCACGTCGTGGACATCTCGCATCCCGACTACGAGGAGCAGATGGAAGTCGTGGATAAGACGCTCAAGGATATTTCCGCCGCAGACAAGCCCGTTTACGTCGTTTTTAACAAGACGGACGCCTATACCTACGAACCCTACGACGAGTTCTCTTTAGAGCCCAAAAACGAGCGTAATTTCACGCTGGAAGAGCTGAAATACAAGTGGATCAGCGGCCGCAAGATCCCCTGCATCTTTATCTCCGCCATTAAGAAGGAGAACATAGACAAACTCCGCGACGACATCTACAAGATGGTCGCGGAGATTCATGCAGGACGTTATCCTTTCAATAACTTCCTTTGGTAAAAAAGAAAGACCGGCTGTTTGGCCGGTCTTTCTTATTTATTCAGAGAACTTTGCCTTGAGGAATTCGCGGTTCAGGCGGGCAATGTGCGACACGCTGATACCCTTCGGGCACTCCAGCTCGCAGGCACGCGTATTGGTACAGTTGCCGAAACCGAGTTCATCCATCTTGGCCACCATCGCACGGGCGCGACGCTTAGCCTCGAGGCGACCCTGCGGAAGCAGGGCGAGGGAGCTGACGCGGGCCGCGACGAAGAGCATGGCAGAGCCGTTCTTACAGGTGGCCACACAGGCACCACAGCCCACGCAGGCTGCAGCATCCATGCTTTCCTCGGCACGGTCGTGCGAAATCAGGATGTTGTTGGCATCCTGCGCAGAACCGGTACGCACGGAGATGAAGCCACCGGCCTGAAGGATCTTATCGAAGGCGGTACGGTCCACAACAAGGTCCTTGATAATCGGGAAACCGGCACTCCGCCAGGGCTCCACCGTAATGGTTGCGCCATCCTTGAAGTGGCGCATGAAAAGCTGGCAGGTGGTCACATGGTCGTCCGGACCGTGTGCACGGCCGTCAATATACAGTCCACAGGCGCCGCAGATGCCTTCACGGCAGTCGTGATCGAAGGAAACGGGACCACTGCTCTGGCAGCCACGCTCCACGGCCACGGGATCGCATCCTTCGCGGATCAGCTGCTCGTTCAGAATATCGAGCATTTCCAGGAAGGAAGCATCCTCTTCGATGCCGGAAATATGGTAGGTCTCGAAATGACCCGGGGTCTTGGCGTTCTTCTGACGCCATATTTTCAGATTGAATTCCATCTCGCTTAGTCTTTGTAATTTCTCGTTTTCACCTCGATAAACTCATACTTGAGCGGCTCCTTGTGGAGTTCGGGCTCCTTATCCTCGCCCTTGTACTCCCAAGCGGAGACATACATGAAGTTGGCGTCGTCGCGCTTGGCCTCACCCTCCTCGGTCTGGCTCTCCACACGGAAGTGGCCGCCGCAGGACTCGGTACGGTTTAAGGCGTCGCGCGCCATCAGCTCGCCGATATCGAAGAAATCCTCCAGACGGAGGGCTTTCTCGAGCTCCTGGTTGAATTCAAACTGTGTTCCGGGCACTTTGACATTCTCATAGAATTCCTTCTTGAGGGCCTTGATTTCGGTGATGGCCTTCTTCAGGCCGGCCTCGTCACGGGCCATACCCACGTAGTCCCACATGATGTTTCCGAGACGCTTGTGGATGGAATCAACGGTCTCCTTACCATTGATGGCAAAGAGGCGGTCGATACGGGCCTGAACGGCCTTTTCGGCTTCGTCGAATTCCTTCGTATTGACGTCCGTCTTGGGCTCGGCAAACTTGTGGGAGAGATAGTCGCCGATCGTGACAGGCAGCACGAAATAACCGTCCGCCAGGCCCTGCATCAGCGCGGAAGCGCCGAGGCGGTTGCCGCCGTGGTCGGAGAAGTTAGCCTCGCCGATGGCGTAGAGGCCCGGAATCGTGGTCTGCAGGTCATAATCGACCCAGATGCCACCCATGGTGTAGTGAATGGCCGGATAGATCATCATCGGCTCCTCCCAAGGGGAGCTGGCGGTGATCTTCTCATACATTTCGAAGAGGTTGCCATAACGCTCTGCCACACGCTGGTGGCCCAGGCGCTTGATAGCGTCCGAGAAATCGAGGAAGACTGCCTTGCCCGTCTCGTTCACACCGAAACCGGCGTCGCAGCGCTCCTTGGCGGCGCGGGAAGCCACGTCACGCGGCACAAGATTACCGAAAGCCGGGTAGCGGCGCTCCAGGTAATAATCGCGGTCCGCCTCAGGAATCTGGGAGGCTTTGATTTCGCGCTTGCGGAGTTTCTCCACGTCCTCCTTCTTCTTCGGCACCCAGATACGGCCGTCGTTACGCAGGGACTCGGACATCAGAGTCAGCTTGCACTGTTGTTCACCGTGGACCGGAATACAGGTCGGGTGAATCTGCGCGAAGCAGGGATTTCCAAAGAAAGCGCCCTTGCGGTAGCACTGCATGGCAGCGGAACCGTTGCTGTTCATTGCGTTGGTGGACAGGAAATACGCGTTGCCGTAGCCGCCCGTCGCAATCACGACTGCGTGTGCACCGAAGCGCTCCAGCTGACCAGTCACGAGGTTGCGGGCGATGATACCCTTGGCCTGGCCGTCCACGATCACGAGATCAAGCATTTCATGACGCGGATAGGCCTTCACGCTACCGTTTGCAATCTCCTTATTCAGGGAAGCATACGCACCCAGGAGGAGCTGCTGTCCGGTTTGACCGCGGGCGTAGAAGGTACGACTCACCTGCACACCGCCGAAAGAACGGTTGGCCAGGTATCCGCCATACTCACGGGCGAAAGGAACACCCTGCGCCACGCACTGGTCGATGATGGAGGCGCTCACTTCAGCCAAACGGTACACATTGGCTTCGCGGGCACGGTAGTCACCACCTTTGATCGTGTCGTAGAACAGACGATAGACGGAGTCGTTGTCGTTCTGATAGTTCTTGGCGGCATTAATACCACCCTGCGCGGCGATGGAGTGCGCACGGCGCGGGGTGTCGCTGATGCAGAAAACCTTTACATTGTAGCCCAGTTCGCCGAGGGAAGCAGCTGCGGATGCGCCACCCAGACCGGTACCGACCACGATGATCTCAAGTTTTCTCTTGTTGTTCGGACTCACCAGACGGATTTCCGACTTGCGCCGGGTCCATTTGCTTTCAAGCGGTCCAGCAGGAATTTTGGAATTTAACTTGTCAGACATTGTTAGGTGTTTATATATTGTTTCTTTACTCAAAAAAGCGTGTTGGCGTTGTTCTGATAGGGATCCAGTCCCATGTGTTTATACGAAAGCTCCGTGGCCACGCGGCCGCGCTGTGTCCGGACGATGAATCCCTCCTTGATCAGGAAAGGCTCATACACTTCCTCGTAAGTTCCCTGATCCTCTCCGATGGCGGTCGCCAGGGTATTGGCACCGACCGGACCTCCCTTGAAAGTAGAGATGATTGTCCGGAGGATCTTGTTGTCGATAGAATCCAGGCCACGCTTGTCTATATTCAGTTTATCGAGCGCATAGCGAGCAATCTTCAAGTCGATGTGGCCGTCGCCCATCACCTGCGCGAAGTCGCGTACGCGACGGAGCAGGGAATTGGCTATACGCGGCGTTCCGCGGCTGCGGAGAGCAATCTCCTGCGCCGCTTCCGGCTCTATCTCCACTTTCAGGATTCCCGCGCTTCGAGTGACGATCTTGACCAGGTCCGCGGTATCGTAGTACTCCAACCCTTCGGTGATACCGAAACGGGCGCGGAGCGGCGCCGTCAGCAAACCGGCACGCGTCGTGGCGCCCACCAGCGTGAAAGGATTGAGGGAAATCCGCACAGAACGGGCTCCAGGCCCCTTGTCAATCATGATATCGATTACGAAATCTTCCATGGCGGAGTAAAGATACTCTTCCACTTCCGGAGCAAGCCGGTGAATTTCATCGATAAACAGGACATCCCCCGTCTCAAGCGAAGTCAGCAAGCCGGCCAGATCGCCGGGCCGGTCGAGGACGGGACCGGAAGTAATCTTCATGTTGACCCCCATCTCATTGGCAATGATGTGCGCCAAGGTCGTCTTTCCCAGACCCGGAGGGCCATGGAAAAGGGTGTGGTCCAAGGACTCTCCGCGCATTTTGGCTGCCTGGATATAGACGCGCAGACGGGACACGATTTCTCCCTGTCCGGTGAAATCTTCCAGCTCCTGGGGCCGGATAATTCCGTCCAATTCCTTATCTTTGCAGTCGTTTGCGTTATGAGGGTCGAATTCCTGCATGCGAGGGGCTTGACTTTTAGAATACAAATATACTTCTTTTATTTTGAAAATCTGTTATTTCTTTTTGGGTTGTTGAAATGTTGATAACTCAATCAAGTAATTATTTATCAAATTTTTAAAATAAAAGGGTGTAGTTAAAAAGTCTGTTGATTTTCTGTGATTATCGTTGTTGATAACGGTCCGGTTTATTTTATTCACAGAAAAAATCCGGCGTTAAACAGGATTTCAACATACTTTTCAACCGATTTTTTACATAGCATGTTGATAAGTTCAAAATCCACTGAACTCCTTCGTGACAGAATAAAAACCTCGCGGGAAGTATTCTGTCGCGGGCTGTTTTTATCTGCCCGCTGGTTTGTCCTTTCCCAGGCTGTCCAGAAGGGGATGCAGATCGTTGTCCTTCCGAACAGGGAGGCCGCGGAATACTGTGCGGCGGACCTGTATCATCTCATCGAAGGGGACAGGGTATTCTTCCTGCCCGAGTCGGGAAAGAGCGTAGAGCGGAGCAATTACAAATCCTCGCTCGGCGTCCAGCGCACCTCCGCCATCGGTAAGATATTGTCTTATGAAAAATCCGACCTGCTTATCATAGTCACCTATCCTGAGGCGCTTTCGGAAGAAATTCCTGTCACCCAGGCCATTCAGGAAGCAGTTTTCAGAATAGAAAAGGGACAGGAGATATCCCATGACGAAATCATCAGAACCTTGGTCGGAAAGGGCTTTGAGAAGGTAGATTTCGTTTCCGCGCCGGGTCAGTACGCCATCCGCGGCTCCATCGTCGATATTTTCTCTTATTCAGAGAATTATCCTTACCGCATCTCTTTTTGGGGAGATGAAATCGAGCAGATACATTCCTTTGACTGCAATACCCAGCTGTCCCGGGAAAAGGTAGACAAGGCGGAAATCGTATCCGACGTCGTAGGTGGCGGAGAAGTGCAGGGACAGCCGCTGACGGACATTTTCCCGAAGGAAAGCGAGATCTGGCTGGACTCCTCGGATATGTATCACAAGCAGGCCTTTTTCAAGGCGCTGATGCCGTTCAAACACGTATTTCTGGATCCGCCTCTGGCTTATGAAGGAGATGATTTTGTCTGGTTCAAAATATCCCCGCAGCCGAGTTTTAACAAGAACTTTGAACTGCTCACGGAGGATATCCGCAGCCACCTGGAAAACAACTATCAGGTCTATATCTACGGCGAGAAAGAGCAGCAGCTGGAGCGCATCCGCTCCATCCTGGTCCAGAACGGCGGCCTGCAGCCCAAATTTGTAAGCGGCAAGAACATCCACAACGGATTTATCGATGCGCAGGACAAGATTTGCTGCTACTCGGACCATGAGATTTTCGACCGTTTCCACCGGGTCAGCCTGAGGCGTACCGTAGAGAAGAGCGAGCAGTTGACAGTCAACGACTTGAATTCCTTTAATATCGGCGACTATGTGGTGCATATCGACCACGGCGTGGGCGTATTCGGAGGGCTGGTGCGGCTGCGCGACGACTTCGGGCGTATGCGGGAAGTCGTCAAGATTACCTACAAGGACGGTGACGTTGTGTTCGTGTCGGTGCATGCACTGCACAAGATTTCCCGTTTCCGCTCCAAGGACGGCGAGGCGCCGCGCATCAACAAGTTGGGTTCCAAGTCCTGGATTACGCTGAAATACAATGCTAAATCCAAGGTCAAGGACATCGCCAAGGATCTCATCCAGCTCTATGCGAAAAGGCGCGCTTCCAAGGGATTCGCCTTCTCGCCGGATACCTATCTGCAGGAAGAGTTGGAATCCTCCTTCATGTACGAGGACACGCCCGACCAGGAGACGGCCACCGCCGCCGTGAAGCGGGACATGGAAGATACCTGTCCGATGGACCGGCTTATCTGTGGAGACGTCGGTTTCGGAAAGACGGAAATCGCCGTCCGGGCGGCCTTCAAGGCCGCTTGCGACAGTAAGCAGGTTGCCGTTCTCGTGCCGACTACCATCCTGGCCCTGCAGCACTACAACACCTTCAGGCAGCGTCTGCAGAACCTGCCCTGCAACATCGATTTCGTCAGCCGCCTGCGGACGACCAAAGAAATCAACGATATCAAAAAGCGGCTTGCAGCCGGCCAGATAGATATTCTGATCGGCACGCACAAGATCCTCAGCCAGGAATTCAAGTTCAAGGACCTGGGCCTGCTGATCATAGACGAAGAGCAGAAATTCGGCGTGGCCGCGAAGGAGAAACTACGCTCCTTCAAGGCCTCCGTGGACACGCTCACGCTGACGGCGACCCCGATTCCGCGCACCCTGCAGTTCTCCCTCTTGGGAGCGCGCGACCTGAGCATCATCAACACCCCGCCGCCCAACCGGATTCCTGTCCAGACGGAGATCATCCTCTTCGACGAGAAAGAGATCCGGAGCATCATCAACTACGAACTCAACCGCGGCGGCCAGGTCTTTTTCCTGCACAACAAGGTGGAGGAGCTGCCCGCCATCTACGATATCCTGCACCGCCTGATTCCGGACATGAAAATTTGTGTGGCGCACGGACAGATGGAGTCCAAAGAGTTGGAAAACAAAATGTTGGATTTCATCCGCGGGGACTATGACATGATGCTCTGCACCACGCTGATCGAGAACGGCCTGGATATTCCGAATGCCAACACGATCCTGATCAACCAGGCGCAGAACTTCGGTCTGAGCGACTTGCATCAGCTGCGCGGCCGCGTGGGCCGTTCCAACAAAAAGGCCTTCTGCTACCTGATCGTCCCGCCGCTGATCAGCATCAGCGACGATGCTCGCCGGCGCCTCAAGGCCATCGAGGAATTCTCCGACCTGGGTAGCGGCTTCAACATCGCCATGCAGGACCTGGATATCCGCGGTGCCGGCAACCTGCTGGGTGCGGAGCAGAGCGGCTTCATCATGGACATGGGCTTCGAGACCTACCAGAAAATCCTCGCGGAAGCGATGGAAGAGCTGGGTGTCGAAGCGGGCATCATCCCGAAGAACGATCGAGGTAAGTTCTTGACAGACTGCACGGTAGAGACTGACCAGCCGGCGATGATCCCGGATGATTATATAGACGTGACGGCAGAAAAGATCCGGATCTACCGGACCATCGACGCGATGTCCTCGGACAAGGAGATAGATCGTTTCGCCACCCAGCTGGCCGACCGCTTCGGCGAGTTCCCCGCCGAGATCGGCAACCTCTTCGAGGTGGTCAAGATCCGCAATCTCGGCGCGACGCTGGGCTTCGAGAAAGTCATCGTCAAGAACGGACTGCTGATCGCCTTCTTCATCGCGAACCAGATGTCCCCCTACTACAAGTCGGATACTTTTGCGACGATTCTGCAGCGCACATCGGAGACGCCGCGCTATGAACTCAAGCAGGCGGAGAGCAAACTTAAAATCGTGGTCAGGGGCGTGCCTTCGCTCAAAGACGCCCATACCCTTTTAAGTAAATTGCGATAAAATGCTTATATTTGCCCGGATATGGCAAATCTTCTGGTTGAAGCCGGCAATACGGCACTGAAAGCGGCCTGGGCTGAGGGAACCACCCTCGGCAAGACTTTTCGGTACCAGGGCGAGAAGATGATGGACTATCTGCTCTCGCTGCTGGACAAGGAGCGTCCGGAGGTGCTGACGGTGGCATCCGCGCTGGGCGTCACGCCGGAAGAAGAGGCCCTCCTGCGGTCGCGTTGCGGACATTTGCTGATCCTGGACCGTTCGCATACGGACCTGCTGCTCCGGCAGAATTTCCCTGAATACCTGTCCTACGACCGCGCCGCGGAGCTGGTGGCCGCCGCCTTCCTGTTCCGGGGCAAGCCCGTGACCGTGTTCGACTTCGGCACTACGCTGACGGTGGATTTTCTCAGCCGCGAGGGCCGCTACCTGGGAGGAAATGTATCGCCGGGTTGCAGGACCCGATTCAAGGCACTGGAACGCTATTCCAAGTCGCTCCCGCTGGTGGACACGCCCGAAAAAATCCTCCCGGAAGGGACGTCGCTCCAGAGCTCGATCGAGTCCGGTGTGATTTCGGGCATAATGTTTGAAATTGATGGATACATCAGGCTCCGACCGGAAAATATCGTTATTTTCACCGGTGGGGATGCAATTTATTTTGCCAAGAAGATGAAAAACTCGATATTTGCAGTTTGCAATCTGGTTTTGATGGGCCTGGCTTTGATAACCGATGATTATGTCAAGAAGAATCTTACATAGCGTGATCCTTTCCGTCCTGCTGGCGGCAGGCGCGGCGGTGTCTGCGTCCGGCCAGACGACGGGCACATACACCCCGTATTCCATCTACGGCGTCGGCGACCTGAGCCAACCCGGCTCCGCCTACAGCAAGACGATGGGCGGTGCGGGCGTGGCCCTGCGCAACAACCGTTACCTGAACCTGATCAATCCCGCCGCCGTCACGGCGCGCGACAGCCTGGCCTTCATGGCCGACTTCTCGCTCTACAACGACAACAAGATGTTCCAGCAGGCCGGCATCAAGTCTGCCAGTAACACCTTCAATATCAACGATCTGGCGATGTCTTTCCCGATCTGGCGCAAGTCTGCCATGATGGTGGGCATCATGCCGTACAGCGACACGGGCTTCGGCTACAGCTTCTACTACACCGACCCGCAGCTGATCGGCCAGACCGGCAACATCACCTACTCCGCCACCGGCACGGGCAGCATCTACAAGGCTTTCGCCGCCGCCGGCGTGACGCTGTTCAAGCACCTGTCCCTCGGCGTGCAGTGGAATTACTATTTCGGCAAGGTCGACAAGGTGTATGCCACGACCTTCAACGACGCCTCCTACAACGGCATCCTGAACGGCACCTCCAGCAACGTCACGGGCCACGGCTTCAAGTTCGGCGTCCAGTACGAACAGCCCGTCGGCACCAAGCACGCCCTGACGGTCGGTGCGACCTACTCCCTGCCCGTGAAACTGAGGGGCACGGTGGAATCCTACCGCTACTCCGCCGGCAGCGCCGTGTCCGACACGCTTTATTATAAAATGGACCACCTCGGGCTGGACAGCAAGGTGGAACTGCCCAGCGAGATTGCGGTCGGCATTTCCTTCCAGGAGCGCGGCCGCTGGGTGGCCACGTTCGATTATTCCCGCTCTGACTGGCGCCGAAGCGGCCTGGACGACGCCCGCGGCTTCACCGCGAGCAGCCTCTTCACCTCTTCCGTGGCACAGACGTTCCGCGCGGGCTTTGAGATCGTTCCGAACCGCAACGATATCCGTTACTACTTCAACCATGTCGCCTATCGCGTGGGCGCGTATCACAAAAAGGAATACTTTTTGCTGGATGGTAAGCAGGTGGCCTCCACCGGCATCACGCTGGGCGTGACCCTGCCGATCGTGAACAACTACAACGGCTTCACCGTCGGCATCGACCTGGGCCAGCGCGGAGCCCTGAACGGAGAGATGGTTCGCGAGCGCTACGTCAACATCTCGCTTGGCTTCAACCTGTTTGACATTTGGTTCCGTAAACCTCAGTACGAATAACAATAAAACTATCGCGATATGAAAAAAATTACTCTTGTCATTCTGACCCTTTCCGCCATGTTCCTGGGGACCAACGGTTTCGCCCAGGGTAAGTATGGTGCGGACAGCGCCAAGTGCGTGACCAATCTCTCCTTCTACAAGGAGTATTTTAAACAGAAAAACTATGATGAGGCCCTGCCCAGCTGGCGCCAGGCGTATCATTTCTGCCCGCCGACGGCCAATCAGACGATGCTCATCGACGGCACGACCCTGATCCGTCACCTCATCCAGAAGAACGCCCGCAACGCTGCGTACCGCAAGGCGCTGGTGGACTCCCTGATGACGCTGCACGAGACCCGTGCGAACAACTACCCGTCCAACGCCCAGACCACCTACAACAACATGGGCCAGGACCTGCACAACTACGTCAAGGACAACAACCGCCGGCTCTATGACGGCTTCGAGTTCATCATCGGCCGCGTCCAGGAGAAGGTCCGTCCGACCACTCTGCTCTATGACCTGCAGGCTGCGATCGACCTCTTCCAGGCCGGCGAGCTGGACGCCGAGAGCGTCATCAACACTTATCAGCGCAACAACGACCTCCTGGAGAAAATGGCTCCGGCTACGGATGCCGAGAAGACCCAGGTGGCCAGCGTCAAGAACGATATGGGCAGCGTCTTCGCCGGCAGCAAGGTGGCCAGCTGCGACAACCTGATCGAGCTCTACACCCCGCGTCTCGCGGCCGATCCGGACAACCTCCAGCTCGCCCAGGCCATCGTGAAGACGATGAGCATGACCGAGAACTGCGACAACAACGACCTCTTCCTGGCCGCTGTGACCACGATGAACAAGCTGGATCCTTCCGCCAGCAGCTCCTACTATCTGTCCCGCCTGCACGGCGCCCGCGGCAACTATGCCGAGGCCATCTCCTACCTGGAGAGCGCCATCGCCGGTCTCGAGGCCGGTGACTCCAAGGCCGGCGACTGGACCTACGAGCTCGCCACGCTCTGCTTCAAGAACGGAGACAGCGCCCATGCTTTCGAGTATGCCAGCAAGGTGGCTGCCGAGAACGAGGCCCTGGCCGGCAAGGCCTACTTCCTCATCGGCAACATCTGGGGCTCCACGCGCTGCGGTGGTGACGAGATTTCCCGTCGCGCCCCGTACTGGGTGGCCTGCGATTACATGAACAAGGCCAAGGCCGCCGATCCGTCCCTGACGGACGAGGCCAACCGCTACATCGGCCAGTACAGCGTGTACTTCCCGGAGACGGCGGAAGCCTTCATGTACGATATCACCAAGGGTCAGTCCTACACGGTCGTCTGCGGCGGCATGCGCGCCACGACGACGGTGCGCACCAGATAAATTGGGCGCCCGGCGACACTTCGGACATCAAGTGCTGGCAATCACGTTCGTGGTTGCCAGCATTGTCGTTTCCTGCCGGAGCGGCATCGGCGAAGCGGAGAAGCTGGACCTGAGCAAAACGCCCACGCAGCGCTCGCACGACGTCTTCGCCGTGCAGACGCGCAACGGGGCTGTTTCGATGCGCATGGAATCTCCCTTGATGGAACACTACGACGCGGACACGGTCTCGTACGACGCGTTCCCGCAGGGGATTTCGGTATATGGCTACACGGAGGACGGCTTGCTCGAGTCGATCATCGTGGCGGACGACGCCCGGCACATCGTGCCCAAAAGGAGCGGCCGGGACGAGATCTGGGAAGCCTTCGGCAACGTCATCATGCACAATGTCCTCGAACAGGAAACGATGGAGACGGACACCATCTACTGGGACCAGGCAAAACGGGAAATCTACACGGACTGCTACGTCAAGCTGTATTCCCGCCAGGGCTTCCTGCAGGGTATCGGAATGCGTTCCGACGACCACGTGCGCAATTCCATCCTGTATCGTCCGTTCGACGGATATGGTGTCGTGGTGCAGGACAGCACGGCCGTAATCATTGATTCTGTGAATTTTATTGGGCCGTTTCCAAAAAAATAACTATCTTCGCAGCCCCTTAACGGAAAATTATAAAATTATATAACCATGGCGGTACTTGAAAAAATACGCGTAAAGTTCGGCCTCGTGATCTCGATCATCATCGCGCTGGCCCTCCTGTCTTTCATTATCGATCCCAGCACCCTGGAGTCGGCCCTGAACTCGATGTCGTCCAAGTATGACGTCGGTCAGATCGCCGGCAAGAGCATCTCCTATTCGGATTTCCAGGCGGACGTGGACCGTTATACGACGATCAACGAGCTCCTCGGCGCCACCCGTGACGAGGAAAGCCAGAAGCAGATCCGCAACGCTGCCTGGCAGGAACTGCTCGATAAATACCTGTTCGTGAAGAACGCCAAGGAGGCGGGCATCACCGTCGGTGAAGACGAAATGCTGGCCCTGATGGGCGGCGAGTACGCTTCCCCGGTCCTGGTGCAGAACCCCGTTTTCCTGGACGAGAATGGCGTTTTCTCCCCGGATCGCCTGAAGGCCTTCATCCAGAACGTGGACGCTGACGAAAGCGGTCAGCTCCGCACCTACTGGAACTATATCCAGAACAACGTCCACAACCAGCAGTACTATGCCAAGTACGGTGCCCTGTTCACCGCCAGCGGCCGCGACAACGCGCTGCAGCTCGCCAAGGCCGTCGAGGAAGGCAATACCACCGCCGACGTGGACTACCTCATGGTGTTCTACCCGATGAACGACGTCGACAGCACCATCACCGTCTCCGACGACGAGGTGCGTGCCTATTACAAGAACCACAAGGACTTCTTCAAGCAGAAAGCCAACCGCGAGATTGAGTATGTCGTCTTCGAGGTGGTTCCTTCGGCCGAGGACATCGCGGCCGCCAGCACGGCGATGAGCGAGGCGTTCGACGAGTTCGCCACGACTGACAATATGCGTGCTTTCCTGCTCAAGAACTCCGAGCGCGGCCTGGACAACTACTGGTACAAGGCCGGCGAGCTCGCTACGGTCAACGCCGAGCTCGACAGCCAGATCTTCGGGAACAACAAACTCACCCAGATCGTAACCGACGGCAACAGCTTCTTCGCGGGCCGCGAAATGGCCAGCAAGATGATGCCGGACTCCGCTTTCGTGAAGCACATCCTCCTGCAGGGTGACAACGCCGCCCACTTGGCTGACAGCCTGGTGAACGTCCTCAAGAAGGGCGGCAACTTCGCCAACCTCGCCGCCGCCTATTCCGCCGATCAGGGTTCCGCCGCAAACGGCGAGCTCGGCAGCATCGGCTGGATGACCCAGTCCTATATGATTCCCGGCTTCGAGGATGTCTTCGACGCCAAGGTAGGCACTCCTTACGTGCTGACCACCCAGTATGGCACCCACGTCGTGCTCGTGAGCGACAAGACCAAGCCTGTGGCCAAGAAGCAGGTCGCAATCCTCGAGAAGACCGCCCTGGCCAGCAAGGACACCTTCAATAGCTTCTATTCCCAGGCCAACACCTTCGCCACCCTTGCCGGCGGCACCTACGAAGGCTATCAGAAGGCCCTCGATTCCACGAAGGTCTATTCCCACCAGGCCACCATCACCGAGGCGACGGCGGCTTATGGCGCCATCGACAATGCCAAGGAAGTGACTCGCTGGGCCTTTGACAACAAGCCGGGCAAGACTTCCAACATCATCACCGTGGACAATAACTACTTCTTCGTGGCCACCGTCAAGGAGGCGAACAAGGAGGGTTACGCTTCCGTGCAGAAGGTGGCGTCCCAGATCTACCAGCTGCTCTTCTCCCAGAAGCAGCAGGAGGCCAGTTCGAAGCGTGTCGCCGAGCAGATGGCCGGCGCTTCCTCCCTCGAGGATCTTGCCGAGCGCCTTGGCGTGACCGTGGAGCACCGCGACGCGATCTCGCTGGGTTCCTCCAGCGTGGAGCCGGCATTGATCGGTGCCGTCGCCGCTGCGAAGAACGGCGAACTTTACGGCCCCGTGAACGGGGTGATGGGCACCTATGTCGTGCGTGTGGCGAACAAGGAGCAGGGCAACTTCTACAGCGAGGCTGACGCCAAGAACCTGGCCGCGCAGAAGGCCCAGTACCTCTCCCAGATGATCGTCCCTGTCATGCAGGAGTACGACGACGTCAAGGATAACCGCGAACGCTTCTTCTAGCCGGACGGCTAAAGGCGCTTCGCTTCGAAGCAAACCAGGAAGCCGAAAAGTCCCGCAGGAAACTGTGGGACTTTTTCGTTATATTAGCGACATGAAACGGACTATGATTATACTGACCCTGCTGCTGGGGTTCTCTCCCCGCGCATTTTCCCAACAGGACTCGCTGTTGGTCGTTTTCTGGAACGTAGAGAACTTCTTCGACTACCACTCCGAGGGCAAGCCCCAATACTGGACGAAAAGCCGTTTTCTGGCCAAATGCGACGCCATAGCGAAGACGCTGCTGCGCATCGCCGACCGCTATGGGCGGCTGCCGGACGCGGTCGGTTTCGCGGAGGTCGAGAATGCCTTCGTGCTGCGGCAGCTGACACGCGAGACCGCCCTGCGCAAGCTCGACTACCGCATCGTCCACTACGACTCCCCCGACCACCGCGGCATCGACTGTGCGCTGCTCTGCCGCGCCTCGACGCTCCCGTTGCGCGCCAGCGCGCCGAAGCACTTGCCGGACAGTGCCGGGGGCGTGATGGCCACGCGCGACATTCTGCTGGCGGAATTCGACAGCCTCGCCATTCTGGTGAACCATCACCCCTCGCAGCTGGGCGGCAAGGCGGAGCGGCGGGAAGCGGCGCTGTCACGGCTGTGCGCGCTGACGGACTCGCTGCACGCCGCCGGGCAGCCGCGCACGCTGGCGGTGGGAGATTTCAACCAGGACCTGTGGGGGAGCGGCGCCGGAACGATCAAGTACAACGGGAAATGGGAAAAGATCGACGGGGGGTTCGCCGAAGGTTTCTCCCGCGTGCGTGAGGAAGAATTTGCCGATCCGCTGCTGCTGGAGGAGGACAAAGCCTTCGGCGGCACAAAGCCCCGCAGGACTTTTGTCGGGCCCCGCTACACGGGCGGCGTCAGCGATCATCTGCCTGTTGTCTTTATCGTTTATTATTGATAAATTTGTCCTTGCGACAAATCTTAAAAACCACATACCATGGACAACATGCTCAGCACCATTCACGAGAAATTCCTCTCCTTCTACGGCGAAGGCGGCACCCTGTATGCCGCGGCCGGCCGCGTCAACCTCATCGGCGAGCACACGGACTACAACGGCGGTTACGTCTTCCCCGGCGCCATCGACAAGTGCATCGTGGCGGAAATCCGCCCCAACGGCACGAAGACCGTGAACCTCTTCGCCGTCGACAGGAACGCCGCGACGAGCTTCGGCCTGGAAGAGGAGGACAAACCCGCCGAGCAGTGGGCGAGCTACGTCTTCGGTGTCTGCCGGGAGACGATCAAGCGCGGCGGTCGCGTGGAGGGCTTCGATGCCGTCTTTGCGGGCGATGTGCCCATCGGCGCCGGCCTTTCTTCCTCCGCAGCCCTGGAGAGCTGCTTCGCGTTCGCCATCAACGACCTCTTCCAGAACGGCATCGACAAGTTCGAGCTGGCGAAGATCGGCCAGAGCACGGAGCACAACTACTGCGGCGTGAACTGCGGCATCATGGATCAGTTCGCCTCCTGTTTCGGCAAGGCGGGCAGCCTCATCCGACTGAACTGCAAGACGCTGGAATACAAATACTTCCCCTTCGACCCGAAGGGGTACAAGCTCGTGCTCGTGGACTCCTGCGTGAAGCATGAGCTGGCCTCGTCGGCCTATAATTTCCGCCGCCAGAGCTGCGAGCGCGCCGCCGCCGCGATCAAGAAGAACCATCCCGAAATCGACTGCCTGAGCGACTGCAAGCGCATCTGGCTGGACGAGGTGCGGGGCGAAATCTCCAGCGAGGACTTCCTCCGTGCAGAGTATGTCATCGGCGAGGTGCAGCGTGTGCTGGATGTCTGCGACGCTCTGGAGCGCGGCGATTACGAGACTGTGGGCGAGATGATGTATCAGACGCATTTCGGCCTGAGCAAGCTCTACGAAGTGAGCTGCGAGGAGCTCGACTTCCTCAACCGCCTGGCCCGCCGGCTCGGCGTCACGGGCTCCCGCGTGATGGGCGGCGGCTTCGGCGGCTGCACCATCAACCTCGTTAAGGACGAGCTCTACCTGCCCTTCGTGGCGGCCGCCAAGGCAGAGTTCACGCTCAAGTTCGGCCATGCCCCGAAGATCTACGACGTAGTCATCTCCGACGGCGCCCGGAAATTGTAAAATTTCCGTACCTTTGCAGCGCAAAAAAGCAAAGATTCTATGTCCCTGAAATGCGGTATCGTCGGCTTGCCGAACGTAGGCAAGTCCACCCTCTTCAATTGCGTGAGCTCCGGGAAGGCCCAGAGCGCCAATTTCCCGTTCTGTACCATCGAGCCGAACCTCGGTTCCACCAATGTCCCTGACAAGCGCCTGGAGGTGCTTTCCGATATCTGCCAGCCGCAGCGCACGATCCCCGCGACGGTCGACATTGTCGACATCGCCGGCCTGGTGCGCGGCGCCAGCCGCGGGGAGGGCCTGGGCAACCAGTTCCTCGCCAACATCCGTGAGTGCGATGCCATCCTGCATGTGCTGCGCTGCTTCGACGACGGCAACGTCGTCCATGTGGACGGCTCCGTGGACCCGGTCCGGGACAAGGAAGTCGTGGATCTGGAGCTCCAGATCAAGGACCTGGAGACGGTCAACGCGCGCATCGCCAAGGTGCAGAAGCAGGCCACGACCGGCGGCGACAAGGAAGCCAAGAAGCTCCTGGCGCTGCTGCTTCGCTACAAGGAAGCGCTCGAACAGGGCAAGTCCTGCCGCAGCGTGCTCCCGCAGAACGAAGAGGAGGCCGTCCTGGCGCATGACCTCTTCCTGCTGACCGACAAGCCCGTGATGTATGTTTGCAACGTGGACGACGCGTCCGCGGTGAACGGAAACAAATACGTCGACGCGGTCCGCGAGGCCGTCCGGGACGAGCATGCCGAGATCCTGATCATCTCCGCCCGCACGGAGTCTGAAATTGCCGAGATGGAGGACTACGACGACCGGCAGATGTTCCTCGAGGAGATGGGCCTGCACGAGTCTGGCGTTGTCCGCCTGATCCAGGCCGCCTATCACCTGTTGGGCCTGCAGACCTTCTTTACGGCGGGCGCCGACGAGTGCCGCGCCTGGACCATCCATCGGGGAGACAAGGCCCCCAAGGCCGCCGGCGTCATCCATTCCGACTTCGAGAAGGGCTTCATCCGCGCCGAGGTGATCAAGTACGATGACTTCGTCCAGTACAAGACCGAGGCGGCCGTGCGTGCCGCCGGCAAGATGGGCATCGAGGGCAAGGACTACGTCGTTCAGGACGGCGACATCATGCATTTCCTCTTCAATGTCTGACGACATTGCGGAAATGCATAGTTATTCATTGAGGGGCGGTCCCCTCAAACTCCCCCGGTCGGCATAGCCTCCGAAACCAACAACCAGTAGCAATGAAAGCAACAACCCGGTGCTCCCAATGCGGAGCGGAACATAGCGTGGAGATCCCGCAGAGCGTGAACGCCGCGACGGAGCCGGACCTGAAGGAGAAGGTCCGGAGCGGGGAGCTGTTCACCTGGGCCTGCCCGCACTGCGGCAGCTCGAACCTGCTGTCCGTGCCGTTCCTGTACCACGACCCGGACGCGCACTTGATGCTGGTGCTGAGCCCGGCGCCGTTGGGCGCCGAGGGCCTGCAGGAAGGCTACACGGGCCGCCAGGTGCGGACCGTGGGCGATCTCGTGGAGAAGATCAAGATTTTCGACGCGGGTCTGGACGACCTCACCGTCGAGATGTGCAAGTTCGTCACCTGCCAGGAGCTGAAAAAGGACGTTTCGCTGCGTTTCGCGGGCCTGAACGGCGCCGACGGGGAAATGACCTTCACCTACCCGCAAGATGGCCAGATGGAGCTCGTAGCCGTCGGATTCAACGTATATGAAGATTGCGCCGGCATTCTCCGACGCAATCCCCAGATTCGCGAGTCTGTCCAGGGCCTCGCCTGCATCGACCAGGCCTGGCTCGCGAAGTATTTCCGCTAGTTAAAACGCCGCGATCAGCTCGTCGTTGGTGTAGGCGTCGGCACCGTAACAGGTCTTCAGGTAGGCCAGGCCGCCGAGATAATCCTCTTCCGTGAAGGAGTTGGTCGCTTCCTTGGCGACGACCACGTCGTAGCCGAGGCAGTAGGCGTCGGCGGAGGTGTGGCGGCAGCACATGTGCGTGTGCAGGCCGGTGATGACGACGGTCTGGACGCCCAGTTCCTTCAGGAGGATGTCCAGGTCGGTCTGGAAGAAACCGCTGTAGCGGCGCTTGGGCACGACATAATCCTTGTCGCAGAGCCCCAGCTCCGGGATGACCTCGGCGCCGGGCGTGCCCTTCAGGGCGTGGTCGCCCCAGAGCTTCAGCTCGCGGTCGATGCCGGGCAGGTGGCAGTCGTTGCAGAAAATCACGGGCACGCCCTTCTCGCGGGCGGCTTTCAGCAGTGCGGCGGTAGCGGGGACGATGGCGCGGCCGCGGTCGCAGCCCAGGGCGCCGGTGACGAAGTCGTTGAGCATGTCGACGACAAGGATAGCAGGATGGTTGAGTTTCATTTCTTTATTCGTGTTTGTGTGTTTGTCAATTCGTTTCCATAGCCAGTACATGAAGGCGCCCCAGGCGAGGAAGAGCGCGACGTAGACCCAGAACGGCAGGCGTGCCTGGTACGTGTCCCAGTCGAGCACTTTCTCATACTCCGGGATGTCGGCGTAGTAGTAGGCGCCGGCGCCGAAGTCCAGCTCCGGGTTGAGCCCGATCCGCCGGACCATGATGTACACGGCGGCAGCGACGGTCAGCGCCCCCACGGCGAAGAACGCCACCCGGGCCACGGTCCTGCGCCTGGACATCGCTGCCTAGGACAGGTGCGGGATCGGGAAGAGCACGCCGCTGAGCAGCAGCCACACCGCGAAGAAGGTCAGCGCGATGTTGAAGCACTGCCCGACGAGGTACAGCCAGAGCGGCTTGCCGCCCTGCATCTGCTTCACCAGATCCTTGAAATTGGTGTCCAGGCCAATGCTGACGAAAGCCAGCACGAAGGCCCAGTTCTTATACTGATCGAGCACACCGTTGATGGCCTTGACCTGGTCCGCGCCGGCGAGCGGCTGGACGAGGAAGGAGGCCACGAGCGAGGCGACGAAGAAGCCGATGATGAACTTCGGGAAGCGGGTCCAGATCTCGCCGGCGCCCACTTTCTGGCCGTCCTTCTTGTTCACGCTGGTCGCGAAGAAGAGGGCCACGAAGAAGGCGATGAAGCCGATGAGGATGTTCTGGATCATCTTGACCAGCACGGCGGCCTGCTCGGCCTCGCCGCCCAGCACGCTGCCCGCCACGGCCACGGCACCAGTGCTGTCGACCGTGCCGCCGATGAGCGCGCCGCCCATGATGGCGGACATGCCCGTGGCGCGGATGAGGATGGGCTCAAGGGCCATCATCAGGACCGTGAAGATGATCGAAATGGAGATTGTCATCGTCAGGTCGTCCTTCTTGCAGTTGGAGGCCGCGCCCGTGGCGATGGCCGCGGACGTACCGCAGACGCTCGTCGCGGAGGCCATGGTGATGACCAGCGGCTTATTGTCCATCTTCAGCACCCGCGTGCCGAACCACCACATGAACAGGATCACGACCGGGGTCACGATCCAGGCGATGCCGAGGCCGTAAAGGCCGAATTTGGCGATATTGGAGAAGAGGACGGAGAAGCCCATGATGACGAGGCCCGTCTTGATGTAGAATTCGGTCTTTACGGCCGGTTTCAGCCACTTCGGCGTGCCGACGGTGTTGGACACCAGCATGCCCACGATAAGCGCCCAGAATGCCCATTCCAGGTAGCGGTTGAGCGTGAACTCGGCGCTGATTAGCCGGACGATCACCGACAGGACGAAAACCACGAGGAAGGCCGGCACGAATTTCTTCACCTTTTCGCCCGTCAGGGCGGCCCCGACGGTGAACAGGACACCCAACACGAGGACCGTGCGCAGGAGCTTGAGCCAGAAGGCGCCGGAGGCGAATTGCTGCCCGAGGGGCACGACCTTAGCCATCTGGGCGTCGCTGAGCGACTCGCCCCAGGTCCAGGTCTTGAAGGTCAGCGCGGAGAAGTCGAAGGCTTTCGTGAGGACGGCCACCAGGCCGATGGTGATGACGACAAAGCCGATCCAGACGGCGAGCCAATCCTCAGTTTTCCAGAGCTTGGACAAATTCTTGTTAGCCATTTCTACAGGTTTTGGTACATATACGGAAAACAAAGATAGGTATTTTTTCCTAACTTTGTCTTTGACAAAAAAGTTAAACAAATGGAGAAAACCTGGAGATGGTTCGGCCCGTCCGACAAGATCACTTTGGAGATGCTGCGCCAGATCGGCGTGGAGGGAATCGTAACCGCCCTGCACCAATACGCCCCCGGCGAACTGTGGCCCGAGGCCGACATCCGCGCCCTGCAGGACTACATCGCAGCCGCCGGCCTGCGCTGGTCGGTGGTGGAGAGCCTGCCTGTCAGCGAAGAGATCAAATACGCCGGCCCGAGGCGGGATGCACTCATCGAGACCTACAAGCAGAGCCTGGAGAACCTGGGCCGCTGCGGCATCCATACGATCTGCTATAATTTCATGCCCGTGCTCGACTGGGCGCGCACCGACCTGGAGCACCCCATGCCCGACGGGACCACGGCGCTGTATTTCGACCTCGTCCGCTTCGCTTATTTCGACATCAAGATCCTGCAGCGCGAAGGCGCGGAAAAGGATTTCCCGCAGGAAGTGGTAGAGAAGGTGGAAGCGCTGGACCGCACGATCACCGACGCGGAGAAGGAGCAGCTCGTGGACGCGCTCATCGTCAAGACGCAGGGCTTCGTGAACGGCCCGCTGGGCGACGGAGACGGCTCTCCCGTGGCCAGGTTCCGTGCCTTGATGGAGCCGTACAAGGGTATCGACAAAGCGCAGCTGCGCGAAAACCTGCGCTACTTCCTCGAGGCCATCATGCCGGTCTGCCGGCAGTGGGACATGCGCATGTGCGTGCATCCCGACGACCCGCCCATGCAGATTTTCGGCCTGCCGCGCATCGTCTGCAGCGCCGACGACATCCGCTGGATGCTCAGCGCCGTTGACGATTTCCACAACGGGGTCACCTTCTGCGCCGGCTCGCTCTCCGCGGGCGCACACAACGACGTGGAAGCGATGGCGCGCGAGTTCGCGCCGCGCACGCATTTCGTGCACCTGCGCACCTGCAGCCTGCTGCCGGGCGGCAACTTCGTCGAGGCGCCGCACACCAACGGCCGCGTGGATCTGGTGGAGCTGGTCCGCATCTTCGAGCGGGAGGGCAGGGACCTTCCGATGCGCGTGGACCACGGCCGGACCATGCTCGGCGACGAGAAGCGCGGCTACAACGCCGGCTACAGCTTCCACGGCCGCATGCTGGCCCTGGGCCAGGTCAGCGGCATGATGGCGGCTGTCCAAAACGAATTCAAAAAGCAATAGCGATATGAACGAACTCTACTCCGTAGCCGGCAAGGTGGCCGTGATCAGCGGCGCCGCCGGAGCCCTGGGCGGTTCGCTGGCCCGTCACTTCGCCGCACAAGGTGCCGACGTGGTGGCGTTGGTCCACCGCCCCGAACAGGTCGAACCGACCGTCTCCGCCCTGAAAGCACTGGGTGGCAATCCCATAGGATATGCCTGCAACGTGATGGACACCGCCGAGGTGAGCCGCATCGCCGACGAGGTCGTCGCGAAATTCGGCCGCGTGGACATCCTCATCAACGTGGCGGGCGGCAACGTGCCCGGTGCGACGATCATGCCCGACCAGAACTTCTGGGACATGAAGCTCGAGGACTGGACCAAGGTGCTGGACCTCAACCTCAACGGCACGGTCTATCCCTGCCACGTCTTCACGAAAGTCTTTGCGAAGCAGGGCTACGGCTGCATCCTGAATATCTCCTCGATGGCCGCCTACGATGCCCTGAGCCGCGTGGCGGGCTATGGCGCCGCCAAGGAGGGCGTGTCCAACTTCACCCGCTGGCTGGCCGCCGAGCTGGCCATCAAGTACGGCGAGAAGATCCGCGTGAACGCCCTGGCGCCCGGCTTCTTTATCGGCAAGCAGAACCGCGCCGCGCTCCTCAACGAGGACGGCTCCCTGACCGAGCGCTCGGTCAAGGTCATCGCCAAGACCCCGATGCGCCGCTTCGGCGACCTGACGGAACTCAACGGCGCCGCGCAGTTCCTCTGCAGCGATGCCGCTTCCTTCGTCACGGGCGTGATTCTGCCCGTGGACGGCGGATTTTCTTCCTTCAGCGGTATTTAGGTTCCTCGTGTCTGAGACCAGCTTTTCAGGTCGAAGAAAAGCAATACGGTTTCGTCGTCTTCCCGTGGATCGGAAAGGCGCGTAAAGCCACATTTTGTATAGAATGGTTCGGCGCCAAGGAGGGCGTCGACCGTGATATAGCGGCAACCGGACTTCCGCACCTTGTAATACCAGGTCTGGATGAATAAAAGAAGCTCTTTTCCTATTCCGGAACGCTGCTCGCTGCGGTCCACGGCAAATCGGCCTATCTTCAAAGAAGGATAGGACGATCTTCTCTTGGCGTTGGGGATTTTGCGCGAAAGACGATTCCAGATAGTTGGTTCGACAAATTCCCGGTCTATTTTATCATTCAGAAGACTGAAATAGGCAAGAATGCTATGTGTCATGTCGTCTACTGCAACGTATGTAACAGCAAGGAATTCCTTGTCATAAAGCGTTGCATTGGGCGCATCGGAGTTGGTTTCAAGCAAAAAACCGTTCAGATCTGCTTGGCCACAGTCGAACGGTTTTACGACGTCAGTTTCCGGCTGAAACTTACGAATCGTGTAACTCATAGCGCGAAAGAGACTTTCTTACTGATCTTTTCGTAAGTCGCCAGTCGTTCTGCTCGCTCCTCTTCAGAAAGGGGAACGACATTGTGCGCCGCCATTTCGAAGCGGTAGGCATCCTCGTCATAGAGAACGGGCGTTTCTTTAATCGGTTTAGCCATAATTCGTTCTTCCTTTTCTAAATGGTCCCTGCAGTATAGATGCTTGGAACCGTGCAAATGTAACAATAATTGTTCATAGTCTCACATCATATTTGTGTGACGGCAAAGGTATTAGCTATTATTCGATTGATTTTTCGATTAATCGATTAATGTTGAGATTTTTGCTCAAGAATACTTACAATCAGCGAGTTATAGAAGTTCTTCAAACAAAAGAATTGTACGAAACACGCGGAAAGAGCGTCGTTTTATATGATTATTATTGTGACTGTCATTCCGGGCTTGACCCGGAATCTCCCAGAAAACGTCTGACGGCGTCCTTGTATTTCCGGGAAACTGGAAGCGGGACGCCGCCGACGTTTACAGTATCCGGCGACGCCAGGGCGGAGACGGACAGGTTGACGAGGTAGGAGCGGTGGATCCGGAGAAAGTCGCTTCCCAGCAGGTGCTCCCACTGGCTGATGCCGGTCTTGTTCCGATAAGATTCGCCGGCGGCGGTGACGATGCGAACCTCTGTGTCGTTGGATTCGATGTAGGCAATCTCCGAACGGCGCAGCGAGACGCTTTTCCGGTCGGAGAAGAAGGTGATGCTGCGCTCCTGGGCCTTGAAGCGCTTGTCCAGCCACTTGGCCCAGAAGTAATCGCCGTAAGACAGGGATGTGAGGATGAGACCGAGGAACGCCGGGTTGATGAGCATCGGCGGCACTTCCTTGGCGGACCGATACAAATTCCGCGGATCTAAGCGCGACCAGGCATAGTAGTGCAGGACGATGATTAGCAGGATTACGGAAGCCAGCACGGCGAGCGCCAGGTACACCTTGTCCATCGGCTTGCGGGCCTTGGGCATCAGGATTTCCAGCAATAGCGCGCAAGGACTGAAGACCAGACCGATCAGCAGGGCCTGGTCCAGTCTGTAGTCCAGGCTCCCGAGGATGGCGGCCAGCAGGGCCAGGGCAGCCAGCCAGTATGCGATGCGCAGCAGGATTTTCATCTCTTCACAAAAATAAACAAAAACCCATTGGTCTGCAAGCAGAACGGCGCCACCGTGGCTTTTGACCGTTCTGCGAAGGGTTTTCACCTTGCATATATCGCGTGTGATACCGTACCTTTGCAACAAACCAAATCACACAAAGCCATGAAAGAAGAAATTATTAATGTTGTGGACTCCCTCGGAGTCACCCACCAGGAAGTCATCGAACGTGCCGACTGGAGTATCTCCCAATTCTTCGTCGAAGGCGGACTGGGCCCAATGATCATCCTCACCATTCTGTTGATCGCCATGCTGGTCGCTGCCTGGAAAGCCCCCAAGTGGGTCAAAGAGGCCGGCATTGGCGCCCTGGTCGCTGGCATCTTCTTCACCTTGGTCGGTCTGACCCAGATGTTTGATGTCATCCAGCGCTTCGGTGATGTCAGTTTTTCAATCGTCTGCGGCGGCCTGAAAGTCGCCCTGATTCCGACGATCTACAGTCTCTGCATTTACTTCCTCTCCCTGATTATCCGCGTCATCCAGAAACCCCGGATATAACGCAGAGGCTTGCCGTGCGCGGGCGTCGTGGAGGGCGAAGCGAAAATTGGTTTTTCGAGCTACTGCACGAAAAATAATTTTCGTTCGCCCGCGGGGAAGGGCAAGCCCGGAAATAAAACGGGGATCGCATCGCGCGGTCCCCGTTTCGGTTAGGTTATTAGTACGGTTTATTGTTAGTCATCCAGACCTTCGATGGTCTCGATGGTACCGTCGGGATTGTAGGTCAGCTCGCAGACCTTGAGGCTGCGGAGCCGGTTGATACCCTTGGAGATGCCGCTGTCATGGTGGAAGAGCCACCACTTGCCGCCGAACTCCACGATGGAGTGGTGCGTCGTCCAGCCGTACACCGGGGTGAGGATCACGCCCTTGTAGGTGAAGGGGCCGTACGGGTTGTCACCGATGGCGTAGCAGAGCTTGTGGGTGTCGCCGGTGGAGTAGCTGAAGTAGTACTTTCCATTGTACTTGTGCATCCAGCTGGCCTCGAAGAAGCGGCGCTCGTTGTCTTCGACCTTGATCGGCTCGCCGTTCTCGTCGATCAGCACGACGGGCTTCGGCTCCTCGGCGAACTGGAGCATGTCCTTCGCGAGCTTCACCACGCGGCCCGGCACGGCCGGCTGGCCGTCGGCGGGGTAGGACGTGCCGTTGTCTTTGGCGAGGTTGTCCTCGTAGCGCTGGAGCTGGCCGCCCCAGATGCCGCCGAAATACATGTAGTACTCGTCGTCGGCGTCATCGTGCAGGATGGCGTAGTCGATGGAGTAGCTGCCGCGGATCGGGTCCGGCATGGCCTTGAACGGGCCAGTCGGGCTGTCGGAGATAGCGACGCCGCAGCGGAAGATGTCGGTCTTGTCCTTGGCCGGGAAGTACATGTAATATTTGCCGTCGCGGCCTTTCACGACCTCGTTGTCCCACAGCTGGCGGCGGGCCCAGGGGACATCCTTGATATCGAGGGCGATGCCGTTGTCCTTGACCGGGGAGGTCATCGGATCAGGGCCCTCGAGGGAGAGGACGTGGTAGTCCTTCATATCGTACTCGCTGCCGAAATCATCGTCCGGCGCGGCGGACTCCCAGTCGTGGGACGGATAGATGTAGAGTTTGCCGTCGAAGACGTGCACGGACGGATCGGCCATGTAGTCGGACGGGAAGAGGTAGCGTTTCTGAACTTTCTTTGCCATATAATTATGCGTTGAGTTGTCTTGCTTCGATTTCCTTGTTGATTTCGTCCATCTTCTCGTCGCTGAGCTCGTACTTGCTGATGATGAAGATGGCGAGGATCAGGAGGATGGCCGGGATCACGCACACCAGCCAGAGGATACCCTGGAGGGCGAGCGGGGTCTGGGTGGCCGCGTCGGCGTTGAAGCCGACCCAGGCGAGGACGAGGCCCGGAACGACGCCGCCGAGGGCCATGCCGGCCTTGAAGAAGATACCGGTCAGGGCGTTTACGATGCCGGCGATGCGCTTGCCGGAGGTGTATTCGCCGTAGGCGATGACCTCAGGGACGAGGGCCCACATGTAGCCCGTGGCGGTAATGATACCGGTGGACTTGACGAACTGGGCGATGCACAACAGCACGAAGTTGCTCTTGGTGGCGGGGATGGACACGAAGGTGTACATCAGGGCCATACCCACGATGGCGATGCCGAGGAAAAGGTAGAACATGCCTTTCTTGCCGATCTTGCGCTTGATGGCGGGCACGAGCGGCATGAAGATGAAGGCCGGGATGGTGCCGAGCCACATGAAGAGCGTGGTCAGCAGCGGGGTGGCCTCGACGTTGTAGCTCATGAAGTAGGCGTCGGCGGCGTTGCTCACGCTCATCATCGCGAAGGCGGTGATGAAGAAGAAGGCCACGATGCGGAGCGGCTTGTTGCGCACGAACTCCATCCACAGGTCGCTGACCTTGACGTTGGCGGCTTCCTTCTGGTCCATGACGACCTTCTCCTTGCACTGCGAGAAGCAGAAAATGAGCAGGGCCAGGCCCACGAGGGCGAAGATGGCGTAGGTGATGAACCAGGCGCCACCGGCCTCCGGGGTGTTATAGACGGCGACCATCTTGCCGGTCTCCTCGTTAAGGACCTTCGGGGCGAAGATGGCGATGATGATAGGCAGGGACTTGACGACCAGACCGCCCAGGTTCGCCATGAACATGCGCGTGGAGGTGAGGATGGTGATCTCGTTGGTGTCGCGGGTCAGGGAGGCGTTCAGGGCGCCGTAGGGCACGTTCACGAGGGTGTAGCACATCGACATGCCGACGTAGGTCACATAGGCATAGATGAGCTTGACCGTGTCGGAGGAGGCGGAGAGGCCGTTCCAGAAGCAGAGGATGGCCAGGCCGACGAGCGGAATACCGCCGAGGATGAGCCAGGAGCGATACTTGCCCCACTTCGGGTTGCCCTTGTCGACGATGGTGCCGACCACCGGGTCCCAGAGCACGTCCACGAGACGCACGACGAGGAACATCAGGGCGGCGGGACCGGGCTTGAGCCCGAACACGTTGGTGTAGAAGAAGAGCAGCCAGATGCTGACGGTCTGATAGATGAGGTTCTGCGCCATGTCGCCGGCGCCGAAGCCGATGCGCTGCATCCAGCTCAGTTTGTAGAAGCCTTTCGCTTCGTTAGGATTGTTGGACATAGGTTATTGTTTTGATCAAATTATCCAGTTTAGCAAATATACAGAAAAATCCGGGAGAAACTTTCCCGGATTCACTCAAAAACGGATACTTTTCGTTCAGCGGGCCTCGCGCATGGCCGGAGACTCCTCGCCGAAGAGGAATTGAGGCGTGTAGCCGCCGTAATCGATCACGATTTTCTCGAACACGATACCCGGGTCCAGGGGGCGCAGGGTGAGCGTCGTCCAGCCGCCCGCGGCGGGAAGCTCGGAGACGGTCTCCACGACGCGGCGCGCGACGGTCGGGTAGTAGACGGAGTAGATGTTGCGCGGGTCTTCGTTGAGGCGCTCGTTGAAGAACTGCACCTGCCTGGAGCCGTCCAGGTCCACCTCGTAGCGGTGGCCGCTGTTGTTGAAGGCGAGGGTGGACTTGGTGACCACGTGCACCTTGACGCCGGACGTCCCCTCCGGCAGCTGCACCCGATAGCTCAGGGCGCCGCCTTCGGC
The DNA here is from genome assembly GCA_902789245.1 of uncultured Bacteroidia bacterium. Lineage (GTDB taxonomy): Bacteria > Bacteroidota > Bacteroidia > Bacteroidales > UBA932 > Cryptobacteroides. The sequence goes on from CADAND010000014.1 coordinate 64,952, forward strand.
CGGCACGGTGTAGGGCATCAGCGCCACGCCGCTGAGCGTGCGTCCCATGTCGGGAATCACGGTCCAGGCCGCATCGGCGGCAGGTTCTGCGGCGAACCAGTGCTCCGCCTCGACGGCGGTGTAGCCGCGCGGGTCGGCGGCGAAGGAGAAGCCGCCGGGCGCCGCGTCGCCGATGCGCCGGATCTGCGGGAGGCGGTCGGCGGGGAAGTTGTCATTCCAGGTCCGGTAGCCGATGTGCTTCTGGGTCATCATGCCGTCCCACTTGCCGCCGGACATTTCCTTATTATACTGGTTCATCAGGAAGGCGTCGCGCGCGAAGCACTTCTCCACGACGTCCGCCCAGCGGTCCGCAGCCGGATCGCCCTTGGCGTAGAGGTCGAGGTTCATCGCTTGCGCGTAGTACATCTCATAGATGTTGGCGAGGGCCTGCACCGGGAAGAGGATGATTTGCCGGTAGCTGTCGCGGCGCTCGGGCGCGAGGGCGAGGAACTGGCGCAACGCCTCGGCCTCGAGGCGGGCGAATTCATCGCAGACGCGCTTGAATTCGCCGGAGGCGAGGTCGTAGGTGGTGCGGTCCATCATTTCGGCCGTGGTGCGGCCGCTGTACTTGCTGTAGAGGTTGAGGATGCGTGCGGCCTCGTCCGCCTGGTCCTCCCCGAACGCCGCGGCGCAGAAGGCGCGGGTGTGGTCGAGCAGGTTCCCGGCCGTAAAAGCTTCCGGCCGGCGCGCAATCGCCAGGAAGAGGTCGATCGGGTACTCCATCGGCTTGAGGTCGCCGACATTGACCACCCAGAGTTTGTCCACGCCATAGGCATAGGTCAGCTGCAGCTGCTCCCACATGTTCTGGATCGGGGTGATGTTCAGCCATTTGGAGTTGCGCGGAGCGCCCACATAGTCAACATGGTAATAGATGCCCCAGCCGCCCTTGCGCTTGCGCTCTTCGGCGGTCGGGAGCTTGCGGACATTGCCCCAGTTGTCGTCGGACAGCAGGATCGTCACGTCGTCGGGCACGCGCAGGCCCAGGTCGTAGTACTGCTGCACCTCTTTGTAAAGGGCCCAGACCTGCGGCCGCTCCTCGGCGGGGCGCTTCGTCACCTTGCGGATGATCTTGCGCTGGTTCTTGATGATGCTCTCCAGGAGATCGATGTATTTCGCCTCCTCGCCTTCCTTGCCCAGGGCGGCGTCGCCGTCGCCGCGCATGCCGATGGTGATCAGGTCCTCGGTGTCCTTGGCGCGCTCCATGCCTTCTGTGAAAAACCGGTCAAGGGTCTTCTTGTTCTTCGTATAGTCCCAGGGGCCGTCGGCATTGCGCTTGCGCACCCACTCCTGGTGGTTGCGGGCCATCGGCTCATGGTGGGACGTGCCCATGATGATGCCCATCTCGTCGGCGGTCCGGCTGTTCTCGGGGTCGTCGGCATAGAATGCCCAGCCCCACATGGCGGGCCAGAGGAAATTGGCGCGCAGGCGGAGCAGGAGTTCGAACACGCGGGCGTAGAAGCGGTGGTCGCCGTAGTCGGTGCCGTAGGTATTCTTGACCCAGCCGGTCAGGCAGGGCGCTTCGTCGTTGAGGAAGATGCCGCGGTAGCGCACGGCGGGCGGATCTGAGCGGTAGCTGCCGGGCGCGAGCGAGAGGTCCTCGCGGCGCTCCACGGCCACGTCGGCCCAGTCGTACCAGGGCGACACGCCGATCTGCTCGGAGATCTCGTAGATGCCGTAAATGGTGCCGCGCATGTCCGCGCCCACGATGACCAGCGCGTCGTCGTAGCCGGGCACGGCGCTGCCGAGCGTCTGGATGATGTAGCTCTCAAACTGCCCCTGGAGCGGGGTGACGTCAATCAGGCCCTTCGCGACGAGCTCGCGGACCAGGGCGCTCCCGGGCGTGCCGGCCAGGATGGCGCGGCGGCCGGCCGCGGGCGCCTTCTTTCCGCACACGCGGGCAAAGTCCTCCCGCAGCGTCTCGGCGGCGATCAGCACGCCGGAGGCGTCGGCCGGGTCGGTGACGACGGCGGCGGGGAGGCCTTTTTCGATCAGGGAGAAACGGCCGGAGGATGTGCGGGTCTCCGTGATGCCGGGGAAGTCGATGGCGAAGGCCGGGAGGCAGAGCAGCAGTGCGGCCAGGACGGAGGGTAATCTCTTGAACGGGATCATACTTGACAAGGTTTGGTTAGATTTTGGTACAAAACTAATAAAACTACCCCATAGGATGTTCCAAATAGAGAACATCCCTTGTTAATAATGTTACCAACCCCCGCTATTCAAACATTTTTAACAGATTTTGGTCCTCCGGGTGCTCCTGCAGCCGCGCCACGAATTCGCGCGGCGACAGGCCGAAGAACTCCTTGAAGGAGCTGGAAAAATAAGAGTGGGAAGCAAAGCCGACGCGGTAGGCGACCTCGGACACGTTCACCTGGTTGTTGGCGAGCAGGTAGGCTGCCTGCTTCATGCGGAAGGTCTTGATCAGCGTGCCCGGCGAATCCTTGCCGAAGGCCTTGAGCTTGCGGTTGAGGTGGACGCGGCTGATGCCGACATCCTCGCAGAGCGTGGCCACGCCGAATTCAGGATCCTCCATATGCGTCTGGATGCTCTCCACGATGCGGTGAAGCAATTTTTCGTCGGCGGAGCCCATCTGGATGCCGGAGTAGTCGTAGTTGAGCTGGACGCCGAACTTGTCCTTGACGGCCTCGCGCGCGGAGATGACCTGGGCGACGCTGCTGAGCAGCAGATCGACGGAAATGGGCTTGGAGAGGAACTTGTCGGCTCCGCTGTCGCTGGCCGTCTGCTCTTCCTGCTCGCCGTTCTGGCCGGTCAGGATGATGACCGGGATGTGGCGCGTGGCTTCATTCTCGCGGATGCGGGCACAGAGTTCGCTGCCGCTCTCGCCGGGCATCACCAGGTCGGTGACCACGGCGTCCGGCAGCTGGTTCTCCACGATGGCCCAGGCGGAGCCGGCATTCGCGCAGGCGACCACGTTGTACGGGCCGCGCAGCAGGCTCTTGAGGTACTCGCGCGTGTCGTTGTCGTCGTCCACGACAACGACGGTCTTCTTGGCCCGGGCGGTCTTCTCCTCGCGTGTCTCTTCCTTCGCGTAGGTCTCATCTTCGTGCTCGGCCGGCGAAGTTTTGGTATACAGGTCTTTGTGGTGCGAGGTGTAGGAGAGCTCCTCCCGGGTCAGGTGGTCCTTGCCCGCGGGCATCAGCACGCGGAAGACCACGCCGTCCTCCTCGTTCTCGGCCGTGATATGGCCGTGATGCAGCTCCACGAGCATTTTGGTCAGGTTGAGGCCCACGCCGGAGCCGGAATTGGCGTCGTGCGGATTCACCTGCACGAAACGGTCGAAGATGCGGCTGATCCAGGCCTCTTCGATCCGGCTGCCGGAGTTGAAGATGCGCACCTGGACGAATTCGTGGACGGTGGGGGGAAGCTCGCCCCGATTGGCGGCCGGTGCGGACACGTCCACGCGGATGCGTCCGCCTTCGGGGGTGTGCTTGAAGGCGTTCGAGAGGATGTTGTAGATGATTTTGTCGAAGTTGCCCTGGTCGATCCACAGGATCTCTTCCGGGTGGGTTGACGCCAGGGAGAAGTCGATGCGTTTGCTCTCGGCCAGCTTGTCGAAAGACTGCATGATGTCCCGGATGAAGAAGATGACGTCCGTCTCCCGGAAGTGCAGCTGCATCTGTCCGGCATCGATTTTCCGGAGGTCCATGAACTGATTGACGATACGATTGATACGCAGACAGTTGCGATACATCAGATTGTAGGTGTCCTTGCGGGCGGGGTCTTCTTCCGCTTCGCGCATGGCGCCCAGCGGCGACATCACCAGGTTGAGCGGGGTGCGGATCTCGTGGGTGAGGTTGGTGAACAGACCGAGCCGAAGCTCCTTCAGCTCCGCTTCCTTCTTTTCCAGGGCGCGCAGGCGCTTCTGCCGGATCCAGTTGCGCAGCAGCAGGATCAAGACCGCCAGCAGGGCCAGGTAGCAGAGGTAGGCGAGGCCGGTCCGGTACCAGGGGGCCTCGACACGAAGATCGACGCTGTGCTCGGAGCAGTTCTCGGGGTCATCCGCAAAATAGGCCTTCACCTCGAAGCGGTATCGGCCGGGCGGGACATTCGTATAAGTGGCCATGCGCAGGCGCGCAGGCGCGATTTTCCAGTCGGAATCGAAGCCGGCCAGGCGGTAGGCATAGACCAGGCGCTGCGGATTGGTGTATTCCGGGACGGAGAATTCGAGCGAGAACAGGTTCGCGCCGCGCGGGATTTCAATCCGGGTGGCTTCGGAAATGTGCTTGTCAATCAAGTTGTTGCCGTTTGCGGCCGGGTCGTAGGAGACCACCTGGTCCAGCACGGTCAGGCGGGCCAGGGACACTTGCGGGACGCGGTGGCCGCTGCCGTCCACCAGCAGCGGGGAGAAGTAGGTGATGCCGCCGAGACCGCCGAAATAGAGCTGGCCGGAGGAGGCTTTGAGCGCAGCCCCGGAGCGGAATTCATTGCCCTGCAGGCCGTCATAGGAGCGGAAGCTGTCGATCTTGCCGCTGCGCGGAGACAGGCGCGAAAGGCCGCTGAGCGTCGAGAGCCAGACTTCGCCGCTCGCGGAGCAGAGGATGTCGCGGATCACGTTGTTCGACAGGCCGTCGGCCTCGGTGTACTGCCGGACTTCGCGGGTGTCGTTGTCCACGCGGAAGAGACCGTCGTCCGTACCGAACCACATCGTCCCGTCGGGACTGCTGCCGATGCCGTAAATACGCAGCGGCTGGTCGCTCTCGGAGAGAATCGAATAAGCGACGATCCGACCGGACGATGGATCGTAACACCAGGGGCCATTGTAAGAGCCCACCCAGAGAAGGCCGTTTGCGTCCAGGTGCAAGGCACTGATCCATCTGTACTTATCATCGACGGAGCGGGAGGCGAGCCGGCGCGAAGCGGCCTGGATGACGGCCAGGCCCTCGCCGGATGTGCCCACATAGACCAGGTCCCGTGCCGGATCGTAGGCCATGGTACGGATGCGCACGGTCCCAACCCGGTCGCTGTCGGCGAAGCGACGGATCGTGCCGCCTGCATCCATGTAGAAAATGCCTTCGTTGTAGGTTCCGATCCAGAGCGTACCATGCTTGTCGCCAACCAGCGCCATGACGGAGTTGTCGGTCAGCGCGGAGTTCTCGCTGGTGAAGACCCGCTCCGGGCCGTTTCCTTCGAGCGGCTTGCGGAAGATGCCGGCGCCGTCGGTGGCTATCCACAGCGACTGCCGGTCTTCGTAGATGGACGTGATGCAGGCGCTGTTTTCGCCGGGGATGCCGCGGCTGCTGCAGCCCAGATAGAAGAAGCCGAACATGGACTGCGGGGCCACCACGACGCCGCGCTGGTACAGGCTGAGCCAGATGTTACCCTGGGAATCGACGGTGCTGCTGGTGACGCTCCAACTGCTGATGTCCTGCCGGATGGACGGAAGCACCGCTTCGCGGACCTCCTCCGTGGCCGGGTCGAAAAGCAGCAGTCCTCCGTTCTTGTCGCCGACCAGGAAGGTCCGGCCCTCGCCGGGCGAAGCCTGGCGGTTGAAGAGGATGGTGGTGGCCGTGGTGGCTGCCGCCCGCTTCCCGGCGGCTTTCCGGATGAGTCCGGAACCGGCTTTGCAGTAAAGCAGTCCCTCGGTAGTTCCGATCAGGAGATCGCCCGTGAGCGGGTCTTCGGCGATGTTTCCGAAGCGGATCTGGTCGGAGAGGCCGGGCAGGTCCGGACTCCAATACAGGTTCTGAACGGGCTCGAGCGTGATCATGTCCAGGATGATCGGGAAACCGGCACCCTCCGGGAAAATCCAAATGTGTTTCCCGGCGTCCAGGAACATGGCCCGGATATAATCCGTGGGCAGCTGCCGGTAGATCTGTTCACGCAGATCAGGCAGCAATTGCATCGTGTTGCAGTCGATGGCGAAAACGCCCGCGCCGCTCGTGCCCGCGTACAGGCGGCAGCCGCCGCTGCGGCCGGGCACTTCCAGCAGGCAGCTGGTATAGGGATTGACGATGGCATTCTGCTCGTCGAGCAGCTCAAAGCGGTGGAATTCGCTGTGCTCCGTATCGAAGCGGTTGAGTCCGTTGGCCGTGGCCACCCAGGTGTTCCCGCGACTGTCCTCCAGCATGCAGTTGACGGACGAACTCGAGATGGAGGTCGCCCGGTCGCGGTCGTGGCGGAACGTTTCGAAGCGCATGCCGTCAAAGCGGATCAGCCCCCCTTCCGAACACATCCAGATATATCCGGAGCCGTCCTGGTAGATGCTTGAGACCTGCGAATTAGGCAGGCCGTTTTCCGACATATACAGGCGGGCCGTCTGGCCCGCTGCCGGTGTGAGGACGGCCGTAATGAGCGCAAAGAAAAGGAAATAACGTTTCATTGTCGATTTTGTTCCATTCGTTACAAAAATACCAATTCTTTCGGGCTTTGCAAGATTCGTGGTTCAAATTTGACAACATGTGTTTCATCCTTCGCGGGGGTCCTTCTTATAATATGATACATTTGCGGCACAAACCCACAAAAACTGCCAAACAATCACCATTAATTATCTATTCATTATGCGATTAAACCTTAAGAAAACGCTTGTCGTTCTGGCCGCTTGCCTGACGATGCCGTTCTTCGCGCTTGCGCAGAACATCACCGTCAGCGGCACCGTCAGGGACGCAAGCGGGGAGACCGTCATCGGCGCAGCCGTGATGGTCGCAAATTCTCAGAACGGCGCCGTCACGGGTGTCGACGGAACGTATTCCCTCCAGGTCAGCGCCAACGCGACCCTCGAGGTCTCCTGCATCGGCTACAAGACCCAGCAGATCCCCGTCCAGGGACGCAGCCGGATCGACGTGGTCCTCGCGGATGACGCCGAGCAGCTGGAGGCCACGGTGGTCATCGGTTACGGTACCGCCCGCCGCCAGGATGTGACCGGCTCCATCGTCTCCGTGGGCGGTGACAACCTCCGTGCGGTTCCCGCCGGCGACGTCACCCGCGCCCTCGAAGGCCGCGTGGCCGGTGTCGAGATGACCCAGACCAGTTCCAAGCCGGGTTCCTCGATGCAGATCCGCATCCGTGGCCAGCGCTCGCTGTCCGCGTCCAACGACCCGCTCATCGTGCTTGACGGCATGCCGTTCATGGGTTCGCTGACGGATATCTCCCCGAGCGACATCAAGAGCATGGATATCCTCAAGGATGCCGCCTCCACCGCCATCTACGGTTCCCGCGGCGCTAACGGTGTCATCCTCATCACCACTTATAAGGGTGTCGAGGGCCAGGCTCCGAAGGTCTCCTTCAACGCTTACGCGACATTCAAGAAGCCGGTCAAATACCCGATGATGCCGCGCGAGAAGTATATCCAGATGCGCCAGATGGCCGGCCAGTACAAGAATACGCTGGATGAGTCCGACAGCCAGTTCACGGATTGGCAGGACCTGCTGTACCGCAACGGTTACGCCCAGAACTACGACCTCAATGTCGCCGGCGGCACCCAGAAGGGAAGCTACCGCTTCGGCGTGACCTATTATAATGACGAGGCCGTCATCCCGACCCAGGGTTATAAGCGCATCGCCCTCAACGGCAGCGTCGATCAGCAAATCGGCAAGTGGTTCCGCGTGGGCTTCACCACCAACACGAGCTACACCACCAACAGCGGCAACCAGGTGGATATGTACGCCGCCCTGTCCAAGTCCCCGCTCGTGGTTCCCTACGACGCTGACGGCAACCTGAAGTGGCGTGTCAACATGCCTTCCGACAATGACCAGTACATCATCACGCGCGACCGCGTCCAGGATCTGACCGCCCAGGGCCTCTGGGTGAACGAGTCCAAGTCCATCGCGACCTACAATACCGGTTATGTGCAGTTCAACTTCCCCTGGGTCGAGGGACTCTCCTTCAAAGCCAGCGCAGGCCTGAACTACCGCAACTCCAAGGGCGGCTCCTTCACCGGCGTGGGTGTGAACGGTTCCGCGACCAACCCGAACGGCGCTTCCTGGAGCTACAACGACACCTTCAACTGGACCGTCGAGAATCTCCTGACCTTCGACCGCACCTTCGGCAAGCACCGCGTCAACGCCGTGGCCCTCTACTCCGCCGAGCAGACTACCAGCACCGGCCAGAGCATGAGCGGCAAGAACATCCCGAACGAGCTCTTCCAGTACTACAACATCGGTTCTGCCGTGGCCTCCGACATCACCGTGAACGGCGGCAGCTACACGCAGACGGGCCTCATCTCCTACATGGGCCGTATCATGTACTCCTACGACGACCGCTACATGATCTCCGCCGCCGTCCGTTCCGACGCCTCTTCCCGTCTGGCCTCCGGCCACAAGTGGCACACCTATCCGGCCGTTTCCGTCGGTTGGAACATCCACAACGAGAAGTTCATGGCTGGCGCCAGCGGCTGGCTCGACGAGTTGAAACTCCGTGTCGGTTACGGTGAGACCTCCAACCAGGCCATCTCCGCTTACGCGACCCTCGGCCGCCTGAGCACCTCCGTTTACAATTTCGCTGATGAGAAGTACGGCACCGGCTACTACGTGTCCACCCTCCCGAACGAAGACCTCGGCTGGGAGTACTCCCAGACCTGGAACTTCGGTCTCGACTTCGGTTTCTTCCAGGGCCGCCTGCGCGGTACCCTCGAGTACTACATGGTTGACACCAAGGACATCCTCCTGAGCCTGGGTCTGCCTTCCACTTCCGGTGTGTCCAGCTACACCGCCAACATCGGTGCGACCCGCAACCGCGGTATCGAACTGACCCTCAACGGCACCATCCTCGACAAGGGTGACTGGACCTGGACGGCCGGCCTGAATATCTATGCCAACCGCAACAAGCTCGTGGCCCTGGCCGACGGCAGCGACCGCAACGAAGGCAACGCCTGGTTCGTGGGCTATCCGCTGAACTGTATCTATGACTATGAGTATGACGGTCTCTGGCAGCCCGGCGATCCTTATATGGACATCCTCGAGCCCAGCACCGAAGTCAACGGCATGAAGCAGGCCATCGGTTCCATCAAGGTCAAGTACCACGGTGACTACGAGGCCGACGGCACTCCGAAGCGCGCCATCGATTCCAACGACCGCGTGCCGATCAACGCCGAGGCCCTCTTCCAGGGCGGTTTCAACACCACCGTGAGCTGGAAGAACCTGGATCTCTCCATCATCGGTTCCTTCCAGGCGGGCGGCATCCTGCTGTCCTCCCTGCACAGTGCCAACTCCTACCTGAACATGCTCTCCGGCCGCCGCGGCCAGATCGACGTCGACTACTGGACGCCGACCAATACCACCGCGCACTACCCGCGTCCGGGTTCCCTGAACAGCAGTGACAACCCCAAGTATGCCTCTACGCTGGCTTACTTCAACGGTTCTTACCTGAAGATCCGCACGATCACGCTCGGCTACCGCTTCCACAAGCTCCCGGCCCTGCGCCGCGCCGGCATTGACAACCTTCGCGTCTATGCCACGATCCAGAATCCGGGCCTCGTGCTCTTCTCCGACTTCACCCGCCAGACCGGCCTCGATCCGGAACCGAACGCCAACAGCGGCTCCACCGCTTCCGGCCGTCCGGGCCCCAGCCGCATGTCCTACGTGGGCTACAATACGCCGAACACGCGCAACTTCCTGCTCGGTATCAATTTAACCTTCTAATCGGATCCGAATATGAAACAGATAGCTAAAATTGTATTGGGTCTCGCCGGCGTCGCTCTCCTTGCCAGTTCCTGCAACAAGGTGCTGGAAGAGCATCCCAAAACCCTCTACACGCCGGATTTCTTTACCACCCCGATGGGTGTGGAAGGCGGTCTGACCGCCCTGTATGCCCAGCTTCGCTACCTCTATGGCAACGCCTACTATTACAATATCCTGACCACGGGCACCGACGAGGCGACATACGGTGAGTCGGCCGACGGCAACTTCAAAGACGCCGACCTTTCCGGCGCCGGTACGCTGAACGCCAGTACTTCCCGCAGCGACAACCTGTGGGGCCAGGCCTTCACCTATATCAACACCGCCAGCGGTATCATCGAGAACGCCGAGGCCGTGGGCCTGGACAAGGCGATGATCGCCGAGGCCCGCTTCTTCCGCGCTTTTGACTACTTCCAGCTGGTCCAGACCTTTGGCGGCGTGCCCCTCGACCTGGGTGCCGGCGAGCTGGCCTTCAACAGCAAGCCGGTCCGCGAATCCACGCGCAACACTGTTCCTGAGGTGTACACCAAGGCCATCTTCCCCGACCTCAAGACCGCGGTGAACGACCTGCCGGTCAATCCCCGCCTGACGGGGACGCTGACACAGAACGTTGCCCGTCTCTTCCTTGCCAAGGCCTACCTGACCTACGCGTGGTGGCTGGAGAACCCGAAGGGTATCCCGACCTATCCGGAGACCCCCCGTACCGATCCGGACGGCCACGACGCCAAGTGGTACTTCCAGCAGGCGTATGACCTGTCCCTGGAGGGTATCAACAACCCGGGCCCCTACGGTCTGATGGATTACTTCTATCAGATCAGCGACGGCGCCCACGACCGCAACAAGGAGATCATGCTCTATGCCGACCATACCGAGAACTCCGAGCAGTACAACGGTGCCAGCCTGAGCTACGGTTCCGGCGGCGGCATGGACAATTTCGCCGGCTGGATGATGAACTGGAACTACCCGAATATGGCCATCCAGGCCAACACCGGCAACCGCATCAACCCGGTGCTCCGTACCGACCAGCAGTACTGCGGCCGTCCTTGGACGCGTATGGCTCCGACCCAGGAGGCCATTGCCACCTTTATTGACCGCGACATGGACTCCCGTTTCGACGGCACCTTCGTCTATGTCCTGCGCACCAACTGGGACCGCGGCGGCAACTCGGCCACCTATGTCGAAGGCCCGAACGGAGCCCAGATCGGTCTGAACCAGCCGTTCCTGGTCTTCCTCCCGGAGGAGGATCCGACGGTCAAGCAGAACGTCGACGTCTCGCAGGTCATGATCGGCGCATCTCCGAACTATGATTTCTATGTTGTGAATCCGAGCGGCGTGAGCCGCCGTATGTACCCGAAGATCTGGAAGCTCGGTCCGTATCGTACCAATACGACCGGCACCGGTCAGCCGAACGCCTCCCACGCGCGTCCGTTCAACATCGCCAAGTTCTCCGAGTTCTACTTCATCGCCGCCGAGGCGGCCGTGAAGGGCGCCACGGGCAGCAAGTCCGCCCGCGAGCTCGTCAACGTGCTGCGCGCCCGTGCCGGCAAGTGGGAATATGAGGTCAACTGGGACATGGTCCACGTGGCTGACTTCAGCGAGGAAATGGTGGAGGCGACTCCGGCTGTGATCACGATCGACTACCTCCTCGACGAGCGCATGCGCGAGTACTATGGCGACGGCTTCCGCTGGTTCGACCTGGTGCGTACGCAGACCTGGGCCGAGCGTGCCAAGACCTACACGATCTGTGGTCCCGGCAAGAACGACCTCACGCCCCAGACCGTCACCCGCGATATCCAGAACTATCATTACCTCCGCCCGATCCCGCAGGGTCAGCTGGACAACATGAAGATGGATAAGGCCGAAAAACAGGCTTATCAGAATCCGGGTTACTGGAGTGAAAAACAATAGCGAAACCGAGCATAAGCATTTGGTTTTATTAATATTTTTGGTTGGTGAAAAGGGCGCCCCGTGAGGGCCGCCCTTTTCTCGTTTTTTTTTCGCATATTTGTGATTGGTTATGAAAGGAAGCAAAACGCATATCGGCCTAAAAGCCACCGCCCTGGGTTTTCTGGCGCCATTCGCCTTTTTCCAATTCGCCTACCCGTATCATCTGATGCGCCGCGAACAGATGAACCTGTTCGTCTATGACTGGGATTACATCCGGCAGACCTACCGGGGCGCTGGATGGCTGGTGCGCCTGGTGAGCGATTTCCTGGAGCAGTTCTTCCTTCTGCCGGTCGCCGGGCCGCTCGTCGTGGCGCTGCTGCTGGCCGGCATCGGGGCGGTTGTGTATCGGATCAGCAGGCATTTCCTGAAAGAATGGCCCTCGCTGGGCATCGCCGCGCTCTTCTTTGTCTGGTCGTTCCTGCGCGAGTGCGGCAATCTCTATATCACCCGCTATACCGTGGTCACGCTGGCTTATCTTTCGCTGGTTCTGCTTGCCCTGCAGTGCCGGAAGGCCTGGCAGAAACCCGTGGCGGCCGCAGTGCTGCTGGCGTTGGGCTTCTGGGCGCTTGAATCCCCTTTCCATAAGCATTACGGCAAGTTGTGGAGCGTCCCCAAATTCGACTATGAACGGGTCATCGGGCTGGATGTGGAAACCTCCCTGGAGAACTGGGACAAGGTGGAGACCTGGGCCAGACGATGCTCGCCCATTCGCAAAACCATTATTACACGCTCCTGTTCCCGGTTTCCGGCGAGAAATCCGTATTCTCGAACACCCTGGCGGGGGAGGCCTGGTTCCAGCTGGGCGACATGACGGTCGCGGAACAGAGCGCCATCACCTCGCTGCAGGCTTCGCCCAAGCACACCGGCGCGCGCTTCCTGGTGCGCCTGGCGCGGGTGAACCTGGTTTCAGGCGAAGACGGAGCGGCGCAGAAGTATCTCAATCTGCTGGCCAAAACACTCTTTTACGGGAAATGGGCCCGGAGCATGATGCCCGGGCAGCAGGACGAAGCCACGCGTTCGCAGCTGGAGGCAGCCCGCGCCGGCCTGATCCGCACGGACATCGTGCACCAGTCGGACAGTCCCCGCCACGTCCTTTATGCCCTGCTTGAAGCCAATCCGGACAATCAGGTCGCGCGCGAATACCTGCTTTGCTTCGACCTGATGTGTTATGATCTGGAGCAATTCATGGTTGACTATGCCCGTTACCCCAGGCCGGGCCGGCTCTATCACGAGGCCATCCTGATCTGGCTCAGCCAGCATGACAGGATGACCCCGAACAACGTTACCAGCTATGGTATAGATCTCTCAACGGTGGACCGGATGAACCGCTTCGGCCGCAATCCGGACGGCTACAAGAACACGTATTGGTACTACTATTTGAACGGTATGTACGAAGCAGCAAAAGAAGAACAATGAAACGCGGATTGAAATATTTGGGATTGACGCTCGCGCTGTGTCTGGCGCTGCCGGGCTGCCGCGATGCGGAGTTTGCGACGGCCTTGGACGGCAGTGCCGGCCCGCTGGTCATATACCCGGATTACAAGGAAGTAACCATCCCGGCCAACATTGCGCCGCTGAATTTCCGCTACGCGATGCAGGGGGTCCGGCAGGCGAAGACCACCTTCACCCTGGGCGGGCGCTCCGTCACCCTCAGGGGCGCGGAGGTGGAATGGCGCCTTCGCGACTGGAAGACCTTCATGGCCGATGCCGCCGGGCAGACCGTGACCGTGTCGGCGGAGGCCGTCGTGGACGGACAGCCGGTTTCCGACCAATGGTCGTTCTACGTGAGCGAGGACGCAATCGACGGCTGGCTGACCTACCGCCTTATCGAGCCCTCCTATCAGATGTACAATGAGATATGCATTATGGAGCGCTGTATTGAGAATTTCGACGAGACAACCATCAGCGACTACAAGCATACCGACAATGCCTGCATGAACTGCCACGTCCACGGGCAGTCGCGCGGGGACTATTCCCTGTTCTATATCCGCGGCCCCAAGGGCGGTGCCATCCTGAACCAGAACGGCAAGCTGCGCAAGCTGACGCTCAATGCGCCCGGGATGCTCTCCGGGACCGTGTACGGCGAGCTTCACCCGGCGGGCCGTTTCGGCGTGTTCTCCACCAACGTGATCCTGCCGAGTTTCCACACGATGGCCGGCAAGCGCATGGAAGTTTATGATTCCGCGTCGGACCTGACGGTCGCGGACTTCGAGAACAACAAGATGATCAACGTTCCGCATGTCGCCCGGGCGGACAAGTTCGAGACATTCCCGTGCTTCTCCGCCGACGGCCGCTCGGTTTTCTACTGCGTGGCGGACACCCTGCCGGTTCCGCAGCGTATCCATGAAGTCAAATACGATTTGGTGCGGGCGGACTTTGACCCGTCGACGGGCCGGATCGGCGAGCAGGTGGACACCGTCTGGAGCGGACGTGCCCACGATGCCTCCGTGTGCCATCCCAAGGCCTCCCCGGACGGGCGCTGGCTGCTCTTCACCGTGGCGGACTACGGCACCTTCCCGCTCTTCCACACCGAGTGCATGCTCTACCTGACGGACCTGCAGACGGGAGAGACGCGCCCCCTGGACGAGATCAAGGGCGACAAGTCCGACTCCTATCACAGCTGGTCCTCGAACAGCCGCTGGTTCGTGTTCGCGAGCAAGCGCGGGGACGGCCAGTACGGCAAGCCCTATTTCTGCCACGTGGACGCGGACGGCCGCATGACCAAGCCCTTCGTCCTGCCGCAGAGATCCTCCCGCTTCTATGTGTATAACCTGAAGTCCTTCAACGTTCCCGATCTGGGTGATGCTTCCACCGGAATCACGGTCCGGGACGCCGCACGCCTGTTCAAATCCCCCAATGAGGCATTCTCCCAGGCGGAATAGCCGGGATGGGCGGAATTCAACACAAATTGTTACACAAACGGCCCTAAGGAATAGGGATTTTCGTATCTTTGTACAAAGTACAAATCCCTGATCCTTATGCAGAAATCCATTTTTCTGACTGTCCTGGCAGGCGCGGCGCTGCTCGCCGCCTGCAGCCGTCCCGTCCCCGTGGCGCAGGACGGAACGGACCTCTGGCTGGCCGCCGGCCGGCCCTATGCCGACGTCCTTGCCTCCGTCGAGACGACGATCGACCCCGCCCTTCCGGCGGAAGGCTACCACATTTATGACGCAGACGGGCAGCGCCACGTCGCCGCCGGCTCCGAGGCCGGCCTGCGCTATGGCGTCTACGCCCTCCAGCGCGCCGAGGTGCTCGGCGCCGCCGGCCCCGGCATCGATATCCAGGAGCAGCCCTACTACGATCTGCGCCTGCTCAACCACTGGGACAACCTCGACGACACCGTGGAGCGCGGCTACGCCGGCGAATCGATGTGGGAGTGGACCTCCCCGACCGTCCCGGAAGCGCGCATCCGCCACTACGGCGAGCTCTGCGCATCCGTCGGCATCAACGGCGCGGTCCTGAATAATGTCAATTCCAACCCGCTGATCCTCGACGCGGAGCACATCGCCCGCGTGGCGAAGATCGCGGACATCCTCCGCGAATACGGCATCAAGACCTATATCTCCATCAAATGGACCAGCCCCATCGCCCTGAGCGGCCTGAAGAGCGGAGATCCGCTCAATCCCAAGGTCCGCCAGTGGTGGAAGGACAAGGCGGCCGAGATCTACCGGGCTATCCCCGACTTCGGCGGCTTCCTGGTCAAGGCCAATTCCGAGGGCCAGGCCGGTCCGCAGGACTACGGCCGCACGCACGCGGACGGCGCCAACATGCTGGGCGAGGCCCTCGCCCCGTACGGCGGCATCGTAATGTGGCGCGCTTTCGTCTACAGCCCCACCAGCCCCGACCGCGCCAACCAGGCGGTTGAGGAGTTCCTGCCGCTGGACGGCAAATTCGCCGACAACGTGATCGTGCAGATCAAGAACGGTCCCGTGGACTTCCAGCCGCGCGAGCCCTTCAGCCCGCTTTTCGGCAAGCTCAAGGACACGAAGATGATGATGGAATTCCAGGTCACGCAGGAATACCTGGGCTTCTCCAACCACCTGGCCTACCTGGGTACGATGTGGGAGGAGTGCCTGAAGTCCGACACCTACCGGGACGGCCCCGGCACGCCTGTCTCCAAGACGATCTCCGCCATCGCGGGCGTCGCCAACACCGGTCAGGATCCCAATTTCTGCGGCTATGTCTTCGCGCAGGCCAACTGGTATGCCTACGGCCGCCTGGCCTGGAATCCCGAGCTGAATGCCGAGACGATTGCCGACGAGTGGATCCGCCAGACCTTCCTCAAGCCCGCGGGCATGACGGACAAGGCCTTTGAAAGCAAGTTCATCGAGCCCGTGCGCGGCATCCTGATGGCCTCCCGCGAGGCGGTCGTCAACTATGAGATGCCCGTGGGCCTGCACCACCTCTTCGGCGGCACGCACTACGGCCCCGCGCCGTGGGACCGCCTCGGCCGTCCCGACTGGACCCCGGCCTACTACCACCAGGCGGACAGCGCCGGCATCGGCTTCGACCGTACCCGCAGCGGCTCGGACAATGTCGACCAGTACAATGAGCCCCTGGCATCCGAGTACAACGAGCTCGCCACCTGCCCGGAGAACCTCCTGCTGTGGTTCCACCACGTTCCCTGGGACTACAAACTCGCTTCCGGCCGCACGGCCTGGGACGAAATCTGCCTGCACTACGACGCCGGCATCAAGCAGGTCGAGGCCTTCCGCCAGACCTGGGCGGGCCTGAAGCCGTACGTGGCTCCCGCCCTCTGGGAGGAGGCTGCGAAAAAGCTGGAGATCCAGCAGCACGACGGCGAATGGTGGCGCGACGCCTGCGTGGGCTACTTCCAGACGCTCAACGGCCTGCCGCTGCCGGCCGACGTGCGCCCGCTCGACACGCCCATCGACTCGCTGATCTACCGCCAGGTCCGTTCCGACCGTCTCGGCATGCCGATCCACGACGAGAACAACCGTCCTATTATTGATAGACCCCGTTTCCGCCGTCCGCAGTAATATGAAAAAGATTCTATACCTTTTGATGGCCGCGGCGCTCTGTTTCGCCGCCTGCGCCCAAACCCCCGACTGGACCACCACCTGGGCCACGGCCCTGCAGATCGCCGAGCCGCACAACAACCCGCCCTCACCCGGCCTTGCGGACAATTCCTTCCGCCAGATCGTCCAGGTGTCGATCGGTGGCAAGGCCCTGCGCCTGCACCTGTCCAACCTGTTCAATGAGGACGAGACCGAGATTCTCGGCGTGGAGATCGCCCGCGCCGCGACGATGGGCGCGAGCCCCGAGATCGTGGACGGCTCCACGGTGGAGCTGACCTTCGGCGGCGCGCGCGCCTTCACGATGGCGCCCGGGGAGGAGGTCGTCTCCGACCCGGTGGACTTCGCGCTGGAAGCGCGCGAGAACCTCGCCATCACCATCCATTACGGGAAGATTTCCGCGACGCGCCTGACCAGCCACCCGGGCTCCCGCACCACGTCCTACATTGCCGCAGGCAACACGACCGACTTCTCCGAGCCCGTGGCGAAGACGGATCACTGGTACACCATCAGCGCCATCGACGTGATGCCGCTGCGCCCCAGCGCCGCCATCGCTGTGCTCGGCGACTCCATCACGGACGGCCGCGGCACGACCACCAACGGCCAGGACCGCTGGACCGACCAGTTGTCCCGCTCGCTGCTCGCCGACCCCAAGACGCGCGACCTCGCGGTGCTCAACTTTGGCCTCGGCGGCAACTGCATCCTGCGGGGCGGCAACGGTCCCACGGCCCAGAGCCGCTATGCGCGCGACCTCTTCACCCCCTGCGGCGTCAAGTACGTCATCCTTTTTGAGGGGACGAACGACCTCGGCGGCAGCCGGGACGGCGTGAAGACGGCCGAGGACATCAAGGCCGTCTGGCGCGAAATCATCCGGGAAGCGCATGCGCGCGGCATCAAGGTAATCGGCGCCACGGTGACTTCCGCCGTGGGCAGCTTCTACCAGCGTGCCGGTGAGCACGAGAAGGGCCGCCAGGCGCTGAACAAGTGGATCCGCGAGGGCGGGGAATTCGACGGCGTGATCGACTTCGACGCGATCACCGCCGGTCCGGACGACCCCACGCGCATCAACCCGGCCTTCCTCTTCGAGAACGACTGGCTGCACCTCAACGCCGACGGCTACCGTCTGATGGGCACCAGCATCGATCATGCGCTGTTCCGCTAGCAGACTCTTTTCGCTCCTGACGGCCCTGGCGGTCCTGCTTTCCGTTTCCTGCGGGAAGCAGGACCCGGTGCCGGATCCGGACCCGCCCGAACCCGTCGACCCGAACCCGCCGTCGGTCTACAAATACGGCCTCCGGGAGCTCGCCCGGGCCAACGACCTCCTGCTCGGCACCGCCTTCACCTATTCCGAATACAGCATGGACCAGCCGCTCAAGGAGGTCCTGAAGCGGGATTTCGATGCCGTCACCTTCGGCAACGAGATGAAGCACGACGGGATTGTGCAGGCCGACGGAAGTCTGCGCTTCCAGACGGCGGACACGATGGTGGGCTGGCTCAAGGATTGTGACGCGCAGCTCTTCGGCCACACCCTCGGCTGGCACTCCCAGCAGCAGACCGACTATCTCGATAAAATGATCCGGGAGGCGCCGGACGCCGCCACGGCGGCCGCCCGCATCCGGGATCTGCACAAGAGCTGGGTGGACGCCATGATCGACCATTTCGACACATATGGCTGGGATGTCGTGAACGAGGTGCTCATGGACAACGGCGAATGGCGCAGCACGGCCAACACCCCGGCGGGCCGGCACATTTTCGTCTGGGGCAATTACTACCCCGGCGGCACCAAAGAATTCGTGGACGCGGCGTTCCGCAGCGCGCAGGAGGCCCTGAAACGGAACGGGAAGCAGGCGATTCTCTACATCAACGACTACAACCTGGAGGGTGGCTGGGCCAAGGCCAAACTGGAAGCCCTGTGCAGTTATGCCGAGAGCAATCCCGACGTGACCGGCGTGGGCACCCAGATGCACATCTCCTCCGACATCAACCGGGACGACTTCGTGAAAATGCTCAAGCGCATGGTGCAGACCGGCAAGATGGTCCGCATCTCCGAACTGGACGTCACGCAGGGCACGACGGACCAGGGTGAGACGATGGTCTACATCTTCGACCAGTACCTGACGCTGGTTCCCAAGGAGCAGCGCGGCGGCATCACCTTCTGGGGCGTGAGCGACAAGAACACCTGGCTCAACAGCACCAGCTCCCGCCGGGAGTACCCGCTCCTGTACGACGCCGCCTACAACCGCAAGGACTGCTACCGCAAGCTCCACGCCTACCTGCTGGCCCGCGCCGGGCTGGAGTAATCCCGTCATTCCCCGACTGCCCATCCTCCCGAACTTCAGCTGGCGGGTGGAGTTTTAGATAATTACATTTCCACCGAAAAGACCAGCGAGAAACTGTGGCGCTGCACCGGGAGCTCCTTCGCGACCAGTTTCTCGTAGGAAGGACCTCCATTATAGTTGTACGACACGCCGATGCGGGTGGGATACGGCACCCAGAGGAGGTTGCCCAGTACGGCGGTCAGGTCCGCGCCGGCGCTGAACAGAGCGCCTTTCTCCCGCCGGGAAGAGAAGGCGGTGTAATCTCCGTGCAGGGTCAGTTCGAAATTGCGCAGGTAGGCCACCGGGCCCAGGATGGCGCGGTCGACGGGGATCAGCGGGAGCTTGTAGTCCAGCGCGCACCTGACCTGCGAGGGATAGGAGGCCATCCAGCGTGTCACCGAAGCGGAGAATCCGCGCGGAGCCGTATTGGCGAACGCCTCGCTGAAGGCGCCGTCAAAGGACCTTGAATACAGGACGCTCCAGCGCACGCCGTGCGTCTCGTGCAGGCCGGGCAGGTAGCCGTACAGATAGCCCAAGGCTGAAGGCGATATCAATCCCGGAATCCAGCGGAAGCTGGCGCCCAGCTCTGCGCCTATGCCCAGGCGCGGATAGACCCGCGAGGCAGGCGTGGTCTGCATGGCATAGGCACGCAGGCTCACGATCGTGCGGTTCATGGAGCGACCGTCCATGAAGCGGTCGGTGCTCCACAACAGCGCTGCCGAGGGCACGAGACCGCGCTGCCAGCCGCCGGAAGTGAAATTCCAGGGGATATAGGTTTTAAGGCTGCCGGAGACGGACGGAACGCCCAGCCCCTGCGCTCTCAGGCGGAAAACCTGCTGCTCCTGGTCTTCTTCCAGGATGTACTCGTTGGCGTCCCGCTCGCCAAAATCCACGGAGGCCTCGATCACGGGATAGAGCCCCGTGTAGGTGAAGTTGGCGTGCAGCGAATGCCGCCAGACGCCGTCCACGGGCGCGGCGTGGTAGCCGGCAAAACCATAGCCCGAGCCCAGGTCGTTCTGCCAGAAAGCGGTGGCGCCCAGCCCGGCGTCCTGCGTCAGCGTCTCGAAGGAGAGATCGTCGACAGCGTCGAAATGGAGATAGAAGGGCAGCCAGGAGTGGAAGCGGAACAGGTGGCCCAGCTTGCTGTACGGCTTGGGCTCGCTGAGTTCCACGGGGGCCGTCCAGTCGATCGCCTGCGGCTCGCCTGCGGCCAGTTCCTCTGCGAAGGGGGACTTCGGGAGTTGCGAGAAATCGGCCTCCTGCGGCTGCAGGTCAGCGAAGGCGACCTTGTGGATCAGACGTCCCTCAGGCTGCAGCGCGGAGAAATAGAGCGTATCGCCCACCGCCTCGAAGTTATCCACGCCGAAGCGCGAATTCGTCAGGCGTTCCACCCGGCCGGCCGCCGGATCCAGCGCATACAGCTCCTGAACGCCCGTCAGGTCGCTGGAGAACATCAGCCGCCCGTCCAGGACCCACAGCGAAGTGATGCCGACCGACGAGGGAGCCAGAACCGGAGAGAAATCCGCCACGCGGAACAGACCGGCACCCGCATCCGTGATCGCGCTCGCATACAACTCGCCGCCCACCCAGGCGGTTTCCACGATCTGCATGCCGTCCGGGGCGCGCCATTCACGCAGGCGAGCGCCCGTTTCAGCGTCCAGCAGGACCACGCGGCTGCCGCCTTCGGAGGGATATTCCGTCACGGACAGCACCGGCTGGTCCGGCGCAGGTGCGGGGTTATAATAGCGCGTTTTGCGCGTCAGCTTGCTGACGGCCGTGCCGTCGTAGCTGCGGATAATCGAATAGGAACGGAGCGGCCAGCGTGCGTCGCGCACCACCTCGCTCCAATACAGCTTGCCGGTCGCTTCGCTGAACAGGGGGCCGGAGGTCCTCAAGCCCATCAGTGAAACGGGCGTGGCCCGGCCGTCTGCGCCGATGCGGACCAGCTGGTCGGGCAGCGTGAGTCCGCTTCGGACCGCATAAAGCTGGTCGCCCAGGCTCTCCAGATCCGCATACTCGGTGAAGCGGCGCGGCACCGCAGAGACGGCCTGGGATGGCATAAAAGGCCTGCGGGCCGCCTCATCCGCCGCCCAGAACTGCTGCAGGGTGTCGCACACTGCCGCGAAGGCATCCTTGAAGCGCAGTCCGGTGGCCTCGCGGACGGTCTTGTTCCAATTAAAGAAAGCCACGCCGCCGTGGTCTGCGATGCGCTGATAGAAGCGTGCGCTCAGGTCCGGCACGTCGAAGGTGGCCCGGATGCCGCCGACGGCGAGGTAGCCGGCGCGGTAGTAATCCGGCGTGTACCAGCGCTGCGAGCCGTAGCGCCAGCGCCAAAAGTCGCGCGTGTCGCCCGCGGCGAAACTTACACGGTAATATTCCAGGAAATCAGCCGTGCGACCCCGTCCGGAGATGCTCAGCGCCGTTTCCGCGACCACGGCGTCGCCCTCGAAGAAAGCCGGACCGCCGTAAATGGCCGCGATGCCTCCGGGAATGAGCTGCCCGCCCAGGACGTTCAGCCAGCGGAAGGGTTTCATGGCGCCCGCCTGCATCTGCGCCACATGACGCGACTCATG
>CADAND010000015.1 GCA_902789245.1 uncultured Bacteroidia bacterium
TGGTGGTGCCGGGAACCATCACGGCAGCACCGATGACCGGCTGTCCGCCAGCATCAAGCACCTTACCGGAGATGGCCTGGTTCTGGGCAAAGGCGGAACCTGAGCCCAACAGAACAACAGCGAAGATCGATACGATCGTCGCTGCTCTCGCAATTAATTGCTTTAACATACGTAATAAATTTGGTTAGTGGGTTGGTGTCGTATTGTGTGGCCAATTTGGCGCAGAACAAAAGTAGAAAAACGCAAAAGTTGTTACTTTAAAATTTGTGTCAAACCCTCTTAAAAATCATTCAATTTTTTAATAACTGCTACATGGTGGAATTCCGTCACGGCTGGATATTTTTCCACCAATATCGCGTTTGTACAAGGCTCTGTTTCGGTCGTTTCGCTCTTTGTTGCGCGCATTGTTTGTAATAGGTATTTTTCTATTTGGTTAACAGTTCGATTGTCCTCCCTTCAGGCAAAAACAGCGGGCTATTCCTTTCATAATCGTCTCGAAATGCTTACATTTGTCCTGTTATTCACACTCACATGAAAAGAATCGGAATCTGCAGCGACCACGCAGGCGTGGACTACAAGACCCGGCTCATCGCCTACCTGCTGGGCAAGGGCTATGAGGTCGTCAATTTCGGCACGGACAGCACGGACAGTTGCGACTATGCAGACTTCGCCCACCCGATGGCGAATGCCATTGAGGCGGGAGAGATCGAGGCCGGCATCGCACTTTGCGGCACCGGTAACGGCATGGCCCTGTGCCTGAACCATCACAAGGGGATTCGTGCCGGCCTGGCCTGGAACCAGGAGGTCGCCCATCTTGTCAAAGAACACAACAACGCCAACGTCCTCGTGATGCCGGCCCGCTTCGCCTCCTACCGCATGGTGGTGATGATGGTGCGCGAATGGCTGAATACGGAGTTCGCGGGCGGCAGACACCAGCGCCGGATTGACAAGATCGTTCAGCCGTAATATAGAGGATTACCCGGAAGGGATCGTGCTGCCGGTGGACAAGCCCTACCGCTGGACTTCCGCCGACGTGATCCGCAAGATCAAGTACGCGGCGATCCGTCATTTCGGGAAGAAGAATCTCAAAGTCGGTCACGCGGGGACGCTCGATCCCCTCGCGACCGGCATTTTGTTGGTCTGTATCGGCCCCGCTACGCGGCGTGCCGAGGAACTGCAGCGCTCGGCGAAAGAATACGTGGCGGGGGTGAGCTTCGGCGCCACCACACCCTCGTACGACCTCGAGAAGGAGATTGACCGCCGCTGTTCGCTCGAAGGCGTGAGCGAAGCTGCGCTGCGCGCGGTCCTGCCCGACTTTGTCGGCGAACAGGACCAGGTGGCGCCGCTCTTCAGCGCAAAGTCCGTGGACGGCGTGCGCGCATACGAGACGGCGCGGCGCCTGCTCAAGGCCGCGCAGCGTGAGGGCCGCGCCTTCGATCCCGGCGAGATCCTCCAGTCCAGCCGCATCAACATCTATGACCTGGAGCTCCTTTCGTGGCACGATACGCCCGTGCAGGACTTCACGGACGACGGGCTCGGGCGCATCCGGGTGGCCGACATCTCCGGGGAGCAGCTGCCCACGGCGATGATCCGCGTCGCCTGCAGTAAAGGCACGTACATCCGCGCCCTCGCGCGCGACCTGGGCGAGGCCCTCGGCAGCGGCGCCTTCCTGAGCTCGCTGCGCCGCACGAAAAACGGCGGCTTCGGGATTGAAGACGCCGTTTCTCTGGAGGAGGTTCTGCGGGTGCTTGGAGATTCCGGGTCAAGCCCGGAATGACTCTAAATAGCCCGGAATGACTAATTACCAAGTACTTCCTTCATCTTTCTGACGCGGGCGAGGCCTTCCTCCTTGCCGATGCAGTGCAGGATGTCCGTGATGCCCAGGCCGCTGGCCGAGCCGGTCAGCGCGAGCCGCAGGCAGTTCATCACCTTGCCCATCGGCATCTCATGCGAGCGCACGTATTCTTCCAGCGTATCGGCTTCTGAGTTCGACAGCGCCTCGAGCGCCATGTCGTAGAACTCCGGCTTGTAGAACTTGTCCACATCCTTCTGCACGTACTCCTTCGGCGCCACGAAGAGATAGGACGCGATGTCCCAGAAGTCCTGCACGAAGGTCGCGCGCTCCTTGATCAGCGCCACGACGCGCTCGACGTAGGCCGGATCGGCCTGGACGCCTTTCTCCTGCAGCATCGGCAGCCAGCAGGCCGCCAGGTCCGCGTCGGAGTGCATGCGCAGGTACTCGCGGTTGAACCACTTCGCCTTGTCGGGGTTGAACTTGGCGCCGGCCTTGCCCACCTTGTCCAGGGAGAAGGCCGCCACGAGCTCGGGCAGGGAGAAGATTTCCTGCTCCGTGCCGGGGTTCCAGCCCAGCATGGCCAGCAGGTTGACGAACGCCTCCGGGAAATAGCCGTCCTCGCGGTAGCCGCGGGAAGTCTCGCCGGTGGGGGAGGTCCAGCGCAGCGGGAAGACGGGGAAGCCCATCTTGTCGCCGTCGCGCTTGGAGAGCTTGCCGTTGCCGACCGGCTTGAGCAGCAGCGGCAGGTGAGCGAAGCGCGGCTGCGAATCCTGCCAGCCGAAAGCCTCGTAGAGCAGATAGTGCAGCGGCAGCGACGGGAGCCACTCCTCGCCGCGGATGACCTCCGTGATTTCCATCAGGTGGTCGTCCACGATATTGGCGAGGTGGTAGGTCGGGAGCTCGTCGGCGCGCTTCCACAGGACCTTGTCGTCCAGGGTGGCCGTGTCGACGGCGATGTGGCCGCGGATCAGGTCGTCCATCTCCACGACGCGCCCTTCGGGCATCAGGAAGCGGACGGTCCAGTCCGTGCGCTCCGCGAGCAGGCGCTCGACCTCGTCGGCGGGCAGGGTCAGCGAGTTGCGCAGGCCGCCGCGGGTGAGGTGGTTGTAGATGAAGGTCTGGCCCTGCGCCTCCGCCTCGGCGCGCTTCTTCTCCAGCTCCTCGGCGGTGTCGAAGGCGTAGTAGGCGTGGCCGGAAGCGACGAGCTGCTCGGCGTATTTGCGGTAGATGCCGCGCCGCTGGCTCTGGCGGTAAGGCGCGTGGGGATGCCGCTCGGAGGGAGTCTCCACCACCTTGCCGTTCTCATCCACGCCCTCGTCGGGGTAGATGCCGCACCAGCGCAGGGACTCGATGATGTACTGCTCTGCGCCGGGCACGAAGCGGTTGGAGTCGGTGTCCTCGATGCGGAGGATGAAGTCGCCGCCATGCTGCTTGGCGAAAAGGTAGTTGTACAGGGCGGTACGCACGCCGCCCATGTGCAGCGGCCCGGTCGGAGACGGGGCGAATCTTACGCGGGTTTTACTCATATCTGTGCCCTCCGGATGGCGGGAATGTTCTCCAGCTCGGCGCGGGACTCGTTGCTGGCCACGATGAGGGCCGGCTTCTCGTCCGGGTCGAACTTGAAACTCCGCACGTTGCTTTTGCTGTTGAATCCTATGGTCTTGGAACCGGCGTCCTCGGCGAGGGAAATGCCCTCGGCGCGGGCGACGTCGTTCTTGTTGTACTTGAAGTTGCGGCCGATCATGATGTAGTTGCCCATGTCGCGGGCGGGACCGATCACGTCGGCGAAGCGCAGACCCGTGACGATGGAGGTGATGCGGACGGTGTCGCCGATCTCGGGATCGTCGTCCCAGATGAGGCCGCGCTTGAAGTTGTTGGCCCGGCCGGTGTACTCGTCGATCTTCTTGTTGATCTCGTTGAGGTCGTCCATCGTCAGGCCCTGGTCGTTGTGGCCGCAGGTGATGTTGACGAGCACCTTCTTGGCGCTCTTGAGGTCGAAGTCGTTGAGGAGCGGCGACTCGAAGGCGGCGCGCACGGCGTCTTCGATGCGGTTCTGCCCGCTGCCCACGCCGCAGCCCATCAGGGCCATGCCGCTGTTCTTCATCATCGTCTCCACGTCCTTGAAGTCCACGTTGATGTAGCCCGGCTTCTTGATGATCTCGACGATGCCGCGCACGGCCGTGGCGAGGACCTCATCGGCCTGCGGGAAGGCGTCCTGGATCAGCTGGTTGCCGAAGTACTCGTGGAGCTTCTCGTTGTTGATCATCAGCAGGCTGTCCACGTTCTTCTCAAGCTCGTGGATGCCGTCGATGGCGCGCGAAAGCGCTTCGTTGCCCTCGTTCAGGAAGGGGAGCGTGACTACGGCCACGGTGAGGATGCCCTTGTCCTTGGCCATCTTGGCGATGACGGGCGCGGCGCCCGTGCCGGTGCCGCCGCCCATGCCGGCGGTGATGAAGAGCATCTTGGTGTGGGTGTCCAGGACGATCTTCTCGATCTGGTCCTGGCTCTCGAGCGCGGCGTTGCGGCCGTTGATCGGGTTGGTGCCGGCGCCGAGGCCGCGGCCCATCTGGATTTTGACGGGCACAGGGCTGCCCTTGAGGGCCTGTGCGTCGGTGTTGCAGACCACGAAGCTGCATCCCTTGATCCCCTGGGCGTACATGTAGTTGACGGCGTTGCAGCCGCCTCCGCCCACGCCGAGGACCTTGATGATTTCGTCGGATGTCGCCCAGTTCATCGGGGCGATGGCATCGATCATGCTGTCATCTATCATAGCTGTATCCTTTTTTATTTCATTTCATCGAACAGGCTGCCCATCGTGCTGTCGAAGGCGCCTTCGGCCGCTTCGCCGACCTGGTGGCTCTTCTGTCGGATCCAGGAGACGAACTTGTTGGGTTTCTTCTCGGCTTTCTGCTTGCGCGGTGTGATGACCTCGCCCGGTTCCTCCGGGAAGAGTGTCTCGGGTGCCGGCGCGGCATCCTGGCCCTCCTGCGCGGTGCCGTCGCCGGCCGCGGCGGAGGGGTGCGGCGCCTCGTCGAGGCAGTTCAGGCGCGGGTCCCGCTTCGCTTCAAGGATCATGCCGATGGAGGCCACGGCGCCGGTCTCGCCCGTGCCCGAACAGCCGATGGCGCTGAAGGCCTGGCTGCGCGGATAACCGATGCGTACCGTGTAGCCGGAGATCTCCTTGAGGAGGTTGGCGAGGTTCACGAGATTGGCGCCGCCGCCGGTGAGCACGATGCCGTTGCGGAGCTTGTCGGCGTAGCCGCTGTCCTGGATCTGCCAGAGCACGGCCTCGATGATCTCGCGGGCGCGGCAGGTGATGATCTCGGACAGGTATTTGACCGGGAGTTGCTCGTAGGAACCGTTCTCCTCGTCATTGATCTGGATGATCTTCTCGCTGAGCGACTGCAGCTTCTCGGGCATGCAGGCGCCGAAGGCAAGCTTGATGTTCTCGGCCAGCTCCTCGTTGAAGCCGCACTCGTACTTGATGTCCGTGGTGATGCTGCGGCCGCCGAAGGGGATGGCGGAGTAGTGCCGGAGGATCTTGCCCCGGTAGATGGTCAGCGAGGTCACGCCGGCACCGATCTCCACGAGGGCCACGCCGTTCTCCTTTTCCGCTTCGGAGAGGACCGCGCGGGCCACGGTGTTCGGGAGGAACATCTTGCGTGCAGGTGCGACGCCGACCTCGTTGAGCATGATGTCGATGTTGCTGACCGCCTTCTGGGCGCCCACGAAGACCTTGAAGTTGCCCTCGATGGCGTTGGCGGTCACGCCCACGACGTCGTGCTCGCTGGCGCAGACCAGCTCCTCGTCGGCCGAGAAAGATTGCGCCACCGCGCCGTAGATCTCTTCCTTGCCCTCGTCGGCGATGGGGTAGGAGTCGATGGCGATGCTCTTGAGGGTGTTGATCTCATCGCGGGTGATGCAGGACGAGGGGTCGCTGCGCTCCATGCGGGCGCTGGCGATCTCCTGCCGGACGTCGTAGCGCGGCAGACCCACGACCACCTGGAGAATCTTGATGTTCAATTCTTCTTCCGCCTCGTTAATGGCGGCGCGTAAGGGGCCGGCTGCGCGCTTCGGGTTGAAGACGTAGCTGTTTCGGATGCCGTCGGACGGCGTCTCCTTGTAGTAGATGACCTGGATGTCATCTCCCTCGATCTTGGCAACGCTCAGGGCGATCTTGGAGGAGCCAAGGTCGGCTGCTGCTATGTATCTTTCTGCCTGCATATGATTTGTTGTTTGTATTTCACGTTGACGGTATGATAGTAGCCTTGCGGCTTGGAAGGTGCGATGATGCCGAGGTAGCGGTCGATGCGCTGCAGCTTGTCGGGGATGCCCTGCGGCTGGCCCACGAAGAACTCCTCGCTGCGGCCGGTCAGGCTCAGGAGCAGCTCCCCGCCTGGACGGACGCGGACGTGCTCGATGCGGCGCTGCCAGCTGCGGTTGGCGGCGATGTGGCGGTTCATCGCCAGCACGCCGGCGATCCATGCGCGCTCCCGCTCGTCCTGGGCCTCGCCCTTGTAGTCCGCGGGGACGTTCACGGGGATGGCGCCCTCGACCACGGGCACGGGGGCGGTGAAGGTCGGGTGCAGCGGGAAGATGTAGCCGCCGTCGTCCACGTAGAAGCCGTCCTTCTCGCTGCGCATGAAGCGCAGCACGGGGGCGCGCTGGGTGACGTCGAGGTGCAGGACGCCGTCGTCGGTGGTCCATGCCTCGCAGCGGCTCACGGCGCTGCGGCTTTCGATGATGTCCTCGATATGCGCGAGCTGCACGCTGTCCATGCGCTCGCCGATGTAGGCGCCGTAGCGCTCGTCCAGATAGTCCCGGATGTCCTGCTCGCTGACGAAGCGGAGGCTGTCGGCGAAGTGCACGTCCAGCCGCCCGCACACGATCTGGGCGGCCTCCTGCCGCACGGTGCGGTAGAGGAAGGCCACTCCGACGCAGAAGGCGACGGCGATCACGGCGGCAAGGGAATATCGGACGGCAGCTTTCATTACAGGCGCTTGCGGAGCATGTCGGTGATGGGTTCGATGAAACGGTCAATGTTGCCGGCGCCCAGGGTCACGAGCACGTCGAGCGGCTCCTGCTCCAGCAGGGGCATGAGCTCGTCGCGCGTGATGAGGACCTTCTCGGGGGCGGTCACGTCGCGGAAGACAATCTCCGACGTGACGCCCGGGATGGGCTCCTCGCGGGCGGGGTAGATGTCCAGCAGGATCAGTTTGTCCAGCCCGCTCAGGGCGCGGGCGAAGTCGGGGGCGAAGTCGCGCGTGCGGGTGTACAGGTGCGGCTGGAACACGCCCGTGATCTTGCGGCCCGGGAAGATCTGCCGGATGGAGGAAATCGCGCTTGCCAGCTCGGCCGGATGGTGCGCGTAGTCGTCGATGTAGGTCAGCGCCGGGGTGTTCAGATGCACGTCGAGCCGGCGCTGCGCGCCCTCGAAGGTGCCGATGGCGTGGCGGACCTTCTGCGCGTCCAGCCCGTAACAGAGGCAGATGGCCGCGGCGGCGATGCTGTTCTCTACGTTCACCCAGCCCAGGGCGCCCACGCGGATGTCGTTCAGCACGCCGTTCGGATAGACCAGGTCGTAGGTATAGTGGCCGCTGTCGTCCAGACGCAGGTGCGTGCTGTGGAAGTCGGCCCGGCTGTCGTCGAAGTGGTAGGTGAAGATCTTCGCCGGCGTGTCGCGCGGCTGGATGGGCAGGCCGTACTTGAGGATGAGGGTCTCGCTGACCTGCGAGGCGAAGATGCGGAAGGACTCCTGCACGTGCGCCAGGTCGCCGTAGATGTCGAGGTGGTCGGCGTCCATGGCCGTGATGGCGGCGATCGCCGGGTGCAGCTGGTGGAAGGAGCGGTCGAACTCGTCGGCCTCTGCGACCACGGTCGGGGTGTGGCTGACGAGCAGGTTCGTGCCGTAGTTCTTCGAGATGCCGCCCAGGAAGGCGGAGCATCCGGTGCCGCTCTCCGTGAGGATGTGGGCGACCAGGGTGGACGTGGTGGTCTTGCCGTGGGTGCCCGCGACGGCCAGGCACCGCTGGCCGGTGGTGATCTCGCCCAGCATCTGCGAGCGCTTGATCACGCGGTAGCCGTGCTCGCGCACGTAGCGGAGTTCCTGCAGCTCTGCCGGAATGGCCGGGGTATAGACCACGAGGGTGTCCTTGGGGTCGGCGGGGATGCGGGAAGGATCGTCTTCATAGTGGACGGCGATACCCTCCGCCTCCAGGGCATGCGTGAGGTCGGAGGGGGTGCGGTCGTAGCCGGACACGGCGCAGCCCTTGAATTTGTAATACCGGGCGATGGCGCTCATGCCGATGCCGCCGATCCCGATGAAATATACGTTATGGTAGGTCTTTTTCATATCAGTTTATACACTTCGTCTACGATAGTCTGGGCCGCGTCGAGGCGGGCGAGCGGCGCCACGTTGGCCTCGATCTGCCGGATGCGCTCTTCGTCGCGGAGCAGTTCCAGGGCCGTGGGGAGCAGTTTCTCCGCCGCCTCGGCGTCGCGCACGATCAGCGCCGCGTCCTTGCGGACCAGGGCCATGGCGTTGTGGGTCTGGTGGTCCTCCGCCACGTTGGGCGAAGGGACGAACACTGCGGCCTTCCCGGCCGCGCAGATCTCGGATACGGAGGAGGCTCCGGCGCGGCTGATCAGCACGTCCGCGCAGGCGTAGGCCAGGTCCATGCGGGCGATGAAATCCGTATAGTGGATCTGCGGGAGCTCGCGTCCCGCCATGAATTCGTCGATTCCTTTCTTATAATATTTCCCGCACTGCCAGAGCACCTCGACGTCCTCGCCGCCGGGGCAGCGGGCCTCGATCCAGGCGCGCATGGCGCGGTTCAGCGTGCCGGCGCCGAGACTGCCGCCCACGATGAAGAGGTGGCGCCTGCCCTCGGACAGGCCGTAGAACTTCAGCCCCTCGGCGCGGTCTGCGGCCGTGTAGGCATGGATTTCCGGACGGATGGGGTTGCCGCTGAAGACGATCTTGTCGGCGGGGAAGAATCTCTCCATCCCCTCGTAGGCCACGCAGATGCAGCCTGCGCGCCGGCCCAGGATTTTGTTGGTCAGGCCGGCGAAGCCGTTCTGCTCCTGGATCAGGGTCGGGATCTTCCTGCGCTCGGCCTGCCAGAGCAGGGGGGCGCTGGCGTAGCCGCCCACGCCGATGGCGATGTCGGGTTTGAACTCGTCCAGGATCCTGCCCGCGAGCCGGACGCTCCGGGTGAGTTTCCCGGGCACGCGGAGGTTGTGCCGCAGGCCCTCCAGGCTGAGCTGACGCTGGAGGCCGGCCATCGGCAGGCCCACGATCTCGTAGCCCGCGGCCGGGACCTTCTCCATCTCCATCCGCCCCTCGGCGCCGACGAAGAGGATCTCCGTGTCGGGGTTCGCTTCTTTGAGCTTGCCCGCGATCGAGATCGCGGGGAAGATGTGGCCGCCCGTGCCGCCGCCACTGATGATTACGCGCAATTTCTTATAGTTCATAGCTTTCGTCTGTCAATTGTCCGGAATCGTAAGCGTCCAGCTCGTCCAGGCGCTGCTGGACCGCCGTGCTCTCGTGCATTTCCATCAGCGGCGCCGCCATGCGCGTCTCCCTGTCGATGCGGCGCGCGGCGATGCGGCTGAACGAGAGGATGATGCCGAAGGCGATGCTGAAGCAGAGGAAGGCGCTGTTGCCGTGGCTGATGAGCGGCAGGGTCTGGCCGGTCATCGGACCGATGTCCGCGTTCACGAACATGTGCAGGAAGGCCTGGCCCGCGATGAGCAGGCACAGTCCCGCCACGGTCAGCTTGGCGTAGTGGTCGCTGCCGCAGTTGCGCACGATGATCGAAGCGCGCGCGAGCAGCGACACATAGAGGAAGATGACGAAGATACCGCCCAGGAGGCCGTATTCTTCGATGATGAAGCTGTACATGAAGTCCTCGGACATGTCCGGGACCACGTAGCGCTGGGTGCTCTGGCCGGGGCCCTTGCCGATCAGGCCGCCCTGCTTGACGGCGATCTTGGCGCTGTAGGGCTGACGGATGGCGTCCAGGGCCTCCTGGTAGGCAATCGTTCCCTTGGGGTTGTCCAGGACCTGCTGCTCCCAATCGTCGTCGTCGAACACGCGGGCGATGCCGGTGCCGATGCGCTCGAAGAGCGGGTGCTCGTTGTTCTTGGTGGCGCTGTACAGGCCGAAGATGGCGCCCAGCAGCAGCATGGCCGCCAGGGCGAGCACCGTCATGTCGGGCAGGTTGCCGCCGCCCAGCAGGATCATCACGAACATCAGCAGGCCGATGATCAGGGCGCTGGAGTTGGAGCCCGGGATGATCATGCCGAAGATGATGAGGAAGGGGGCGTACAGGTAGATGATCTTCTTGTAAATCTCCTTCTCCGGGCCGCGGAGCTCGCCCCGCTTCAGGGCGTCCATCGCCCAGGCGAGGTAGAGGACCATCGCCACCTTGACCACCTCGAAGACGTGCACCTGGAAGCCGCCGACCGACAGGATGCGGTAGGCGTTGTTGATGTTGAGCGCCTTGAGGAAGGGCAGGCTGACGTGGGCGTCCAGCAGGGCCAGCAACAGGAAGGAAATCAGGAAGCCCCACTGGCTGCACCAGCGGAAGAACTTGATGTTCTTGATGTTGTAGAGGATGATGATGACGACCATGCCTGCCATGACCACGAAGAACTGGTTCTTCACGAGGTCCAGGCGGGTCATCCCGTCGCGCAGCAGGCGTGACGACGAGGAGAACATGCAGACGATGGAGAACAGGAACAGCATGAGCACGATGATCCACACCACCTTGTCTCCTTCAAAGTGGTCTGCGAACGTCCAGATGCTGGTCTTCCTGCGCTTCTCTTCTGCCATGGCTTTTACAGGTGCCGGACCGCCTCCTTGAACAGGCGGCCGCGGTCTTCATAATTCTTGAATAAATCGAAACTCGCGCAGCACGGGCTCAGCAGCACCACGTCGCCCGGACTGGCGAGGGCGGCGGAGGCTTTCACGGCCTCCTCGGCCGAGCGGGTGTCCACGATCTTGTCGCTGCCGACGATGCCCTCGAAGGCTGCGTGGATCTTGGCATTGTCCACGCCCAGGCAGACGATGGCCTTGACGTGCTTCCGCACCAGGTCGTTCAGGACGCTGTAGTCGTTGCCCTTGTCCGTGCCGCCGACGATCCAGACGACCGGCCGGCTCTGGCACTCGAGCGCGTACCAGGCGGAGTCCACGTTGGTGGCCTTGGAGTCATTGATATAGAGCACGTCGCGCACGCTCAGCACGGGCTCGAGCCGGTGCTCGATGGGCGCGAAGGTCTTCATGCTTGCGCGGATGCACTCGTCGCTGATGCCCGTGGCCTTGGCGGCCAGGGCCGCGGCCATCGAGTTGTACACGTTGTGCTTGCCGCCCAGGGCCAGCTCCTGCAGCAGGATCTCGGTCTCGTCCTGCTCGTAGCGCAGGACGATGCGGTCTCCGCCGCGCAGGAAGGCGCCCTGCGCCACTTCCTTCTCCTGGGAGAAGGGGAGCATCTTGGCCTTGATGACCACTTCCTCCAGCTGGCGGATGGTGATGGCGTCATCGGAGTCGAAGATGAAGCAGTCGTCGGGGCGGAGGTTGCGCGTGATGCGGAACTTCGCCCGCGCGTAGTTCTCGAGCTTATGGTCGTAGCGGTCGAGGTGGTCGGGGGTGATGTTGGTGATGATGGCGATGTCCGGCCGGAAGTCGTAGGCGTCGTCCAGCTGGAAGCTGCTGATCTCCAGCACGTAGTAGTCGTGCTTCTCGGTCGCGACCTGCAGGGCGTAGCTCTTGCCGATGTTGCCGCCCAGGCCCGCGTCGAGGCCGGCCTCCCGGAGGAGGTGGTAGATCAGGGAGGTGGTGGTCGTCTTGCCGTTCGAGCCGGTCACGCAGATCTTCTTCGCGCTGTCGTAGCGCGCCGCGAATTCAATCTCGGAGACGATGTGCGTCCCCTGCTCGCGCAGGGCCTTGATCATGGGCGCCGTGCCGGGAATGCCGGGGCTCTTGACGACCTCGTCCGCATTCAGGATCTTCTCGGGCGTGTGCCCGCCCTGCTCGAAGGGGATGTCCCACTTCTTCAGGGTCGCGAGGTAGTCCTCCTTGATTTTCCCGTTGTCGGACAGGAAAACGTCGAATCCCTTGACTTTCGCGAGCACGGCGGCTCCGACGCCGCTCTCTGCTCCTCCCAAAACAACAATTCTTGCCATATTTTTCTACTATCTAACTTTGAGTAATGCCAATGTGCTGACTGCCAGGATGATTCCGATGATCCAGAAGCGCGTGACGATGCGCGGCTCCGGGATGCCCTTCTTCTGGTAGTGGTGGTGGAGCGGCGCCATCAGGAAGACGCGCCGGCCCTCGCCGTATTTCTTCTTCGTGTACTTGAAATACCCCCGCTGGATGATGACCGACAGGCTTTCCATCAGGAAGATGCCGCACAGGATGGGCAGCAGCAGCTCTTTGCGGATCAGCACGGCGCTCACGCCGATCACGCCCCCGATGGTCAGGCTCCCCGTGTCGCCCATGAAGACCTGGGCGGGGAAGGTGTTGTACCATAGGAAGCCCAGCAGCGCGCCCACGAAGGCGGCCATGTAGATGGCCACTTCGCCGGAGCCGGGGATGTGCATGATGCCCAGGTAGTGCGCATTGAGCGCGTCGCCGCTCAGCCAGGCGATGATGCCGAGGGCCACGCCCACGATGGCGGAAGTGCCCGTGGCGAGACCGTCCATGCCGTCGGTGAGGTTGGTGCCGTTGGAGCAGCCCAGGACCACGAGGATGATCATGACCATGTAGATGCCCCAGGAGCAATAGACGCCCAGCTGCCCGCGGAAGGGGGAAAGCCAGGAGTAGTCGAACTCGTGCGCCTTCACGAAGGGGATCGTGGTCACGAGCTGGTCGGTGGGGATTTTCGGGCTCACGCAGACGGTCAGGGCCACGAACAGGCCCAGGCCGAACTGGAGGATGAGCTTGCCCCGCTCGCTCATGCCTTCCTTGTTGTGCTTGAACACCTTGATGTAGTCGTCGGCGAAGCCGATGGCGCCGCACCAGAGCGTGGTGCCGATGAGCAGCAGGGTGTAGATGCTGTCGAGCCGGCAGACCAGCAGGGCGGAGCCCAGCAGCGCGGCGATGATGATCAGGCCGCCCATCGTGGGCGTGCCCTTCTTCTGCATCTGTCCTTCCAGGCCGAGGTCGCGGATCTCTTCGCCGATCTGCGCACGCTGCAGCTTGCGGATGATGGCGCCACCGGCGAAGAAGGCGATCAGCATGCTGATCACGGCCGCGAGCATGGCGCGGAAGGAGAGGTAGTTGAACAAACCTGCGCCGGGGATGTGCAGGCCGAGGTTTTGCAGCCATTCTACAAAGTGGTTCAGCATGACTCGAGGGTTTTGAAGGTTTCCAGTACAATTTCACGTTCGTCGAAGTGGCGCTTCTCCGTGCCGATGATCTGGTAGGTCTCATGGCCCTTGCCGGCCAGCAGGATGGTGGCGCCCTTCGGGGCGAGCAGCAGGGCGGTGCGGATGGCCTCGCGGCGGTCGGCGATGCAGACCGTCTTGGCGAGGGCGGCCGGGTCGAGCCCGCGCCTGATGTCTTCGATGATGTCCTCCGTGCGCTCGGTGCGGCTGTTGTCGGAGGTGATGACGATGCGGTCCGCGAGGCGGCCCGCCACGGCGCCCATCTCCGGGCGCTTGGTCTTGTCGCGGTCGCCGCCGCAGCCGAACACGCAGACGAGCGTCCGGTCGGGGGCGACGTCGCGCAGGGTCTTCAGGACGTTCTCCAGGGCGTCCGGGGTGTGGGCGTAGTCGATCACCACGCTCAGGTCCTTCGGTCCGCGGAGCGTCTCCAGGCGGCCCGGAGCGGGCTCCAGGCGGGACAGGGCCACGAGCACCTCGTCCTGCGGGATGCCGAGCACGAGGGCGGTGGTGTAGATGGCGAGGAGGTTGTAGGCGTTGTGCGCGCCGATCAGGCGCGTCCACACTTCGTTGCCGTCGATGCGCAGCAGCATCCCTTCGGGGCTCTGCTCGAGGATGCGGGCGCAGTGGTCGGCGGCGCTCCGGCAGGAGTAGCCGACCACGTGGGCGCCGGTGTTCTGGACCATCACCTCGCCATGCTTGTCGTCCAGGTTGATGATGGCCGTGGCTTTGGAGGAGAGGCCGTCGAAGAAGAGTTTCTTGCAGCGGAGGTACTCCGCGAAGGTGCCGTGGTAGTCGAGGTGGTCGTGGGTGAGGTTGGAGAAGATCGCTGCGCAGAACTCCAGACCGGCGATGCGCTGCTGCTCCACGCCGATCGAGCTCACCTCCATGAAGCAGTACTCGCAGCCGGCCTCGACCATCTCGGCGAGCAGGGCGTTGAGCGTCACGGGGTCGGAGGTGGTGTTGGCGGTCTCGCTGCGGCGCGTGCCGACGTAGTTGGCGATGGTCGAGAGCAGGCCGCACTCGAAGCCGAGGTGGCGGAACATGTGGTAGAGGAGGGTGACGGTGGTCGTCTTGCCGTTCGTGCCTGTGATGCCCACGAGCTTGAGCTTGCCGCTCGGGTGGCCGTAGAACGCATCCGCGGCCATCGCGACGGCCCGGCGGCTGTCCTTGACTGTCACGACCGACAGCGAGCGTCCCGATGTGCCTGCGGCTTGCCTTCCATCCTCGCTTCCCTCTGTCGCGGGAACCGGATTCGGCGCCACGAATCCTGCTGCGGCTGAGGCTGCGCCGTCAGGCAACATCGGCGACGCTGATTCGCTGTCGGTCTCGTACATAACGGCTGCGGCGCCATTCTCGATGGCTTTGCCGAGGTACGCGCGGCCGTCGTTCCCGCAGCCGTTGACTGCGATGAACAGGCTGCCGGGCTGCACGCGGCGGGAGTCGTTGGTCACGGACGTGATCTCCACATCCTCGCGGCCCTGGACGGCGAGCACGCCGCAGTTCTTTATGATATCGCTCAGTTTCATCTTGATGCAGTGCTTCTTCTCAGTTCATCCCGGAAGCAGGGGTCTATGTTGTACAGTTCGTCCACCACGGTGCGGATGGCGGCGGCGGGGATGCCGCCTCCCTGGAACTGCTTGGAAGTCGGTTTGGAGTACACCATGCAGATCACGCTGTACTGGGGTTTGTCGGCGGGGAAGAAGCCGACGAAGGTGCCCTGGTACTTGCGGCGTCCCTGGGCGTCCTGGTACTGGCCGTTGGCGTAGGTGCCGAAGGACGTGCCGGTCTTGCCGGCCACGGCGCATCTGGCGCCTTTCAGCCGGCGGGCGGTGCCGTCCTCGGTCACGGCCTTGAGCGCGCGGGTGATGGTGTCGGCCACGGCCTTGGAGCAAATCGCGGCGTTCAGCACGCCGGGGCCGCGCCGCTCCGTGATGATGCCGTTCTCCTCGATGTCCTCGACCAGGTAGGGCTTCATCATGCGGCCCTTGTTGGCGATGGCGTTGTAGAAGGTCAGGATGTGCAGCGGCGTCTCCTCGGTGCTGTAGCCGAAGCCGATGGAGCCGAGGTCGGTGTCGGTCCAGTAGCGCGTGGACGGGTTGGGGATGGTCGGTGTCTGCAGGCCGTCCAGGTCGAAGGCGAAGGCCTCGCCGAGCTTGTAGTTATAGATGTTCTGCAGGAAGCGCTCGGTCTTGTCCAGGCCCTTGCCGCGCCCCTTGCTCTTGTCGATGCCGTAGTTCTTGACCGCCAGGGTCGCGAAGACGTAGTTGGAAGAGATCTTGAAGCCGTCCAGGATCGAGATGCGGTTGGTGCGGTGCTGGGCGGCGAATTCTGGGATATGATGGTCCTTGATGGTCGTCCCGGCCACGTTGCCGTTGGTGGCGGGGAGGGTCTCGTCGAGGCTCTTGATGAAGCCGTCGTTGAGCACGGACATCAGCGTGACGGTCTTGAAGACGGAGCCCGGCTCGGCCTTGCGGCCGATGGCGAGGTTCTGGATCTCCTCGAAGGGGCCGTTGCCGTCCTCGCGGACGAGGTTGACCATGGCGCGGATGGCGCCGGTGGAGACCTCCATCAGCACGAAGCAGGCGCCCTCGAGATCCTGTTCACCCGCGATCTGCTCGCGCAGCGCGCGGTCGGCGATGTCCTGGTAGTCGATGTTCAGCGTGATGCGCAGGTCCTTGCCGTCCACGGCCTTGACGTAGGCGCTGTCGCTGTTGCGCACGCGGCCGTAGTCGGTCACGCGCATCCACTCGCGGCCCTCCTGGCCGTGCAGGACGTAGTCGAATTTGCCTTCGAGGCCGATGTGGGTGTTGGTGACCTCGGACTTGTTGTTGCGCACGAAGCCGATGGTGCGGCGGGCGAGTTTCCCGTAAGGGTACTGGCGGATGTGCTCCTGCTCCACGATCATGCCGCTGCGGTAGCGGCCGTCGCGGAAGAGCGGCAGGGCGATCACGCGGTTGTAGACGTTGCGGTCGACCGGGTGGCCGAGGCGCACGTATTTGCGGCCGTTCCGGCGGCCGTCGGTGATGAGCTTGTAGTACTGGTCGGCCGAGCGGTCGCCGAATTCGGCGGCGAGGCCCTCGGAGAGCTGCCGCGCCTTGTCCAGCCAGGCCTGCTCCTGCTTCGGCGTGTTGGTGTCCTTGAGCACGGTGCAGTCCATGTAGAACTGGTAGATCGGGCAGGAGATGGCGAGCAGGCGTCCCTGGGCGTCGAGGATGTTCCCGCGGGCGGGCTCCACGATGCTGATGGTGTTGGACGGGGTGAGGGCGGCTTCGATCTTGGGCTCCGGCTTCCAGAAGAGCTGGATGCCGGCGATTTTCGCGATGAGGATCAGCGCGGCGATGAGCAGCGCCACGTAGAGCAGGTACAGGATCACGCCGATCCTGTCGCGCTTCTTGATCTTGGGGGCGGTGGCTTCCGTACTCATCGTTTCACGACCGTTGCAGGCTTTTCAGCCTCTTTGACATTCGAACCCAGCTGCCCGAGCATCTGCTCCACGCTCGAGCGCCGGCTCACGTTGACCAGCTCGAAGACCTTCTGCGAGTGCACGATCTCGAGCTCCTTGAGCACCGCCTTGTTCTTCTCGACCTTGCTCATCGTGGTCTCGATCATCAGGCTGAACCAGATCACGAGTCCGAAGAGCAGGAAGGTGTAGGCGATGTGGACGAAGTAGCGCCCGATGTTGAGGCGGAGCAGGAACTCTCCCTTCAGGATCGCCTGAATACTGTTCTTGAAGAACATGCCGATGTCTGCTATCTTCCAGGTCTTCATACTTTTTCGGCGATTCTGAGTTTGGCGCTGCGCGCGCGGGTGTTGCTTGCGATCTCCGCCTCGTCGGGCAGGATCGGCTTGCGGTCGACGGCCTTCAGGGGCGCGCTGCTTCGCCCGAAGACGTCCTTTTCCTCCTCGCCCGCGATGTTGCCGCTGCGGATGAAGTTCTTCACCATGCGGTCCTCGAGGGAGTGGTAGGTGATGACGGCCAGGCGGCCGCCTTTCTTGAGGGATGCGGCCGCGCCGGAGAGGAATTTCTCCAGCGCGCGCATCTCTTCGTTGACCTCGATGCGCAGGGCCTGATAGACCTTGGCGAGGTACTTATGTTCAGCGAATGAGGGCAGGGCCGCCGCGATGGCACGGTCGAGGTCGTCAGTGGTGAGGATCGGCGCGGCGCCGCGGGCGGTCACAACGAGTTGTGCCACCCGGCGGGCGTTGTCGAGCTCGCCGTACAGACGGAAGATCTTTTCCAATTCTTCTTGCGTATAAGAATTGACGATGTCAGAGGCGGTCTTACCGCCCTGCCTGTTCATCCGCATATCGAGCGGAGCGTTGAAGCGGAAGGAGAAACCCCTTTCCGCCGTGTCGAACTGGTGGGAACTCACGCCCAGGTCGGCGAGGATCCCGTCGAGCCCTCCTGCCGCGTGGAGGAGGGTGTAGTTATGGATAAACCGGAAATTGTTGTGTATAAGAATGAAGCGCGGGTCGTTCGGCGCCTGGGCCAGGGCGTCCTCGTCGCGGTCGAATGCCATGAGGTGCCCCTGCGGGGAGAGGCGGGAGAGGATCTCGCGGCTGTGTCCGCCGCCGCCGAAGGTCGCGTCGGCATAGAAGCCGTCGGGGTTGAGGACCAGCGCGTCGACGCTGGGATGCAGCAGGACGGGATTGTGGTACTCAGACATTTGCGGGCCCCTTCGTTTTCGAGAGGCTTTCCGCGATGGCAATGAAATCGCCGCTTGACAGTCTGGACGTCTCGTAACGCTCTTTGGCCCAGATCTCAATCTTGAAATCATTGCCGGAGAAGACCACCTCTTTGTTCACACCGATGGAATCAAGGAGTTTGCGGCTGATCGAGATGCGGCCGAACTTGGCGTCCGGCTCGACGATGTCACGGTCCCGCATATATTCTCTCCAGAACATTGCGTGTTGACGGTTGAAGGTGAGGTCGAGACTGTCTTTGACCTTGCCGGACTGCCGCTCCCATTCTTCGAAGCAGTACATCTCGAGGCAAGGCTCGAAAAGATCTTTCTTGACGACGAACCTCATGTCGCTTCCCGGCGGCATCGCACCCTTGAGCGGCGCGGGAAGGACCAGCCTTCCTTTGTCGTCCACGCGGGATGTGTATTCGCCGATGAAAGTGACCATTTCGTTCAATTCTTATACGCAATGGACAAAGGTAGCAATTTTTTTCCATTTTCTTCCAAACTCTTACATTTTTTTCCACTTTCCCGCCTTTTCCTTGCCTCGCAAGCCTTTGCTGCGGCGGCAGGGCGGCCCTGGCCTCGGCTTCCATCCTCGCTTCCCGCTCGCGGGAACCGGATCCGACGCCACGGATCCTGCTGCGGCTGAGCTTTCGGCC
This sequence comes from uncultured Bacteroidia bacterium, assembly GCA_902789245.1. Classification (GTDB taxonomy): domain Bacteria; phylum Bacteroidota; class Bacteroidia; order Bacteroidales; family UBA932; genus Cryptobacteroides. Next base: position 18,531 of record CADAND010000015.1, read on the forward strand.
CGGGCCGCCCTGTCGCCTGGCTCCTCTCCCGTCCTGCCCCAACTGTGGGTGCCCCCAAGCACTGCCAGCGGCACCAAACGCCCCGGCCAGCACATTGATTACCCGCGGGAGCCGCCGGAAATCGTATATTCCGGCGGTGACCGCCCAAGCTCACCCCGAAAAACAGCTTTGAGAGTTTTTGTTGTGAGGAGGAAGTGGCTGCGTGCCAGGGTGTTAAAACATTATACTCCCCCTGGAATTGGAGGAGTATAATAAGGCATTTTGCTGATTAATAATCAGATACGTCTCACAGCAGCATGGTGTGCCATCTGGGAAACACGCTGTCTGTGGGGGAAACTACCCACAGTTGGATGGGTGTGGGGATGGCTATTCCTGGCGGAGCCAGACGGCCATGTCGCCGGCTCCGCGGTGATTCCAGGCGTAGTAGGGGATGAGCGTCAGGCCGCTGCGGCCGACGACAAGCTCGTCGATCCCGTAGAGCTTGTCCGGCTCATGCCGGACGGTCAGCTCCGGATTCGCCTCCAGGACGACCTCGCGGACCTTGACGCCAGGGTTGTCCGGCCATTCGGCGCAATAGACGATCGGCCCGCGTTCGAAGGCCACGCGGCCGGCGTCATCCTGCACGCTGGGGTGCGCCCGGACGATGCGCGCGGGCATGTCCATCAGCAGCTCGACCTTATCCCCGGGCTTCCACGCCCGGGAAATGCAGAAGTAGCCGTCCAACAGCTCCGCATGCAACTCCTCGCCGTTGACGAGGACCTTGTAGCCCGGCTGCAGGCCGTCGGCGTAGCTGTACAGGTCGGAGGGAAGGACCTCGCCCCGGACCCAGCCCGGGATGCGCAGCTTGAGCGTGAAACCCTTGCGGGGCGCCTTGTCGACGGTGATGGCGACGTCGCCGTTCCAGGGATAGCCCGTCTCCGTGGTCAGGGCGACTTCGCCGCCCTTCAGGGTTTCGGACATCCGGCTGGACAGGTAGAGATTGACATACAGGTCGTTGTCGCGGAAGGCGTAGGCGTAGCCGGCCACCGACGGGATGAAGCGGGCGATGTTGGACGGGCAGCAGGCGCAGCCGAACCAGGGCTGGCGCTGGTGGCGCCCGTCGGACTCCAGCGGGTTGGGATAGAAGAAGGACCCGCCGTCGAGCGACACGCCCGAGAGCACACCGTTGTAGAGGGTGCGCTCCAGCACGTCATAGTATTTGGAAGAGCCGTGCAGCAGGAAGAGCCGGTAGTTGGTGTAGACGTTGCCGATGGCGGCGCAAGTCTCACAGTAGGAGGTCAGGTTGGGCAGCTCGTAGGCGTCGCCGAAGGCTTCGCCCTCGCGCCGCGCTCCGACGCCGCCGGTGAGATAGATCTTCTTCCCGACCATGTTCTCCCAAATGCGGTCGATGACCTCGGTGTACTGCATTTCGCCCGTCAGGGCGGCCACGTCCGCGATGCCGGAGTACCAGTACTCGGCACGGACGGCATGGCCGACGGCCTCGTCCTGCTCCATCACCGGCACGTCTGACTGACGGTAGGCGTCCATGCCCTTCTCCCCGTGTCCGCGCATGTCGATGAAGAACTTCGCTTCGTCGAGGTACTTGCGGTCGCCGGTCACGGTGTAGAGCTTGGCGAGGGCCATCTCGGCGATCTGGTGGCCGGGCACGCGGACCTGCTGGTCCGGCCCGGGCCCGATCTCGTGGCACACGCAGTCGGCGAACTTGATGGCGATGTCCAGGAAATTGCGCTTCCCCGTGGCCCGGTAATGGGCCACGGCGCCTTCGATCAGGTGCCCGAGGTCATAGAGCTCGTGGCTGTCCTCGATCTGCACCCAGCGCTCCGCACCGGACCAGCGGTGCGGATGCTCGGGGTTGCGCGTCCGCGCGGTGTACAGGTAGCCGTCCGGCTCCTGGGCCGCTGCGACGATGACCAGGACGCTGTCGATGTAGGCCTCCAGCTTCGGATCCGGATAGGTCTGCAGGAGGTAAGAAGCGCCCTCGATGGTCTTATAGACGTCCGTGTCGTCGAAGGGAAGGCCGCCGACGCGGAAGCCGAGGTTCTCGTCGGCGTGCATCTGCTGCGCCGCTTCTTCGAAGTTGCGGTAGCGTCCGGTCTCCTCGCACTTCGAGAAGGCGAGGGGAATGGTGACTTCGCGGGAAGCCTGCAGCCGCTGGCCCCAGAACGGGTCCGTGACCTGCACGGCCGTGAAGGGGACGGGGCGGAAGGGATAGTCGTGCCCCTGCGGGGCGGAGCATGCGGCCAGCGCAAACGCCAGCAGCACGGCGAGGGCGGTCTTCTTCATAAGCCTTATTTCACCGGGGTGAGGCGATAGGCGACGACATCGTGGGTGGGGACGGTGACGGTGCGGGCGGCGACGTTGAACTGACCCTTGCGGCGGCCCTTGGTGCGGGTGGTGAAGGGCTTCGCCTCGGGATGCCAGATGTCGCGGACGGAGTAGGTCGTGCCGGCGAAGTCGGTGCGGCGCTTGCTCAGCGCGTCGTTGACTTCGAGCGCGGACCAGTCGAGGGTGATGGTGACGTCCTCCTCGCGGGTGTTCATCACGCAGAAGGCCCAGTCGCCGTCAGCGAGAGGCTTGAACCAGTACTGGACGCCGTCCTCATTCTTGAGGCGCAGGCCCTGGATGCCAAGCGGATCCTGGTCCACGGCGATCATCTCGCGGTTGGTGATGATCGCGAGCGTCTCGGGCGTGATCTTCGTCAGGTCGTTGCCGAGAATCAGAGGCGCGGCCATCATGCACCACATCGTGAAATGCGCACGGTCCTCGCTGTCCGTCATGTCGTAGAAAATGCCGTCCACCGTGGCGCTGTTGCCCACTTCGAGCATGTCCGGATCGTTCCAGTGGCCGGGACCGGCGTACTCGCGCAGCGGCTCGTTGATGTCGATGATCTCGAGCACGCTCATCGGCTTCCACTTGCGGCGGCCCTGCTCGTCATAGCTGACGGGCACGGGCGCGAAGGCCGGGCCGATGTCGCCCGTGGTGCGCCAGGAGTGACCGACGTCCTGCGCCCATTCCCAGGGCTTGTTCACACCCCATTCGCAGATGCTGAAGAGGATGGGGCGGCCGGCCTTGCGCAGGGCGTTGCGCATCAGGGTGTAGGAGCCCTTGGCGTTGGCGTTCGTGGTGAAGCACCAGTCGTATTTGAGGTAATCCACGCCCCAGTGCGCGTAGGTGATCGCGTCCTGGTACTCATGGCCGCGGCTGCCGGTGTAGCAGGCGCAGGTGAAGTCGCCGGCGTCGCTGTAGATGCCGAGCTTGAGGCCACGCGCATGGAGGTAGTCCGCGAGGGATTTCATGCCGGAGGGGAACTTCTCCCGGTCCTCGAGCACGAAGCCGCTCGCGTCGCGCTCACCGTGCCAGCCGTCATCGAGGTTGAGATAAACGTAGCCGGCGTCCACGAGGCCCAGCTCCACCATCGCGTCGGCGGTGGCCTTGATGAGGTCCTCGTTGATCTCGGTCATGAAACAGTTCCAGGAGCTCCAGCCCATCTGGGGCGTGTCGGCCACGCCTTCCCACTTCGGGAGGTCGGCCGTCGGCCGGGGCCGCTGGGCCAGGGCCAGGGTGCCGGACAGGAACGCGGCACCAAGCAGAAGAATGGCTTTTTTCATATGCTATCGGCGATTGTAGCCGGACTCGCTGTCCGGCGGAAGGTTCGAGAAAACGGGGGTCGCGACGGCTGCGGGATCGTATCCGTCGGGATAACCGAAAACGGTGAAGTCGATCACGCCGAGCGGGAATTCCTTCGGCCAGTCGGTGACGGTCAGGCGGACGAAGCGGCAGTTCGCGGGCGCGAACTCCTCGTAAATCGTGTCGCGGCTGACCGTATTCCGGGTCTTGTCCAGCACGGTGACATACTTCTCGCCGTCCTGGGAGACTTCGAGCTTGTACTTATAGACGGGCAGGACCTGCGGAGCGCCGAAACGGCGTCCGGCGCCGGAGAACATCACGCGCATGCCGTCCACGGTGAAGTGCTGCACGACGTCGAAACGCGTGGCCGGGGAGAGCTCGACCGTGATGGACGGCTGGGTGTCGCCGGCTTCGGGCATCCACACGGTGCCGCTGTAGTTGTCCACCGCGAAGGCGGCCGGGAATCCGGGCTGCTGGGAGGAGAACTTGGACAGCGCGTTCATCGCGTTGATCTTGTTGATGGTCACGGGAATGGAAGCGGGAACACCCTTCTTCGCCACGTTGCCCGGCGCGGGCTGGGGCGTGTCGGTGACCGTGCAGGACATCAGGCCGTCCGCGTCGAACTCGACGCGGTCCATGCCGATGCGGCGGCCGCCCGGCGGGTTGGACAGCACGATGGTGTAGAACTGCCACCACTCATCTTTATATTTCACGATGGAGCCGTGGGCCGTACCGGTCACGAGTCCCTCCGTCTTGCGGAGCAGCGGATTGTTGGGCGCGTAGGTGTAGGGACCGAGCGGGGAAGTGGCTGTGTAGTAGCCTTCTGCGTAGGTCTTCCACTGGGTGCCGGAGGCGGAATATTCGAGATAATAGATGCCGTTCCGCTTGATGATCCAGGGGCCCTCGATCCAGGCGACGGCCGGATACTCGTTCATCTCGCCGTAGCGCTCCCAGGCGTGCATCGGGTTGAAGCCGAAGAGGTGGGTCGGCTTTTCCGCGAAGCGGGTCAGATCCTTGGGATCCAGCCTGACGCCGTAGATGCCGCTGATGCCGCGGCCCGGCCAGAAGAGGTAGGGCTGGCCGTCGTCGTCGACGAAGATCTTGGTGTCGAAGCCGCCGTTCCAGCCGTCCTCGATGGGGCCGGTGTCCTTGAACAGGCCCAGGTCCTTGTAGGGGCCGAGCGGATGGTCGGCCACGAAGACGTGGTCGCTGTTGCCGGTCAGGTAGAACTTGCCCTGGTATTTGACCAGGTCCGGAGCCACGGGGATGTGCTCCACGGCGTGGAATTCCCAGTTGAGCAGGTCGTCGGACACCCACATGCCGCCGCCGGTGCAGCACATATAATACTTCCCGCCCTCTTCGAGGACGGTGACGTCGCCGCTGGCGTTGCCGCCGGGACCGATCGGCATCGGGAGCGGGTTGCAGTAGTGTTGCCCATGGGCGATGATCCCCATCGCGAGTGAAAGGGCTGTGGTCAGGAGGAATTGGAGTCTCATATTGCAAATATAAATAAAAAAAGACCGGCCGCAGCGTGCGGGCCGGTCTTTCTTGCGGGCGGGGTCGCTCTTACTGGATCAGCGCGACAATCTCGCCCTTCTGCACCTTCTTCCCCTGCGGGGCGGTGACGGCGACGATCTGGCCGTCGGCGGCGGGGAGGAGTTCCTCCATACCGTACCAGGTCTGGACGTAGCCGCAGGGCTTGCCGGATGCGACCTTGGTGCCGACCGCCGGGGCGGTGGACTTGTCGTTCACGTCCACCTGCCAGAGCATTTGGCCGGCGGCGGGCGCCTGGACGGGCGTGGCCTTGGGATATTTCGCGAGCAGCGCGTCCAGGTCGAACTCGGGCATCTCCACGACCGCGCGCTTGACGACGATCGGGGCGCCTGCCTTCTCGCGGAAGGCTTCGAGGTCCTTGTTGAAACGCTCCTTGGCGATGCCGCTCCTGTAGTCGCGGTACTGACGCTCGTGCATGGCCAGCTCGAAGAGCTCTTCGTCGTCCTCGCCGCAGTCCCAGCCTTCTTCCTTCATCATTTCGCGGAACTTGGGAAGCTCGTCGGGATACATGTCCTGCGGGTTGCCGGTGTAGAACTCCATGCCCTTCTCCTTGGCGAGCTCGACGATTTCCGGAGCGAGCGGGCCGGGCAGGGTGCCCATCTTGCCGAGGATCATGCCCCAGGTGTCCTTGTCGATCGTGGAGAAGCGCGGCTTGTTCTGCGCCATCGCGAGCAGGTTCATCAGGGCGGTGTTCTTGACATACTGGCTGAACGGGGTCACGAGGGGCGGGTAGCCGAGGCGCGGCCACACATACTCCACTTCGTTGAAGAGCTGGACCATCAGCGAATCGAGGCTGCTCTCCGGCTTGCCGTTGGCGCGCTCGGAGGCGTTGATCGCGGCCTTGAAGCCGGTCAGGTCAGCCATCATCGAGCCCATCATGCCGCCCGGCAGGCCGCAACCGACGAGCAGGGAGGTCATCTGGGCGTTGGTCGGGTTGATCCAGTAGCCGAGGAAGTCGTCGATGAATTCCTGCGTGAGGCTGCGGACCTCCATGTATGCGTCCATGTTGATATCCTTCACGAGGAAGCCGTCCGCCTTCATCATCTGCTGGATGGTGATCACGTCCGGATGGACCTTGCCCCAGGAGAGGGGCTCGACGGCCACGTCGAGGTAGTCGGCGCCGGCGCGGGCGACTTCCAGCATGGAGGCGGGGGAGAAGCCCGGGCCGCTGTGGCCGTGGTACTGCACCTTGATCTGCGGGTGGCGCTTCTTGATGCCGGAGACGATCAGGCCGAGCTCCGTCGGACGGCCGACGCCGGCCATGTCCTTGAGGCAGATCTCGTCTGCGCCGTACTCAACGAGCTGGTCCACCAGCTTGAGATAATATTCCACCGTGTGCACGGGGGAGTGCGTGATGGAGAGGGCGGCCTGGGAAATCATGCCGGCCTTCTTCGCGTATTCGACGGAAAGCTTGAGGTTGCGCGGATCGTTCAGACCGCAGAAGGAGCGGGAAATGTCGGTGCCCTGCGCCTTCTTGACCTTGAACATCAGTTCGCGCACGTCCGCGGGCACGGGATACATACGCAGGGCGTTGAGGCCGCGCTCCAGCATATGGGTCTGGATGCCGGCCTTATGGAAGGGGGCCGTCCACTTGCGGACGGAGATGTTCGGGTTCTCGCCGTAAAGGAGGTTCACCTGCTCGAACGCGCCGCCGTTGGTCTCGACGCGGTCGAAGCAACCCATGTCAATGATAGCCGGAGCCACTCTAACTAACTGGTCCACACGCGGCTGATATTTGCCGGAGGACTGCCACATGTCCCTGTAAACCAGGGAGAATTTTATCTCTTTTGCCATAATTCGGTAGATTTTCGTGAGAGCAATCTCACAAAGATAGTGATTTTTCTTTCTTCCGCGCTTGCATGCAAAAAATATTTTCGTACCTTTGCAATCCCTTCTGAATATGGTGCGATTAGTTCAGTTGGTAGAGCACCAGATTGTGGTTCTGGGTGTCGTGGGTTCGAGCCCCACATCGCACCCCAAAACAAAGACCTCCCCGCCGGGAGGTCTTTTGGTTTTGGGGCGCGAGCCCCCTTCTGTCGGCCTTCGGCCTCCGATCCTCCTTAGCCGGCGAATATGGGGTGCAAATTGAGGTGCTATTGCACCCGGGCGGGTGGGGTTAATTGGCGGGTTCGAAAGCCTTGACGACAATGCCGTTGATGAGGGTGGGGTAGTCGGCGTTGGCGGAGATGGTAATGGAAACGGCGGTTGAGGCGTTCTCTGTGTTCTCGGGGAGCATCCAGAGGCATTGTTCATTGTTGCCCGGATACTTCTCGAAGGTCCCTGGGCCAACTGCGGATTCCATGTCGGGGAACAGGCGCTTCGAGCCGTAACTGTTGTTGGTCCCGATGTCGAACTGAACGTAGAAGAATTTGTAGGAGCCTGGCGCAGTGTTGGTGATGGTGATGATGCCGGTCTGCCCGGCGGCCAGCCAGACGCCGTTTTTGTCTGCACTGAAGCCTTCTCCTGTAAACGTGATATTGCAGCTCCTATTGCTACCACCCATGGCGGCATTGTTAAGGGCAAGCGGACTCCCGGTAACGTTGCTTGAATTCAAGCTCGCGCTTTTAACATTTTGCCAATTGTCCGGGTAAGTACGGATATAGCCGCGGAAGCGAGAGCCCCTGACCGGCACTTCCAGATAGCCCGGTGCGGAAAGTGTAAAGCCGACAGGGATAGTCAGATAATCATTGGCTGTCGTGAATTCCAGCTCATAATAATAGGGCTCGCTGGTGGCAGTATAGGATCCGGCCGGTGTCCAGGGATACTGCGCTGCTGTAGGAGATTGCCTCGTTAATCCGTCCAGCCCTGGCAGGCTGATGGCCGGGTACGGATCCTCCGGATCGACGAAAAAGCCGAAGAGGACTGTTTTGCCGGTGTCGCGGTTAACTTTCCCATTAGCAACATTGGACCATTTCTTGGCAACATTTAACTTATGCCCGTCGATGAATCCGACATCATGGAAGAGGGTGAAATGGTGTGTCTTGAGCGACTGGGACTGGTAGTCCTCCGCGCTCAGCTGCAGGTAAACTTCTCCGCTGGCGTCTGTGGTGTAGAAGGGGATGGTGACCTGGCTGCCGGTCGGGGTGAAGTGGTATTCCACGTCCGACACCTGGGTGAAGCCTGGCGGCAGCGGGAGCCCTTCCCGGGCTTCGGGGATCAGTCCGTCCACCATCAGCTCGACTTCCGGCCAGCCCGTTTCCGGATCGCTGGGGAGTTCGAAATCCAGCGTCAGGTACTGGTGCGGCGTATCCCGCTTGATCGGCTCCCGGAAGCGCAGGTTCCAGAAGCTCTTGTCCGTGAAGTTCGCAAGCCGTGTGTTGGCCGGATAGAAATATTCATCATTCCGGACATAGATCCGGGTGGAACTGTTGTCCCTGTTGCTCATGAAGTGGCAGGTGATGCGGCGCCAGAGCTTGTCGGAGGCGTCCGTCTCCGAGGGAAGCGTCCGGTATTCGTCCCAGTCGAGGGTGCGGATGAAGTGGAAGGCGGCCTTCCCGCTTTCGGACAGGGACGGACCGTATTCGACCGGCAGGTTGTCGTTTCGGGGCGTGAGCGACATGGCCTCCGGCTCGATCTTGAACTCGAGCGGGAACATGGACTCCGGCAGCCCGTCCGGGATGCCGATATACAAGTCGACCGGCGTCCCTTTCTGGGACTGGATCCGGCTCTGGGAGCACCGGATGAGCATCGGCTGGATGTTCTGGATGGTGATGACGATGTCGCGGTAGATGGATTCTTCACCCTGCCCGCCCGTCACGCGGAGGGTCTGGCTGCGGATGGTGCTGGACGGCCCGTTGGTGGTGAAGTGGATGGTCCGCCAGCCATAGGACGGATCGCCCGGGAGCACGTTGGGATCGGGGCCTTCAATGCTGCAACTGGTGATGACCGGGTCCACGCCGCGTTTCATCGGGAGCGCCTCCACCGTCACCGATCCGTGTCCCATGTCCGGCTGGCTCGTAGCCACATTGCTCATGAAGTATGCGCTGAGCTCCGTATTGTCGGTCTGGGCGTCGGTGAAGGTCTTCGCCATCCAGTGCTGGATGGCCAGGCGGCGGAAACCGTCGGAGATGTCCGGCAGGTGCCGGGCGTTGATGTCGGCCGAGACGTCGGCACTGCCGGCCGCGGCCGCCGCTGCCTGGGGCGTCGCGTGCCCGAAGGAAAGGATACTGTGGATGAGGATACGGTACTGGAAATTCCGGTAAATGGGATAGTACTTGTGGTCCGTCATCAGGTCAATCTTGTAGAAGCATTTCTGGCCAAAATGCGTCGGATCGTCCGGATTCTTGTATTTTCCGTAAACGATGACGAAGGTGGGCGCCAGTTGCTCCGAGGGGACAGGGCGCTCGTAGAGATAGACGGCGCCGTACTGGCCCGCCGGGGCCACGCCGTTCCGCCAGCCGCTGCCTTCCACTTCTGACGGATCTCCGTGCCCTTGCTCCTCTTGATCCCAGTACTTGAAATCATCGATGGACGGGATGGTCTCATCCATGACGGTCTCCGGCGGCAGGTTGGCGGGATAACCCATGCCGACGATGTCGAGGTAGGTCTTTGTCTGATAATTCTGGATGAAGCCGTTGGTGGCGGCGCTGTACGGGGCCAGCGTGCCGCGGTCCGGGACATGCACGACAGCATAGCTGATGGGCTCGAAGAAAGGATCGTTGGGCTCGGACGCCCCTTCCGGCGTCGAGGTGTCCGCCTGGACAACGAGCTTCGCCCAGTTGCGTACCAGCGGGATCTCACGGAATTGATCCTGGGTGGCGTCCGCCACCACATAGCCCTCCCCGTTGGTAATCTTGTTCCCGTTCGCGTCGATGTAATCGCCGATTTCCACATCCTGTCCGTTGCCGTCCGTATAGGCGCTCTCGCTTTGCTTCGCGTGGATGCCGTCGATGTTCATCATCTGCCAGTAAGCACGCTCGCCTTGGGTGGACAGGCGCGAAGAAAGCACGGCGTCGGCATAACCGAAGGAGAGCGTGGTGTTCGGACCGTTGCCGATGAAGTGGATGATACGCCGGCTGTCGGTCAGGGTCAGCTCGGCGGTGAAGCCGTAGAGCGGGACGGTGGTTTTCATCTCGGGGTCGTTGGGATCCTCGAAAACCACGGTGCCGGACGGTTCGCTGTCTGGAAAGGCCTCCACATATTCCTTCAGGTAGCCGGAGCTGCCGAATACGGCCAGGTGCATGCTCTGCAGCGGCTGATCCTCGCCGAGCGCTTGCGCTTTGGTGGGGGCCAGACCCTCGGCCGCCACGGTGAAGCGGACTTTGACCTTGGCGCCTTCGGGGTAGCCGGACGGCTCCGGCTCCTGCAGCGGATTTACGCAGGAGCAGAAGGCCAGCGCAGCAGCCAGCAGGTATGACAGGATTCGTTTCATCGTTCGGCGTCCCCCCAATAGAAATGTGCCCGCCCGTCCGTAGGGTGGTTGGTCTGCTCATCGCCCCAATACCAGACATCATATACGCAGCGGGTCATGGCTACTTTATCGCCGACATCAATCACGCTGCTGCCGCTGAGCTGAATGGCTCCGTTGGCAGACCAGTATTTGCCGTTTGTGGAGAACATCTTGGCGAATGCGCCGTTGGCGGAAAGCTGGGCCATGAACTTGACCTCGCCCTTGGTCGGGAGACGCCAGCGGCCGGCGGGGAAGCCGTCCTCCTGGTAGGATGCGCAGCGCCATTTTGCCTGCTGCTCGCTGAGGTCACCGAACTCCGTGCCGCCGCATTTGGTGGAGATGCGGAAACTGGGCGCCAGCATGTTGGCCGTACGGGCCGATTTTTCGGCCGGATAGTAGTACTGCAGGCTGCGGTACCCGCCATCGACGGTGTCGGCCTCCTTGAACGTCTGGCCCAAATTGTCCACTTCGTCCGTGCGCGGATCTCCGATCACCAGGTCGGAGTCGTCCGGCAACACCGTGACGTTGATCCTGAAGATGTCGCGGCCGCCGCCCGTGTACCAGACCACGCGCCAGTGGAAATCCTCGTCGGTGAAGTTCTGTACGGCTTCATCGTTCGGATACTGGCCCCTGAAATACTGCTTGTAGGCGTCGTTGATGGAGCCATTGTGCGCCGGATACTCGTACCATTTGTCCTGGGCATCCTTTCTCGCTTCGGCGCGCACGATCTGCCGCCCGTCCACATAGACGTAGCCCCAGTTTTCCGAATAGAAAACGTGGTCACTGCCATTCGTGAGGCCGGTATCTATAAACGTGCCGGAATTCGGCAGGCTCGAGATGTAGATGGCGGGAGTCTGGACCAGGGTGATTCTCTTCCGGTATCTGTCGTCATCCGTGCCCTCGTGGGCGATGGTGAAGCTCACCGTGAACGGCGAATAATCGAATTTGGGATCCGTGTAGTCGTTGTTGATCGGGTGGGAGAACCGGATGGCCGTGCCGATGTCGGTCAGCCAGTCCTCGCCGCCGTTCATCGTCTTGCGATGCGCCAGGTCGTAGTCCAGGTAGTAGCGACCTTCGGGATACAGGTCAATGTATTTGTTGCCGGTATTGCACGTGATCACGCCGCCGCGCGCTTCGCCCGAAGTCTTCTCTCCGTAGTACGGGCAGGTGGCCTTGATGTCCTGGAGGACGACGGTGTGGCTGGTCGTGTAGCGGATGTCCGTGGAAGTAATGTTATGCAGGGTATAGCTCGTCCTGTCCACGGACAGGTAGCGCGCGTTGCCGATTTCCGCCTTCCGGTCAATTTCGCGGTCCACGTTCTGCCAGGGAACCATGAAGATGGAGCCCCTCAGCTCGACGAGCTCGTCGTCGGTGTCGGCGCCGAGCAGGCCCACGTCGATGTCCAGGTGGTACCAGCTGTTGCGCGTGAAATGGCGGATATAGTCTCCTCCGCGGCTGTCGTCCGGGATGAAGATCTTGTAGTAGCACTGCTTCTGCGTGGAGGAATAGCCGCCCTGCGTGGTGCGGTGCCAGGGGAGTTCCAGCTTGAGGTAGGGCTCGACGCTGCCTGAAGCCTCCTCTGTCTCGCCGTAGTCCCAATGCTGGGGATACATGTACATGGGGTGGGAATTGTAGTATTCCCCGCTCTTGCTCACCAGCGGCTTGAGCTTGTCGCCGTCCTGGGCGTCTATATACGCGAACTTCCGGGGGTTGCCGGAGTAGCTGAAATAGGTCGGGGTGGCGTCTTCCCCGCCGAGCGTCACCGTCTTGGCGCCGTTGACCAGGTAGATGGCCATGTCTTCCAGCATCGGCTCCCACACGGCATCGCCCAGGGTGACGCTGGGGGCCACTTTGATGGAGACGGTCATCTTGCTGGCATAACGGACCAGGTCGATGACATCGGTCGCCACGATGTTGGAGGTGCGGCTGCGCAAGCTGATGACACGGGTGCCGCTCATCATGAAAGTGGCCTGCTTGTAGTTCGGGGCGCTCAGGACGAAATCCGTCGTGACCTGCAGCGACTCGAGCGTGTTCAGCGAGGTGCCGCTCAGGTCCCCTTCGTCTTCGACGAGCCGGCCGGGATAGTTGACGACGGTGAAGACGGTGGCCTTGCGGATTTCAACCGGCGAGGTCGGGAAGATCCGGGACACGTCGCTGTCGGTCAGGTCCAGCAGGAAAGCATCGCTGCCCCGCTGGCCGGAGCTGCGGGACACGTGGAAGACGGCCGGCGCATTCCGGTCGGGCGTCTCGCCGGGGTAGAAGAAGAAATCGACGGTCGAGATCAGGTTCTCGTTGTATTTGTTCTCCCCGTCCCGCGTGTCATCCGTCTCCGCCTTGGTGAGGTCGGGGTCGTCGCAACGGACCGACAGCTCGATGCGCAGCCCGTCATGCGCTTCCGGCTCCTTGGTGCAGGCGGACACCAGCACCAGGAGGACAGACAGGCAATATGCGAGGCGGCGTATCATCGGATGAAGCGGTAGTTTTCGCGGTTGATTTCGGAGTTGGCGTCCCAGTCGCGGCCGTCGGCGGTCTCCACGTAGAAGGAAAGCGTGATGGCGTATTCTTCGTTCGGGTTCGCGGGGAAATCGGGGTTGGGACGGATGGTGACCTCGATGTTCCCGCCGTTGACATCCGGGTTGATGTCCCGGACGGCGGGATCGACGACGAACGCGTTGGCGTCGCCGACGGCGTTGATCATCACCTTGCCGTGGAGCGGGGCGGTGATGTTGAAGACGCCCTTGGCGGGAGTGTTGAGGTGGAAGAACACATCGTTGCAGTCGTCCGCCTGGTTGTAGATGATCGTCGCCGTGCTGGCGTCGAGTTCCATCTTGCTGGCGATGACGGAGCCTTCAGAGAAGTCGATATGGTAATGGGTATAATCCCAGGGGATGGCGTTGATGGAGAGCTCGAGCTTGCGACCGGTGATGAAGTAGCCGTAGAGGGTCCAGCTGTGGTTGCGGGCGAAATCGCCCGGCGCGGCCATCGAGAAGACGCGGGTGCGCTGCTCGCCGTCCGTGGTGAAGGTGATGGTGCCCGTGAGCGCCTTGTCGCTCTCGCGGAAATACATCACGCCGCCTTCGGTCAGCTTGCCGTCGGCTACGGCGTCGTCCAGAAGCTGCTCGTAAGCTGCGGCGTTCTGGCCGGCGAAGACCAACTTCTCCGGGTTCTCGTTGGGCGCAATGGGGCTGGGGCCGGGTGTCACGACGCTGCGGGAATCGTACTGGTTGCCGATCCGGTAGGGCTCCGTGGTTGTGAAGAGGTACTCGGCGATCGGAATCTGGTCTCCGTTCAGGGTGATGCTCTGGATGGAGACTTTCTCCCCCTGCGGGTCTTCATCGTCCTTCAGCCGGCAGAAGACGTAACGGATTTTGGACACGATGCGGACCACGTCAACGATTTTTTCCGCGTTCAGCACAATCCCGTCTTCCGAAGGCGTGACGGACATGTTGCGCCGGACGCCGGTCATCGGCAAGCCCTTTTCCGGATCGACGGAAGTGGCGCGCGGTTCCCCCACGCCAAAATACGAGTCGCTGGTGAAATCGGTGTCGTTGAGGGTCCCCCAGTCGGCATTTCCGTCCAGCGTGACGCCCACGGAGGCGGCGTTGGCCAGGGCGAACACGTCGATTCGGGGCAGGGGGTTGCGACGGGCGAATTCCGACTCCACCGGGATGGCGTAGCGCCGGGTCTGCCCGGGAGCGGGCATCTGGCTTTCGTCACTGAGCGACAGGTAATGCAGGAGCTCGTGGTCCTCGCTGGTAAATACCCAGACCTGCAGGGTGTGGACCTTGTATTCTTCCTCCCTGGCCGGGGAATCTCCCTGGTTGCCGCGGGTGCGCGGCACGCCGGGGCAGGAGATGTAGATGCCCATCTCCTCCGGCTTTGCCTGCGGCCCGTCCTCGGGCAGCGGATCCCGCCTGCAGCCCGGCAGGACCGCAGCAAGGAGCAGCAATATGAGGGGCAGGCGGCGCATCATGAGAGAATCACGTGTGAAGGGGTGGACATGACCCAGTTGACGCTGATCTGGATCCCGAGCGCGATGTTGACGTGCTCCAGGTTGGGAATGGCGTTGCGGGCTTTTGCGAGGGAGGAAATATGACAGTGGATCGTGGTCGTGCAGTCCCGCTTGAAGACGCTTGATTGCCCCTCCCCGAGGTCGATGCGGCCGACCAGGTAGAACTTGCTGCCGGGCAGGACGATACCGTCCTCGCCGACGAAGGTCTGGCCGCTGTGGTTGCACAGTTCCAGGCATAGGTAGACATCCTCGTCGTCGGGTGTCTGGGAGACGAGGGTGCGGAAGCCTGCGGGCGTATCCGTGGGCAGGATCAGCCCCGTGATGCAATCGTCGTAGAGGAAGAAGTTGTTCCCGCCTGCGGGCGTGAAGTCGAAGTTGAGTCGCTGCTGGGAGCCGATGATGACGCCGGTGATCGGGAAGGTGTCATCTGCCAGGGTAATCGTGGTGGCCGGGTCGCCGTCGCCGTCGTCCAAGGTGGTCGATTCGGCGATGACGTCGGCGATGAGCATTCCGCAACTGAACTTCAGCGGTTGGTCCATGGCAACGGAAACGGTGCCGCCGGAGACGGTCTTTCCGTAGCGGTATTCGTCGAGAATGTCAGTCCAGTTCGGCTTTTCGCTCGTATAGGTGTTGCTCTTGTCGGCGCTGGAAGTGCTGATGGTGGAGTTGGCGAAATACCAGAGTTGCGGCGGGTAGCAGTAGGAGTTGACGGGTGCCACGCCGTCCGTAGCATCTCCCGTCAGGTCCTCCACAGGATAGAAGCGGTTGCCGTTCCAGCGCAGGATGGCGGCGCCGTCCGGCAGGCCGAGCGTCCCGGGATAATCCTGCCAGGAGGCGTTGGTCAGCGTTACCGTGTTCTCCGTCCGGTCCAGGGTCAGCCCATGGCCGTCCAAAGCTTCTATACGGTCGATAATCGTGCTGCGCAGCCCATTGTAGAGCTCTCCCCAGGTGAGCGGTTCGTCATTGGGCTTCATGGCCGGATAAACGTCTCCTGTGCGGATGTACTCAACGGGAGTGTTGTCCTGGATAATGTGGGTCTTGAGCCGGCGGTAGAGGCGTCCGATGATGTATTCGACGCTACGTCCGGAGCCCGGGGTCATGTTGCCGCTGTTGGTGGTCTCCAGGAAACAGTCCCGCAGAGTGTTCTCATCAATCTCGTCGTTCCAGACCAGGGTGATGGTTTCGTCGTGACGCGTCACGTCTTCGTACCAGAACGACGCTTCGTAGGTGACCTCGGGGCTGAGAATGGCATTCAGCAGGTCGGCGAGATGCTCTGCGGTGGCGGGCAGCCCGTCGGGCAGGATGCGAATGGGATCGAAATGGATGTCTCCGGCGGTGCGGAAATCGGCCTGTACACCCAGACCGCTGGCTTCCAAGGCGCCGTTGAGGTGCCGGGAGCGAATTTCGTTCTCAGCCGGAGCCAGCGGGGCGCGGCCATAAGCCAGAACAGATGCTGTCCCGCTCGGGAAAGAAGTATCGCCGGACGGATAGAGATGGGACCAGTTGTTGTCCACCAGCCCGCTCACATAGACGCCGCCAGCGCCAACGGCGCGGTCATAAATGTATTGAGAAATATCGCTTAGGAAAGTCGGGTGGAAATTGCTCAGGTCATCCGAGACGATGTCTCCCTGCACACTGAACGGCAGGACCGTCACGTCGGTCATGCCACGGAAAGTCACATTGTCGGACATTTCCGTGATGATGGCAGGATTGCCCTTGGAGAGACTGGCATTGGCGGGCGCTACACTCAAGGCAAGCTGAATGGGGACGGCAGATGCTTCGCCACTGCCGACACTGTCTTTTTCGCACGCGGCGAACAAGACCAGGGTGGCAGGAAGAAGCAGGAAATATGCGCGGAATCCTTTCATCAGCTACATTTCAATGTCATGTTCTTTTCCGGGTTCCCAATCCAACTCCACGCTCGCTCCGACATAGGGGTCTTCGGTGGACATGCTGCCGTTGGCGTGGACTTTGCCCTTGACTGCCTTGAGCTGCGCGGCGTGTACGGGGGAGTGCACTTCAAGGGTGGACTTGGTGACCGAGCCGTCCTCCATCGTGGCATAGACATCCCAATACCAGAGGGGGTCGCCCGAGTACTTGTCCCCGTCCGGATCCTCGATATCGATGACGGCCTTCGTGGCCGGATCGACGTCGCGGGAAGGGAAGTGGGTGGAGACGTAGCAGCGCTCGGTGCTGCCGGCTTCCGTCGCGAGCAGTTTCGTGCGGACCACGTAGTCCGTGTCGAAGGTGTAGGTGCTGTCCGCCAGCCGGAAACCGTCGGCGAGGCCGCGCAGGAATACCTTGAGGTCCTTGACGCCCGGGGCGTCGGTCATGTCGAGCACGAGGGCCGTGGCGGCGTTGACCATGTAGAGGCTCACGTCGAAGCGCTGGTCGATGCCGGAGATGATGTCCATCCGCTTACGCGCCGTGAAGATGCCGGACAGGTGTGCGTCGGCCGTGTCCTTGACCGCGAGATGCTGGACCAGGCGGGCCGAATGGCAGTAGTCGGCGTCTTCCAGGGTGACGTTGGGATCGGTGTCCAGGTTCGCCACACAGGTGTGCATGTAGGGCCTGGCCGGGATGAGGAGGGAATAGCTGGACTGGCTGGCGTTCATCACCACGTCGAGGTGCTCCAGACGAGCCATGTCGCCCGCGGTGTCGTAGAACGACAGGTCCACGTCGTGGGCGAAGTCGGTGAAGACTTCCCCGAGGTGCTCCTCGAGGACCGTCGCCACCTGCAGGTCGGCCTGCAGGTCGAGCACCGTCTTGATCTCCGTGCGCATGTTGGTCACCAGCTGCAGCTCGTAGCCGAGGTCGAGCTTGTCGCCACAGTCGGACATGTCCTCATCCACGAGGCTGTTGCATCCGGTGAGGAAGACAGCCCCGAGGAGGAACATGCTGAATATGTGGCGAATTTCAAACATTACTAGTTGGCAGGGCCGGGATTGTTGCCGAACTCAATATCGTATACGTAACCGCTCTCCCAGCTCAGCTCGACGGAGAGGCCGAAGGACATCTGGCTGGAGCGCAGGTCCGGGACGGTGAAGTAAGCATAGTGCAGGGACTCGCTTCCGATTCGGAAGGTGGCCTTGGTCAGGAAGTCTTGAATGAATACACGCGGGATTTTCTTGGATTTACCCAACTGGGCGTCGTGTACACCATCGGCAACTTCGTAGATGGGCGGGACCTCGTGGTCAGTAGGCCAGGTGAGGCTATTCTCCGATTGGGTTTCGTTCTTGGTCGTCAGCTTGGCGCCCAGGTAGAATACACCGCCGCTCGGGATGAGGTTGTCCCTGCCCCAGAAGGCGTCGCCGTTGTTGACGAACTCCAGAGCCACGTACACGTCGTTTTGGATGTCGTTTTCGTGCGTGTTGTCGTTCTTTGAGTAATCGAGGTTGTCGTACACCAGGGTATAGTTGGAGTTGAGTTTCCCGTCGGGGGTGGGGACGGCGGTATTGGAGATGGCGTCGTCATAGATAACACCATCAAAGACGCCTTCGTTCGGGCCGAGATTAAGCGCTGTCTTTTCTTCGGTAGTAAGCGCGCGCGGCAGGAACTGCCAGTCATAGCGGGGATGGACGCCGCCAATCAGAACACCGCGCAGGATAAACTTGGTATCGTTAAGAGCGATCTGACGGTCACTGGTCTCTCCGGTCATGGCCGCCTTGTTGTCCAGGATATACCCGTCGCGTATAGCATCTGCGCTCCAGTCCACACGGGTTTCCATCAGGGCCACGCCGTAATTGATGTTGTTCCGGATGGCCACGCCACGGGTGCTGGACTCCACCCTGTCCTGTTTCCAGTTGCCGATCTTCCATTTCTCCCCTTCTTCCGTCAAGCTCTTGTTCCAGTATGTGGTTCCATTGGGGAAATCGGCGATGGAGAGATCGGACTTGGATGTGACATAGAGTGGACTGTTGACATAATAGGCGAGTTCGGCCGGATAGACATATTTCCGCGGCTCAAATGTCTTGCCTGGGGTGACAAGCGCTTTATTGGGATGCAGATACTCGAAACGGTCGATGGACTCTGCCGGATCGCCGGACCCTTTGGGATGGAATGCCAACTGGGCGGCACCTTCGGGGATGCCGAAATCGCCATAGGGATATTTATTCAGATCCTGAGCACCAGCAAAACGGGCATCCCAATCATTTCCTGAATAGCCATTTTTGATGGTCTCCACGTCCCAATAGACCCAATTGTTGTCCCTGTTAAAGAAGGAAGACATATTGGCGATAATCTTTTCTGCCAGGCGGATGGCGTTGGCTTCCTCATTACTGGTTGGATCCGCAGTGTTAACGCTATTGACCACTTTGAAAAGGTCCTGCATCATGTTTTTGATGGCCGTAGAGGAACCAGCGCGATACTCGTTGGTCTTGATATATGTGAAGGTGGAATAAGCTTGCCCCAGAATGACCTCCAATGGGACCAGATCCCGTGTCCATTCGTTGTCGGTGGATCGATTTAGGGGATTGCCGCCAATCTTAAGCTCATACTGGTGGCCAAGTTCGGGCCAGCCAAGCCCGTCAAGTTGAGTCGCAGGCGCTTTCGGATAATGTTTATTGTGATTATCATAGCTGGTTGTTGCAACAACACTGCTTTGGAGGATGGTGTTGATCGCATAGATCATCAGCGCGGCGGTGGCGTCATATTGGGCTACTTTTGTTTCGTCGCCAATGCGGCGCACAACGGAAAAACCGGTCTCGGCCGGGTCCTTCTTGACATTGAATTCCATCTGACCCTGAGCTTTTCCGGGAGCGCCGTTGATGGCCTTGCCGTAAAAGAGGGCAGCATCCGCTCCCAGTGGAATGGCCAGCTGAACGACACGGTTGGAGGAACTGGACGCGTTGTCAGCGGCCGTAAGGGCTCCGGGCGTGAGAATCTCCCCAAGATCATAGAGCTGCTTGAATTTGGCAAAGTCATCCTTTTTTACAAAAGCGTCATTTTTTCCGGTGGCATAGAGGATGATTTTGGAATTGTCGATGCCAAGAAAATTCGAGTTCTGCTGGACGTTGTTAGCGCTCATCTTGGTACTGGCGGAAGAGCCGGTGGCAAAGCTCATCACAAAGGCCGCGTTGACCTCATCCGTCTCCGGATTGAAATTGGGGTTCGGATCGACCTGCGGCTCCCGCTGGCAGCCGACGATCGCGATCGCTCCTAAGAGCAGGCTTGTGAAGAATTTGGAATAGTGGTTCATAAGCTTTGTGTTTATTTGTTGTTATTATTTGTTTCCACGTAGAATATGCGGACAAAGACGGCGCTGCGCTGGTCGAAGAGGAACTCCTGGCGGAGCTTCTGGTAGATGGTGCCGCCCCGGAGGGCCTTGAGGTAGCGCTCCCGCTCGTCGAGATCCTGGACGCTATCGAGGATGTGGAGGACCTCCCTGTATTCCGCGTCGGTCAGGCCGCTGGTCCCGGCTGCCTGGCGCTCGGCGAGGGCGTCGAGAAGCTCGGCCCAGGCTTCGCCGCCGACGACCAGCTCGAAGAGCCCATCGTTGAGGCCGGCGACCTTGCTCTGCATGTAGTCCTTGACGGCCGTGGCGCGCTGGAGGGCGAGGCGCTCGTTGCCCCAGCGGCCGCCGTCGATGGAGGAGAAGCCGACGATCTGGAATTTGACGATCTCGATGGAGTCGTCGGCCAGGGCGTCGCGGGTCACGTCCATGATGGTGTTGAGGTGGGGCATGTTGTCGTACACGCCCGTGCGGGTCTGTACTTCGCGCAGCAGGCGCGCGTCATTGAATTGGAAGAGGACGGTCTGCGCGTGCCCGTCGCGGCGCAGGGCCATGTCCGGGGTGTAAGGCTGGTATTCGGCCATCGGGCGCAGCAGCGGATGGCGCTGCCGGGCGGGTGCCGGCTCGGGCTCGGCGACGGGTTGCGGCGCTGCTTCGGGAGCGGCCTCCGGCTCGTTATCCGAGGCTTGTCCGAGGATCTCTGTTTCGTCGCTCTCAGTGGCATTTTTCTGCTCCTCCAGCACCGCTTCCGCCTCGATGCGCCCGATGGCGTCGAGGACCTGCTGGCGCTTCGCCGTGCGGCGCTTGCTGTCCCATGCGATGTTCAGGGCGAGCTGGGGGATGATGACGGCGCCCTGCTCCGTGCCGACCTTGGCGCTGCAGTGGTCGCACTCGTAGCGGTCGGCGTTGTTGTAGGCGCCCGCCACGCCGGCGGCGAGCTCGAGCCGCCAGTGTTCGCCCAGCCACCAGGAGTAACCGGCGAAGAGGCCCGCGCCGACGGCGTCTCCCTGGAGACGGGAATTGTTCAGGACGGGGTAGAGCCCGAAGGGAAGATGCAGGGAGGCGAAGTTGTAGTGGAGGTAGAGCGCGTCTGCGCCGAGGAACCATCCGTCATAGACGCGCTTGGGCCACCAGCGTCCTTCGAGGGTGACGAGGCGGTGGCGCCACTTGGCCGGGACGGCGTTGTCGTAGTCCCAGGCAAGCCAGCGCGGCCAGGGCTTGAGGCCGATGGATGCGCCGATCGAGCCGTGCTGCCCGAGGGCGAAATCGATGCCGAGGTTGGGGGTGGCGGTGCCGTCGTAGAGCAGGTTGGTCCGCAGGGCCATTCCCTGCCAGCTGGTGGCGGTGCGCACGTTGCCGGGCACAACCGTCGAATCGACCTGGGGGCGTGACGATGGGGTGGCGCTGCCAAGTACCGGTTCTTGGATGAAAACAAGAGCTAGAAATAGAACCGGGAGGTATTTCCGATACAATCTAGAACTGTCCAAATCTGTTCTCCACGTGCGCGCTTTTTCATCAATCACTCGCGTGCGCGTTCTCAAATTAGCTGAGCAAATAACGCGAATATTTGTGTAATTTGCAAGAAATTTATCATAAAAATGCCGAAAAATTGGCCTTCCGCCTATTTGGAAGGCCAATTTTTCGGTCAGGGGGGGGGTAAAATGACGAAATTTCTGCCTATTTCGCGAGCTTCTTGGCGAGCTTCAGAAGGGCCTTGGAAGGGGCGGGCTCGAGCTCGGTTTTGACCACGCTCCAGCGGACGGTCCAGCTGACCGAAGCGCCCGGCGCGAGGGTGGTGTAGGCGCCCTGCTCCTCGATTTCCACGAAGGTCTTGCCCGGGTTGGCGTAGGCCTGGATCTCCGCCTCGGCGGGAGCGGCCTGTCCGGCCTTGAGGTCCTGGAACTTCTTCACGAAGAGCAGGCCCTTGGCGCAGTAGGCGAGCCAGCCGCGGCCGTCGGCGTTGATTTTGCGGTTCTCGCGGGCTTCGTCCATCACGTACCAGGCTGCGCCCTGCGTGAACTCGAAGGGCAGGCCAACCATGTTGTTGGCGGGCTCGACGGCCGGGGCGACGAAGAAGAGCACGCCGTCGTTGGGCACGCGGGAGATCTCCCACGGTGCCACCTGGCGGGTCTCGCCGGACTCGTTGACGATGGTGTAGGTGATGGAGATGGCGTCCTTCTTCGGGACGGCGGTGAATTCCTTGCGGACGCTGTAGCCGAAGCGGGACTTGTCGCCGGTCAGGACGAGCTTGTCGCCCACGATCTCAGCCTGGAAGGGCTTGGAGTCATATTCCGCCACCGGAGGCCAGTTCCACTCGCTCTGCGGGCTGGTCCAGAAGGTGCTGCCGAAGGAGTTCGGCATGCGGCCCTGGTTGAGGACCTCGGCGTCGCCGAGCTTGTAGGAGAGGATCTTGCCGCCACGGGTGGCGTCAATGGTCATGGTGGTCTGTCCGACGGCGATGGTGTACTTGCCGTCGGCCTCGGTAATGGTCTGCGCGGAGGCGCTGGCGGCCGCTGCGAGCAGGCAGACGGCCAGAGGGAGAGCTTGCGTTTCATGTGTACAAAGATAGCAAAAAAACGCAAACTGCTCCGCCTGTCCGGTCAGGCGTTGCGGTGGCGCGGGGCGGGGCCGGGCTCGGTGGCGACGATCTGCGCGGCGCGCTCGAGGGCCAGGGAGATGTGGCTGCAGATGTTCTCCTGGCCGACCAGTTCGTCCATGCCGGCGTCCTTGAGGACCTTCATCACGGAAGGGTTGACGCCGGAGAGGACCACGCGCACGCCCATCTGGGCGCACATGCGGCACATGTTCGACAGGTTGTGCACGCCGGTGGAATCGATGAACGGGACCTTGCGCATGCGGATGATGCGGACCTTGGCGCGGCCGCCCATGTCGCCCATCATCTCCTCGAACTTGTTGCCGATGCCGAAGAAGTACGGGCCGTTGATCTCATAGACCTTCACGCCCTCGGGGATGGTCAGGTGCTCCAGGTTGCCGAGCACGTCGGAATCGGCGTTCGGGTCGATCTCGTCGCTGAGCACCGAGACGTTGGTCGTCTCCGCCATCCGCTTCATGCAGAGCAGGCAGGCGATCAGCACGCCCACTTCGATGGCAATCGTCAGGTCGAAGATGACGGTCAGGAAGAAGGTGACCAGCAGCACGATGATGTCGGATTTGGGGTTCTTGAGGATGGCCTTGAAGCTGCGCCACTCACTCATGTTGTAGGATACGACCACCAGCACGCCGGCGAGGCAGGACATCGGGATGTACTGCACCAGCGGCATCAGGAAGAGGTAGATGAGCGCCAGCACGATGGCGTGCGCGATGCCCGCCACGGGCGTGCGGCCGCCGTTGTTGATGTTCGTCATGGTGCGGGCGATGGCGCCCGTGGCCGGGATGCCGCCGATCAGCGGCGAGACCATGTTGGCGATGCCCTGGGCCATCAGTTCCTGGTTGCTGTCGTGGCGGTCGCCGATCACACCGTCCGCCACGGCGGCGGAGAGCAGCGACTCGATGGCGCCCAGCATGGCGATGACCATGGCCGGCTGCGCCAGGCGCGTGATGGCTTCCCAGTCGATCCGGGGGACCTCCGGCTGGGGCAGGCTGCTGGAGATGGTGAAGCGGTCGCCGATGGTCTCGATGCCCGTGACGCCCGCCCGTTTGAGCAGGAGCGTGACCACGGTCATCAGCACGATCGCGACGAGCGAGCCGGGGATGCGGCGGCTGACCTTGGGCGTGAATACGATGATTAGGATGCTGGCCGCGCCGACCAGCAGCGACCACCAGCTTACGGTGTCGAAATGCTGCGCGTACACGGCCCATTTGTCGATGAAGCCGGCAGGAACGTTCTCGATCTGCAGGCCGAAGAGGTCCTTGATCTGGGTCGCGAAAATGGTCAGGGCGATACCGCTCGTGAAGCCGACGACAATCGGATAGGGGATGTACTTGATGATGGTGCCGAGGTGCAGCACGCCCATCAGGATGAGGAACACGCCCGCCATGAAGGTGGCGATCATCAGGCCGTTCATGCCGTATTGCTGGATGATGCCGTAGACGATGACGATGAATGCACCCGTGGGGCCGCCGATCTGCACTTTGCTGCCGCCGAAGAAGGAAATGATGAAACCGGCCACGATGGCCGTCAGGATGCCGGCCTCGGGGGTCGCGCCCGACGCGATGCCGAAGGCGATGGCCAGCGGCAGGGCCACGATGCCGACGATGACGCCTGCCAGGAGGTCCTGGACCAGCGTTTCTTTTTTGTAGCCGTTCTTGATGGAAGAGAACAGCTTGGGCTTGAAAACAACTTTGAACTCCATACTTCTAACTACTTCTGTGTCGGCGCCTTACCGACTGATTTGCAATACACTGATTCGATTGAGGGCGCGAAATTACATATTATTAAGAAATTTTAAAAATATTTTTTAAAAAAGTTCGCGCCGCCCCCTTTTTGAGGAAGCGGCACGAAGCTTCGCGTAACCCTTGCCGGCGGGATTATGCCAGGAAGGAAAGGATCCCCGGGATGTCCTCCCGGGAGAAGGATTTCTGTTCGCCGGAGGCGAGATTTTTCAGATTCACGACGCCCTGTTCCATCTCGGACGCGCCCGTGATGGACAGGAACGGGATGGCCTTGCGGTCGGCGTAGTCGAACTGCTTCTTGAGCTTGGCGGCGTCGGGGTACAGCTCCACCGACACGCCTTCCGCGCGGAGCGCCGCGGCGAGCGGGAGCAGGTACCGGACCTCGTCCGGGCCCATGTTCGCGAGCAGCAGGCGCGTGGCGCTGCACAGCCCTTTCGGGAACTTGTCCAGGCCCTTGAGCACGTCGTAGATGCGGTCGGCGCCGAAGCTCACGCCCACGCCCGACATGTCGGGCAGGCCGAAGATGCCGGTCAGGTTGTCGTAGCGGCCGCCGCCGCAGATGCTGCCGATCTGCCAGTCCTGCGCCTTCACTTCAAAGATGGCGCCCGTATAGTAGTTGAGCCCGCGCGCGAGGGAGAGGTCGATCTCGGCCGGGGTCTTGATGCCCGCGGCCTCGATGAATCCGAACAGCTCTTCGAGCTCGTCCAGGCCTTTCAGGCCCGTCTCGGAGGCGCCCATGATGGCGCGCATCTGCGCGAGTTTCTCGGCGTTCGAGCCGCTCAGCGTCAGCACCGGCTCGAGGACGGCGATGGCGGCGTCGGTGAGGCCCTTCTCGCGCATCTCGTCTTTGACGGCGTCCAGGCCGATCTTGTCCAGTTTGTCGATGGCGACCGTGATGTCCACGACCTTGTCGGGGAAGCCGCAGATTTCCGCGAGGCCCGTCAGGACCTTGCGGTTGTTGATCTTGATGAGCACCCGCACGCCCAGCTTCTCGAAGACCTTGTCCACGATCTGCACCAGCTCCAGCTCGCACAGCTGGCTGCGGGAGCCGATGGCGTCCACGTCGCACTGGTAGAATTCGCGGTAGCGGCCCTTCTGCGGGCGGTCGGCGCGCCAGACCGGCTGGATCTGGAAGCGCTTGAAGGGAAACGAGAGCTCGTTCTGGTGCTGCACCACGAAGCGTGCGAAGGGCACCGTGAGGTCGTAGCGCAGACCCTTCTCGCACACCTGCGGGGTCAGCGGCCGGGACATGTCCACGTCCGCGAAAGCGTCGCCGGAGTTGAGGATCCGGTACAGGAGCTTGTCGCCCTCCTCGCCGTACTTGCCGAGCAGGGTGGACAGGTTCTCCATCGCGGGCGTTTCGATCTGGGCGTAGCCGAAAGTCTTGAACACCGAACGGATCGTATCGAAGATGTAATTGCGCTCGGCCGTCTCCTGCGGGCCGAAGTCGCGGGTCCCCTTGGGTATGGAAGGTTTCTGTGCCATCAGTCTTTGAAATATTCTGCAAATTTACCTACTTTTGTGAAATTATCGATTTTTTGTCATGAAAGATTTTGTAAAAATGGTCCTGGCCGTGATTTGCGGCCTCTTCCTCATGGGAATCATCTGCTTCATCCTGACTTTCGGGATGATAGGCTCGATGGCCGCGGCCGGCAGCACCAAGCCGGTCCTGCCCAAGTCCGGTGTGCTCAAGATTGATCTGGGCGACCTCGTCATCGGCGAGCAGACGCAGGAAGGCAGCCCCTTCGGCAACATGGATCCGACGACCCTGATCATGGGCGGCAGCATGGAGACGCCCGACATCCTCGGCATCTGGGATGCCGTGCAGGCCGTCAACGCCGCCGCCACGGACCCTGCCGTCAAGTTCATCTACCTGCGCACCGACGGCAACGCCACCGGCGTGACCAACCTCGGCGAGCTGCGCGAAGCGCTGGCGCATTTCCGCGCCGCGAGCGGCAAGCCCGTCGTCGCCTTTATGGAGAATCCCGGCGCGGCCACCTACTACCTGGCTTCCGTGTCCGACAAGATCTATATGGCTCCCTATCTTGGACTTACGCCCCAGTTCACGGGCATCGGCACCCAGATGTACTTCCTGGGCGACCTGCTCAAGCGCGTGGGCGTGAACATGCAGCTCATCCGCCACGGCAAGTATAAGTCCGCCGGCGAGATGTACACCCGCGGCAGCGCCAGCCCCGAGAACCGCGAGCAGTACCAACGCATGATCGATTCGATGTGGGAGACGCTCGGCAGCACCATCGCCGAGGCCCGCGGCATCAGCGTGGAGCAGCTGGACGAGACCATCTCCGGCCTCAAGCTCCGCCTGCCGGAGGACTTCCTGACCTGCGGTCTTGCCGACGAGCTCCTGGACCAGGACGCCCTGGAGGAGAAGCTCGCCGCCCTCGCAGTCGTGGATAAGTATAAAGATATCAAGTGGATGAGCCTGTCCGACTACGCCGCCGCCAAGCTGATCCCGTCCAAGGCCAAGCAGAAGATCGCCGTCATCTACGCCGACGGCGAGATCATCGACGGTAGCGGCAAGTCCGAGATCGCCGGCGACCGCTTCGCCAAGGTCATCAAGAAGGTGTGCGCCGACTCCACGGTCAAGGCCGTGGTGCTCCGCGTCAACTCCCCGGGCGGTTCCGTGACCGCTTCCGAGAAGATCAAGGCCGCCCTCGACAAGCTCCAGGCCGAGAAGCCCGTCGTGGCCTCCTACGGCGCCTACGCTGCCTCCGGCGGCTACTGGATCTCCAACAACTGCAACAAGATCTTCTCCGACGCCGCCACCCTCACGGGCTCCATCGGCGTGTTCGGTCTCATCCCCGACTTCTCCAAGGCGGTGAACGACATCGCCCACGTGGGCGTGGAAAGCGTCACCTCCCACAAGCACGGCGACATGCTGGGCTTGATGCGCCCGTTCGACAAGGACGAGTACGACTTCATGCTGACCGGCATCGAGGCCGTCTACGACCGCTTCACCTCGATCGTGTCCGAGGGCCGCGGCATTCCCAAGGAGACCGTGGACGCCATCGGCCAGGGCCGCGTGTGGACCGGCGCCGACGCCCTCAAGATCAACCTCGTCGATGAGATCGGCACCCTCGAGGACGCCATCCACTACGCCGCCGTCGCGGCCGGCGATGGCGACCTGGAGAAGTGGAATGTCAAGGGCTATCCCGCCCCGCCGTCCCCGATGGACCAGATCATGGACATGATCGGCGGCGACAAGGGCAACGACAGCGCGCTGGTCAAGTCCCTGCGCCGCGTCACCCAGCCGCAGGTCTACGCCCGCCTCGACACCGACATCGACGTCCGGTAATCTCC
Source organism: uncultured Bacteroidia bacterium (assembly GCA_902789245.1). GTDB lineage: Bacteria > Bacteroidota > Bacteroidia > Bacteroidales > UBA932 > Cryptobacteroides. The sequence continues at coordinate 46,014 of CADAND010000015.1, forward strand.
GTCATTCGCCGGCCCCGACCGGCGAATCGCAAAAGTTTGGAGATTTAAAAATTATTGCTACCTTTGCAGTCCCAAACATCGCGGGATAGAGCAGTTGGTAGCTCGTCGGGCTCATAACCCGGAGGTCGGTGGTTCGAGTCCGCCTCCCGCTACGAAGCAGAAAGTCAGCCAGTTAGGCTGACTTTCTTGCTTCTCCGCCTTGAGGGGGCGCTGCCCCCTTATCCGCTCACTGCGTTTCACTCCGTTCGCTACCCCCGCGGCTCCCGACCTACCGACATCGCGCTGCGCGCTCCGTCCCGGTCTCCGCCGGGCGGTCTGAGGACCGCCTTCTTTTCGTCCCTCCCTCCCTCCCTCCCGATGCATAGCTGGCGCCGTCCCCCTTCGGTCGGTCTGACGGCCTCCGAATCTCCCTTGCCGGCGAATTCCGGGTGCAAAACCCGCCTTTTTGCACCCCGCGGCAAAGAAAAACAACAATCGGGGTGCAAAATGGGGCATTTCTGCACCCGGGAAGCGGTTGCCGGGAACAAAAAGGGGCGCTGGTGTGCCCGGCAACAACCGGGGGATGGTGTCAGGCGGCACCATTCAATCTGTATTGTGTTATTTCGTATCTAACAGAATCACTTTCTGCAGTTTTTTTATAGTTTTTCGCGATCTTTGTGGTCTAACGGGTGTAGATTCGATTGAAAATGGATAACAAGGAACAAGTATTCACCCAATTGGTCCGGGAGCACAAGAGCACCATCTACTCGGTGTGCTAC
>CADAND010000016.1 GCA_902789245.1 uncultured Bacteroidia bacterium
ACGACCTCAAGTTTTTCTACTATCGTGGCCTTCGTGAATGGGGACACATCAACGGTTATCTGACTGACACTTGCCTCACGGCCCAGGACAACTACAAGGCACTTCTGGACTATTTTAAAATAAAATACTGATAAAAGACCGACCCTGAACCAGCCACTCAGCGAACGACAGGTCTCCATCCGTATTGTGTTTTTTCGGGTAATGCGTATCTTTACACCGATAAATCGGAATTTAATGGAATAAATACTATGGCAACTTGGAGAATTATCATTAACGTATTCCTTATCATCGTCATTCTTGGAGCCACAATTGCGATTATCTTAGATTATCGTGAGCATAAAAATGACGAAAGCATATCACCCGAGGACTTGAAAGCCCTCAGACGAAGTCATTTCAAGTTTGCCATGCTCGTTGCTGCCTGGTTACTTTATGTCCACGTAGGCAGATTCTTCAACTGGTAAATTCGAATTTATCGGTGTAAAGCATCAATGATTCGCTGGATTCCCAGCATCCCTTCAAGGAGCCGTAGGTTCGAGATTCGGAGTGTTTGGACTACTAAACAAAACGGCAGCCGAACTGGCTGCCGTTTTCGTGTTGAGGGAGCTAGGTTCGGGGATTAATCGTAACACCACTCCTCCGGATCTTCGTCGTAAGTGTCGCAATAATCCAAGCAGATTGCTTCCCAGAAATCATCCCAGAAGCCATTGCCGCCAAAGTCCACATGTGTCTGCTTGGCAAAGCCTTCCTGGCTTACGGTAAAGGACACGGTGGGGGAAGTGGCGCACCAGGCTTGAATCTCGGCTGCGGTCTTGGCTACTGTGGGGGCCTTGGGCGTATTGCTGTATATATCGGCAATCTTTTTCCCATTCCCCAGATGGCCTCCATAAGCCGCAATCGTATTAAGATCGAGCGAATAAGTGCTTTCGGGGACTCCGAACTTGGGCGTTATTTTAGCCCAGACCCCCTCCGTGAGGGGTAAAGCGTCGGCCACAATGGTGAGTTTCCACGGAGTCTTGGTAACGATTTCCTTCTTCTTATCCCCGGTCTTGTCCACGTAATAGACCTCGACATTGGCCACTTTGAGAACATCCTCGGAGACATTGACGGCGTAAACCATTCTCACGCTGGGCTTACCACCGTTCTTCTGACAGGCCGTGAAGGCGAGAGCGAGCAATAATGCGCTGGAAATCAATAAAAATTTTCTAATCATGGCTTGTATAGTTTTGGGTTAGACTTTCTATTTCATCGGCCAGTTCCCGGGCCGAAGGCAGGTGTTCGTCCGCATGAATGTATCGTATGATCCCCTGATCATCGCTGATGTAGATCCGGGGGATGCGGGATGGAGCAAAGCGCGAATAGATGCGGCGGCTCCTCTGCGGGGAGTACGTCATCGTGAATTCGGAAAACGCCCAGAAAGGCACGATGTCTGCGGCCGTGTTCTTACGCGCAATCAGCACGATGGGAAGACCCAGATCCATATCCCACAGCTTCTGAATCTGCGGCAGCAGGTGTCGGCAATCTATGCAATCCACCGAGAAGAAGACGATGACGCTGGGCTGGCCCAGGAGGTCGGCAGTGCGCACGCGCGTCCCGTTGTTCATCCGCACCGAAAACTGCGGCAGCGCGTCTCCCGCTTCCAGATTCACCGGAAGTGGGTTGCCGCTGCAGCCAAAGAGCATCAACGCTGCAAGGAGTCCTCCAAATCGTTTCTTGAGCATGCCTGGTGGGGTTTATGGTTGTTTCTTGATGAAAAAATCCTTCGGGCCGTTGATATACAGGTTGCCGAAATGGGTATGGTTGAAGATGCCGACATGCGAGCCGAGCGTGTGCCTGGCGCAATAGAGATAGAGGTCCCGGTAGGTGCCGTTGGGATTGGTCGAGGTGTGTCCCGCCAGGTTGCGGCTGAAGCGGTCGCACATCCACACATTCAGTTCGTTGCTCCAGGAATCCGCGAAAGATTGCTCGTAAGGACCGGCCGAGCAGATGGCCAATACCCCAGGAATGCCTTCCAGCGCCATGCCGATATTGGCCGAGTAGCAGGGCTCCAGACACACGAGCATCTGACGGAACTGATGCTGCCCGGCCATCTGGCTGATGGTCTTCGCCAGCAGGTCCGCCGTCATGCCCTCGGCGGGCGGATTGTCGCGCCACGCCATCTCATTGATGCCGCCCACGGCCTGGCTGTGACCGTGACCGCTCCAGAACAGCAGAACGTTTTGTCCGGCATCGGAGGGCAGCACCACCGGCGTCCGTGCCGTGGACACGCCCTTTAAGATGTTGACAATGTCGGCGGGCGCGAGATCGGCGTTCTTATAGTCGACGATTGCGCCCGCGCGCAGATTCACGCCGTCCGAATCGGTGCGCACGGCCCCGCGGTCCGGGTTCTCCGGCGCATTGGCTATATCGTCGGCGATGATGAGGATGATGTGATCGTCGTCGTAGCCGCCAGCTTTGAGCAGTTGGTAGATGTTCAGCACATCGGCCTCGTGGCGATAGTTCTGCCAACCATTGCTGCCCTGCACCAGAACGGCGTATTGATCCGAAAGCGCGGGATAAACGGGCGCAGATCCTTCATCGCCGTATTCGCGGTCAAAGCGCTCTTCTGCGTGCTGTACCGCCCAGTTCCAGGAGGCCATGGTCTCTCCCGTCTGGGCGCTGCCGGAAGCACTGAAATATCCTTGATTCCGGATGCGGCCCTCAGAGATGATCCAGTTTACGTAAGTGGTGTTGAGCGCGGCCGTATAACACTCCTTATCAAACTGGACGGGGCCGGAAGCGCCTTTGAAGCCGATCAACTGCCCGTTCTCCATGGCCGATAAATAAAGTTCTATGCCGGTGGCGTTCCAGGCATGGTTAGAAAGGAGGTTGTCGGTGGTGCAGATGGCGATGATCGCGTCGTTGAGGTCCGTTATCTCCGGGTGGTGCTCCAGATAACTGCCGGCGAAGGCCGTCAGCAGCAGGGCATCGTAGAACTTGCACTCGGCGAAGGTGGGCTTGGTGTCATAGCGGGATTCGTAGCTGAGCTCGAAGCCCGTGGTCGGGTCCGCGTACGGAGCGTAACCCTGATAGCCATTGGTCAGGACCTTGCCGCGCGGGCCGAGGGCTTCGATCGCCTCGTCGGTGAGGTTGGAGAGGGCGAAATAGACGGGAGCCCAAAGCGCCCGTCGGCCATCGTGGCCGCGTGCGTCGTCTTCGGGATTGTCGGGGTCCATGCCCATCCATTCGCTACGGATACGGGCAATCTGATAAAGCATCTCCGCGTCCCGAGCCACGATGAAGGAAGGAATGAAAAAGCTAAGGAAATAGGCGCTGCTCAACAACTCGTAATACTCTTGCAGGTACTCGTAGAGTGCTTCAGGCGCTGCGTATTGCTTGTTATACTCGAAGGAGATATCCAGTTCCTTCGCCTGGAACGGCGTCCACTCGAAGAAGGTCTGGCCATACGTGTCGGCAGGCGTAAAGAGGGCGGAATACCGGGCCAGATATACGAATGCGTCCTCGTCCATCAGGGCCAGGAAATTGGCATAGTTGTTCATTAGGACCTCGGACAGGGAGACATCCGTTTCCGTGAGGGACCACATGAACGGTTTCTGGCCGGATCCGGTGCTGGTGATGGCAAAGCGGCGGATAACCGTCTCGCTGGTGGCGGTGGGCAGGATGAGCGGCTTGCCTGTCTTGTGGCAGTAGGGTGCCAGGCGGTTTACGTTGTCGCTGTCGAAGGGGCCGATGACTGCTATCAGGTCCTCCCGCTCAGAGAGATCCTTCCCCAATTGATCCAGGTCGTTGCCGTATTCGTCGTACCATTCAAGCTTGAGTTGGATACAGAGCGTGTCCCGCAGTTGTCCTTGATGCAGGTTGTCTTTCATCCAGCTTGCCGTGCGTTCCAGCCTGGATTTCATGATGGGGTCGTTCAGCGGCGCCACCACGGCTACCGTCTTTTCCACCCATCGGCGGGAATCCTTGTAGATGATGATGTCATCCTCCTTGTAGCAGCCTGTGAGCAGCAGGAGCGTCATGAGTATGTGCAGCAACCTATCTGTTTTCATACTCTTTCTCTTTGAGGATGGCCACCCTGCGCAGGCTGTCCAGATCCAGTTTTACTTTTACTTTCGCTCCATTGATCACTACGCCCGTGGAGCCTTCCTTCAGCCCCAGGGTCTGGTGCTTGGGCAAATCGCCGTCCAGCCACAGGCCCACATAATCCTCCATTACCCTGTCTATGTTTTTGATAATGGAGAAGTAACAGTATCTGTCGGCATTCAGGTCGCCGTCCACGCCGACGTAACCGAATGTAATCCAGATAAAGGCCCGCATGGCCCGGATGAGACTGTGTATGGAGCCGCCGCAGATGGGGATATAGATGCTGTCGGAAAAGTATTCGTCTTCATTCAGGATGCGCAGCATCGTGGAATCGGCCACGGCGAATCCACCGGCCGGTTCGTCGCTCAGATAGCGTGCATGCAGGGGCATGGGGCTCCGGGGTGTGTCATTAAACCCCGCTGCAAAGCCTTCGGCAGCCTCCCGGACGGCCTGAGTGTAGGGATTGGCCAGAATGAGGGAGGCGGCAGTTTTGTCTGTATAATGCGCCAGGCATCCGCCCATATACATGGCCCCATAATAGTCGATATACAGCGTGGATCCCTTGCCTTCCAGCGGCGTGGTGGTCTCCATATACAAGAGGTCCGCCCGGGGATTGACTTCCAGCCGGCGGTTGTTGGCGCGGATGTAATCATTGTAAACCGAGCTGGGCGTGATGAACAGGTGCCGGACGGTGTCCGTGACATCCTCCATCTGGGAGAAGATTTTTTCCAAGTAGGCCCTGCCCTGTTCCTCGCTCTCCGGGGAGAGCTGCAGCGTACGTAACCCATAGCGCTGTGCCGCCGTCTCCACGCCCCGATAAATGAGGTCGCAATAGGAACGGTCTCCCAGGTCGTTGGGGCCGTAGAGAACGACCACCATGGGAGCCCCGTCGGCTTTTTCTTCGTTCGGATTGGGCACATAAACGATGTCTCCTGCCTTGACGCAGGAAGCGAACAGTGCCAGACAGCAGCACAGAATGAGGGGCAGGCGGTTCATTTGATGGGGGCTCTCTGCCATACAATTCCGGGGCAATATACATATTAGTGCGCTCTTTTCCAAATTCTTTGTAACTTCGTGACGGAAAAAACTAACCACGTCAGATGCAGTCGGTCCGGAATTCTCATATCATTCGCCACACGCTGAGGAATTACCTGGCGGCGGCCATTTTTGCCGGAATCATCATTCAGCTCAACTGCACCATCGACAGCATGGTGGCGGGACAGTTCATCGGGGCCGACGCCGTGTCGGTCATCGTCCTGGCCCTGCCGCTGGTGAACATCCTCATGCTCCCGGGCACCATCCTCCTGATGGGCACGACGCTCCTGATTGCCCCGGCCTTCGGGAACCAGGACTACGGCCGGGTGAACCGGATGCTCACGGTGGGGCTGGCGTCGGCTCTGCTCGTCAGCGGGATCTTCACGGCCCTGCTGGCGGTATATGCAGGACCGGTCTCCATGTTCATCACGCAGGACGCGCGTCTGCAGCCCATGCTGCAGGAATACTTCCCGTTTGCTTTCGTGGGAAGCTTTTTCGCCCTTTTCGCCTGCGCGGGCGGCCAGTTCGTCCAGATCAGCGGCCGGCCGCGGCTGGTGGCCTGGTTCGTGGGGATCTTCGGGATCCTGAACCTGGCCCTGGACATCCTCTTCGTGCGGGTGCTGGGGATGGGCATCCGGGGCGCGGCGGCGGGCACTTCCTCCGCGGCGGTCCTGGGCTTCCTGGTAATGGTCCCGTACCTGCTGCGGGAGCCGCGCCCGTACCGTTTGTGCTGGCCCGGATGGGCCCAGGTCGGCAAGTTCTTCCGGGAGATCCTGTCCCGGGGCACCCCCGCTGCCATGACGGGCGTTTCGATGATTCTTCTGAATCTCGGCCTCAATACCCTGGTCCTGCACAAGCTGGGGGCCGACGGCATGTTCACCCTGAGCATCTGCATGCAACTGCTGATGATCTGCATGCTGGTGCTCACCGCCACGGGCGGCACCGTCACGGGGCTGGGCGGCATCCTGTCCGGAGAAGGGGACTGGGACGCCGTGGGACGGCTCATTTCCATCATCCTGCGGCTGTCGCTGGGGCTGGCGCTCTGCGCCGCTGTCCTGCTCCTGGCTTTCCCCGTCGGGGTGGCCTCGCTCTTCGGCGCCGATGCAGCCCTCGCACAGCTCTCAGCCGGCCCGCTCCGCATCTTCAGCGGCGTCTTCCTGCCGGCCACGGTCCTGATGACGCAGGCCAATGCCTTCCTGCTGGCCAAACGGGGCCGCCTGGCCGGCCTGCTGCAGGCGGGCATCGTCATCTGTACCCTGCCACTGGCCCTGGCCCTTTCCCGTTGGAACCTGTGGGTGGCCCTGCCGCTGGGCATGCTGCTCCCTATGCTGGGCGGCCTGGCGGCCGCGCCCCTTATCTCCAGAAAGGAAGGGAACTTGCACCCGGTCTGGCTGATCCCCGTGGGCGACACGCGGCATGCTTTCGCCGTGAGCGTGGGCTATTCCCGCGAAAGTGTCTCGCAGCAGTTCTCCCTGCTCCGTGAAAGACTGGAGGCGATGCATCTCCCTCCGGCCGAGAATACGGCCGTCACCCACTGCGTGGAGGAGATGATGCTGCACCAGCTGGAGATGGGGCAGTCCTGCGGGCTCCGGGGGAGCTTCGACGTGGGGATCGTGGACGGAGACGACCGTTTCACCATCCTGGTCAAAGCGGCCGGAAAGGCTTTCAATCCCCTGTACGCCTATCAAGAAGACACCCCGGCGTCGCTGAGCCTCCGCATCGTGGAGGGCTACTGCCGGGATGTCAACTACCGCTATGCCAGCGGGGTCAATTGCGTCTATCTGAATTTCGACAAAGAGCCTTAGCGCCTGCCGCCCTGCTGCTGCGGGACCGTAGGGGCGGTGAGCACCTGGGCGTTCATCCAGTCGAAGAGGTTGTGGAAACCCTGGGGTGCGACGGCGCCGCCGCCGTTGTTGGACGGCTGGAGTTCGCCCGTCGACTGCGCCTGGGCGCCCGTGACCTGGTCGTTGAAGACATAGACCCAGGAGAAGTGGCCCATCAGCCGCTGGCCGGGCGTGTCGGTGCCGGTCACGTTCTCGAACATGGACATCCAGACGTTCTTGGCACCGGCCTCGATGAGGCGCTTGTAGGTCGGGATGCAGTAGTCGGTCGGGCGGACCGTGGTGTCGTCGAAGGACTGCACGAACCAGATGTTCTCGCCGGCGATCTGCTTGATCTGCAGGTCGGAGATGTTGGCGTCAGCGAAGGCCTCGCAGGTCGGATAGGCGGCCGCGAAGAAGCCTGGGTTGCGCAGGAGCATGTTCATGGTCATGTAGCCGCCGTTGGAGCAGCCGCCGATGTAGACGCGGTTGCGGTCCACGTCCGGGTTCTGCGCGAGGTAGTGGTCGATGCAGGACTTGAGGACGTCGGAGTACAGGGACGGGTGGTCGCCGGCGCTGAAGCCCTTGGCGGTGTCCATCCACATGGTCGGGCACTGGACGGCGAGGACATAGGCGCCTTGCTCGCCGCCCTCGGTGGTGAAGTGGGACTGGATGTCGTTGCGGATGAGGGCCACGACCTCGTTGCCCATCAACTCGATGGAGACGTCGGTGCCGCCTTCGCCCATGCCGTGCAGCCAGATGATGAGCGGGTTGGCCTTGCCGTCGATACGGAGGGCCTCCGGCTCATAGGCGCCGTAGGTGAGGGTCTCGTCGCCCGGACGGCCGGTCGACGGCCCGGTGAAGGTGCCGCGGCGGAAGAAGTCGGACTCGGAGAGGAAGTTGCGGAGCGCGTGCGGGGTCTCGCATTCCACGGCCGTGTATTTCTTGCCGGCGGCCTTGACGCTCTTGCCCTGCTTGAGGGCGACCTTGACGGGGTAGGCCGTGCTCCAGGTACCCATGCCGCGGGAGACGAGCGGGGCGGCGCCGCGGGCCCGGCTCGGCTCGAGGCCGAAGGCGAGGTACTCGCCGCCGTCGGCCCATTCGCCGCGGTCGTCGCAGGTGTAGATGATCTTGACGTTGCGCTCCACGCCGTTGGTCTCGACGGTGAAGACCGCCGGATCCAGGACGTCGGGTTTCACTTCGGGCTTCACGACCACCAGGTTGACGGCGGTGGAGGCTTCGTAGGCGGTGATGCGCACGACCTGAGGGGTCATCTTCAGGGTCTGGGCGCCAGCCGTGGCCGCGATGGTCAGCGCCAGCGCGGCGAGGATGGATTTGGTACTTTTCATCATGTGAAATATTGGTATAATTATCAGTTTCGGTCTGTGCAAACAAATTTAATCATTTCCCGCAGAGGTGGAACACCGCGGGCCGAACTCTGAACAATCCGACCAAAAATTGCACTTTTAGAAGAATAATCGCCCGCCGCCTAGAGCGGCAGGAAGCTGACGCTGTCGCGGACGCCGGTATCGGAGACAAGCTCGAAGGTGGTCTCGGCGGAGCCCATCTCCAGATCCTCGAACTTCCAGATGACGCCGGAGATCTCGCCGGACCCTTCCATCGTGCGGACGGGCTCCCCGTCGCGCAGCAGGGTCAGCGAGCGGGCGTTGGAGTAGGCCGTGAGGGTGAAGGTCGAGCCGGCGGGGCGCTTGCGGAGCCGCCGCTCGGAGATGTAGACCGTCTCCTCGGCGTCATTCCACCATGCCTTGTAGAGGTAGAAGACGTCCTTTTTCGTCTGCCTGTCACGCGTCACGAGACCCTTGTCGTTGGTGAACAGCCGCGCGGGATTCTCCACGTAGTTCACGCCGTCGTCCGAGTCGAGGAAGCCTTCTTTCCGGTCTGCGACCGGGAAGTCGAACAAAATCCAGAGCGAGGTGAAGTTGAGCCAGGGCATGGCGCAGATCTGCTGGACCTGCGACTCGTGGGCGCGGTTGCCGTAGGCCTCCATGTGGCGACGGTCGTCGGCGTAGCGGCGGATGTCCTCGGCGTTCCAGCTATGGCAGAAGGGGTTGATGCCCACGCCGTATTCCGACAGGTTGGTCACACCCATGTGGTCGTGGATCCACTGCATGGAGCCGGTCAGGCCGCTGAAATCATTGTATTCGTAGTACCAGCCGTGGTAGCGGTTTTCCGAGTAGTAATCCGCCTTGAGCTCGGTGTAGAAGTCGCGGGCGAAGACGCTGTCGTCGGTCAGGCCGACGGCGCGCGTCGGGTCGAGCGACTTGGCGTAGGCGTACAGCCGGGCGGTCTCGTCTACCGCGCGCCGGGCGTCGAGCCGGCCCTGGTAGACGGGCGTGTTGCCCCAGCTGTCGAGCTCGTTCCACATGCCCCAGAAGCAGATGGATGCGTGGTTGTAGAGGCTGGTGACCATCTCCCGCATCTGTTCGTGGATGTTGTCGAAATAGGCTTCCGTGGCTTGTTCTCCGCAGATGTTGACCCATGGAATCTCCGTCTGTACGATGATGCCCATGCGGTCGCAGAGCCGGAAGGCGTACTCGTTGTGCGGGTAGTGCGCCAGACGCAGGAAGTTGCAGCCCAGCTCGCGTACGACCTCGTAGTCACGGTCGATGTCCTCGCGGGTGAGCGCAGACGCGCGTCCGTCCATGTCCTGGTGCATGCTCACGCCGCGCAGCGGGTAAGGTTTGCCGTTGAGCATGAATCCGTTGTCGCGGTCCAGGCTGAAGAAGCGGAAGCCCACCTGGGCGCGCGCGACGTCGCCGCGGATCCGGACTTCGACGGTGTAGAGATACGGGTCGCGGACGCCGTCCCAAAGGTGCGGGCGGTCCAGCGCGATGTCCGCGCAAATGGGTGCGCCCTCGCCGGCCGGTACCGTGAGGCGCTGGCGCTCGCGCCAGACCACGCGGCCGGCGGCGTCCCGCAGGAGGACGGTCGCGCGGACCGTTTTCGCGCGCGGCGCGGCATTGACGATCCGTGCCTCCAGTCGGGCCTCCGCTCGCTCGGCCGAGACCGCCGTCTGCGTTAGGTGCAGGCGGTCGGGGCCATAGGCCGCCGGGCACAAGTACTGCCGGCCGAAGGTCAGCAGCGACACCGGGTTGTGCAGACCGTTGTTCTTATTAAAGTCGGAGGAAATGGGAATCATCTCCAGGTCCACGCTATTGTCGCAGACCACCTCCACGAGGTTCTCGCCGCGCTGCAGCATGTCCGTGAGGGGGACGGTGAAGGGGGTGTATCCGCCCTTGTGCGTGCGCGCCAGCTGGCCGTTCACGTAGACGTCAGCCGCCTGCGCGGCGCCCTCGAACTGCAGGAAAGCGGGGCGCGCGGGGTTCGCGCGGAACGTGCGGCGGTAGTGCGTCTGACCGCGGTAGTAGGCGGCCGAGCGGCCGTCCACGGCGTTGGTGCTGTGCGGCACCGTCACCGTCTCCCAGGAAGCCCCGTCCCGGGAAAATTGCCACTGTTCCAGAGAAGTCGTACGCGCTTGGGCGGCAACGCCCAAGGCAAGGGCCGCGAGGGCCGTCAGTAGGTAGGAAAAAGCTCTCATGATTACAAAGATACAAAAAGAATGAGATAATATTTTTACTATCTTTGAGGGTATGAAAAAAATAGCGATAGCGGTTTGTCTCTTGGCGGCGGGGTGCGGACGGGTGCATTTCGCGGCGTCCGACGCGGTGCCGGAGATTTTCCCGGACTATGTGGGCGTGACGGTTCCCGAGACGATGGCCGCGCTCAGCTTTGAGATGGCCGACGGCCGGAAGCTGTCCTATACGTCGGAGCGGGTGGGGGACACGCTGTTCTTTCATGTAAAAGCCTGGAAGAAAGGCAGCAAGGAGGGTGTCGCGTACGCGCCCTTCAAGGTTTTCCTGTCGAAAGACGAGATCCCGCCGTACATCGCCTATCGCCTCATCGAACCCAACTACGAAGGCTGGCGCGACATGGGCATCTACGCCCGCGAGCTGGCCTCCTATAAAGAGACGGCCGTCGTGCGCAACAGCGCGAACGGCAGGGGCTGCGTGAACTGCCACAGCTTTGCCGGCGGGGACCCCGGCCGGATGATGTTCCACGCCCGCGGGGCTGGCGGCGGAACGGTCTTCCGGGACGGGGAGGAGCTCCGCCTGCTGAACCTGACCACCGTCGGCCCGAAGCGCCAGGGGACCTATCCCGCCTGGCACCCGGGCGGCCGCTACATCGCTTATTCGTCCAACTCCACCCAGCAGAGCTTCCCCATAGCGGGGTCGCAGCCGGTGGAGGTGTATGACCATTTCTCGGATATCATCCTGCTGGACACGCAGACGGACTCCGTGACGACGTGCCCGCATCTCTTCGGCGATGCGGAAATGGAGACCTTCCCCGCCTGGTCGCCCGACGGCGAAATCCTTTATTATTGCAGCGCTCCGCAGTCGGAGAAAGTGGCCGCGAACCGCGGCGATATCCGCTACGCCCTCAAGGCCATCCGCTTCCGCGACGGCGCATTTGAGGGGGAGCCCTGGACGGTCTTCGCCAGCGACAGCCTGTCGGTTTCTTTTCCCCGCGTGAGCGGGAAATGGCTGCTCTTCACCGCCTCCGCCTACGGGACCTTCCCGATCTGGCACCGCGAGGCGGACCTGTGGCTGCTGGACCTGGAGAGCGGCGCCCTGCGGCGCGTGGACGAGCTGGACAGCGAGGACACGGAGAGCTATCATTCCTGGTCGCCGAACGGCCGCTGGGTGGTCTTCTCCAGCCGACGCCTCGACGGCCGCTACACGCGCCTGTTCTTTGCGCATTTCGACGGCGAGGGCCATTTCAGCAAGCCTTTCCTGCTGCCGCAGCAGGATCCGCAGCACAATGTCCTGCGCCTGACTTCCTATAATGTCCCGGAGTTCGTGGACGGCGATCCGGGGCAGCTTACCGATGCCGTCAGCAAGTTGTTCCAGCCATGAAGAAGATCCTCCCGCCGCTGATTGTCTTTGCCGGGGCGTTCCTGGGAACGCTCCTGCTGCAGAAGAACAGCTTCGTGATGCAGGAGTATGACGGGCTGTTCCTGCTGAGCGGGGATTATTTCTCCGCGATGCTGCGCACGCCCTTCCCGGTCTCCGGGATCATCGGCGACTTCCTGACGCAGTTCTTCCGCTTCGGCGTTTACGCCCCGCTGATCGTGGCGGCAGGCGTGTGCCTGGCCTTCCTGCTGGTGCGGAGCATCCTGGGCCGCTTTGGTCTGCCCGGCGACCTGCCCGCCGCGGCGCTCAGCTGCGGGCTATGGGTCGCGGTCGCCTTCGCGCCCACGGCGCGGCGCGGCGTGGCCGTCGTGCTGATCCTGTGCCTGCTCTGGGCGCTGAGCCGGCTGCTCCCGAAACGGGACGCGCGCTGGCCGCTGCCGCTCTGGCTGAACCTCGCCGGGACGGCCCTGCTGGCCGCCGGCGCCTTTCTCTTCATCGCCCTGAACGGCACGCTCCAGGCGCGTGAGCGCATGGCGGCGGTGCGCGTGGCCGCGGTGAACGCCGACTGGGACCGCATCCTCTCCGTCGCCACCCCGGCTCGGACCGCCACGGAGCGGGAGCTGCTGCCGTACGCCTTCCTGGCGCTGGGCGAAAAGGGTCGGCTGGGCGACGAGCTCTATCGCTATCCCGTCCGCTCGCGGAGCGATTTCGACATGTCCGGACTGCCGGAAGGCTACGCGCACTACTTCTACAATGCGCTCCTGTACGGGACGCTGCAAGGCCCCAACGAGGCCGTCCACAGCGCTTTCCAGCTGGCCACCTACCAGGAGCACGGCCAGAGCTTCCTGGTTCTGCGCCGCCTGCTGGCGGACTATTACGCGATGGGCAATTACGCGCTGGCGAAGAAATACGCCGCGGTGCTCTCCCGGAGCACCCTGCACGCGCAGTACGTGCGGCATTTTACGGAGCGGATGGCCGCCGGGACGCCGCGCGAGCCGGACAGCGTCGCCTTCAGGAAGGAGGTGCCGCTGATCACCCGCGACCCGCTCTCGAACCTGGTCAAGCTGGGCGCGGGCGGCATCAACGCCCCGGCCTCGCTCGACCGGGTGCTGTGCTCGCTGCTGCTCGACGGGGACCTGGATTCTTTCCGGACGGTGCTCGCCTCCGCGCGCGACCGCTATCCCGTGCTGCCGCGCTACTACCAGGAAGCCCTGGCCGGGGGACTATAATACCGACTTTTCCTCTCGCTTGTCTTCAAAATGCGGTGTATTTGAGGACAGCGAGTGTTTTTTTGCTACCTTTGATGGTATGAAAAAGATAGCGATTGCGATTTGTTTGCTCGGGGTGTGCGGCGCGATTCACGCGCAGCGCGACAGCCGCGCCGAAGTGATGGCCGACATCGAACGCGCCGGCGGCACCTATTACCTGTATCCCATGGACCAGCCGGCCCCGACGCCGGCCCCCAAAGGCTACCAGCCGTTCTACGTCAGCCACGTCGGCCGGCACGGCTCCCGCTTTGCCCTGGGCAGCAAGATCTATGAGGAGCTCCTCGAAATCTGGACCGGTGGGCATGAGCAAGGCTGGCTGACCCCGCAGGGAGAGGCCGTTTATGAAGCCTTTACCGCCCTGTATCCCAGCATCGCCCGCCGCGAGGGCAACCTGACCCACAAGGGGCAGGCGCAGCACCGCTACATCGCGTCGCAGATCTTTAAGAATTATCCCGCCGTCTTCAAGGGCCCGACCCGCGCCGAGGCCGTGTCCACGGTGTCGCACCGCGTCATCGTGAGCATGTTCTCCTTCCTGCGGGAACTGGACGCGCTGGACCGCGACTTCAGCTACGACGTCGACTACGGGCAGCCCTACCAGAGCTACCTGCTGCCGGACGTCATCGACTCGGACGCCGACCGGACCGAGCAGGCCGGTCAGAAGTTCGACAGCTTCCTGGCGAGCATCCTGGCTGAGGGCGAGGTGGACCTCGAGGCCATGCTGGGCCGCTGGATATCCCAGCCGGATTCCCTGCTGCCGGACACCGAGGCCCGCCTGGATTTCTGCGACGGCATGCACACCTTCGTCTCCTCGCTGGACAACCTCGACGTCCCGGTCCCGGAGGTGTTCTATTCCCTGTTCTCCCCCGAAGAACGCTACGCCATCTGGCGCTTGGACAACTATGGTGCCTACGCGCTCCTCGGCCGCTCCCCGGACACGCAGAACCTGCGCGTCCAGGCCATGCAAGCTCTCTGGGACGACTTCCGCGACAAGGCCGAAGCTGACTGGGCGAACGGCGTCCAGCTCCGCCTGCGTTTCGCCCACGACTCGACCCTGATGCCGCTCCTGTCCCTGCTGGACGTGAACGGCATGGGCGCGCGCATCGAAGACCCTGCGCAGGTCGAGCAGTATTGGCGTAGCTTCGATATCCCGATGGCCTGCAACCTGCAGTTCATCTTCTTCAAGAGCAAAAAGAATCCCGACATCCTGGTCCAGGTCTTGCTGAACGGCCGCGAAGCGACGTTGCCGCTCCCCATGGCCGCCCCGGGCAGCTTCTATCGCTGGGACGAGGTCAAGAACCTGTAGCTAGAGATTCAGTTCGGCGAGGATGCGGTCGAAGTGCGCGTACTCGCGGAGGATCCACACCACATAGCGGATATCCACGTTCACGCTGCGGTTGTAGTCGGGCGTGAAGAGCATCTCGGACGCCAGCGACTCCTTGTTGCCGTCGAAGAGCAGGCCGATGATCTCGCCCCGGGCGTTGAGGATGGGGGAGCCGGAGTTGCCGCCGGTGCTGTCGTTGTTGGTGATGAAGTTGAGGCGCATCGTGGCGGGGGCCTTCTTCAGCGCGCCGAGCATGTCGGCGGGAAGGCAGAAATCGTATTCGTCCGGGTCGTGCTTGTCCAGCAGGCCGGCCGCGGTGCTGAAGTAGTCGCAGTGCACGGCGTCGCGCGGACGCAGGCCCATGACGCGGCCGTAGTTGACACGCATCGTGGAATTGGCGTCGGGGTAGGGGTTGCGTTTCAGATCCGTCTGCATGGCGAAGAGGGCGTGGGTGTAGTCACGCGTGAGTTCCGTGATGGTCGGGGTGCCCTCGGCCTCGCTGATGGCCTGGTTGTAGGTCACGATCTTCGTGTCCATGAAGAAGCGTACGAGCGGATCGTCGTCGTGCGCATCCAGGAAGGCCTTCATGTCGGCCTCCGGGTCCAGATAAACCGCAATCTGCGTGGGGTCGGAGAGCCAGCTGCCGTCCCAGAGGAAGGCGCACATGGCGTCGTACTGCTGGCCGAAGCGCGTTTTCATTTCCCGCTGGAAGGGCCCCAGCATGGCTTCATCCACATTCTCATAGAAGGTCTCCAGCGTGTAGCGGAAAAGCTCCCGCTCGACGCGGAGGTCGATCTGCTCGAAGTTGCGCGCCGAGGCGCGTCGCACGCCGGGCACCTTGCTCTCGCTGTAATTGCCCGCCAGTACGCTCGTTCGGGAGGCGACGGGCTCGATCTGGGTGCCGCGGATGAGGCATTCGCGGAAATACTGCACGTTCTTCTCCGGGCCGGCCACGCGTGCGTAGCGCTCGCGTAGGGCTCCCGCCGGGTCGCCGAATTGCGCCCGCCGCGCCGGATCGGCGTCGAGCCAGGCGTCCAGCTCCGCCTCCAGAAGACGTTTCTCGTCCGCCACGCGGAAGCGCTTGTAGCACTGCAGTTCGCCCAGGTAGAGCTCCTGCGCGTTGGAGAGGTTGAAGAAATAATTGGAATACTTGCGCCGCACCTCGGGGTCGCGGTTCATCCATTTCTTGATAATGTCCATGCGGGCGCCGCGGATTCGGGTCTGGATGGGAAGCTCCACGCCCGTCATGAAATCCGCCTTGGCGGAAGAGGCGTAGCGGTCCGTGCTGCCGGGGAAGCCGATCAGGGTGGTCTTGCTGCCTTCGCGGTAGCCCTTCAGGGAGATTTTCAGGTATTTGTCGGCCCGGAGCGGGACGTTCTCGGGCGCATACTTCGCCGCGCTGCCGTCGGGGGCGGTGTAGATGCGCAGCAGGGCGAAATCGCCCTTGTGCTGCGGCCACTCCCAGTTGTCCACGTCGCCGCCGAAAGCACCCACCTGGGCGGGCGGGGCGCCGACGAGGCGGACGTCGTTGTATTCCTCGTAGAGGGAAATGTAGTAGCGGTCGCCGCGCCAGGCGCTGCTGAGCGAGGCCACGTAGCCGGTTTTCTCCTGGTAGCGCTTCTCCAGGATGCCGCTCAGGCGGCGCATCATCATCGCGTTGCTGCGCTTGACGGTGCCGTCCGCGAAGAGCTGCTCCACCTCGTCGGTCACGTCCACGGTGCCGCGCAGGAACTGCACGCTGCGCCCGGGGATGGGGATTTCCTCCTCCAGGCTGCGGGCCCAGAACCCTTCCTCGAGGTAGTTGTGATCGTCGTCGCCCAGCTCGAAAACGTCCGAGTAGGCGACGTGGTGGTTGGTGATGACCAGGCCCTGGCTGGAGATGAGGCTGCCCGTGCCCATGAAATCGATGGATACCACGCAGCCGCTCAGCTCGGCCGTTTTCTTGTCCACAGAGGGAATCATCCACATGCCTTCGTCCGCCAGCGCCGTCGCGCAGAGGGCGAAAATCATAATTAATGATGAAAATAAGCGCTTCATACCCTCAAAGGTAGTACACTTTTTCCATTTTTTCACTTAATTTGTAATTCCTTATAGAAGTGTATCTCCGAATGTTCGGTTCAAAGCGCATATTGTTGGTGCTCGCATGCCTGTTTGTTTCTTGGGGCGTGCGCGCGCAAGGCATAACCCTCAGCGGCACTGTGACTGACAAGAGCACGGGCGCACCCGTGAGCTTCGCCACCGTCGTGGTGGACGCCACGGAGCAGTGGGCCGTGGCCGACGCCAAGGGCAAATTCGTGCTGCGCAACGTGTCCGTGGCCGCATCCATCGTCCGGGTGGACTGCCTGGGTTACGTGACCTGGGCCCGCGACATGAAGTTCAGCAAAGACATCGATTTCCGCGTCGAGCTCAGCCCGGACAACCTCTCGCTCGAGAGCGCCATCGTGACCGCGCAGGAGGACGGCAACTCCGCCACCACCACCCGCACCATCGACCGCATGGCCCTGGACCACGTCCAGCTGATGAACGTCTCCGACATCTCCAGCCTCCTGCCGGGCGGCGCGACGGTGGACCCGTCGCTGACCTCCGAGAAGCAGTTCAACATCCGCGCGGGCTCCGGCGAGAAGGGATCCGCCTCCTTCGGCACGGCCGTCGAGGTGGACGGCGTCCGCCTGTCCAATAACGCGTCCTTCGTGGCCGCCTCCGATTTCGACAACAAACCCGTCAAGGGTGTTTCCACCAATAACATCGCCTCTTCCAACATCGAGTCCGTCGAAGTGATCACGGGCGTCCCTTCCGTGGAATACGGTGACATGGGCTCCGGCGTCGTGAAGGTCAATCTCAAGAAGGGCAAGACGCCCTTCATGGTGACGCTCTCCACCAGCCCGAGCACCAAGCAGGCTTCGGTCTCGAAGGGTTTCGACCTGGGGTCGACCCGCAGGGGCCGCGCCCTGGGCGTCGTGAACGCGAGTGCGGAATACGCGCAGTCGATTTCCAAGCAGATGTCGCCGTACACGGCGTATCGCCGCCAGCAGCTGTCGGTTTCCTATACGAATACGCTCAGCCGGGGCATCTTTTATACGATGCCGCTTCGCATCACCGTCGGCGTGACGGGCAATCTGGGCGGCATGAATTCCACTGCCGACCCGGATGCCGTTCAGGGAACCTGGTCCATGGGCAAGGACAACGCGATCCAGGGCCATTTCGACCTGAACTGGCTGCTCAGCAAGCCGTGGATCACCAGCGTGGAGCTGAGCGGCTCGGCTTCCTATTCCGACAGGTCGAGCCAGGAGCGCACCTTCAACTCCTCTTCCATCAACAAGACGGTCCTTCACGGGCGCGAGGAGGGTTACGGCATCGCCGTTCCCTATACCGCCGGGACGGTCCCCTCGGTGATGTACATCCCCGCCGGGTACTGGTACAACACGATGTGCGACGACGACCGCCCGCTGGCGACCAAGCTTTCTTTTAAGGCAAATCACAGCCACCTGTTCGGCAAGGTCAACAACAAGATCAAACTGGGTGCGGACTGGACCACGGACCGCAACTTCGGCATCGGCGCCAATTCACCCGAGATGGAGACGGCCCCGACCTTCCGCGAGTACCGCTACAGCGACGTCCCGACGATGCACAATGTAGGCGTCTACCTCGAGGATAATATCATGATTCCCGTCGGGACGGGCCACATCAACCTGATCGCCGGCCTGCGCAACGACAATACGATTATCCGGGGCTCCGCCTATGGCGTCACGTCCAGCCTCTCGCCCCGCTTCAATGCCAAGTACACGGTCTTCAAGCGGACGGCCCGGGACGGGAAGGCGTTCCGCGAACTGTCCTTCCGCGCCAGCTGGGGAGAATCCGTGAAGCTCCCGTCCTTTGCCGTGCTGTTCCCGATGCCGACCTACCGCGACGTGCGCGTGTTCGCCTCCAGCACGAATTCGGCCAACGAATCCTTCGAGGCCTATTACACCCAGCCCCGCACGGTCGAGTACAACCCCAACCTAAAATGGCAGCGCAACCGGATGATGGAGATCGGCGTGGACGCCGACATCCTGGGCACCCGGATCTCGCTGGCGGCCTATTACAACCGGACGCTCAATGTGTATCGCGTCTCGACGCGTTACGACCGCATCTCGTATGCTTATACGATGGACAACGCCCTGGTCGGCGTGCCCATCGCGGCGGACGACCGTGCCTTCACAATCAACCCCCAGAGCGGTATCGTCACGGTCTCCGACAAGACGGGCGTCCTCCCTTCGCAGGAGCTGGCCTACCAGACTTATAAGGAACTGTCCCCGAGCTACTATCCTGACAATGAGCTGAATCCCATCGACCGCTACGGCGTCGAATGGGTTATCGAGTTCGCCCGGATCAAGGCCATCCAGACGGATATCCGCATTGACGGCAACTGGTATGCCTACAAGGCACTCGGGACCAATCAGGTCGCGTACAGCCCGACGACGTACCGCTCGTCGAAAGACAAGATGCCGTACCCGTACATCGGTCTCTATTACGGCGACAACGCTTATTCCAACGGGTCTGAGTCCCAGTCTTTGCGCATGAACCTCACGCTCACGACGCATATTCCCCGCATCCGCATGATCGTGTCGATGAAGCTGGAGTCCAGCCTGCTGAAGTATTCCCGGACCCTGAGCGAGACGCCGGACGGCAAGGAACTGGCCCAGGTGATTTCCAACCTGAGCGATGCGCTGTCCACGACGGGCGAATCCATCTATGCCGGCGACAACTATGTCGTCCGCTATCCGGAGCAGTACTGCAGCTATGACGACCCGACGCCGCGCGACTACCTGACGGACCTGCAGGCGGCCAAGGCGTCGGGAGATATGGATCTTTACAACGATCTTCTGCAGCTCTCGTACAAGTCCAGCTACCTGTATGTCTTCCAGAAGGATTACCTCTCGCCCTATTTCAGTGCCAATTTCAGCATCACCAAGGAGATCGGGGACCTGGCGTCCATTTCCTTCTACGCCAACAATTTCTTCGTCAACCGCTCGCAGCTCTGGTCTTCGAAGACGCGGACCTATCTTTCTGCGGCCAACTATATTCCGAAGTTCTACTACGGACTTACTTTACGACTCAAATTTTAATCTTATAGTGTTATGAAGAAGGTTTTATTTTTTGTTTTGGCGGCGCTCAGCCTTGCGCTGATTTCTTGCGAGAAACGCCCGACCACCGTTGAAGTGCCGATCCAGCTGATGTACAACGGCGCTCCTTTCGCCGTCGCCGGCGTCCCGGTGACGCTCGCTTCCGGCAGCGCTACTTTTGACGCGCTGACCGATGATACCGGTCTCGTGAAGTTCACGGTCTCCGTGGGAACTTATACCGCTACTACTTCGTATCGCGCTTCGGAGAGCGCGGTCATGGTCAACTACAACGGCAGCGTTAACATCCTGGTGCCTGAGATCGCCACCGGAAAGGAGTTCGCCACCATGCGCCTGGAGCTCACGGCTTCCAAGGCCAGCCAGCTGATCATCAAGGAAGTGTACAACGGCGGCTGTAAGGATAACGCAGGCTCCAAGAACTTCCAGAACGACAAGTATATCATCGTGTACAACAACTCCGACGTGGAGGTGGACGCCAGCGGCATGTGCCTCGCGATGGCCCAGATCAGCAGCCTGGTCTCTACGAACAAGTATACGATTACCGACGGTGTCATTGAATATGCTGCAGCCGGTTGGACACCTGCTTCGTACGGTATCTGGTGGTTCCAGTCCGGAACGTCCGTCAAGATCGCGCCGTACTCCCAGATCGTCATCTCCGTCACGGGCGCGATTGACCACACTCAGACGTACACCAACTCGGTTGACCTGAGCCATGCGGATTATGTCACCTATGATCCTGAGTCCGGTTTCAACGGTGCCGCCCAGTATCCCGCTCCTTCTGCGGACATCCCGGCCAGCCACCAGATGAAGACCTACGAGTTCGGTCAGGGCACCGCATGGCCGTTCCCGATCAAGACGGCCGCTCCGATGCTCCTGATGCCCGGCGAGGACATCCAGGCTTTTGTGAAGAACGAGGCCAACTTTGATAATCGCTCCAGCAACAAGTCCGGCAACTACTGCAAGATTCCTACGTCCTGGGTGCTGGATGCCGTGGATATCTGGGGCGACGCCGATGAGACGAAGAACTACTTCCGCTTCCCGGCCGAAGTCAACACCGGCAAGGTCGTTTTTGCTACGAATGCTATGGGTTATACGATCTACCGCAATGTCGACAAGGCGGCCACGGAGGCGATTGCTGAGAATGCCGGCAAGCTGGTTTATGATTATGCCGGTGCTGTCAGCGCTGACGATACAGATCCTTCCGGCATCGACGCGGAGGCTTCGATCGCCAAGGGTGCGAAGATCGTTTACATGGATTCCAATAACTCCGACGCGGACTTCCACGTCCGCAAGGTTGCTTCCATCAAATTGTATAACTTTGCAGTGAAGTAAGTCATGCGATTCCGGTCGATATCCTTTATTGTCGTACTGACCCTCTGCCTCGCGGCTTCGGCCGCGGGGCAGGAGCCGGTGCGCGATTTTCAGCTTGCCGTGGAGCGAAATCCGCTGCTCTCCTTCGAGAATGCGGCAGGCTTGAGTTCCCTGGGAGAAGAACACTTTTCCGAGGCGACCGGATCCTTTATCATGCATTACGGCGGTCTCGTTCCGCTGGAGGGGTCTCCCGACAGCTGGAAGGTGAACGTCGGCACCAGGTCCTTCCAGCGGGTTTCCGACCGCATCGTATTCGCCGGAGGACTTTCTTACTCGCACGCCCGGGGAAAGGGTATGGGT
The DNA here is from genome assembly GCA_902789245.1 of uncultured Bacteroidia bacterium. Classification (GTDB taxonomy): domain Bacteria; phylum Bacteroidota; class Bacteroidia; order Bacteroidales; family UBA932; genus Cryptobacteroides. The sequence continues at coordinate 21,247 of CADAND010000016.1, forward strand.
GGACAGATCCTGATGGATCCTCAAGACAACCCGATCAATTTCCTGGAAGAGGACGGCACGACTGCCGGACAGAAAAAGCGGGAGACCTATTCCCTCTACGGTGCGATTTCCTACTCGTTCAGTGACCGCTTCAGCGCCGGCCTTCGCGTGGATTACACCGCCGCTGATCAGACGAAGTTCAAGGATCCGCGTTTCCTGAACGTGGTGATGGACCTCAAGGTCGCGCCTGGCGTGATATGGCATCCTTCCGAGCAGTTCTCCCTGGGCGGCAATCTCCTGTATCGCCACAGCCTGGAGCAGCTCAGTGCCGGCCTTTTCGGCACCATTGACCGTCAGTTTGACATTCTGGTGGACCAGGGCGCGTTCCTGGGCAACCGGGAGGTTTTTGAGGGCGATGCCGGCTATGTGTCCGTATCGAACATGCGGCCCCTGGCCAACGAACGCTACGGCCTCTCCTTGCAAACGGTGATCGGGTCCCGCATCAAGTATCATGGCCAGCTCTCCGCCCTGTGGCGGACCGGCTATTATGGCAGCCGGACTTCCACGTCCGTGGTGTTCTGCGAATTCAGCGGACCGGAAGCGTCTTTTGAAGGTGTCTGGCTGGTTCCCGCCCGGGACGCATCGCACCGGATCGCTTACGATCTGGGGGTGAAGTATTTATCCCGATACACCAATTCGTACAGATACAAGGCGCAGCCCGGTATGGCCACGACCGTGGAGTACCATGGCCGGAACAGAACCCTCGACCGCCTGGACCTGACCGCCCGCGTGGCGTACAAGTGGGAGAAGGGGCTCTCGGGATTCCGTCCCGATTGGATGCTTTCAGCCAGTGTCGAGGGGAATCTGCGCAATCAGAATGTCGATTTCTATCCTTCCCGCCGCCATCAGGACTATCTGAACCTGTCGGCGCAGGTGGTCGGGGAGCGCAATGTCAAGCGCGCCTCCGACTGTTTCTCCTTCGCCGCGGGCCTTTCCTTCCTGTGGGGAACCGGCGATCCCAAAACCGACGATGCCGTCTCGAACACCGGCACGTCCAAACTCAAGTCTTTCGACGAATGGCTCTACCGCCAGTTCGAATATGACACGGCCGCCCGTGCGGGCGCGTCGCTTTCCTTCACCTGGTCCATGCTGGGTTTCCGGGGGCTTGTCCCTTATCTGACGGTCTCCGACCGCTTCGTGTCCCTGCTGGCAGCGCCGCAATACCTGCAGAGCGGCTACCGCAACGAGGCCTTGCTGACCCTCGGCGTTAATTTCTAGTTTACCATGAAACGATTCTTCTTCTGCCTGCTCGCGCTGTCCCTGCTCGGAAACGCGGGCGCCCAGCCCATCGCGGCCGATCCTGAATTCCGTGTCGGCCGGCTTGACAACGGTCTGACCTATTACCTGGCCCACAACGAGCTGCCGGCCGGCTGCGCCGATTTCTACATCGCGCACAACGTGGGCGCCCTGCAGGAGGAGGACAACCAGAACGGCTTGGCGCATTTCCTCGAGCACATGGCCTTCAACGGCACCCGGCACTATCCGGGGAAGGGGATCCTGGAGTTCCTGGCGAAGGACGGCGTGCGCTTCGGCTACAACGTCAACGCCTACACCACGCGCAACGAGACGGTGTACAACCTCTCGTCCGTGCCCCTGGTGCGCGAGTCGTTCGTAGACTCCGTGCTGACGGTGCTGCACGACTGGTCCTGCGACATCTCCTGCGAGCAGCAGGCGCTGGACGACGAGCGGGGCGTGATCAGCGAAGAATGGCGCCTGCGCGACGACTCGCGCACGCGCATCAACAATCTCCAGAACGCCCTCATCTACAAGGGCTCCAAGCAGCCGGAGCGGACGGTGATCGGCTCCTACGAGGTGATCAACGGCTTCAAGCGCGAGGAGATCCTGGACTTCTATCATAAGTGGTACCGCCCCGACCTGCAGGCGATCATCGTGGTGGGCGACTTCGACGTGGACGAGATGGAGGCCCGGGTGCGGGCGAAGTTCTCCGACATCCCGAAGGCCGTCAACCCCGCGCAGAAAGAGCGTTACCTGCCCGCGAAGCGATCCCTGCCGCTGATCGAGGACATGGCCGACGAGCACCTCAAGATCGGGGTGGTGAAATTCATCTTCAAGCAGCCCTATCCCGGGAGCGCGGAGCGGATCACGGAAGAATACATCCGCGACGCCTTCAGCCGCCAGATCGTCTCTGCGGTGCTCACCGAGCGCCTGCGCCGGCTCACGCAGCAGCGCGACTGTCCCGCCCGCTCCGCGGTGCTGGTGACCAACGAGTACGAGCCGGACTACTACATCAGCCTCTTCACCGTCACGCCCAAGAGCAAGGACCGCGTGGCGGAGTGCATGGAGATGACCGCCCGCGAGATCCGGCGCCTGGTCCTGTTCGGCATCAGCCCGGACGAGTTCGAGGCGGCGAAGCTCAGCGTGGCGCAGCGCTTCCACCTGGACCGCGAACTCAGCCGCGACGAAGTCAAGAGCGAGGAGCTCGTGAAGGCGGCGGTCGAGCACTTCCTGCGCAACCATCCGCTGCTCGGCCCGGTCGGGCTCCAGGAGGTCCAGAACAAGGCCCTGGCCGCCATCAGCTGGGAGAGCGTCCGAGATTATCCGGCGAGCATGTTCCTGGACAGCGAGGCCATCTACTCCACCTGCTACAACCCCGTGGAGAATCCGGGCTTCGCCCCGTCCGCCGACGCGGTGCGCGGCATCCTGGCGAGCGTGGAGGCGGAGCCGCTGCAGGCGCAGTATCTCAGCTACCCGAAGCTGGATTTCGACGTGGACGTGGCGCCCGGCCGCATCGTGAAGCGGACCGCGGACAAGCGCCTGGGCGGCTACGAGGAGTGGCTGCTCTCCAACGGCGCGAAGGTCTATTACCGCCAGGCGGCGCCCGTGAAGGCGAATGTCCACCTGGCCACCGTCTGGCGCTTCGGCACCGGCTACCGCAGCTATCCGGCCGAGGGGCTCACTGCCGCGCGTTTCGCCGCGGCCTACAACAACCGCACGCTCGGCTTCCGCGGTTTCGAGCGGCAGGCGCTGCGGAGTTTCCCGGAGCTCTCCGGGGTGAGCATCCTGACCCGCACGCTCCAGCAGTCCGCCTCGGTCGAGCTGAGCGCCGCCCGGGGCAGGGAGGAGGCCGCCTTCAAGGCGGGCTGGCTGCTGCTCCAGGAGCCGTATTTCGGTGATGAGAACGGCCTGGAGAAGACCAAGGCGGACAATCTCAAGAACCTGGGCCGCAAGCCGAATCCCCGTACGGTCTTCGAGGAGAAATACACCCGGCAGGTCTATGGCGACCACCCCTGGCTGCAGCCCTTCGACTCCGCTGCCATCGAGGCGGTGGACATGGCCCTGCTCCGCGAGGTGTACGAGCGGGAATTCACGGATTTCGCGCAGCTGTCTGTCTTCATCACCAGCGACCTGGACCGCGCCGACATCGAGGCGTACGTCTGCCGCTACGTGGCGTCCCTGCAGGGTGAATACCCTTACGGGAAGACCGCCACGGCCCTGCCGAAGCCCGTCCTGAAGGGCCGGCAGCTGATCACGGAGACCAACGCCCCCGAGTCCGAGCCGGTCTCGAACGTGGACTACATGTACGTGGCCGCTGTCAAGACCACGGCCCGCAGCATCCTCGTGTCCGACTTCCTGGACTACATCCTCTCCGCCCGCTACCTGAACCTGATCCGCGAGGAGCGCGGCGGGACCTACCACGTGGGCTTCTCGACGGATGTCCCGGACAATCCGGCCCAGCCCTGGCGGGGTGTGGTGGACTTCCAGACCCGCCCGGAGATGACGCAGCTGCTGGTCGGCGATGTCCGCGACGTGATGGAGGCGATGGCGAAGGACGGCCCCACGGCCGAGGAGATGGACCAGGCCGGGAAGTACATCCGCAAGCGCCACGGGGAGCTGGAGCGCCGCGCGTCTTCGTCTCTGACGGAGCAGAACGACCGCCTGGTCAAGACCGTGCTTTGGGGTCGCGATTTCGACGCCGACTACGATGCGCTGCTCCTCGGGATCAGGGCCCGCGACGTGCGCGACCTCGCCCGGAAGTTCCTCGCGGGCGACCATATCGTCGAAATCTATACGGAAGAGTAAGCCGCGCTGCTACATCAGCAGCATCACCGCGAAGATATAGAGCAGGAAGGCCTGCAGCTTGATCCGGTCGCGGTTGTTCTCGGAGAGGAGCGATTCCGTCACGTCCTCGGCCGCGAAGTCTTCGAGCGTCTGGTGGTCCGGGAGGTCGAGGCGGTGCCACTTCGTGACGATGAGTCCGTCCTGGATGAAGGCGGCGCCGCCGTTGGAGCGGTTCAGCGTCAGCAGTTTCTTGCGGTCGGCGTAGTACGTGGCGTCAATCACTTCGTGCGAGGAGACGAGCTCCTGCATCATTTCCGGCGTGGCGGCGGCCAGGACCATGGGCGTGAAGCCCGCGTCCCTGGCGTCCTGGACCACGCGCTGCACGCGGGCCCAGTGGTTCGGACGCATCTTTTCCGGGTCGTAGACCGACACGACCACCAGCTGGCCTTCGACCAGCTTCTCGTCCACATATTCTCCCGTGGCGTCGCTGATGGACAGCGTGGGGGTGCGGTCGTCGGTGGGGTCGTCGATGTCCCAGGGGAGCATCAGCTCGGCGCCCGGCTTGAAGGGCGTGAAATCGACGAGCGGAATGCTGAACGAGGAGTACAGCAGGAAGAAGCAGATGGACACGGCGGCGATGGGGAAGCTGACGTACTTGACCTTGCGCGTGATCTCGATCTTGCGGAAGGGCAGGAATGCGAGCGCCCACATGGCCAGCAGGACGAGGTTCTTGATCAGGCTCTGGGCGTGCGTGAGGTGGATGATCTCGCCGAAGCAGCCGCAGTCTATGTGGGGATTCTTGATGTAGAGCAGCAGGGTCAGCAGCGTGAAGAGGACCAGCATGATGCCCGTCACGGCGGCCACGACGCGGCGCCACACGCCCGTGATGAGGGCGGCGCCGACGAGCGCCTCGAGCAGGGCCATGCCGGAGCCGATGAAGCCTGCTCCGCCCATCAGGAAATTCAGGTGCAGGAACTTGAGGTATTCCTCCACGACGAGGCGGGCGCCCACGGGATCCATGAGCTTGAGGATGCCCGCGAGGAAGAAAACGAAGCCGATCAGGACGGCGCTAATCCTTCGGATAACTCTCATAGACAGCTTTGATCTTGTCGAAAATGTCCTCGGGCGGCAGCATGCGCCCTTCGGCGTCGCTGCAGTCCACGACGATGAAATGCGGATCCAGGGCGGCCTGGCGGCGGTACATGTCCCGCACGCGGCGCTGGAAGTTGATGTCGGCCTCGTGGATGTCCTGCTGGCCGTGGAGGTAGCCCCGGTCACCGCCGGCGCGCTGCGCGGTGAGGCTGTGCTCCACGAAGTCGATGGGCACGTCGAGGAAGATGTTCAGGTCCGGGCGCGGCAGGTCGAACTGCCCGTACTCGGTGTTGTTGATCCATTCGCGCAGCTCCTCCGCCTCACGGTCCGAGGGGAGCTTGGCGCACTGGTAGGCGATGTTGGAATAGACATAGCGGTCCAGCAGGACCGTGCCGCCGTCGCGCAGCGAGCGGCGGATGTCAGCGGCGGCGTCCGCGCGGTCGCCGGCGAAGAGCAGGGCCACCAGCTGCGGGTGGACGCTCTCGATGGTGCCGAACCCGCCGCGCAGGAATTTGCCGATCAGGCCACCCCAGACGGGCGCGTCGTAGCGCGGGAAATGGATGTATTCCAGCCGGGGACAGACCGTGGCAAGGTATTCTCTGAACATGCGGACCTGGGTGGACTTGCCGGCGCCGTCCAGGCCTTCCAAAACGATAAGCATAACATACAAAGGTAAGCAATTTTTCGCTAATTTTGCGGTATGGTACAAATCATGGCTATCGTCAACCTGACGCCCGATTCGTTCTTTGCGCCGAGCCGTGTCCTCGCCGGGCAGGCGCAGGAGCGCGTCCGCGCGCTGGTCGCGCAGGGGGCGGATATCATCGACCTGGGCGCCATCTCCACGCGCCCCGGGGCGGAGGACGTTTCGCTGGAGGAGGAATGGGCCCGGCTCGCGCCCGTCGTGCGCGAGTGGGACCGCAGCATTCCGTTCTCGGTCGACACGACGCGCGCGGAGATCGTCCGCCGCGTGTACGACTGCGCGGGGCGCTTTCTCGTGAACGACATCTCCGCGGGCGAGGACGACCCGGCCATGCTCTCGACCGTCGGAGAGCTGGGGCTCCCGTACGTCGCGATGCACAAGCGCGGCAACCCCCGCACGATGGACGCGCAGGTGGACTATCCGGACGGGATCATCCCGGCCCTGGTGGCCTATTTTACCGATTTTACCCGCCGCGCCGAGGCGCACGGCATCGCCGACTGGATCCTCGATCCGGGCCTGGGCTTCGCCAAGACGGCGGAGCAGAACTGGGAGATCCTCGACCAGTTGGAGGCGCTGCAGGTCTTCGGCCGTCCGATCCTGATCGGTGCTGCCGACAAGCGCTTTACGGGCGGTGATACGGAAAAGGCACACCGCCTCGCGCTGGCGCACGGGGCGGTGATACTTCGTGTTCACGATGTCGCCGCAGCGCGGGCGACTATTCTTCAAACAACGGCTTGACCGGGTCGAAATTCCCTTCCGTTTTCTCCAGCGGGATGCGGTGGAACGCCCGGACGATCAGCACGACCAGCAGGGTGCTGGCGGCGACCAGGATCCAGTACAGCTGGCCCCCGATCACGTCTGAGAGCTTGTCGGCGTCCTTGAAGGCGTCGATGTTGGCCAACACCAGCGCGAAGGTATTGTTGGTGAAGTGCATCAGCATCGTCAGCTGCAGGGAGCCGGTCTTGTAGTACACATAACCGAAAAGGCAGCCGAGCAGGAAAGCCGGCAGGGCCTGCCAGGGGTTGAGGTGGATGAAGGCGAAGAAGGCGGCGGAAATCACGATGGCCCAGATGGGCTTCAGGTGGTTGCCCAGCAGGCCGCGGAGGATGATGCCGCGGCAGAGCCTCTCCTCGAAGAACGGCGCGAACAGACTCACCAGCAGGAAGTTGATGAGGATGTTGTCGCTGGAAGTCAGCCCCTTGAGTGCATCCTCCAGCCAGGCCGGCATCTGGGGCAGCAGGTTGGTCAGCGGGTCCGAGGCCATGCCCAGCGCGAGAGTACCCAGCATCACGAGGATGGCGCAGACCGTACCGCCCAGCGGGCTGAAGTGCGAGCTGTCCAGCTTCAGGCCCTTGACGACCATGCTGGCGTTGCGGCTCTTGATGCTGGCGTAGATCATCGGGGGGATGAACATCAGCGGGTAGGAGATGAACGTGGCATACTGCGAACTGGCCTCGTGGCCCAGGAGGGCGACGAAGGGGATGGTCAGCAGCGAGCCCAGCAGGGTGCCGAGCAGCAACAGGGCCAGCAGGATGAACATGTCTGCCACGCCGGGGAGGTAGTAACTGAACTTCTCGTAGAAGCCGTAGTTACGGGGGCCTTTTCTTTTTGCCATGCGATTATTGATAAAGCGGGGTGGGATAGACACCCTCGCGGGCGAGCTGGGCGAACTTTTCGACCACGGCGGGGCGGTCTTCCTTGTAGGTGACGCCGAACCAGTGGGCCGGGGTGGAGAGGACGTCGCAGCGCGCGTCGCCGCCGCGGATCATGCAGTCCACGGCGTAGGGGATGTAGTATTCCTTCTTGAGTTCCTGGCTGTTCTGCTCCAGGAAGTCCTCGAAGATGACGGCGCTCTTCTCGAAGTAGTCGGGAGTGAAGCACCACATGTTCATCGAGCAGAGGTCGCTGCCGCGCAGGATCACGTGTTCGCCGGTGGCGGAATTGTCGCCGGTGACCACGCCGTCGGCGCCTTTCACGATGTTCAGGTGCTCGACCACGTCGGTCAGGCGCTGCATCGCGTCGTAGTGGCAGATGCCGCGGGACACGCCGCCGGACTCGCTCAGCGTGTGGTCCAGCTCGAAGCCCACGATGCCGTAGACGTTCTTGCTGCCTTCGTGCGCGCGGCACCAGTCGGCGGCGATACGGAAGGACTCCCGGCCGTAGAAGTCGTCGCCGTTGATCACGACGAAGGGCTCCTTGATCACGTCGGCGGCCATCAGCATGGCGTGGGCCGTGCCCCAGGGCTTCTGGCGCTCGGGGTTGAGCGGCAGGAAGCGGGCGGGGATCTTGTCCAGCTCCTGGGTCACGAAGACGAACTCCAGCGGGCTGCCGTCGATGCATTTGACCTTGCTGTATTTGCGTGCGACCGCCTCCTTGAACTGCTCGAGGAAGTACTCGCGGACGATGTAAACCACCTTGCCGAAACCGGCCTGTACGGCGTCAAAAATGGAATAATCGATAATGGTTTCGCCGTTGGGGCCGAGGCCGTCCATCTGCTTGAGTCCGCCGTAACGGCTGCCCATTCCGGCGGCGAGGACGAGGAGAGTAGGTTTCATGTTGAATCTGGATTTAGATACTTTTCGCAAAAATAACTATTTTTGTGCAAATAATCATGGCCAAATATACCAAAGACATCTGGAACCGGGACAAGGACGGCAACAAGAAGGAGCAGCGTTCTTTCATCCGCTACGCCATCGTGGCGACGGCGCTCTTCCTCCTGTTCCTCTTCCTGAAGAAGGACAGCATCGTGAGCTGGGTCCAGGCGGGCGTCACCCTGCGCCGCCAGGAGCGGCAGATCGAGCAGTACCGCCAGGAGAACGAGGACCTCGACCGGCAGATCCGGATGCTGACGGGCGACCGCGACACGCTCGAGCGCTTTGCGCGTGAGCAGTTCTACTTCGCCGAGCCCGGTGATGACGTCTATATTATTGAAAAATAATTAATTCCTTTTCGATCCGAAGCACGGCACCCGCCCCCTCGAAGGTCTTGCCCCCGATGGTGACGGTGCCCCGCGGTTCGTCTTTGTAGCGGCGCAGCAGGGCGGTCAGCTTGCCAAAGGTCGGCGCGCTGAGAGCGGCGTCTTCTAGCAGGCGCCAGAGGGCGTATTCCCAGTGCTCGAGGGCGAGCACGGCGGGGATGCGGACGGCACCGTCCGCCGTCGTCAGCCCCTCGCGCACGGAGCGGAACCAGCTCTCGGCGATGTCGTCCGTACGGGCGATACGCTCCATGTCCTCGCCCAGCGTGCGGAGGAAGGAAGGATTGATCTTCGCGAAGATGGGGAACACCTCGTTGCGGATGCGGTTGCGCTTGGGGGTGCTGTCGGCGTTGGTGCTGTCCTCGCGCCAGGCGCAGCCGTGCGCGAGCATCCAGTCGCGGATCTCGGCGCGGGGCGTGTCCAGCAGCGGGCGCACGATGCCGTCGCGGTCGCCCATCCCCCGGAGTCCGCGGGTACCCGTGCCGCGCAGGAGGTTGAGGAGCATCGTCTCGGCGTTGTCGTCGGCGTTGTGGGCCACGGCCACCGCCGCGAAACCGCCTTCCCGGCAGAGCCGGGCGAACCAGGCGTAGCGCAGCTCGCGCGCCGCCATCTCGATGCTGATGCCGTGCTCCGCAGCATATGCGGCCGTTTCGAAGCGCTGCACGAAGCATTCCAGCCCGTGGGCGGCGCACCAGTCGCGCACGAACTGCTCGTCGCCGTCGGATTCGTCGCCGCGCAGCGTGAAATTGCAGTGGGCGACGGCAAACCGGGCTCCGGGAAACAGTTCCGGGGCCCGGTTTGCCAGGTACATCGAGTCGATGCCCCCGCTGACGGCGAGCAGGATACGCATCTTATTTCTTGCCGAAGGTGTAGGTAAAGTTGAAAGAGAAGAACTCCTTGAACTGGACGCGCTGCCTGGGATCCAGGCCGTCCTTGCCGGCGATCAGCACGACCGGGTCGTAGATGAGCCAGGTGTCGAGGGCGAGCTTGATGTAGCGGCCCACGAGGAAGGAAAATTTGTTGTCCCAGTTGATGCGGTTCCACGCGAAGGGGTGGTTGAGGTAGTCCGTGAAGAGGACGAGCTGCGTCTCAAAGTTGACCACGTCGTTGATCGAAGTCTTGACATTGGCCTTGATCTGCGCACCGAGCTGGAAGAGCGAACCGTTGTAGTTGGCGCCGACGGCCGGATCCAACGCGCTGTCCCTGAGCTTCATACCGTATTTCTGGCGGAGCTCCGGGATGGAGCAGAAAATGAATCCGCCGGTGACCGGGGAAATGTTGAGGTCGAACCAGGGGGCCGGGTCCCACGAGATACCCAGACCGAAGGTCAGGTAGGCGGGGGAGAAGAGGCCGGACTTGAGCGTGCCGCTCCACATCTTGGTCTCCGCATTCTGCTTGTAGGAGTCGTAGCTGTTGGAGAACTGCGACTTGAATGTCAGGTCGGCCGTGTACTTCCAGTCGCTTTCGGTGGAGGTCTTGTAGCCGAAACGGCTCTCGAACTGCATCAGGTCGGCGCTCTTCTGGAGGAGGTCCTCCTTGTCGGCGGACCACAGGAAGCCGTACTGCAGCTGCACGCGGTTGGTCCAGGTGACGAGGTCGCGCCCGTAGTTGAGGTTGCCGTCGAAACCGAGGCGCAGGGTGGCGGTGTTGTAACCGCCGGAGGCCCAGGACCAGAGCCCCGTATGGCTGAAGCCGAGGTCGAAGGTGGCGTTCCGCTTCCAGTAGGAAGGCTTCGGCGCCGCCTCTTCCGCCTTGGGCGCTTCGGCGTAGGCGGCCGCGGCTTCGGCGGCTGCCTTGAGGACGTCGTCCTGCGCGCGGACGCCCGGCAGGGCGGCCAGCAGGACGGCGGTCAGGGTCAGCAATCTCTTCATGGCTGGTATTTTCGGGATTAGTAGGAAATCGCGAAGACGACGCGCCGCTTGGACGGCTTGCCGGAGAAGATGTCGCGGCCTTCCTCCTCGCAGACGTAGCTGTCGATGGGGATGCAGCGGATCGTAGCCTTGGTGGCGTCCTTGATGGCCTGTTCGGTCTCGACGGTGCCGTCCCAGTGGCAGAGCAGGAACTTGCCGGTCTGGATCTTGGTCTTGAACTCCTCCCAGTCATCGCACTTCTCGACGTTGGCCTCGCGGAAGGCGAGGGCCTTGTCGTAGATGTTCTGCTGGATATCGTCGAGCAGCTTGGAGATATGCGCTTCGATGCCCTCCAGGGCCATCGTCTCCTTGGTCAGGGTGTCGCGGCGGGCCACCTCCACGGTGCCAGCTGCGAGGTCGCGGGCGCCCATCGCGAGGCGTACGGGCACGCCCTTGAGCTCCCACTCGGCGAACTTGAAGCCCGGACGGACCGTGTCGCGGTCGTCGATTTTCACGCTGTGTCCGAGGGCCTCGAGGCCGCGCTTCAGCTCGGCCATCTTGTCGAGGACGGCGCTGTGCTCCTCGTCGGTCTTGTAGATCGGCACCATCACGATCTGGATCGGGGCGAGCTTCGGCGGCAGGACGAGGCCGTTGTCGTCGCCGTGGGCCATGATCAGGGCGCCCATCAGGCGGGTGCTGACACCCCAGGACGTCGCCCAGACGTACTCCTGCTGGCCTTCCTTGTTGGTGAACTGCACGTCGAAGGACTTGGCGAAGTTCTGCCCGAGGAAGTGGGACGTGCCGGCCTGGAGGGCCTTGCCGTCCTGCATCATCGCTTCGATGGTGAGGGTGTCCAGGGCGCCGGCGAAGCGCTCGTTGGGGCTCTTGTGGCCCACGATGACAGGCAGGGCCATCACGTTGCGGGCAAAATCGGCATAGACGTGCACCATCTCATAGGCCTTGGCTTCGGCCTCCTCGGCGGTGGCGTGGGCCGTGTGGCCCTCCTGCCAGAGGAACTCCGCGGTGCGCAGGAACAGGCGCGTGCGCATCTCCCAGCGGACGACGTTGCACCACTGGTTGCAGAGGATGGGCAGGTCGCGCCAGGAGGTGATCCAGTTCTTGTAGGTGCTCCAGATGATGGTTTCGGAGGTCGGACGGACAATCAGCTCCTCTTCGAGCTTCGCTTCCGGGTCCACCACCACGCCGGCCCCGTTGGGGTCGTTCATCAGGCGGTGGTGCGTGACCACGGCGCACTCCTTGGCGAATCCCGCCACATGCTCGGCCTCACGGCTGAAGAAGGACTTGGGGATGAAGAGCGGGAAATAGGCGTTCTGCACGCCGGTGCGCTTGAACATGCCGTCCAGCGTGGACTGCATCTTCTCCCAGATGGCGTATCCGTAGGGTTTGATGACCATGCAGCCGCGCACGGCGGACTGCTCTGCGAGATCGGCTTTCAGGGCCAGGTCGTTGTACCACTGTGAGTAATTGTCGGATCTTTTGGTAACCTCTTTTGCCATATGCTTGCTAGAAAATCTGCGTTTTTTTACGAAATTTGCATCTACTATAATAAAGAAGCCTTGCGGCATCATAATTGCAACCGCAAAGATAATAACTTTTATTAGATAGGAGACGAAAATATGAAACGGAGCACGACACTTTTCCTGCCTGTCCTTCTTCTGGTCATGGCATCCTGTGGAACCCCTGCTCAGTATTCACAGCAGCGGTTCCCGGACGGCATTTACGCCAAAGTCGGAGAGGAACCCGAAGTCGTCCGCCTTTACAGCGAAGAAGATTTCGAAAATATGGCGGCCGCCAACATAGCACGCAAGAAGGGCCGCGACACGCTGGTCGTTATCATCGACGACCCGTGGGATTTTGCCTGGTACAGCCGGTATAACCGGTATCACTATGCCCCCTGGGTGTGGGGCGGCCTGGCCTTCGGCAGCTACTATTGGAACCGCTACTACGGCAGCTGGTACGATCCTTTCTGGGACAACTGGTACGGCTACTACGGCGGCTGGTATGACCCTTGGTACTACAGCTATTATGATCCCTGGTACTACGATCCTTGGTACGGCGGCTACGGCTGGTACGGCCACCGTTACGGCTGGTACGACCATCCGGTCTATCCCGGCGGCTACTGGGGTGGCGGCGGCTATTACCGGGCCCGGGATGTGGTCTACACGCCGCGTTCCACCACGACCGCGGGCGGCAGCCGCGACCGGCGTCCGGGCAGCGGCTCCAACTACCGCTACGGCACGCCCGGCTCGTCCGGCAGCACCATCCTGCGCAGCGGCACCAACGTCCGTCCGACGAGCGGCTCCCGCGCCAGCGCCAGTGCAAGCACCGGCACCAGAAGTTCCCGTTCGGGCTCCTCTCCCGCCACGTATTCGGCGGAGCGCAGACGCGCGGAGGGCTACAATCCTTCCCGCACTTATCAGAACAGGAACAGCAACAGCAGCAGCTCCACGCGCAGCTACTCCTCGGGCTCCGGCACGAGATCCTATGGCAGCAGCTCGTCCGGCACCAGCCGGAGCAGCAGTTCGAGCAGCTCTTCGGGCAGCGTGTCCCGGAGCTCCGGCTCGTACGGCGGCGGCAGTGTCAGCCGCAGCAGCGGTGGCGGCGGTGGCGGCTCGTACAGCAGCGGCAGCTCCTCGCACAGCGGCGGCGGTGGCGGTGGCTCGCGCGGCGGCGGACGACGTTGACCGTCATTCCGGGCTTGACCCGGAATCTCCCAACGGAACCTAAGCCTACCGTGTTTAACCCTAAAAACGAATGAAAATGAAAAAGATACTTCTTGCAGCGGCTATGCTTGCCGCAACGGTTTCGGCCGGGGCGCAGACTATGTATGACGCCATTACCTTCAGCCAGAACCAGTATTATGGCACCGCCCGCAGCATGGCGCTGGGCAATGCCGTCACCGCCCTGGGCGGCGACCTCGGCTCCATCGGCATCAACCCGGCCGGCTCGTCCGTGGTGTCTTACGGCCAGTTCGTGATCACGCCCGGCGTGACGATCTCCGCCGTCAATTCCGCCTATTCGCCGGAAGGCGAGAAAGCCTACGGGCTGGACAGCCGCCTCTCGCACGGCCGGATGAACATGCCGAATATCGGTGCTACGATCAATTTCAAGACCGGCAACCGCTACGGCGTGAGGACCATCTCGTTCGGCTTCGTGTCGAACCAGACCAACAACTACCACTTCCTGAGCGATGGCTTCGGCTCCAACAGCCGGACTTCCATGATCGCGGAGCGCGCCGACGCCGCCTATGGCTACGACGAGCGGGTGCTCAAGGAGTATAATTCCTTCAACAACACCGACGTCCCCTGGGACATCCTGGCGGGTTACCAGGGCGGCATGTACGGCCCTTACGGCTGGGACGGCCTGTACGCCGGCGTCACGGAGATGATCTCTCCCGACGGGGACTACCACTACGTGTCCGGCCCGCTGTCGCAGACTTCCTACCGCACCAAGTACGGCAGCAAGAACGACATCATCCTCAATGCGAGCATGAACATTTCCGACAAGTTCTACATCGGCTTCAATATCGGCATCCCGACGGCCCGCTACCGCTACAACGAGGATTTCTACGAGGCGGCGGTCAACCCCCGCGATTTCCTGATCCAGTATGACGACGGCCACGACACCTATTTCCTGAACGGTTCCTCCGGCTATCAGTACCTGGCCGAGATGGCTGGCATCTACGCCAAGATCGGTTTCATTTTCCGCCCGATCGACGGTCTCCGCCTCGGCGCTTCCATCCAGACGCCGACGTCCTACACCATCTCCGAGAGTTGGTCGTACTCCGCCGCCACGAACTATGACGACAGCTACTACAACGACAGCGCCGTGTCGCCGCAGGGCCGGTATTCCTACATTCTGCGCTCCCCGTACCGCGCCTCCTTCGGTGCCGCCTTCACCTTCGGGAAGATGGGCCTGATCAGCGTGGACTACGAACTCGCCGACTACAGCGTGATGCGTTTCAGCCAGCTCCGCGACGGCTACAGGGTCGCCGATCCGTTCCTTGTGCAGAACTGGTCGAACCGCTATTTCACGGGATTGGAGCACAACATCCGCGTGGGTGCCGAGCTGCGCGTGACGCCGGAATGGGCCGTCCGTGCCGGTTATGCCATGCAGACTTCGCCGGAGCGCTGGTGGACCGGTTCCGACGGGCAGATGGTGACGGCCGGCGATTTCGAGGCGGATCCCAACGCCTATATCAACCGCGTGAAGAATCTCGTTTCGCCGCACTACTACAACGACCGTACGCGGACCATCTCCGCCGGCTTCGGTTACTCCTCGCCCGGCTCCTTCTTCATGGATGCCGTGTGCCGCGTGACGCGCTACCCGGCCGCGACCTTCTCGCCGTACTACGATTATGACAGTTATGACAGCTTCGGCAACTTCGGCTTCGTGGAGTCGCCGCGCATCCTGACCTACAGGAATCTGTGGAATGTGGCCGTGACCTTCGGCTGGAGATTTTAAAAACATAGCATGGAACTGACAGCTAAGCAACTGGCGGAGGTCCTCCACGGAACGGTGGAGGGGAATCCGGATGCCAAAGTAACTTCTTTCGCGAAAATCGAACACGGCAAGCCGGGCCAACTCTGCTTCTACGCCAATCCGAAATACGAACATTATGTCTATACCAGCAGGGCCTCGGTCCTGCTGGTTAATGCTGATTTTACCCCCAAAGAGCCGGTGGCGCCGACGATGGTGCGCGTGGAGAATGCCTACAGCGCCCTGGCGGACCTGCTCAAGTATATGTCCGAGCAGAAGAAAAAGTACCGCCGGCGCCGCTCGCTGCGCTCCCGCATCGCCTGCAGCGCCAAGCTGGGCAAGCGGGTGAGCGTGGGCGACTTCGTGACCATCGGCAAGGACTGCCGGATCGGCGACTGCACGGTGATCCACGACAACGTGACCATCGGCGCCGGGACGAAGATCGGTTCGTACTGCATCATCTATCCGGGCGTGCACATCTTCCCGGGCATGGTGATCGGAGACCGCGTGATCCTGCATGCGGGCTGCATCATCGGTGATGACGGTTTCGGCAATGCGCCGCAGCCGGACGGCACCTGGCGCAAGATTGAGCACCTGGGCAACGTGGTGATCGGCAACGACGTGGAAGTCGGTTCCAATACGACCATCGACCGCGCGCCGATGGAGTCCACGATCATCGGGGACGGCGTGCGTATCGACAACCTCTGCCAGATCGCGCACAACGTCGTGGTGGGCAAGAACACGGTGATGGCCGCCCAGACGGGCATCGCCGGCTCCACGCAGGTCGGCGAAAGCTGTATCTTCGCGGGTCAGGTGGGCATCTCGGGCCACCTCAAGATCGCCGACCATACGACCCTCGGGGCCAAGAGCGGCCTGATCAGCAATATCCGCAAGCCCGGCGAGACCTACTGGGGCATCCCGTCGATCCCGCACCGGACCTTCCTGAAAGCGTACGCGAAGTTCAAGCGCACGGGCGAAGAGGATTAATCCATTTTTATTCGTATCTTTGCCGCCCGAATGAAGCAACAGACGCTAACAACTGAATACACCTTCGAGGGCCGCGGCCTTCACACGGGCAAATACGCACACCTGACGCTGAAGCCGGCCCCCGCCGGCTACGGCATCCGTTTCGTCCGCACGGACGTCGGGGTCGAGATCCCGGCCCTGGCCTCCCACATCAGCCGTACCGACCGAAGCACCACGATCTCCGAAGGGGAGGTTTCCGTGGTGACCATCGAGCATGTGATGTCCGCCCTGACGGGCCTGGGCGTCGACAATGCCCGGATCGAGATCGACAACGAGGAGGTCCCCATCCTGGACGGCAGCGCCGAGCGCTACGTGCGCGCTGTCGCTCCCGACGGGCTGCAGGCCCAGGACGCGGAACGGGTCTGGCTGGAGTTCGACGAGCCCTTTGAGGTCCGCGACGAGCAGACCGGGTCGTGGGTGCGGGTCGAACCGGCGGCCACGATGTCTTTCGAGGCGAAGTCCGATTTCAACTCCCGGGTGCTGGGTGTCCAGGAAGCCCGCTGGGAGGAACCGGCCGACTATGTGGGCCAGATCGCTCCCTGCCGCACCTTCGTTTTCTTCCACGAGCTGGAATTCCTGGCCGCCAGGGGCCTGGTCAAGGGCGGCGACGTGGACAACGCCATCGTGATCGTGGAGCATCCCGTCAGCGAAGAGCAGATCGAGTCCATGTGCCGGCTTTTCGGCCAGCCGCATCTGTCCGTGACGCCGCAGGGATACCTCAGTAACCTCAAGCTTCATTTCCCGAACGAGTGCGGGCGCCACAAACTGCTCGACCTGATCGGGGACATGCGTCTGTTGGGAGGCTTCCCGAAAGCCAGAATCACTGCCTTCAAGCCCGGCCACACGATCAACAGCGTGGCGAGCCGGACGGGGCTCAAGCATATCAAGCATATCAAGTAGCTTATGACGAACATTCATCCCCTTGCATGCGTGCATCCCGGCGCCCAACTCGGCGAGAATGTCGAGGTCGGGCCGTACGCCTATATCGACGACAATGTCGTGATCGGGGACAACTGCAAGATCCTTCCCCATGCCACGATCTTCCCCTACGTGAAGATCGGCAATAACTGCCAGGTATTCCCGGGCGCCGTGGTCGGCGCCGTGCCGCAGGACCTCAAGTTCGAAGGCGAGGTGACCTGGGTGGAGATCGGTGACCGCGTGACCATCCGCGAGTGCGCGACCATCAACCGCGGCACGAAAGCCAGCGGCAAGGGCGTCACGCGCGTCGGCAACGACACGCTGATCATGTCCTACGTGCACGTGGCGCACGACTGCCACGTGGGCAATCACTGTATCCTGGTGAGCTACGTGGGCATCGCCGGCGAGACGGACGTGGACGACTGGGCCATCATCGGCGGCAGCACCGTCGTGCACCAGTTCTCCCACATCGGTACGCATGCGATGGTGGGCGGCGGCTCGGCCGTCAACAAGGACATCCCGCCGTATTCCATCTGCGGCCGCAACCCGATCTGCTTCTCCGGCATCAACATCGTCGGCCTGCGCCGCCGCGGCTTCGACTCCGACGTGATCCGGAACATCAAGGACATCTACGACACGATCTACTACCAGGGCCTGAACAATGCCGACGCCTGCAGCAAGGTGGAGGCCGGCTTCCCGCAGTCCGTGGAGCGTGACACCATCCTCGAATTCATCCGCGGCTCCAAGCGCGGCATCGTGCGCGGCCTCGAGCTCAGCGTCAAGAGCGAGGTAGAGTAGCGGACCATGGTCCCGACGCTCACCATCGCGTGGTTTCCCCCGACAGAATACTTTGCGGTCCTCGCAAAGTATTCTTCGGTTTATGTGGAGGCGTGTGAGCATTACCAGAAGCAGTCTTACCGCAACCGCTGCCGCATCTATGCGGCGGACGGGCCGCAGATGCTCAATTTCCCGGTGCGCCACCGGGAAATCGAGGTGGATTATTCCACCCCCTGGGTGGAGAAGGCGGAGCGCTGCATCGAGACGGCGTACCGCTCCTCCGCCTATTTCGAGTACTACCGGGACGAACTCTTCGCCATCCTGGATGCGCATCCCTGCTCGCTCTGGGAGCTGGACATGCGTATCATCCGCTTTTTCCTGGACAAGATCGGGCTGCGCACGGAGCTCGTGCCGACGGCGGCCTTCGCCGCGGAGCACGTGGATATACATCCCAAAAGGCCGAACGCAATCCTGCAGGAATATGGATTGGTTCGACCTTATTATCAGGTATTTGCGGATCGGCACGGGTTTGTCCCGAACCTCTCCGTGATGGACCTTCTCTTCAACGAGGGTCCCGCTTCGCTGGAGTATCTCCTATAATTCTTCTCCCGAGAAACCGTACGCTTCTTCGGACCACTGCCAGACCTTGGTGCCGACCCAGCATTCGCCGTACTTGCCGGACAGATAGCCCTCCAGGAAGACGTATTCCTTGGAGCCCATCTTGAGCTTGCTGAAGAAGTACTCCGTGAGTTCGTATGAATTCAGGACCTCCTTCTTGAAGAAATCCGTGGCCTGCTCGGCCACATCGTGGAGTTTGCCGTAGTAGGTCGGCCGCATCGAGCCGTTGATGAAATAGCTCTCGATGAATTCGGTGACTTCTTTCTGGATGTCCGGATCTTCGATGTTGACGGTATAGTTGTACCCGAAGGTATAGTCCATCTCCTTGTCGAGTTTCATACAGGAGGTGAGGGAGCCCAGGAGCACCAGCCCCGCGGCAAGTATGGCGATGAGTCTGCGCATAATCCAGAGTTTTTGCAAATATAAGGAAAAATGTCTATCTTTGCACCAGTGAACGAGATGGAAGGCCCCGAAGAGGTCTTCCTTTTTGATTGAATATGGACAGGACAGAATTCGAAAAAGTGGTGGAGAAGGCCGTCGCAGAGCGCGGCTGCTCCCTCGTGGACATCATGTTCAACGATGACGACAACGTGTTTGAAGTCACGATCGACAAGGCGGACGCCGATGTGGATCTCGCAGACTGCGAGTACGTGCACCGGGCCGTGCTGACCGCCTTCGACCGCAACATCGAAGACTATGCCCTCACCGTCGGCTCCGTGGGGATCGACGCCGCCGAGGCGGATGAAATGCTGAAAACAATTAAAGAATAAACGATAAAAATGGAAAAGGAAAAAGTAATTACGCTCATTGACGCCTTCAAGGACTTCAAAGAGGAGAAGAACATTGACCGCCCTGTGATGATGCAGGTCCTCAAAGACGTCTTTCTGACCCAGATCGCCAAGACCTACGGCTCTTCGGACAACTTTGACGTGATCGTCAACGTGGACAAGGGTACTTGCGAGATCTATCAGAACTTCGATGTGGTGGAGGAGGTCGAGAACCCGAACGCCGAGATCACCATCGACGGGATCCGGGAGGACGGCGGCGACGCCGACGATTACGAGATCGGCGACCAGTACGCCAAGAAGCTGCCGCTGGCCGCTTTCGGCCGCCGCGGTATCCTCAACATCCGCCAGAACCTCCAGGGCCGCATCATGGACATCGAGAAGGCGAATGTCTTCAAGAAGTACTCCGAGAAGGTGGGCGAACTCTTCTACGGCGAGGTCTACCAGACCTGGTCCAAGGAAGTGCTCATCCTCGACGAGGACGGCAACGAGCTGCACATCCCGAAGAGCGAGCAGATTCCCGGCGAGCGTTTCAAGAAGAGCGACTCCGTCCGCGCCGTCATCAAGAGCGTGGAGATGAAGAACAATACGACGCCGTATATCACCCTCAGCCGCGTGTCCAACGACTTCCTGGAGCGCCTTTTCGAGCAGGAGGTGCCGGAGATCGCCGACGGCCTGATCACCGTCAAGAAGGTGGTCCGCGTGCCGGGCGAGCGTGCCAAGGTGGCCGTGGAGTCCTACGACGACCGCATCGACCCGATCGGCGCCTGCATCGGCGTCAAGGGCGGCCGTATCATGGGCATCGTCCGTGAGCTGCGCAACGAGAACATCGACGTGATCCAGTGGTCCCAGAACCCGAAGCTGATGATCCAGCGCGCCCTCAATCCCGCCGTCGTCTCCTACATCGAGATGGGCGAGGGCCCGGAGGACAAGGTGAAGGTGTTCATGCAGCCGGACCAGGTCAGCAAGGGTATCGGCCGCCACGGTGTCAACATCCAGCTGGCCGGCATGCTCGTCGACCGGGAGATCGAGGTGTACCGCGAGCTTCCGAAGGGCGAGAGCAGCGAGGAGGAGGACGTGCTCCTGAGCGAGTTCTCCGACGTCATCGACCAGTGGATCATCGACCGTCTCGAGGCGATCGGCTGCGACACCGCCAAGAGTGTCCTGGCACTCGCCCCCGAGGACATCGCCAAGCGTGCCGATCTCGAGGATGAGACCGTCGAGGAAGTCCGTAATATCCTGAAAGCAGAATTCGAAGACTAGACAGAATGGCAGAAATCAGAATCAGCAAATTACTCCGACAATTCAACATCGGTCTCGACGACCTGGTGGACTTCCTCCAGAACCAGGGCGTCGAGGTCGACGCCAACCCCAACGCCAAGGTCTCCGAAGAGTATATGCCGCTGCTGACCAAGCAGTTCGGTAAGGATTTGGAGCTGAAGCAGGCTGCCGACAAGGTCGAGGTGAAGATCACCGAGATCCTGGAAAAGAGCAGCCGCCGTCCATCCGGCGAGCAGTCCGAGGAGGAGGACGAGCCCGAGCAGGAGACCATCATCAAGAGCAACACGTTCATCAACGCGAAAAAGGAGGCCGCATCGCAGCCTGTCGCGTCTCCGGAGCCGTCGGAAGAGGCTTCTCCCGAATCTCCCGTGTCACCGCTCCCCGAAAGCAAGCCGGAACCCGAACCGGAACCGGAAGCCGCTTCGCAGCTCCCGGCGGCTCCTGAATCATCGGGGGACGTTCCCCCCGAACCCCCTGTGTCGCTGCGCTCCGAGCCGGAACCCGAACCGGAGCCCGAGCCGGAACCGGAAGCCGCTTCGCAGCTTCCGGCGGCTCCTGAATCATCGGGGGGCGTTCCCCCCGAACCCCCTGTGTCGCAGCGCTCCGAGACCGAGCCCGAACCCGAGCCGGAACCCGTCGCGGAACCGGAGCCTGTCGTGGAGGCGCCGAAGGCAGCCCCTGCCACGGGCGGTCCCGAGCTGAAGGTGGTCGGCAAGATCGACCTCAGCCAGTTCGACCGCAAGCCCAAGAAGCGCGAGCGCATCAGCAAGGGCACCCAGAAGGTCGACGTGGCCAAGGCCGGCGCCAACATCGAGAAGAATCCCAAGAAAGAGAACCGCCAGCAACCCCAGCAGGCCGCTGCGGGCAAGGGCCGCAAGCGCGACCGCGACCGCTTCAAGCCGGCGCTCACCGAGGCGCAGCAGGAGGAGCTCCAGAAGGAGATCCAGAAGCAGGTCAAGGAGACCTACGCCAAGATGAACGAGGGTAAGAAGAACAACTTCGGAGCCAAGTACCGCAAGGAGAAGCGCGAAGCTGCCGCCCAGCGTACGCAGGAGGAGATGGAGCAGGCGATGGCCGAGAACAAGGTGCTGAAAGTCACCGAGTTCGTGACCGTCAACGACCTGGCCACGCTCATGAACAACACGCCGGTGGTCAAGGTTATCGGCGCCTGCATGAGCCTGGGCCTGATGGTGTCCATCAACCAGCGTCTCGACGCCGAAACCCTCGTGCTCGTGGCCGAGGAGTTCGGCTACCAGGTCGAGTTCGTCACGGCCGAGATCTCCGAGGAGATCAGCCAGGCCGAGGAGGTCGACCGTCCCGAGGATCTGCAGCCGCGTCCGCCGATCATCACCGTGATGGGCCACGTCGACCACGGTAAGACCTCGCTGCTCGACTACATCCGCAAATCGAACGTCATTGCCGGTGAGGCCGGTGGCATCACGCAGCACATCGGCGCCTACAACGTCAAGCTGCCCGACGGCCGCCGCATCACCTTCCTCGATACCCCGGGCCACGAGGCCTTTACGGCCATGCGTGCCCGCGGCGCCCAGCTCACCGACCTCGCCATCATTATCGTGGCGGCTGACGACGCCGTGATGCCGCAGACCATCGAGGCCATCAACCATGCCCAGGCGGCGAATGTCCCGATGGTGTTCGCCATCAACAAGATAGATAAGCCCGGCGCCAATCCCGACACCATCCGCCGCCAGCTCTCCGAGATGAACATCCTCGTGGAGGACTGGGGTGGCAAGTACCAGTGCCAGGAGATTTCCGCCAAGCAGGGCATCAACGTGGACAAGCTGCTGGAGAAGGTCCTCCTCGAGACCGACCTGCTCGAGCTCAAGGCCAACCCGAACAAGAAGGCCGTGGGCGCCGTGATCGAGTCTTCGCTCGACAAGGGCCGCGGCTACCTCGCCACCGTGCTCGTGCAGGAGGGTACCCTCCGTCCGGGCGACGTGATGCTGTGCGGCAGCTTCTACGGCCGTGTGAAGTCCATGTTCAACGAGCGTGGCCAGAAGGTCACCGAGGCCGGTCCTTCCACGCCGGTGTCCGTGCTCGGCCTGAACGGCGCTCCCGCCGCCGGTGAGAAGTTCAACGTGATGGCCGACGAGCGCGAGGCCAAGAGCATCGCCGCCAAGCGCGAGCAGCTGCTCCGCATCCAGGGCATCAAGACCCAGAAGCACATGACTCTCGAAGAGATCGGCCGGCGTATCGCCATCGGCAACTTCAAGGAGCTCAATATCATCGTCAAGGGCGATGTGGACGGCTCCGTGGAGGCGCTGTCCGATTCCCTCATCAAGCTTTCCACCGAGGAGGTCAAGGTCAATGTCATCCACAAGGCTGTGGGCGGCATCTCCGAGTCCGACGTCCTGCTCGCGGAGGCTTCCGACGCCGTGATCGTCGGCTTCCAGGTACGTCCTACGCCGGAGGCCCGCAAGGCCGCCGACCGCGAGGGCATCGAAATCCGCCTCTACTCCGTGATCTACGACTGTATCAACGAAGTCAAGGACGGTATCGAGGGTATGCTCGAGCCGGAGAAGAAGGAGGAGGTCATCGCCACCGCCGAGGTCAAGCAGATCTTCCGCATCAGCAAGGTCGGCACCATCGCCGGCTGTATCATGCGCGACGGCAAGATGGTCCAGAAGGCCAAGGTCCGCCTCATCCGCGACGGCATCGTGATCTACACCGGCGAGCTCGGCTCCCTGCAGGTCGGCAAGGACGCCGTTAAGGAGGTCGTCTCAGGCAAGGAGTGCGGTATGTCCATCTCCGGCTACAACGACATCAAGGAGGGCGACATGATCGAAGGCTTCCAGATCGTCGAGATCAAGCGCACGCTCTAACGACCGGTGGGCTAACCCCCCGGACCTATCCATGAAGGGGGCTCCGCCCCCTGTAACCCCTTGCGGCCATAAACCCCTTTCCGTATTTGGCCAAATTGGCCAAATACCCGGGGCCGGCCGGTCGGCTGGTCGTACGAGATTCGCCGGCTTTGCCCGGCGAATTTCGTTTTCCGGCCAGGATTTCCCGGGAAAACCTGGCCGGTCCCCCGAAATAATGGGGGACCTGCCAGAAATACCGGCCTTTTTCTGTCCGGTGCTTCCGGCAGAGCCGGCAGGGCTGCCGTCGTGCAAGCAAATTAAATGCTTGCCCGCCGCCACCCTGCCGCCTTATCTGCCTCCAGCACCCGCGGCAGCCGCTCCCACCGCACGGCCCCCGCACACCCCCCGACAGCACGGGCAAACGGGCACGGGCCCTCGCACATCCTCCCCACCGGCTGCCGCAAACTGTCAGTTTTGGATGATCCCGAATTACTTTCCGCAGAACTCCTTCAGGAGGGCGCCGTGGTGGCCGGGGAGGATGATGTGGTGGTTGCCGATGGGCTGCGTCAGGAAGTAGCGCGCATCGGCGGGCTGCAACCGCAGGACCACCTGCGTGCGGCACAGGTGCTGCTCGTACTGATTGCGGACCAGCGTTCCCTCCGCCACGAAATGCCGCCGGAGGTCGCCGGAGACCTTGAAAACGGTTACGGGGCCCTCCGGCAGTTCGCCGTGGATACCGACACCGATTCCGGATTCGAAATGGGTGTCGAGGGTCCAGTCCCGGACCATATTGAACGGCACGGTGCAATGGGCAAACAGCATTTCCCCGCTCTCAGGGTCGATGCGGGCCGGGTTGGCCTGGAAACCCGTCCGGCCGGTCAAGGCCTGGGCGATCATCATGGACAGCAACGCCGGGACGTCGCCCTCGCAGGCGGCGGGGATGCCGTCGGCATTGCACTGTGCCAGGGCCAGGCAGCCGGTATTGCCGACAGCCGTCAGCAGATCGAAGCAGCGCAGAGTGAAGGCCCCCAGCCCGTGGCGCTGCACCAGCGCCCGAAGGGCGTGGCTGATGCGGCTCGCTCCAGCCCAGGCGCTGCGAACATCGCGCGCCATGGAGACCGGCTTCGGCAGCGGATCGGCGGGAGCCTTTTCGATTTCCGCCAGCAGCTCCTCCATCGGGATGTCCACCCGCACCAGGCCGAGCTTTTCCGACAGCGCGCCCGCGTCCGCCTGGCTGGCGATGAGCCAGTCCGACGGCGCGCCGACCACGCCGAGACGCGTGTCGCGCAGCTTTTCACGCGCGGCGGCAACCGCCTCGAGGGCCTGGATACGGCGGCGCAGGTAGTCTGTACTCCCGTGCAAAACTTCCCCCTGCAGACCTTGCTGCTGGAGGTAGGAAAGAATCTCCAGCGAGGCCGCGAGCGAATTGCTCTGGCCGGACGTCAGCAGCAGGAAACGCTTCACGCCGCGCTCCAGCAGGCCCGGGAGCAGCTGCTTGAAGATGCCCTCGGCGCCGCCGGTACGCACATAGATCAGGTCGAGCGCGTGCGTGCCGAAATCGGAGAAATCCGCCCCGCGCATCTCGTATCCGTCCTCGGGGAAGATGCCCCCGAGAAAGGCGTCGCTGAGCCGGGCCACTGACGCTTCATCGTGCAGGCCCGAGGTGATGGTATAGATTGCCGTCATAATCATGAGTTGTTTATAGCATACACGCCCAGCCAAATTTGCGGGCAATCTCTTTGAGCAGTTTCTTGTCCTGTACGGGGATGGTTACGGAGACGGTCTCCCTGCGGTTGTCCCGTTCGGCAATATGGGCTGAATCCAGATTATACTGGGTCTGAAGATTCATCCACATATCGGCCGGGATACCCAATGCTTTTTCCAGTGCGACGGCCATATTCAGGGACACAGAGCGTTTCCCCTTGATGGTCTCGCTGATGACGGACGCTTTAATGCCTGTCGCTTCAGCAAGTTGTTTCTGCGACATGCCACGCTCTTTCAGTTCGTCTTTAAGCAGCTCCCCGGGATGTGTGGCCCGAAAGGGAACAAGTGTTTCATTATTCATAGTGCTTCGATATTTCTTTTAACAGTGCATTCACAATAATTCCCTGTTCGTCGGAAGAACTCTTGAACAACAGGCGATACTTGTCATTAATCCTGACGGCTTCCACATCCTTCAAGTCACCACATTTTTTCTCATAGTGAAGCGAGTTGATGAAGAACAAATCTTCAACGCGCCGGGCACTTTTCAAGAAGTTTACCACCTTGATGTAGCGTTTTATAATGTCTTTTGGTAGCCGTTCGTACCGCTTGTCTTTCGTGGATCCGGTTAAGTACAGATCCTCTAATGCTCTTTCTTCAAAGTCAATAATCATAGTTTGTCCGTGCAAAGTTAATCATTTTTGATAAATTCACAAATCTGCGAATAATTCGCATCATGCTGCAATCAGTCACACCGACGAAACTAAACAAAAAAACAATAGAAGACAGTATGATTCGTGCTTTTAACGAAAACAGATACGATTATTATTGGTTTATACGATTTTTAATCTCGATTGCAAAATCGATAATCCTTGTTATTCCGCTGATAATTCTTAATTTTGTGATGCCTCCGGAAAAGGAGGAGACATATAGTAATTTAGCATTTGCTATTTATTCGGTTGCCCTGAAACCTAGGAAATTTCACAAGCAATACACCGGATAGGTCAGTGAATGTCTGCGCGTAGGCGTGGACTCGACTTATCTAGTGTTGCGGGCTTCCTAGGGCCCCAGGGCATGGATTGGAAAAGTCCATGCCTCCCACCGAGTTAAGTCGCAAGTGCCATGAGAAGCGCAGCTTATGGCCAACAACACGAATCTTGGCGCCGCTAAGGCTGCCAAGAACGACGAGTTTTACACCCAGTACGCCGACATTCAGAAGGAAGTCAATGCTTACCTGGAGTACAACCCGGACACCTTCCGTGACAAGACAGTCCTCCTGCCTTGTGACGACCCCGAGTGGTCCAACTTCACCCGTTTCTTCGCCCAGAACTTCGAGCGTCTGGGTCTGAAACGGCTCATCAGCACGTCCTATGCCGTCGAGAGCAAGAAGTACAAGGACTACGAGCCCACCCTCTTCGAGACGGAAAGCCCGTTGTTCGACATCGACAAGACCCGCATCAAGGGAAAGATTTTCGAACTCACCCGCGACACCAATGGCAGCGGGCGCATCGACATCGACGACTTGGAGTGGCACTACCTGGAGGGTGACGGCGACTTCCGTAGCCCGGAAGTCTGCGCTCTCCGTGACCAGGCCGATATCATCGTGACGAATCCGCCGTTTAGTCTTTTCCGGGAGTTCTTGGCATGGTGTGTTTCCGCCCAAAAACAAATCCTTATTATCGGTAGCATGAATGCTATTTCTTATAAGGAAGTTTTCCCACTTATCCGCGATAATAAATTGTGGTATGGCCCTTCTATATCCAGTGGCGATCGAGAATTTATGGTCCCAGAATCCTATCCGATCGAAGCTGCTGGATGGCGTGTTGATGAAAAAGGAAAGAAGTACATCCGCGTCAAAGGCGTAAGATGGTTTACAAATCTTGAGCATGGACGACGGCACGAATCAATGAAACTCATGTCCATGAAGGACAATGAGCGTTTTGCTAAGCACCGGGAAATCCAAGAGACGGGGTACCGGCATTACATTAATTACGATGCTTTGGAGGTGCCTTACTCAGATGCTATCCCTTATGATTATAATGGCGCTATGGGTGTTCCCATTTCATTTCTCGATAGATATTGCCCGGAGCAATTTGAGATTGTTGGCCATAGTTTGCAGCTTGCTGATATGAACGTTATTAAAAAGAGGCTCGGCAAAGCTGGAGGCGGTCCGCGATTTTACGTAGAAGAGAATGGCCAATTGCTCCGTCTGTATGAAAGAATTGTAATCAAGAAAATACAAAAATCACTATGATAGCACGACTTGTAACCGATTGGACGATTGGCGACATTTGCAAAGGATTCCAGTATAACGAATATGAAGGCAAGGGCCTGTATGGCCTGTCGGGCCGACTGACCATCCAGCCGGAATTCCAGCGTCATTATCTCTACGCCGAGAATGGCGGCAAGAAGGAGGTGGACGTGATCCAGTCCGTCCGGAACGGCTATCCGCTGGGCCTCATCTATTTCTCCAAAGTCGGCGAAGACCGCTACGAGGTGCTCGACGGCCAGCAGCGAATCACTTCGCTGGGGCGCTTCCTGACGGAAAAGTTCGCGTGGATTGACGCCGACGGCCGGCCGTGGTACTTCAGCGCGCTGAATCCGGACGAGCAGGAGAAGTTCCTAAATACCAAGTTGCTGATCTACGTTTGCGAAGGCACGGAGAAAGAAATCAAGGACTGGTTCCGAACCATCAACATCGTGGGCATTCCGCTGAACAACCAGGAGACCCTGAACGCCGTTTATTCCGGACCGTTCGTGACGAAGGCCAAGGAAGAATTCTCCAACTCCAACAACACCAACATCAACAAATGGAGCTGCTTCATCCCGGGTTCCGCTAAGCGGCAGGACTACCTGGAGGCGGCGCTGGACTGGGTGAGCCGGGGCCATGTGGAAGAATACATGGCCGCGCATCGGTATGATGACAGCATCGCTGAATTGAAGGCCTATTTCACCTCCGTGATCGACTGGATTACCTCCGTTTTCGACATCACCCCGGAGAAGGAAATGTGCGGCCTGAAGTGGGGCGAGCTCTACGAGCGCTACCACCGCACGGCCTACAACCCCACCGAAGTGGCCACCAAAGTCCGTGAACTCTACGAGAGCTTCTACGTGAAGGAGAAGAAGGGCATCTACGAATACATCCTGGACGGCTGCCAGAACACGAAATTGCTGAACGTGCGCGTCTTCGATGAGCCGACCAAGAAGGCCGTCTACGCGCAGCAAACGGCTGCTGCCCGCGAGAAAGGCGAATCCAACTGCCCACTCTGCGCCATTGGCCATGATGCGAACCACACCAAAATCTGGGACCTGAAGGATATGGATGCCGACCACGTGACGGCCTGGAGCAAGGGTGGCGCCACCGACATCGGCAACTGCCAGATGCTGTGCAAGACGCACAACCGCGCGAAGGGGAACCGCTAGTCGCAGATGATGGTTTGCGGCAGCCGGTGCGTGGGCCGTGCGGGAGCCTGTGGCCGTTTGCCTGCGCCGTCGGGGGCCGTGGGGAGCGTGTGTGGGGTCGGCTGCCGCATGGTGCTGGAGGCAGAAAAAGGCTGTGGGGTGCAGGCAGACAAGCATTTTTTGCTTGGATGGCTGCAGCCCCACAGGCTCTGCCGGAAGCACCGGGTAGAAAAATCTAGTTCATCGCCTTGACCTTCGCGAGGAAGTCGCGGACGTGCTGGGTGTACTCTTTCGGATACTTGGCGTAGGAGTTGGCGTGGACGGCGCCGGGGGCGACCCACATCTCCTTGTAGCCGCTGGTCTTGGCGTCGTAGTTGAGCTGCAGGTGGCTGAAGGGGACGAAGTCGTCGGCGTCGCCGTGGATGAAGAGCATCGGGCGGTCGCACTTGGCGAGCTGCTTGACGGGAGAGGCTTCCCAGAAGCCCCAGCCGTATTTCAGCCGGGTCACGAGGCTGGCGCTCTGGAGCACGTCGGGCGGGATGAAGCGGAAATCCTGCCGGCGGTTGTTGTTGAACTGGCGGATGACGGATGCGTAGCCGCAGTCCTCCACGAAGCAGCGGACGTAGTCGGGGAGGGGATCCCCGCTGGTCATCATGACCGTGGCGGCGCCCATGGACACGCCGTGGAGCACCATGAAATCATCCTGGAAGATGTCGTGTGCGACCGGGATCCATTTCTCGATGTCGAGGCGGTCGTACCAGCCCATCTGGATGTGGTCGCCTTCGGAATAGCCGTGGTACTGCAGGTCCGGGAAGAGGACGTTGTAGTTGAACTCGTCGCGGTACATGCGCACCAGGTACATGAACACGATGTGGTTGTCCTTGTAGCCGTGCACGACGATGGCCGTGCCCCGGGCGCTGGCGGGATCCTTCGCGCCCACGTAGCAGGCGTGCACCTTGAAGTCGCGGTGGCCCGCGATGGTGGTGTCCTTTAGGATGCCTGCCACCTTGAGGGAGTCGTACCAGGCCGTGCTGCCGGGCATGAGGGAGTCCGCCTTGTGGCGGGTGCGCCCGATGTCCTCGACGCCGTGCGGCGCGGGATTGAGGGCGTAGCGGCTCATAAACGTGCCTGCCGCAAGGCTGAAGACAGCCCAGACGGCCGCGATGATGACGATAAGTCGGGTGAATTTTTTCTTTTTCATATCGAAATGAACGTCATTTGTAACAATATGTTGTTACAAGCCCTGCAAAGATAACGAAGATTTCGTAAATTTGCAGGATAAGAAGTTTTTTAATGGATCCAAGAGAATTTGACGTCATCATCCTGGGCGGCGGCGTCGTAGGGGCGGGCACGATGCGTGACTGCGCCATGCGCGGCCTGCGCGCGCTGCTGATCGAGCGCGCGGACATCGCGACAGGAGCCAGCGGCCGCAACCACGGCCTGCTGCACTCCGGCGCCCGCTATGCCGTGAACGATCCCGAGTCGGCGGCCGAGTGCATCGCAGAGAACCAGATCCTCCGGCGCATCGCGGCGCACTGCATCGAGCCGACGGGCGGCCTGTTCATCTCTCTCCCGGAGGATGACCTCTCCTATCAGCATACTTTCGTCGAAGCTTGCCGCAAGGCGGGCATCGGCGCGGAAATCATAGACCCGAAACTGGCCCGCGAGATGGAGCCGTCCGTCAACCCGGACCTCATCGGCGCCGTGCGCGTGCCGGACGCCAGCGTGGACCCGTTCCGCCTGTGCGCCTCCAACATGCTGGACGCGAAGCTGCGCGGTGCCCAGGTGCGCCTGCGCACGGAAGTGACCGGCTTCATCCGCGAAGGCGACACCATCCGGGGCGTGCACACGCGCAACGTCCAGACGGGCCGCGAGACGGATTACTACGCGCCGGTGGTGGTGAACGCCTGTGGCGTGTGGGGCCAGGAGGTCGCGCAGATGGCGGGGGTGCAGGTCGGGATGTTCCCGTCCAAGGGCGCCCTGCTGATCTTCGCGCACCGCGTGAACAACATGGTCATCAACCGCTGCCGCAAACCGTCCAACGCCGACATCCTCGTGCCGGGCGACACGGTCTGCATCATCGGCACGACCTCCACGCGCATCCCGCTGGAGAACTGCCACAAGGTGTCCGTGACGCCGGACGAGGTGACGCTCCTCGTCACCGAAGGCGCCAAGCTGACGCCAGCCCTGTCCGAGACCCGCATCCTGCGGGCATTCGCGGGCGTACGCCCGCTGGTCAGCGACGACAACGACCCGACGGGGCGCAACATCTCCCGCGGCATCGTCTGCCTCGACCATGAGACGCGCGACGGCCTGAAGGGCTTCGTGACCATCACGGGCGGCAAGCTGACGACCTATCGCCTGATGGCCGAGATGGCCACGGACCTGGTCTGCAGCAAGCTGGGCGTGAACAAGGCCTGCGAGACGGCCACGACCCCGCTGCCCGGCTCGGAGGGGCGCAGCTACGAAGAGCTGGCCCGCCAGATTTGGGAAGCGCCCTCGACGGCGCAGAAGGCCGCGACGGCCCGCCTGGGCTCCGTCGTGTCCGAGGTGCCGAAACGCAGCCGGCAGGACGAAGCGCTCGTGTGCGAGTGCGAGGAAGTGCCGGTCTGGGAAGTCAATAACGCATTCGAGCGCATGGGCGTGTCGTCGCTGACGGACCTGCGCCGCCGCACCCGCGTCGGCATGGGCACCTGCCAGGGCGAATTCTGCGCCTGCCGTGCGGCCGGCCTGCTGGCCAAGGCGCAGGACTGCGCCGCGCGCGAGCGCGCCGACCTGCTCAAGTTCATGGGCGAGCGCTGGAAGGGCAATTTCCCCATTGGCTGGGGCGAATCGCTCCGCGAAGCGGAATACACGCAGTGGGTCTATAAACACGTGTTGGGCTTATGAGATTCGATACTGTCATCATCGGCGGCGGCCTGGCCGGCCTGGTAGCCGGCATCAGCCTGCAGCAGGCAGGCCGCAGCACCGCCATCGTCAGCACCGGGCAGAACGCCCTGCATTTTTTCTCCGGCAGCTTCGAGTCCATGAAGGAGGCGCCGGAGCGGCTGACCGCGCTCTTCGCGGGCGCCGGTATCCGGGTGCATTACAATCCCGGCGTGCGCCTGACGCCGCTGGGCACCTTCCGCGAAGCGGAGCTCTCGCTGGAGGATATCAGCCTCTTCCCCGAGGCGAAATTCGCCGACAAGGCGCTGCTGGCCTGCGTGCCGGGCTACCTGGATTTCTTTCCCGCCTTCCTGGCGGAAGGGCTGGAGAAGCAGGGCATCCAGTGCCGCCTGTGCTCCCTGGACCTGCCGGAGGAGCTGCAGGACGGCTCCGTGGAGCGGCGCTCGGTCCAGTTGGCGCGCCTGGTGGACCGCGACTGGAAGAAGATCGTCCAGCAGATCCGCCTGATGATCCAGGACGAGGACGCCGTGATCCTGCCGCAGCTCTTCGGCCTGCAGGACGCGTCCGTGCCGGAGCACCTGCGCCAGGAGATTCCCGCGCGCGTGGTCTTCGCCGGCACGATGCCCCCGTCGATCCCGGGCATCCGCACGCAGCGGCTCCTCAAGCGCCGCTACGAAGTGCTCGGCGGCACGTACCTGGGTGGCGACGAGGCCGTGGAAGCCCAGGTGGAGGGGAATAAGATCCTGAGCGTGCGGACGCACAACCTGGAGGCGCACGCCCTGGAGGCGTCGCACTTCATCCTCGCCTCCGGCGGCTTCTTCTCCAAGGGCCTGCGGTCCAATCCGTTCCGCGTCTGGGAGCCGGTCTTCGGCGTGGACGTGGACTTCGACGAGGACCGCAACGCCTGGTACAATGAGGAGTTTGTCGGCGACCAGCCGTACATGCAGTACGGCGTCAGGACCGACGTGACGCTGCATCCCCTCGTGGACGGGCAGCCGCGCGGGAACCTCTACGCCATCGGCTCCGTGCTGGGCGGCACGCGCCCCGAGCTCGGCTCGGGCGCCGGACTCGCCATCCGCACCGCCTTCCTCGCTGTCGATAAAATCCTGGAAAGCCTATGAGACATCAAGAGAAGACCAGCAGCAAGCACAATTTCGAGGAGTGCATGAAGTGCACCGTGTGCACGGTCTACTGTCCTGTGCTCCAGGTCAATCCGCGCTATCCCGGCCCCAAGCAGGCCGGCCCGGACGGAGAGCGGCTCCGCCTCAAGGATCCGTACTTCTTCCACTATGCGTTGAAATATTGCATGAACTGCAAGCGCTGCGAAGTGGCCTGCCCGTCCGGCGTGGACGTGGCGGACCTGATCCAGTCCGCGCGCATCAGATATGACCATTCCGCGCCGAAGCTGCGCGACCGCATCCTGGCGTCCACCGACCTGATGGGCACGGTGACGCGTCCGCTCGCGCCGGTGGTGAATGGCGTGACCGGCCTCGGCCTGACGCGCAGCGTCCTGGACGCCACGCTGCAGATCGACCACCGGCGCGTGTTCCCGAAATACAGCGGCTGCAGCTTCGAATTCTGGCTGAAGCGCCGGGCGAAGGAGCAGGCCATGTACCTCGATCAGGTGGCCTACTTCCACGGCTGCTATGTCAATTACAACTATCCCCAGCTCGGCAAGGACCTGGTCAAGGTGCTGAACGCGCTGGGCGTGGGCGTCCAGCTGCTGGACGGGGAGAAGTGCTGCGGCATCGCCATGATCACCAACGGCATGTCCGCCCGCGCCACGAAGAACGCGGTGCACAACATCGAGTGCCTGCGCAAGGCGGGCGCCGCCACGGGCATGAAGGTGCTGACTACCTCATCGAGCTGCACCATGACCTTGCGCGACGAGTATCCCAATCTGCTGGGCGTGGACAACGCCGACGTGCGGGACGCCGTGCAGATGGCCACGCGCTTCGTGTTCGAGCGGCTGGAAGCCGGCGCCACGCTGCGCTTCAAGCCCGACTACCACAAGAAGGTGGCTTACCACGTGCCCTGCCACATGGAGCGCCTGGGCTGGGGCGTCTTCTCCGAGCGGCTGCTCCGGATGATTCCGGGTGTGGAGTTCACGCTGCTGGACTCCGCCTGCTGCGGCATCGCCGGCACCTACGGCTTCAAGAAAGAGAACTACGAGGCCTCGCAGGCCATCGGCGCGCCGCTCTTCGAGCAGATCCGCGCTGTGGATCCTGAGGTCGTCGCGTGCGACTGCGAGACCTGCAAGTGGCAGATAGAAATGTCCACGGGCTATTCCGTGCAGAACCCGATATCCATTTTAGCTGACGCCATCCTATGAAACGCTGGTTCCTTCTTCCCCTGATCCTTCTGGCGGCCTGCCAGAGCAAGCCAGTCATCGACGTGCAGGCGCACCGCGGCGGCGCGGGCCTGATGCCCGAGAACACCATTCCCGCGATGCAGAACGCCCTCGACCTGGGCGTGAATACGCTCGAGTTCGACCTGCATCTCTCGCAGGACGGACAGGTGGTGGTCTCGCACGACAGCTACTTCCATCCGCGCTACTCCACGCGTCCGGACGGATCGCTGATCCAGGAAGAGGACGAGAAAGAATACCTCTACACGATGCCTTACGACAGCATCGCGAAATACGACGTGGGGCAGCGCTTCGTGGAGCGCTGGCCCGGCCAGGCGAAGATGGCCGTCAGCAAGCCGCTGGCGTCCGATCTGATTGACTTCGCCGAGAGCTACGCGAAGAAGCCTGTGAACTACAATATCGAGATCAAATCCTGGCCCGGTGAGGGGGAGGGGATGCTCTGGCCCGAGTACCATGTCTTCTGCGACACCTGCGTGCCGCTGCTGCTCTCCAAGAACCTCGGCAAACGCCTGATCGTCCAGAGCTTCGATACGCGTGCGCTGAACTACATGCACGCGCAGTGGCCGGAGCTCACGCTCTCTTACCTGACCGAGGACTACGACGGCGGCGACATCGAGGCGCTGCTGCAGAACCTGGATTTCATCCCGCAGTGGTGGAGCCCGGAGTCCAGCGTCGTGACGGCCGAGAATGTGGCCTGGTGCCACGCGCACGGCATCGGTGTCGTCCCCTGGACGGTGGACGATCCGGCCGAGATGCTGCGCCTGGTGGACTGCGGCGTGGAGGCCATCATCTCCAATTATCCTGACGTTTTGATTCAAACCGTAAGATAGCATGCTCCCGTTCCTCAAGCAGCCGGCGTACAAGCCGGCCGAGACCGGCCCCGAGGCCGACGCCAAGTACAAGCGTCTGCGCCTGCAGGTCTTTCTGGGCGCGTTCATCGGCTACGCCGGATTCTACCTGGTCCGCAAGAACCTCTCGATGGCCATCCCGGCCATGGCGCCGCTCGGCTTCGAGAAGACGGAGCTGGGCTTCGTGCTGGGCCTGAACGCCGCGGCCTACGCCCTGTCCAAGTTCCTGATGGGCAGCGTGTCCGACCGCTCCAACGCGCGGGTATTCCTGCCCCTGGGGCTCATCCTGACGGCCATTTCGATGTGCTTCATGATCGTCCCGATCCAGTGGATCGGCGCGGAGCACAAGGCCCTTGCCATCGTGGTGATGGGTGTGCTGAACTGCCTCGTCGGCTGGTTCAACGGCATGGGCTGGCCCCCTTGCGGCCGCGTGATGACGCACTGGTTCTCCCCGGGCGAGCGCGGCACGATGATGAGCATCTGGAACTGCGCGCACAACGTGGGCGGCGCCCTGGTGGGGCCGATGGCCACGTACGGCGCCGCCTGGTTCGGCAGCTGGTTCTACGGCTCGCATGAGGAGCTCTATTTCCTGATCGGCACCTTCGCCTTCCCGGCCGCCGTGGCGCTCTTTATCGCGCTGCTCGCCTACGTGCTCCTGCGCGATACGCCGCAGTCCTGCGGCCTGCCGTCCGTGGAGGCCTGGCGCAATGATTATCCGAAGAATTATTCCGAGAAGCACGAGGAGACGCTATCCACGAAGGAGATCCTCTTCCAGCACGTGCTCAACAATAGGTTTTTATGGTTCATCGCCCTGTCGAACGCCTTCGTGTACATGGTGCGCTACGGCTGCCTGGACTGGGCGCCGACCATCCTGACGGAGAAGGGGATCGACCTCAAGAGCGCCGGCTGGGCGTATTTCGCCTATGAGTTCGCGGCCATCCCGGGCACGCTCCTCTGCGGCTGGCTCTCCGACAAGCTCTTCCATGGGCGCCGGGCCATGCCCACGATGCTCTTCATGGCGCTGGTGCTGGTGTTTATCGTGCTGTACTGGCTCAATCTGGACAATCTCACCATCGTGATTATCAGCCTGATCGGCATCGGCTTCTTCATCTACGGGCCGGTGATGCTGATCGGCGTGCAGGCGCTTGACCTGGCGCCGAAGAACGCCGCCGGCACGGCCGCAGGCCTGACCGGCTTCTTCGGCTACTTCCTGGGCACCTTCATCCTCGCCAACACCGTCATTGGCTGGGTCGCGCAGACCGCAGGCTGGAGCGTGACCTTCGTCCTGCTTATCGCCGCCTGCGTCCTCGCCATCGTCTTCATGGGCCTCACGCTCAAGCAGGAGAAGCGGTAACACCGCCCTCCACAACGCCAACGCACGGCAAGCCTTTTTTCTATGGGCTAGAAGATGTAGTTCAGGCCGATCTTCATGCCGATGCCGGAACCGTCGTTGTTCTTCCAGCCGAAGCTCTTGCCGTCGTAGAAAGACTTGCCGAACTCGAAGCTGATGTTGAAGTTCTGGTTCATGATGACGTGCAGGCCGAGACCGGCGCTCGTGTGGAGCCCGTCCGTGCGGCCGGTGTAGAAGTCGGAGGCGAAGTAATCCTTGCCGCCCACGGAAGCGACCGGGAAGTCTTTCAGATCCTGGCCCAGCCCCTTCATCTGCTCCAGCCGGTAAGGCACCACGACCATGCCCAGGTCGATGAACGGGTTCGTGGCGAGCGCCCAGTTCTGGTTGATCCAGCGGAACTTCGCAAAGGTCCAGCGGAGCTCCAGGTTGGCCCAGACGTAGCTGTTGCCCTGCAGGCGGTTCGCCACGGTACCGCGGACGGAACTGATGGAGCCCAGGCCGTCGGTAATGACGTTCTTGCGATTGACCGGCTGGATGGTCTGCAGCGAATAGAAGGGCGCGTTGCCGGCCAGCAAGCCCTGGAAGGCCAGGTGCGCGCCGAACACGACGCGGTCGCCCAGCGGGAAGAACTGGCGGAGGTGAATGGCCAGCTTGAGGTAGTCGTTGCGGTAAGTACGCTTGCCGTTCAGGAAGTCCGGCGAGCCGAAAAGGAAGGCCTCGATGTTGGTACCGCGGGTCGGGTTGTTCTCGTGGTCGCGCGTGTCGTAGACGACGCCGAGCTTGATGTCAAGATGGTTGCCGCCGTAGGCTTCCTCGATCGGGATGATGCCGTAGTTGACATAGAGGTCGTAGAGGGAATAGTCGCTGTTGATATCCAGGCTCTTGTTGACGGCGTGCCCCGTCTTGTAGCTGTTGAAGGCGATGCCGGCGACCCAGCCCCAGTGGCCCGAACCGATCCGGCCCTGCGTCGTGAGTTCGAAACGGATGTCATCGCGCCGCATCAGGTAGAAACCGTGGCCGTCCACGATCTTGTTCAGGTCCGGGACGAACAGGGAGGCGGCGCCGTTGAAGCCGTAGAAGTTGGTCGTCTTGTTGCCCAGATACGTCAGGTCGGCGGAAACGCGCAGACCCCGGATCAGGGACTTGCTGTCGAAATAGGCGTGGAGCACCGAGTTTCCCTTGGTATAGCGGGATGCTTCCACGTTGATCTTCCAAAGATAATCGGGATAGACGGTACCGTCTCCGTATTGATAGATGTCCAACAGGGCGCCGTACTGGAAGCCGAGGTCGGAAGAGTAGCTGACCGCGGGCAGCGGGCCGAAGTTGAGACCGGTTTTTCTGATTTCTTCCTGGGCGGAAGCGGAGCAGACCGCTGCGAGGAGCAGCGCGAGCGTGATCAGTCTTTTCATTGCAAATAATCGTGGTTATTGTCTGACAAAGATAGCAAATAATTCCTTTTCCTCCTTTTTGTTGTTATCTTTGTATGACTGATAACCTTTACCTACTGAATCATGAACCAATACATCCTGGCGCTCGACCAGGGGACCAGTTCCTCCCGCGCCATCGTTTTCGATCACCGTGGCAACATCTGCTCCACGGCCCAGCAGGAGTTTACGCAATACTTCCCCCAGCCCGGCTGGGTGGAGCACGACCCGATGGAGATCTGGTCGTCCGAGGCGGCCGTGATTGCCGAAGCCATCTCCAGGATCGGCATCAACGGCAAGAACCTCGCCGCCATCGGCATCACCAACCAGCGCGAGACGACCATCGTCTGGGACGCCGAAACGGGCGCGCCGGTCTACAACGCCATCGTCTGGCAGGACCGTCGCACGTCTGAGTTCTGTGACGTGCTGAAGGCGCAGGGACTCGTGGACAAGATCCGCGAGAAAACCGGCCTCATCATCGACGCCTACTTCTCCGGCACCAAGATCAAATGGATCCTGGACAACGTCCCGGGCGCCCGGCAGAAGGCGGCAGCCGGCCGGCTGCGTTTCGGAACGGTGGACAGCTGGCTCGTCTGGCAGCTGACCAAGGGCACGGTGCACGTGACCGACGTGTCCAACGCATCGCGCACGATGCTGTTCAATATCAACACATTGGAGTGGGACCAGGAGCTGCTGGACCTGCTCGGCGTGCCGCTTTCGATGATGCCGCGCGTCTGCTCCTCTTCCGAGGTCTACGGCAAAACGAAGACGACGATCTTCGCGCATGCAGTTCCCATTGCCGGCATCGCCGGCGACCAGCAGGCCGCCCTGTTCGGGCAAATGTGCACCACGCCCGGTTCCGTGAAGAACACCTACGGCACCGGCTGCTTCCTGCTGATGAATACGGGCGAGAAGCCCATCCTGTCTAAAAACAACCTGCTGACCACCGTTGCCTGGAAGATCGGCGACAAGGTCAACTACGCCCTCGAGGGCTCCATCTTCGTGGGCGGCAGCGCCGTGCAATGGCTCCGCGACGGGCTCGGCGTCATCCGCTCTTCGGCGGAAATCGAGGCGCTGGCCGCCAGCGTGCCCGACAACGGCGGCGTCTATTTCGTGCCGGCCATGACGGGCCTGGGCGCCCCGTACTGGGACCAGTACGCGCACGGCGTCATCTGCGGCATCACCCGCGGCACCACCGCCGCCCATATCGCCCGCGCCACGCTGGAGGGCATCGCCTTCCAGACGATGGACATCGTGGGTGCGATGGAGAAAGATGCCGGCATCGTGCTGTCCGAACTCAAGGTGGACGGCGGCGCCTCGCGCAACAACCTCATGATGCAGTTCCAGGCCGACATCCTGGGCACCGCCGTCATCCGCCCGCAGATTACGGAGACCACCGCCCTGGGCGCCTGCTATCTGGCGGGCCTGGCCGTCGGTTACTGGGGCTCGCTAGGCGAAATCCGCGCCCAATGGCAGACAGAGCGCACTTTCGTCCCGTCCGACACCAACATGGATCCGCTCAAGCAGGGCTGGAAGGATGCCATCAGCCGCACGTTAACCCGCTAATCCTTTAGACTATGCAACAATACCTCTTCGAATTCCTCGGCACGCTCGTGCTCGTGCTGCTCGGCGACGGCGTCTGCGCCGCCTCCTCCCTCAACCATTCCAAGGCGAAAGGCGCCGGCTGGGTGGTCATCACCCTCGGCTGGGGCTTCGCCGTGATGATCGGCGTGCTCATCGCCGGACCGGTGTCCGGCGCGCACCTCAACCCCGTCGTCACCCTGGGCCTCGCCCTCGCGGGCACCTTCCCCTGGGCCTCCGTCGCCGGCTACATCGTCGCCCAGATGCTGGGCGGTTTCGCGGGCGCCGTGCTCGTGTGGGTATTCTATAAAGATCATTACAAGGCTACTGCCGACCAGCCGGACACCATCCTCGGCACCTTCTGCACGATGCCGGCCATCGCGAACAACTGGCGCAACTTCCTCTGCGAGACCATCGCCACCTGCCTGCTGGTGTTCGTCATCCTGGCGCTCGGTACGAACGGCAACGCCTTCTCCGTCGCGGGTGTGAACGC
The DNA here is from genome assembly GCA_902789245.1 of uncultured Bacteroidia bacterium. Lineage (GTDB taxonomy): Bacteria > Bacteroidota > Bacteroidia > Bacteroidales > UBA932 > Cryptobacteroides. The sequence continues at coordinate 60,700 of CADAND010000016.1, forward strand.
CTCCACGGGCTCGATCGGCTCCCTGCCCGTCACCTGCCTGATCATGTCGATCGGCATGTCGCTGGGCGGTGCCACGGGCTACGCCATCAACCCCGCGCGTGACCTCGCCCCGCGCTGCGCCCATGCGGTGCTGCCCATCGCGGGCAAGCGCGACAGCGGCTGGAGCTACAGCTGGATCCCCGTCGCCGGCCCGATTGTCGGCGCCGCCCTCGCCGCCGGCCTCTTCCTGCTGGTTTTCTAGCCAAAGAAAGCTGGCCATCTGAGCCAGCGATCGGAGCGAAGCGACCGAGGGGGTGTCGGGGGATTCTTCCCCCGTTAGAACGAAGTGGACGTACCTCAACAAAGAAAGCTGGCCATTAGAGCCAGCTTTCTTGTTGAGGTATCCGGATTCGAACCAGAACAGACAGAACCAAAATCTGTAGTGCTACCATTACACCATACCTCAATTCCGGGTGCAAAGATAGCAAAAATTATCGTTTCTGCTTGAAATAATCCGAGACCAGTGTGCCGCATTCTTCGGCGAGCAGGCCGGAGGCGACTTCGGTGCGGGGATGCAGCAGGGACGGGGTGAAGCGGGAATAGCCGCGGCGCGGATCGGGCGCGGCGTAAACCAGCCGCCCGAGCTGCGCCCAGCAGAGCGCCGCGGCGCACATGGGGCAGGGCTCCACGGTGACGTACAGCGTGCACTCGTCGAGGTATTTGCCCGCCAGGGCCTCCGTGGCGGCGGTCAGCGCGATCATCTCGGCGTGGGCCGTGGGATCGTGCAGGCGCTCGGTCATGTTGTGCCCGCGCGCGATGATGCGTCCGCGGCACACGACGACGGCGCCGATGGGCACTTCGTCTTCCGCTCCGGCCGCCTGCGCCTCGCGCAGGGCCTCACGCATGTATCTTTCGTCGGGATCCATCATGCTGCAAAGATACGATCTTTCCGGAAAAGCGGAAAGAAAAAGAGCCGCCCCGGCGGGGAGCGGCTCTTAAAAGAGGTTGGTGAGTATTCGCCTTATAAGGACAAGCCTTTATTTCTTGATAACGTCGTAATAGGGAAGGTCACCATTGGTGAAGATCCAATTGTCACCTTCTTCGAATCCGGCGTGCTGCTTGAGCATACCTTCCTGAAGCGTGATCTGGCTCATCGGAATCATCCAGAAACCGTGCGTCTGGGCGTAGCGCTGGGAGAAGGATCTGCCCGGCATCTCGCGATATCCGTCCGGAACGATATTGCCCTTGAACTCCACATAGCCACCATCCTGGTTCTTCTGGATGATGTCACCGGCCGTGTCGGGATACCAACGGCGCAGGTCGTTGAAACGGATGCCTTCGAAAGCGAATTCGTAGCGACGCTCTTTCTGCAGACGATCGAAGGAATAGCTTTCGTACGGTTTCAGGCCGGCGCGCTTGCGCAGGCGGTTCATGCCGTCGACGGTGCCTTCCAGCTCATCCAGCATCAGCAGCACATCGGCGAAGCGGATGTAGATAGCGTCGTTCTTGTTGCCGCTCTTGCTATTGCTGATTGCGCTATTGAGAGCATTGAAGAAGTTCTTGTTCATTGACTTCCCCGTGCCATCTTTGTAGCTGACCGTCATCACATACTTCTTCGGATAGAAGAGGGTTCTCTCCACTTCCTTGTTGTTGTCGCCCTTGAAGTTGGGAAGCTCGATATAGGCACCCTTCTCCTCCGTGAACCACGGGTAGGCCTTTTTAATGGATTTTTCGTTGGCGGCCAGGAAAGAACCATAGAAACGCTTGTCCTGCGGGCCGTAATCCTCATCTTCAAACCATTCTTTGACCATGAGCGGGTTAACGGAGGCGTTACCGTTGGACTCAGCGGAATACGGGTAAATATCCTTGTTGGTTGTCTTGGCAGCGTTACGCATGCCAAGCCACTCGCCGAGGCGGTTGTAGGCCATTGTGCCGGAAGGGGTGTTGAACGGGAAATGAACGCCCCAAATGGTCTCCTTGCTGTGGTTGCCTACCCAGTGCAGATTGTTCTTGCTGGCATAGGTGCCGAAATCCGTACCAAAAGCAAAGCCACTGGAGAATTCATTCGTGTAGCTCCAGATCTCGCGCGGGTCATCCTCCAGATCGAAACCGGAAACCGCAGTATTGGCACAATCTTTCAGCCAGGCAACCACTTGAGCCTTGGTGATGCCGGCCATGTTGTCTTTCTTGTAGAAGCCCGTGTAGAAGAGCCACACGCGACCCATGAGGGCCTCGGCGGCGTACTTCGTGGCGCGGCCGCAATAGTTGTTATCCTTGGAGTAGCCGTATTTGGCCGGGATGAGGTTGATGGCATCCTTTAGATCGGCGGCGATGGCTTCATAAATCTCATCCACAGAGGCATTAGGCGTATTCTCCACGTCAAAAGTAAGCGTCAACGGGAAGGTCTCGTGCCGCTGGGCGAGCACCCAGAGGAAGAAGCCACGCATGAAGTGAGCCTGACCCAGGTACCAGTTCTTGTTGTCTCCCGTGAAAAGAGCGTCGTCCAGAGCGGAGATGGCCTCGATTGCAAAGTTGCATCGGTGGAGGGCCTTGTAGTAGCTACCCCACGTAGAGTTGTTCTCGTCACCGGAGATCTCAAGCAGACGGTCGGCGGCAGAAGTTTCAGTAGAGGACTCGGAGCCGTGTCCGTACAGGTCATCACTGGCAATCATATTCCGGAACAGGCTGATACGGAAGATACTGCCGGTGTAGAAGGTGAACATCGAATAATATGCTGAGTTGACCAGCTGTTCCGCGCCCTTCTCGTTCTGGGGGAAAGAGGCAGTATCCTCTTTCTGGTAGTTCGTCGTGTCAAGCAGGCTGTCGATCTTGTCGCAGCTGACAACGACCAGCAGGCATGCTGCCAAAGTAAGAAATATCTTTTTCATATACTTTCAGATTTAGAATTTGATGCTGACGCCAGCCATGTAAACCTTCGGGGAGGGATAGTAACCGGTGTCGATGCCGGAAGACCAGCTGTAACCCTGGGCGCCGGTACCAACTTCCGGATCCATTCCGTCATAACCGGTGATCGTGAAGAGGTTCTGTCCCGTCACGAAGATGCGGAGCTGCTGGAAGGGGATCTTCTTGAACACCTTCTTGAAGTCGAATCCAAGGGTGATGTTGCGGATCTTGACATAGTCAGCGTTCTGGGCCCAGATGTCGCTGTTGTAGCCGTTGCACTTGAAGTTGTTGTTGGAACCGTCGGAGAAGCGCGGGAACTTGTTGGTGGAGCCTTCGCCAGTCCACAGACGGTTGATGAAGTTGTTGGTAAAACCTTCCAGATCCTGGAGAGCGAACTGGCGGTAGCTCTGCATCACCTGCTGACCGAAGGCGCCGGAGCCGTTCACGCTGAAGTCGATACCCTTCCACTGCAGGCTGAGGCTGAAGCCCATGGTGAAGTCCGGGTGCGGGTTGCCGATCTCGACGCAGTCCTTCTCGTCATACTTGCCGTCGCCGTTCTGGTCGACCCAGATCACGTCGCCCGGCTGGGCCTGGTCGTAACCATTCATGAAGGCGTAGCCCTTGGCGTTGTAGTCGTCGATCTGGGCCTGGTTCTGGAAGATGCCTTCACTCTTGATACCCACGAAGTAACCGATCGGCTTGCCCGGTTCGGCACGGAAGCCGTCTCCGTTACGTACGTTCTCGGTAAGGATTTTGGCATCACCGTGGATGATACCATCGCTGTTGTTGATGTAGAGGACGGTGTTCTTGTTGTAGGAGCCGTTGAGGCCAACGCTGTAGCGGAGGTCGCCGATGCTGTCGTTCCAGGTGAAGCTCAGTTCAACGCCGCTGTTGCGCACGGCGCCGCCGTTGATGGAGGAGGCGTTGGCACCTGCGATACCCATGACCGGCGGGGTTACCAGCCAGTCTTTGGTGTCCTTGCGGTACCAGTCGAAGACGACGCCCAACTTGCTGCGGAAGAAACGGGAATCAAAGCCAAGGGCCAGCTGCTCGGAGGTCTCCCAGGAGAGCTTGGAATTGGCGATGTTGTCCGGATAGGCGGCGACATCAGGGGTCAGCTGATCATAGGAGAAGTTGTAGAAGCCGCCCAGCGAGATCGTACCGTTGTACTGGAAGTTGCTGATACGGCAGTTACCGTTCTGACCCCAGCTGCCACGGAGTTTGAGGAAGCTGAGCCAGCTCTTGGTGGACTGCATCCAGGGCTCGGAAGAGATCACCCAACCGGCAGAGACAGACGGGAAGACGCCCCAGCGGTTGCCCTTTGCGAAGTTGCAGGAACCATCGGCACGGACAATGGCCGTGACCATATATTTATCCTTATAGCTGTAGTTCGCACGGCCGAAGAAGGAGAGCAGGTCGTTGTAAGGGACGGTATTGCCGCCGCCCATGCTCGCATGCTCGTCGCTGGTCAGTGCGCCTTCGACCGAACTGAGGTTGGCGGAGTTCCACGTGCCGAACTTGGTGTTGGAACGGGTGCCGTTGACGCTCATGCCCCAACCGGTGGACTCGATGGACGTACCGACGAGGGCCTCCACGGTGTGGTCATTGGCAAAGGTCTTCTTGTAGTTGGCGGTGAGCTCCCAGGTCCAGTTGGTGGACACACTGGCGCTCTGGCTCACGCTGTCATAGTCCTTGGCATTCGTGGCCGTAATCTGATAAGCCGGCGTATAGGAACGGGAATAGTTGGTGTTGGCCCGGAAACCAAAGGCAGTGCGGAGTTTGAGTTCCTTGATCGGGTTGACTTCCAGATAGACATTGCCCTGGACGCGCACACCCTTGCCTTGTCTTTCTTCCAGATCGGCTTGTTGCAGCAGGTTGACTTCGTCGTCTTTGACGAACCAGTTGTCGCGAAGCTGCTTATCATAAGTATAAATGGATCCGTCCAGGTCGTAGGCCGGGAGGAGCGGAGTCTTGATCAGCATGTTGTGTACATCGCTGCCACGGCCGCTGGTGGTCATTCCGCGGGAGTCCGTGATTGAAACGGTCACGTTCTCGCCCAGTTTGATGACGTCACGGTTGTTTTTGCGCAGGATGGAGAAATCCGTGTTGCCGCGGATGGTGATTCTGTCATAATAGGTCGGCTTGGGAAGTCCCAGGGTGCCTTCCGAATAGGATTTGGTAAAGCTGAAAGAGTACCGCACCGCATCACCACCACCAGTGATGCCCACTACGATGTTGTTGGTGGGGGCATTCTGGTTGATGGAGGAATTGAACCAGTCCGTACCGTTCCACAAGCCTTTCTCCATCCACTGCTTCTGCACAGGCATCAGCTTATCGATGTCATAGTAGTGCTGTCCCTCTTTAATGGTGCCCTTTGCAATGTATTCACGGTCCACCAAATCCAGGTATTCCGAAGCGGAAACGACCTTTACACCGTTGGTGTTCGGGGCCTGGAAGCCCAAGTAGGCGTCGAAGGAGACGGTGGCTTTCTTCTCACCGACCTTGCCCTGGCGGGTGGTCACGAGCACGACGCCGTTGGCGGCACGCGCACCGTAGATGGCGGCGGAGGCAGCGTCCTTGAGGATGTCGATGGACTCGATGTCAGCGGGGTTGAGGTCGTCCAGTTTGCCACCGGCCACACCATCGATGACGATGAGCGGGTCGGAGTTGCCGGTGGTGCCGATACCGCGGACGGTGATGTTATAGCTGGCACCCGGCAGACCGCTGGACTGGACGATGTTCACGCCCGGAACGGAGCTGTAGAGGGCACCGACGGCGTTGGTGGTGTTCTGCTTCTGGATGTCTTCACCGGTAATATTAATAGTGGAACCCGTGAGGAGTTTCTTCTTCTGGGTACCATAACCGATGACGACGGTCTCTTCGAGCATCTCGTTGTCTTCCTGGAGCGTGATGACCATGCCCTCGGCAGCGGAGACGGTGATCGTCGAGTAGCCGATGCAGGAGACTTCGAGCTGAGTGCCCGGCGCGACTTGGATGCTGAATTTACCATCCAGGTCAGTCGTTGCACCCGTGTTGGTGCCGGGGATCATGACGGCGGCGCCGATGACCGGCTGCTTGCCGGCATCAATCACCTGACCGCTGATGGCACGATTCTGGGCGGAGGCCTCAAGACCCCCCCATAAAGCGCTGAATATCATTAAGATACTCGCAGCTTTCAGCAGTTTTTTGAACATAAGGAGATTGGTTTGATTAGAATATAAGGTTGATTACTTTGGTGCTACCTGACTATTCGTGGTTTTGAACCCGAGCAAATATAGTCGGATTCAATATCGGCGCGTTTCAGTTTGGGGGCATTTTGATTCGTATCTGGTTCAGGCAGTTTCAAATAACGGCTGACCTATTTTTAAATGTCGGACACTTTTTTGAAAGTATGAGACATATTTTAAAGGGCCGCCCTGCTGGACGGCCCTTGAAAGGGGTTTTGTTTTCGGGAATACTATTCCCAACCCGGGTTCTGCTTCAAACCTTCTTTCGTCTCTTCGTTCCAGGGGTTGATCTGGATGACGTCGAACGGGAACGGGTAAAGCTCATGCTTGCCGGCCTTGTAGCCGCCGCCGCTCTTTGCCCAACCGTCGTCGATGAAGGAGATGCGTGCCTTGTGCGGCTTGCCGGAGGTCTTCTTGCCCATGGATCCCTTGATGTAGAACTCGTCGCCGAGGTAAGGGGTCTTGTCGTGGCTCTTCCAGGCCAGCACCGTGGCTGCATCGCCCCAGCGGACGAGGTCCCAGAAGCGGGTTCCTTCCCAGCAGAGCTCAAACCATTTCTCCTGCTTGACATTGTCCATGGTCAGCTTGTCGTAGGTCGGGGCGCCGGCGCGCTGGGCCACGGCGTTCAGGGCCTTGAGGCCGCTGCCGTCCGTGTCGTTGCTCATGGCGCAGGCCTCCGCGTAGAGGAGGAGCACCTCGGCGTAGCGCATGATGATGCGGTTCTCCTCGGTGACGGTGGCGTTGTTCGGAATCAGGTCGGAATCCCACGGGGCCAGTTTCATGAAGTAGAAGCCGTAGTTGGCGTAGGTCTCGTCATACTTCTCGCAGTTCAGGCCGCGGCGATAGTCCATGAGTTTCTCGTCCTTGGTCATGTCTGCGTCAGCCTTGTAGGAAACCTTGCTCTTCTTGCCGGTCTCATCCGGAACATCCACCGTGCCGGCTTTCAGCGCGTAAGGGTATTCGGTGAGCCACTCCTCATAAGAGGCGAACCAGGCCTTGCGGCGGGCAGAGTTGGGCTCATGCTTCATGATGGCGTCCATGAACTTCTGGGTCGGGCTGACGTTGTTGCCCCAGCCGTCTCCGGCCTGGATGAGCACCGTCGGATATTCCTTGATGTTGCGGAAGAAGAGGGCCTGGTTGCGCTGGAAGTGATACTTCACGCCGCTGAGGCCATCCTTGTAGACGTAGTTCATCTCGAGCACTTTCTCGCAGTTGCCGTCGCCGACCTTGTGGAACATGTTCAGCAGGTCGGAGGTAGGCGCGAGGGCGTAGTTGCCGGAGTCGATGACGTTCTTGAGGGAAGTCTTGGCACCGGCCCAGTCCTCGTTGAAGATCTGGGCTTTCCCGAGGAAGGCCTCGCAGGCGCCGGAGGTCATGCGGAAGGCACCGCTCTTGTCGCCCGGGCCCTTACGGGGCTGCAGGTCGGGGAGCGCAGCCTTGAATTCGGAGATCACCCAATCCATCAGGACCTGGTGGTCGCAGTTGGTCGGACGGGCGTCGCTGGACAGCACGTGCTCCACCATCGGCGGGGTGCCCCAGATGACGGCTGCGTTGAAGTGCGCCCAGGCGCGGATCGCACGGGCCTCGGCCACGCACTGCTTCTTGATCTGGGAGTCGCACTTCTCGCCGGTCTCGCCGTAGAAGTTGTCCAGGACGAGGTTGGCCTTGTAGATCAGGGAATAGAGACCTTTGTAAACCACACGGATGTGCGGGATGGTGCTGTCGAAGGTGTTGCGGAATTCGTTGATTTCCTGACCGCCGGAGCTGGAACCGTTCTTCTTGCCGCCGCCCCAGTAGAGTTCGTCGCCGGGAGCGTTGACAACGACGTTCCAGGCCGGGTTGTTGCTGCCCTGGGCGTTGATCAACGAGATGAATTCGTCATAGACAGCGGTGAGGGCAGACTGTGCGTCCTCGTCCGTGTTGTAGAAATCTTCATCATTGATGACGCCTTTTTGCGGAATGTTCAGCAGATTCTGGTTGCACGAGGTGGTGGCGAACAGCGCCAGGGCAACGGAAACGCCTAAAATGATATACTTTTTCATATTCGAATCAGATTAGAAAGAAACATTGATACCGAACATAAGCTTCCTCGAGTTCGGATAGGAACCCTTGTCGAGGCCCATACCGCTGGAAGAACTGGTAGAAGCGGTCTCCGGGTCGAAGCCCGGGTACTTGGTGATCACGAACCAGTCGTCCATGGAGGCGTACACGCGCAGGTTGCTGATCATGATCTTCTTCGTCCACTTCTGGGGCAGGGTGTAACCCAGCTGGATCTGCTTGATCTTGAAGAAGTCGCCACGGAAGACGACGGCGGAGGAGCTCCAGAATTCCTTGGTCAGGATGTTCTCGATCTTCGGGAGGGACTTGCCGCACTCTTCATAGAAGTAAACCAGGGAGTTGATCTGGCTGTGGTCCACGCGGTAGACGCAAGGCATCAGCTGATGCCCGGCGGCACCGGTACCGAACACAGTGAAGTCGAGGCCCTTCCAGTCCATGTGGAGGGTGAGACCGAAGCTGACAGGCGGGAGGGCGCTGCCCATGTAGCCCATGTCGGCATCGACCGGAGCCTGGGTGAGGCTGCCGTCGGCGGCGTAGTAGTCGGGCTTGCCGTTCTCGGCGTTGACGCCGGCGTACTGGTAGCCGCGGAAGAACCAGACCGGGTAGCCGGTTTCGAACCAGGTGGAGAACTTCATGTTACCGAAGTCGGAACCTTTCTGATGGCCCACGGAAGGCTCCAGATAGGTCACCTTGTTCTTCAGGGTGGACAGGTTGCCGTTGATGCTGTAGTGGAAGTCGCCGATGCTGTCCTGCCAGCCGAGTTCGAACTCCCAACCGGTGTTGTTGACGGAACCGGCGTTCACGGTGTGGCGGCTGATACCCACCTCGGCCACCGGGGAGACGCTGACGAGCAGGTCACGGGTGTCCTTGTTGTACCAGTCCAGACCGAAGGTCAGGCGGTTGTTGAACATGCGCAGGTCGAGACCGAGGTCGGTCTGGACGGAGGTCTCCCAGGTCAGGTCAGGATTGGCCAGGCCGGAAGGTTTGGAACCCAGGGAGGCCGTGTCTGCGTCGGTGAACTGGTAGCTGGCGCTGTTGTAAGAGATGGCCGAGGACCAGGGATAGCCGGAGAGAACGGCGATGTTACCGTTGACACCCCAGGATCCGCGGATCTTCAGGAGGCTCAGGATGTCCTTGCCGACATTGTCCTTGATGAAGCGCTCGTTGCTGATGGTCCAGCCGGCGGACACGGAGGGGAAGTAGCCCCAGCGGTTCTTCAGGGAGAGCTTGGAGGAGTCGAAGGCGTCAGCACGGAAGTTGCCCTGGATGCTGTAGCGGTTGTCGTAGCTGTAGATCAGACGTCCGAAGTAGGAGATCTGGGCGCTCTGGCTCGGAGAGCCGCCGCTGATGCCCTTGGTGCCGGAACCGTTGTCCTGGCTGAGGTAGCGGAAGTTCTCGGCATAACCCTTGAGCGGGTCACTGCCGTCCAGGCTGGCTCCCACGCCGCGGCTGTCGGAATAGGTGTAGGACATACCGGCCATGGCGCCGATGCTGTGCTTCTGGGCGATCGTCACGTTGTAGTTGGCGAAGTTCTCCCACTGATAGTAGTAGTCCTGCGAGGAGCTGGCGCTGATCGTGTATTTCTTCGAATAAGCCTTGGCATTGGCATGGTACGGCTCTTCGAAGTTGCTCTCGTATTTCTGCTTGATGCGATAGCCCAGGCGGGAAGTGATCACCAGACCCTTGATCGGGGTGAGGTTCGCATAGACGGTACCGCGGATCTGCCAGCCTTCTTCTTTCTTCTGGTTGCGGTCGCGGTAGATGAGCGGGTTGATACCGTCACCTTCGAGGATCTTGGAGACGGCGTAGTACAGATCGGGGTTGTCGGCCGGGCCGTAAACCTTGCGCTCGCCGTTGTCCACGTATTTCTTCATGTCCTTGGTGAGCTCGTCGTAGGTGTAATAGACCGGGGTGAGCGGGTCGATGACGAGGGTACCCAGCAGACCGGCGCTGCTGCCGGCATACTCGGAGTGCTCGCCGATCTTCTGCTGCTTGCGGCGCTCGATGGAAGTGTTGGTGCCGACCTGGAACCAGGACTTGATCTTGTAGTCGGCGTTGATCTGGGCGGTGAAGCGCTTGTAGGTATCGGTGTTGCCACGTGCCATACCATCCTCGTCCACGTAGTTGAGGGAGAGGAAATAGGAGCCGCGGTCGTTGCCGCCCTGGGCGCCGAAGGTGTGGTTGTGGGTCACGCCCGTCCCGTACAGGACATCGGCCCAGTTGGTGTCGGTCTTGCCGTCCCACACGCCGGTGGCGATGAGGTCGTCGATGGAGCCCAGGTTGCCGAGCTGCTGCTGCCAGTCGATGTACTGCTTGGCGTTCATGACCTGGGCGTGGTGGCCGAGCTGGGAAAGGGTGATCTTATAATTATAGAAGATGTTGCCGTCCTTGCTCTTGTTGTTCCCGCCGTTCTTGGTGGTGATGAGGATGACGCCGTTGCCGGCCTGCGCACCGTAGATGGCGGCGGAGGCGGCGTCCTTGAGGACCTCCATGGATTCGATCATGGAAGGATCGAGGTAGTCGATCTTGTCAACCTTCAGACCGTCCACGATGAGGAGCGGGCCGAGGCCGGAGCTGCCGTTGGAGGAGATACCGCGGACGCGGATCGAGGATCCTTCGCCCGGAGCACCGGAGTCGTTGAAGATCTGGACACCGGCGGCCTTGCCCTGGAGGGCGGCGGCGGCGTCGGAGGTCGAACGGTTCTGGAGCTCGGCTTCGCGGACGGAAGCCACGGAGCCGGTCAGGTCGCTCTTCTTCTGGACACCGTAACCGATGACGACGGTCTCTTCGAGCATTTCCGTGTCATCCTCGAGGGTGACCGTCATGCCGTCGGCCGCCGTGGCACGGCGGGTGGTGTAGCCGATGCAGGAGACCTCCAGCGAGGTGCCCGCTGCGACACGGAGGGTGAAGTTACCATCCAGGTCGGTGGTGGCACCGTTGGTAGTGCCGGGGACCATGACGGCTGCACCGATGACCGGCTGGCCGCCGGTATCGATCACCTTGCCGCTGATGGCTTGCGTCTGTGCAGAGGCAGAGAGACCTCCACATAAAGTACTGAATACCATTAAGATACCAGCAACTTTCAGCAGTTTCTTTAGCATTTTCGTTGGTTTTTAGTTAAAAAAAGGTTGGTTTGATATTAGTTTTCTTGCTAATTCCAGGCTGGACAAAGCTAAATAACTGCCGGGTGTCTTCCAAATAATCAGAAATGTTAAATAATAATATGGTTATTAATAAGAATGTTTTGGAATAATCTTGAAAAGATGCTCATCTCTTTTAAAAATCGTGCAAAAACATAAAAAACGGGGCCATGACT
>CADAND010000017.1 GCA_902789245.1 uncultured Bacteroidia bacterium
CTTTCATGGCTTGACGGGCGGTGTGTACAAGGCCCGGGAACGTATTCACCGCGCCATGGCTGATGCGCGATTACTAGCGAATCCAGCTTCATGGAGTCGAGTTGCAGACTCCAATCCGAACTGAGACGACTTTTCGAGATCTGCTCCCTGTCACCAGGTGGCTTCCCTCTGTAGTCGCCATTGTAACACGTGTGTCGCCCCGGACGTAAGGGCCGTGCTGATTTGACGTCATCCCCGCCTTCCTCACACCTTGCGGTGGCAGTCTCGCCAGAGTCCCCAACACTACTTGATGGTAACTGGCGACAAGGGTTGCGCTCGTTATGGCACTTAAGCCAACATCTCACGACACGAGCTGACGACAACCATGCAGCACCTCGACAAGTGCCCCGAAGGGCGTCATAATCTCTTATTCCTTCACTTGCCGTTCGAGCCCGGGTAAGGTTCCTCGCGTATCATCGAATTAAACCACATGTTCCTCCGCTTGTGCGGGCCCCCGTCAATTCCTTTGAGTTTCCTTTGAGTTTCATTCTTGCGAACGTACTCCCCAGGTGGATAACTTATCGCTTTCGCTTGGCCACCGACTGTGTATCGCCGACGGTTAGTTATCATCGTTTACTGCGTGGACTACCAGGGTATCTAATCCTGTTTGATCCCCACGCTTTCGTGCCTCAGCGTCAATGACGGATTCGTGAGATGCCTTCGCAATCGGTGTTCTGAGTAATATCTATGCATTTCACCGCTACACTACTCATTCCTCCCACGGCATCCGTATTCCAGCGGAGAAGTATCAAAGGCAGTTCCGGCGTTAAGCGCCGGGCTTTCACCCCTGACTTTCCCCACAGCCTACGCACCCTTTAAACCCAATAAATCCGGATAACGCTTGCATCCTCCGTATTACCGCGGCTGCTGGCACGGAGTTAGCCGATGCTTATTCGTGATGTACTCTCATCGGTGTACACGTACACCTTATTGCTCCACCACAAAAGAAGTTTACGACCCATAGGGCCTTATTCCTTCACGCGGCATGGCTGGTTCAGGCTTGCGCCCATTGACCAATATTCCTCACTGCTGCCTCCCGTAGGAGTCTGGACCGTGTCTCAGTTCCAGTGTGGGGGACCTTCCTCTCAGAACCCCTAGACATCGTCGCCTCGGTGTGCCGTTACCACGCCGACTAGCTAATGTCTCGCGAGCCCATCCGTATCCGACGGATCTTTCAAACAAAGGTCATGCGGCCTCTGTTGTTATGGGAAATTAGACGACGTTTCCACCGCTTATGTCCCAGATACGGGCAAGTTGCTCACGCGTTACGCACCCTTTCGCCGGTCGCCGCCAAAGTATTGCTACCTCGCGCTGCCCCTCGACTTGCATGTGTTAAGCCTGCCGCTAGCGTTCATCCTGAGCCAGGATCCTTCTTTGTATATTTTTTATACTTCTAGTCTCTCCTGACACTCGATCAATTTCAAAAGAAATTAACGCTCTCGATTCTTAGTTTCTCGGTACTTGCTTGTACTTATCTTGTCAGTCTTTTCAATGAACTCTTTCAATTTTGGCGCTAAAAAAACCAGCCTTTCGGCTGATGGCCAACCCTATCTTGCGATTGGGATTGCAAAGGTAGTTACTATTTTTGAATCTGCAAATTTTTTCAAAGAAATTTTCGAAAAATTTTTGCGATCCGAAGTGCTGTAAAAGAACTTTGCGTCCCCCCGTTTCCGAAAGGGGACGCAAAGGTAGTTACTTTTTTTTATCCTGCAAATTTTTTTGCAGAAAATTTTACATCATGCCGCCGGCAGGCATCGCAGGGGCTGCCGGAGCGGGCTCCGGGATGTCCACGATACCGCACTCGGTGGTCAGGAACATGCCTGCCACGGAGGCAGCGTTCTCCAGCGCCACGCGGGAGACCTTGGTCGGGTCGATCACGCCCGCCTCGAACATCTTCACATATTCGCCCGTGCGCGCGTTGTAGCCGAAGTCGCCCTTGCCTTCCTTGATCTTCTGGATGATGACGGCACCGTCCACGCCCGCGTTGACCGCGATCTGGCGGAGCGGCTCCTCGATGGCCTTGGCCACGATGTGGATGCCGGTGGTCTCGTCGTCGTTGTCACCCTTCATTCCCTCGAGGGCAGCCGCAGCGCGGATGTAGGCCACGCCGCCACCCGGCAGGTATCCTTCCTCCACGGCGGCACGCGTCGCATTGAGGGCATCCTCCACGCGGTCCTTCTTCTCCTTCATCTCGACCTCGGTGGTCGCGCCCACATAGAGGACGGCCACGCCGCCGCCGAGCTTGCCAAGGCGCTCCTTGAGCTTCTCCTTGTCGTAGTCGGAGGTGCTGGTCTCGATCTGCTTCTTGATAGACTCCACGCGCTCGGCGATGGCGTCCTTGGCGCCGGCGCCGCCCACGATGGTGGTATTCTCCTTGGTGATGGTCACCTTCTCGGCCTTGCCGAGCATGTCGGGGGTCGTGTTCTCCAGGGTGAAGCCGCGCTCCTCGGACACCACGACGGCACCCGTCAGGGTGGCGATATCCTGGAGCATCTCCTTGCGGCGATCGCCGAAGCCCGGGGCCTTGACGGCAGCCACCTTGAGCGAACCGCGGAGCTTGTTGACCACGAGGGTGGTCAGCGCCTCGCCGTCCACATCCTCGGCGATGATCAGGAGCTCGCGGCCCTCGCGGGCAATGGGCTCGAGGATCGGGAGGAGGTCCTTCATCGAGGAGATCTTCTTGTCGGTGATGAGGATGGAAGGATTGCTGAGCTCAGCCTCCATCTTGTCGCCGTTGGTCATGAAGTACGGGCTGATGTAGCCGCGGTCAAACTGCATGCCCTCGACCACCTTCACCTCGGTGTCGGTGCCCTTGGCCTCCTCGACGGTGATCACGCCGTCCTTGCCGACCTTGGCCATCGCGTCGGCGATGAGCTTGCCGATGTAGTTATCGTTGTTGGCAGACACGGTGCCGACCTGCTCCACCTTGGAGTAGTCGTCGCCGACCTGCTGGCTCTGCTTCTTGAGGTTGTCGACCACGGAGGCGACGGCCTTGTCGATGCCGCGCTTGAGGTCCATCGGATTGGCGCCGGCGGTCACGTTCTTGATGCCGACGTTGATGATCGCCTGGGCGAGCACGGTGGCGGTGGTGGTGCCGTCGCCGGCCTGCTCGTTGGTCTTGGAGGCGACCTCCTTGACCATCTGGGCGCCCATATTCTCAAAACGGTCCTCCAGCTCGACTTCCTTGGCGACGGTCACGCCGTCCTTGGTCACCTGGGGAGCACCGAATTTCTTCTCTATAACGACGTTGCGACCCTTCGGACCGAGGGTCACCTTGACTGCGTTAGCCAGCGCGTCCGCACCGGACTTCATCTTGGAGCGGACATCGACTTCAAATTTGATTTCCTTTGCCATAATTACAGAATTGCTAAAATGTCAGACTGCTTCACGATAAGATACTTCTTGTCCTCGACGGTTACTTCCGTGCCGGCGTACTTGCCGTAGAGGACCTGGTCGCCGACCTTGACCTCCATCGGCTCGTCCTTCTTGCCGGGACCGGCCGCGATGACCGTGCCCTGCTGGGGCTTCTCTTTCGCCGTGTCGGGAATGTAAATACCGGATGCCGTCTTGGTCTCAGCCTCCTTGGGCTCGATCAGGACTCTGTCTGCTAAAGGTTTGATCATGATAAATATTGTTTTTGATTTGTATTCACAAAACGCCGCGGACCAGCCGCGACGTCTTCATGAAAATCAAGGTCCGTGCCAATGACAATTTGTCAACGGCCAAAGAAAAGCTGCCACAGGACGATGCCCACGGACACGCTGACATTGAGCGAATGCTTGGTGCCGGACTGCGGGATCTCCACGCACAGGTCGGCCTCGTCCACGACGTCCTGCCGCACGCCGTCCACCTCATTGCCGAACACGACGGCATAGCGGCGGTCCGGCTCGCGCCGGAAATCGGGCAGGCTCACGGCATGCTCCGTCTGCTCGGCGCAGACAACGGTCCAGCCTTCGGCGCGCAGGCGCCGGACCAGCGTGAGCGTGTCGTCCACGTGCTCCCAGGGCATGCTCTGCTCGGCGCCGAGGGCCACTTTGTGGATCTCGGCCGAAGGCGGCGCGGCGCAGATGCCGCAGAGCCAGACCTTGTCGACCTTGAAGGCGTCGCCGGTGCGGAAAGCGCTCCCGACGTTGTGCGCGCTGCGGATGTTGTCCAGCACGAGCACCACGCCGGATGGCGGCAATTCACGGTACGCGTCCGCGCGCACGCGACCCAATTCTATATTAAGCAATTTCCTGTCGCTCATAGAGCGCAAAGATACGGAAAAAAGTATTACCTTTGCGGCACATTTTATTTAGCCGTATGAAACAGGACATCCAAATCACCGATCTGATCAAGAAAGAACACGAGCGGCAGAAAGCCGGCCTCGAACTCATCGCGTCTGAAAACTACGTCACCGACGAGGTGCTCCACGCCATGGGCTCCATCTGCACGAACAAATATGCGGAAGGCTACCCCGGCAAGCGATATTACGGCGGTTGCGAGGTCGTTGACCAGATTGAGCAGCTGGCCATCGACCGCCTCAAGGCGCTCTACGACGCCGAATGGGCCAATGTCCAGCCGCACTCCGGTGCCCAGGCCAACATGGCCGTGACCATGGCCATCCTCAAGCCCGGCGACACCTTCATGGGCCTGGACCTCAGTCAGGGCGGCCACCTCACTCACGGATCCCCCGTCAACGCCTCCGGCCTGCTGTACCACGCCGTGGCTTACGGACTGAACCCGGAGACCGGCCGCGTCGATTATGACAAGATGGAGCAGCTCGCCCTCGAGAACAAGCCGAAGCTGATCATCGGCGGCGCCTCCGCCTACTCCCGCGAATGGGACTACGAGCGCATGCGCGCCATCGCCGACAAGGTGGGTGCCATCCTCTGGATCGACATGGCCCACACCGCCGGCCTCATCGCCGCTGGTCTGCTGAAGAATCCTGTCAAATACGCCCACATCGTGACCTCCACCACGCACAAGACGCTGCGCGGCCCGCGCGGCGGCGTGATCCTTATCGGCAAGGACTTCGACGATCCCCAGGGCCGTACGACCCCGAAGGGTGTCGTCAAGAAGATGAGCCAGGTCATCGACTCCTACGTCTTCCCCGGCGTGCAGGGCGGTCCGCTCGAGCACGTCATCGCAGCCAAGGCCGTGGCTTTCTTCGAGGCCGCCCAGCCGGAATATGTCGAATACCAGAAGCAGGTGATCTCCAACGCCCAGGCCATGTGCGCGGAGTTCCTCCGCCGCGGCTACAAGGTCGTCTCCGGCGGCACCGACAACCACCTGATGCTCATCGACCTGCGCGGCAAATTTGATGAAGTCACCGGCCGCATCGCCGAGCAGCAGCTGGAGCTCGCCGCGATCACGCTCAACAAGAACATGGTCCCGTTCGACACCCGCAGCCCCTTCCAGACCTCCGGTTTCCGCATCGGCACCCCGGCTGTGACCTCCCGCGGTTTCGTGGAGAAGGACATGGAAGAGATCGTGGCCCTGATCGACGAGGTCCTCAGCTCCTGCGCCAAGCACATCGATGCCCTGTCCGTCAAGAAGGGCGAGCCGCTCACGGGCGCCCAGCAGGCCTCCCTCGCCGAGCACACGGCCCTGCTGGAGGATGTCAAGCAGCGCGTCCACCGCATGACCGCCGGCGTTCCGCTGAACAAGTATTAGGATTTTGAAGAAATTCTTCTGCATACTGCTGCTCGCCGCGCTGGCGCTCCCGGCCGCAGCGCAGCCTCCCCGTTTCAACTGGGAATACGACGCGGACTTCCGCTACATTTTCGACAACCGTGAATTTGCGTACTCGAACGACGCCGTCATCCCGTCCGGGACGATGCACACCATCGTTCTCGCACCGATGGCCGGTTTCAGCGTCGAGCAGTCCCCGACGGTGCGGCACCGCCTGATGGTGGGTGTGGAGTTCGCCCACGAAATGGGTTCCCGCACCTGGACGGATTTCGCCCGGGAGCCCCTCATCTTTTACAACGCACACGTGCGCGCGCGGAGGGGCACATTCGACGCCTTTGCGGGTGTCTTCTCCCGCAACAACGTGGAGGGTGCCTACGGCGAAGCTTTCTTCTCCGGCATGTTCCGCAACTCCGACCGCAACATCGACGGTGTGCTCCTGAAGTGGCGCGCCGAGCGCTTTTACGCCGAGATCGCCTTCGACTGGATGGGACAGTACGGCCCCCAGACGCGCGAGCGCTTCCAGGTCTTCAGCGCCGGCCGCTGGCAGGCCAAAGAGTGGCTCCAGCTGGGCTGGTCGGGGAGTTTCTACCATTATGCCTGCTCCCAGATCGCGCCCAACGTGGTGGACAACCACCTGCTGCAGCCCTGGGCGAAGGCGGACTTCTCCCGCCGGACCCGCTGGCAGGAGCTGTCGGTGCAGGCCGGCCTGTACGTCGCCTACCAGCTGGACCGCGGACGCGGGACCACGCCGGACATCCCCCTCGGCGGCGAGATCAAGCTGACCGCCCGGCGCTGGAACGTCATGCTCCAGAACACGACCTACGCGGGCGGCAACCTGATGCCCTTTTTCCGTGAGCTCGACCCGGCGGGCATCCCGTACGCCACCAACCTCTACTTCGGCACGCCCTGCTTCGACAGATTCTTCAACCTCTCCGAAGTGGCGTGGACCCCGCAGATTGCACGTTACGTCCAGCTTCGTCTGGCCGCACGTTTCTACGTCGGCAAACAGGGTTTCCTGGGCTGGCAGCAGATCGCCTCGCTGCGCTTCAACCTCGATGCCCTGCTGCATCCCGCCACCGAGACGGTGGTCGGCCATGGACGTCGCCACCCTGGCTCCCGCCTATGAAATACTGGGATTTCCGCGAAAGCGGCAAACCGCACTACGACTACATCGCCTACACGGACGGCAGTTACCGCCTGCCGAGGAATTTCGGCGCGGCCGCCTGCATCGTCCTGGACGGCCTGGACGGCAAACCCCTCTACCAGTGGAGCGAGGTGAGCCGCTACTCCACCAGCAACCGGCAGGAGCTTGCGGCCATCATCCACGCGCTGCTGCACGTTCCCGCGGGGAGCAGCGTGCTGGTGCGCAGCGACAGCGAGAACGGTATCGCGCAGCTGTCCGGCCAGGTGCGGAGCAAGAAGGACTTCGACCTGGTGCAGCTGTTCCGCAAGGTGAAGAAAGAGCGCGCGCTGCAGGTGCAGCTGGAGTGGATACGCAGCCACAGCGGCGACCGCTGGAACGATCACGTGGACGAGCTCTGCATGGAGGCGCTGGATCTCTTTGAAGCGAACGGCACCCACGTACGCGAGGGGGTTGACCCGGATGCACTGATTTCGTATATTTGCAAGCAATAAAAACTCATCGGATATGAAAATCGCGATCATCGGCGCCGGCAACATGGGCGGCGCCACGGCCCTGGGACTGGCCGGCGCCCTGCCGGACACCCGGATTACCGTCACGGCGAAGCATGCCGCGACCCTGGAGAGATTCGCCGCCCGCGGGCTGCAGACTTCGCTCGACAACGCCTCGGCGGCAGCCGACGCGGACCTTGTCATCCTCGGCGTCAAGCCGTGGCTGGCGCAAGGCGTGCTCGCGGAGATTCGGACGGCGCTTGCCGGCAAGGTGCTGGTTTCTTTCGTCGCCGGCGTGCCCGCCGCGGAGCTGCGCTCCTGGCTGGACGGCAGCGGCGTGAAGGGTATCTATTCCGTCATCCCCAACCTCGCCATCGAGGTGGGCGAAAGCATGAGTTTCATCCATGAGATCAGCGGTACGCCGGAGACGCTCGCCACCGTGCAGGGCCTTTTCGACGCCGTCGGCCGCACGGCCGTCGTGGATGAGAAGCGGCTGAACGCCGGCATGATGCTCGCCTCGTGCGGGACCGCATTCGCGCTCCGCTACGTCCGCGCCTCCGCCGAAGGCGGCGTGGAGCTGGGCCTCTACCCGCAGGAAGCGATCACCGCCGCGCTGCAGACCGTCAAGGGCGCCGCTGCCCTGCTTGCGGCACGCGGCTCGCACCCCGAAGCGGAAATCGACCGCGTGACCACGCCTGGCGGCATCACCATCAAGGGACTGAACGCGATGGAGGAAGCGGGCTTCTCCGCTGCCGTCATCGCCGGGCTGAAAGCCTGGAAACCGAAGCAGTAAGCTCCGCCGCCTCGAACCGCCTGTGAGCGGCATCCCATAATCTGTCAATACTTTAGCGTTTTATACTCCCCCGGTTTTCGGGGGAGTATTATGTTATATAGTTCTGATAATTAGCAAATTATAGCTCACGGAAAAGTCTGAGATATGCATGCCTGGCAGCCGGTGAGGACGAAAGACGCAAAATATTTTGCAAATTTTTGGTACTTTGCGATACAAGGTATTAGAAATTTTATATATCTTTGCATTGTCAAAGTTCTAGAGAAATGAAAAAAGTATTCAACATCAGCCTTGCGAACCGCAGCTTCACGCTGGAAGAAGACGCCTACAACCGTCTGAGCGAATACCTGGAGCACTTCCGCACCCGCCTCGCGGCGGCATCGGGCGTGCCTTATACGCAGAACGCCGAAGTGATGGAGGATCTTGAGTCCCGCATCGCCGAGCTCTTCGCCCAGGAAGTCGGTACGGACGGACGCGTCGTGAAGCTCGAACTCGTGGAGCGCGTCACGCGCCAGCTCGGCATGCCCGACGGCGCGCCTGAGGGCATCAATACGGACGCCGAACCCGCCGCCGGCAGTGCGCCGGGTCAGAAGAAGATCTACCGCGACTACGACAATCGCCGCATCGCCGGCGTCTGCGCGGGTCTCGCCATTTATCTGGACATCGACGTCGTCCTGACGCGCGTCTTGATGCTCGTGGCCCTGGTGGCCGGCCTGGCCGGCTTCTGGATCTACGTGATCTGCTGGATCGCCATCCCCAAGGCACTCACCGCCACACAGAAGTGCGAGATGTACGGCCTGCCCGTCACGGCCGAGAACCTCGCCAGATTTGCCCAATCCCAAAATAAGTAGCAGCCATGGAGAACACCGTTGAAAACATCCGCGCGCAGATGCGCAAGGGCTTGCTCGACTACTGCATCCTTTCCATCCTGGGCAAGCACGAAGCCTACGCCTCCTCGCTCATCGAGGAGCTCAAAGCCGCCGGCATGATCGTCGTCGAAGGGACCCTCTATCCCCTGCTGATTCGGCAGAAGAACCAGGGCCTGCTCGACTACCGCTGGGAAGAATCCACCCAGGGCCCGCCCCGCAAGTACTATGTCCTCTCCGACAAAGGCCGCGAGCAGCTCGCCCAGATGGACGCTGCCTGGCAGGAAATCATTGATTCCGTCAACACCCTCAAACGCGTATGAAAGAAGTAGAAAGAGTCAGCCTCGGCGGATACGCCTTCACCCTGGAAGACGATGCCGCACGCATGGCCGGGGAATACCTCGGCGAGCTGGAAAAATATTATAACGGCCGCGCCGGCGGCGGCGAAATCCTCGACGGCATCGAGGAACGCATGGCCGAACTCCTCATGGAGAAGGCCGGCCGCGAGGGTGTCGTGTCGCGCCCGATGATCGAAGAGGTCATCGGCGTGCTCGGCCGCCCGGAGGATATCGAGGCCGCGGAGGAGGAGATTCCGGGTCAGGCCAGGAATGAGGAGAATGGCGCCCAGCATGGCGAGAATGCAGGCAGGAACCGTCGCAAGCTGTACCGCGACGTCAACGACAAGGTGGTGGCGGGCGTGTGCAGCGGCCTCGCGGCCTATTTCAAGCAGGACGTCGCCCTGTTCCGCATCCTCTTCGTCCTGTTCACGGTCGTCTTCACCTTCGGATTCTGGCGCCACGGCATCGGCTGGCGCATCTCCATGGGCGCGCCGACGCTCTATGTCATCCTCTGGATCTGCATGCCGGCGGCCAAGACCGTCCGCCAGCGCTGGGAGCAGCGCGGCGAGGACGGCACGCTGAACAGCATCCAGCGCAGCGTCGAGGCCGGCGCCAAAGAGTTCGAAGAGGCCGTCAAGACCGTGGGGCAGTCCACCGCCTGGAACGAATTCGCGAACATATTCGGCAAAATGGTCGGCCTGGTCCTGCTCATCGTCGGCTTCGCCGGCCTGTTCACCGGCGGCCTCTGGGGCTTCGGCAGCGGCTGGTTCGGCCATCGCCATGGGGACGGTTTCCTCGGCCTGGGCCGCCTCTACGACAAGGGTCTTGCGGACCTGCACCTGTATGCCCCGCAGGCAGCCCACGCGCTGGCGCAACCCGGCATCAACATCCTGATTGCGCTCGTGTGCTTCCTCCCCTTCCTCGGAATTCTCTACGGCGCGCTGCAGCTGCTCTTCGGCTTCAAGTCGCCGAAATGGCATCCGGGCCTGGTGATCTTCATCCTCTGGCTGCTCGCCGTGGTCGCCCTGGGAATCCTGATCGCCACCGGATATATCAGTACGGAATTATGGAACATCTAACACACCCTATACCATGTTGATTTTTGTCTGCCTCCTGATCTATGTCGAATGGCGCCTGTTCATGTAGCGCCTGCCGGCAGCTTTCACAGATCCCTGGCCTCCAGGGATCTGTTTTTTTCGTCAGAGGGCCTTCAGGCCCAGGCCGGGGGCGTCGGGGAGGATGAGGCGGCCGTCGGAAACGGTCACACCGCTGAAGCGGTCGTTGGAGATGAGGAGATTGCCGTCGAGGTCGGCGAAGTCGGCCAGCGGCGAGAGGTGCGCGGCGGCCGTGACGGCGCAGGAGGTCTCGGTCATGCAGCCCAGCATGACGCGCATGCCGACGGCGCGCGCAAAAGAAGCCATGCGCCAGGCTTCACGCATGCCGGTGCATTTCATCAGCTTGATGTTGATGCCGTTGTACGCACCCACCAGCGACGGGATGTCGGCCAGCCGCTGGACCGCCTCGTCGGCGAAAATGGGCAGCGGACTGCGCTCCGTGATCCAGGCGTTGTCATCCAGGCGCTCCTTGGGCATCGGCTGCTCGACCATGACGACGCCGTGCTCCTGCAGCCAGAAGATCTCGTCGAGGGCCTGCTGGCGGTCGGTCCAGCCCTGGTTGGCGTCCACCGCGAGGGGCAGGTCGGTGACCTCGCGGATGGTACGGATCATCTCGTAGTCGTTGTCCAGGCCCACCTTGACCTTCAGGATGCGGAAGCGGTCCGCGCATTCGCGCGTCTTCTCCCGGACGACATCCGGCGTGTCGATGCCGATGGTGAAGGTGGTATTCGGCGCCTTGTCGGCGTTCAGGCCCCAGAGGCGCCACCAGGGCTGTCCGAGGAGCTGGCCCACGAGGTCGTGCAGGGCGATGTCGACGGCGGCCTTTGCGGCCGTGTCGCCCGGCGAGAGGCTATCCACGTACGCGAGGATGTCCTCCAGCTGGAAGGGATCCGCGAACTGCGCGAGGTCCACCTTTTCAAGAAACGCGCACACGCTCTCCACCGTCTGCCCGAGATATGGGGGCATGGAGGCCTCGCCGTGGCCGACAAAACCGTCGTAGCGGATCTCGACCTGCACGTCGGGGGTGGTGGTCCGGGAATAGGAGGCCACGGTGAAGGTGTGGCGGAGCTGCAGCTCATAGGGCTCCCAGCTCAGCTGCATGCGGGCCTTGCCACCCACGCGGTAGGCCTTGGGGGCGCCCGCCGAAGGGGCGCAGGCGCCGGCAGTGCCGAGCAGCACCGCGCCGGCTCCCGCCGCGGCGGCGGTCTTGAGGAAATCGCGTCTGTCCATACGTGAATCAAATGTACGCATTCCCCACCGGAAAACAAAAAGCCGACGCACCTTCATCTGCTTTGCCCTGTCCTCCGGCATCCCGCCGCAAGTCGTGATGAAATGGACTGGCCACTCCGACTACAAAGCCATGAAACCCTACATCGACATAGCCGAAAAGGTCAAGACCGAGCAGATGGCCATCTTTGAAAAAGAACTGAAAGCATAATCAGGGATAATTCCTAAATTTGTATGCCACCTCGGCAAGATGCTATTTGATTACCGATATGAAAGAGAAACTCAGTACTCAATACAATGAAGCTGTTCAGCAGATTAAAGGTGCGATCCTCAAGAGTCAAGCCAAGGCTCTTGCCGGAGTGAATCAGGAGCAGCTTGCTCTGTACTACGGGATAGGTCGCTATATCTCCTTCAACACACGAAAGGGGTTTTGGGGGAAGGATGCCATCGCTACTATTAGCCGTCAGCTTAGTGCTGAATTGCCTGGTTTGAGGGGTTTCTCTCAGACAAATCTTCGTCTGATGCGTATCTTCTATGAGGAATGGAGGGCACTAGAGGCCAATTCATCAGTCGCGACTGATGAATTGCAGATTATCAATGGTGGTGAGGAAGACTTAGAATACATAATGTATCGTATTGCGTAAACAGCCCGCAATCTGAGCTTTAGGATAGCAGCACCCAAAGGCACCGCCCTAACCAGAGTACAGACAGCACCCCAAATGCAAAGCCGAACAGAAGGCCTCGCAAAAAGGCGCGTCGTCGGCCTTCAAGATCACGATGCAGGTCTTCTACGGCATCAAAACGTGTCCTAAGTCGTTCAACATCAGCGGTGCCATCCGAAATCTCCGGTCCGCAGGCTCGAATTTGTGCTGTCAGTTCATCAAAGTGACTCATCTTTCAATTCTGTTTTCAGTTTCTCGCGGCCGCGGGAGAGGTATGCCTTGACGCTTCCTGCCGGAATGCCCATCACCGCGGCGATATCCTTGATGGACAGGTCTTCTTTATAAAACAGCAGGATGCAGGACCGCTCCTTCTCGGGGAGCTTGCAGACGGCCTGCCAAAGCGATTCATAGCGAAATGATTCGTCTGCGGATTGCCTGTCTGGGACCCGTGTGACAGTCTCCAGACCATCATAATTCTTGCGGCAGCGCATCCGGTCGATGAAGCAATGGTAGCAGATCTTCAGTAGCCAGGCCCCGGGACGAGCGCGCTCCAGGAAAGAAGGCGAGGCCAGGTAGGCGCGTGTCATCGCTTCCTGGAAGATGTCATCCGCTTCGGCGGCATCTCCTTGGCACAAGCCGAGCAGGTATCTGCGTAAGGATACCTGCTCGGCCTGCACCAATTTAATGAATCGCTCGCGTTCCAACCCCCAAATCTATTTCTCAACCACATTCTTGCGGCCGGCAGTGCCGTTGACAATCCCCAGCGTCAGCAGAACGGCGCCCAAGAAGAAAAACCAGAGACAGACTTCCAGCATCGGTGGCTCCTTGATGTAAATCAAAGCCGAGATGCTTGCCGCCAGCATGATGACGGCCCCCGTGGCTCCATACGCCCGGGAGGCAAGCCAGATTCTTTGTTGGTCGTGATTCCGCTTTTCGGTCATGGCTTCCTCCAAAGAAAGACCTTTGTCCAGCGCCTTCAATGTAATGGAGGTCTCTTGCTCTAGTTCGCGAAGCTGACGCTTGTAGCGTAGCACAAGGATGACAATAATCAAAGCCAGGATGGACAGAATGAGGGTGATTGTCGTCAGATCAACATAGGGAGTGAGTCTCATAATCGCGTTTTTTTAAACAAACGGAATCAAGCCCCGGAAAGTTACAAAAAAGACAGAAATAGCGGTTGCGCCCGCCCGCCTGCCGCTTGGCAGTTCTGAGGCCCGAAGGGCTGAAATGGAGGGTGAGCGAGTTATCCCGTTGCGGTCGTGCCATCTGGGAAGTCTTGGAGACAATCAAGTTTTGCGCGGACAACGGCATCAACCTCCACTTCCCTCTCCTCGGTTCAACGGGTGAAGAAAGAGTTTTGCCTCTAACAGATAACGATATCTGGCATACTTTGTGCTTTTGTGATGTTCGCAAAACATTAACTACATACAATTATGCGTTTTTCACCCCGTTATTTGTTTGCGGTTATAGCGCTTTTTGCTGCTATGACTCTTGCTTCTGCCCAAGTCCCAAGTTTCCGGAATAAAGGATACAAGGGGAGCATTTCCTTCACGGACCATTATGGCGTTTTTGTTGGAGCTGAGACCTCACACGGCTATATGTTTGATAGCAAAAACTATCTGGGTGTTGGCTTCGGCGGCTTTGTCCTCCCGAATGACAAGCATCCCGTTTTCTTGGATTTCTTCGTGGACTATCAGCACTATTTCAAGAACGAGAAGAGTACGCCAATGGTTAGCATCAAGGGCGGTTTGAACCACGCTGTTAACTATGCGAATACACTTGGCGACAAGTATGCCAATGCCATCCTTCTTGAACCAAATGTAGGTTGGAGTTGGGGGTTGAAGTCCGGAAACGGCTTGACCCTCGCGTTGGGTTGCCCGTTTTATTTCCCCGTCGGTGCTTCAAGGACGGACAGGAAAGTCTTACCCTTACCAAAACTCACCTTCACGTTTGAGTTCTAATAGAGCGTTCCGCATTTCAAGAGCGAGTTCCGTTGAGGTCCTCGCTCTTTTCTTTCCACGCCTTCCACACTTTTTTTACTTACCACACTATTTATTGGTGAGAGAGGCAAGAAAGACTTGTTTTTCAGCAGGATTTCTTGTAAATTACTATGGGAAGAACGACCGGCGAGACAACCGACAACAGGTGGTTTCAAAAGTCCAATGAAAACAGCGAGTGTGGATAAGCACCTATTTCTAAAAAAGTTGCGGCGAGTGAGGGATTTGCGCAGTCGCTTCGCTCCTTTGCACCTCCCTCGGTCACCGAGAGCAAAGCAAATCGGGGCGAGACTTCGTCTCTTTTTGCGTGCTGGTGTGCCCTTACAAGAGCATGCTCTTGACGGTCACCCCATTACGCAAAAGCGCCGCACACATGTGCGGCGCCCCTGATTTGCTTTGCATTGCGCGGTGAGTGAGGGATTCGAACCCCCGGTACGTTGCCGTACACCTGTTTTCGAGGCAGGCTCCTTCAACCACTCGGACAACTCACCAGTCGGTTGGGGAATGCAAAGGTATGAAAAAATTTGCGATTATCTAAAAAATGGTCTATTTTTGCATTCCCAAAGTGAAACAGGGGCGTAGCTCAGTTGGTTCAGAGCGCTTGAGTCACATTCAAGAGGTCATCGGTTCGACCCCGATCGTCCCTACCAAAAGCCGTCAGCGAATTGCTGGCGGCTTTTTGATTATACCAGCGACTTGGCGGTCCACTTGCGGGACTTCCAGCGGCGGATGAAGATCAGGCCGCGGGTGCATTCGTCGAGGACCAGAGCGCACCACAGGGCAATCAGGCCGCCGTGCAGGCCGATGCCCAGCAGCCAGCTGCCACCCACGGTCACGGTCCAGCAGACAATGATGCCGACGGTCACGGGATAATAGATGTCTCCGGCCGCGCGCAGCGAATTCACGGCGAACAGATTGACGGCCCGGCCCACCTCAACCATGATATCGACCCAGAGCACGATGGAGCCCAGGCGGATGATATTCTCGTTGTCGCTCAGCAGGGAGTAGATGGTATGCCCGAAACAGGCGGTAAGGAAAGAGAGTGCGAACGTGACGGCTACCGACACGCGCAGCACCCTGCGGCCCAGCGAGAATGCGGCCTCGTATTTCTTCATGCCGGTCAGGTGCCCGATCACGATGGCTCCGCCCTGCGCCGCGGCCATCGAGAACAGGTACACGAACATGGTGATGGTCTGGGCATAGGTGCGCGTGGCCAGTTCGTCATTCCCCAGGAAATTGATGAAATAGGTCACGACCACCATCGAGAGGCTGTAGGACATCTGCTCGCCGGCCGACGGAATGCCCACCTTGAAAAGCTTGCCCGCCTCCTGCCAGGGGAACGGCCGGAACAGTCCCTTGGGCAGGCGCCGGATGTATTTGCGGAAAAGCAGGAACAACAGCAGCGCCGAGGACATCGCACGACAGATCACCGTCGAAATGGCCGCACCCTGCACGCCCAGGGCGGGCAGCCCGAACTTACCGAAAATCAAGGCGTAGTTGCCCAGGATGTTGATGATATTGACCAGCCCGGACACGTACATGGGATACTGCGCCATGTCGACGCTCCGCAGCGCGGCCGCAGCCGACAGCGATACGGCCTGGAAAAATGCGAAAGCTCCCACGGTGCGCATGTAAGTGAAACTCTGCGCGTACAGTTCGTCCCGGACGCCCATCAGGCCCAGCAGGTACGCGGCCTTGCCATGCAGGAACACGCTGAACGCCACCCCGAGGATGAG
Organism: uncultured Bacteroidia bacterium; assembly: GCA_902789245.1. GTDB lineage: Bacteria > Bacteroidota > Bacteroidia > Bacteroidales > UBA932 > Cryptobacteroides. Next base: position 16,076 of record CADAND010000017.1, read on the forward strand.
ATTGAACAGGACCGAGATCCCCATCACCTGCAGCACCCGGTCGCGCTGCCCCGCCCCCACATACTGGGAGCAGAGGATGGAGGTGGCCATCGAGATGACCTGAAAGATGATGAATACGATGTTGATCAGCTGGTTGACCAGGCCCACCGCCGCCACGCTCTCATCCGAGTATCGGCTGAGCATGAACGTGTCGGCCGCGCCCAAGGTCATGACAAGCAGCGTGTCGATGAAAATGGGTAATGCCAGGGAGACAAGGAGTTTGGTCAGCGAACCGTATCTCATATTCGGAAAAACCGGTGCAAAGGTACATTATTTTCCGCATTCGCAAAGGATGCAACATTCCGCGGGGAAGGATCATCTTGTTATGTACACAATACAATATTATCATAAACACGTATGAAAAAGTTTACCGTGATTCTCAGTGCAGCACTCCTGCTGCTCGCCGGCACGCAGGCCAACGCTCAGATGAGCATCGGCGCCGGCTACGTCAATTCCGTCGAATCTTACAAAATCAGCAAAAACGCAGATCCCAGCAACAATGCCCTCAACGGCTTCTACGCCGGCTTCGGCTACACCATCCCCGTGGTGAGCGGCCTGAACTTCACGCCGGGCGTCTACTATGAGTTCCTCACCAAGGGCGACGCCACCAACATCGGCGGCGTGGCCAACGTCAGCGGCAAGATCACCGAGCATTATATCAATGTTCCTCTGACCTTCAGCTTCGGCGCTGAGCTCACCGACGGCTTCCGCGTCTTCGCCTATGCCGGCCCGACCGCTTCGCTCGGCCTCGCCTCCACGACGCAGTACAAGAGCAACCTCGGTCCCATCTCCGCCGGCACGAACGTTGACAACTACAACAACGACGGCTACGGCCGCTTCGACATCCTGCTCGGCGCCGGTCTCGGCTTCGAGATCGCGGACATGATCCGCCTCAACGTCGGCTACGACTGGGGCATGCTCAACCGCTACATCGGCACCACCGAAGGCGTCTCCCGAAAGAACACCCGCTTGACGGCCGGTGTCGCCTTCCTCTTCTAGGTCCATAGGTTTGTGAAATAAGGATAGAGGCGTCCGGGATCGCTCCCGGGCGCCTCAGTTTTGTTCTGTTCAGTTCGATTTATGCGAGCCGCTTCTCCAGCCGCTCGCGGATGGCCGCGATGAACTGGGCGGAGTTGGCCGGCCGGGGGGTGATCCCCTCCATCAGACCCACGAGGTCCTTGGTGGCGATGCCCTCACCGAGGGTGTCGAAGCACGCGCCTTCCAGCTCGTCGGCGAAGCGGACCAGCTCCTGCAGGCCGTCCTTCAGGCCGCGCTGACGCAGGGCGCCGCTCCAGGCGAAGATCGTGGCCATCGGGTTGGTGGACGTCTCCTCACCCTGCAGATACTTATAATAGTGGCGCGTCACCGTGCCGTGGGCGGCTTCGTACTCGTAGTTGCCGTCCGGGCTGACCAGCACGCTGGTCATCATGGCGAGCGAGCCGAAGGCCGTCGAGACCATGTCGCTCATCACGTCGCCGTCGTAGTTCTTGCAGGCCCAGATGAAACCGCCCTTGCTGCGGATCACGCGTGCGACCGCGTCGTCGATCAGCGTGTAGAAATAGGTGATGCCGAGCTCCTCGAAGCGGGATTTGTACTCCTGGAAGACCTCGTCGAAGATCTCGCGGAAGCGGGCGTCGTAGGTCTTGGAGATCGTATCCTTGGTGGAGAACCAGAGGTCCTGCTTCGTGTCGGTGGCGTACTTGAAGCACGCGTGCGCGAAGGAGCGGATGGACGCGTCGGTGTTGTGCATGCCCTGGATGACGCCCGGGCCCTTGAAGGCCTGGATCGTCACCTCCTGATGGCTGCCGTCCGCGCCGTCGAAGACGAGCTTCGCCGTGCCCGGGCCGCCGGCCTTCAGCTCGACGCTCTTGTAGACGTCGCCGTAGGCGTGGCGGGCGATGGTGATGGGCTTCTCCCAGTTCTTCACCACAGGATGGATGGTCGGGATGGTGATTGGGGCGCGGAAGACCGTGCCGTCCAGGATGGAGCGGATGGTGCCGTTGGGGCTCTTCCACATCTGGTGGAGCTTATACTCCGTCATGCGCTGCGCGTTGGGCGTGATGGTGGCGCACTTGACGCCCACGCCGTACTTCTTGCAGGCCTGGGCGGCGTCGATGGTGATCTGGTCGCCGGTCTCATCGCGCTTGGGGAGGCCGAGGTCGTAGTATTCCACCTTCAGGTCCACGAAAGGCAGGATAAGTTCGTCCTTGATCATCTTCCAGAGGATTCTGGTCATCTCATCGCCGTCCATCTCTACGAGCGGCGTGGTCATCTGTATTCTCTTCATCTGGCTTGGGAATTGGTAATACACTCTGCAAAGGTAACAAAAAAGAAAAATCCAGCGCGGAATGCGCTGGATTTTTCTGTTATTTCACCGCTACGCAGCGGGTGGGGAAGGCATGTGAACGGCCAGAATATTCAGAAAAGAAAACAAATTCTTCCTGCAAGGAGATATAGCCATAGAAAATCATTCCCATATTATGATTATCCTGATTCACAGGGAGGTCACTGGACCATATACTAATCAAATGAATTGGATGTAGTCTTCCGTCCTCGAAAGCATAGTTTCCGGTTAAAGGATACCAGATGGATTTGGCGTCACCGAGTATCCCGCCGAGTTCTGCACCCTGATCAGTCTTGTTACAACCCATAGCGTACCATTCGTTCCCGAAAGCATTACTCCAAAGGCCTTCTTCCTTGGTCGGGTGAACCCTGGGAAGTGTCCATCCTGCCGGGCAGGGATCGTAAAGGTCTTTTTTCTCCTGCCAACGAGTGTCGTCCGTTACGTGCGCGCCCTCGGCATGATACCAGTCTCCATTATTTGAGTGCTGTCCGGAGTAAACGATGACAGTCGGATGGGCAGTGACAAATTCAATCGTACCAGTCTCGGCTGTGCTCAAAACAGGGTCCGGCCAGATCAGGGTTGATGCGGCGGCTTTGTGGTCAGAAACACCGTCATTGCCAAGGAACGGATCCTTACGGCCCCACTGATACATCAGCCCCAAGCACTTGATGTCATTCGGGGTTGCTGACGTAGCACCCAGATTGCGGTCCATGACAGGGGTAAAGGGAAAGGTTCCGTTGCTTTTATTATAGTACGTCTGGGCTGTGGCCTTGGCATCCCAGCCGTTGCAAACCCAGATGTGCCAGGACCAAAGGATCTTGTTGCCGGCGTCCTTGACGGCGATCAGCGCGTTGCCATCCTTCAGGACATCGGGGGTCTTGAAGTAAACCTGGCCATCCTTATAGTAGGCCTCAGCAATAACATCGCCCACCTTCGGCTGCGTGTCGGTGCCGAAGGTTTCCCAAAGGACCACGGCCACAGCCACGTCGCCCACGGACTCGGAGGTTTTGCCCTTGACGGTCTTGAAAGTATAGAAGCCCGGTTCGGAGACCATGAAACAGTTGGCGGGATCAGCGAAGAGAATCGCCTGGGATTCCGGATCCGGAGTAGGACCGATGGGATTCTTGTCGCAGGAAGCGAAAGCAACGAGTCCTGCTACCAGCAGGAGCACGGAAAATTTGATGGGATTCGTCATAATTTTGTTAGTGTGATAAGACAATTTCAGTGTAGTTAGCGTTCGCAAATATATAAAAGTTTTATTAACAATGCGGTATTAGAAAAATATTTTACGTTATTTCATCGATTTTTAAATTCTCGGAGCCCTCCGGCCGAAAACCCTTTTCTGGGGAAGGTTTCATTTTAGGTGTCAGACCTTCCCCATTTGTACGCCTTTGGTTCCCGCGAGGCAGTTCTGTGGCCCGGAGGGCCGAAGCGCCAAAATGGAAGGAGGCGGAGGGATTTGCAGTACGACTCGGAGGCCGAAGGCCGACAGAAGGGGGCTCGCGTTAGCGAGGCGGGGGAACCCTTTCCCCCGTCCCCTGGGGGTGCAGGGGGATCGATCGGGAGGCGCGAAGCGCCAATCCCGACGCCGGAGCGAAAAGAAGCAGCGCGTTTGCGCTGCTTCTTGAGCGGAGGCGGAGGGATTCGAACCCCCGGAACGTTGCCGTTCAACAGTTTTCAAGACTGCCGCCATCGACCACTCGGCCACACCTCCTCGTGTTTGGGACTGCAAATTTATTAATTTTTTCTATATTTGCAGGGTACACACTAACTAACAATCAATATTATGAAGGGTATTCTATGCGCTCTGGGCATCTCTGCCCTTGTTTTTGGATTGATTTCCTGCGATCAAAATACACTCAAACTTCCGCTGAACGGAGGGAAGACGGGAAACAACATCTACGTCAATCCGAATACACATTGGACGAACAGCAACACGCCTGCCTACATCGGTGATATCTCCGCATATCCGCAGGCCCTGCAGGATGTCATCCTGCGGCGCTTCCCCCGTCGTGCCGGCATAGAGACGGCCGGCGTCATTTTCGCGGGCCCGGGCGAACTGAGCGCGAATGCCGGTGAACTCACCGCGGCGGCCAATTCGGGCGCATTTGTCGTCTCGCCCTCCCTCGCATCTCTCTCCCTGCTGGGCGCGAACCCGAAGATGGCCCCGACCTCCACGGGAGGCACCGGCCCGCTGTTCGTCTGTTACAGCGGCTGGGGTGCAGGACATTTCTATATGATGTATGACGAGCCGGTGCCGGCGCCTGCCCAGCCGGGCGAGCCGAGCATGAGCGAAGCCGAGTGGGAGGAACTGCTGCGCGCGAACCAGGATCTGGGCAGCGATGGCGGCAAGTCCGTGACGGACTTTGACAATGATCCGGCCCACAATGAGAACTACTACCATACGCGTATCAATTCGTTTATCTCCTGGCTCGATGCGGAGCATATCCGCAGATCCAATTTCGCGAACGTGCCACTCCATTCGAGCTACGACCAGCTGGAGATGAACATCGAACAGTCCGGCCAGCGACTGACGGTCGACGTCCCTATTTCTATCAACGCGTATATCGACCAGGCAACCTGGAGCGATCCGGACTACCTCAACAAGAGCAGCTCCGTCTCGATCGACTTCTGGATCCTCCCCTCCTATATGCTGTCGTCCACCGGCGACAAGGCCGGCGACTACTACAGCGTCGTGTCGTGTGTCACGCCCCATAACGAGGCCATGTGGGGACCGTATGTCGGTGAGCACGGCGCGTGCCGCAACCGCATCTACGGCTTCTGGTTCGGCGAGATGAACGTGAAGACATCGCTGCTGGACGCTGACGGGAACGCCATCCCGGGCCTGGAGTATTACTCCCGCCCCGTCCCGGAGAACCCGAACTCCTCCAAGACCTATAGCGAAGGTACTTCTTATTCGTATTCCGGGTCCATTTCGGGCGGTGTCTCCGGCGGCGAGCCGTATCTGGTCGAGAGCGTGTCCTGGGGTGCCACCTATTCCTCCTCGACCAACTACACGCTGGACACCATCAACTACTCGCTGGATTCCAGCACGCCTGATGTGAAATACCACTACTGGTCCGAGAATGTCAAGCTGACGGACGACTGGGACGACTGGAGCAAGATCAACCAGAACTTCCCGGCACCGGTCCGGACCGAGTTCGCCGCCCACTCCTCATGGGTCTGGCATGTGCCGGCGAGCGTGGTGAAAGACGGCGACACCCAGCAGTTCCAGCTGTGCACGACGGTCAGCATCGACTACCGCACCTGGTACCACTGGCGCGCCTCCATCGAGTATGACGACAACTTGGCGCATCACTGGGTAAACCTCCCCGCGCAGACTTGGACCCTGGACCGCCCGGACCGTACGCCGTGGGGCTTTGTCAGTCTCCGCAACGCCTCGGACTATGAGATGGCGCACGTGTCGATTTACAAGGCGGGGCACGAGTCGGAAGACCCCATCGCAGTCCTCTCCACGTCCTACGGCAAGGGAGACGAAGCGCTGGCTGGCCTGTGGGAAGGCCCCTACAGCTTGACCTGGGACTTCGTTGACGGCAACACCGGCTCTATCCTCAGCTCCTGGATCTACGAGAATGTCCAGATTCACCAGGGCAAAGACAAGGAATCCGCCACCGTGAAGATCTCCTCCGTCGACGGAAAGCCCCGCAAGTAGATTTTCTTCGGCAGCAAACGAAAAGAGCCGGCGCAGATGCGTCGGCTCTTTTATTATATCCTTACAAATGAGGTTATTTCTTGTCTTTCTTGTCGTCGGCCATGAAGAAACGCCACTGGAAGAGCAGCAGGTAGAAGGCGCCGACGGTGACGCAGGAGTCCGCGAAGTTGAACACCGGGCTGAAGAAAATCACCCGCTCGCCCTCCCGGATGATCGGGAAGAAGAACATATCCACGACCTTACCGAACATGAAGGGTGCGTAGCCCCAGATCAAGCCGTAGAAGAGGCTGTCGACGATGTTGCCGATGGCGCCGGCCGTGATCAGCGTCAAGCCCACCAGCACCCCCTTCGGGGTATCTCCTTTCTGGATCAGCGAGCGGATCCACCAGATCAGCGCGCCGCTCAGCACGATGCGGAAGAGCGACAGCAGGAACTTGCCGACCTGCCCGCCGAAAGCCATGCCGAAGGCCATCCCTTCGTTCTCTACGAACGAAAGCCGGAACCACTGCCCGATTACGAAAATCTGTTCGCCCAGCTCCATATTAGTCTTGACCAGGTACTTGATTACCTGGTCAATGACGACGAGCAGGACTCCCAGCAGCAGGAGCCGTTTGCCTTGGGACAACTTCATCTCCTGTCAGTTCTTGCCCTGCTTGGCAAGCATTTCCTTGGCCTCGACGGTCAGGGTGGCGTGCGGAACGAGGCGCAGGCGCTCCTTGGGGATAAGTTGGCCCGTCACGCGGCAGATGCCGTAGGTCTTGTTCTCGATGCGCACCAGGGCGGCCTCCAGGTTCTGGATGAACTTGTACTGGCGCTGGGCCATCTGGCTGGCTTCCTCCTTGGAGAGCTGGAACGCTCCGTCGTCTTCGACGGTCCGGAAGGAGGGCGTCGTGTCCTCGATGTCGTTGGTGCCATTATGCATCACCACCTGACGGAGCGTGTTGTACTCCGCCTTGGCTTTGGCGAGTTTCTCCTCGATGATGGCTTTGAACTCTGCGAGCTCAGCATCGGAGTAACGGGTTTTGGCAGTTTGATCTGTCTTTTCCATACTATGAAACGGTTAACGTATTATCTTTTAACGCTTATGCGGACAGTCCCCTCGCCCCACTCCACTTCGGCGGCATCCTGCGGGGCTTCGGCAAGCGGCTTCTGCTCCAGGGAGCGCGACAGGGTCTGGGCGGAGACATATTCTGCGTGTTCGGCGAGCGCGGCGCGGATCTCCTCCGCAGCGGCGCCGTCGGCATAAATGACGGTATCGATCCGGTCCGTGATCTCGAACCCGCTGTCCTTGCGGAGAGTCTGGATCGGATGGATAAGCTCACGGGCGTGGCCCTCGCGGACCAGCTCCGGCGTCTGGACGATGTCCAGGGCGAGCGTGAGGGAACCTTCCGTGGCCACGAGCCAGCCGGGCATGTCCTCGGAGCTAATCTCGTAGTCGCCCTTGTTCAGGACCACGTCGCCGGACGGAAGATGCAGGACGTATTCAGCCTCGGCGCGCTCGATGGCGGCGATCTCCTCCTGGGAGAGCTGCCCGAAGGCTGCGGCGATCTCCTTCATCTGCTTGCCGTAGATCTTGCCGAGGGTCTTGAAGTTCGGCTTGATCTTCTTGGTGATGAGGCCCACCGTGTCGTGCAGGAATTCGATTTCCTTGACATTGACCTCCGTCAGGAAGATGTCGCTGACGCGCTGGATATGCTCCTTGACCGTGTCGTCGAGCACCGGGACCAGCACCTTGGCGAGCGGCTTGCGGACGTTGATGCCCACCTTCTTGCGCAACGCGAGCACCATTGAGGAAGCTTTCTGGGCAAAGCCCATGCTCTCCTCCAGGCCCTCGTCCACGCGGTCGGCATTGAAGGCCGGCATCGGGCAGTAGTGCACCGAGTCGGCATCCGGCACGAGATCGAGCCAAAGACGCTCCATGAAGAACGGAGCGATCGGGGCACCCAGCAGGGCGACCCCCTTGAGCACCTCGTAGAGGGTCTGGTAGGCGGCGAGCTTGTCCTCGCCCATGCCCTTGCCCCAGAGGCGCTTCTTGTTCAGGCGGATGTACCAGTTGGACAGGTCGTCGCAGACGAAATCCTGCACCAGGCGGCCCGCCGTGGTGATGTCGTAATCTTCGTAAGCGGCCACGACCCCCTTCACGAGGGTGTTCAGCCGGCTGATGATCCAGCGGTCGAACATCGGCCGGTGCTCGTAGGGCACGGCCTCCGCCGCGGGGTCGAATCCGTCGATGTTCGCGTAGAGTGCGAAGACGGAATAGGAATTATACAGCGTGCCGAAGAACTTGCGGCGCACCTCTTCCACACCCGCCTCGTCGAACTTGAGGTTGTCCCAGGGCTGGGCGTTGGTCATCATGTACCAGCGGAGCGCATCCGCGCCATATTTGTCCATCGCCTGGAAGGGATCCACGGCGTTGCCCAGGCGCTTGCTCATCTTCTCGCCCTTCTTGTCAAGGACGAGACCGTTGGAGATCACGCGCTTGAAGGCGGGCGTGCCGCTGACCATCGTGTGGATGGCGTGCAGGGTGTAGAACCAGCCGCGGGTCTGGTCCACGCCCTCGGCGATGAAGTCGGCCGTGCTGCCGAAGTCCGGGCTGTCGATGCCGCGCAGGCCCGTCTGGGCGTACGGCATGGCGCCGGAGTCGAACCACACGTCGATGAGGTCGGTCTCGCGGGTCATCTTCTTGCCCGAGGGGCTGACGAGGAAAATCTGGTCCACGTACGGACGGTGCAGGTCGATCCTGTCATAATTCTCCTTGGACATATCGGCGGGGTCGAAGCCCCGCTCGCGCAGCGGGTTCGCGGCCATGAAACCGGCGGCGACCGCCTTGTCGATTTCGGCGTAGAGCTCCTTGACGGAACCGATGCAGATCTCTTCCTTGCCGTCCTCGCTGCGCCAGATGGGCAGCGGGGTGCCCCAGTAGCGGCTGCGGCTGAGGTTCCAGTCCTGGATGTTCTCCAGCCACTTGCCGAAGCGGCCCGTGCCGGTGGACTCCGGCTTCCAGGTGATCTGTTCGTTCAGGGCCATCATCTGCTCGCGCACGGCCGTGGTCCGGATGAACCAGCTGTCCAGCGGATAATAGAGCACCGGCTTGTCGGTGCGCCAGCAATGCGGGTAGGAGTGGACGTGCTTCTCGATCTTGAACGCCTTGCCGGCAGCCTTGAGCATGACGCAGAGGTCGATGTCGAGGGTCGGGGCGTCGGGCGCGAGGGAGCTGTCGTAGGCGTTCTTCACGTAGCGTCCGGCCCACTCGGCGTAGTCCGGACTCACGTGCGAAGCGACGTACTGCGGGTCGAGGTCTTCCAGCCGGAAGAAACGGCCCTGCAGGTCCACCTGCGCCTGCGGATCGCCGTTGCGGTCGATGACCTGCAGGGCGGCGATGCCCGCGGCACGGGCCACCTTGGCGTCGTCCGCGCCGAAGGTCGGCGCGATGTGGACGATGCCCGTACCTTCCTCCGTGCTGACATAGTCGCCGGGGATCACGCGGAAGGCGTCGCCGTCCGGCTTGAACCAGGGGATCAGCTGCTCGTAGCGCAGGCCCACGAGGTCGCGGCCCTTGACGCTGCCGGGCAGAACCTCGAAGGGGACCTTGCCGTTAAAGAGCGAGCCGACCAGCGCCTCGGCGACGATGTAGGTCGCCGGCGCGCCGGTGTAAGGGTTCTCGGAGCGGACCTTGACGTAGTCGATATTGGGGCCGACGCAGAGCGCCGTGTTGGAAGCGAGGGTCCAGGGGGTGGTGGTCCAGGCGAGGATGTAGAGGTCTTCCTCCCCCGCCACCTTGAACTGCACCGTGCAGGTCGTATCCTTGACATCGCGGTAGCAGCCCGGCTGGTTGAGCTCGTGCGTGCTCAGGCCCGTGCCGGCGGCGGGGCTGTACGGCTGGATGCTCTTGCCCTTGTAGAGCAGGCCCTTGCCGTAAATGTCCTTGAGGAGCCACCAGAGGGTCTCGATATAACGGTTGTCGTAGGTGATGTACGGGTCGTCCATATCGACCCAGTAGCCCACGCGCTCGGTAAGGTTCCGCCACTCGGCGGTATATTTCATCACCTCCTCGCGGCAGGTGCGGTTGTAGTCCTCGACGGAGATCTTGGTGCCGATGTCCTCCTTGGTGATGCCCAGTTTCTTCTCCACGCCCAGTTCGACCGGGAGGCCGTGGGTATCCCAGCCGGCGCGGCGGCGCACCTTGAAGCCGGCCTGCGTCTTATAGCGGCAGACGGCATCCTTGATGGAGCGGGCCATCACATGGTGGATGCCCGGCATGCCGTTGGCGGAAGGCGGGCCTTCGAAGAAGATGAACTCCGGAGCACCTTCGCGCAGGGCCAGTGAACGCTCGAAAGCGTGGCGTTTCTTCCAGCGTTCGAGCACTTCCTTCCCCACGGAGACCAAGTCCAAGCCGTTATACTCTTTGAATGTCATATTTTTTGCCTAATTTTGCGTCTGAATTTAGTCCGCAAATTTAACGATTTTTACGCATTCAACAAAATATGCCTATTATGGACATCATTCTTTTGCTTTGTTTCATCCCGGCCATCATCAGCGGCCTCACCAAAGGTTTGGTAAAGCAGGTCGCGGACATCGTCACGCTCATTGTAGCCGCCTGGGCGGCCTACTATTTCTCCACCGGCCTGGGGACATTTCTGGGAAAGTATGTGTCCTGGGATCCCGCGGTGCTGAAAGTCGTCAGCTTTGTTTTGATTGTCATCATCGTCGCGCTGGCGCTGGGCCTGGTCTCCTCGATAGTCACCAAGGCGCTCAGCGCCCTGTCTCTGGGCTTCCTGAACAAGCTGCTCGGACTGGTCTTCGCCGTCTTGAAATGCGCACTCATCCTCGCGCTGCTGATCCAGCTCTTCGAGGTGCTCAACGGCACGCTGCACTTCATGCGCGAGAACGCCCTGGAGGATGCCGTGGTGTACAATGCACTCCGCGACTTCGGGAACACCATCTTCCCGCTTCTGAAAACCTGGATCTCCAATGGCGCCGACGCCGCAGCAGCTCTCGCCGGCTCAGCCGCCAATGCCTAGATTTCTTCTGATCGAGACGTCCACCGCGCTCTGCTCGGTAGCGCTTGCGGAGGACGGCCGCGTGACCGCTTTCCGCGAGAGCGCGGAACCTCGCGCCCATGCTGCCATGACCGCCCCCTACGTGCAGGAAGTCCTGCAGGAGCGGGGGCTGCGCGCCGCCGACCTGGATGCCGTGTGCGTCAGCGCCGGACCGGGATCCTATACCGGCCTGCGCGTGGGCGTGTCCACCGCCAAGGGAATCTGTTTCGCGGCCGGTGTGCCGCTGCTTTCCGTGGGCACGCTCGAGCTGCTGGTCCACCAGGCGCACGCCGAGGGCCTGCTGCCTGCGGGCTGCAAATACGTGATTCCGATGATCGATGCGCGCCGGATGGAGGTATATGCGGCCGTATTCACACCCGAGGGCGCGCCCCTGACCGACGTGGCGCCGCAGATCATCGACGCGGAGAGTTTCCGCGCCCAGCGGGCCGAGGGACCCGTGCTGTTCATCGGCGACGGCGCCGAAAAATGCCGGGAGGCCCTGGCCGGGGAAAACGCACACTTCGTGCAGACGAACCCGCGTGCCAGTGCCCTGCTCGCTCCCGCCACGCGGGAATTCGAAGCACAGCATTGGCGCGACGTCGCCTATTTCGAGCCCTTCTACCTGAAGGACTTCGTCGCAACCGTCAGCCGGAAAAAACTCTTCTAGATCTCAAAATCCAGGCAGGAGCGCTGGACGGTGTAGGGGCGGACCTTGCCGTTCGCCACGGCGACGTGCGCCGGGTGCTTGGCGTAGCCGGAGAGCGCCTCCGGGCTTTCCAGCGTGCTGTCGAGCATCACGTCGGCGTTGGACGAGGCCAGGCGGCCGTCGATGTGGACCTTCACGTCGAGCAGACCCGGCACCTGTCCGACCAGGCCTTCGAGTCCTTCCTTGATTCCGGCCTTCACGGCCTTCTTCTCCTCTTCCGAGAGCTCCGGATTCAAGGTCCAGAGGATGATATGCTTTACCATAACCGTCTTGTTTTGAAGATTGTCTGTGCAAAGATAGCAAAAACGGACGAAGGCAGGATATTTGCCGTTTATCAAATAAATTTGTATATTTGCAAAAGCAACAAGGGTTCTGCCACACCGGCAGGACTCCTTTTTAGTTGACTGAACGAAAACACAATAACTATGTCCGAAGTACATTACATGAGCCAGGAAGGGCTGGATAAGCTCAAGAAAGAACTCGCCGAGGCGTTGGCTCAGCGCCCGGTCATCGCCGCGGCCATCGCGGAGGCGCGCGAAAAGGGCGACCTCTCCGAAAATGCGGAATATGAATCCGCCCGTGAGGCGCAAGGCCTGCTTGAACTGAAAATCGCCAAGTTGCAGAACCAGGTGGTCAACGCCAAGGTTCTGGACAGCTCGCAGCTCAACTGCAACCAGGTCCAGATGCTCAATACGGTCAAAGTCGAGAACCTCGGCAATCACCGCATCATGGAATTCACCATCGTGGGCGAGAGCGAAGCCGACTTCTCGAAGGGCAAGCTCGCCGCCACGACCCCGATCGGCAAGGCCCTGATGGGCCACGCCAAGGGCGAGGTCGTCGACGCCAAGGTGCCCTCCGGCGTGATGCAGTTCAAAATCCTTGATATTACATTCTGATGGCAACGATCTTTACCCGCATCGCCCAGGGCGAGATTCCGTCTTACAAAGTGGCGGAGAGCGAAGACTACTACGCCTTCCTCGACATCAGTCCGCTCGCGCAGGGGCACACCCTCGTGATTCCCAAGAAGGTCGAAGACGACTATATTTTCCACCTCGATGAAGCTACGTACGCGGGCCTCTGGGCCTTCGCGCGCAAGGTGGCCGTGGCCCTGAAGGCCGCCGTGCCCTGCCAGCGCGTCGGCGTGGCCGTGCTCGGGATGGAAGTTCCCCACACGCACATCCACCTCGTCCCGCTCCAGACCGAGGGCGACCTGGATTTCCGCAAAGTCCGTCCGACCTTCACGCAGGAACAAATGGCGCAGACCGCCGCAGCGATTCTCTCCGAATATGAAAAATTGCAATAAAATCCTCGCGCTCGCCTTGGCGGCGCTCGCCCTGGCCGCCTGCTCGGACAAGGCCCACATCCGCGGCACCCTCGCGGGTGCTCCCGACAAGAAAATCGTCGTCAAACAGCTGGAAATCAATACCTACAAGGATCTTGACACCGTCAAGACCGCGTCCGACGGGTCTTTCCGCTATGACGTGCCGGTGGCCGCCGGCCAGCCTGAATTCATCTATCTCTTCTACGGCGACACGCGCATTGCCGCGTTGCTTCTCGAGAAGGGCGAGACGGCCGTCGTCGAGGCCGACACCCTCGGCCGCTACACGGTCAGCGGGTCCGAAGGATCTGCCGAACTCGCCAAGGTGGACAAGGCATACTCCGACTTCCTCCTGGCCCTGGCCGACAACTCGGAATCGCCTTCCGAAATGACGAAACTCTACGTGCAGCACTACCGCGACTGCGTCCGCTACGTGCTGGAGCATCCCTACTCCCTGACCACGGTCCCGGTGTTCTTCGAACGCCTGGGCCAGAGCTACGTGTTCGCGCAGAACTCCGACGCCCTGCTGGTCCGCCGCGGCGCAGATTCCCTCGCGACCGTCTATCCTGAGTCCCGCTACGTCAAGGCCCTCGAGAAAGAGGCGACACGCCGCGAGCAGCTCCTGTCGCTGAACAACCAGATCCAGAACGCCACCGAGGCCTCCTTCCCGGACATCGTCATGAACGATATCAACGGGGAGCGCAAAGCCCTCTCCGAGGTGGACGCCAAGGTGATCCTGGTGCATTTCTGGGATGCGGCCGACGCCGCGCAGAAGATGCTCAGCATCGACACGCTGCTGCCGCTCTACAAGGAGTTCCATCCGCGCGGACTCGAGATCTACTCGATCTGCGTCACGCCGGACAAGCCTGAATGGGCCTCCTCCGTGCTGGCCCAGAAGCTCCCGTGGATCAACGTGAACGACGGCCTCGGCGCCGCCTCCCCGGCGGTCATCACGTATGGCGTGACCCAACTGCCGGATTCCTTCCTGATCATCGACGGCGAGCTGAATACCCAGCCGATCTCCGGCGGCATCGAGGGCCTCAAGAAGAGCCTCGCGAAGATCCTCGGAAACGCAAAGGGAAAGAAGTAAAACATTAACAGATAAACAAAAACGGGTGCTTCGAAAGGCACCCGTTTTTGTTATAGTCCGGCTATCAGCTCCCTGCAGGTGTCGCGGTCGGCGGCGAGCTGCGCGGAGAGGGCGTCGAGCGAGTCGAAGCTGCGCATCGCGCGCAGGTGCCGCCGGAAGCGGATCGACAGGTCGAGACCGTAGATGTCCTCGTTGAAGTCGAAAATGTTCGTCTCGATGACGTCCCCGACGTTCGTCATGCCCCAGTAATGGCCGCCCAGCACCTCGACTTCCGTCAGGTACACGCCCTTCGCGGGGACCAGCTTCATCGGGTCATACAGGCGCAGGTTCGCGGTCGGGAAACCCAGCTCCCGGCCCAGCTGTTTGCCGCTCACGACGATACCCCGCAGCCCATACGCATAGCCCAGCATCGCCTCCGCTCCCTCTACATCTCCCCTTTCCAGGCACCCACGGATCTTTGTAGAACTGATCACGACCTCCGCCGCAAAGCAGTTCGGCAGCTCGCCCCTGAAAACGTCCGGCATTGCCGGACCCCTCCCATCTGGCGATGGGCCCCTCCCTCTTACGAAGCCGAGGGTGGCACGGTTTTCTGGGGCGACTGCCGAAACTGCAGACTTTGCAGCGGAGGTCGGAGGAACTATTGTGACTTCCAGGCCGAGGGATTCGGCCAGGGGGCGGAGGGCGTCGGGGCCGAGGCAGTCGGAGCCCAGGCGGTTGTCGTAGCCGAGGACAAGCAGCGTGGCTCCGAGGCGGTCGCAGAGGACCGTGCGAAGGTATTCCTCCGCCGTCAGGCGGGCAAACGAACGGTCGAAGGACAGCGTCTCCACGCGGTCGACGCCAAGCGCACGCAGCAGCGCCTCCTTCTCCTGCGGAGAATTCAGCAGGCGCAGGATGCGGGCGTCCTGCTGCAAGACAGCGCGCGGATGCTGCGCGAAAGTAACGACAATCGCCTCCTCCCCCCGTTGCCGGGCAGAGGAGACGAGCGTCTGTATCACTTGGCGGTGCCCCAGATGGACACCGTCAAAGAAGCCGGTGGCGACTACAGCCATTTGACCAGCGGGAAGTCCTGACGGTGCGGCAGCAGCGGATTCTTCGGGAAGATGCGCTTGGCCACCTGGTACATACCGGTATGCTCCGGCAGGAGTGCAGCCTCATAGGTGGCGACACCGTTCTCGTAGCTCGTCATCTGGAGCTCCTCCACCTCCTGGACATGCAGCGCACCCTTGGCGTCCTGCGTGGTAAAGAGGATCTCCACTCCGATGTCCTCCGGACGGAGACGTCCCAGATCCAGGACCACCTTGCTCTTGAGCATATCGTTCTGCGACAGGACATAGGACGGATCCGGCTGCGAGCAGGACAGGATGCGGATATTGTTCCATTCAGCCAGGACACCCTGCTTCCAGCCTGCGATCTCGCGGGCCAGCTTCGCATCGTCGGCCATCAGCTGCTGGAGACGCTCATACTGCGGCGCGTAGTACTGCTTGCAGTAGTCGTTCAGCATGCGGTTGGTCGTGAAGTTGCAGGCCACCTGGGCGATGGTATTCTTGATGTAGCCGACCCAGACGGGCGACAGACCCATGTTCTTGTCCACGTCGTAATAGGACGCGGCGATTTCATTCTCGAGGATGGCGTAGATCGTGGCGGCATCCAGGTCGTTCTGGTAGTTGTTGTCGTCGTAGGTGCTCTCCAGCGGGAGGGCCCAGCCGGCGCCTTCGCGATAACCTTCCACCCACCAGCCGTCCAGCACGGAGAAGTGCATGACGCCGTTCATGGCGGCCTTCTCGCCGGACGTGCCGGAGGCCTCCAGCGGACGGGTCGGATTGTTCAGCCACACGTCCACGCCCTGAACCAGGCGCTTGGCGAGGGTGATATCATAACCCGGGACGAAGATGATGCGGCCCAGGAAACGGTCCTGCTTGGAGATCTCGACGATCTGTTTGATGAGGTCCTGGCCCATGCCGTCGGCCGGGTGCGCCTTGCCGGCGAAGATGAACTGCACCGGGCGCTTGGGGTTGTTGACAATGGCGTCGAGCTTGTCGAGGTCGCTGAACAGCAGCGTGGCACGCTTGTAGGTCGCGAAGCGGCGGGCGAATCCGATGGTCAGCACGTCCTCGCGCAGACGCTCCTTGATCGTGACCACCTCGCGCGGCGTGTAGTGCGCGCTCAGGATCGGATCGGAGAGGCGTTCGCGGATGGCGCGGATCAGTTCCTTCTTGAGGGTCTTGCGGATGTTCCAGATCTCCGCGTCAGGCACGGAGTAGATGCCCTCGAAGCACTTCTTGTCGTAGTGATGCGTCTGGAACTCGGGGCCGAACACCTTGGCGTGCAGCTCCTTCCAATACTTCGATGCCCACGTCGGGTAGTGGACGCCGTTGGTGACGTAGCTGATATAAAGCTCCTCGGGGAGGTAGCCCGGGAACATGTGCGCGAAGATGTCCTGGCTGACCTTGCCGTGCAGCATGGACACGCCGTTGACATTCTGCGACAGGGAGGCGGCGAGCGTGCTCATGGAGAACTTCTCGTCGGCGTTGTCCGGATCGACCTTGCCCAGGCCCATCATCGTGCGCCAATCCACGCCGAGACGGTGGGGATAGTGTCCGAGGAAGCGGCCGATCATCTCCTCCGTGAACGCATCATGGCCGGCCGGGACCGGGGTATGCGTCGTGTAGAGGCCGGCGGCGCGGATGAGCTCCAGCGCCTCCGGGAAGGAGAAATGGCGCTCCTGCACGCACTCGCGCAGGAGCTCCAGGCCGGCGAAAGCGGCGTGGCCCTCATTGTAGTGGTAGATGCTGGGGGTCAGGCCGAGCGCACGCAGGGCGCGCACGCCGCCGATACCCAGCAGGAGCTCCTGCTTCAACCGGTTCTCCCAGTCACCGCCATAGAGCTGGTGCGTGATCTCGCGATCCTCCGGCGTGTTGTCCTCATAGTCGGCATCCAGCAGGTAGAGGTCGGTCCGGCCCACCGCGACCTTCCAGATACGCGCGCTCAGCATGCGGCCGGGCAGCTGCACCTGGATGGTCTTCCAAGCACCGTTCTCGTCCAGCACCGGCTCGGCCGGGATCTTCATGAAATCCTGCGGCTTGTACTCGGCCACCTGGTTGCCCTGCGGCGTGAGCCGCTGGGTGAAGTAGCCATAACGATACAGGAGGCCGACCGCCACCAGGTTGATGTTCATGTCGGAAGTCTCCTTGAGGTAGTCGCCGGCCAGGATGCCCAGGCCGCCGGAATAGATCATCAGGGAAGTGTCCAGGCCATATTCCATGCAGAAATAGGCGACGGACGGATCCGTCCGTTTCTGCTTCTCGGCCATGTAGGCGTTGAACTCTTTCATCACCTCGTCCAGACGGGCGAGGAATTCAGCATCCTTGGCCAGCTCCTTGTATCTTTTCAGGCTAACCTGATCCAGGATGACCATCGGATTGTGGCCGGATTTGTGCCACAGTTCATAATCTACCGTGCGGAACAGCGCCTTGGCGTTGTCGTTCCAGCACCACCAGAGGTTTTTACACAAGGTCTCCAGACCCGAGAGCTCCTCCGGGAGATGCCGCGTCACCATCACGCTCTTCCATACGGGCGCGGCAATTTCATAATTACTCATCATACACTACTAACTATTTTTCAGCGATGGCGTTGTTGACGCGGATAATGAAATCGCTGAGGACATTCATATAATTGATAAAAGCTTCGTACGGGGTGTCGTAAGGGTTGAAACGCTTGTGGATCTCCCCGTCGGAGAAGAATTTCGTACACATGTAGTAGAGGTGGTCGCTCTCCTGGAGATGGCCGAAATCACCCCACAGGGCGGGATCGTCCAGAATGGAGAGTTTCTCCTCCAGGCCATACAGCTTGTTGAAAGCATCCTGCTGGAGTTCGTTGCCCAGCCAGGCGGAAGTGTCGCGCTCCTCGTCCGCCCAGGAAATGGGCTGCGGGACGGACAGTTCGCCCACGGACTTGTGCTTGGCGGCAGCGCGGCTCGGCGTCACGAATTCCATCTCCTTGTCCTTGGCAATGAGATCCGTCAGGGCACGCATGAACGCGAAGATACCGGTATCGGAGCCCTGGTGCTCACCGAAGGTCTCATAATCCATGAAGAGGTTCACGATCTCGCCTTCGGCGCCGCGCAGCCACTCCACATACTTCTCCGCAGTCAGCGGCCACTCGCACCAACCCCGTTCGGAGAAACGGAATGCGATGTCGTCGCTCATCGAATAGTTGCGGAGCAGGAGTTTCTGGTTCGGCGCAAAGTCGTTGCTATAGACATAATTGGGGTTCTTCCAGCCCATGATGTGGCGGGCGCCCTCGGTCAGCATCGTCTTGAAACCCATGTCATAGACCGCCTTGCCGATGACGTCGGAGTAGATCAGCTCGGTGTTGCGGAAGGTCGTCGGCGTGACGCCGAAGTACTGCTCGATGGCAGCCTTGTGCTTTTTCACCTGATGCTCGAACTCCGGGCCGGAGACGAGCGAGGCCAGCGAATGGTTGTAGGTCTCGCAGAGTAACTCCACGCAGCCGGTATCGGCCAGTGCGCGGAAGCTCTCGATGACCTCGGGAGCGTAGCGCTCAAACTGCTCCAGTGCGGAGCCCGTGATGGAGAAGGCCAGCTTGAGCTTGCCCTTGTTCTTCGTGATGGCCTCGAGCAGCAGCTCGTTCATCGGAAGATAGCACTTCTTTGCGATCCGCTTGAGAATCGTGCGATTGGCGAAATCATCATAGTAGTGGGAGTCCTTGCCGATATCGAAGAAACGATACAGGCGGAGACGGGTAGGCTGATGAACCTGGAAATACAGGCAGATTGACTTCTTCATAGGGTTATGAGTTGACTACTGATTCATACACTTTCTTGAGCTTCAGGGTGGCGTTGTTCCACTTCAGCGCATTCACTTCGTCGAATCCCTGGCGGTTGGCAAAATCCGACAGCGCCGGATACTGCAGCAGGGCATAGATGTCGTCGGCCATCGCATCCACGTCCCAGAAATCGACCTTGAGGGCGTATTTCAGCACCTCGGCTGCGCCGGACTGGTGGGAGATGATGGACGGAACGTTGGAGCGCATGGCCTCCAACGGGGAGATGCCGAAAGGCTCGGAGACGGAAGGCATGATGTAGACGTCCGACAGGGCGAACATCTTCTGCACTTCCTGTCCGCGCAAGAAACCCGTGAAGTGGAAGCGGTCGGAGATGCCCAGCCGCGCCACCTGGCGGATCGCGCGGTTCATCATGTCGCCGCTGCCGGCCATCACGAAACGCACGTTCTTGGTCCGCTTGAGGACCTTGGCCGCCGCTTCGATGAAATACTCGGGACCTTTCTGGAAGGTGATACGGCCCAGGAAGGTGACCACCTTGTCGCGGACGCCGCGGTCGACCTGGAGATTCTCCCGGCCGCTGAAGTCCACGGCATTGTGCACGGTCACGACCTTGGCCGGGTCGATGCCGTACTTGTTGATGACGATGTTGCGCGTGAGGTCGCTGACGGTCACCACACGGTCCGCCGCTTCCATGCCGCGCTTCTCGATGGAATAGACACGGGAGTCCACCATATCGTCCGTGCCGCGGTCGAAGGACGTCGCGTGCACATGGACGACCAACGGCTTGCCGGACAGCTCCTTGGCGGCGATACCCGCCAGGTAGGTCAGCCAGTCGTGGGCGTGGATCACGTCGAACTCACCGGCATGCTGCATCGCAATCGTGCCGCCCACCTGGGCGTAGCGCGATACCTCCTCGAGGAGGTTGGCGCCGTACTTGCCGGAGAACTTGAATTTCTGCCCGAAGCCGACGGTGGTTTCCTTCGTCTGCTCGCGCTTCATTTTTTCGATGGCTTCGAAATACTCGTCCGGATCGACATAGGGGACGATGTTCGAATCCACATTGATGAATTTCACTTTGTTCAGGAATTCCTCGACCGTGTCGCTCACATGGTTCACGGCGACATCGCTCGCATTCAGGATGGTGGCGCAGCTCTGATCCTCGTCTCCCGACGCGGACGGCATCACGAAGAGCGTCTCGACGCCGTTGTGGGCGAGACCTTTCACGATACCCTCGCAGGCTGTACCAAGGCCACCGGCGATGTGAGGCGGGAATTCCCAGCCGAACATCAATACTTTCATTACTTACCCTCCTTGTATTTTTCCAACATAAACTCGATGGTGAGGAGCGCCGCCGTACTGAGCGCGGACGAGATGGCGCCGTGCGGCTCGTGAGGGGGATCTCCGTCGTAAAGCTCGGAGAAGGCGCCGACACCGTGCTTGCTCAGGTCGGCGTAGAATCCCTCGATCAGCCACTCGGCCCGCTTCCAGAAGGCGGGGCCCTTGATTTTGAAACTTATTTCCACATAGGGGCGGAGCAGGAACGGACGCGTGCTGCCGCCATGGTACGCGAGATCACGCTCGCGCTGGGGTCCTTCGTAAACACCCTTGTAGTAAGGGTCGCGCGGCGACAGGGTGCGCAGGCCGCGCGCCGTCACCAGCTCGTTGTCGATGATGCGCAGGATCGACGGGACAAGCGCCTCGTCCACCGGGGAATTCGGGACGGCGATGGCGAAGAGCTGGTTCGGCCGGATCTGCATGTGCTGGCCCTCGTTGTCCACGTAGTCGGCCAGGCAGCCGTACTCGTCGTTCCAGAAGGTCGGCTGGTAGTTCGCTTTCACGAGGTCGCGGATGGCGGACCACTTCTCCACGAAGGTATTCTTCTTGGGGCCAAAGCGGGTCTCCATGTCCAGGGCGAAGCAGATCGCGTTGTACCAGAGGGCATTGGTCTCCACCTGGTAGCCGGCGCGCTCCGTCACGGCCCGGCCGTCGATGTAGGCGTTCATCCAGGACAGCGCCACGCCGTCCTTCTGGGCCCACAGCAGGCCGTTGGGCTGCATCGACACCTCGGAGCGCACGCCCGGGAGGTAGCTCTCGATGACGCCGCGCACGATGATGCCGTAGTTCTTCCAGACCTTCTTCGGGTCCGCGCCGTAGTAGAGGTAGTCCTGCAGGGCCGTCACCAGGGCCAGCGGCGCCTCCACCTGGGTGGTGCGCATGAACAGGCGCTCTTGCTCGTCGGCAATCAGGTTGTCGAGGATCTCCTCAAACTGCTTCGGGTCGTTCAGACCGTAGAGCGTCAGGCCCGGCAGGGCCATCAGCGTCTCGCGCAGCAGGCCCGTGTAGAGCCAGGAGTATCCGGCATTGATGCGCCGGCGGTTGTTATGGTTGGTGATCAGCGTGTCCGCACAGCGGCGCAGCTGATCCCGGTAGCTTGTGATTTCGCCGGCGCTCTTGACGCAGGCGTTGAAGCGGTGCTTGAACTCCGACGGGACCTCCTCCTGGATGGAAGCGGAGAAGACCAGCGACTCGCCAGGTTTGAGGCGCGCCTCAAACCAGCCGGGGACCAGCAGGTCCTCGCGGCAGTTGTAGCCGCGGCGATATTCGTCAGAGTAGGTCACGCCCTTGTTCCAGTAGGGATTCTGCACGAACGCGGCGCTCTTGTCGCTCACCTGCATGTTCAGGTCGGGGAAGCTCTCGTACAGGCAGTAGGACACGCCGTTCGGGATCTCGGTCCCGGCGGTGTTGGCCTGCGGATTCTCTTCCGTGAGGGCGTGGATGTTGCGGAACGCCAGGAAAGGACGCAACTGCAGCGCCACCGGCGTCGGACTCTCCAGCAACTCGTATTTCACGAGGACCTGGTCGCGGTCCTGCGCCAGCACAATGCTCTTGCGAAAGAGGATTTCTCCCACCTTGTAGGTGATCTGCGGCACCGGGTCCGCACTGAAATCCACCACATACTTATGGCCGCGCGGCTCGTACATATCGCCGTAGCAATGGATGCCGAGGTTGAACTGCTTGCCATTCACGATCAGGGTTTCGTCCACATCCGACAGCAGCAGGAAACGGTCCCCGCCGAAACGGTCCAGCGTGACTGCCAGCAGGCCGTGGTAGCGGCGGGTGTTGCACGTGACGATGGACGTGTTGCAATAGGCGCCGGTCTTGTTCGCGCACAGGATCTCCCGCTTGAGCGAATAGGACAGATTGACCAGCTCGGACTTGTTGAACTTCAGAAAAGCCATATCATCAGGTTTAATTTATTTTTTTCAACACCAGGGCTACCCGGGAGGGCAAATACAGCGACAGCCATCCGTCCACGGTGGCATGGCGCTCATCCGGTCCCAGCCTCGAGAAACCCCCATATTCAGCTTCGTCGGAATTGAATGCCATCGCATACTCTCCGGCCGGTGCCTGAAAGCGGAAATCCTCAAAAGAGGCAGTCGGGTTGAAATTGTATGCAAAGATACTATTTCCCCGGCTGAAAATCAAGACTTTTCGCGCCTCGTCGACATACAGTTGGCGCAATTCGCCGGAGAGGATGCGCTCCCGTTTCACGTAGTGAATCATTTTCGCGTCGAAAGCCTGCAGCCCGCCGTAGCGGAGCCGCTTGTCGTCCGCGATGGACCAGAGCCGCCGCGCGTGCGCGAAGGACCAGCCGTTTCCCTCCCGCGGGAAGTCGATCCACTCGGGATGGCCGAACTCGTTTCCCATGAAATTGAGGTAGCCTCCGCCGCAGGTCGTGAGGGTCACCAGGCGGATCATCTTGTGCAGCGCCACGCCGCGGTCCACGAGCAGGTTCTGCGAACCCTTCTCCATGAACCAGTACATGTCCTTGTCGATCAGGCGGAAGATGATGGTCTTGTCGCCCACCAGGGCCTGGTCGTGGCACTCGGCATAGGAAATCGTGTGCTCGTCGGCGCGCTTGTTGGTCAGCTCCCACCAGATGGCGCCCATGCTCCACTGCTCGTCCGGGAGCTCCTTGATCCACTTGATCCAGTGGTCGGCGATGCCCATCGACATCCGGAAATCGAAGCCCACGCCGCCCGCCTCGAAGGGGGCGGCGAGGCCAGGCATGCCGCTCACGTCCTCGGCGATCGTAATCGCCTCGGGGTCAAGCTCATGGATAAGCTGGTTGGCCAGGGCCAGATAGCTGACGGCGTTCTCGTCGACACCTTCGTTGAAGTAGCAGTCGTAGTTGCCGAAATCACGGCCCAGGCCGTGGTCCCAGTACATCATGCTCGTGACGCCGTCAAAGCGGAAGCCGTCAAGGTGATACTCCTCCATCCAGTACTTGCAGTTGGCGAGCAGGAAGTATTTCACTTCATCCTTGCCATAGTCGAAGCAGCGGGAATCCCAGGCCGGATGGTGCCCCTGGGGGCCTTTGTAGAAGTAGAGATCCTCGCGGCCGTCCAGCCTGGAGAGGCCCTCGGCCTCGTTGCTGACGGCGTGCGAGTGCACGATGTCCATGATCACGGCGATACCGCGGCGGTGGGCGTCGTCCACCAGCGCCTTGAACTCCTCGGGCGTGCCGAAACGGGAACTCAGCGCGAAGAAGTTGGACACCTGGTAGCCGAAGGAGCCATAGTAGGGATGTTCCTGCAAAGCCATGATCTGCAGGACATTGTACCCGAGTTTGGCAACGCGCGGCAGCACGTCCCGCCGGAAATCTTCGAAGGTAGCCACCCGCTCCTGCTCGCCGCTCATGCCGATATGGCACTCGTAGATCAGCGGATGCGGGCGCCTGCCCGGCTTGCGGCCGGTCCAACGGTACGGCTGGGGCGGCGCCCAGACCTGCGCCGAGAAAATCTTCGTCTCGGGATCCTGGACGACACGGGTCACGTAGGCGGGCAGGCGCTCGGCGGCGCCGCCCGGCCACTCAACCCAGAGCTTGTACAGCTCTCCGTGCTGCAGGAAGAGTTCCGGCAGGCGCAGCTCCCAGTTGCCCGAGCCGACGGGCTGGAAGGCATAGGCGTCCGTGCGTTTCCAGTTGTTGCACTCCCCGATCAGGAAGATCCGGGTGGCGTTGGGGGCCCATTCACGGATCACCCACTCCCCTTCCTCCTTGTGGAGCGGGTAGTAGATGTGGTTGTTGACCGCCGGACTCAGCGGGCCTTCGCCCGCCAGCTTGCGGCGGTCGGCCAGGATCCGCTCGTGGCGGGCGTCGATGGCGCCCCGCTGCGGCTCCAGCCAGGGATCGGTCTGGTAGATTTTCGGTATCATAGGCTCTCGGTTTTTTGTCTGACCGTGCGCAGGTACTCGCGGCAGCGGCCGATCAGTTCGTCCGACTGCCTGACCAGGCGCTCGATTTCGTCGAGCCCCGTTGCGGGGTCCTCCACGCGGGCGGCGATCTTTTCCAGTTCGGCGACCGCCTCGTTATAGTTGAATGGCTCTTTCATTTCTCTTTGTGGCAAAAAGCAGTTTAAATCTCGTACCCGCCGGTAACTGCCGGGCGGACTTGACGACGATCCCCCTGGCGTCCGTGACCAGGGTGTAGCCGCGCGAGAGCACATTTCGCGGGTCTGCCCCGCGGATCCGGTCTCCCAACGCAGAGAGGCGCTGCTCCATGGCGGCGAGGTGCGCCGCAAACGCCATCCGCAGGCGGTTGCCATAGGAACTGATGCGCTCATCCTCAGCCGCGAAGGCGTCGATGAAACGGTCCGCCAGGGCCGTGGGTGTCTTGACGGCATCGTAGGCCACCCGGTCCGCCACGTGCACGTCGCGGTCGTGACCGATGGCCGTATAGACCGGGATCGGGCAGTTCGCGATGGCGAAACCCAGGCCGTAATCGTCGAAGCAGGCCAGGTCGAGCGCCGACCCGCCGCCGCGCAGGATCAGCACGGCGTCGAAGGGCTCAGGGGCGCATTCCACGCGCTCCAGCGCGTCCACGATGCTCGCAGGAGCATCTTCCCCCTGCATCGTCGCCTCAAAGAGCTCCGGCGCGAAGACGAAGCCGTACGCATTCTCCTCCAGGTGCCGCCGGAAATCGCCGTAGCCCGCCGCGTCCCGCGCGGAGATCACCGCCAGGCGGTAAGGCAGCAGCGCCGGCTCCAGCTCCTGCTGCTTGTCCAGCAGGCCGTCCGCTTCCAGCTTCTCCAGGGTGCGTCGGCGCTGCAGTTCAGCGGCGCCGAGGGTGAAGCGCGGCTCGATCTCGTCGACCGTCAGCGACAGGCCGTAGAGCTCGCTGTAGCTCACCTGCACGCGCAGCAGCACCTCCATGCCGGCGGCCAGCTCGCCGCCCGTGGCTTCGCGGAAATAAGCCCGTAGGGGCGCGAAGCGGCTCCTCCAGATCACGGCCTTGGCTTTTGCCACGATGCGGCCCTGCTCGCTCTGCGCGAGGTCCAGGTAGCAATGGCCGTTGGTCTTGGCCTGCAGGGAGGCGATTTCCGCCCGCAGCCAGACCCGCTCCGGAAAGGAAGACTCGATCTCTTCCCGCAGCTGGGACTGCAATTCAAGCAGGTCTATGTACTCACGATCCATATCCCTACAAAAATAGACACAAAATTCATATTCTCTAGCGGATTTTTCGTGCAGAAAATCCATAAAGAATTACTATCTTTGTCTGATTTTTAGCGTTAGTTTGTATGAAGATTTCCGAGGCCGTGTTTGCAGGCAGCAGCACCCGGATCTCACAGAAGCCCAAGCGTAGCTTGCCGGAGTTCGCCTTCATCGGAAGGTCCAATGTCGGTAAGTCCTCGCTCATCAACTCCCTGTGCGGGAACCGCAAGCTTGCCATGACCTCCTCCACCCCGGGCAAAACCAAGGTGGTCAACCACTTCCTCATCAACGACAGCTGGTACCTGGTGGACCTCCCCGGCTACGGCTACGCCAAGATGGGGCAGAAGGGCCGCGAAGAGCTGGCCGCCGTGATTCGGGACTACATCCTGAACTCGCAAGAGATGGCCCTGCTCTTCGTCCTGATCGATTCGCGCCATGACATCGGCCGCATCGACCTCGACTTCCTGGCGGAGCTCGGCGAGCACGGGATTCCCTTCGCGCTGATCCTGACGAAGTGCGACAAGCAGGGACCCAACGTGCTGGCGGCGCAGATCGAGCGGGACCGCGAGATCCTGCTGCAGCAGTGGGAGGAGCTCCCGCCCCTCTTCTGCAGCTCCTCGCAGACCCACCGGGGCAAAGAAGAAATACTTGATTACATCGGCAATATACTCAACACACTATGATACACACCCACCGTTTGGAATTGTTCGCCTGCAGAGCCTCCGAGAACTTTGCACGCCAGGTCATCAACCACCTCAACCAGATCAAATCCCCCGAAGAGGCTGAAGCGCATCTGGGAGAGCTGGAGATCACTCCCTTCAGCGACGGCGAATTCCAGCCGCAATACGCCGAAAGCGTCCGCGGCGCCTCCGTCTACATCCTGCAGTCCACCATTCCGCCGGCAGACAACCTGATGGAGCTGCTGCTCGCCATCGACGCCGCCAAGCGCGCTTCCGCCGACGAAGTCGTGGCCGTGATGCCCTACTTCGGCTGGGCCCGCCAGGACCGCAAGGACCGCCCGCGCGTGGCCATCGGCGCCAAGCTCGTCGCGAACCTGCTCCGCGCCGCCGGTGCGGACCGCGTGATGACCTGCGACCTGCACGCCGGCCAGATCCAGGGCTTCTTCGACATCCCGGTGGACCACGTGTATGCCAGCAAGGTGTTCATCCCCTACATCCGCGACCGCAAGTTCAAGAACCTCGCCATCGCCGCACCGGACATGGGCGGCGCCAAGCGCGCCAACGTCTATGCCCGCGAGCTGATGTGCCCGGTGATCATCTGCCACAAGACCCGCGAACGCGCCAACGTGGTCGGTTCCATCACCGCCATCGGCGAGATCGAGGGCAAGGATATCATCATCGTGGACGATATGATCGACACCGCCGGCACGCTCTGCAAGGCCGCCGAGGTGCTGATGCAGCGCGGCGCCGCCAGCGTGCGCGCCTGCGCTACGCACGGCCTGCTTTCCGGCAGCGCCGTCGAGCTCATTCACGGCTCCGCCCTGCAGGAGGTCTTCATCACGGACACCATCCCGCACCCGGAGCTGGAGAACGATCCCAAGATCCGCATCGTGTCGATGGCCGAGGTCTTCGCCTCCATCATCTACAAGGTGTACAATTACGAATCCATCAGTCCGGACTTCGTCCATTAGCCGACTATGTGGCCCGTCTTCCTCGCCGTGCTCGTACTCGTCGGGCTCTGTGTCCTCGGACTCGGAGTCAACATCCTCTTTTTCAAGAAAGAGTTCCCGAAATACGACGTCGGTTCCAACGAGGAGATGCGCAAACGCGGCATCCGCTGCTTCAAAGATGAGGATGCCGCCCTGCACGGCAAGCCCTGCCAGGGCCAGCAAAGCGACGCCTGCCGGGACTGCCAGTTTTTTAACCAACACGTTTAGCCTATGAGTCTCGTAGCCATCGTCGGCCGGCCCAATGTCGGCAAATCCACCCTCTTCAACCGCCTGGTCGGCATGCGGCAGGCCATCGTTGACGACACCGCAGGCGTGACCCGCGACCGCCACTACGGCCGCTGCGAATGGTGTGGCCGGGAGTTCTCCGTCGTGGATACCGGCGGCTACACCACCAACTCCGACGACGTCTTCGAGGCAGCCATCCGCTCGCAGGTCCAGATCGCCATCGACGAGGCGGACCTCGTCCTCTTCATGGTCGAGGCGGCCACCGGCATCACGGACTACGACGCCGAGATCGCGGACATCCTGCGCCGCAGCAAGAAGCCCGTCGTGCTCTGCGTGAACAAGGTGGACTCCGGCGAGAAAATGTTCGACTCTTACCAGTTCTACTCCCTCGGCCTCGGTGAGTTGTACAGCATTTCCGCGGCCAACGGCAGCGGCACCGGCGACCTGCTGGACGCCGTGGTGGCCGCACTGCCCGAGGAAACGGAGCAGGAAGACCCGCACGCCGGGCTCCCCCGCATTGCCATCGTAGGCAAGCCGAACGTCGGCAAATCCTCGCTGACCAACGCCCTGCTCGGGCAGGAGCGCAACATCGTCACTCCCGTGGCGGGCACGACGCGCGACGCCATCGAGACCTACTACAACAAGTTCGGCCACGAGTTCATGCTCGTGGACACCGCCGGCATCCGCCGCAAGACCAAGGTCCACGAGGACCTGGAGTTCTACTCCGTGATGCGCTCCATCCGCGCCATCGAGCACGCCGACATCTGCATCCTGATGATCGACGCGACCTCCGGCATGGAGGCTCAGGACATGAACATCTTCAACCTCATCGTCAAGAACCGCAAGGGTTGCGTGGTCGTCGTGAACAAGTGGGACCTCTTCATCAAGGATTCCAACACGCTGCGCGACTACAGCGAGTCGCTCAAGGAGCGCCTGGCCCCGTTCAACGACATCCCCGTGATCTTCACCTCCGTCGTGAAGATGCAGCGCATCCAGGACGTGCTGGATGCCGCCACGCAGGTGTACGCCAATTACTCGCAGAAGATCCCGACGGCCCGCCTCAACGAGGCGCTGCTGCCCGTGATCGAGGAAACGCCGCCCCCGGCATGGAAGGGTAAGTACGTGAAGGTCAAATACATCACGCAGCTTCCGACCAGCTTCCCGGCCTTCGCTTTCTTCTGCAACCTTCCGCAATACATCAAGGACCCTTACAAGCGCTTTCTGGAGAATCAGCTCCGCAAGCATTTCAACCTGACCGGCTGTCCCGTACAGATTTACTGCCGGCAGAAATAACCTCAATACAACCATGCCCAGAGTCATTACCTTCGGCGAAATCATGCTTCGCCTCTCCACCCCCGGCTACCTCCGCTTCAGCCAGGCCCGCCAGTTCGACGCGACCTTCGGCGGCGGCGAAGCCAACGTGGCCGTTTCGCTCGCCAACTACGGCATCGACGCGGCGTTCGTCACCCGCCTCCCCGACAACGACATCGCCAGGGCCTGCATCAAGGACCTGCGCTCCTACGGCGTGGACACCTCCGGAATCGTTTTTGGCGGTGACCGCGTCGGTATCTACTTCCTCGAGACCGGCGCCGTGGCGCGCCCGAGCAAGGTCGTCTATGACCGCGCCGGCTCCGCCATCGCCACCATCCAGCCGGGTATGATCGACTGGAAAAAGGTCTTCGAAGGCGCCGACTGGTTCCACTGGACGGGCATCACCCCGGCGCTCAGCCAGGGCGCGGCGGACGTCTGTCTGGAGGCCATCAAGGCCGCCAACGCGCTCGGCGTGAAGGTCAGCTGTGACCTCAACTACCGCAAGAATCTCTGGAAATACGGCAAGACCGCCGGCGAAGTGATGCCCTCGCTCGTCGAAGGCTGCGACATCATCCTCGGCAACGAAGAGGATGCCGACAAGGTCTTCGGCATCAAGCCCGAAGGCTTCGACGTCACCGCCACCGGCGGCGCGATCGACCAGGGCCGTTTCCGCAGCGTGGGTGAGCAGCTGATGAAGCGCTTCCCGCGTGCGAAGAAGGTCATCATCACCCTGCGCGGCTCCATCAACGCCAACCACAACACCTGGGGCGGCGTACTCTGGGACGGAGCCAGGCTCTACGAATCCCCCCGCTACGACATCACCCATATCGTGGACCGCGTGGGCGGCGGCGACTCCTTCATGGGCGGGCTCATCTACGGCCTGCTCAGTTATCCCGGCGACGACCAGAAGGCGCTGAACTTCGCCGTGGCCGCCTCCTGCCTCAAGCATACCATCTTCGGCGATTACAACCAGGTCACCGTGGCCGAGGTCGAGAACCTGATGAAGGGCGACGCCTCCGGCCGGGTGGCAAGATAAATCTGAACGGTTATGGCAAAGTATGACAAACTCCAGGTCCTTGCGACCATGCAGCAGACCGGCCTCGTGCCGGTGTTCTACCATGCCGACGCCAACGTCGCGAAGCAAGTGCTCAAGGCCTGCTACGACGGCGGTGTCCGCGCCTTCGAATTCACCAACCGGGGCGACTTCGCGCAGGAAGTGTTCGCGGAGCTCGTCAAATATGCCGCCGCCGAACTTCCCGGGATGATCCTGGGCATCGGCAGCGTGGTCGATCCCGGGACGGCCGCCCTCTATCTGCAGCTCGGCGCCAACTTCGTGGTCGGCCCCGTCTATAATCCCGCCGTCGTGCCGGTGTGCAACCGGCGCCTTGTCCCCTATTGCCCGGGCTGCGGCAGCGCCAGCGAAGTGAGCGCGGCCCAGGAGGCCGGGTGCGACCTGTGCAAGGTCTTCCCGGGCGACGTCCTCGGACCCGCCTTCGTGAAGAGCCTGCGGGCGCCCATGCCCTGGAGCCGCCTGATGGTCACCGGCGGAGTAAAGCCCGAAAGAGCCAATCTGGAGGCCTGGTTCAAGGCCGGCGTGACCTGCGTCGGGATGGGTTCCAACCTCTTCCCGAAGGAGACCGTCTCCGCAGGCGACTGGCCCCGGATCACGGCCCTCTGCCGGGAGGCCCTGTCCATCATCCAGGAAGTACGATAAACGCCCCACACCATGTCTACCACACAACAGAAACTGATGACCAACTGGCGCTGGTGGCTGTGCTCGCTGCTCTTCGTGGCGACCACGGTCAACTACCTCGACCGCCAGGTCCTGTCCCTGACCTACGAGGAATTCATCAAGCCGGAATTCCACTGGACGGACGCCAACTACGGCACGATCACCTCCTTCTTCTCCATCTTCTACGCGATCTGCTGCCTGTTCGCCGGCAAATTCGTGGACTGGATGGGCACGAAGAAAGGCTACCTCATCGCCATCGGCGTCTGGTCGTTCGGCGCATGCCTGCACGCCCTGTGCGGCTGGGGCACCGCCCTCCTGACCGGCCTGGACGGGGCGAAGGCCCTCGCCACCCTCGAAGTGGGCAGCAACGTCGCGCTCGCCGTATCGACGACCTCCGTCTACCTGTTCCTCCTCTGCCGGGGCATCCTCGCCCTCGGCGAATCCGGCAACTTCCCGGCCGCCATCAAGGTGACGGCCGAATATTTCCCGAAGAAGGACCGCGCCTTCGCGACCTCCATCTTCAACGCCGGCGCCTCCGTGGGAGCGCTGGCCGCTCCGCTCCTGATTCCGCCCCTCGCCGTGAAGTTCGGCTGGGAATGGGCTTTCATCATCATCGGCGGCCTGGGCTTCATCTGGATGTTCTTCTGGGCCTTCATGTATGAGAAGCCGGAGAAGAGCGCACGGGTGAACGAGGCCGAGCTGGCCTATATCCACCAAGATGAGATGGCCGATCAGGCCGGCCATGACAAGAAACCCGCGAATGACGAACCTTCCATCCCCTTCGTCCAGTGCCTGCGCTACAAGCAGACCTGGGCCTTCATCACCGGCAAGTTCTTCACCGACGGCGTGTGGTGGTTCTTCCTTTTCTGGGCGCCCTCCTATTTCAGCAACCAGTTCAACGCCCCCGCCACGTCCGGCCTGGGCCAGGCCCTGATCTTCACGCTCTACGCCATTGTCACGGTGGTGTCCATCGTAGGCGGCTACCTGCCCAAGGTTTTCGTAGAGAAGAAGGGCATGAATCCTTACGCAGGCCGCATGCTTGCGATGCTCATCTTCGCCTTCTTCCCCATTGCCGCGCTCTTCGCACAGCCGCTGGGCATCAATCTGAACTCCGCCTGGTGGCCGGCCGTCCTGATCGGTCTCGCCGGTGCGGGACACCAGGCCTGGAGCGCCAACCTCTACTCCACCATCGGCGACATGTTCCCGAAGAGCACCATCGCATCCATCACCGGCATCGGAACCACGGCCGGCGGCATCGGATCGATGATTATCCAGAAAGTCGCGGGCAACCTCTTCACGCATGCGGAGGAGGCGGGTGCAGCCTTCCGCTTCCTCGGCTTCGAGGGCAAGCCGGCCGGCTACTTCGTGATGTTCTGCTTCTGCGGCGTCGCCTACCTGATCGCCTGGGTGATCATGAAATCCCTGGTTCCGAAGTATAAACCCATAGAATTATAATGAAAATCAACCTGATCCAAACCGATATCGTCTGGGGCGACCCGCAGGCCAACTGCGAGCACCTTGACAAGCTGCTCGCAAGCGCCGAGCCCGCCGACATTTACGTTCTCCCCGAGATGTTTTCCACCGGCTTCGCCACCCTGCCGAACGCCACGGTCGAGCACGAGCCCGCCGAGGGCCTCGCCTGGATGCAGCGCAAGGCGCAGGAGCTGCACGCCGCCATCGCCGGCAGCATCGCTTTGGAGAGCCCGGTAGCCGGAGATGACGAAACGGCCCGGTGCGTCAACAGGTTCTACTTCGTTCGTCCGGACGGCACGTACGAGCAGTATGACAAGCGCCACCTCTTCGGCTACGGCGGCGAGGGCGAGCGCTTCCGCGCCGGCCAGGAGCGCGTCGTCGTCAAGTACCTGGGCGTCCGCTTCCTGCTGGCCGTCTGCTACGACCTGCGTTTCCCGGTGTGGCTGCGCAGCCGCGACGACTACGATGTGATGCTGCTGGTGGCCAGCTGGCCGGATGTGCGCCGTTTCGCGTGGGACACGCTTGCCCGCGCCCGCGCCATCGAGAACGCCTGCTACGTCGCGGCTGTCAACCGCGTAGGTAATGATCCCGCCTGTACTTACAACGGCGGCACTGCCTGGATCGGCCCGTACGGCGAAACCATCGCCGAGGCTGCCGACGGCAAGGAAGGCGTCGTCAGCGGCGAGATCGACCTCGCCCGCATCGCCACCTACCACACCAAATTCCCCGTCCTCTCCGACGCGGATTCCTTCGAACTGCATATCAACTAATATACCCATCGTTTCATGAAAAAGTTTTCCTTCCTTCTGATGGCCGGCGCCCTCGCGCTGGTCGCGTGTACCCCCAAGCCCGTGGCGCCGAACGCCACCCAGTCCCTGGTTGTCGAAGACGGCGGCACCGGCCCCGTCAAGGTGCTGATGCTCGAGGATCCCACGCTGGAGGCGCACACCATCTTCGCCCCGCAGGACCTCTCCGCTTTCGGCAAGAAGAACCTGTTGCCCGTGCTCGTGTGGGGCAACGGCGCCTGCACCAATTCCCCGTGGGAGCACTTCAAGTTCCTCAATGAAATCGCCTCCCAGGGCTTCCTGGTGATCGCCACCGGATACATCCCGATGGAGGAGAAACCTTATCGCGGCCCGCAGTCCACTTCTGCCCAGCAGATTGAGTCCATCGAGTGGGCCATCGCGCAGAATGCCGACAAGAACAGCCCGTACTACGGACGCATCGACGTGAACGCCATTGCGGCGGCCGGCATGTCCTGCGGCGGTCTGCAGACCCTCGACAACTCCGGCGACCCGCGCATCAAGACCATCATGATCTGCAACAGCGGCCTGTTCTCCAACCCGGCCGGCGCCGTGCCCGGCATGCCGATGCCTGAGAAGGAGAAGCTCCAGGACATCCAGGTTCCTATTATATATATTCTGGGTGGCGAGACCGACATCGCCTATGCGAACGGCATGGACGACTTCCACCGCATCACCAAGGTCCCTGCCTTTGCGGCCAACTATCCTGTCGGCCACGGCGGCACCTACCGCGAGGCGCACGGCGGTGAGTTCACCGTCCCCGCCATCGCCTGGCTGAAGTGGCAGCTCAAGGGCGACAAGGAAGCCGCCAAGATGTTCCAGGGCGAGGCTTGCGGCCTGTCGCAGCGCGAAGGCTGGACCGTCGAGAAGAACGCCCTGATCGACTAAGTGACTGTGGGCAGCAAATAGCTGTCGATCAATACTATAAGAAAAAGTCTCTCCTCGTTTTCGGGGAGAGACTTTTTAATAATTATTTGGTTCTTAATGACTTACCCACCACGCCGGCATAACAAGACTGCTCGGAGTTTTGCGACGCAGGGGGTTCCGGGGGGAACGCCCACCGGTCATTAAAAGACCTCCTCGACGGGTTCCTTGAAGTCGTCGAAGGACGGGGCGGGAGCCTCGTTGCGCGGGCCGTTGTTGTGGCGCGGGCGGTTGTCGTGACGGTTGTCACGGCCACTTTCGCGGCGGTCGCCACCGCGACGCTCGTCGCGGCCACGGCCACCCTCGCGGCGATCACCATGGCGGTCGTCACGACGCTCGCCGCGGTCACCGCGCTCGCCACGGGGACGGCGCTCCGGCTCCTTGTAGCCTTCCGGCTTCTCGGTGAGGGCGCGCATGGACAGACGCATCTTGCCGGTCTTGGCGTCGATCTCGAGGAGCTTGACATCGACCTCGTCGCCGACGGACAGGACGTCCTCGACCTTCTCGGTCTTGTTCCACGCGATCTCGGAGACGTGCAGCAGACCTTCCTTGCCCGGCAGGATCTCGATGAAAGCGCCGAACTCGAGGATGCTCACGACCTTGCCGTGATAGACGGTGCCGACCTCAGGGACGGCGCAGATACCCTTGATCCAGTCGAGGGCCTTCTGCATGTTGTCCGCGTTGTCGGATGCGATATCCACCACACCTTCGGTAAGGTTGGTGCCGGGGATCGGCTCCTCGTCGATGTTGATGACGCAACCGGTCTCTTTCTGAATCTTCTGGATGGTCTCGCCGCCCTTGCCGATGACGGCGCCGATGAACTCGGCGGCGATGCGGATCTGGACGATGCGCGGCACGAACGGCTTGTAGTCCGCACGCGGCTCGCTGATGGTCTTCATCATCTCGCCCATGATGTGCATACGGCCCTGACGAGCCTGCTCGAGAGCCTTTTCGAGGACCTCGTAGGACAGACCGTCCACCTTGATATCCATCTGGGTGGCGGTGATACCGTCGGCGGTACCCGTGACCTTGAAGTCCATGTCACCGAGGTGATCCTCGTCACCGAGGATATCGGTCAGGATGGCGTAGCGGTCATTCGGGTGCACCTCGTCGGTGATGAGGCCCATGGCCACACCGGCCACCGGCTTCTTGATCTTCACGCCGGCGTCCATGAGGGCGAGGCAGCCGCCGCAGACGGAGGCCATGGAAGAAGAACCGTTGGACTCGAGGATATCGGA
This sequence comes from uncultured Bacteroidia bacterium, assembly GCA_902789245.1. GTDB lineage: Bacteria > Bacteroidota > Bacteroidia > Bacteroidales > UBA932 > Cryptobacteroides. The sequence continues at coordinate 50,976 of CADAND010000017.1, forward strand.
AACGACGCGCACGGCGTACGGATTCTCGGGAGCGAGGGGCACGACCGGCTTGAGGGCGCGCATCGCCAGGTTGCCGTGGCCGATCTCGCGACGGCCGGGGCCGCGCTGCGGCTTGGCCTCGCCGGTGGCGAACGGCGGGAAGTTGTAGTGGAGCACGAACTGCTGGTCCTCCTGGATCAGCACCTCGTCCATCTCCTTCATATCCATCTTGGTGCCGAGGGTGACCGTCGCGAGGGACTGGGTCTCACCGCGGGTGAAGATGGCGGAGCCGTGGGCGCAGGGGAGGTAGTCCACCTCGCACCAGATCGGACGGACCTGGTCGCAGACACGGCCGTCCAGACGGATGCCCTCGTCGAGGATCATGTTGCGCATGGCTTCCTTCTCCTCGGCGTGGTAGTAACGCTCCACGAGCGGGGTCTTCTCCTCGAGCTCCTCCTCCGGAATCGTGGCGAGGAACTCCTCCTTGATGGCCTTGAAGCCTTCCTCACGCTCCTTCTTGGGCTTGGCAGCCTTGGCAAGGGCGTAGCATTTGTCGTAGCAGAAGTCGTGCACGGCCTTCTTCAGCTCCTCATCCTCCACGTCGTGGGGATAGTCGCGCTTGTTGACGTCGGTGCCGAGCTCATGCATGAGCTCCTTCTGCACGCGGCAGTGCTTCTTGATCTCTTCGTGGGCGAACTTGATGGCCTCGAGCATGTCGTGCTCGGACACCTCGTTCATCTCACCTTCGACCATCATGATGTTCTCCTCGGTGGCGGCGACCATCAGTTCGAGGTCGGAGTCCTTCATCTGGGAGAAGTTCGGATTGATGACGAATTCACCATTGATGCGGCTCACGCGGACCTCGGACACCGGACCGCCGAAAGGCAGGTCGGAGGTGGCGAGGGCGCAGGAAGCGGCCAGGCCGGCGAGGGCATCCGGCTGGATGTCCTTCTCGGCGGAAATCAGACTGATGTTCACGAAAACTTCCAGGTGGAAATCATCCGGCCACAGCGGGCGGATGGGACGGTCCACCAGGCGGGCGATGAGCACCTCATAGTCAGAGGGCTTGCTCTCGCGCTTGAGGAAACCGCCGGGGAAACGTCCGGCGGAATAATACTTCTCCCGGTAGTCCACGGTGAGAGGCATGAAATCGGTGCCTTCCTTGACTTCGTCGGCACAGGTCACGGTGGCGAGGACCATCGTGCCTCCCATCTTGACAACGGCGGAACCGGCGGCCTGCTTGGCCAGTTTACCGGTCTCGATCTCGATCACGCGGCCGTCCGCGAGCTCGATCTTTTTGTTGATAACGTTCATTACTGTTTCTCTATTGCGTCTTTATACGTCTTTCATCAAAAAAGGGATGGTCCCGTGCGGGAACCATCCCTACCTTTTCCTATTTCGTTTATCGACGGAGACCGAGCTCCTTGACGATCTTACGGTATCTCTCAATGTCCATCGCCTGGAGATAATCCAGGATCTGGCGGCGCTTACCGACGAGGCGGAGAAGGGAACGACGGGTGACCACGTCCTTCTTGTTCTTCTTCACGTGCTCGGTAAGATGAGCGATACGGTAGGAAAATAAAGCAACCTGACTCTCAGGAGAGCCGGTGTCCTTATTGGACTTCCCGTACTTCGCGAAAATCTCTTGCTTCTTCTCACTCCCGTGGCGGGAAAAAGTGTGCAAATTTAGACATATTTCGCGAAAATCCAAAGCATTGCGAGTTTTTCGCCACCTGACAGGCAGTATTTCGCGCTTCCGTGCGTTATCTATCAGGATTCTCCGGAAATGACTATATTTGCGATAATGAAAAGAGCAGTACTGTTAACCATTTGTAGTGTATCAACCTTACTGGTCGGAAGCCTGACCGCCCCGGCGCAAGTTCCGGCGGAGCTGGAGACCTTCCAGGCCGCAGCCGGCGCCCGATCCTCCGTCTTCCGGGGCAAGCAGGCCGCCCGCTACACTTTCCCCGCCAACGGCCACCCTTATTGGGCGCAGCCCGCCTTTGAAACCGGGGACATGATCTTCGAAGGCAACCTTTACCAGCATGTCGTCGCGAATATCGACGCCGCCGAGCAGCGACTGCTTGTGCGGATGACGGGCAGTCCGGTCGCCATCGCGCTCGCCCCGGCTCAGGTGTCGTCCTTCACGCTGGGCGAACGCCGTTTCGTGGGCATCGGACCGGGCGAGAGCCTGCCGGAAGGCTTCTATGAAGTCTTCGGCCAGGGCCCCGAGCAAGTCTACAAGCACGTACAGAAGCGGCTGGAAAGCTCCGTGAACGATGTCAACGGCAGCACGATCGGCTACTACGACGAGGATTACCGCCCCGACGTGACCCGCTATTTCTACTACATAGCGACCTACTATTTCCGCGATGCGGCCGGTCAGTTCACCCCGTTCAAGGGGCGCGGCGCCCTGATCCGCCGGTTCCCGGACCGCAAGCGGCAGATCCGCCAGGGCCTCCGCGCCGCCTTCGCCGGCCGGCCGGATTTCGACACCTACTGCAAAATGGTCCTCCAAATCGCAGCGCAATGAGAAAAGTTCTGGTCTCCCTCTTGCTGGCCCTGTCCCTGGGCGCCGGCCTGTCCGCGCAGGATCTCCTGGAGGTCAAGCGCGTGGAGCTGGATTCGCTCGTCCGCTTCCTGCGCCGCGAGTTCCAGCCTGACATCTATTTCGTCAAGGACGAAGCCGAGCAGTCCACCTTCAGCGTGAGCGCCCCGCGCGGGCGGTTCCTGGAGGCGGCATTCGACGCGATGCGCGAGAAAGGCTACATCGTCAGCAGCTACGGCTCCGCCCGCTTCATCCTGCACAGCAAATCCGTCTTCGCCTCCCTGCCCGCCGGCTATTTCGACGACGGCGCCAGCCGCCTCAGCGACGACAGCGGCCTGCAGCAGTACCTTGCCGAGCAGAGCGCCGTGGTCACGTTCCAGAACAAGGTTTACGAGATCGGAGAAAGCAGCGCCAACCGCCACGGCAAGGTGTACCTCAGCGGCCATATCCGCGACGTCGCCAGCGGCGAGCCCCTCGTGGGCGTGTCCGTCTATGACGACATGACCGGCGCCTACACCGTCACCGATGCCGCCGGCTTCTACCGCGTGGCCCTGCCTGTGGGAGACAACCTCCTCAACCTGAGCGGCTATTCGCTCGAAGACATGCATCTCACGCTCAAAGTCTGGGACGACGGCGTGCTCGATGTCGTGATGAAGGAGAAGGTCCTCGCCCTCTCGGGTGCCGTGGTCTCCGCCGACGCGGTCTCGCACCACCGAAACGCCATGATGGGCATCGAGCGCGTCCGGATGGAGGTAATCAACAAGATTCCGTCCGCCTTCGGCGAAGGCGACATCATCAAGGCCGTCCTGACCCTGCCGGGCGTAAAGTCCGTGGGCGAGGCGTCCAGCGGCTTCAACGTCCGCGGCGGCTCCGCCGACCAGAACCTCATCCTGTTCAACGACGGCACCATCTACAATCCCACGCACCTGTTCGGCATCTTCTCTGCCTTCAACCCCGACGTCGTCAGCGAAGTGGAGCTCTACAAGAGCAGCATCCCCGCCGAGTTCGGCGGGCGCATCTCCTCGGTGCTCGACGTACGCAGCCGCGAAGGTAATGCCAACAAGATCGCGGGCTCGCTGGGCATCGGCCTGCTGACGAGCCACCTCCACCTCGAGGGACCCCTCGTCAAGGGCAGGACCACCTTCCTGCTCGGCGGACGCACCACCTACTCCAACTGGCTGCTGAACCTGCTCCCCAAGACCAGCGAATATGCCGGCGGGCGGGCCTCCTTCAGCGATATCAACGCGTCCGTGACGCACAAGATCAACGACGCAAACACCCTTCAGGCCTACTTCTACTGGTCGCGGGACGGCTTCGACTTCTCACGCGACCCGGCCTTCCGCTACGCCAACCTCAACGCCTCGGTCAAGTGGCGCAGCCGCCTGGGCAGCCGCCTCAACCTCACGACCGTGGCCGGTTATGACCAGTACGGCGCCCGCCTGGAGAACAGCCTGGGACAGAATCAGATGTCCGGCTACAGCGTGGACACCCAGATCCGCCAGGGCTTCGTCAAGGGCACTTTCCGCTACACCGTGACCGACGCCCACGACCTCACGTTCGGCGCCCACGCCACCTACTATAACTTGCAGCCGGGCGCCATGGCGCCGCTCTACGGGGGCGAATCGCTGGTCAAGACCTGGTCGCTCGACCGGCAGCAGGCCGTGGAGCCGGCCTTCTTCGCCAGCGACAGCTGGACCATCAACCAGAAACTCACCCTGGAGGCCGGCGTACGCGTGTCCGGCCTGCTGGCCCTGAACCCCGCCAAGTTCTACCTGACGCCCGAGTTCCGCCTGTCCGGCAAGTACTCTTTCCGGGACGACCTCTCGTTCAAGGCCGGTTTCAACACGATGAGCCAGCACATCCACCTGATCTCCAACACCTCCTCCATCTCCCCGATCGACACCTGGCAGCTGTCCTCCGACCGCATCCGCCCTCAGACCGGCTGGCAGGCCGCCGCCGGACTGTACTGGACCGTCGCGAACGGCACCGTCGACCTGACGCTGGAGGGCTACTACAAGCGCACCGCGCACCAGCTGGACTACAAGTCCGGCGCCACCACACTGATGAACCCGCACCTCGCCGACGACCTCGTGGAGACCTACGGCAAGGCCTACGGCATCGAGTTCATGGCCAAGAAGACTTCCGGCAAGCTCACCGGCTGGCTGTCCTACTCCTATTCGCGCACGCAACTGCGTGAAATGCTGGACCGCGGCGTGGAGACCATCAACGGAGGCGCCTGGTACAACGCCCCGCACGACAAGCCGCACGAGGTCAAGTTCACGGGGAACTACAAGTTCACCCACCGCTTCTCCATCTCGGCCAATGTCGAGTACGCCACCGGGCGCCCCGTCACGCTGCCCATCGGTACCTTCCAGTACGGCGGCGGCACGCGTATCGCCTACTCGGAGCGCAACACCCACCGCATCCCGGATTATTTCCGCCTGGACCTCGCCATCAACATCGAGCCCGGCCATTACCTGCGGCAGTTCTCGCACATGTCCTGGACCATTGGCGTGTACAATGTTACGGCGCGCAAGAACGCCTATTCGATCTTCTTCAACGGCACGGAAAGCTACATGCTCTCCGTCTTCGCATGCCCGATTCCGTACATCAACCTCAATCTGAAATTCTGATGGCTGTGAAATTCCTTTTCCGTACCGCGGCCCTGGCCGCCGCGCTGCTCGCCGCTGCCGCCTGCGTCTATCCCTACGAGGTTGATATCGACTATAACGGCGACCTCCCGCTCGTGGTCGAGGGCGACATCCATATCGGAAGCCTGACGGTCGTCAGGCTGAGCTATGTCCAGCCCTTCAAAACGACGGATGAAGACTATTATCGAATCCCGTTCGCCACCGGCTATATCGAAGGCGAAGACGGTACCCGCATCTATCAGTACGATCCCTACGTCCAGATGCCGGACTACCCGATCGACGGCATGGATCCCATCCACTACAGTATCCCTTCCGATGTGCTGACTTTCCACACCGAGAAACTCTCGACCAGCCAGCGCTACCGCCTGCACCTGGAGACCTATAACCTGGAGAGCGGCAGCGTGGCCAACGTGTTCGAATCCGAATGGCTGACTCCGCTGCCCGCTCCGACGATCGACGGCCTGAGCTACAGCCATCACCCGGAATACGAAGAACTCTGGGTCGGCCTGAGCATGCACTGCCACGGCTCCCACTACTTCCGCTGGACCTTCTCCGAGACCTGGGAATACCACAGTGACATCCCCACCTCCTACGAGTACAAACCGTACCTGCGGAAAGTCGGGCGCTATGAAGGTCCCACCCTGTATTATTGCTGGGACTCCGCCAACTCCTCCAGCATCAATATCTTCTCGACCGCCAACCAGACCGAGGACCGCTTCGAAGAGCTGGCCTTCCACACCATCCCCCTGAACAACAGGCGCCTGCAGGTGATGTACCGGATCAAGGTCCAGCTGGAGGCCATGAGCGAAAACGCCTACAACTACTGGTACAACATCCAGCAGAACTCCGAGGGCCAGGGCTCCATCTTCGCCCCGACGCCCAGTGAGATGGCGAGCAACATCCACTGCATCACGGATCCGGACATCCAGGTGATGGGCTACCTCAACGCCGCCGTCCAGACGGATGCCACCATGTACTACGACAACCGCGTCGAGGGCTACTACAAGCCGGGGCTCCCGTTTGAGCGCTTTGACGAGAAGGTCTCCGTCAACCAGCTTGATTCCATGGCCTACTGGTACGCGCACGGTTACCTTCCCTATCAGGAAATCTATGAGTCGACCATGAGCATAGAACCTACGCATTACATGTGGGCCCAGGGCATCTGCATAGACTGCCGGAAACTGGGCGGCACGAAAGACAAGCCGGAAGGCTGGCCCACAGCTGACAGATAAACACGCCAAGCACGATGAAAAAAAACCTTTCCTTATATCTCCTTCTACTTCTGCTGCCGCTCTCCCTTCAGGGTGCGGAGCGGCTGCGCGAGCGCGTTTACCTCTCCACGGACCGAGATGTCTATGTGGCCGGCGACCGGGTCTGGCTGTCCGCCTGGTGCCTGGATGCCGAAACGGGCCGGCTCTCCGCATTCAGCAAGACGGCCTACGTGGAAGTCCACTCTCCGACCGGCATGGTCCAGACGGCCAAGATCGCCTTGGACGGCGGGCGCGGCGCCGGTTTCCTGACCCTGCCCACCACCCTGCCCAGCGGCAACTACAGGCTCCTGGCCTACACCAAGCTGGGTGCCTCGGAGCAGGGATTTGATCCGCTCTCCGGCGTCCGGACCGTGTCCGTCTTCAACACCTTCAGCACGGAGCGCATCGAGGGCGGCGTGACGGTGGTTGCACAGGCACCCGCCGCTCCGGCTCCGGTCCCCGCCAGCGGCTCGCTGCACCTCGAGGCAGGAAGCGCCGCCCCGAACGGCACCACGCGCATCCGCCTGTCCAACGACGGCACGGAGTCCGTCAGCTTCAGCCTGAGCGTCCGCCACGACGACGGCATCCCCACCCCGGCGGGCAAGCACATCGCCGACTTCGTCCGCGAAATCCACAACCTGCCGGCCGCCCGCGGCTTCGACGGGAGCGTGGTGCCTGAATACGAAGGAGAAATCATCCGCGCCGACGTCATCGGCGAGGAGGGCGTGGCCGGGCAGGTCACGGACAGATACGCCTTCATCTCCTCTCCTGGCACCGGAGAGAGCGTCTATTCCGAAGCCATCGACCCGGACGGGACGGTGACCTTCTTCACCTCCAACATCTATGGCGACCGGGAGGTCTTCCTCGAGATCGAGGGCCTCGAAGCCGGGCAGGCCTGCCACCTGGAGCTCCGGAGCCCGTTCCTGAACCTGCCGGCCGGAGACATCCCCGCCCTGCAGCTGTACGCCGGCTGGGCCCGTGAGCTCGAACTGCGGGGCCTGGGCATGCAGCTGGAAAAGAACTTCAACGCGGACACGCTCTATGCCGCGCTCCCCGCCCGGGTGCACCGCATCTTCGACGAGCGCGAGAGCAAGCGTTACGTCCTGGACGACTACACCCGATTCCCGGTGATGGAGGAGCTCTTCACGGAGTTCATCCAGGGAGTCCGCGTCCGGCGGATGAACGGCGGCCGCGGCATCCAGGTCTGGCAGCCGGACCGGACGGGCAAATTCTATTTCCTGCCGGGAAGCGCGCTGGTCCTGCTGGACGGCATCCCCGTGCTCGACCACGGCAAGATTCTCGACTACGACCCCCTGCTGGTCAAGTACATCGACATCTACGCCGACAACTACCTTTTCGGCGCCCGGAGTTTCCCGGGGGTGGTGAGCTTCGTCACCTACAAGGGCACGCTCCCCTCGATGCAGTTCGACAGCCAGGTCCGCATCGCGGACTTCCAGGGCTGCGCCCTGCCGCTGGCCTACACCTGCGCCGGCGTGGGCAGCGACTATCCGGACTACCGCCAGACGCTCTACTGGCATCCGCTGCTGACCCTCGCCCCGGGCGAGAGCGTGGAGCTGGAATGCAAAACGCCCGCCTACAGCGGACGTTTCGATGTGGTGGCCGAAGGGCTTGACGCCGGGGGCGAGGCCGTCACGGCGCGTACTACGCTGAACGTTCGATGAGCGGCAGGCCGCGGCTGCGCAGCAGCGCGTTGTAGCGGTCAATCACCTCTTCCACGCAGTCTTCCCACGAGCGGACGATGGTCCTGGAGGCCTGCACGCCCACGCGATGCACGCGTTCGGGGTCGTGGATCAGCTCCCGGAGCAGCTGCGCCAGTTTGTCCGGGTCATTCTCCACCAGAAAGCCGTTTTCGCCGTCCTGAAGGATGGTGGCGGCCGTCGAGCCGGCGGCCATGATCGAAGGCGTGTGCAGGGCCGCGGCTTCGCGCACGACGAGCGGCGCATTGTCGTAGAGCGAGGGGAAGACGAACAGGTCCGAAGCGGCGTAATAATCGACGATCTTCGTACGGTCCGTGACCGAGCCCACGAAGGTCACCTTGCCGTCCAGGCCCTTTTCGCTGACCATGGCCTTCATCTCTTCGGCTGCATAGCCAGTGCCCACGAAGAACATCCGGAACGGAACGTCCTCCAGCCGCGAGAGCGCCTCGATGGTCAGTTGTGGATTCTTCTGCCAGACGTGCTGGCCCACGAAGAGGAGCACGAACTCCTCCGGGGCGATGCCCAGCCGCTGCCTGGCCTCCACGAAGTACTTCTCGGGATAGTCCGCCACGAGGTCGGAGCCGTTGTCCATCACCTCCACGTGGCCCTTGTAGCCGTACTCGCGGATCACGTCTATTACGGACTCCTGCGGCACCCAGACCAGGTCGGCCCGCTCGAAGAAATCCACGACCGAGTCGATCACCATATCCACGACCAGCTTCGGCAGGACCTTGGCGAAATCGTCGCGGTACTTGGAGTGGAACGTGGCCACCAGCGGAATCTTCTGCATCCGCGCGATGCGCAGCGCCGCCGTGCCGGCGGAAAAGGGCGAGTGCGCGTGCACGATTTTGAAGCGCGTCGTCGCGATCTTGGCCAAGTAGGTCGGGTCGAACTCGGCGATGCCGGTCACATACGGGTGCCGCTTGGGCACGGGGATGGACAGGTAGTCGAAAACCTTGTAGTCGTGGACACTGTAGTCCGCCTTCGGCACGTGCGGCGTGACGACGGCCACGCCCCCCACCTTTTTCTGCAGCCAGTAGGCGTAGTTCTCCATGCAGACGGACACACCGTCCATCACGGGCGGGAACACCTCACAGAACAGGCCGACGTTGGCCTTTTCAGGATTGAAAACGGTCGGTTTGGCCATGCTACTCGGCGGTTTCGGTGGCTTCCGGAGCCGTCTCTTCGGCGGCGGGGGCTTCTTCGGCCGCAGCGGGGGCTTCTTCGACCCGCTCGGTCCTGGCCTTCCGCTCGATTCCCATCCACTTCAGATTATCGGTGAAATAGCATACGCCGAAGGCGACGATCAGCAGGGCGATCAGCCAGTACAGGCACTTGCGCCACCAGGGCGTCTTCTTCTTGTACGGGTCGGCCAGCTTGAGCTTCGGGTACTTGGCCACGCTGGTGAGCGTCTTGCCGAAGAGGATGTTGATCAGCACGCGCGAGTTGATGGCCCAGCCGTTGGCATTGAGCACGGGACCCAGGTTGCGCTTGCGCAGCTTGCGCCAGGCGATGAAGCAGGCCGGACCGGAGATGACGAGCATCACGGCGGCGATCACCACGAGGACCTGCCACCAGGTCAGCCCCTTGAGCGACTGTCCGATCAGGCCCAGCGCGGCGCCGATCGCGCCGATCGCCATGCCGACGGCGGCGAAAATGCCGGCGTACTTGGCGATATCGAACGGCTGCTTGGCGGCGTCGGCCGGTTTGCTGTCGGCAGCAGCCGTCAGTTTGGCCATCGCATCAGCGTCCTTATCGGCCGCGGCCTTGTCGATCTTCTCGGAGACGAAGCGCGCCACCTTGCGGTACGGGCTCCAGAAAGCATCCTTGAGGTTGATGGGGTTCTCCACCACCTTGGTGATCACGGCATCCCAGTCGCCGCCCTCCAGGTCGTAGAAGAGGCCGTTCTTGCCAGGGCGCAGGTCGCTGGTCTTGCCGTCGGTCATCACGGCCACGATGTCCATCGTCTCGCCCTTCACCTTGGACGTGCACTTGCAGTAGAGCAGGAAGGCGCCGCTGAGCTTGGGCATATCGGCATGGGCGCCCATGTCGGAAATGCGGATACAGAGGTCGCAGCAGCGCTCGTCGATGAAGAGCCGGCCCACCTCAAACATGCCGCGGGAGCCCTCCCGACGGCCGTAGAAATCGGTAAATATCACGTAGTTGCGGAGCAGCTTCGCGAAGTCGCGATAGTAGAGCATCAGCTTCTTCACGTCGTCGATCGACTGCGATTCCGCCTCGAGGGCCTTGTCAGCCTCGACCAGCGCGAGCAGCTCGGCCTTGCGGTCGGCCTTCAGCAGGGCGCGGACCTCCCCGATCCCGAGCTCCTCCACGGACTCGCCCTTCTTGTCGGCCATCCAGGCCCGGTAAGGCCCGAACTTCGCAAGCACCTCCGCCCACTGGGCCTCGGTGATGCCCTTCGCCTTCGGGAAATCGACATCCAGCACGAGCGCCTTGACGGCGTCGAACTGCGCCTGCCAGGCCGGGTTGATGGCGTCGAAAGGGAGAACGACCTCCTGGGTCGGCCGTGCCAGCGGGTAGGTGGAAATCTCCTCGGACTGCGTCGCGAGGTTCTTGTCGCTGATGGCGCCCAGCCGGTCCGCGGACACGTCCACGGCGGCGGCCACGTCACCGTCAAAGCGGATGAGCTTGCAGCGCATGAAATAATCGGCCACCTTGTCCTGGATCGCCTCGCAGGCGCCCAGGGCCGCGGCGGTGTTCTCCCCGTACGGGAAGATGTTCTTCTTGTCAGCCTCGGCGGCGTCCTGCCAGGCGGCATAATCCGCGAGGGCGGCGTAGAAAGCCTCGATGTGCGCAGCCGTGACGCCGGCCTCGCCGCTGCGGTCGGTCTCGGAGCCCGCCTTCTGGGCAATCGTGGCGATGAGCGCCTTGAGCGCCTCGTCGTCGGTGGAGACGGGCGTAATGATGCCGTCACCGTTGAATTTCGTATCCTTGAAAATGGCCACGCTGTCGGAGGCGTCCTCCACGCTGATCTCGTCCTTGTCCAGGCCGAGGTTCTGCAGGATGTGCTTCGCGGAAGCGAGGAGTTTCTGTCCGGCCTCGCAGTCCGTATTGATCCCGTCCAGCTTCAGCACGCGATCCCCCTTCAGGATGGCGTCCCTGTCCTTCACCACGGAAGTCAGCCACTGCGCGGCGGCCACGACCTCGTGCACGCGGACGCGTCCGTCGCCGTCGGCATCAATCAGTTTCAGTGTCTGTTCGTCGAATTCCAGATCCTTCGTCGGGCAGCTCAGGACCGTCCAGAGTTTCTGGTCCAGCTCGCCCAGATGGGCGATGTCCTCGCCCGACGTGATGTTCACCCGGACCACTCCGCCCAGGGAGCAGAATTTCCAGGGGTAGCCGTTCGTCTGTTTCTTTGCCATATTGTGGAAATTTTTGGTTATTCAGTATCCACAAATATAACAATTATATCCTTATCTTTGTACGACAAAGACTGAACAGCATGAACAAGTTTACACGATTCCTTCGTATCCTGGTAAATATGCGGGACCACGTGGACGTCGATGCGGCTGCGGTCAACATCCGCAACGGCATTCATTTCCGCGGTCCCAACGTCTATATTCTCGCGTGCGCGATCGTCATCGCGTCGGTCGGCCTCAACCTCAACTCCATCCCGGTGATCATCGGCGCCATGCTCATCTCCCCGGTGATGGGCCCGATCCTGGGCTTCGGTCTGGGCCTGGGCACCAACGATACGATGCTGGTCAAGGAGGCGCTCAAGAACTTCGCCGTCATGGTGGTGATCAGCATCCTCGCCTCGACGCTCTTCTACCTGCTCTCGCCGCTGGAGCTGGAGCACCAGACCGAGCTGCTGGCGCGCACCAACCCGACCCTCTACGACGTATTCATCGCCCTGTTCGGCGGTTTCGCCGGCATCCTGGAGAACTCCCGCAAAGAGAAGGGCGGCACCGTGATTCCGGGCGTGGCCATCGCCACCGCCCTCATGCCACCGCTGTGTACGGTGGGCTACGGCATCGCGCACCTGGACTGGCACTTCATCGTCGGCGCCTTCTACCTCTTCATCATCAACACCGTCTTCATCACCCTGGCGACCTTCGTGTCGGTGCGCTACCTGCTGCACTTTACACCTGTTGGAGACGATGAGGCAAAGCGCCGGCGCAACGCCCGCTGGATTACCCTGATTCTCATCCTCCTCCTGGTTCCGAGCGTCTTCTCGGCCATCGAGATGATCAAGGACAACAATTTCGCCCGCAACGCCCGGCTCCTCGTCCAGCAGAACAAGAACCTGGGCAAGAGCTTCATCTACGACTATCACGCCGATGTCGAGAGCAAGCCTTCCACCATTGAGCTGTATCTGGCCGGCGAGAAGCTGGAATCCGCCGCCCGCGAGCGGCTCTACCTGAATGCGGAGGAAATCGGCATCACGCGCGCCCAGATCATCATCCATGAGGACGCCGCCTTCCAGAACGAGATGATGTCCGAGTCGGAGCTCATCCGCGGCCTGATCGACGGCCACAACGACGAGATCCGGCGGCTGACCGGCCAGGTCGACTCGCTCTCGACGGCCATCGAGTTCTATAAGGCGCAGCAGCTGCCTTCCGAACTAATCACCCGCGAGATCGCCGCGCAGTATGACGGCGTGACCGAGGTCACGCTCACCCGCGGCCAGCGCGTAGGGGCCGCCAACGGCAAGGCCTCCCCCGCCATCGTCGCCATCGTCCACCGGGCCCAGCCGCTGCAGGACGCCGAGCGCGAGCGCATCGAGCAGTGGCTCCGCGTCCGCCTGGGCATCGAAGACGTCACCGTCATCGGCACGAAATAAATACCGGGAACGAAAAGAGCCTGGAAGCGATTTGCTTCCAGGCTCTTTTCATTGCTATCTCGGAGCTCTGCGACCGAGGGGGTTTCGGGGGAAACCTCCCCCGTCATCAGCGCCAGGGGCGCCAAGCAGTCCGAGTTGCTACTCGGACTGCTTGATGGCAGCCTGAGCGGCAGCGAGGCGGGCGATAGGCACACGGAACGGGGAGCAGCTGACGTAGTCCACGCCGATCTTGTTGAAGAAGGCAATGGAGTCAGGATCGCCGCCGTGCTCGCCGCAGACGCCGCACTTCAGCTCCGGACGACGGGCGCGACCGCCCTGGATACCGATCTCGACCAGCTTGCCGACAGCCTTGGTGTCGATGGTCTGGAACGGGTCGGCGTCGAGGATCTTGTGGCCGAGGTAGTCACCCATGAAGGTGCCCACGTCGTCGCGGGAGAAGCCGAAGGTCATCTGCGTAAGGTCATTGGTACCGAAGGAGAAGAACTCGGCGGTACGGGCCATGCGGTCGCCGGTCAGGGCTGCGCGCGGGATCTCGATCATCGTACCGAACTTGTAGGTGATGATCATCTCGTTGTGCACCTCGACCTCTGCCTTGATGCGCTCGCAGATGGCGCGCTGGAAGCCCAGCTCGCGGGCGGACACCGTGACCGGAATCATGATCTCCGGCTGCGGGTGGAAGCCCTCGCGGCACAGTTCGGCGACAGCCGTGAAGATGGCGCGGTACTGCGTCTCGGCGATGAGCGGGTAGGCCACGTGCAGACGCACGCCGCGCAGACCCATCATCGGGTTGACCTCGTGGAGGCTGGCGCCGCGGCGGGTCACCTCAGCGGCGCTGATACCCAGCTCCTTGGCGACCTCAGCGGTCTTCTCCTTGGTGGTCGGGACGAACTCGTGGAGCGGCGGGTCGAGCAGACGGAACACCACCGGCTTGCCGTCCATCACCTTGAGGGTGCTCTTGACGGAAGCCTTGATGAACGGCTCCAGCTCGGCCAGCGCGTCCTTGCGCTCACGGTCGGTGGTGCAGAGAATCATCTTGCGCAGCTTGGCGAGCGGAGTCTCGGAATTCTTGCCGTAGAACATGTGCTCGATACGGAAGAGGCCGATACCTTCGGCGCCGAAGTCGAGGGCCTTCTGGGCATCCTCCGGGGTGTCGGCGTTGGTACGCACACCCAGACGGCGGTACTTGTCCACGATGGCCATGAACTTGATGAAGGTCGGGTTCTCGCTGGCGTCCATCATCTCGAGTTGCTTGGCATACACGTTGCCCTTGGCACCGTTGAGGGAGAGCCAGTCGCCTTCCTTGTAAACTTTCTTGTCACCGGCGAAGGTGAGGGTCTTGGCCTCGAAGTTGATCTTCATGGCCTCGCAACCCACGATGCAGCACTTGCCCCAGCCGCGCGCCACGAGGGCGGCGTGGGAGGTCATACCGCCGCGCATCGTGAGGATACCGGCGGAAGCGCGCATGCCCTGGATGTCCTCCGGGGAGGTCTCCTCGCGCACGAGGATGGTCTTCTTACCAGCGGCGGCAGCCTCCATGGCGGCCTCGGAGGTAAAGACGATGGTACCGACGGCTCCACCCGGGGAAGCGGGCAGACCCTTGGCCACCACCTTGGCTTCCTTCTCGGAAGCGGCGTTCAGGATCGGGTGCAGAACCTCGTCCAGCTGGGCCGGGGAGACGCGCGTCACGGCGGTCTTCTCATCGATCATGCCTTCGTCGAGCATATCGACGGCCATCTGCAGGGCGGCCAGACCGGTGCGCTTGCCGATACGGCACTGCAGCATCCAGAGGACACCCTCCTGGATGGTAAACTCGATATCCTGCATGTCGTGGAAGTGATTCTCCAGGCGCTTGCGGATGTCGTCGAGCTCCTTGTACACCTTCGGCATCGCCTTCTCGAGGGACTCGAGGTTGCGGTTATGATCGTTCTTGGTAGCTTCGTTGAGCGGGTTCGGGGTGCGGATACCGGCAACGACATCCTCGCCCTGGGCGTTGATCAGCCACTCGCCGTAGAAACGGTTGTCACCGTTGGCCGGGTTGCGGGAGAACGCGACGCCGGTGGCGGAGGTGTTGCCCATGTTACCGAACACCATGGACTGGACGTTCACGGCCGTGCCCCAGTCATCGGGAATCTTCTCGATGCGGCGGTACGCGATGGCACGCTTGCCGTTCCAGGACTTGAAGACGCCGCCGATGGAGCCCCAGAGCTGATCCTGGGCGGTATCGGGGAAATCGACGCCGAGCACTTCCTTGACCTTCTTCTTGAACTTCTCGCAGAGGTCCTTCAGCTCGTCGGCGGTGATGTCGGTATCGGAAGCGTAACCCTTCTTCTCCTTCAGCTCGGCCATCATGCGGTCCAGCTGCTGGCGGATACCCTGGCCGTCGGCGGGCTCGATGCCCTCGGCCTTCTCCATCACGACGTCAGAGTACATCATGATGAGACGGCGGTAAGCGTCATACACGAAACGGGGGTTGCCGGTCTTCTTGATCATGCCCGGAATCGTCGCGGAGCACAGACCGATATTGAGGATGGTATCCATCATACCCGGCATGGAGCTGCGTGCGCCGGAGCGGCAGCTCACGAGGAGCGGGTCGTTGGGGTCGCCGAATTTCTTGCCCATGAGGGCTTCAGTGGCGTTGAGGGCACCGCGGACCTCCATCTTGAGCTCCTCGGTGTAGCCGCCGCCAAGCTGATAGTACTCGGCGCAGCATTCAGTCGTAATGGTGAAGCCGGCGGGCACCGGCATGCCGAGCTTGCTCATCTCGGCCAGGTTGGCTCCCTTACCACCCAGGAGCTCACGCATGGTCCCGTCACCTTCGGCGGTCTTGCCACCAAAGCGATAGACACGTTTCTTAACTTCAAACATAGAATATGGTTTAGTATTACTTCTTAATAATCAAGCCGCGAATTTACGAAAATTTTTCACATTATAACAATTTCGCTGCCAATTCGGAAAGCTCGCTCCTTTCGCCCTTGCGCAGGAAAACATGCTGAAAGAGCGGCTGGCCGAACATTTTCTCACCCAGGTGCGTCAGGCCGTTGGACCACTGGTCCAGGTAGGGCTGGTCGATCTGGAAGATGTCGCCGGTGAAGACCATCTTGGTCCCCTCGCCGGCCCGCGTGATGATGGTCTTCATCTCGTGCGGGGTAAGGTTCTGCGCCTCGTCGATGATGAAGAAGCACTTCCCGAGGCTGCGGCCGCGGATGTAGGCCAGCGGCTCGATGATCAGTTTCTCCTGCGTGAGCATGGCCTCGATGCGCTGCGCCTCCTTGGAGGTCGGCCGGAACTGGCTCTTGATCACGTTGAGATTGTCCATCAGCGGCTGCAGGAAGGGACCCATCTTCTGCTTCTGGTCGCCGGGCAGGAAGCCCAGGTCCTGGTTGCCCAGGATGACCGTCGGCCGGGACAGGTAGATCTGCTCGTAGTCCCGCTCCTGCTCCAGGGCGGCCGCCAGGGCCAGGAGCGTCTTGCCCGTGCCGGCGCCGCCGGTCAGGGAGACGAGCTCCACCTTCGGGTTCAGCAGCGCGTCGAGAGCCAGTTTCTGCTCCTCGTTGCGCGGACGGATGCCGTAGGCCTCGCGGTTCTTGACCAGCACCACGCGGTCGCGGGCAGCGTCATAGCGGGCGCAGACCAGCTCGTCGTTGCCTTTTTCCCAGCGGAACTTGAACATCTGGTTCGGCTTCGGCTGGACCTTGAGAATGCGCTTCCACTCGATGGAGGCGTCCGGACCGTAGGCCAGCTCCTGCAGGACGGTCCCGTCCACGTCAAGCAGCTGCACCTCACGCTGCGCTTCCTCGATATGATCGTCCCCGACCTTGTCGGTCAAGTAGTCCTGGACTGCCATACCGATGGCTTTCGCCTTCATTCTCAAGTTGATATCCTTGGTCACCAGCGCCACGAAAGTGTCGGGGTGGTGGTCCCGCACCCACATGGCCGTGGCCAGGATGCGGTGGTCCGGGATGTCGTCGGCGAAGAAGCCGGCATACTCCCCTTCGAAAGGGTGGTTGGGCTCGACCTTGATGCAGCCCAGGTCCTTGCCGATTGGCAGGCCGTCCGCACCGAAGTTCTTGCCGTTTGTGATCCGGTCCAGGTCGCGCATGAAGCCACGCGCGTTGTAGGACAGCGCGTCGTTGCCCTTCTTGAACTTGTCCACCTCCTCGATCACCGCGACGGGGATCACGAGGTGGTTGTCCTGGAATTTCCGAATGGCTTTGTGGTCGTGCAGGATCACGTTGGTGTCCAGCACGAAAATCTTTGGTTTTCCCATAAATATGTGGTTCAGTCTTCCCCTTCCGCGTTTTGCATCAGGGATTCCAATATCGTCTGTATCCCGGACTTGGCCGAAGCGTTAACGCGGATGCCGGGCTGCCCGGGGACCGGATGGCCCAGCGGGAAGAACGCGACATCCTGCAGCAGCAACTCCGCATCCAGGTAGTCAAAATCTGCATCATGTATTTGGATCACGGCGCCCGGCACCTCCGCAAAGAGGAT
Organism: uncultured Bacteroidia bacterium; assembly: GCA_902789245.1. Classification (GTDB taxonomy): domain Bacteria; phylum Bacteroidota; class Bacteroidia; order Bacteroidales; family UBA932; genus Cryptobacteroides. The sequence continues at coordinate 68,417 of CADAND010000017.1, forward strand.
GCGCAGCACGTCCTGCTCCTGGTAGGCGCGCATCACGTCGGACAGGTCGAGGCACAGACCGGCCTTGTCGGCCATCTGCTTCACCGTCCGCAGCAGGCCGCCTTCTCCCACCGTGGCGCCGGACAGCAGGATGCCGTCCTCCACCAGCTCGCGCACCACCTCGTGGCAGTCCATGAAATAATCGGCGTCCGTGATCTGGGGGCTGGCGCCGCCGCCCACGTCGAGCACCTGCGCGAAAAGCGAGCCGCCCAGGCGGAATTCGGAGGTGTCGAAGGGGATATAGACCACCCAGCTCTGGGGATCCGGGGCCAGCGTGGCGGGGCAGGAGCGGCGCGCGCCGAGCTGCGGGTGTTCGGAGCGGAAAGGTTCGCTCACGAAACCGAACTCCTCTTCGTCCGCTTCGCGGGTGATGCGGGTGCGCAGCGTGAGCCCCGATTCGCCCGTCGTCCGGGTATAACGGTAAGCGCTGAATTTCACGCCCAGGGCGTCGACATAATCCGCCGCGGCACGGACGGAATCGTAGAAGGCCGCCCGCGCGCCGACCGGAGCTTCGTCCCAGCGCCAGGAGGCATCCAGCCGCAGGTCGCCGAGGCGGAAACGGCCGGTGCGCCACAGGGTATCGATGAGCGCGGAAGCCACGCGGACGCGGGTGTAGAAGTCGGCCGCCGTGGCCGGGACCCGCTTCGGCGTGGAACAGACGGCGTCCAGATAGGCGTCGATACAGTCAGGGTCGAGCGCCGGCACCCGGCACACCGGATCCACGGTCTCGTCCACGACACGCGCCTCCGCCGGAGCGGTCAGGGAATGCCGTCCCTCCGGCTCCGTCACCGCATCCAACAACTGCGCAGGCGTGTATTCTTCCTGCACTCCGTCGATGACATAGATTGCGTGCAACGCTGTCGTTTTTTCTGCCATGCCGTAATAAAAACGTGTAAATTTAACTAAATTTGGAATCAGTTGCAACTATGGACTACACAACTGAGCAATACAACCGGCTCCTGGAGGAGCTGTACAACCGGCACCCCAGCGTGCAGAACACAGGTTTCACGGCCGGCGCCTACAAGCCCGGGCTGGCCGGCATGGAGCGTTTCGACGCCGCCCTGGGGCACCCCGCGCGGCAATTCCGTTCCATCCACGTGGCCGGCACCAACGGCAAGGGTTCCGTGAGCTCGATGCTCGCGGCCGCCCTGTCCGCCACCGGCCTGCGCGTCGGCCTCTACACCTCGCCGCACCTGGTGGATTTCCGCGAGCGGATCAAGCTCGTGGAGCCGGACGGCTGGTCGATGATTCCGCGCGAGGAGGTGTTCCGCTTCCTGAAGGAGAACGACCTGGAGGGCCTTTCCTTCTTCGAAATCACGACCGGGCTCGCCTTCTGGTGGTTCGCCGCGCAGCAGGTGGACGTGGCCGTGATCGAGGTCGGCCTGGGCGGCCGGCTGGACAGCACGAACATCCTCACGCCCGAACTCGCCGTCGTGACCAGCATCGGGCTGGACCACTGCGCGTTGCTGGGAAACACACGCGGCGCCGTCGCCGCCGAGAAGGCGGGCATCTTCAAGCCCGGCGTCCCGGCACTCTGCGGCCAGCGCGACGACGAGACGGCCCCCGTCTTCGAGGCCCGCGCCAGCGTGGTCCCCTGCCCGCTGTTCTTCGCCGAAGACTTCGACGTCGAGCTGTTTGACACCGACCTGACCGGCCCCTGCCAGGGCGCCAACCTGCGCACCGCCCTCGCCGCCCTCGAGCTGCTGGGCGTCCCGGCCGACCGTGAGGCGCTCTCGCACACCGCCGCCCGCACCGGCCTGCGCGGCCGCTGGGAGCGACTCTGCGAGCATCCTGAAGTCATTTGCGACATCGGCCACAATCCCCCCGCCCTCGAAATCAATTTCCGGCGGCTGCGCGAGAGCGGCCGGCCGCTGCTCATCGTCTTCGGCATCATGGCCGACAAGGACCTCGACGGCATCAAGCCCCTGATGCCGCGGGACGCGCACTACTTCCTCGTCGCACCCCGGGGCGAACGCGCCCTGCCCGCCGACGCCCTTGCGGCCCGCCTCGAAGGCCTGCGCTGCACGGTGTGCGGCGACGTGCAGGCGGGTGTCCGGCAGGCGCTCGAAGCCGCACGCAGCACGCCCGGCAGCCTGCTTTACATCGGTGGCAGCAATTTTGTTGTAGCAGAAGCCGTTGGATTGTTTGACCCTAATTAGATTTGCGCCATGAAAGCCATCAAGTTACTGACACTAACGCTGATAACCTTTATGAACCTCTTCTCTTCCGCCTGCGCCAAGGACGACCGCGGGCACACGCTCACCAAACTCTGGGCGGAATATGACAAGGCCGTCGACGCCGACCGGCCCAAAGACCAGGCCGACATTCTCGAGCGGATCAAGAAAGAGGCCGCCGCGCAGCACCTCGCCTGGGACTACTACGACGCCACCATGAAATACGTGGACGCACGCGTCAGCGCCAACTGGAAGCTGCGCGAGGAGCTCACGGCCCAGGCCAGCCGGGACATCGAATCTTTCGGCGAGCCCGTCGCCGTCTTCTACCACCGCCAGGAGCGCTCCGGCACCGGGGGACTCCTGCGCTACGTCACGGAGCAGAAAGCCCGGCTGCAGGAGACCCACAACCCCGAATTCTACGGACGGGACGGCCACGTGGCCGGTTTCGACTTCTCCGCCTTCCTGCTGCCGAAGCTCAGTAACGACTACGAATACACCCTCTGGAGCCTCTTCGGGAGCAAAAAGGACGAAGCGGTCACCCGGACCATCCGGGAATACTATGCCGGGCGCTATCCCTTCGACGCCCTGATCGATTTCTGCCAGCTCCGCCGCGAAAGCGACGGCCCGGAGGACGCTCTGAAAAAGATGGGCGCCTTTGCGGATGCGCACACGGGACAGGCCGTCGCCGTCCTGGCCCGCGACCAGATGCTCTCCTACCGGCACCGTCTCCTCCGCCGGGAGGAGAAATCCACCGCCGAAGAATACCGCCGGCTGGCCCTCGACTGCCAGACGCTCATCGCCGAGCGAAAGCGACTCAGTGGCGACGAGAAGGCCCTTGCGGACTGTAGCGGCAACGCTGACGACATCCTGGAGTCGCTGACCGCGCAGGAGATCTTCCTGGTCGTCTCCAAGGGCGTTGCAAGCCTGCGGGTGCGCAACCTCGAGGAAGTCAAGGTCCGCATCCTCGAGGGCAAGCGGGAGATCTGGAGCTCCCTGGTGGAGAATCCCAAGAAGACCTTCTACCTCTACGACACGCTGACGCTCCGGCTGCCGACGCTGGACGACAAGACCTACACGCTGAAATGCACGGGCGGCAAGGCCGAGACCGAGAGCGAATACCGCAAATACACGCTCTCCATCGCGCACAAGCGCGACCTGGACGGCTATGCCATCTACGTGGCCGACTACCAGACCGGCGAACCCGTCAAGACCTGCGACATCTTCCTCTACAACGATGAAGGCAAGCAGGTGGAGCAGGTCTCGGGCCTGCAGCTGGACGGCTTCACCTATCTCCCGGAATCCTTTGCCAGGCCGCTGGAGAAGGAGCACTGGGGCTGGACCATCCAGGCCGTGGCCCGGATCGACGGGCGCCTCCGCGCCACGCCGCAGCATTTCTTCCAATACCAGCCGCGCGAGACCGTCGGCACCGACAACCCGGCCCGCCACCACGCCATGATCCTGACGGACCGCAGCGCCTTCAACCCCGACGAGACGGTCCACTACAAGGTCCTCCTCTACGAGGGCACCTACGAATACGCCACCCGCCCGGCAGGCATTCGGCTGCACACCAGGCTCACCGACCCGAGCGGCAAGCTGATCGGCGAAGAAGACCTGACCACCAACGAGTTCGGCAGCGCTGCCGGCGCCTTCGTCCTGAAGAAGGGTGAACGCGGCGGCCTGTACCGGATCGAGGTCAGCGAGGGCGGCAACACCCTCGCCCGGACGCAGGTGCGGGCGGACGAGTTCGTGCTGCCCAGCTTTGAGCTGACGTGGAAGAGCGACGAGCGCTTCTACCTGCCGGAGGACCGGGTGAGCGTCTCGGGCAGCATCCGTTCCTACTCCGGCCACCATCTCGGCACCGCCAGCGCCCGTTACGAGGTCCGCGAGCACGACAAGACGCTTGCCCAAGGCGAGCTGGAGCTCAGCCCCTCGGGCGATTTCAAGATCGATTTCAAGGCCCCGAAGCTCGAATACTATTCCACCAGCGTGGCGGTGACCGTGACGGTCACGGACGCCACGGGCGAGACGCTCGAATTCAGCAGGAGCGTGGGCGTATCCCGCCACCTGCCCGTCCAGTTCTCGGTGGAGAACCGCGTCCCCGGCCGCTTTGAAAGCACGGCCAGCCACGGAGACGGTTCCATCATCGGCGAGGACGTCGCGAAAATCCGCTTCCAGCTGGGCTATGGCAACGGCCAGACCCATCCGACCCTGAAGATTGAATATAAGGTGCTCCACGAGGGCAAGACCGTGCTCAGCAGCACCGCCCCCAACCGGGAGACGCTTCCGATCGACCTGTCCCGCTTCCCGTCCGGCCTGTATGAGATCCAGGCCACGGCCACGGCCGTCAGCGACGCCGGCAAGCAGTACGACGGCGATACCAGCTTCGAGATTGTCAAGGCCGCCGACAGCGACACGGCCCTCGACATGGACGTGCACGCCTTCTTCAAGGAAATCGACGACCCCGACGGCATCGCCCTGCAGGTCGGCGCCACCACCGGTCCGGCCTGGATCGTCGCCGAGCTCTACGGCAACGGCAACCGCCTGCTCGAGAAACGCATCGTGACGCTGCGCGGCGAGCGCGGCCGGGACGGCTCCCTGCAGCTGATCCGCTTCGCGCGCAAGGCCGCCTATCCGGAAGACTTGACACTCAAGGTGTTCTGGTTCCGCGACGAGCAGTCCTTCACCTATTCCGTTTCTTCCTTCAAGCCCCAGGCCGTCACCGCCCTGCCGCTGCGCTTCACGCGCTTCCTGGACACCACGGCGCCGCACCGCGACTACAGCTTCACCCTGCTCACCGCATCCGGCGCGGAGGTGGCCGCGACCGTCTTCGACAAGAGTACGGAGACCATCCAGCGCAATGTCTGGTCCTCCGTCCGCCCGGCCCGGCGCTCGCTGCCCGACGTGCACTATTCGAGCCGGGTCGGCGTCGATGAGTCCTTTGCCTTCGACAACGCCGTCGTCGCCTACGGGCGGCAGCGGAACATGCTGGCCAAGAGTGCCGCGCCGATGGGCGCCATGGTGGAATCGGCCATGATCATGGACGAAGAAGCCGGCGTCCTGGACGACATTGCCGAGGAGGTCATGGACTCCGGCGAGCCCGGGGAGCAGGAGCTCTCCGTGCGCGAGAATTTCGCCAACACGATTGCCTGGGAGCCGTTCCTGCGCGCCGACAAGGACGGCGTGGTGACGTTCAGCTTCAGCACCGCCGACAAGCTCTCCACCTATTACGTGCAACTCTTCGCGCACGACAAGGCCTTCCGCAACCAGGTCCTCCGCCAGGAGATGGTCGTGACCCTGCCGGTCAAGGTGGCCGTCGTACAGCCGCAGTTCCTCTACGAAGGCGACCGCTACGTGGCGCGCGTGACCGTGTCCAGCAGCAAGGGCACGCCCATCCCCGGCAGCGTCAGCGTCCGCTTCCTCAACGGGAAAGACTACAAGACCGCCCCCGTGCTGGGCGAGCGCAGCAAGCACCTCAGCATCCCCGCCGGCGGCACGGCCGACTTCAGCTGCGAGCTCACCGCGCCCCAGATGCGCGAGCTCGGCCTGCTGGTCAGCTTCACGCCCGACAACCCGGACTACGGCTCCGACGCCGTGTTCGTCACGATGCCGGTCCGCCCGGCCGTACAGACCATCACCGAAGCCCACTCCGCCCTGCTGCTCGCCGGGATGGACCGCGAGGCGGTCCTCGCCGAGCTGCGCAGCCAGTTCGTCAACGTGCCGGGCACCGAAGCGGCCCTGCGTGAGATTTCCATCCTCGACATGATCCGGGAAGCCGTCCCGGAGAAGGTCCTGCCGACAAGCGAAAACCTGCTCGACCAGTCCGAGGCGCTCTACGCCAACTTCCTGATCGACCGTCTGCCCGGCTCGGCGGGCTCCGCCGCCACGCCGGAGCAGCGGGCCGACATGGTGAGCAGGATTCTCGCCTGCCGGGGCAGCAACGGCGGCTTCGGCTGGTTCGCGGGCATGACCGCCTCGCCCATCCTCACCGCCACCCTGCTGGAACGGCTCGCCGATATGGGCGACGCCTGCCCGCAGCCGCTTGCGGAGGCCATCCCGGCCGCGGTCCAGTTCCTCGACCGGAGCTTCCTGGGTGACCGCGCGCGGCCCGTCTGGTGCGGCGGCCTCAGCCTCGAGCAGTACCTGCATGTCCGCGCCCTGTATCCGCAGGTGACCTTCGCTCCCAAGGCCGAAGGCAAACGCCTGCGCGAATTCCGCAAGGAGGCCAGGGCCTACCTCGTGCCCGGCAAGGTCCGCGGCCTGAACGGCCGGGTCTTCGCCAAGGCCCGCCGGATGAAGACCCTGCGCGCCCTGCTGAAGAGCGACGCCGGAGCGGCCCTCGCCCGCGCCTGGGGCATTTCCCTCTTCGCCAGGGGCCGTCTCAGCCGTTCGCTCGACAAGGACATCGAATCGCTCCTCCAGTACGCCGAGCCGCACCGCAGCGGCGGCACCTACTATCCCAACGCCGTCATGCCCTGGCGCGGCCTGCTCGAAAGCGAGCTCTATGCCCACGCGCTCATCTGTGACCTGCTGACCGACTGCGGCCACGGCGAAGTCGCCGAGGGCATCCGCCTCTGGATCATGGTCCAGAAAGAGACCCAGCACTGGGAGGACGACCCTGCCTGCATCCAGGCTATCGGGTGCGTGCTGCGCGGCACGGAGGAGACCCTGCAGACCCGGGTCCTCGCCCTGTCCGCCACGGCCACCCTGCCCTTCCGGCAGGTCAGGGCGGCAGGCAACGGCTTCACCCTCGCCTGCAGTTACAGCCGCGACGGGCAGACCCTGCACGAGGGCGACCTCCTGCACGTCGGCGACAAGGTCACGGCCACCTACCGCATCTGGAACGAGGAGAACCGCAGCTTCGTGCGGCTCACGGCCCCGCGCCCGGCGGCCTTCCGTCCGGTGGAGCAGCGCTCCGGCCATTACGGCTGGTGGCTCCGCCCGATCTCCGTCACGGGCTGGATGAGCTTCAACCCGCAGGGCTACCGCAGCGTGCTCGCCGACCGCACCGAGTTCTGGTTCGACAGCTACCCGGAGGAGGACACCACGGTCACGGAAGAATACTTCGTGACCCAGGAAGGCAGCTTCCAGTGCCCCGTCCCGGTGATTGAATCCCTTTATGCACCCCACTACCGCGCCAACGATGACGGCCGATCCGCGATCGTCGTCGATGCGCAGCGGGCAACCAATCAATAATCCGCCTTCATGAAAAGACTCTTTCTCTTCCTCGCAGCGGCAGCGGTGCTGTCATGCGCCCGGGAGATCAGCCCCGAGGCAGTGCTTTCCTGCGTGCAGCCGGCCGCCCTGCAGCCGGGGGACAAGATCGCCCTCGTCTCACCCGCCTACTTCACCTCGAAGGAGAACGTGGACACCGCGTCCGAAATCCTCCGGGCGTGGGGGTTCGAGCCCGTCGTGGGCCCCAACGTGGGCAAAGAGTACCTGGGCTACTACGCCGGCACGGACAAGGAGCGCCTCGCGGATCTCAAGTGGGCCCTGAAGGATCCGTCGATCAAGGCGATCCTGTGCAACCGGGGCGGATACGGCACCATCCACCTGACCCGGATGCTGCCGCTGCGGAGCTTCGCCGCCCATCCCAAATGGCTCATCGGCTTCAGCGACATCACCACCCTGCACGGGATGGCGAACCGCGCCGGGGTGATGAGCATCCACGGCACGATGTGCTCGCTGATGGCCAAGTCCCAGGGAGAAGGAATGACGAACACCCTGCTGCGCGACCTCCTCACCGGGACCGTCCCACAGTACGAAGCGCCCGCCCACCCGCTCAACCAGCCCGGCCTCGCGCAGGGGACGCTGGTCGGCGGCAACCTCAGTTGCATCACGCCCATTCTCGGCACGGAGGCGGACGCCACCCTGGCGGGAGGCATCATCCTCTTCATCGAAGAAGTGGAGGAAGACATGAGCCACATCGACCGGATGATCAACGCCTTGCTTCTCAACGGCGTGTTCGACCGCTGCCGGGGCGTCATCCTCGGAGAGTTTACCGACTGCGAGGCCAACCTGGGCTACGACAGCGTCGAGGAGATGATCTGCAGCTATCTCAAGGACCGCGACATCCCGGTCCTATGCGGCTTCCCGGCGGGCCACGGCGACGTGAACCTGCCCCTGATCCTCGGTGCGCCCGTCACGCTGGATGTCCGCGACACGGGGGCGACCCTGACCTTCGACGTGGCCGGAGAGACACAGACCATCTCCACGGAAACAGAAACGGGAATAATCGAATCCATATGATAACACTCCATCGAATCGTCCTCTGCCTCGCGGCCCTGCTGCTGACCCTTCCCTGTTCGGGCCAGCTGTTCCAGCAGTTCCGACCCATGTATTTCGTCGGCGGCATTCCGCTGGACGGGCCGGTGAACAAGTCGACCGCCAACCTGAAGTTCCAGTTCAGCATGGCCATCCCCATCTGGCAGGGAAAGGGAAAAGCGGAAGGCATGGCCCTGCGCTTCGGTTACACCCAGATCTCCATCTGGGACTTCTTCGACACGTCCTCCCCGTTCCGGGACAACAGCTACATCCCCGGTCTGTATTTCCAGTTTCCCCTGCAGCGGGACCACCTCATCGTCGGTGTCGAGCACCGTTCCAACGGCCGGCCCGTACGCGGGACGCAGGACGACACCCACAGCCGCTCCACCAACTACCTGCTGGCGGAATACCGGGCATACCTGCCCAGCGGTCTGGTTCTGAAAGCCACGGGGCGCGCAGGTATCGGCTGGTATGACGACGAATATACCCAGGATGTCTTTTCCCGCTTTCTCGGCTATGCCGACCTGGGCGTGGGTTACCGGAGCAAGGACGGGAAATGGGAGCTGAGCGTGGACGCCACGCCCGTGTTCGCACCGTTCAACGTCAATGTCAATGCCGCGGCCGCCTTCCACCTGGGGGCCATCTCCCTGTTCGCCCAGTTCAACTACGGCTACGGCGAAGCCCTCTACGACTGGGTACGCGGCTACCGGCCGCCGCCCTACCTGCGGATCGGCCTGCTCTACGGACAGCTGCTGTAGAAGCGCTGCTCAGAAGCGGTAATTCAGGCGCAAATTGACATTCCAGGAAGAGAACATGCCTTGCTGGACCAGGGATGTGCGGACTCCGCCGGCAGACGTTTGCTCTTTCGGTTTGAGGCGGAAGCCGAAAGAAGTGTATTCTCCGCCGAGGGTCAAATAGAAATGGCCGGTGGAATAGCAGATGCCCGCCCGGGCGGTGAAATTGGGCATGATACGGCCGTTGAGGAAATAGCGGCGGGCGATCTCGTCCTTGTACCTGAAGTAGCCGTCTTCGGCATACGCCTCCGAGATGACCCGGTTGTAGAAGGTGAGCAGGGGCACGGCCGTGATGTTCAGGGTCAGGTTGCGCAACCCGCGCAGGTCTTTCGATCCGGCGGCGTCGCGGTGATACGGCACCCAGTTGAAAGAGTAGCCCGCGCCCACGGAAATCTCGTGGGTGGTGAAGCGCCCCAGGCCGTTGCTCAGGGCTATCACGGTAACATCCTGTGAATCTATCACCGTCGCGCCGTACATGTACTTGGCGCCGACGATAAAGGAGCCGGCCGAACGGCGCTGGATCGCCCGGCTGTTGTACGCCGCACGGTAGGAGAAACAGTGCCGGTTAAAGGCATAGATACCGTTGACGACCAGCGATCTGGACTCCGCCATCCGGGTCGAGGCAATCGGGATGGGGTCCATCTTTTCGGCCTGTTCTTCCGGGGAGAGCACTTCGATGCTCACCGTTCCGCCCGGGGTGGAGAAAAAGTCCTTGTAGCGAACGTCCAGCGCGAAGAAATTGGCTATCCAGCGAAAAGCGAACGTCCTGTTGCGCTTTTCCACGGAGCCCACTTCCCGCAAGAAACCCAACTGGATCGGTCCGAACATCACGTTGGCACCCAGGCTGTGCGCCACACGCGAATCCATGACCAGGGAAAAGTCGATCACCGAGTGATAGTCGCCGTCGTAGAAGTCCTCCCGCGAATCGATCATGGCCCCGTTCTCGGCCATCTCATAGATCAGGCCCCCGCCCCAGCCCTTGTACGGCTGGAAAATATAGACGGAGTCCAGCTTGGGATTCGGCCCGCACAGCCGCTGCCACAGTCCGGCCACGCCGCGCGTCTGCGCCGTCGGCGTACTGGGTGTAAAACTCGTCGTTCTTGGCAGCCTTAGCGGTGCCAAGATTGCTGTTGTTGGCCATAAGCTGCGCTTCTCATGGCACTTGCGACTTAACTCGGCGGGGCTGGCAGGGCACAACAAAAAAGGCATGGACTTTTCCAATCCATGCCCTGGGGCCCTAGGAAGCCCGCAACACTAGATAAGTCGAGTCCACGCCTA
>CADAND010000018.1 GCA_902789245.1 uncultured Bacteroidia bacterium
CGCGGGCGGCGACGAGGAAGCCTGGATCTCCATGGGCCGTACCGCCCAGATCCTCGACAACCTCATCGAGAAGGGCCTCGCCGAGCCGATGATCGTGGTGATGCCGAACGGCAATCCCGGCCAGCAGGCCGCCCAGACCCTGAATCTTCCCACCAAACAGGTGTCCGAGCCCGACGCCTATGTCAAGAGCCTCGTGACCGAGATCGTCCCGTTCATCGAGAAGAACTTCCGGGCCATCCCCAAGAAGTCTTCCCGCGCCATCGCCGGTCTGTCGATGGGCGGCGGCCACACGACCCGTGCGACCATCCTGTACCCGGACGTGTTCGACTACATCTGCCCGCTCAGCTGCGGCATCCGTGAGAGCGACGAGCTCGACGCCCAGCTCCAGGGCATCAAGAAGGCCGGCTACAAGCTCTACTGGGTCGGCTGCGGCACGGACGACTTCGCCTGGCCGGGCACCGAGGTCCTCGACAAGGCCCTCGAGCGCAACGGCATGCCGCACACGATCTACGCCTCCGACGGCGGCCACGTGTGGTTCAACTGGCGTCTGTACCTGAACACCTTCGCCCGCCTGCTCTTCAAGTAGGAATTCCGTGACATGTAAGTTGTCGAAACAGAATGTTTTAAGAGAATCAGGGGCCCTCGGAAAGAGGACCCCTGATTCTCTTAATTGCCTGGGGCAGATCGATTTGCCGGTCACGCGGCATGTCCGCTTGTCCAAATGTTTTTGCTATCTTTGTGTTTGATATGAAAAAACTCACGGTTACGCTCGCGCTGCTCGCCGTGCTGGCCATCGGCGGCCTGCTCGGCTGGAACTGGCTGCAGGACAACAAACTTCCCAATTTCCGCCGGCAGGCGGAGATTTACGTTTACCCCGACGCCTCGGCCGACCGGGTGCTGGACGAGATCGCCGACAAGGCGCAGGTGCGCAACCGCGCGAGCCTGGAGCGTTGCTTCAAGGCCAAGCAGGTGGCGCAGTACCTCACGCCAGGGCATTATACCGTCTCGCCGGGCGATGCGAGCGTCTACGTGGCGCGCATGCTCAACAACGGCTGGCAGACGCCGGTGCGCCTGTCCCTGACGGGAAATCTGCGCGTCAAGAGCAACATCGCCGCCAAGATCGCTAGCCAGCTGCTGCTGGATTCCGCCACCGTGTACAAGGCACTCAACGACGACAAACTCCTGGCCGAATACGGCTTCACCCCGCGCAACGTCTTCTCCCTGCTGACCCCAGATACCTTCGATATCTACTGGACCGCCTCGATGTCGGACCTCTACGCCAAGCAGAAAGCGGTCTGGGACGCCTACTGGACCGAGGAGCGCGACGCGAAGGCGAAGCATATCAGGCTGAGCCGCCAGCAGGTGTCCGTGCTGGCCTCCATCGTCACGGCCGAGTCCAACAACGAGGCCGAGATGCCCAGGATCGCAGGCGTGTACCTGAACCGCCTCAAGATCGGGATGCCCCTGCAGGCCGATCCGACCGTGGCCTTCTGTTACGATTACCAGCTGAACCGCATCCTGCTGAAGCACCTGGAGGTGGATTCGGCATACAATACCTACAAGCACACCGGCCTGCCGCCGGGGCCCATCTGCGTGCCCACGCGCGCCGCGCTCGAAGCCGTGCTGAACCCCGACTTCGGCGGCACCTGGGGCGCCGGAAACCTCTACTTCTGCGCGAATCCGGACTTCTCCGGCACGCATGTCTTCGCGAAGACGCTCGCCGAGCACAACCGCAACGCCCAGGCCTTTCAGGCCGAGCTGAACCGCCGTGCCCGCGAGAAGCGTCAGTAGCTTCTGCCTGAGACTAACCACACAAGTATATGAAAGCTAAACTGTTATTCGCCGCCATCGCGGCGCTCTCGCTGTTGGGACAGCCCTCCCTGTCCGCCAGGACCCTCTCTGTCAAGACCATCGAAGACGGCGGCACCGGCCCGTACAAGGCCGTGATGACCGTCGAGGAAGCCCTGCCCGGCTTCGCCGTGTACCGGCCGGCCGACCTGGCCGCGGCCGTGAAGGCCGAGGGCCGCGCACTGCCCATCGTCATCTTCGGCAACGGCGGCTGCGCCGTCAGCTCCCGCGGCTCCTACAGCTTCCTGGAGGAGATTGCCTCGCACGGCTACGTTGTGGCCGCCATCGAGCGTGAGAACGCCCAGGGCGGCGGCAGCATGTTCGACCCGGAGGTCGTTGCGCGCCAGAAGGCCGACGGCCTGTCGCTCATCGAAGTCGTGGACTGGCTGGAGAAGGAAAACGCCCGGGCCGGGTCCGACTTCTATCAGATGGTGGATCCCGCGTGCGTGTCCGCGGCGGGCTACTCCTGCGGCGGCCTGCAGGCCCTCGCCATCGGCGTGGGCGGCGACGAGCGCGTCAAGTGCCTGACCATCCTGAGCAGCGGCATCACCAACCCCGGCGACGGCCTGGCGGGCTTCCTGCTCAAGGAGGACCTCGCCAAGATCAAGGTGCCCGTGGGCTATTTCATTGGCGGAGAGAGCGATATCGCCTACCTGAACGGCCTGGACGACTACCGGCGCATCACCCACGTGCCGGTTGTCTTCGCCAACTACGACGCCGGCCACGGCGAGACCTTCGGCAAGCCGCACGGCGGCACCTTCGCCCAGATGGCGCTCTCCTGGCTGGACTACAACCTCAAGGGCAAGGAGGAGAACGGCAAGATCTTCCGCTACTGCGAGCCCGGCGACGCCTTCGGCGGCTGGTGCATCGAGTCCAAGAATTTCAACTATGCTTCGCGCGTGTTCACGCTCGACCTCGACGGTCGCGAGGCGCCGCTCGTCAACGCCGGCGACCAGGTGACCTACAACGCCGCAGGCGGCGTCCAGGGCATTTCCGGGACCACCGATCCGGCTATCAAGGTCTTCCTGCCGGAGCCGGAATACAACTCCGGCGCCGCCGTCATCATCCTGTCCGGCGGTGGCCTGATGTTCCATTCTTGGGGCAATGATGTCGAGAGCATGGCCAGCTGGCTGAACCGCCGCGGCGTGGCTGTGATCGGCTTGAAATACCACCTCGGCGGCATGCGCCGTCCGCAGGGAGGCGCTCCTGCGTCCCGTCCCGCCGCACCCGCCAGGCCGCTGGTCCTCCCGGACATTACCGGCTTCGACCAGCTGACGGCCGCCAACTGCAACCCCGACCAGTCGGGCGCAGCCAATCCGACGCTGGAAGCGGCGGCTGAGGACGCCCTGAAGACCATCCGCCTGGTACGCGCCCATGCCGAAGAATGGGGGATTGATCCCCAGAAAGTCGGCTACCTGGGCTACTCCGCCGGCGGTGGCGTGGCCATCAGCGCCACGCTGAAAGCCGACGCGGCCGCGATGCCGAACTTCCTCGCGAGCTGCTATGGCCCCTCGCTCGAAAATGTCGTCGTGCCCCAGAACGCCCCGAAACTCTTCATCGCCGTCCGCGCCCAGCACAACAATGTCGCCTCCGGCATGCTGGCCCTTTACCTTGCCTGGAAGAAGGCCGGCGTCAACGCCGAAATGTATATCTACGACGACGGCAACGGCCCCTTCGGCCCGGACGACCTCGGCACCACCTCCGGCGCCTGGCGCGACAATCTCTTCCGCTGGATGCAGACCAACGGCATCGCCACCGGCCGCAAGGTCGCCGCTTCTCCCTTCGCCCGCCGCAGATAACTTTCTTTGCCGGCTGCATATAGCCCCTTTTGCTTGTGAGCCATAACTGGTTGCTAAACAATTTTTTATGGAATTATACTCCCCCTAAAACAGGGGGAGTATAATTTTATAATATGCTATTAGTTAATTGCTTACAGCTCACGGAGAAATGCTGCTGGAAGAGATTACGGGGAGGGGAGTACATACAACGAAAAAGGGGAAGCGATTTCGCTTCCCCTTGTCGGGATGATCTGACTCGAACAGACGACCCCTACGTCCCGAACGTAGTGCGCTAGCCAACTGCGCTACATCCCGATTCTCGTTTCTAAAATATCAATTTTGTCAATTCGTCCGGTCTTGAAACCGGACTGCAAAATTACAACAAAAACTGCGATTAAGCAAGCTTATTGATGTAAACCGCGATGCCGCTCTTGAGGTTGGAGGCCTTGTTCTTGTGGATCAGGCCAATCTTGGCGAGCTTGTCTATCATCGCATAGACCTTGGGGGCGTTGGCCTCGGCCGTAGCCTTGTCGGAGGTGTTGCGGATGTCGCGGATAGCGTTGCGGGTGGTCTTTGCATAATAACGATTATGCATTCTGTGCCTTTCGCTCTGGCGATCGGCTTTCTTTGCAGATGCTGTATTTGCCATTGTTTTTATTTTTTAATATTTGGTAGTGGGTAGGAGAATCGAACTCCTATTGCAAGAATGAAAATCTTGAGTACTAGCCGTTATACGAACCCACCAAACTCATCCCAAAACGCTATTCGCCAATTTGGGACTGCAAAGATAGAAAACTTTTTGGACTTGACAAATTAATTTGCCGCATTTTCTTCGTCTTCCGCCGCCTTTTTCCACTCCCAGGAGTAGAGCAGGGACTCGACCTGGCGCAGGTACTGCCGCTTGTCGAACTTCGGCGCGTACACCCAGGCTTCGGCTACGAAAATCTCGCTGCCGTCGGGGCTGTAGAAGGAATGCGACACGAAGGGACCGCCCATGAAGTCGTTCTGGACCTCCCACATGCCGCGCACCTGCGCGAAATCGCGGCCCTTGTACTTGAGGAACTCGAGGGTCGTGGGGAAGAACTTGCTGGTGGTCATGTACGTGCCTTCGAACATGCCCGGGACGTTTTCCTGGAGCACGGCGTTGCGGTGGGCGAGGATCTTCTCCAGCGTGAAGGGTTCGTCCTCGACGGGATAGCGGTAGATGAAAACATCCTGGTAGGCCTGCTTGTCGTCGGCGATCCAGGCGAAGCTGTCCGAAGCCTTGCGAAGCTTGTAGCCGGTCGGGAAATGCGGGGCGCCGCCGAAGATGTCCGCGAGCTGCGAATAGATCGTGTGCTCCTCATAGCGCAGGGTGTTGCGGATCACGCGGTCGCGTTCCGCCTGCTCGAGGGCGCTGACAATCATCGGACCTTTCTCCTTCAGGATCCCGGAAGCCGTGGCGGCGTCCGGAGCGTTGATCTGGATGGCGCACTGCGGCGCGGCCCAGACATCGTGCCGGAAGATGATGCCGGTGGTATCGACCTGGGGATTCACCTGGAAGATGACGATGTTGCGGTGGTATTTGAACAGGTCGCCGAACCCGGAGGGAATCACGTTCACGAGGTTGTAGAGAGGCTCTTGCTGTGCCAGCCAGGGGCAGTCGCAGGCCAGCAGGTCGCGCACGTCGCCGCCCAGGGCATCCTCCCAGTCGGACTTCTCCATCACGACGATCACTTCGCCTGCCTTGCCGCTGACGCTCGGCAGCATGATGGTGGTACTCTTGCAGCCGGCCAGGGCGAGGACGGCGGCCAGGGAGAGAAGCATCTTCTTATACGTTTTCATATCTCCTTGAAAATTAGTGTATTAACCGTGCAATATCGTTGCCGAAGGCAAGGAACATCAGGGCAAAGATGAGCGCCATGCCGACGAGCTGCGCGACAACGAGGAATTTCTGTCCGGGTTTGCGCCCCGAGACGATTTCATAGAGGGTGAAGAGGATGTGCCCGCCGTCCAGTCCCGGGATGGGGAGCAGGTTCATTACGCCGAGCATGATGGACAGCAGTGCGAGGATGTTCAGGAAACGGTACCAGTCCCAGGTGTCAGGGAAGACCTGCCCGATGGCGATGAAACTGCCGACGCTCTTGTAGGCGCCGGTGGACGGCCGCGCGAGCAGGCGCAGGTCGTCGAGGTAGCCGCCGATCGAGGCGCCGGCCTCACGCCAGCCGGCGGGGATGGCCTCCAGGAGGTTGTAGTGCCGGGTCTTGACGCCCGGCATCTGCATGAACACGCCGATGCGCCCGGTACTGTCCACGCGCACCGGCAGGCCGAGCGTGTCGGTGCCGCGGATCACCGAGGCACTGATCTCCTGCGAGCGATATTCCGCGAGCAGGGGGCGGGAATCCTGGACGTACTGGACGGTGCGGCCGTCGAAGGCGACGATGCGGTCGCCGCGCTGCAGGTCCGCCTGGGCGTTGAGCCCGTCCGCCATCACGGAATCGATCACGAACGGCACAGCCAGGTCGAACATCATCGGTTCGCTGAGCACATCCCCGATGCGCGCCTGGTCGATGTAGATGTCGAGCGTGTCGGTGCCGCGCAGGACCGTGGCCTTGTGCACGCCGCGGCGCGCGAGGTCGGCCTGCAGCATCCCGAAATTCTCGGGTACGTAGTCGTCGAAGCGCAGGATCTCGTCGCCGGTGCGGAAGCCCATTTCGTAGGCGAGCTCGCCTACGTAGATGTGGTTGCCGCGGTTCTCGATATAGGATTCGCCCCAGATCGCCATGATGGCGATGTAGGTGAGAATGGCGAAGATGAAATTGTTGATCACGCCGCCGGCCATCACCAGCAGCCGCTGCCAGGCCGGTTTCGTGCGGAATTCCCAGGGCTGGGGCTCCTGCTTCAGCTGCTCGAGGTCCATCGACTCGTCAATCATGCCGGCGATCTTGCAGTAGCCGCCGAAGGGCAGCCAGCCGATGCCGAACTCCGTTTCGCCCCAGTGCCAGCGTGCGAGCGCCTTGCCGCCCAGGTCGAAGAACAGGTAAAACTTCTCGACGCGGATCTTGAACGCGCGCGCCCACAGGAAATGACCGAACTCATGGATGATGATGAGCACGGACAGGGCGAGGATGACTTGAAGCGTCTTAATGAATAAAACCATCGGCAATGGCGGCGACTTCGCGATTGGTGGCGAAAATGTCGTCGAGCGTAGGGTCTGCTACAAAATCCAGGCCCGCGAGCGCTTTTTCACCGATCTTGGCGATATCATAGAAGGAAATCAGGTCTTTGAGGTAGGCGGCCACCGCCACTTCGTTGGCGGCGTTCAGGGCGCATGCGGCGTTGCCGCCGCGGCGGAGCGCCTCGAAGGCGAGCTCCAGGCAAGGGAAGCGGCCGGTGTCGGGCGCCTCGAAGGACAGGGCGCCCAGCGTCGCGAAATCAAGCTTTTTGTTGCCCACCGTCAGGCGCTGGGGGAAGCTCAGCGCGAAGCCGATGGGCTCGCGCATGTCCGGGCAGCCGAGCTGCGCGATCACGGCTCCGTCCACGAACTCGACCATCGAATGGATGATCGACTCGGGGTGGACGACGACGTTGATCTGCTCGGGCGCGAGGTCGAAGAGCCATTTGGCTTCGATCACCTCGAAGCCCTTGTTCATCATGGTGGCGGAGTCGATGGTCACCTTGGCGCCCATGTTCCAGTTGGGGTGCTTGAGGGCCTGCGCGGCGGTGGCGCCGGCGATCTTCTTGCGGTCCCAGGTGCGGAACGGGCCGCCGGAGGCGGTCAGGTGCACGCGTGAAATGGGATTCTCGCCCGCGGCGAGCAGGCACTGGAAGATGGCGGAGTGTTCCGAATCCACGGGCAGGATCACCCCGCCGTGTTCGCGCGCCAGCTTCGTGACCACGGAGCCGGCGGCGACCAGGGTCTCCTTGTTCGCCAGCGCGACGACCTTCCCGGCCCGCAGGGCTGCCAGTGTGGGCCGCAGGCCGCTGAAGCCGACCATCGCGCCTACGACGATGTCCACGCCGTCCATTCCGACCAGGTCGCACAGGCTGTCCACGCCCGCCCACACCTTGACGCCGTGGGGCTGCAGCGCGTCCGCCACGTCCTGGTAGCGCGTCTCGTTGCAGATGACGACGTGGGGCACGTCGAATTCAATGGCCTGCGCGATCAGCAGACCGACGCTGCTGCGGGCGGAGATGAGAACGACCTCGAAGAGGTCTCGATGCTGGCGGACGACGTCCAGCGTCTGGGTGCCGATGGATCCGGTGGATCCGAGTATGGCTATTTTCCTTTTCACTTAGAAGCTGATGTATCGGGTCGGGTCGAGGCTCTGGCCGTTCTGCCAGAGCTCGAAATGCAGATGCTCGGCGCCGGGCTGCCCGGACATCCCGCCCACGAGGGCGATCGGGGTGCCGGCCTTGACGGCGTCGCCGGAACTGCGCAGTAGTTTTTGGTTATTGGAGTAGACGCTCAGCAGGTTCTCGCGGTGCTGGACGATGATGACATAGCCGGTCTCGGCGTCCCAGCCGTCGAAGATGACCGTGCCGTCCAGCACGGCGCTGACCACACTTCCCGTGGGGGCGGCGATGTCGATGGCGGGATGGCTCACGCGGTCGAAGGGTGTGGACACGACGCCTTTCAGCGGCGTGAAGAAGTGGATGCCTTCGATGGGCAGGTCGCGCTCGGCCATGGCGCCCACGCCGAACTGCTCCTCCTTCTGCACGGTCTCGCGCAGGAGCGAGTCGCGGCGGGCGAGCTCCTCGGCGCTCTTGGCGGAGAGGTAGTGGAGCTTGGCGTTGGTCACGAGGCTGTCGAAGTCGATGGTCTGCTGGCCCGTGAGCACGCGGCTGAGGCTCTCGGCATAGAGGTTCCAGCGGGCGACCGCATTCTCCAGGGAGTCGATCTTGATGGCGTTGGTCACGGCCTGGCGGCGCGAGTGGGCGTTCGGGTAGCCGGGGATGATGGTGCGCAGCGGCGTCAAACCGAACAGCAGGAACCCCAGGATGAACAGCCCCAGGGCGGCCGAGATGATGCCGTAGATGAGTTGCGCCTGGTTGAACCGGACCGCGCGGAGCGTCTCGTGGGTGTCATTGTCCACGAGTGACAGCCTGTATTGGCGCGTGCGGTGATCCGGATTTTGTCTTCCCATACTTTTGATGTAAATTTGCGGTGATGAACAGGACGATAGGAATAGACTACGGACGCGCCAGGGTTGGAGTCGCTGTCAGCGACCCGCTGGGCATCTTTGCCTCTCCGCTCGAGACTGTTCCTGCTACAAAGATAATAGAATATCTGCAAAAATATGCCGCTTCCGAGACGGTTGTGCGTTTTGTCGTGGGCTGGCCGCTCAATCTCAACGGCGCGCCCGCCGAGGCGGCGGCGGATGTGGAAGTCTTCCTGAAGCGCCTGCGCAAGGCCTTCCCGGAGGTGCCCGTGGAGCTGGAGGATGAGCGGTTTACCTCCGTGCTCGCGCATCGGGCGATGATCGACGGGGGCATGAAGAAGAGCGACCGGCGGGACAAGGCTTCGGTGGACAAGATCAGCGCCGCCATCATCCTGCAGAGTTATTTGGACAAGAAGAAATGATTCAACCTATCTACTTATACGGCTCGGAAGTGCTGCGCAAGGTCGCGGCGCCGGCCGACCTGACCGACCGGGAGGGCCTGAATACCCTGGTCCAGGATCTTTGGGACACGCTGGAGAAGTCTGACGGCTGCGGCCTCGCCGCGCCGCAGATCGGCGTGAGCCTGCGCGTCGCGGTGGTCAACGGCGACGTGATGAAGGACGTTTACCCCTATCTGGAGGGCTTCCGCCGCGCTTTCATCAATCCGGTGGTCCTGGAGGAGAGCGAGAAGATGTGTGAGTACAACGAGGGCTGCCTCAGCGTGCCCGGCGTCTATGCCGACGTCCGCCGGCCGGAGGCGCTGACGGTCGAGTACTACGACGAGAACCTCGAGAAGAAGACGGAGACCTTCGACAAGTTCGCCGCCCGGATGATCCAGCACGAATTCTCCCACCTCGACGGCGAGCTCTTCACCGACCTCGTCGCCCCGATCCGCCGCAAGATGCTCACCAAGAAGCTCCAGAACATTGCCCACGGCAAGGTCGGCACCGCCTACAAGGCGAAGATCAAGTAACGGCGGTTATGCGCACTTACTCCAAAGCGTCCAGCATGGCTATCATGGCGGTGATTTACGGGATCGCCATCGCATTGGGATTCATCACCTTCGACAGGGCGTCGGCCACGATGCCGGAGCCGTGGGCGCTGCTGACGGCGGACGTGCTGGCGACGGTCTTCGTGTGGTGGATGGGCCTGGTTTACAAGAATGTATCCGTTTATGACCCCTACTGGAGCGTGGCCCCGCCGGTAATGTTCACGGCCTGGGCGTTCTACAAAGGATGCTTCACGCTTCCGGTCGTCCTGCTGCTGATCGCTATCTGGTACTGGGGCGTCCGCCTGACCGGAAACTGGGCCGGCACCTTCCAGGGCCTGGGCCACGAGGACTGGCGATACACCCGCTACCGCGAGATGCAGTCGCCGCTGCTTTTCCAGCTGACAAACTTCTTCGGCCTGAACATGATGCCCACGCTGCTGGTTTTCGCCTGCATGCTGCCGGGCTTCGGCCTCTTTGGGCCGGGCCTGATGGCCGGCGCGCTGACCTGGCTGGGGTTCCTGCTGTGCCTGGCGTCGGCCACCATCCAACTGATCGCCGACACGCAGAGCCACCGCTTCCGGCGCGAGCACCGCGGCGAAATCTGCAATGTGGGCCTCTGGAAGCACGGCCGGCACCCCAACTACTACGGCGAAGTCCAGATGTGGTGGGGCATTTGGGTGATGTACGCCTCGCTGCACGGCATCGACGTGCTGATCCTCGCTCCCGTGGCCATGACCTGCCTGTTCCTGTTCATCAGCATCCCGATGATGGAGCGGCGCCAGCTGGCCAACAAGCCCGGCTACGCGGCCTATCGCAAAGCTACGCGCATCCTGATTTAAGATTCATCGAACCAAGTAGATAACATGGAAGTAATACAGAGCTTTACGATCGACCACACGCACCTCAAACCGGGCATCTATGTGTCCCGGGTGGACAAGGGCTTCACGACCTTCGACCTCCGCATCACGGAGCCGAACAAGGAGCCGGCGGTGGCGCCCGCGGCCATCCACAGCATCGAGCACCTGATGGCCACGTGGTTCCGCAACTCGGCCGTGAAGGACGACGTCGTGTACGTCGGCCCGATGGGCTGCCTGACGGGCATGTACATCATCATGACGGGGCAGTACACTGTGGAAGACATGCGCCGGCTGACGATCGAGTGTCTGGAGTGGATCCTCACGCAGGACGAAGTCCCGGCTACGACCCCGGAGACCTGCGGCAACTACCTGCTGCACGACCTGCCGATGTGCAAATGGGAATGCGCCCGCTACCTGGACCGCCTCCGCAACGACTTCCACTGCGAATACACCCAGCTGCGGGTGGTCCTGGGCGACGGCAAGACCTTTGCCGACGCATAAGCGGGCCTGGCGCCGGCCGTGTGGAATTTGTATCAATTTTACAAACATTTTGCTCCGTTTTGACGCGAATGCGTTGTGGGCGTGTTATCTTTGTACCAGAACAAACCACCCGAGTTAGTTGTACGTAATACCTCCAGTCATGAAAAGCAAGAAAGGTTTTATCATCCTGATTTCGGTCGTCGCGATCATCGTCGCCGGCGTCCTCCTCTCCATCTTCGCGAACTGGCCTGTCGACCGCAGCGGTGCCCGCGGCGACATCGCCAAGGCCTCCCGCTTCTCTCGCCAGACGGCGGCCGAGAGCCTTTCCAATCTGGAAGAGCTGATTCGCAGCGACGAGGATTACAAGAACGCCGTCGTCGTGTCCTATGTGGTGATGCAGATGCGCGCGCAGCAGTTCGGCACCCTTGTGGACATGTCCAACGAGGTGGCCGGGGAGATCCCCGCGTTCGCTGGCGTGCTGAGCAAGATGAACGAGGCCCGCGAGCTGGCTGAGAACGCTTGCGCTTCGCTTCAGCAGACGGGTGAAAGCCTGGAGGCCATCCTGGGCGGCGAGTCCCGTCCGGAGGTGGGCCAGCAGACGAACAACGCCGCCCTGGCCTACCTGGCCCTGCAGAAGCAGAACAAGCTGGCGACCCAGTTCATCGACACGACCGACAAGTACCTGGCCGCCAGCGAAGGCTCGGACGAACTGAAATTCGTGCGCGACCAGTGGCTGGAATATCAGCAGATGACAGCGTCTCTGGAAGGCGACAGCAAGCTGGAGCAGAAACTGGCCGGCAAGGAAGCCCTTCTTTCCCCGGGACAGAGCGACGCGGTTTTGGGTGTATTATATGGGGAGTCGAATCCTCCGACGCTGCCTACCCCTTTTAATAACGTTCCGACCCTCGACTTTCATTATTTCACGGATTACACGCAATATTTGTGTGACATGCCGCTGGTGATTGAGAATTTCAATTATGCTTTTCAGGCGCTGGCCCCGCAAACAGAGCTGGGATATGGGCTGCATGTCGAATGGCCCGCTGATCTTGGCCACCAAATGGGCATAGCCATTCAGGATATCGCCAACGGCAATGTCGAATCGCTTGAGGCTTATCGCCTTTAATAGTTGAAGGGCCCCTGGCGGATTGGTTGGTACGTACTTTTTTTGTAAATTTGTACGTTTACAACTAACCGCGAACCAATGGGAGCATTCCACGCTTACGATATCCGGGGAGTCTACGGAGTTGATTTCGACCGGACTACGGCCTACAAGGTAGGCTACTTCATCCCCGAACTGCTGGGCGCCGGTGAGGTGCTGGTGGGTCGGGATTGCCGCGTGTCCTCGCAGGAGATCCATGACGCGCTCGTGCAGGGTATCTGCGATGCGGGCGCCGATGTCGCCGACATCGGGCTGAGCAGCACGCCGATGGTCTACTTCGGGACCGCCAATTATGGCTACAAAGCCTCCGTGCAGATCACCGCAAGCCACAACCCTGCCGAGTACAACGGCATGAAGGTGAGCCGCGAGAATGCGCTCCCGGTGGGCCTGGACACAGGCCTGGGCCAGATCAAGGACTGGATCGAGCAGGGGCGCCCGACGCCCGTCGCCGCCAGTCGCGGCACGGTGCGCATGAAGGACATCCACGAAGACTACATGAACTTCATGCGGAAGTTCAAGGGAGACTACAGCGATCTCAATATCGCCTTCGACCTGTCGAACGGCATGGCGTGCCTGTTCGCGCACGAGATGTTCGGCGAAGGGCCGAACTACCTCTTCGACACGATCGACGGCCGCTTCCCGAACCACGAACCCAACCCGCTGGTGGCGAAGAATGTCGAGCCGCTCAGCGAGCTGGTGCGCCGCAAGGGCGCCGACGTGGGCGTGATCTACGACGGCGACGCCGACCGCGTGATGTTCGTGGACGAGCGGGGAAAGTTCGTGGCGCCGGACCTGGTGATCGCGATGATGGCGAAATACTTCTGCGACGAGCGCGGCGCGAAGAATCCGCGCGTGCTGCAGGAGATCCGCTCCTCCAAGGCGGTTGGCGAGTACCTCGCGCGCTACGGCGCGGACGTCCATACCTGGCGCGTGGGCCGCGCCTTCGCCGCGCCCAAGCTCCGTGAGATTGACGGCCTGTGGGGCGGCGAGCTGGCGGGCCATTACTATTTCAAGGATTTCTTTTACTCCGACAGCGGCCTGCTCTCGTCGCTGATCGTGCTGCGCATCGTGGCCGCTCTGAAGAAGCAGGGCCGGACCTTCAGCCAGCAGATCGCCGAGATCGCCGGCTACTGCAACTCCGGCGAGATCAACTTCCGCCTCGAGGACAAGCCGGGCGCGATGAAAGCCGTGTGCGAGTATTTCGCCGCGCAGGAAAACCCGCTCAAGACGATGGACTTCGACGGCTTCCGCCTGGAGTTCGCCGACTGGTGGTTCAACATCCGTCCGTCCAACACGGAGCCGTACCTGCGTTTCATCTGCGAGGCGCGCACGGAAGAAATGCTGCAGGACAAGGTCGCGCAGGCATGCAAATTGCTGGAAAAGCGCTTCGGCGCCGTGCGCTCGTAATCCGGAATTATGAAGAAAAAAGATATATCGTTAGTTATTAGTTTATTACTGCCTGTCGCCCTGTTCGCGCAGGCTCCCGATACCACCATCAACAAACGCGCGCTGTTTCCCGGCAGCGGCTCGTCGACGGTCGATACGCTGACCGTCCCGAAAGATTTCGTCACCGAGCCCGGCTCCTTCCGGCAGGGCAAGGGCGCAGAAGTGGACACCCTGGACATCCAGGACGGCCGCCTGCTGCTGGTCCTCAAGGACGACCATACGTGGTACTACATCAAGAATTTCAAGAGGATGGAGAGCGACAGCTCCTTCGTCAAGGACTGGGTACCGAACTCCACGAATCCCTACACCGCACCGCTGGAGAGCCTCCCGCTGCACAATGCCATCGCGCTGGTGGACTCGGCGAGCCGCTTCGTCGTGCCGTACCAGACCAAGGTCTTCTCCCGCTTCGGCATCCGCCGCGGCCGGCGCCACCAGGGCGTGGACCTGCCGCTGAAGACGGGCACGCCCGTCGTGGCGGCCTTCGACGGCCGCGTGCGCGCGTCCACCTACAGCAAGGGCTACGGCAACCTGGTCATCATCCGCCACGAGAACGGCCTGGAGACCTTCTACGGCCACCTCTCCAAGCGTGAGGTCGAGGTGGGGGACTGGGTGCGCGCCGGCGATGAGATCGGCCTCGGCGGCTCGACGGGCCGCTCCACGGGCCCGCATCTGCACTTCGAGACCCGCTACCAGGGCTATGCCTTCGATCCCGAGTGGATCGCCGACTACGAGACGGGCGAGCTGCGCAAGAACGTCTTCGTGCTGCGCCGCAGCTACCTTGACGCCCATTCCCGCTACACGCCGGAGTCGGTCGACGAAGAGGAAGAAATCTACGCCGACGAGGAGCGCATCGTCGAGGAGGAGAAGCGCCTCGCCGCCGAGCGGGCCGCCATCCGCTACCACATTGTCAAGAACGGCGAGAGCCTGAGCGTAATCGCCCGCAAGGAAGGCAAGTCCCTGAACGCCGTCATTAAGCTCAATCCCGGCATCAACCCCGACAAGCTCTCGATCGGGCAGAAGATCCGTGTGAATTAAGACACCAACCAAACCATTTTTTCTAATAACTACTATTATGCGTAACGCAATTGTCAAATTCTTTGTGGCGGCCGCGATTATGTTCGCGGGTGCCTTTGTCTCTAATGCCCAGCCGGGTGGCGGTTTCCAGTTCGATCCCAATGAGATCGCGAAAATGCGCGCCGACGACATGAAGCAGACCGTCAAACTCACCGACGACCAGTACACCAAGGTGGTCGCCCTGTTCAAAGCCGAGATGGAGAACATGCAGAAAATGTTCGAAGGCGGCGGCATGCCGGACATGGACGCGATGCAGAAGCAGCGCGAGGAGCAGACCAAGAAGCTGAAGGAAGTCCTCTCCAAGGATCAGTTCGAGGCCTGGCAGAAGCACGAGCAGGAGCGTATGCAGCAATTCGGCGGCGGCTTCGGCGGCCCGCAGTAGGGTTTCCCCTTTTCCCCTGAAAGAGGCGGTGCGGCAGACGGTTGCACCGCCTCTTTATTTTTGCTATATTTGCCCTATGATGAAACGATTCCTTCCTCTTTTGCTGGCCGCGACGCTCTCGTGCGGCTGCAGCACCCTGAACAAAATCAACTGGGACTACGGCCACCTGGCGAGCGCCGGCATGAAAGCCGCGACGGCCGCTTCGATCACCGACGAGCAGGTGGCGGAGCTCTGCCGCCAGTCGGTGGCGTACACGGATTCGCAGACGCCGATGGCGGACGCAAAGTACCAGCAGCGTCTGCAGAAGCTGATGGGCGGCGTGGGCGCCGTGGAGGGGAAGCCGCTCAATTTCAAGGTCTATCGCTCCAACGAGGTGAACGCCTGCGCCTATGGCGACGGCTCCGTGCGCGTGAACTCCGCGCTGATGGACCTGATGGACGACGACGAGCTCTTCGCCGTGATCGGCCATGAGCTGGGGCACGTGGCCAACAAGGACTCGATGAAGGCGATGAAGCGGGCCTACCTGGGCTCCGCCGCCCGCGAGGCCATCTACGCGGCGGGCGGCTACGGCCAGCTGGCCGGGACGGTGCTCGGCGACATCTCCGAGGCCTACGTCAACGCGCAGTTCTCGCAGAGCCAGGAGTCCAAGGCCGACGAGTACGGCTTCCAGTTCTCCGTGGCGAACGGACGCGACCCCTACGGCATGGCCCGCTCACTGGAGAAGCTCAACAACCTCGCCGGCGGCACGCAGTCATCCACCCTGGCGAAGATGTTCTCCTCGCACCCCGACAGCGCCAAGCGCGCCGCCAAGATGCGCAAGAAGGCCGACCAGCTGACCGGCCAGGACACTGTCCAATAGTCTAATTACCAATCATATAGTCATGAATCCCCTACGCACCCCGATCCTGGCGCTTGCGCTGGGTCTCGCGACGGCCCTGTCGGCCCTCGCGCAGCCATTCCCGTATCAGAATAAGAATCTCTCCGCGGAGCAGCGCGCCGCCGACCTGCTCGGCCGCCTCACCCTCGAGGAGAAGGCGTCGCTGACGATGCACGCCAGCCCGGCCATTCCCCGCCTGGGCATCAAGCAGTACAACTGGTGGAGCGAGGCCCTGCACGGGATCGCGCGCAACGGCAGCGCCACCGTGTTCCCGCAGCCGATCGGCATGGCGTCGAGCTTCGACGAGCGCCTGATCGAGGAGGTCTTCTCCGCCGCCAGCGACGAGGCGCGCGTGAAGTACCTGGAGACCAGGGACAACGTCAAGGTGTACCAGGGTCTGACCTTCTGGACGCCGAATATCAACATTTTCCGCGATCCCCGCTGGGGCCGCGGCATGGAGACCTACGGGGAGGATCCCTTCCTGACCGGCCGCCTCGGCATGGCCGTGGTCCGCGGCCTGCAGGGCCCGGAGGATTCCCCGGTCCGCAAGACGCACGCCTGCGCCAAGCACTATGCCGTGCACTCCGGCCTGGAGTCCAACCGCCACCGCTTCGACGCGGTGGTCTCCGAGCGCGACCTGCGCGAGACCTACCTCCCGGCCTTCAAGGACCTGGTGACCAAGGCCCACGTGCAGGAGGTGATGACGGCCTACAACCGCTTCCGCGGGGAGCCTTGCGCCGCCTCCAATTACCTGGTGGACCAGATTCTCCGCAAGGAATGGGGCTACCAGGGCATGGTGGTATCCGACTGCTGGGCCATTCCCGACTTCTTCGAGAAAGGCCGCCACGGCTTCACCGACAGCCCCGTCCAGGCGGCGGCCCTCGCCGTGCGCAACGGCCTGGACGTGGAGTGCGGCAGCACCTTCGTGAACATCCCCGCCGCCGTGGAGCAGGGCCTGCTCGACGAGGCGGACCTCGACCGCAACCTGATGCGCATCCTGACCGAACGCTTCCGCCTCGGCGAGATGGACGGCAGTTCCCCCTGGGACGATCTCGACCCCGCCATCGTGGAGGGCCCGGAGCACCGTGCGCTTTCGCTGAAGATGGCGCGCGAGTCGCTGGTCCTCCTGCAGAACAAGGGCGTCCTGCCGCTGCGTCCCGGCCAGAAGGTGGCCGTGATCGGCCCGAACGCCGACGACACCGAGATGATGTGGGGCAACTACAACCCCGTCCCGAAGAGCACCGTGACGCTGCTCGACGCCTTCAAGGCCCGCGACCCGCAGGTCGTGAATTTCCGCGGCTGCGGCATCATCGGCGCTGAATTCATGCCGGAGAACAACCCGGACGACCGCATGGCCCAGCTGATGAAGCTCTCCAACGAGGAGCTCGAGGAAGTGGCCAAACAGTACGCCATCAATATCAATGACGTCAAGGCCTACGCCCGCCGCACCAAGCTCCTGCACGACAGCTTCCTGCCCGCGCTCGACGTGGCCGACGTGCTGAAGCGCCTGGAGGGCATCGACGTGGTCGTCTTCGCGGGCGGCATCTCGCCGCGCCTCGAAGGCGAGGAGATGCCCGTGCAGCTGCCCGGCTTCTCCGGCGGCGACCGTACCGACCTTGAACTGCCCGCCGTGCAGCGCCAGCTGCTGCAGGCCCTGCACGCCGCCGGCAAGAAGGTCGTCCTCGTGAATTTCTCCGGCTGCGCCATCGGCCTCGTGCCCGAGACGCAGAGCTGCGACGCCATCCTGCAGGCCTGGTATCCCGGCCAGGAGGGCGGCACCGCCATCGTGGAGGCGCTCTACGGCGAATTCAACCCCTCCGGCAAGCTGCCCGTCACCTTCTACCGTTCGGTGGACCAGCTCCCCGAGGTGGAGGACTACAACATGGAGGGCCACACCTACCGCTACTTCCGCGGCACGCCGCTCTTCCCCTTCGGTTTCGGCCTGAGCTACACCGACTTCCACTTCGGCGCCGCCAAGGTGCAGAACGGGGTGCTGGAGTTCACGGTCCGCAATACCGGCAAGCGCAACGGCACCGAGGTCGTCCAGCTCTACGTCCGAAAACCCGGCGACGTGGGCGGTCCGAACAAGACGCTCCGCGCTTTCCAGCGCGTGACGGTGATGGCCGGCGCTTCCGCGACGGTCCGCATCCCGCTCGACGACGAGGTCTTCACCTGGTGGAGCGAGTCCGCGCAGAACATGGTCCCCGTGCATGGCGAGTATGAGCTGCTCTACGGCTCCAGCTCCGCCGACGCCGACCTCAAGAAGGTGAATTACAAGTTCTAAGCTGTATGAAAAAGATCTGGCTTTCCCTGGGCGCCGCCCTGCTGCTGGCGCTCTCCCTGCACGCGCAGGATAAAGTGACGAAGACGGTCCTCGAGCTGGGCCGCACCGACAACCGCACGATGGAGCACGCGGACTACATCGCCCGCAACATCGGCGGGCGCCTGGTGGGCACGCACATGCTCAATCACGCCGAGGAGTGGGTGGCGGAGCAGTTCCGCGCCTGGGGCCTGGAGGTGACGATGCAGGAGGCCGTCACCATCGGCGTCGGCTTCGACCGGGGCCCCTGGTCCGGCCGCATGCTCGCCGAGGACGGCATGACGCTGCACTTCGGCACGCCCGCCTACACGGCCGGCACGCGCGGCCCCCAAAAGGGGCGCGTGCTGCTGGAGCCGAAGACCCAGCGGGAGTTCGACCGCGTGAAAGGCGCGCTCCGGGGCGCCTGGGTGCTCGTCGAGACGGGCCCGACCAACGGTCTGGCCCTCGACGCAAGCGCCAAGGCGGATTCCACGCGCGCCGCGCAGCTCGCGGAGGGCAAGAAAGACGTTTCCGTGCCATTCTACCGCCAAATGGTCGAAGCGGGCGTGCTGGGCTTCATCCGCCCCGCCAAGCTCCCGATGCAGGTGCTCTACAACCGCGCGATGTGCTTCGACCTGACGATGGACACGCTGCCCACCGCCTGCGACATCCTGCTGGACGAGCATCAGTTTGCCATCATCAAGCAGAAGGCCCTCGACCGGCAGGACTTCCTGCTGGAGTTCGATATCCGCAACCACTTCTTCCCGGGCCCGATGCGGCACCGCAACATCCTCGCCGTCATCAAGGGCACCCAGCATCCCGACGAATACGTCCTGCTGGGCGGCCACCTGGACGCCTATGACATCGCCACCGGCGCGGTCGACGACGGGCAGGGCGTGTGCGTGACGATGGAGGCCGCGCGGCTGCTCGCCGCGGCCGGCGCCAAGCCCAAGCGCTCCATCATGTTCTGCATCTGGACGGGCGAGGAGTACGGCCTGCTGGGCTCGAAGTATTTCGTTGAGAATAAGACCGTTCCGTGGGGCAAGATCTCCAACTACTTCAACCGAGACGGCGGGCCGCTGGCCTGCACGTCCATCACCGTCCCGCCGGCCATGTACGACGATTTCGTGAAGGTCTGCGCGCCGCTGACGGACTACAATCCCGAGATTCCCTTCACGGTGAACAAGCGCGAGGGCGAGCCGCAGGAGCGTCCGACGAGCGCCGGCGGCTCCGACCACGCCTACTTCGCGATGAACGGCATCCCGGCCATCTCCTTCCGCGAGACGGACGTCTTCGGTCTGGACTTCAACTACCGCGACATCTGGCACACGGAGGACGACCTCTTCGACAAACTGATCCCGGCCTACCTCGAGCATTCGGCGGTCATCAACGCCGTCACGGCCTACGGCCTGGCGAACCTCCCGCACCTCCTTTCCCGGGAAGGATTGTATAAGGAATAGAGATTCGCCGGTCAGTGCCGGCGAATGACGAAAAAACCCTGGCCTTCCGGTCAGGGTTTTTCGTGCGGGTGAAGGGGCTCGAACCCTTACGCCTTGCGGCACGGGATCCTAAGTCCCGCTTGGCTACCAATTACAACACACCCGCAATGCAAGATTGCAAATATAGTAAAATTTGATGACGGTTTCGGAGCGAAGCGACGCAGGGGAGTTTGAGGGGGAACGCCCCCTCAATCATGAAGCGAAGCGGATTCGCAGATCGAGACCGTTAGGGATCGATCTGTGAATCCTTTAATCCCAGGAAGTACAGGATGCCGTCGAGGCCGATGGAGGTGATGTTCTGCTGGGCGTTGGCCTGGACCTTGGGCTTGGCGTGGTAGGCGATGCCCAGGCCCGCGAGCGAGAGCATCGGCAGGTCGTTCGCGCCGTCGCCGACGGCCACCGCCTGCGCCAGGTTGATATTCTCCACCTGGCAGAGCAGGCGCAGCAGCTCCGCCTTGCGTCGGCCGTCCACCACGTCGCCGACGTAGCGGCCGGTGAGCTTGCCGTCCTCGATCTCCAGCTCGTTGGCATAGACGTAGTCGAAGCCGAATTTCTGCTGGAGGTATTTGCCGAAATAGGTGAATCCGCCGGAGAGGATGGCGGTCTTGTAGCCCACCATCTTGAGGATCTTCATCATGCGCTCCAGACCCTCGTTGAAGGGGAGGTTCTGTGCGATTTCCTCCATCACGCCGACATCCAGCCCCTTGAGCAGGGCCACGCGGCGCGTGAAGCTCTCGGTGAAGTCGATCTCGCCGCGCATGGCCTGTGCGGTGATCGCCTTCACCTGATCGCCCACGCCCGCCCGGGCTGCCAGCTCGTCGATGCACTCGGTGTGCACGAGCGTGGAGTCCATGTCGAAGCAGATGAGCCGGCGGGAGCGCCGGTAGATGTCGTCTTTCTGGAAGGAGATGTCCAGGCCGCTCTTCGGCAGGCTCAGCAGCGCTTTCTGCAGGGCGCCGCGCTCCTCTTCATTGAGCGAACCGCGGACGGAAATCTCGATGCAGGCCTTCGTGGCGCGCTCGTCCACGCCCTCGAGGGGCGGGCGGCCGGTCAGGCGCCGGATGGCGTCGATGTTCAGGCCGAAACGGAAGATCACCGCCGTCACGTCCGCGATCTGCCGGGCCGTCACCGTGCGGCCCAGCAGGGTCACGATGTAGCGGTTCTTGCCCTGGCGGGCCACCCACGCGTCGTAGGCTTCGCGCTCGATGGGCGTGAAGCGGATCTGCACGCCCAGCTCGGAGGCCTTGAAAAGCAGGTCCTTCATGATGAAGCCGGACTTCTCCTGGGTCGTCAGGAAGAGGATGCCCAGGGCCAGCGATTTGTGGATGTTCTCCTGGCCGATGTCCAGGATCGTGGCGTCGTACTGCGCCAGGATCGAGGTGAGGGCCGTGGTCAAGCCGGGCTTGTCCTCGCCGGAGATGTTGACTTGGATGATCTCTATCATGTCTGTTTTCTGTTACAGGCCAAGCTTCTTGAAGAAGTCGTTGCCCTTGTCGTCCACGAGGATGAACGCGGGGAAGTCCTCGACCTTGATCTTCCAGATGGCCTCCATGCCGAGCTCCGGGTACTCCACGCACTCGATGCTGCGGATGCTGCTCTGCGACAGGACGGCCGCCACACCGCCGATGGTGCCCAGATAGAAACCGCCGTGCTTCTCGCAGGCGTCCGTCACCACCTTGGAGCGGTTGCCCTTGGCGATCATCACCAGGGAAGCGCCGTGATCCTGGAATTCATCCACATACGGGTCCATACGGTTGGCCGTGGTGGGGCCCATGGAACCGCAGGGGTAGCCGGCCGGCGTCTTGGCAGGGCCGGCGTACAGCACCGGATAATCCTTGAAGTACTGCGGCAGGCCTTCGCCGGCGTCCAGGCGGGCCTTGAGCTTGGCGTGGGCGATGTCGCGCGCCACGATGATGGTGCCCTTCAGGTTCACGCGGGTGCCGACGGTGTATTTGGTGAGCTCGGCACGCACGGCGTCGATGCCCTTGTCCAGGTCTATTTCAATGCCCTTGGGGCCTTCGCCGGGACGGCGCAGCTCTTCGGGGATGAGTTCCGAAGGGTTGCTGTCCATCTTTTCGATCCACACGCCGTCGGCGTTGATCTTGCTCTTGATGTTGCGGTCCGCGGAACAGCTCACGCCCATGCCGATGGGGCAGCTGGCGCCGTGGCGCGGCAGGCGGATCACGCGGATGTCGTGGGCCAGGTATTTGCCGCCGAACTGGGCGCCCAGGCCGATCTTCTGGGACTCAACCAGGAGTTTCTGCTCCAGATCGATATCCCGGAATGCGCGGCCGGTCTCGTCACCGGTGGTGGGAAGATTGTCGTAGAACTTGATGCTGGCCAGTTTTACCGTGAGGAGGTTCTTCTCGGCAGACGTACCGCCAATCACGAAGGCGATGTGGTAGGGCGGGCAGGCTGCCGTACCCAGGGATTTCATCTTCTCCACCAGGAAAGGAATGAGGGTACCCTCGTTCTGGATGGTGGCCTTGGTCATGGGGTAGAAATAGGTCTTGTTGGCGCTGCCGCCGCCCTTGGCCACCATGATGAAGCGATACTCGTCGCCCTGCGTGGCCTCAATGTCAATCTGAGCGGGAAGGTTGCACTTGGTGTTTACCTCGTCGTACATGTTCAGCGGGGCGTTCTGGCTGTAGCGCAGGTTCTCCTGCGTATAGGTGTTGAAAACGCCGCGGCTGAGCGCCTCTTCGTCCTCGAAGTCCGTCCACACGTGCTGTCCCTTTTCGCCGTGGATGATGGCGGTGCCGGTATCCTGGCAGAAAGGAAGTACGCCCTTGACGGCGGTCTCGGCGTTGCGCAGGAACTGCAGTGCAACGTATTTGTCGTTCTCCGAGGCCTCGGGATCCTTGAGGATGGCCGCCACCTGCTCATTGTGGGCGCGGCGCAGCATGAACTCACAATCGTGGAAGGACTGCTGGGCCACCAGCGTGAGGGCCTCCGGAGATACCTCCAGGATCGTCTTGTCACCCAGCTTGGATGTCTTTACCAGCTTTTCAGAGTCGGGAATCTTGTAGTACTCAGTCGTGTCGGGGCCCAGCTGAAACATGGGCGCGTATTTAAACTCGGTCATATAAGTTAGTTGTGCATTAAGAATTCTTTCATGAAGGCGTTGAGGTCGCCGTCCAGGACGCCCTGCGTGTCGGCGGTCTCCCAGCCGGTGCGCAGGTCCTTGACCATCTTGTAGGGGTGCAGGACGTAGGAGCGGATCTGCGAGCCCCATTCGATCTTGCGCTTCTGGCCCTCGAGCTCGGCCTGCTTCTCCTGGCGTTTCTTGAGCTCGATGTCGTAGAGGCGGGATTTGAGGATGGTCAGCGCGCGCTGGCGGTTGTCCTGCTGGCTGCGCGTCTCGGTGTTCTCGACCGTGATGCCGGTCGGGAGGTGCCGCACGCGCACGCCGGTCTCCACCTTGTTGACGTTCTGGCCGCCGTGGCCACCGGAGCGGAAGGTGTCCCACTCGATGTCGGCGGGGCTGATCTCGATGTTGATGCTGTCGTCCACGAGGGGATAGACGAACACGGAGCTGAAGGTGGTCTGGCGCTTGCCCTGCGCGTTGAACGGGGAGATTCGCACCAGGCGGTGCACGCCGGATTCGGCCTTGAGGTAGCCGTAGGCGTAGTCGCCTTCGTACTGGATGGTGCAGGACTTGATGCCGGTCTCGTCGCCCTCGATCTCCTCGGTGACGGTCATCTTGTAGCCGTTGCGTTCGCCCCAGCGCATGTACATGCGCATGAGCATGGCGCTCCAGTCGTTGGCCTCGGTGCCGCCGGCGCCGGAGTTGATGGTGAGCACGGCGCCGAGGTTGTCGCCCTCCGCGCCCAGCATATTCTTGAGCTCCAGGTCTTCGACCAGGGTGCAGGCCTGCTTGTAGGTCGTATCGATATCTTCTCCTTCGGGATCCAGCTCCTGCAGGACTTCCAGGTCATCGACGGCGCTCGCCGCCTTGTCGTAGGCGCTCACCCAGGCTTTCAGGCCGCTGAGCCCCTTGAGGAAGGCTTCGGCCGCTTTGGGGTCGTTCCAGAAGTCTGGGGCCTGGCTTTGCTGCTCTTTCTCCGCCACTTCCGCGCGCTTCTTCTCGATGGACAGGCACTGGTGGAGCGTCTGTACGCGCTCCTGAAGGTCCTTGATCTGCTCCGTTGTTATCATAGACTACAAAGATAATCAATCTTTTTGAAAGGAATCACTCTTTCTGACTGACCGCTGTTTTCTGTAATTCGCTGATACTGTTTTTATTGTGAAAGTAACCGGTGCCAAATGGAACCAGTTTCTTTCATAATCAACTGAATGATAGAATTTTGCAGAAAACACTTGCCCGCCAATTATGCTGTGAGCAGTAATGCTTTGATTTATAGTAAAATAATATTTTATACTCCCCCGATTTTTAGGGGAGTATAAATCTATAAATTACTGAATAATAGTTAGTTATTGCTCACAGGAAATGCGAGCGGCGAGGGCATGAAGGGTGGTGGGGTCGCCGGAAGCGAGGAGGGTGAGGGATCCTTCGCTGTGCTCAGGATGACATTGCCCGGAATCAGGATGACAGGGAATCTGGCGGTCCTGGAGAATGTGGAGCACCTGGCGGGCGACAGCGGGCGCCGGGTCGATGACGCGGACGCCGGGCCCGGCGATGCGCTCGATGACGGGCAGCAGGAAGGGGTAGTGCGTGCAGCCGAGCACGATGGTGTCGGCGCCGGCGTCGAGCATCGGCTGCAGGCTCGCACGGACGACGCGCTCGGCCTCGGGGCCGTCGAGTTCGCCGCGTTCGACGAGCTGCACGAAGCCCTCGCCGACGTGCTCTTCGATCCGCACGTTGTCCTGGAACCGCCCCTTGGTGTTGAGATACTTGGACGCCTTGAGGGTGCCGGCGGTCGCGAGCACGCCGATCACGCCGCTGCGCGTGCCGAGCGCGGCCGGCTTCACCGCCGGCTCCATCCCGACAAAGGGGACGTCAAACTCCGCGCGCAGGGTTGCGATGGCGGCGCCGGTGGCCGTGTTGCAGGCCACGACGATCACGTCCGCACCCTTGTCCAGCAGCAGGCGCGTGATCGCGCGTGCGCGCTCCTGGATGAACTCCGCGCTCTTCTCCCCGTAGGGACAGTAGGCGTTGTCGGAGTAGTAGATATAATGTGCGGAAGGGAGGACCTTCCGTATTTCCTTCAATACCGAAAGTCCTCCCGAACCGGAATCAAATATGCCGATTACAGCCACTACAGCGAGTCGTACAGGTCGTATTTCTGGGCCAGGGAGCCGGTCAGCTGACCGAGCACCTCGAAGTAGGGCGATCCGTCGATGATGGTGAGCCGGTACACGGTGTCGTCCACCTTGTAGTACTCCTCACCGTCGAGGGTGATCGTGTCGTAGTCGTCAGGCAGCTCGTTCACCAGGGCGCCCGCGGGCGGGACGATGGTCACGTACTTGCCGTCCTTGTCCTTGATGAAGAACACACCGTCCTGGTAGAAGTACTCCACGCCGGCGTCGGCGTAGCTCTGGACCAGGCCCAGGCGGTTGGCCTCCTGGTAGGATTTGGCGGCGCGGTCGCTGTTCAGGGCGATGTCCGCATTCTGACGGGCGATCGTGGCGTTGTTGGCCGCGATGGTCGCGTTCTGGCTGGCGATGGTCTGCGCGTTCTCATTGATCGTACGGTACGTGTTGGCCACGTCGTAGTAGTAGGCGAAGTTGCAGGCTGCGTAGATGATATTGTCCAGGACCGCGTCAACGACGATGCCGAAGGGCGGGCGGCTCACATAGTAGTAGCCTCCGTAGTAGCGGTAGTAGATGCCGTCGAGCAGGTAGTACGGGATGCCTGCGTACACCACGCGGGTGCGGCGGGCCGGCAGGTAGGAGACGCGGTAGCCGAAGTAGTGGTGACCGCCGTCCCAGAAGCGGACGGCACGTCCGTACGGCATCGGATCGCGGCGGCGCGGCGGGATGCGCTCCATGTTGTGGCCGGGACCCGGGTGCATCTTGATGTGGTGCGGCTCGCGGCCGCCCTCGAAGTTGCGCGGGGTGCCGGGGCGCTCACGTACGGTGCGGGGAGCATCCCGCTTCATGCTCATGCCCGGCTGGGGCTGGTTGCGGTTGATGCTGTGGCCCGGTTCGTTGTGGCGCGGCTCGTTGTGACGCGGCTCCTGCCTGGCCCGCGGCTGCTCGCGACGAGGCTGCTGCGGCTGAGCCTTCGGCTGGGAAGGAGCTTTCGGCTGGCTGGAAGCCTTCGGCGCCTGCTGAGGCTGAGCCTTCGGCTGCGGCTGTGTCCGCTGCTGGGGAGCTGTGCGCTGGGGCGCTGTCCGCTGCTGGGGCGCCGTGCGCTGCTGGGGCGCCGTGCGCGGCTGGGCCTGCGGCTGCGAACGCTGCGGCTGGGCGGCGCTATGGGATTGGGAACTGCGGCTCACGGAGCCGAGTCCCTTGGTATTGCCGGACTGGCCGGCGCTTCTGTTCTGGGAAGAGGGAGCAGACATCGAAGAGGAAGGACGGGTGCCGCCGCTGTTGCGGGCATTGCCGCCGCCCGATCCACCGCGGGAATTGCTGCCGCCCCTGGTCTGAGCGTCTACGGGGACCGCGATCATAGCCGCTGCGGCTACTGCGATCAGGGAGAGTGTGGTCAAGCGTTTCATAATTGTGTGATTTTAGTATAAGTAATACTTCTTTGACAGGGCTTTGAAAGCGGGGACGTCCGCGGACCAGAAGCCGGCGATGTCCGAGACTTTCATCGTCTGTCCAAACGTATTACTGACAAAATCAGTGCCGCAAACTTTGTTGAACATGGAAAGCCTGTCCGAGGCCCCTGCAATGGGGTTTTTCCGGTACAGTTCCCAGACGGCCTGCATGACGTAGAACTGCGTGAGGGTGAGCGTCGCGGCTTCGTAGTCGGTATAGTAGTACTGGACGCCGTGGATGAGTTTGCCGGACAGACGCCCCGAAATCGGCTGGTAGTGGATGGTGCGCCAGGCCACGCCCGGGACGTGGTAGCTGTCCAGTTTCTCTTTCAGCTTGTCGGCGTCGACCCACTCTTCGGCGAAGGTCGCGAAGGGGAGGGTGTAGCCGATGCCGATGTTGAGGTAGTTGTACATCTCGCCGCACAGGCCCGCGGAGGGGTAGCAGATGGCCGTCTCGGCGTAGGGGATGTTCGGGGACGGGAGGATCCACGGCAGGCCCGTGTCGCCGAAGAGCATGTCGCGCGTCCAGCCCTCCATCGGGATGACGGTGAGCTGGCACTTCAGCGGGGCGGCCTTGCCGTTCTGGCCGCGGTTCAGGCCCTCCTCGTTGATGAGCGTGGCGAGCTCGCCGACCGTCAGGCCGTAGATGTAAGGGATCTTGTACTGGCTGACGAAAGAATGGAAACCGTCGCGCACGAGCGGCCCCTCGACCTTGCGCCCGCCCAGCGGGTTGGGGCGGTCGAGCACCATCACCGGGATGCCCATCTCAGCGCAGGTGCGCATCACCAGGCCCAGCGTGGAGATGAAAGTGTAGGAGCGGCTGCCCACGTCCTGGATGTCGTAGACCATGATGTCCACGCCCTGGAGCATCTCCTTCGTGGGTTGGCGGGTGCTGCCGAAGAGCGAGTGCACCGGCAGGCCGGTGTGTTCGTCCTTGCCGGACTCGACCTTGCCGCCGGCATAGACGTCGCCGCGCACGCCGTGCTCCGGGGCGTAGAGCGCCACGAGCTTCACGTCCGGCGCCTCGAAGAGGATGTCGATGGTGGAGTTGAGCCGGGAGTCGACACCCGAAGGGTTGGTGACCAGGCCGACACGTTTGCCTTCCAGCCCCGCGAAACCGCGGTCTCGCAGGACCTCGATGCCCGGCTTGACCTTCGGGGCGGAGGAAGCGGCGGGGGAGGCGGCGTTGGCGCAGGCGGCTAGGACAAGCAGCGCCGCCGCGCAAAGAAGGTGACGGTAATGGTGGCGAGACAACATAGCATGACAACGATAAAGAATCCGACATAGCCGAGGGCCTCCTGCATCCAGCCGGCGAACAGGCCGGGGATCATCATCGACAGGGCCATGAAGGCCGTGCAGATGGCGTAGTGCGAGGTCTTGAAGCTGCCCTCGGAGAACTGCATCATATAGAGCATGTAGGCCGTGAAGCCGAAGCCGTAGCCGAACTGGTCGATGGCGACGAGCAGGAAGATGCTCCAGAGCGCGGTGGGCTGCACGGCGGCGAGGACGAGGTACACGGCGCAGGGCAGGGCCAGGGCCATGGACATGGGCCACATGGACCTGCGCAGGCCGAATTTCGCGGCGTACAGGCCTCCCAGGATGCCGCCCACGGTCAGGGCGATGACGCCCACGGTGCCGTACACGAGGCCCGACTGGGCGGTGCTGAGCCCAAGGCCGCCGGACTCGACGGGGTCGAGCAGGAAGGGGGTGAGCATCTTGACGGAGAAGGCCTCCGGCAGGCGGTACAGCAGCATGAAGGCGATGGCGAGCCAGACGCCCGGTTTCTTGAAGAAGGTCACCCAGGCCTGTCCGAATTCCCGGAAAATCCGTTTCGTTTCGCTGGACGGCAACTGCTCATTCTCCGCTATCGGGCTATCCGCTCGCCCGACACTGTCCGGGAGAACGGCTTCGGAAGGGCCGCTGCCGTCCGGCGACTCTGCCTTCGGAAGGAATCGGGTGTGCCACAGGGTGATGAGTCCGAAGAGCACGGCGGAGGCGAGCAGGGTGATGCTCCAGGCGCGCGGGATGGCGCCCAGACGCTCCTCCAGCACGCCGGCCAGCACCACGATCACGCCCTGCCCGAAGACGGAGGCGATGCGGTAGAAGGTGCTGCGGATGCCCACGAAGGTGGCCTGCTGCTTCTGCTCCAGGGCGATCATATAGAAGCCGTCCGCGGCGATGTCGTGCGTGGCGGAGGCGAAGGCGATGACGTAGAAGATGACCAGCGACCAACCGAACACGTCCGGACTGACGCTCAGGGCGAGCGCCGCGAAGCCGGCCGTGCACAGGGCCTGCATCAGCAGGATCCACCAGCGCTTGGTGCGGATCACGTCCACGAAGGGGCTCCACAGGGGTTTGATGACCCAGGGGAGGTAAAGCAGGGAGGTGTACATGGCCAGGTCGCCGTTCGGCATGCCCAGGCGCTTGAACATCGTCACCGAGATGACGTTGACAAAGAAATAGGGGATGCCCTCGGCGAAGTAGAGCGTGGGGACCCACCACCAGGGGGAGCGTTGCTTATTCGACATCGGTTCCGGGATAATAGTGTTGGAGAATCTGCCTGTAGTTGTGGCCGCGGGCGGCCATCACGGCGGCGCCGATCTGGCAGAGGCCGACGCCGTGGCCCCAGCCGCGGCCGCGCAGGATCCACGCGCCGGCGGGGTCGCGCTCCACCTCGAAGGCGGAGCTCTTGAGGTGGGAGGAGCTCAGCGCACGACGGATCTTCAGCTCCTTGCCTACCACCTCCGTACGCTTGCTGCCCACGATGCGCAGGTACTTGATGCGCCCGGACGGGCCGCGCTCGACGGGCTCGAGCGCCCGGATCTCGCCGAAGTCGATCCCGGTGCGCTCGCGCACCAGGGCGGCGAGTTCGTCGGCGCCGTAGCGGACGGTCCAGTCGTGGAAATCCTTGGTCTGCTGGTCGTAGTCGTTGAGGACCTGGGCGAGAATCTCGTCGTTCTCGCAGTCGCACCAGGGGTCGTCGACGCACTGCAGGTAAGGGTAGTCGATGTCCTCCCAGCAGGTGCTGAAGAGCTCGGTCTTGCCGCCGCAACACTTCGAGTAGCGGGTGTCGCAGAGCTGTCCCCGGTAGCGGAGCACCTGGCCCCAGGTCTCGTCGATGACGGTGCGGACGTTGTCGCCCACGGCCATCGTAAGTCCCTGATATCGTTGGCAGTGATCATCTGCGCACACGTCGAAATTATCGTGTGCTGAATGATCCTCCATGCGGGCAAGGAGCCAGGAGCGGGAGATGACGGCGTGGGCCTTGAGCAGGTCGACGGAGGCGCTGGACTTCATCTCCGAGGAGATGACGCTCAGCAGGTAGTCCTCCATGCCCACGAGGTTGACGGCGCGGATCTTGTCGCCCTCGACGATGAACTTCAGGCCGCCGGCGAACTTGAGCGTGCGCTTCTGCTGCCAGTGGAAGTCGATGCCGATCACCACGTCGTGCAGGATGAAGGACGGCTCGGCAAACAGCGTCGAGCGCGTGATGGAGTCGAAGAACAGCTCGTCGTAGAGCGCCCCGTTGTAGGCGATGCGCCCTTCGCTGTAGCGGACGCGCTGCGGACCGGCGCCGTCGGAGATGATCTCGAAACAGATCTCCTCGGCGGCGAGGATGCCCACGGCCACGCGGGGCTGGGTGCGCGTCAGGCGCCACTCGATCATTTCCTGCTCGCGGGAGGGGATCGTCACCTCGTCGAGAATGGCCTCCAGCAGCGCGGGTGTCGCCTTTTCGAAGTCCTCGCGGAAGGGGGTCACGAACACGCCGGCCATGTCGGCGGCGCCGGGACTGACGGTCAGGTGGTCGTCGCCCGTGGCGTCGAAGTGGTGTGAGCGCTTGGCGGAGCGGAGCACCACGAAGCAGCGCCACTCCGCGCCCTTGACGTAGGCGTAGAGGTTGAATTTGGGCTCCGTCTCGCCGGGCCGCCGGTCGCAGCAGTCCAGCAAGCGGTAGAAGAGCTTGGTCAGGGATTTCGCGGTCGTGGCCTTGAGCGCATAGACGCCCCGGCAGTAGCCGGGGAAGCGGTACAGCGTCGCGTCCTTGACGCTCGCGAGCGCTTCGCCGGGCGCGTCGAGGAAGGCGTCCACGGCCTCCTCGAGCGGCATCCCGTGGCGCGGGGCCGCCTGGAAGTGCAGGTGGTCGGGCGCGGAGGCGCCGCTGGCCGGGCCGTTGTAGAAGGCCGTGAAATCCGGATACTTTCGGGCGAAGTCCAGGATGTCCGGCATGTGGTGCCAGATGGCCTGGGGGAGGTGCTCCTCGCGGACGATCACCAGGTGGTCCCTGAAGATGGGGAAGGGGTTGATCTGGACGTTGTACATCCGCCCCTTGCGGCCTTCGAATTTGATATGGTGCTGCTCCTCCGGGCGGTTTCGCTCGCACAGGAAGCAGGGACGGGCGGCGATGGCCTCGGGAGAGGTGTCCGCCGTCGAGGATCCCACGCGCTCGGGGTTCCACTGGATGCGGCAGG
Organism: uncultured Bacteroidia bacterium; assembly: GCA_902789245.1. GTDB lineage: Bacteria > Bacteroidota > Bacteroidia > Bacteroidales > UBA932 > Cryptobacteroides. The sequence goes on from CADAND010000018.1 coordinate 30,966, forward strand.
GGAGGCCGAAGACCGGGAACTCCCGTGTCTTGACCGCCTTCAGCGCCCGGAAATTAGCCGCGGCAAGCGGCCATATGGAGAGCTGGTCTTGGATGAATTTGCGCAGTTCTTGCATTACAGAAGGGCCAGGAGAGCGTTCTTGATGCGTTGGTATTCCCCTTCGAAATTGGGGGTCAGGATGCCTTTCCCGATGCTCTGCTCGATCTCCTCGAGGGTCCAGAAACGGCCGCCGGCGAGTTCGTCGGGGTCCGGGTGGATCTCGTATTCCCCGACGGCGGCAAACACGTTGACCAGCTCGCGCTCGTCGGCGGACTCGAAGACGTAGTGGCAGAGCCCCTGGGGCAGGAAATCATGCAGGCCCAGCTCCTCGGCCGCCTCGCGGTAGAGGGCTTCGGGAATGTATTCTCCGTAAGCGACGTGGCCGCCCACGGCGGTGTCCCAGTAGAGCGGCAGCAGGTCCTTGTGGGCGCCGCGCTGCTGGAGATACAGCTCGCCAAGGCGGTTGATGACATGCAGATGGACGACGGGATGGAGCGGCTTGGCGCCTCCCTGGTGGACCAGCTCCCGGGGAGCCTGGGCCCGGACATTGCCGAGCTCGTCCACGACGGGAACCATCTCCGCGGCGGTGCCGCGTTTGCAGCCTTTCAGAAGCGGAGCGGGCGAGGCGGGGTAGATCAACTCAATCATGACTTCAGTAGTTGATGATCCGCAGCTCGTCCGGAGTGTACAGCAGGGTGTCGATGAAGTCCGGTGCCACGCGCGCCAGGACCACGAAGGCGGCGAGGCCCAGGATGGCCAGTCCGATGAGGACAAGCAGGAAGACGACGATGCCCGGAATACCCTTGCGCGCGGGCTCCTTCCAGTCGTCGTGAATCCAGGCGGCGGGGTAGGTGGCAGGCCGCGTGCGCGGCTCTTCAGGCTGCGCCTCTTCAACCTTCTCTTCCTCAGCGCCTGCCTTCTCCTCTTCATTGCCGACGGACTCTTCTTCAGTGCTTGCCGTAGCTTCTTCAGCACCGACCGTTTCCTCGTCAGCGCCGGCCGCTATTTCGTCATTGCCGACCTGATCGGCAATCTCCTCCGGTTCCGGTATGGGAATCAGTACGGGCTCGGGTTCGGGTTCCGGCTCGGGTTCGGGCTCCGGTACGGGAATCGGTTCCGGTTCGGGTTCGGGTTCGGGCTCCGGCTCCACCACGGGCGCCGGGACGTCGATGACGACGGGCGCCTGCTCCTCCTCCGCCAGGCTCTTCAGCGAGACGGGCTCCAGCCCCACGGCGGCGGGATAGATGTCCAGGTTCTCGTCCGGGACGAAGAACAGGGTGTTCTCCCGTGTGGCGCGCAGGCGTCCCAGGCCCGGCAGCACAATGGTCTTGCGCTCCTCGAGCACGCCTTTCAGTTCGGCGAGGTACTGGGTGATATATGCGGCGGCCGCTTCGCGTGAAAGCTGGTTGGATTCGGCGTAAAACTTGATGAGGAGACTGTCCTCGAGGCGGCTGGGATAGAAGGAAAGCCGCCGATAGGGGGGATGAATGGTGTAGCCCTTGTCGGAGAAGGTCGCCGGGACCATCTCGGCGACAAAGGTGCCGACACCGGGAAGGCCTACCTGATCGTGTTCGAGGATCAGTTCGCCCACCATTCTGGACAGTAAATCGATATCCATACGCGTAAGGTGTACAAATATAGTGATTTTTCCTTGAATTGCACTCCATTCGCGCGAGAAGTGGATTCGAAGCAAAAAAAAGTCAAAATAATTTGCGCTTTCAAGAATTCTCCGTATATTTGCAGTCCCAAAACGCAAGTGGCGGGAAACAATCCTCCTTAGCTCAGTTGGTTAGAGCACCTGACTGTTAATCAGGGGGTCCTGGGTTCAAGTCCCCGAGGGGGAGCAAATATGAGAATCAGAGACTTATAGCGGTCTCTGATTCTTGTTTTTATGACAAGGGGCGTGAAAAAGGCGTGATTTAAGCCCATTTTAACCCCGATTTAACCCCATTCAAATCAACTCGACCAGGGTATATAACCGTAGTGAAGTCACTATAAGATTTCCTTCTTCACCAGTACCATCTTGTCTCCCTGTTTGCGGTAATGGAAACGGATGCTATCGGTGACTATATCTTCGCTATGCTTGTAGAGGATGTGAGTGCTATCCGTTACTTGGAACGCACCATCGGATTGGAGCCGATACTTGAGAACATCACCACCATCCCAGTCTCCATCGCGGAAGACCGTTATCGACTTCTCGCTGCGGTTGAATTCCGTCACCTCATCGATGTTCCAGTCGAAAGGCTCATCTTCCCTTTCCGTTCCATCTAATTCAAACACCCGGAAAGCAGTGCGTCCATGATATCCTTGCGTGTAAGCTGCGTAAACCAGTTCATCCTTCCCATCAAAATCGACATTAAAAAGGCCGAAAGTTCCGTGTTAAGAATTGAAAGGAAGTGTGTACCTTTATGTGTTGAACCAAAGGTATACAAATATGTCATTAGAAGTCTACAAAGAAGTGATTCGGATGGTCCTTCCGAATGCGCTTTGGATTACTTTGCTCTGGTGGATGTGAAGACCCGTGCGATTTCCGCCAATGAGCGGTTGGGTCTTGAGAGCGGCGAGGTTATCTTTTATCTGGATGAGTTGGATGACTTTCGCGGTAAGGAAGAAGGGCATACATACCGTCCCAATGGGTTTTATGAGGCGTCCAGGGTAAAATACATCTCTTTAGGCTACAGATTATCTACGCCTAAACACATACTTTTCCTCATGAGCCGGGAAAAGGGTATTGTCGGAGGGAAAAGTAGCTCAAGGAGGGGCTACTTTTTTTGTTTGTTCCGTGCCTCCATCAGTTGGGAGATAGGCATAATATCTGGACAACATCCATCAGTTGGGAGATAGGCATAATATCTGGACAACAAAAAAGGACGTCTCCCTATGCGGGTGGCGTCCTTTATCAATAGGAGATGTTTTTACCGTTACTGGACGGCAATCTGCTTGACTGTATCGGGCTGCTGGGCCTTCTCCTTCTTAGGGATATGGACGTTCAGCACTCCATTTTCCACCTTGGCTTCGATCTTCTCGGTCTCGGCATCCTCCGGCAGCAGGAGCGTCTGCTGGAACTTCTCGTAGGAGAATTCACGGCGGAGGTACTTGCCGTGTTTCTTGCCCTCCTTGTTCTCGGACTTCTTCTCCATCTCGATGAGCAGGTTATTGTCGGCGTCGATGTGGACCTTGAAGTCCTCTTTGGTGAGTCCCGGTGCGGCGAGTTCCACATCGTACTCTTTTTCGTTCTCAATCACATTGATGGCTGGAGCCGTGTAGGTCGTCCGTTCCATCCAGCTGTTGTCGAAAAAGTCATTGAAAATGTCCGGCAACCAGCTATCATGCGTTCTTCTTGCAGGTAACATAGTTCAAAAACTTTAAACGTCCCGGTTTGGAGGCCCTCCTGCGGACCCTTATTCCCGGAGTTCCTTATCGGAACCGCATAAGGGAATTGCAAACCTGGGACCAATGCCGGAAAAGTGGACAAAACGGCACGGGAGATGACAGAAAGTCCATTTTTGAGACAAAATGGCTAGCGAGTTTCTTCTACAACAGTCCCTGGATTCAACCTTATAGCACCTGTCTGGTTCCCACGAGTTTGCCGACTCCCTGATAAGACTTCTAGGATGTTCAAAGAATTCAAAACTATCGAGGACTAACGCTATTTGAAAGAATTGGATTTCGGTCC
>CADAND010000019.1 GCA_902789245.1 uncultured Bacteroidia bacterium
GAGCGCGAAAGCGGCACCAGCATCCTGAGGCTTGTCTTTGCCAATCCCGAAGCCGTCGACTACAGCGAGGGCGAATGCGGAGACATCGATTTCTTTTATAGAGGAGACGGCTCCGCCAGCATCTCCTGGAGCATCATGAAGCCGGATGCCTCCTCCAACCTGCAGGGAAGAAAGGAGCTCGGCCTGAATTCCGGCCTTTCCGATTATAACGAAACGGACAATCCCCTCATCCCGGGGGCGTGGAATCACTTTGCCGTTTCCTTCAACAAGCGGGCCCTCAAGGGGTATATCAATGGCGTGCGGGTGATCAACATCCCCCTGGCCCTGGCCCCCAGGTGCTTCTGGTTCGACCATAGTGGTAATTATATCTACAGCGGCGTCTCCAATGTCCGCCTGGCGCAGGGCGCCGTGCCGCTCTATGACCGCCTGGCCTCCGAGGGCAAGATCGTGACCTACGCCATCACCTTCGACACCGGCAAGGCAACCATCAAGCCCGAGTCCATGGTCGAGATCAACCGCATCGCGGAGCTGATGAAGAAGGACGCGAGCCTCAATTTCGAAGTCCAGGGCCACTGCGACGCCACCGGCTCCGACGCGGTCAACGACCCGCTCAGCCAGGCGCGCGCCGAGGCCATCGTGGCCGCGCTCGTGGAGCAGGGCATCGCCCAGGCCCGCCTGACTCCGGTCGGCAAGGGCTCGCACAGCCCCATCGCCGACAACAGCACGGACGAGGGCCGTGCGAAGAACCGCCGCGTCGAATTCGTCAAGAAGTAGCGCTATGAAACAGATCGCCACCATGCTTGCCACGCTGTGCCTCGCGGTAGCCGCGCTGGCGCAGGAGAAGCCCCAGTGGACGGGCCCCTATGCCCTCCAGATGCCGGAGGACCACTACCGCATCAGCCTGCGGACCTTCGACAGCCAGGGCCGGACGGTCACGAAAGAGACCGTGGCCCGCATCGACTACATGATTGCGCACAACACCCTCTTCCTCGACGGGGAAGAGAAGTCCGAAGTGCATGAGCGCTTCGACTACCAGGCGGAGCTGGGCTACAACGGCGGCCGCGGCTCGGACGACCACGTCCATCTCTTCTTCGGCGACGGCAATCCGGTCCTGCCGGAGAATGAGGACGAGGGCCGCGACTGGTTCGAGGAATACGCCCCGGAGCCGGCCGCCAGCGCCGTGTTGGCCTTCCTGCCGGAACTTTGTGAATTCGGCTGGGACAACAAGGTCGATCCGGACACGGATCCCGGCATCGTGCTGCAGCGGATGCGCCAGCTCGGCCGCGCGCAGTCCTTCCTGGACCGCTTCTATGTGGGCGAGGAGGCAGTCTGCGGCGTCAAGTGCTGGGTGTTTGACTTCCGCGGAAAAGGCTCTTACGGCCTGGGCGATTCCTGCTGGTGGATCGATCCCGCCACGGGTCTGGCGCTGCGCCGCCAGAGCCCGGACGGCAGCGGCTTCGCCGTCGAGATCCTCGATCTCGACTACCGTCTCTGGACGATCGACGTCCGCCCGGAGCTGAATCCGGAAAGATAGCCAAAAGCAAAATACCTGAAAATACGGTGGGCGTTCACGTCCACCGCATTTTTGTAACTGTCTTGCCCGTGCGCAGGCGTTGCGGAGGGCGGAGCAGAAATTGGTTTTTCGGCAAACCTGCCGAAAAACCAATTTCTGTCCGCCCGTGAGGGAGGGGCAAGACAGGAATGACAAAAAAATTGCTATCTTTGTAGGCTTAAACAATTTTAAACAACATGTTGACGATAGCATTCACCGATGGCACCATCCGTCCCTGGGACGACGATGAGGCAAAACACATCTTCTGGCACTCTTCCGCACACCTGATGGCGGAGGCGCTGGAGGCGCTCTACCCGGGCGTCAAGTTCGGCGTGGGACCGGCCGTGGAGACCGGATTCTACTACGACGTGGACCTGGGCGACCGGCAGATTTCCGAGGCCGACCTCAAGGCGGTCGAGGACAAGATGATCGAGCTGGCGCGAACTAAGGAGACGTTCGAGCGCAAGGAGGTGTCCAAGGCGGATGCGATGGCCTATTTCAAGCAGAAGGGCGATCCGTACAAGTGCGAGCTCATCCAGGACCTGGAGGACGGCACCATTTCGTTCTATACGAACGGCGGCTTCACCGACCTCTGCCGCGGCCCGCACGTCAAGCACGTCGACGACATCAAGGCGGTCAAGCTGACCGCCATCGCCGGAGCCTACTGGAAGGGCGACCAGAACCGCGAGCAGCTGACCCGTATCTACGGCGTCACCTTCCCCAAGAAAAGCATGCTCGACGAGTACCTGACCCTGCTCGAGGAGGCCAAGAAGCGCGACCACCGCAAGCTCGGCAAGGAGATGGAGCTCTTCACCTTCTCCAGCCGCGTGGGCCTCGGTCTGCCGCTGTGGCTGCCCCGTGGCGCCGTGATGCGCAACACCCTCGAGAACTTCCTGCGCAAGAAGCAGGCGGAGCTGGGTTACCTCCCGGTCGTCACGCCGCACATCGGCAGCAAGGAACTCTACGTGACCTCCGGCCACTACGCCAAATACGGCAAGGACAGCTTCCAGCCGATCCACACGCCCCAGGAGGGCGAGGAATACATGCTCAAGCCGATGAACTGCCCGCACCACTGCGAGATCTTCCGCAGCAGTCCGCGCTCCTACCGTGACCTGCCGCTCCGCTTCGCGGAATTCGGCACGGTGTACCGCTACGAGCAGAGCGGCGAGCTGCACGGCCTGACGCGCGTCCGCGGCTTTACCCAGGACGACGCCCACCTCTTCTGCCGCCCGGACCAGCTCCAGGAGGAGTTCGAGAAGGTTATCGACCTCATCCTCTATGTCTTCAAGACCCTGAAGATGACGGACTACATGGCCCAGGTGTCGCTGCGCGACCCGGACAACAAGGAGAAATACATCGGCACGGACGAGAACTGGGCCAAGGCGGAGCAGGCCATCATCGACGCCGCCGCCAAGAAGGGCCTCAAGACCGTCGTGGAGAAGGGCGAGGCTGCCTTCTACGGCCCGAAGCTCGACTTCATGGTCAAGGACGCCATCGGCCGCCGCTGGCAGCTCGGCACCATCCAGGTGGACTACAACCTCCCGGAGCGCTTCGAGCTCGAGTTCACGGACGCCGACGGCAGCAAGCAGCGCCCGGTGATGATCCACCGCGCGCCCTTCGGATCGCTGGAGCGCTTCACCGCCGTGGTGCTGGAGCACACCGCCGGCCACCTGCCTCTCTGGCTCTCGCCGGATCAGGTTAAGGTGCTGCCAATCAGCGAAAAATATGAAGAATATGCTGAAAAAGTTTGCGAATTACTGAAAAATTCCGAAATTCGCGCTTCCATAGATGCCCGCAACGAGACGCTCGGCAAGAGAATCCGGGAGATTTCCCTTCTCAGAGTGCCTGTGATTGCGATTGTCGGTGAGAAAGAAGCTTCGGAGGGTACCGTCTCTGTCCGCAGGGAAGGTGTCGACCAGGGCTCCATGTCTGCCGAGCAGTTTGTGGAATATTTGAAAGCAGCGCAAGCTGAGGAACTTAAAAATTAGGAGGATTTAATTATCGCCGGACCTTACAGACCGAAGCCTTCGGGCTTCAAGCCGGGTGGCCGCAAGCCCGACCCTCGTCAGATGCAGAAGCGTGACGAGAATGAGCTCAACATCAACGAGCAGATCAACGCGACGCAGGTGCGTCTTGTCGGAGAGAACATCCCTGAGCAAGGGGTGTATCCGATTGCCAAGGCGCTGCAGATGGCGGAAGAGCTCGAGCTGGACCTCGTCGAGATCAGCGGCAAGGCCGATCCTCCTGTGTGCAGGATCCTGGATTACCAGAAGTTCCTGTATCAGCGCAAGAAGAAGGCCAAGGAGATGAAGGCGAACGCCGCCAAGGTCGTGATCAAGGAGATCCGCTTCGGCCCCAATACGGACGAGCATGATTTCCAGTTCAAGCTCAAGCACGCGCAGGAGTTCCTCCAGGAGGGCTCCAAGGTGAAGGCGACGATCTTCTTCCGCGGACGTTCGATCATGTTCAAGGACCAGGGCGAGAAGCAGCTCCTCCGCTTCGCCGTCGAGCTGGAAGAGTTCGGCCGCGCCGAGAACATGCCGGTGCTGGAAGGCAAGCGCATGACGATGATGATTGCTCCTACCAAGAAAAAGTAGGGATCATATATTTTATTAACAATTAATTACAAACACAATGGCAAAGCTTAAAACGATCTCCGGTGCCAAAAAGCGCTTCACGCTTACCGGATCGGGAAAAATCAAGAGGAAGCACGCTTACCACAGCCACATCCTCACCAAGAAAACCAAGAAGCGCAAGCGTAACCTGGACCATTTCGCCCTCCTCGAGAAGGTGGATTACGGTCGTGTCCGTGAAATGTTGGTTCTCTAAAAGTATTGAATTATGCCTAGATCAGTTAATTCTGTCGCATCCCGCGCACGCCGCAAGAAGATTCTTAAGAGAACCCGCGGTAACTTCCTCTCCAGGAAGAATGTTTGGACCGTAGCCAAGAACACCTACGAGAAAGGTTTGACCTACGCATACCGTGATCGCAAGACCAAGAAGCGCAACTTCCGCGCCCTCTGGATCCAGCGTATCAACGCCGCTGCCCGTCAGTACGGTATGTCCTACTCCCAGTTCATGGGCAAGCTGAACGCCCAGAATATCGGACTGAACCGCAAGGTCCTCGCCGACCTCGCGATGAACAATCCGCAGGCGTTCGAAGCGATTATCAAGTCTGTAAAATAGTTTTTAGAACGTGAGCTTGAAGGAATTCACCCGCAACAAATGGACAAAGTTCGCCTTTTGGGCTTTGCTCTATACGGCGTGGGTGGTCTGGCTCGGAAACTTCTGGTGGCTTTTCGGCCTGGTGGTGATCTTCGACATCTTCATCACCCGCAAGGTTCACTGGAACTTCTGGAAGAAGCGCTACAAGGAAGGAGAGAAGCACAGCTCGTGGAATGACTGGCTCGACGCCATCGTCTTCGCCGTCATCCTGGTCACCTTCATCAATACCTTCTTCTTCCAGGCTTTCAAGATTCCTTCATCCTCGATGGAGAGCAGCCTCTACACTGGAGACCGTCTCTTCGTGAGCAAATTGACATACGGTCCCCGGATCCCCCAGACTCCCCTGACCATCCCCTTCACGCACAACGTGATCTTCGGACGCGAGTCCTATTCGACCCTCATCCAGAACGATTACCGCCGGCTGAAAGGATTTCGGGAAGTGCGTCGCGGCGATTGCGTGGTGTTCGGTTTCCCCAACGGGGACACCGTGCTGCGGAAAGACCCGGTCGCGGACTACCACATGCTGGTGCGCCTGCTCGGGCGCCCCGCCGTGGACAAACTGGGAGAGAAGGTTGTCCGCCCGATGGACAAAAAAGACCACTACGTGAAGCGTTGCGTCGCGATCCCCGGGGATACCCTGGAGGTCAGGGACGGCCTGGTGTGGATCAACGGCGAGCAGGAGCCGGTTTATCCCGGTCTGCAGCTCAGCTACAAGGTCATCACCTCCGGCCAGAAGATCAACGCGAAGACGCTGGAGAAGCTCGGCATCAACCCCGCCGACGCCTGGTTTGACGCAGCACTGCCCGGTTATCCGGCGCTCTGCCTGACCGCGGCGATGCGGGAAGAGCTGGCCAAGGTTTCCTCCGTGGAGCGCATCACGGCCAACCTGGAGACTGATCCGGCGGCCGTCGCGCAGGAGATTTTCCCCTTCACGCAGGACTCCGGCTGGACCCGGGACTACTACGGCCCGCTGTGGATTCCCCGCAAGGGGGCCACGGTCGCGCTCACGCAGGACAATGTCGCGCTCTATGAGCGGATCATCACGGCCTATGAAGGCGGCGATCTGCAGCAGGCGCTCCGCGAAGGCAGCTACACGTTCAAGCAGGACTATTACTTTATGATGGGTGACAACCGGCACAATTCGCTCGACTCCCGCTACTGGGGGTTTGTCCCCGAAGACCACATCGTCGGCCGTCCGGCCGTGATCTGGCTCTCCACGGACAGCGGAAAGCGGTTCCCCAACAATATCCGGTGGCGCAGATTCCTGAAGTTTCTGTAGTTTTCAATTTGGAAATCAGAAAATTAAAAGCGATATTTGCACCCCGCGTTAAGAAAAAGAGAATAAAAAAGATACAACCATGGCAAAAGTTTGTCAAATCACCGGAAGGAAGAGAATGAAAGGCAACAACGTTGCCCATTCCAAGCTGCGCACCAAGCGCGACTTCTCCCTGAACCTCAAGAACAAGCGTTTCTGGAGCGAGGAGGAGCAGAGGTATGTGACCCTCAAGGTTTCTTGCAAGGGTATGCGGATCATCGAGAAGAATGGCCTCGAGGCCACCCTTCGCGAGGCCAGCAAGAAAGGATTGATTAACCTTGTTTAAACTCTAGTATTATGGCAAAGAAAACGAAAGGAAACAGGGTGCAGGTCATCCTCGAGTGCACGGAGCAGAAGGCCAGCGGTGTCCCCGGTATGTCCCGTTACATCACCACCAAGAACAAGAAGAACACCCCTGACCGCCTCGAGCGCAAGAAGTACAATCCGTTCCTGAAGAAGGTGACGGTTCATCGTGAAATCAAATAATTAAAGGAGATTAGAATATGGCAAAGAAAGCCGTTGCAACCTTCGCAGCCAAGGCCGGTGCCAAGAGCATGGTCAAGTGCATCCGCATGGAGAAATCCCCGAAGACCGGCGCTTACGTTTTCACGGAGCAGCTCGTCGAGGCCGAAAAGGCCAAGGATTATTTCGCCAGCAAGAAATAATTTTCTCCTGTCTTGAGATAAAGCCGGTCCTGTGACCGGCTTTTTTTGTTATGCCCGGCTCGACCGGGCATCTATCTCCCGATTATTTTGTATCTTTGTAAGCTATGGCAATGAGTTTCTTTCAACGGATTTCCCGGGCCGTGATCGGCAAGTCGAGGGTCGATGACGACACCCTCGACGCGATCGAGGAGGCCCTGGTCGAGTCGGACATGGGCGTTGAGACGACCCTGAAGGTCATCGATGCCCTGGAGGAGCGCGTCGAGCGCGACAAGTTCATGTCGTTCGACGAGCTGGTGGGCCTGCTCCGCGAGGAGATCGGGTCCCTGGTGGGCGAGAGCGTGGCGCCGTTCGACTTCAGCAAGAAGCCCTATGTCATCCTCGTCGTGGGCGTGAACGGCGTCGGCAAGACGACGACCATCGGCAAGCTTGCCGCCATGCTCAAGGCCCAGGGCAAGAAGGTCCTCCTCGGCGCTGCGGACACCTTCCGCGCCGCGGCGGTGGATCAGCTGACCATCTGGGCGGAGCGCGCCGGCGTCGATATCGTCAAGCAGGCCATGGGTTCCGACCCGGCATCCGTGGCGTACGACACCGTCCAGGCAGCCGTGGCGCGCGGCGCCGATGTCGTGCTGATCGACACGGCCGGCCGCCTGCACAACCGCATCGACCTGATGAACGAGCTGACCAAGATCCGCAACGTCATCCGCAAGGTGGTCCCGGACGGGCCGCACGACGTGATGCTGATCCTGGACGCCTCCACGGGCCAGAACGCCTTCGCGCAGGCGAAGGAATTCGCCCGGGCCACGGACATCACAAGCCTGGCTGTCACCAAGCTCGACGGCACCGCCAAGGGCGGCGTGGTCGTGGGCGTTTCCGACCAGTTCCACATCCCGGTCAAGTTCATCGGCGTGGGCGAGGGGATCGGCGATTTGAAAGTATTCGACAAGCAGACGTTTGTCGAGCAGCTCTTTACCCCGGAAGATTTGAAATAACAACAGCATATGAAACTCAGTTACAATTGGCTCAAGGAGTATTTGAAGTGTGACCTCACGCCGCAGGAAGTGGCGGACGCGATGACCGCGATCGGCATCGAAGTCGACGGCGTGGAGGAGCAGGAGCAGATTCCCGGCGGACTCGCCGGGGTCGTGGTGGCGAAGGTGCTGACCTGCGAGGCGCACCCGGATTCCGACCACCTGCACGTGACCACCGTGGACGCCGGAAACGGCGAGCCTGTGACGGTGGTCTGCGGCGCTCCCAACGTGGCGGCCGGCCAGAAGGTCCTCTTCGCCCAGATTGGCACCGTGCTGCCGGGCGACTTCAAGATCAAGAAATCCAAGATCCGCGGCATCGAGTCGTTCGGCATGATCTGCGCCGAGGACGAGCTCGGCATCGGTACGGACCATGCCGGGATCATGGTGCTGCCGGAGGATGCCGTGATCGGCACGCCGGCCAAGGAATACCTGAAGCTGGGCACCGAGGCTGTGATCGAGTACGAGATCACGGCCAACCGCATCGACGCGGCCTCCCATTGGGGCGTGGCCCGCGACCTGTATGCCTGGCTGCGCCTGAACGGCCGCCCCTGCGAGCTCGTGAAGCCTTCCGTGGACGCCTTCTGCGAAGGCAAGGGCGAGGGCCTCGAGATCGAAGTGCGCGACACCGACGGCGCCCCGCGCTACACCGGCATCACCCTGAAGGGCGTGAAGGTCGGCCCGTCGCCGGAATGGCTCCAGAACCGCCTGATGAGCATCGGGCTGCGCCCGATCAACAATATCGTCGATATCTCCAACTTCGTGCTCTTCGAGCTCGGACAGCCCCTCCACACCTTCGATGCCGCCAAGGTCGGCGGCCACGTGGTGGTGCGCCGCGCCGCGCAGGGTGAGCTCATCCGCACGCTGGATGGCGTGGAGCGCAAACTGGACGCCCGCGACATGGTGATCGCCGACACGAAGGTGCCGATGTGCATCGCCGGTGTGTTCGGCGGCGAGGACAGCGGCGTGACCGACGCCACCACGGATGTGTTCGTGGAGAGCGCCTACTTCGATCCGGCTTCCATCCGCCGCACCTCCAAGAGCCTCGGCCTGCAGACCGACGCCTCCTTCCGCTACGAGCGCGGCGCCGATCCGGAGATCCCGATTTACGCGCTCAAGCGCGCCGTGCTCCTCATTCAGGAGTGCGCCGGCGGCGAGGTCGTGGGCAAGATCCGCGAGTCCTGTCCGAAGCCCTACGAGCGCAAGCGGATCGAGCTGGACTACGCCCGCATCGAGCGCTTCGCCGGCCAGGAGATCGGCCACGACACGATGGAGAACATCCTCACCTGGCTGGGCTATGACTTCCTCGAGAAGCGCCCCGGCGGCGCCCTGGTGGCCGCCCCGTCCTACATGGTGGACGTGTACCGCGAGTGCGACGTGGTGGAGGAAATCCTCCGCATCTACGGCTATGACAACATCGCCCTGCCGCACCACATGAAGATGTCGGTGTGCGCCACGCCGAAGCCGGATCCCGAGGCGGTGCGCAACGCCGTCTCCAACTTCCTCGCGGCCAACGGCTTCGTGGAGATCATGAACAATTCCCTGACCAAGGGAGACTACTATGCCGGGTTGAAGACCTTCCCGGCCGAGCGGAGCGTCCGCATCGTGAACCCGCTCAGCCAGGATCTCAACGTGATGCGCCAGACCCTCATCCTGGGCGGCCTGGAGGTCATCGCCTACAACCTGAACCGCCAGCTCAGCTCCCTGCGCACCTTCGAGTACGGCAGCGTCTACAGCCGCCTGACCGACAAGCCGGGCGAGACGCTGGAGGGCTACGAGGAGCACACCTGCTTCACGCTGATGCTGACCGGCACGCCGGAGAAATCCTGGCGCGCGGAAGCCGCCAAGAGCGACTACTTCCAGCTGAAGGGCTACCTGGAGCTGCTCCTGCGCCGCTACGGCGCCGACCTTGACCAGCTCTGGACCGAAGCCGCCCCGTCCGATATCTGGGCGGAAGGCATGGTGTATTCCCTGCCCGGCAAGGGAGCGGTGCTCGCGACGATGGGCACGGTCAACCCCGCGCTCACGCGCAAGTTCGGCATCAAGCAGCCGGTGTTCGCGGCGGAGATCAGCTGGCCGGCGCTGTTTGCGCTGGTGAAGCGCGACAAGGTGTCCTTCACCGAGCTGCCGAAGTTCCCGGCCGTGCGCCGTGACCTTGCGCTCCTGCTTGACGAGGGCGTCAGCTACGCGGACCTCCGCGCCGCCGCCTTCAAGCAGGCGAAGAAGCTCCTGCGGCAGGTCGGCCTGTTCGACGTGTACCGCGGCGACAAGATTCCGGCCGGCAAGAAGCAGTACGCCCTGAGTTTCCTGATCCAGGATCCCGAGCGGACCCTCACGGACCAGGATACCGAGCGCCTGATGGAGCGCCTGCTGGAGACCTTCAAGAAAGATTTCGGCGCCCAGCTGCGGTAAGACGATGCACCGGGCGGCTCATATCGTGGTGCTGGCAGTCTTGCTGGCGGGGCTCTGCGCCTGCGGGCATCGCAGCCGCATCATCCCCGAGAACAAGCTGGTCCGTATCTACCACGACATGTTCCTGGCCGACCAGTGGGTCCGGGACCACCCGGAGACCCGCGTCGACGTCGACACGACGCTGCTCTTCGATCCGATCTTCCATCGCTACGGCTACACCTTCGAGGATTACGACCGCACGGTCCAGTATTACCTCGACCACAGCGAGCGTTTCGTCAAGATCCTGAACCGGGTGGAGACGCAGTTGCGCAAGGAGGGGGAGGCCCTCCAGCAGGAGGCGGACCGCCAGACCGCCCGCGACATCGAGCTGGACCGCTACCGCCGTGGCTACCGCACGAAGGATTTCTCGACGGATTCGCTGCGCTGGGCGGGCATCCGGCCCCTGTGGCCCGTGGACACGCTCGCGGCGCCGGATACGCTGGCCGCCCGGGCCGATTCCCTCGCACAGGCGGATTCGTTGCGGGCGGTGGAACTGCCCGACCCCGAGCTGCTGCCGCTTGAAAAGGCTTCCCGGCATCTGAAGAAAGAGATAATGGAATTAACAGAATAATACAGTTTCTATGGATTATTTGGAAAAATACGGCTACGCGCCCGTTGACGCGCAAATTGCTTCCAGCCTGCAGGCGGTGGCGTCCTCGCTGGACGCCCTGGCCACGCCGGACGTGCTCAAGAAATGCTTTTCGCTGATGGACCTGACCACCCTGAAGTCCAACGACACGGTCGCTTCCGTCAGCAAGCTGGTGGACAAGGTGAGTCGTCTCCAGACGGAGTATCCGTCCTACCCGCTGCCCGCTTCGGTGTGCGTGTATCCCAACTTCGCGCCCGTCGTGCGCGAGCGCCGCTGCAGCCCGGAGCTGCATGTGACCACCGTTGCGAGCTGCTTCCCCTCTGCGCAGAGCTTCCTGGAAGTGAAGGTCCGCGAGTGCGAACTGGCCGTGCGGGCCGGCGCCGACGAGGTGGATATCGTCCTCGCGCTCAATGCCTTCCTGGCCGGGGACTACGCCGCTGCGTCGAATGAAATTGTGCAGATGAAGCAGGCGATTGACGCCGAGGCCGCCCGCCAGGGCCGCCGCGTCGTGCTCAAGGTCATCCTGGAGACGGGCCTGCTCGCCTCCACAGAGAACATCGCGCGCGCCTCGTTCCTGGCGATGGAAGCCGGCGCGGACTTCATCAAGACTTCGACCGGCAAAGTGGAAGTCAACGCCACGCCGGAGGCTGCCTGGGTGATGTGCGAGTGCATCAAGGCCTTCTATGCCAAGACCGGCCGCAAGGTTGGCTTCAAGGCCGCGGGCGGCATCTCCAACGACCGCGACGCCCGCCTCTACTACGGCATCGGTGCCGCCGTGCTGGGCGAAGACTGGGTGGAAAAGGACCATTTTCGCTTCGGTGTGAGCCGCCTGGGCAACAGCCTGATGAGCGCAATCGAACAAAAAGAGGTGAAATTCTTTTAATTCGTGCGAATCTTTCGATTCGCGCAAACGCGAAAAAGAGCCCTGCACGCTGCCGTGCGGGGCTCTTTGCATATTAAACGATTAATCGGAAAAGAAATCGGCTCATTCCTGCGACCTTTGCCTGAGACAAATACTCAGGCTTATGAAAAGGTTGATTCAATTCGTTTTGGCGGCCCTCCTGGCCGTCTGCTGCAGCGGCGGACAGCTCGACCCGCCCGCCGTCTTCCCGGACGATCCGGGGGAGTGTCACGACCAGATTGTCCTCGGCAAGCAGCTGGATGATCCGTATTCCGTGGCGAACATGGAGAAGGCGCTCTTGGCCGTCTATCCGACCAAGGCGTCGCGCGTCCCCGTGCCGACGACCCATTATTACGTCCGCTTCCTTCCGAAGAGCGACCGGCAACTCCAGCTGCTGGAGAGACAAGGCATCGAGCTGCTGGATCATCCGTTGGATTATGAAATCGTGAAAGAGGGGGACTGGTACCACGATCCGTCCATCCCGGAAGGGGAGATTACCTGGCAGTACGCCGTGGTGCCCAAGGATGTTGTCCTGCCGCGCATGGTCATCTATGAGATTCTCCATGAGTGCTATATCCCCGAGGATCATGTGGAGACGAAATCCGCCGACGGCATCGACTGGGCGGCGGTAGAGCGGGAGTCTTTCCGCCTGACGGGCAACGGCGACATGCTCGACGAGCTTTCCCTGACCAAGGCGGACGGCCCGCAGACGCCGGCCGGACGCATCACCATCGAGGATGCCGACATCGGCCTGGTGGAAGGCGTGCGCGGCGTACGCGTGGCGTGCAATATCTTCGTCAAGACGGCGCACGCCTTCACGGACGAGGATGGCCGGTACCGGATGTCGCGCAGCTTCTCCGGGAAGCCCCGCTACCGGCTTGTTTTCAAGAATTCCAAGGGCTTCTGCATCGGCCTGAACCTCCTGCTGGTGCCGGCCTCCATCTCTTCGCTGGGGAAGGGCGAGGCCTCGGGGATGGACCTGTTGGTGACCCGGGATTCTGACCGGCGTCTCTTCAGCCGCTGCGTGGTGAACAACGCGGGTTTCGACTACATCGGGCGTTGCGCCGCGGAATCCCCTAGCGTGAAGACGCCGCCCTCCAACCTGCGCCTGTGGCTCTTCCAGAGCCTGGACTTCGGCCTGGCTCCGATGCTTCAGCAGGGCGTGCTGATCGACAACGGCGAGATCGGCAGGATGCTGGGCCAGTACTCCATCCTGGTCAAGCTCTTCCTGCCCGACGCCATGGTGGGACTCAGGGGCAAGGACACGTATGCCGCCATTTATGCGGAAGCGCTCCACGCCTTCGCGCATGGCAGCCACCTCATGCTGGCCGGGCGTGACTACTGGGACCATTACGTGCGCTTCCTGGCCAAGTCCTACCTGTCCTCGGGCTTTACGCTTTACGGCGTGGGTGCCGAGGAGGACCACGGGTATTGCGAAGTCGCGGAGATGTGGGCCTTCTTTACCCAGACGACGCTCTTCAGGGAGCGTTACGGGAGCACCATTGTGTCGCACTTCGGGCGGGACTGGTGGTTCCATCCGCAGATTTTCGAGATCCTGGCCGAGGAAGGACTGTCCTGGCAGAAGATTTTCCAGGTGCTCAGCTCGGATGTGACTGACCGGGAGATCCTCCGGAAGAAACTCAACAGCTATTACCCGGAGTACAAAAGTGCGATCAATAAGGCATTTGCGACGTACAACTAAAACTATAGAAAAGCCGTCGGATGGATTGTCTTCCCTACTGCGAAGTTTTTTTTGTCATTCTTACAAAAAGTTGTATCTTTGCAATCCATTCGAGCGCGGGTGGCGAAATGGTAGACGCGCTAGTTTCAGGAGCTAGTGTCAATTGCGACGTGTGAGTTCGACTCTCATCCCGCGCACAAGGAGGCAGTATCGTTGGATGCTGCCTCTTTTTTGTGCAACAGGCTCTACGAAAAAAAGCAGGCATGAAACCTGCTTTTTTCGTAGCTCCGAGCAGAATCGAACTGCTATCTATGGTTTAGGAAACCACTATTCTATCCGTTGAACTACAGAGCCATCGGATTAAAAAAAGCCGCCATCGGGCGGCCTTTCACAGATTACTCAGCGTTCTTGACAACGATCTGACGGCCTCTGTAGTAGCCACACTCAGGGCAGACGCGGTGATAGATCACGGTCGCGCCGCAGTTGGGGCAGGTGGCGAGGGTCGGAACCGGCGCGAAATCGTGCGTACGGCGCTTGTCCCGGCGCTGCTTGGAAAGTTTGTGTTTCGGATGTGCCATTGCTTTATCTTTTTAAACTATTATTTACTCAAATACTTCGTAGTTTCCTGGTTGCATTCGCCTTCGGCATGGACACGCTGGAGCGGCAGCGAGGTGCATACGTAGTCGTACACATCCTGCGACAGGTCCAGTTCGCCGCCCTCGGGGGTGTACGTTTCCTCAAAAGAAGCGTCCACCGGAATAACAAGGTCCTCGAGGCATCTGTCGCAAGCGACAGTCACGCTGCCGGCCATCGTGCAGGCGGCGTCCACGGTCAGCCCGCGGCTGATCACGTCGGCCGTCACTTCCAGATCGGCGCCCAGGATCTCTACGTTCCCGAATGTTTCAAAGAACTCGGCTCCCACGTGCCACTTCAGGTGGTTCGTGCCGGGGGCCAGACTTGTCAGTTGAACTACAAAGGGTTGCAAAGTTAGCAATTTTTTTGCGATTAGCAACTAAAATTAATCTTCGTTGTCGCTGTTGCGTTTGCGCGCGAGCGGGTCGAGCAGGATCTTGCGGATGCGCATGAAATGCGGCGTCACTTCCACCAGCTCGTCGTCCTGGATGTACTCCAGCGCCTCCTCGAGGGAGAACTTGATGGCGGGCGGCAGGATGATCTTCTCGTCGGAGCCGGCGGCGCGGACGTTGGTCAGCTTCTTGGTCTTGCAGATATTGATGTTGAGATCGCGCTCGCGCGTGTGCTCACCCACCACCTGGCCGGCGTAGATGTCTTCGCCCGGCTCCACGAAGAAGCGGCCGCGGTCCAGCAGCTTGTTCATCGAGTAGGCGATGGCCTGGCCGGTCTCGATGGAGACGAGCGAACCGTTGTTGCGATGCTCGATCTCACCCTTGTAGGGTTGGTATTCCTTGAAGCGGTGCGCCACGATGGCCTCGCCCTGGCTGGCCGTCAGCAGGTTGGAACGCAGGCCGATGAGGCCGCGCGTGGGGATTTCGAATTCCAGCAGGGTGCGGTCGCCGCGCGGCTCCATGCGCACCAGTGCGCCCTTGCGGCGCGTGGCGATCTCGATGGCGGCGCCGACGAATTCCTCGGGCACTTCGATGGAGAGGTCCTCGATCGGCTCGCAGCGCTGGCCGCCGATGGTCTTGTCCAGCACCTTCGGCTGGCCGACCTGCAGCTCGAAGCCTTCGCGGCGCATGGTCTCGATCAGGACCGAGAGATGCAGCACGCCGCGGCCGTAAACCACGAAGGAATCGGCCGTCAGACCCGGCTTCACGCGTAGCGCGAGGTTCTTCTCCAGCTCCTTGTCCAGGCGCTCCTTGAGGTGGCGCGAGGTCACGAACTTGCCGTCCTTGCCGAAGAAGGGGGAATTGTTGATGGTGAAGAGCATGCTCATCGTGGGCTCGTCCACGGCGATCGGCTCCAGCGCCTCCGGCTTCTCGAAGTCCGCGATCGTGTCGCCGATCTCGAAGCCGTCGATGCCCACCACGGCACAGATGTCGCCGCACTGGACCTCGTCGACGTTGGCCTTGCCCAGGCCCTCAAAGACCATCAGCTGCTTGACTTTCTGTTTCTGGACTACGTCGTAGCGCTTGCACAGGCTGATATTCTGGCCGGTCCTGAGGGAGCCGCGGGTGATGCGGCCCACAGCGATACGGCCCACGTAGGGGCTGTACTCCAGGGAGGAAATGAGCATCTGCGGGGTGCCCTCGACCACCGGCGGGGCCGGAATCACGTCGAGGATCGTATCGAGCAGCGGGGTGATGTCGGTCGTGGGTTTCTTCCAGTCGAGCGACATCCAGCCCTGCTTGGCGGAGCCGTACACAGTCACGAAGTCCAGCTGCTCCTCGGTGGCGTTGAGGTTGAACATCAGGTCGAAGACCTCCTCCTGCACCTCGTCGGGGCGGCAGTTGGGTTTGTCCACCTTGTTGATCACAACGATGGGCTTCTTGCCCATCTGGATGGCTTTCTGCAGCACGAAGCGCGTCTGGGGCATGCAGCCCTCGAAGGCGTCGACGAGCAGCAGCACGCCGTCGGCCATGTTGAGCACGCGCTCCACTTCGCCGCCGAAGTCGCTGTGGCCCGGGGTGTCGATGATATTGATTTTGACTCCTTTATAGGTGACGGAGACGTTCTTGGCGAGAATGGTGATGCCGCGCTCGCGCTCCAGGTCGTTGTTGTCCAGGATCAGCTGGCCCAGGTTCTCCGGCTGACGTACCAGGTTGGCCTGGTAAATCATCCGGTCCACGAGCGTCGTCTTGCCGTGGTCGACGTGGGCGATGATCGCTATGTTTCTGATTTCTTGCATATTCTGTAACTGTACTATTTCGCTGGAATGTAAAATCGTGCAAAGTTAGGGATTTCCTCGGAAAATCATAATTCAAATTATTAGTATATTTGCAAGTTATGTGCAAAAAAGGCATCATAGCCCTGTTGGCGGCCCTGCCGCTGCTCTTCGCCTGCGGCAATCCGGCCCCGAAAACGGGGGATATGCGTCGCGTTCCGGAGCTGCTCGCCGCCGTCCCTTCGGACGCGCTGGCCGTGATCTGCTATGACCGCCTGGAAGAGGGCCTGCCGCTCCTGGATTCGACGAGCGTCCTGCACAAACTGAACCTGACGGCCTTCAAGCAGTCCCAGATGGCGCTTTCGCTGTGCTACAACGGCTCGCTCGTGCCCGTGCTCGCCCTGGATGCGGGCCGCGCCGATGCCGACTCCGCGTCGGCCGTGAGCGCCCTCCTCGCGCAGGCTTCGGTCCTGAAGCTGCAGGCGCAGTACGTCCGACCCGATGCGGAGACGAAGCGGCGCGGCTTCGTGCTCATCACCCCCTCTGACGCGCAACTGACCGCCGTCCGGCGGCACCTGACCGAACATACCTCCATCCTTGACGCACCCGGCTTCCGCCAGGCCCTCGCGGCCGCTGCGGGGCGGGACTTTGTCGCCTTCCGCGGCGGGGGAGCCCCCGAACGCCTGGCGCCGAAGAGCTGGCTGCGGGACTTCTTCCCCCGCCGGCCGCTGACCCGTTTTCTGGGCAACGTGGCCGACTGGACCGTACTCACGCCCGCTGCGGGCGGCTTCGACGTCGTGCCCGTCTGCGAGCCGGACGACGCCTTCTACGCCAACATCCTCGGCCTCCTGCCGCCGGGCGACAGCCGCCTCGGCGCCATCCTCCCTGGGGACACGCGCTTCGCCTTGGCGCTGCCCGTGTCGCTTCCACAGACCCGCGAGGCCGTGGACCGCTGGCAGGACGCTTCCGTCCGGCTGACCGCGTACCAGAAGCGGCTGGAGGCGCTCCGCAGGGAGAGCGGGAAGGACCCGCTCAAGTGGGAGTTGGAGCAGAGCGTCCGCGAAGTCGCGCTCGTGCACTTCGGCGGCGGGGCCGTGGCCCTGGTCCGCCCCGCCAAGCCTGCGACGGAGCGCGAACTTCATGAGAATCCCTGGCGCGGCTTCCTGCCCGCGCTCTACGGCGACGCCTTCGCGCTCGCCGACGACAGCTGCACCGCCAGCTCGCGCGGGTGGCAGATCTATGGCAGCCAGGAGGCCGTCTCGGCCTTCATCGAGGCCGCCCGTCCCGCAGAAGCGGCCGTCGCCTGGCCCGGCAAGGGCTGCCGCTTCGTCATTTATCAACCCGGAAAGACCCTTGCCTGGGGCAAGAAAGGCATTAAATTGATATGGAATTCCACTCAGTAAACAAACTGCTCGAAAAGAGCATCAAGGAAAACTGGGAGCGCGAAGCCCTCTCGAACTACCAGGGCGTTACGCTCAAATACTCCGACGTGGCGGAGCGCATCGAGCTCCTGCACATCGCTTTCGAAAAATGCGGGCTCAAGAAGGGGGACAAAGTCGCCCTCTGCTCCCGCAACCAGGCCCACTGGGGCGTGTGCTTCCTGGCCGCCATGACCTACGGCGCCGTGCCCGTGCCCCTGCTGCATGAATTCAAACCCGAGAACATACATTATCTGGTCAACCATTCCGAGGCCAAGGTCTTCTTCGTGGACGAAGTGATCTGGCAGGGGCTCTCCGAGGCGGAGATGCCCGGCCTGGAGGTCATCGTACAGATGAACACCCTCAACTACATCTACGCCAAGAACCAGGACCTCGTGGAAGTGCGCAAGAACCTCACGCGCACCTTCAACCAGATGTATCCGGAAGGGCTCAAGCCCGAGCATCTCAACTATTATGAGGACCAGGCCGAGGAGCTCGCCCTGATCAACTATACCTCGGGCACCTCCGGCTTCTCGAAGGGCGTCATGCTGCCGTACCGCTCGCTGTGGTGCAACATCTCCTTCGCCACCACCGTGGCGGAGCCGCAGATGACCTGCGAATCGCAGATGGTCGCCATGCTCCCGTCCGCCCACATGTACGGCATGATGTTCGAGTTCCTCTTCGAGATGACCATCGGCGCGCACGTCTATTTCCTGACGCGCACCCCGAGCCCGAAGGTGATCATGCAGGCCTTCTCCGAGATCCACCCCGACGTGATCATCGCCGTGCCGCTGATCTTCGAGAAGGTGTACAAGTCCCAGATCAAACCCGTGGTGGACCGCCACAAGTCCCTGATGCGCATCCCCATCGTGGACCAGGTGATCCGCAAGAAGATCCGCAACGGCCTGATCGACTCCTTCGGCGGCCGCTTCGAGGAAGTGATCCTCGGCGGCGCCGCCTTCAACCCGGAGGTCGAGAAGTTCATGCGCCAGATCCATTTTCCCTTCACCGTCGGCTACGGCATGACGGAGTGCGGCCCGATCATCACCTACGCCAAGTGGTGGAAGGCCCGCAAGGGCTCCTGCGGCGTGCCCGTGCCGGGCTGCGAGATCCGCATCGACTCCAAGAATCCTTACAAGGAGCCGGGCGAAGTGCAGGTCAAGGGCGACAACGTCTTCCTGGGCTACTTCAAGAACCGCGACGCCACCAAGGCTTCCTTCACCAACGACGGCTGGTTCAAGACCGGCGACATCGGCGTGATCGACTACGACGGCTACCTGTACCTGCGCGGCCGCTGCAAGTGCATGATCCTCGGTGCCAGCGGCCAGAACATCTATCCGGAGGAGCTGGAAGCCGTCATCAACAACGTCACCTACGTGGTCGACTCGCTGGTGGTCGAGGACAAGATCGGCCTGACGGCCCTCGTTTATCCCGACTACCACCAGGGCGAGCTGGACGGCATGAGCGGCGAGCAGCTGGAGCAGCGCATCAACGACAGCCTGCCGGAGATCAACAAGCTCCTGCCCGCCTACGCGCAGATCAACCATATCGAGTTCCTGCCCGAAGACTTCGAGCGGACCCCGAAGCGCAGTATCAAGCGTTACCTTTATCAGAGAGAAACGGGACGATGAGCAAATTCGACGACAAATACATGCGGATGGCCGCCATCTGGGCGGGCAATTCCTACTGCAAGCGCCGCCAGGTGGGCGCACTGCTGGTCAAAGACCGGATGATCATCTCGGACGGCTACAACGGCACTCCCTCGGGTTTCGAGAACATCTGCGAGGACGAGAACGGCGTCACCAAGCCGTACGTGCTGCACGCCGAGGCCAACGCCATCTCCAAGGTGGCCAAGTCGGCCAACAGCGCCGACGGCGCCACCCTCTACGTCACGGCCTCGCCGTGCGTGGAGTGCGCCAAGCTCATCATCCAGTCCGGCATCAAGCGTGTCGTTTACCGCGACGAGTACCGGCTTACGGACGGCATCGACCTGCTGCGCCGCGCCGGCATAGAGGTCGAACGAATCGACGTGGAGGAGTAGCCGTATGAAGAAATCTTCCATCCTCGTCGCCCTGCTGGGCGTCGTCATCGGTCTGCTGATCGCCCTGCTCGTGTACCGGGTCGGCGAGAGCCGCCGCATGCTGCGCGTGAACGGAAACGACTGGCGCAAGGTCTCGCTCATCCTCCAGAGCATCGATGAGAACTACGTGGACAGCGTGGACCGCGCCAAGGTCAGCGACGCCATCGCCGCGGCCGCCCTGTCCGCCCTGGACCCGCATTCCGCCTATATGCCCCCGCAGGTGCTCGAAGAGTCCGAAGCCGACCTGATGGGCAATTTCGACGGCATCGGCATCCAGTTCAACGTCCCCAACGACACCGCCGTGGTGATCGAAGTCATCCCCGGCGGTCCGTCCGAGAAGATCGGCCTGCAGCCGGGCGACCGCCTGCTCAAGGTCGACGATACCAACATCGCGGGGGTGCATTTCCCGCAGGACAGCATGGTGCGCCGCATCAAGGGTGTGGCCGGCAGCAAGGTCCTCGTGACCGTGCAGCGCGGCCGGGAGGTGATCCCGTTCGAGATCACCCGCGGCAAGATTCCCACCTGGTCGGTGGACGCGGCCTTCATGGTCAGCGACACCACGGGCTACGTGCGCTTGTCGAAGTTCTCCCGCACCACGGAGGATGAGATCCTGCTGCACTGCACCGAGTTGCTCTCCGAGGGGATGCGCGAGCTCGTTCTCGACCTGCGCGACAACTCGGGCGGTTATCTTGACCAGGCCTGCAAGCTGTCCAACTTCTTCCTGCCCCGCAAGGCGATGATCGTCTATCTCGAAGGCCGCAACCGCAAGCGGGAAGAGTTTCGCGCCGACGGCTCCGGTCCCTTCCAGAAGCTGGGCGTGAAGCTCCTCGTGGACGAGGGATCCGCTTCCGCCAGCGAGATCCTCGCCGGCGCCCTGCAGGACAACGGGCGCGCGCGTCTGTACGGCCGCCGTACCTTCGGCAAGGGCCTCGTGCAGGAGCCGTTCTTCTTCAGCGACCGGTCCGGTATGCGCATCACCGTGGCGCGCTACTACACGCCCTCCGGCCGCTGCATCCAGAAGCCTTATTCCGAGGATTACGATTATGAAGTGCTGCGCCGCTACGAGAGCGGCGAAATGGTGACCGCCGACAGCATGCGCGTGGAGAAGGGCGGCATCCTGCCCGACGTCTTCGTGCCCGTGGACACCACCCGCGCCGGCTCATTTTACGTGGCCTGCAACCGCAAGGCCACGGCGATGCGCTTCGCCTCCGCCTGGTTTGACCGCTACGGCCGCGAACTCGCCGCCATCGACAACTACGACACGCTGCTCGGCTATCTCGACCGTGCGGGCCTGGAGCGGGAGTTCCTCGCCTTCGCGAAGAGCAAGGACGGCCTCGTGCCCGACCCGAAGGAGTGGGCTGCGGAGAAGCAGTACCTGATGACGCAGGTCCAGGCCCTCGTGGGCCGCTATTCCAAGCTGGGCGACAAGGCCTACTACCACCTCTTCCTCCAGATCGACGACACCTTCAAGGCCGCCATGGCGGAATAAGGTTTACACTTCCGTCTCCATCTCGATGAGCCAGGAGGGCCGGCAGACGCGGGCTTCCAGCAGAACGCGGGGGATGGCGGGGAAGCGGCGCTGCATGTAGGCGTCGATGAGTGGGTAGTCGGCGATATCTCGCAGATAAACAATGAAATAAGGCACTTTGCCGAGGGACGATCCGCCCTCGGCGAGGAGGACGGAGATGTTCTCCAGCAGGCGGTCTGTCTGGGCGAGGACGTCCCCTTCGTGGAGGACCTTGCCGCGGTGGTCGATACTGGCGGTGCCGCTGATGAAAATATGCCCGTCGGACAGGCGCACGCCGCGTTCGAAGGCTACGCCGTAGTCGTGGGTCGGGCTGAGGTGGGAGAGTGCCTTGAGGTAGGTCTTGTCTTCCTCCCGAATACCGGGATAGGTCAGGAAATCGATGGCCACCACGGCGGAGCGCCCTTCGGTGGCGCCGCCGATGCCCGTGGAGGCGATATAGTGCGTGTCGTGGGTGAGCCCTTCCGCGTCGAAGACGTCGTTGCGGGCTTTCACCAGCCCGGCGTAGTTGGCGTCGATGTCGCGCACGTAGATCCAGGTGCGCACACAGTGCGTCTTGAGGTCCAGCCCCATCGGGCGGATGATGTCCAGGTATTTTTCGAAAAGCAGGCGACTCTGGGCATAGGAATCGTGTCCGGCGGCTTCCTCCTCCGTGAGCCGGAGGCTGTGGAAAAGGCAGGCGGGCGCCTCGGGCGCCGTCTGCACGAGCGCCACGGCGTGGCTGTGGTCGAGGGGCGGCTGCTCCACGATGGAAATGGCGGTGCTGCCGGCCCAGGGCGCGCGGGAGAGCGCGTCCTGCAGCGCGGCGGCCTGGTTCTGCGCGTCGCTCACGAAGAAGCGCACGAAGACCGGCTGCCGGCCCGCCGCCGCTTCCGCGGCGAAATGGTTCCGGAGTTTTTCGAACAGCGAGGCCAGCGCCTCGGTATAGGTCCCGCCCGGGGCGGGGGAGATGATCTTAAATTGGTTCACGTTACAAAGTTACTCTTTTATGTGGTTCCCGGCAATCCCCAATTCTAAGGATCAGGTCAGGAAGGCGAGGCCGACGACGAAGACGCTGATCAGGATGATGACCGAGACGTAGATGACGCCGATCCGGATGCCGGTGGCGACGGCCCGGCCGACGCTCCTCCGCCACGGAAGGCCCAGCCACTGGTGGTAGTCGACGACCAGCAGGGCCAGCAGGAGCACGATGCTGACGGACGTCTGCTTGCCGAAGCTCAGCAGCAGCACGAAGAGCATGAAGAAGCTGAACTGGCAGAGGGCGTAGGCCGAAGCCGTGGCGCAGGCTGAGAACCGTTGCCGGTGGCGCTTCCGGAGGGCGAGCCACATCGCCAGCCACAGCACGAGGAACCTGCCGAGGAAGAGGGGAATGCCCTGGCTGCGAAGCTTGCTCTCGAAGGCGGCGATCGACGCCTCGTGGCGCGTGTCGACTTCTTCCGGGAACTCGTCCAGATGCAGGTAGAGGTAGCCTGCGCGCAGAAGCTTGTAGGTCTTCAGGAGGACAGTCTGCTGCAGTTCCTCGTCCTGGCCCTTTTCCGCTCTGTATTCCTCCACGCTCTTCTCGGTGGTCTTGATCGTGATGTCAATTTTCTCGAAGGGGTTCTCCTTCTGCTGCTGGATGGGCTGCAGGACGGCGGAGATGAGCCCGAAGAAGGCGTAGAAGATGATGAGCGCCGTCAGCGGCGCGAGGTAGCGCTCGTGCTGCCCGGACACGTAGTCCCGGATCATGTAGCCCGGGCGCAGCAGCAGGTGCGCGAAGGTGCGCTTCGCGTCGTCATTGAGGAAGGGGATATCGTCGAACGCCCCCTTATAGAAATCTTTTCCCCGTTGCTTGCGGGTCTTCTTCTCCTTCCGCCAGGGGAAGAATCCCAGCTCTTGCCAGATCCGGAACGCCCGCAGGCGCACGCGTATGGACCTTTTCTTTTTGCGCATCTCTTTTTTTTAGAATTTGGCATCCAGCCACTGCCCGAAGAACCGGTCATAAACCAGGTATCCTTCGTCGGCGTGGTAGATAATTTCTTCGTCCAACATACGCACCAGCGCGCTTTTGACGCTGCTGGTCGCTGTGAGACCGTATTTCGTGATGAAAGCCCCGGAAGTGATCTCCCGTACCCGCTTTTCCTTGGCGATGGCTTTGATCAGTTTGATCTGGCCTTTTGGATAGACGCGAAGCAGATGCTGATAGTAGAACTCGTTCTCCTGCAGGATATCAGAGATACACTCCTGGATCAGGCAGTCATTGATCTCCCTGGAAGTTTTGGCGTACAGGCGGTTCAGGACCATCTGGATATACCAGGTGTACCCGTCATACAACTGGTACAGGGCAAGGAAGACGTCTTCCGGGAGCGTGCGCCCCTGCTTGTGGAAGAAAGCAGCGGCGAAGGCGAAATAGGCCCGATCGTCAATCACGCCCAGCTTCTTCTCGGCGGTGCTTTGGTAGAAAGGGCGCTTGGGTGAGAGGAACATTTCCCCCAGGAGATGCGCCTGGCTTCCGGAAAAGATAAAATGGACGTGGTGCAGGTCCTGGATATACGAGCGAAGCAGGGCTTCAACATTCGTCTCCGGATAGTTGGCCACTTGCTGGAACTCGTCCAAGGCGATATAACAGGCTTTGCCGCTTTGCTTCAGGTATTCGAATACCTGCTCAAGCGTAGCGCCCTCTGACCCTGCTGCAACGTCCAGTCCGATTTTGGCCTGGCCGGAAATAGGGTCCAGCGTCAGATTTGGTCGAAGACCTTTGAACAGGGTCGCGATCTTCTTAAGCGCTTTCACCGGGTTGGAATCCAACTGACCCAGGATGGCCGAAGCAAAGGCTTGCGTGAAATCGGCGAGGCAGGATGTCGGGTACAGATCCAGATAGATGACTGTTGCGCCCGGCTCTTGCTGCCTGAGCAGATAGAAAGCGTGCTTGATGAGCCCCGTTTTCCCGAGCCTTCGCGGAGAGGTGAGTGTGATGTTCCGCCCGTTCCGAAGCGTGCACAGGATGTCTTCGGTCTCAACGGTCCTGTCGCAGAAATACGTCGGAGAATCATATCCGGCGATCAGGAAAGGATTGTCAATCTGCGGTTTCATGGTATTGCGATTTTTGCGTTGCGAAAATTACGCAACGCAAAAATCGCAATAAAAATCCGGAATTCCAAATATCAGAAGCCAAAGTAATCCCGTGCATTGCGGTAGGAGATGTCTTCGATCATCTCCCCGATGCGCGGCATCTCGGAGCGTGGCAGGCGTCCGCTGTCCACGTCCGCACCCACCATGTCGCAGAGGATACGGCGGAAGTACTCGTGGCGCGTGTAGCTGATGAAGCTGCGCGAATCCGTGAGCATACCCACGAACCGGCTCAGCAGGCCCAGCTGCGAGAGGCTGTCCATCTGCTGGCGCATGCCGCTCTCCTGGTCCAGGAACCACCAGCCGGCGCCGAGCTGCATCTTGCCCGGCACGGACCCGTCGTTGAAGTTGCCCGCCATCGAGGCCATGACCACGAAGTCCTTGGGATTGAGGCAGTAAAGTATCGTCTTGGCCAGCTTGCCCTCGTCGTCGAGCCGGTCGAGGAAGCGGTTGCCGGCGGCGGAGATCTCCAGGTCCAGGATCGAGTCGAATCCCGTGTCCGGACCCGCCTGGCGCAACATGCGGGAGCAGTTGTTGCGGATGGGGCCGACGTGGAACTGCTGCACCCAGCCGGTCTCGGCGTCCATCACTGCGAGGTCGTGCAGCAGCGCGCTGTAGAACTTGTCGCGCTCGGTGGCGTCGGGCGTGCGGCCCAGCAGGACCTTCTTGAAGATGGATTCGATTTCCTGCTCGGTGTAGTCCGCGGCGTGGAAGGTGTCGAGCCCGTGGTCGGAGAGCTTGCAGCCCGCCTGGGCGAAATAATCGTGGCGCTCCTGCAGGGCCTCGACCAGGTCGGCGTAGGAGTCGATATTCTTGTCGGCAGCCTCCCCGAGGCGCTCCAGATAAGCCTTGTACGCGGCCGGGTTCTCGATGGCGACGGCCTTGTCCGGACGCCAGGTCGGCAGGACCTTCGTGCCGAAAGGATGTGCCGCGATCTCCTTGTGCCAGCGCAGGTCGTCGGCCGGATCGTCGGTCGTGCAGATGGCCTCCACGCCGAAGCGGCGGATCAGGGCCTGACCGCGGTACTCGGGCGTCGCCAGTTTGGCGTTGCACTCCTCGAAAATCTCACGCGCCGTCGCGGGAGAGAGGATCTTGTCGATGCCGAAAACGCGTTTCAACTCCAGGTGCGTCCAGTGATAAAGCGGATTGCGCATCGTGTAAGGCACGGTCTCCGCCCATTTCTCGAAGACCTCCCAGGCGTTGCGCTTCCGGAGCGTGATATATTCCTCCACCACGCCGTTTGCGCGCATGGCGCGCCATTTATAATGATCATAGCCCAGCCAGAGCTGGGTAATGTCGCGGAACTGGATGTTTTCTGCGATCTCCTGCGGGGAGAGGTGGCAGTGGTAGTCGATGATCGGCTGGCGCTCTGCGTGCGCGTGGTAAAGCTCCCGGGCCGTGGGTCCGGTGAGCATGAAATCTTCGTGAATGAATGCCATAACGCCAAATTTAGGAAAAATTTGGCAAAACTATCTCAGCAGATCCCGGATATACCCGTCAATGTTCTTGTCGTGCTCGCCCAGGCCGAGCTTCTTGCGGATCTGTCCGACGTGCTGGAAGTGGCGCCCGTTGTGCGTGTACTGCTGAATGGCCTTCCCGTTCAGGCCCAGGGCATACAGGCAGCAGATATCCACCTCGTGCTCCGTGAGGCCGCATTCCAGCAGGCGCGACATCATGACGGGCTGCAGGCAGGAATAGATCAGCCGCAGCTGGCGCGTAAAGACCGCCGGGTCGGCGACCAGCTCCTCCAGGCCGTCCAGGATGGCGTTGCAGCGCCCGTGGTCACCCGCCACGACAGCGGCCAACAACTCGCCGACCAGATTGTAGCGGTGCTTGATCAATCGCAGCGTCTCATCCTCCGCAGGCGTCTGCGCCATCTGCATCAACGCAGGCCGCTCCTCTATCGTCCTGATGAAGTCCGCCATCTGGCGGTGGGTATTCCGAAGCTGGCGGATGGCACGCCACTTCCACAGGGCAGTGGCAGCCAGTGCGCCGAACAGGATGGCGGCGATGATGATTAAAGTGATGTTCATTACAGTTGGCCGTCTTTAAGAAGAGCGGTCTTGACTTGCTTCCATTTCCGGTAGGAGACATCCAGCACCGTCCCGTCCGTGAGGACGAGCTGGCGCTTGCGGGCATCGATGTAATGAATCTCTTCCACCTCTGCCAGGTTCGCGAGGCAGTTGTGATTGATCCGCAGGAAGCTGGTCCCGGCCAGGTCCTCTTCCACCAGCTTGAGCAGTCGGACGCAGCTCATCTGCTTGCCGCCCTGCAGGTGGAGGATGGAGACATTCCCTTCGCAATGGATGTACAGGATGTCTTTACTCTGGACGCGTTTGATAGCTGTGCCTGTCTTGACAAAGATTGCTTTGTCTGCCCGAATTCGCTCTTCCATTTGTTAGTGTATAAAAAAGTTTAATAATTGGGACCTGAATGCAAATATATGCGGAAATAGTTTTGCACGAGCACCTGGGTTTGTATTTTTTCGTAAATAAATCCGATTGATTTTCAGGCTCTTACAAAAGCGGCAAACTATTTTGCACCCGGACGGGTTTTGCAGTGACGAAAAAAGCGGACCGCAAGTGCGGTCCGCCCGATGATTCTTCCGGGAATGTTGACTTAAGCGGAGGCTTGGGGCGGCATAAGCGTCCGGACCTGCTCTTCGCCAAGTCCAGTGAATTCGACAATCTGCTCGATGGGCATTTTTCCATCCAGCATCCGCCGGGCGATTTCAATAGTTTGTTCCTCGCGTCCTTCCTCTCTGCCTCGGGCAAGGCCCTTCTGCTCGGCAAACTCAATGGAATTGTCGTAATCCCACTTCTGCTTCATCGAGGCGATATAGGCTTCCTGCTCCTCGAAAGACATGCTGGCGAATGTAGCTTGCTCCATAAACTCGTTGAAATAAGGGTCGTCCCATAACTCGGGCTTCTCGACAAAGGTAGGTAAATTCTTCATCATCCACAAGAAACGCTCCTCGAAGGTCTCGCACTCATCTTTGGCTTTGTTGAACCGGTCGACTTCCATGAAAGCGAAGCGCAGCGCCTGGCTCATCTGCTCGTGCGTCTCGTCCTCGCGCAGGGAAAACTTGTGGATGAAGCGTTGGGAATCGGCTTTCTCTGGCTCCAGATGCCGGATGTCGAAGTTGAGCAGACCCAGGAAGAACACCGGCTTGAAGTCGTAATCCCATTTCCCGGATTGCCCCTTCTGCGAGATGGTGCGCGCGGAGTAAAAGATGGCTCGCTCCATGAAGTAGGGCTGGTCGGCGAGTTGCACCTCGATGATGAAGGAGTGACCATCCCGGGTGTCGCAGTGCATGTCGTAGGTGACCTTTCGTTCCTGTTCGGTCAGGCCGAGCTGCTCGCTCTCGCGGATGTCGATGTCCGTGATGTCCAGGCCGAAGATGGCGTTGAGCGGACGGATGATGAGTTGTTTCTTGCCGGATTCCTTGAAGATCTTCTTGAATCCGAAATCGACCATCGGGTCGATGTAGAGAATCTGCTGATTGTTTCTCATATGTTTAGTGTCGGGCCGGGGATGGTTTTGGTTTGTCCGAGCCGTGGGGCTAAAATGCGAAAAGAAACAATGCACCTTAGTAAGATTCGTATTTTTAACACCTTGGCCCTCCAGGAATCTATAGTAATTGACTGAATACTTGCTTTGGCGGGGCAGGAGATGCCCGGTCGGGGCCGGACAGGACGAGAGGAGGGGCGGGCAGGACGAGAAAAAGGAATGAAAAAAAGCGGTCCGCAAGTGCGGTCCGCCCGATGATTCTTCCGGGAATGTTGACTTAAGCGGAGGCTTGGGGCGGCATAAGCGTCCGGACCTGCTCTTCGGAGAGGCCAGTAAACTCAACTATTTCCGCGATGTCCTTATTCTTTGAAAGCATCCGCCGGGCGACCTCAAGAGCTCCCTGCTCTTTGCCCTGCTTCTCGGCGTAACGGATCTGGTTGCGTATGTCTCGTTCGGTGGTCATGGCGTATTCGTATTTGATTCTGTCCTCGGGAGCAAATGTAGCAATATTTGCCGCATCAAACAATAGTTCAAAGATTTCCTGTCGCAGATCCGCTGGCCGTTCCTCCAGGAACTGCATGTTGTGCATCGAAAAGCAGAAGTTGTCCAGCACAGTCGCGTCCGGACCGAGCGCGCGCCCGCAGTTCGGCAGCTCAAGCAGGATGTAGTGCAGCCGATCGGTCATCAGTTCTTTGTCGGTGTCTTCATAAATGGAATAGCGGTAGAGGACCCGGTCGGGATCTCTGTGCAGCGGGAAATCGACCAGGCCGATGAAATAGACCGACGGGAAGTCGTACTCGTCTTCCCCTATTTCCATCTGCCGGATGATGCAGTGGGAGGCGTTATAGACCGCACGCTCGTAGAAGAAATCCTGCGGCTCGCGCTGCATCTCCACCAGAAACCGCGTGCCGTCGGCATCGGTGGCTTCGACATCGACGCGGATGCCGCGCTTGTCGGGATTGGGATTGGTGTGCTCCTGGGGGGCGTACTTGATATCGACGATCCGGCGCTCGGGAATGAGCTCCTGCAGTAGCAGGGTGAGCAGGCGTTTGCTGCTGGGCAGCTCTTCAAAGGTGCGCTTGAACCAGTCGTCAAGCAGGATGTTGGCGTACACTCCCTTGGCTTTGTGGGAGATGTACTTGATACGGGGCTCTTCGAGATTCTTCATAGAATAATGGTTTTGTCGCGAAGATGGATGACGGATTTGGATTCTCCAAGAACCTGTAAGATTTGTCAGGGGGTAATTGTGAAATAATTCCCGATTTTCCGATTTTGAAACAAAAGATGCCCGGTCGGAGCCGGGCATGACAGGAAGCGGTCGGGTATGACAAGAGAAGGGTCGGGTATGACGAGAGAAGGGTCGGGCAGGAGGGGGAAGGGGATGAAAAAAAGGCGGGCCGCACTTGCGGCCCGCCCAAAAAAGTGTTGCGAGAATTAAACTCAGTCTATTCCCAACCCGGGTTCTGGACAAGGTTCGGGTTCTTGTCCATCACGGAAGTCGGGAACGGGAAGAACTTGTGCTTATCCTTGAAGCCAACCGTCCAGTTCGCGTCGATAGCCTCATGGGTGTCGACCGTGTAGAAGCGGCTGTTCTCCTCGGTGCCATACTGCCAGGTGACCTTCTCACCAGCCTTCGGCTTACGGCTGACCTTGTCGAAGAGCTTCGGAACAGCCTGACCGGCGTTGACCAGGCGGGCGGTGTCGCCCCAGCGGAGGATGTCAAGATAACGGCAGCCCTCGTTCCAGAGCTCATAGCTCTTCTCCTTCTTGAGGTCGTCCATCGTGGCGGTACCAGCCAGCGGATCGATACCGGCACGGGTGCGGATCATGTTGATGTAGGTCGTAGCAGTGGCAGCGTCATTGCTCATGAGGCAAGCCTCAGCGTAGAGCAGGAGGACCTCAGCGTAACGCATGACGACGTTGTTGTTCAAACGAACATTTCCGCCATACTTGTTCTTACCATCGGGAGCATAAGCATCCGTACCACGAACCATCTGCTTAAACGGCAGCCAGAAGGACTGACCGTACAGACCATCTTTGATGTCGGAGATACCGATGTACGGGAAGATAGCCTTTATGTCATCCGGAAGATCCTTGTAAGCCACAGTGAACACTTTCACTTTGATCTTTTTAGGCTCTTTCTCGAAGATCTCACTCGGATCGGGGATGTCAATTTCCTCCTGTTTACCATCTACGATTTTCGGTTTTGCATAGGGAAGGAAAGGCTTATCCACGTCGTATGCAGCAACTTTATTATCTTTGTCATAGATGATAGCGTGCTTCTCATAGAGATCAAAATTACCGTAATCTCTCATGTTGTAAACAGCATCGTCAATGGCTTTGAACGTAGTATCGAAGCGATAGGAATGGCCATCATTCTTGAAGAACTCGTCGGCGAACCACTGCGGAACACCCAAGCCGCCCCAACCATCCTCACCACCGTTATAGATGGAATGAGGAGGGGTGGAAAAATGATCGGAACGCCAGCTCCAGATATTGGCCTCCATCCAAGTGGAACGCTGGTTGATACCACCCCAAGCGCCGATACCGGAGTTGTACTCGATGTTGCTTTCGAACACCTTCTCGGAGTTACCGTCACCTTCGACGTGGAAGTTCTGCCAATAATCCTTGCCAGCGACCAGGGCATACTTGCCAGACTTAATTACCTTCTCAAGCGCATTCTTGGCGCCACTGTAATCCTTGGCAAAGAGGAGCGCCTTGCCCTCGAGAGCCCAGGCGAAGCCCTTGGTCACCTTCACAGCACCATCCTTGTCGGCCGTACTGGCACGCTCATCAAGGTGGGCGGAAGCCTCCTCACACTCGCTGGCCACCCAACGGAGGAGGTCTTCGTGGGCCATCGGATTGTCAGGATCCTTGTCGGCGTTGTACGGCAGACCGTCGGCGATCACGTGATCGATGAACGGCGGCGTATTCCACAGAGCCGTGAGGACGAAGTAGATGTAGGCACGCATGACGCGGGCCTCGGAGACGCAGCGCTGTGCAACGGTAGAATTGGACTCCTTAAAGTTGTCGATCACCAGGTTGCAAGCATAGTTCGCGAGGAACAGGCCGGTGTAAAGGTTACCGATCACCTCGCAACCAGAGTCATAGCGGAACTCGTTCAGCTGACCCATATAGTCGTTGTCACCGAAGTTGGAACCGGCGGCGTACATATCGTCGGCGCAGTTGTTGAGTGCGGCGCGGATAGGCACGTAGATGAAGGCGTTGCCACGGCCGGTCACATAGGTGGCGAAGCGGGCGTACGCAGCAGTCAGAGCAGACTCAGCGTCATTATCGGTCTTGTAGAAAGACTCGTAGGCCGAAACACCCTTCTGGGGGATGTCGAGGTTCTTCTCGCAGGAAACTGCGGCGAAGAGAGCGGCGACGGCGAGAACAGAGAATAATATCTTTTTCATATTCAGTTATCTTTTAGCATTAGAACGTCAGATTCACACCGAAGACAACCTTCTTGGTGGTAGGATACGTACCGGAGTCGACACCACGAGCGTTGGAAGAGTTGGCAGAGGCGGTCTCAGGATCGGCACCCGGGTACTTCGTGAAGGTGAAGTAGTCGTCCAGGGAGACGAAGAAGCGGAGGTCGCTGATGAGCGCCTTCTTGGTGATGTTCTGCGGCAGGGTATAGCCAAGCTGGATCTGCTTGATCTTGAAGAAGGAACCGTCGAAGACGCAGGCACTGGAGCTGAAGAAGTCCCAGTTGGTAGCAACCTGCTTCATGTCAGGATACTTGGCGTTATCGCCAGCGGCCTTCCAGGAATTTCTCCAGTAAGTGGTCAGGCCATTCATCTTGGGACGGTCGGCGGAAACCATGAGGTTGTAGATTTCGTTGCCGGCGGCGCCGGTGCCGAAGACCACGAGGTCAAGGCCCTTCCAAGCGAGGTTGATGGTGACACCATAGGTGAGGTTAGGGATACCCTCACCCAGATACTGCTTGTCGTTATCGGTCACGGTGTTCACGATATTACCCGCCTTACTGTAGAACTGCGGAGCACCCGTTGCTTGATCGACGCCGGCATACTTGAAGCCATAGAAGTACCAAATCGGATAGCCGGCCTCGAAAGCAGTGGAGAGCTTCTCGTTCAGACCACTGACCGGGTCATTGGTGATACGATCGACGAGCGCGTGAACCTCGAGAACCTGGTTCTTCAGGGTGGAGAGGTTGGCGTTAATGCTGTAGTGGAAGTCACCGATGCTGTCTTTCCAACCGAGTTCGAACTCAAGACCGGTGTTGAGCACCTTACCGGCGTTGACGGTGGTGGAGCTCACGCCGATTTCCGGCAGCGGGGCAACGGAGATGAGCAGGTCATTCGTGTACTTACGATACCAGTCAAACGTGAAGGTCAGGCGGTTGTTCAGGAAGCGGGCGTCGAGACCGGCGTCATACTGCTCGGAGGTCTCCCACTTCAGGTTCGGGTTGGCCAGACCGGACGGCATGGAACCGTAGGTCGGATGACCATCTCCGGTGGCCGGGTTGAACTGATACATCTCGCCGTTCATCGCGATGGAGGTGGAGTAGCGGTAGCCGCTCAGCACGTTGACATTACCGTTGAGACCCCAGGAACCGCGGATCTTCAGGAAGGAGATGGCGCTGCGGCTCACGTTGTCCTTGAAGAACGGCTCGTTGCTGATGGTCCAACCGAGGGACACGGAGGGGAAGTAACCCCAGCGGGCCTGCTTGGAGAGCTTGGAGGAGTCGTAAGCATCGGCACGGAAGTTGGCCTGGATGCTGTAGCGGTTGTCGAAGCTGTACATCAAACGACCGAAATAGGACAGTTGAGCGGACATGCTCGGCGCGTTGCCAACGGACTTGGTGGCGTCGGAGGTCAGGTAGTCGATGTAGCGGTAGTTCTCGGCATAGTCCTTCAGGATGTCCGTACCGTTGGAAGAGATGCTCGCGTTGTCGCTATGGCTCTCGGTATAGGACATACCGGCCATGGCGCCGACCGTGTGCTTGCCGAAGGTCTTGTTGAAGTTCACGAAGTTCTCCCACTGATAGTAGTAGCTCGTGTTGACATTGGCGGAAATGCTATAGTTGGAGTCCTTAGCCATAGAGGTCAGCCAGTACGGCTGCGTGTAGCTGTGGCTGCTGCTCTGGGCGATACGATAACCGAAGCGGGACGTGAAGGTCAGGCCGGCGATCGGGGTCAGGTTGGCAGCCATGGTACCACGGATGTTGATACCTTCGCTGGAGCTGTCGCTCCTGTCGCGCTGGAAGAGCGGGTTACCGGTGGCTTCCTGCAGGAACTTGGAAGTGCCGTAGAAGTCGTTGTTGTGGTTCGGATCCGTCGGGATCGGGTCGCCGAGATTGTAGTGATCCTGCATATCGGACGGGGTATCCTTGATGTCGCTGATGTAAGCCGGGGTCAGCGGGTCGATGGAGACCACGGAGTTCAGCACGGAACCGTAACCGGAGGAAACGGACTTGCGGCTCCACTTCTCGATCGAGTTGTTGGTGGAGACGTTGAACCACTTGAACAGCTGATAGTCGGCGTTGACCTGAGCGGTCAGACGATTGTACACATCCTTCTTGCCGACGACGATACCGTCCTGGTCGACATAGTTGAGGGAGGTGAAGAAGTGACCTTTATTATTACCACCCTGGAAGGTGATACCATGCTGCTGGCTCCAGCTCGGCTGGAAGGTAGAGTCGTACCAATTGTTCTCAAATCCCTCTTGATAACCGGCGGCATCCAGTTTAGACTGATCGAGGTTGCCAATATAGGTCTGATAGTCAATGTACTCCTGGGCACCGAAGAGGTCTGCCTTCTTGCCAAGGGACTGCAGGGTGAAGCGGCCATTGTAGGTGATGTGCGCGGTGCCGTTGTTGGCAGCGCCGGTCTTGGTGGTGATGAGCACGACACCGTTACCAGCCTGCGCACCGTAGATAGCGGCGGAAGCAGCATCCTTCAGGACCTCCATGGATTCGATCATGGAAGGATCGAGGTACTGAATGTTGTCAACCTTCAAACCATCAACGATGAGGAGCGGTCCGATGGAACCGGAGTTCGAGGAATAACCACGGACACGGATCGAAGCACCCTCACCCGGAGCACCGGAAGTGTTGATGATCTGAATACCGGCGGCCTTACCCTGAAGGGCGGCGGCGGCATCCGTCGTGGAGCGGTTCTGGAGGTCGTCCTGACGCACCGAAGCCACGGCACCGGTCAGGTCGCTCTTCTTCTGAACGCCGTAACCGATAACCACGGTCTCTTCCAGCATCTCGGTGTCATCCTCGAGGGTGATGGTCATGCCATTGGCGGCAGCCACGCGCTTGGTCGCGTAACCGATGCAGGAAACCTCCAGCGTAGCGCCGGGGGCGACACGAAGTTCAAACTTACCATCGAGATTGGTC
>CADAND010000020.1 GCA_902789245.1 uncultured Bacteroidia bacterium
CGCGCCACCCTCGAGTACAGTTCGTAGAGGTTGATGTGGGGGTTCGCCTCCACTTCCTCGCGGAACACGCGCGTGAAGGCGTTGGAGAGGTAGATGTTGCCTTCCAGCACGTCCGCGTGCGAGGTCTCGCCGGGAGCGGCGGCAGTCAGCAGCAACACACCGGGGATACCCGGCATACTGTCGCCCACGGAGCCGCTGTAGCAAGTCTCCATCACGAAGAAAAGCTTGCGGAAGTTGTCCTGTGCATTCTGCAGGATGCCGTGGATCTCGGCCGCCCAGATATGACCGTCCGGCCCCCAGTTGATCTTCGTGTCGTAGGTCCCGTGGCCGCTCCAGAACAGCATGACGTTGGTGCCCTTGCTGCCATGGACCACCTCGGGCGTCCGTTCTGTCACGTTGCCCTTCAGGATATTCCCGAAGTCCTCCGGAGTGAGCTCGCTGATCTTGTAGTCCACCTGGATGCCGGCGTGCAGATTCTCTCCGTCGGGAGTCACGTGGACCACGCCCGGATACGGGTTTTCGGGGTTGTTCGCGATGTCGTCTTCAATGATCAGGACGATGTGGTCGTCGTCATAGCCGGCGTTCTTGAGCATCCGGTAGAATTCCAGCGCATCCGCCTGGTGGCGGTAGTTGGTCCAGCCGGTGGAGGTGGCCATCACCACGGCGCAGCGGTCGGTGAGCGGCTCGTAGGTGACGCCCTTGACGTTCTTGTCAAAATCCATCAGCTCGTCCGCCACGAAATCCCACATCTGGTCCATACTGCTCTTCCGCGCGTGGTCGCTGCGGGTCAGGTAACCTGCCAGGTGGTACTGCCCGTCGTAATAGCGCCAATGGCCGTACCAGGTGCCCAGCTGGCTGATGTGCGTCTCTCTGTCGAATATCCAGCTGCCGGACGCGCCGGACATACTGGGGATGTGACCGTTACGGATGGACTGGAAGCCATGGCGGAGGCCGTCGGCCGTCCAGGACAACTCGTCGCTGTTGCCGTCACAGGCGTCCATCACGGCCACGATGGCTTCGCGGACCGTCGCCAGCTGCGCCGTCTCCTTGTGAGCGAGCGAGAGCGCCAGCAGGGTGAAGCTGTCGTAAAGTTGTGCATAGCCGTTCTGAATCTCGCGGCCCGTGACGGCTTTGCGGGTGGCGGGGAACCCGCTTTCAGGGTCACCGCAGAGGGCGATGCCCTGAAATTCGTGGGTCAATTTCCCTTCCAGCAGCGGATTGCAGCCGATGTCGGTACAGTAAATATCGGGGAAGTAATCCTTGATGTTATGAACGGAGCCCGCCTCCATGCCCAGATTGATACCCTCTTCGTCAAGCACTTCGTTCAGCATCAGCATATCCTCCAACGACGAAGGGACAAATATGATGATGGGAAGAATGAAGAAATACGAGGGCATGCTGGCCTTGATCTGTCTGATGCAGGAGCGCAGGCTTTCCTTGTCTGTGAATATGGATTCCTTGTAGGATTCATACCTCAACTCGGTGGTAAAGTATTTCGCATAGGAGGCAAAGGAGTACACATAGTCGTCCGCGTCCCTGCCTCGCGACAGCATGATGATGTGGCCAGGCAGGAGCTGCTTCCGGATGACGTTCAGCATGGCCTGGGTCTGGGCCAGGTCGCTCTCGCTCATGCAGAAGATGTTGGGGGCGGTCCTGTTGCTGCCTCCGTAGATGCGCTGGATCTCGGCCGAGGTGACGCTGGGCATGATGACCGGGATGCGGTAGCTCAGGCTTTCACGGGCCAGCATCCGCGCGTGGCGGCTGTACTTCGGTCCCACGATGGCGGCATAGGACTCGTCGTGGGTGATGCGATAGACTTCGTCCTCCAAATTGGCATCTTCCTCATCGATCCATTCCAGATCCAGCTTCACGCGCTGCTGGAGGCCCTCCTGGGCCTGATCGATGGTGGCGAGTGCCCCTTGCACCAGGACCTTCTCGCTGTCCCACTGGGACTGGGGCATCACGACGGCCACCTTGTAAGTGGTGGTCCCGCTCTGCGGCCCGGGCATTTCCTTGCCGCAGGCAAGCAGAATCAGGGAGGCTGCAAGCAGCCAGAAAAAACGGTCAATACGCATATTCGGCCTCCTTTTCCAAAGCTTTGTCCCTATATTGATTTTCCAGCGCAGTCCAGGCATCCAGCGATAACGTCCAATCAACGGTCTGACTTGCAAAATGCTCAAAGAAACGATCGTTGAAGCTGATGTACACATGCCCCGTGGACATGCCGTAGTCTGCATGCGCCGGCCAGGGGCTGTTCTGCGCCCACCCGGATACGTATTCTTTCAAGATGCCTCCCAGATCCAGGATGAGGGAGAAGGGCAGGATGTCGGTATAAGGACTACAGTCATCCCCGACGCCAATGGTAGCAAAATACCTCCAGGAGAAATCGAATGCACCCAGGCGGGAGGTTCCGCACACCGGGGCGATGATGCCGTCGGTGTAATAGAACAGCTTCACGACTTCCTGTTCCCACAGGATGCTGTAAAGCTCGTCCGCCATATCCAGGCCATCATAGCCCGAGGAAAGGACGTATTTCTGCAAGCCCGCTCCCCCGTTCTCTTTGTAACCGTCCTCGAGGCCCTGGGAGATTTCGTCGATGATGCGGTCGCCGTCCAGGCCCTTGATGAGCAAGAGCTCGAAATCTTTCATGATGGCCCCGGCCAGCCAGGCGCCGCCGTAGCGTTTGAGCTGAGCCGTGGCAATGCGATCGCCGTAAGTCTTGTCGCTGTCCAGCAGCAGGATACGCCCCTGCTCAAGGTTAACCCCCTCTACCAGCGACTCGAATTCCGGGCCGCAGAGGACCAGGGCCTTGCGCTCGTCGGCGCCGGAGAGCCACTCGTCAAACTGGCTGCGGGCCTCGGAGAGGTTGTCGGGCTTGAGCAGGTGGATCGTCATGCCGGGCTGCGCCGACACGCTTTCCATCAATGCTTTGAGAATGGGCTCATTGTATCCGTCGCCTGCCAGACCGGTGGTCGTGGCAAAGATAATGGTCAGATCCTTGCCGCCCTCTTCCTTGCGGCAAGCCAGGAAGAGGACGGACAGAAGGAGCAAAGTCACTATTTTAACGCCTTTCATCATGCGGTTGTACAGGGGCTACCAGTATTTGATCTTCTTTCCGTCTGGTTTGAAGCAATAAATGAACGCTTTGGCCGCGTTATCCGGGACATCCAAGAAAAAAACCCATTTCTCTTTATTAGTTTTGACGGTTATTAATCAATTCATTCATCCGCAAATTTAAATATTTTTTTCACACTTCTCCAAGTAACAAATCCTTCTAGACTCTGCGCAGGTGGTGCAGATCAATGAATGCAGCCTACCAGAGTTCTACCTCGTCGCCCTTGGGCTTGAAGTAATAAACCATCGCTGTGTGGGGTCTTCCACTGGTGAGAATATAGTACCACGTCTCTTTATCGGTTTTCAGATTCACAGCGCCTTGTTTTCCCCATTTACTGGTATTCCGCGATTTATACCAGTAGTCGAGCGTGGGCCAGCCATGTTCTTTTCCAAAACCGTTTACCAGGAGATCATAGTTTGCCATCAAGGCCTTGTGCACCTTGTGCAGTGCTCCCATGCTGGGGTTCTTACCTTCAAAATCTAACGAGGCCGTTGCCAACCTGATCATGATGCCGCAATCGCTGGGGGTCCATGGACGAATCACGACGAAATCTCCCGTACCAAAGCCCCGATTCTTCGTCACGGACACGGTCGCGCCGAGGTAATAGTCCCTTTCCAGAATCTCCTTGGCAGCGCTGGCATTCTGCGGCCACGCGCTCGTCAGGATGAAATGGACCGACGGGCTGACCTGTTTTACCGCATCCGCCTTGAGGACCGGCTTGATGGTCATGGCGGCGATGGCGCCCAGGCCGGGATCCTCGGCGAACTCCGCCGTGGCCTCCGGCTTGCCCTCCTCGTCGGTCATCGTCCAGGTCAAGGTCTTTCCGCTGGTCGTGACCTGCGCACCGTCCGGGAGAAGATCGCGGAAAATTGCGGCCGCCTCGTCATAGTTGTTCACCGGGACGGAAATCTCCCACGGGTTGGCTTCATTGAGGCAGTCGCCGATCAAGTAGCCGGTGATGTTCCCGGCTTCGTCGGTCCGCACCAGGCCGTCAATCAGGTACTGCAGGTCGCTCATCTTGCCGGAATCCTCGTCCGGCTGCTCCTGCTTGTTGCATGCACCGGCAACCAGGATCATGGCGGCGATGGAGATAATAGATATAAACTTCTTCATTATTCTTATTAGTTTTGATGGTTATTAATCGATTCATTCTAGTAAACTCCTTCAATCGTGTGTAAAAATGAATCGCAGCCTACCAAAGTACTACCTTGTCGCCTTTAGGTTTGAAATAATAAACAAACGCGTAGGCGTAATTACCCGCCTTATAAGCCCATTTCTCCTTATTGGTTTTCAGATTCACGTATCCGTTTTTGGACGTCCAAGTAGCTTCACTCGAGATATACCAGCGGTCGAGACTGGGCCATTTTTGTGCTTTTCCAATTTGATTTACCAGGAGATCATAGTTAGCAAATAAAGCCTTGTGCACCTTGTGCAGCGTTGACATTTTACTGAAGGTCCAAGGACGATCCTCCTCTTTTGGTTCCAGCAATCTGATCATGATACCGCATTCGCTGGGGGTCCATCGACGAATCACGACGAAATCTCCCGTGCCATAGTCAAGATCCTTCTCTACGGTCACCCTGGCACCAAGGCAAAAGTACTTTTCCAGAATCTCCTCGGCGGCACCGGCATTCTGCGGCCAGGTGCTCGTCAGGATGAAATGGACCGACGGGCTGACCTGTTTCACCGCACCCGCCTGGAGGACCGGATTGATGGTCATGGCGGCGATGGCGCCCAGGCCGGGGTCCTCAGAGAGCTCCGCCGTTCCTTCCGGCTTGCCCTCCTCGTCGGTCATCGTCCAGATCAGGCTGCTCCCGCTGGTCGTGACCTGCGCATCTTCCGGGAGAAGATCGCGGAAAATTGCGGCCGCCTCTTCATAGTTGTTCACCGGGACGGAGATCTCCCACGGGTTGGCCTCATTGAGGCTGTCGCCGACGATGTAGCCGATGATGTTCCCGGCTTCGTCGGTCCGCACCAGGCCGTCAATCAGATACTGCAGGTCGCTCATCTTGCCGGAACCATCGTCCGGCTGGTCCTGCTTGTTGCAGGCACCGGCCACCAGAATCATGGCGGCGATGGAGATAATGGATATGAATTTATTCATTTCCAAATGTTTATCTAATAGTATTTCACGTCATCATCCCCGTCGGGCCCGAAGTAATACACATACGCCATGGCACTATTACCCGGTTCTTTGAAAGACCATTTCTCCTTGCCGGTTTTCATATTCAAAAAACCATTACAGAACCAACTCGTATTGCCCGACCAATACCAGCGGTCGAAGCTGGGCCATCCTTCTCTTTCTGCATAGTCGGCTACGATATCGTAGTTAGCCTGGATGGCCTTGTACGTCCTGTGCAGCGCCTTCATGGAGCATAAAGCATACGAGTCATAACCTTCCGACAATCTGACCATGATACCGCATTCGCTGGGCGTCCAGCCACGGACTATCAGGAACTTTCCTTTGCCAAAGCCCCAATCTTTAGAAAGTCTCACGACCCGCCCGACGTAATATTCCACTCTCAGTTCATCCTCGATGGTCCAGCTATTCTTCGGCCACGTACTGGTCAGGATGAAATGGACCGACGGGCTGACCTGTTTTGCCGCACCCGCCTGGAGGACCGGCTTGACGGTCACGGTGGCGATGGCGCCCAGGCCAGGATCCTCGGCGAACTCCGCAGTGGCCTCCGGCTTGCCCTCCTCGTCGGTCATCGTCCAGATCAGGGTCTTTCCGCTGGCCGTGACCTGCGCACCGTCCGGGAGAAGATCGCGGAAGATCGCGGCCGCCTCGTCATAGTTGTTCACCGGGACGGAAATCTCCCACGGGTTGGCCTCGTTGAGGCTGTCGCCGACGATGTAGCCGGTGATATTCCCGGCTTCGTCAGTCCGCACCAGGCCGTCAATCAGATACTGCAGGTCGCTCATCTTGCCGGACTCATCGTCCGGCTGGTCCTGCTTGTTGCAGGCACCGGCCACCAGGATCATGGCGGCGACGGAGATAATAGATATAAATTTCTTCATCTTCTTATTTGTTTCAGTTAGTTATTCAATGATTATGCGGGAGGGGCTACCAGAATTTGATCTTGTCACCGTTCGGTTTGAAGCAATAGACGTGCGCCATTGCGCGATCACCCGGGGCGGTCCAAAACCAATCATCTTTTCCGGTTGCCAGATTCACATAATAATCCAGGACATAAGCTTTTTTATCTTTAGCCATGTACCAATCGTCAAGTCTTGGCCAGTTGTGCTGTTTCGCATAACCATTGACCAGGAGATCGTAGTTGGCATACAGGGCCTTGTGCACATTTTTCAGCGTCTTTACACTGCTGCACTCATCGTCCGGATAATCGTAAGGAGCATCCAAATAAATCATGATACCGCATTC
Organism: uncultured Bacteroidia bacterium; assembly: GCA_902789245.1. Lineage (GTDB taxonomy): Bacteria > Bacteroidota > Bacteroidia > Bacteroidales > UBA932 > Cryptobacteroides. Next base: position 6,501 of record CADAND010000020.1, read on the forward strand.
GCTGGGCGACCAGGGACGGACCACCAGGAACTCTCCGCTGCCATAGCCAAGATTTTTCTCCATGTACACGGCCGCACCGAGGTAATAGTCCCTTTCCAGGATCTCTTCGGCGGCGCCGGCGTTTTGCGGCCAGGTGCTCGTCAGGATGAAATGGACCGAAGGGCTGACTTGTTTTGCCGCACCCGCCTGGAGGACCGGCTTGACGGTCACGGCGGCGATGGCGCCCAGGCCAGGATCCTCGGCGAACTCCGCCGTCGCCATCGGCTTGTTTTCCTCGTCCGTCATCGTCCAGATCAGGGTGCTCCCGCTGGTCGTGACCTGCGCATCGTCCGGGAGAAGATCGCGGAAGATCGCGACCGCCTCGTCGTAATTGTTCACGGGGACGGAAATCTCCCACGGGTTGGCTTCATTGAGGCAGTCGCCGATCATGTAGCCGGTGATGTTGCCGGCATCGTCGGTCCGCACCAGGCCGTCAATCAGGTACTGCAGGTCGTTCATCTTGCCGGGAGCTTCGTCCGGCTGGTCCTGCTTGTTGCACGCACCGGCCACCAGGATCATGGCGGCGATGGAGATGATAGATACAAATTTCCTCATTTTATAATTAGTTTCAGTGGTTATTAACTCCTTCATCAATCTACCGCAAATGTAAGGGTCTTATTCCGTCTTTGCGTAAAACTCTTACAATTGTCAGTAAAAATGAATCAAAAGTTTTCCTTTAACAATTCGACTCGGGCTGATGGGGTCGCCCAATGAATCAGTTATTGGTGTTACCTGTGGTTATATTGGGGCAAATGTACCTTATAATTTGCTATTTTCCAAATCGGGACGGGATTCGGAGAATATTACTATATTTGTGGTCTGCATGAAAGCCTTCTGGAAGATACTGAAGCGGTACGTGGCACCGTACAGGGGGTACGTCGGGGGATCCGTCGTACTCAACATCCTGTCGGCGATCTTCAACGTATTCTCCTTCTCGCTGCTGATCCCGATCCTGCAGATCCTCTTCAACATCAGCGACGTCCACTACGAATTCATCCCCTGGCACAAGGGAATGCCCTTCAACGAAATCTCCAACAACGCCTACTACTACGTCGCCCAGTACATCGCCCAATACGGTCAGAGCCACGTCCTGCTGATGCTCTGTCTCGTCTTCATCGCCATCGTCCTGGTCAAGGTGGCCTGCTACTTCGGCGCCGCGGCCGTGATGGTCCCCATCCGCACCGGCGTGGTGAAGGACCTGCGCATGGAGATCTACCGCAAGATCCTCTCCCTGCCGCTGGGCTTCTTCAGCCAGGAGCGAAAAGGCGACATCATCGCCCGCATCAGCGGCGACGTCCAGGAGGTCGAGACCTCCATCACCAGCACCATCGAGATGCTGATCAAGAACCCGATCCTGATCGTCATCTACCTGTTCGTACTCTTCCGCATGTCCTGGCAGCTGACGCTCTTCGTCATCATCTTCGCCCCCCTGATGATCGGCATCATCAGCTTCACCGGGCGCAAGTTGAAGGCAGATTCCGCGGAAGCGCAGAAATACTGGAGCGACACCATGAGCCAGGTCGAAGAGACCCTCGGCGGCCTGCGCATCATCAAGGCCTTCCGGGCCGAGAAGCGCATGGACGCGCGCTTCGGAGGCGTGACGGAAGACATGCGCCGCAAGAACACCCAGGTGGCCGTCCGGCAGGCCAGCGCCCACCCCGTGAGCGAATTCCTCGGTTCGGCGATGATCGCCATCGTCCTCTGGTTCGGCGGCACGCTGATCCTGGGCGAGAAGGCCGTCATCGACGCCCCGTCCTTCATGGCCTACATGGCCATCCTCTACAGCATCATCCAGCCGATCAAAGACCTCTCCAAGGCCGCCTACGGCATCCCCAAGGGCCTTGCCTCCATGGAGCGCATCGACGTGATCCTCCAGGCGGAGAACCCCATCCGCGAAGCGGAGCATCCCAGCCCGCTCGACGGCTTCCGCGAGAGCATCCGCTTCGAGGGCGTGAGCTTCCGCTACGAAGGCGGCCGCCAGGTCCTGAGCAACATCGACCTCGAGATTCCGAAGGGCAAGACCATCGCCATCGTGGGCGCGAGCGGCGCCGGCAAATCCACCCTCGTGGACCTCATTCCCCGCTTTTTCGAGCCCACCGCTGGCCGCATCACGATCGACGGCACGGACATCCGCGACGTGCGCGTGAGCGACCTGCGCGCCCTGATGGGCAACGTGAACCAGGACCCGATCCTCTTCAACGACACCCTCTTCGGCAACATCTCCTTCGGCAAACAGGGCGCCACCCGCGAGGAGGTCGAGGCAGCCGCGCGCATCGCAGGCGCCCACGACTTCATCCTCGAGAAGGAAGAAGGCTACGACACGAACATCGGCGACCGCGGCGTCAAGCTCTCCGGCGGCCAGCGCCAGCGCATCAGTATCGCGCGCGCCATCCTCAAGAACCCGCCCATCCTCATCCTCGACGAGGCCACGGCCTCGCTGGACACCGAGTCCGAGCGCAGCGTCCAGGAAGCCCTGGAGAAGCTGATGGCCGGACGCACCACCATCGCCATCGCCCACCGCCTCAGCACCATCAAGCACGCCGACGAGATCATCGTCCTGCACGAAGGACGCATCGTCGAGCGGGGCACGCACGAAGAACTCCTCACCCTGGGCGGCTACTACCGCAAACTCCACGACATGCAGGCCCTGTAGATGAAACCCAACCGCACACGATCCATTATCTTCTCCATCGCGATGGTCCTCTACATCGGGGTCGTGGCCTACCTGCTTTTCGCCAACTTCGAGAAGCTCTCCAGCATCCCGCGGCTCTTCCTCGGCATCCCGACCGACAAGGTCGTCCACTTCTGCATGTTCTTCCCCTTCCCGATCCTCGCCTACCTGGCCTACGACAAGCTCACCGACACGCCCCTCAAGGCCTTCGCCGCGCTGCTGAGCATCTGCGCCATCGGCGCCATCTTCGCCGGCCTCACCGAGATCGGACAGAGCCTGCTCCCCTACCGCTACGAGGACATCAGCGACTTCCGCGCCGACTGCCTGGCGATCGGCATCGCCGGCATCCTGACCTTCATCATCGACGTCGTCAAAATGCGCCGGGAGCCATGAGCAAGCGCCGTCTCATCCTCCTGCTTGCGGGGCTGCTCGCCGTCGTCCCCGTCGGGGCCCAGGCGCCGCGCGCCCGCGATTTCCGCACCATATGCGACACCCTCCAGGCCCGGCTCAAGCGCCGCACCACCGTGGACTACGCACTCTCCGTGAGCCGCGTGACGGTCAGCGGCAAGAAGCTCAACCTGACCTTCAACAACAACCTCTCCTACTTCCCCTGGCACATCCAGGACGTGACCTGGTTCCGCGCCCAGCTGGAGAAAGAATGGAAATGGAAGGACTACGAACTCGGGCTCATCCAGACCAACCGCTACGAGCTCGGCGAGCTCGCCACGCCCGTGCTCGGCTCCGACGGCAACCCTTCCGCCGACTACAGCTTCAAGACGAAAGACCCGCGCCAGACGCAGGCGCGCTTCATCGAGCGCACCGACGCACGGCGCGCTCTCAAGGGCCTGAACGACCGCTACATCGTGGTCTGGCAGAGCCACGGGCGCTACTACGACGAGGAGCAGGACGCCTGGATCTGGCAGCGCGCCCCCCTGCACCGCACCGTCGAAGACATGTACACGCAGACCTACGTCCTCCCCTTCCTCATCCCGATGCTGGAGAACGCAGGCGCCTACGTGATGACCCCGCGCGAGCGGGACACCCAGGTCCGGGAGATCATCGCCGACAACGACCCGGCCTTCCCCGGCCCCCGCGAGGGACTGATGCGCACCCGCGGGCGCTACCAGGAGCAGGGCGAGTGGAGCCCGGCGGGTGAAGGCTTCGCCGACACGAAGCCCGTTTACACCTTCGCCGACCGGCCCTTCACCGCCGGCACGGCCCGCATGGCGGACTGCACCGGCGTCACGGCGACTGCCAGCGCCACCTGGATTCCCGACATCAAAGAACGCGGCCGCTACGCCGTGTACATCTCCTATAAGACGCTGCCCAACAGCTGCGAGAGCGCGCACTACACCGTCCACCACCTCGGCGGCCGGACGGAGTTCACCGTGAACCAGCGGCGCGGCGGCGGCACCTGGATCTACCTCGGCACCTTCGAATTCGATGAAGGCGCCGACGGGCGCGTGGTGCTCGACAACCGCGGCGGCTCCGGCTACGCGGTCAGCGCCGACGCCGTCAAGTTCGGCGGCGGCATGGGCAAACTCGAGCGCGGCGGCAGGACCTCCGGCATGCCGGCCTTCGCCGAAGGCGCCCACTACTGGATGCAGTGGGCCGGCGCGGACAGCACCGTCACGCGCGCCTGGGAGACCGACTACACCTGCGACTACTCCGCCCGCGGCGCGTGGACGCGCATGATGCACGAAGAGAAGGACATCCCCATCGACCTCGCGCTCGCCTTCCACAGCGACGCCGGGCTCACGCCCAACGACAGCACCGTGGGCACGCTCGCCATCTACACGCTCCGCGACGACGACGGCAAGCGCAAGTTCGCCGACGGGCGCGACCGCGTGGTCAGCCGCGTGCTCGCCGACTACGTCCAGACCCAGGTCGTCCAGGACTTGCGCCTCGACTTCGACCCCGCCTGGTCGCGCCGCGGCACCTGGGACCGCAACTACAACGAGCCCCGCACCCCGGGCGTCCCGGCGATGATCCTGGAGCTGCTCAGCCACCAGAATTTCGCCGACATGAAGTACGGCCTCGACCCGTCCTTCCGCTTCACGGTGAGCCGGGCCGTCTATAAAGGTATCCTCAAGACACTCAGCGAATTATACCATACCCCCTACGTAGTGCAGCCCCTGCCTCCGCGGGCCTTCTCGGTCCGGCTGCAGGACAGCGGCCACGCGCGCCTGGAGTGGCAGCCCACGCCCGACCCCAAGGAGCCCACGGCGTGGGCCGAAGGCTACCTCGTCTATACCCGCATCGACAGCGGCGGCTGGGACGCCGGCGTCGAGTGCACGGAGCCCGTGCTGACGCTCGACATCGAGCCAGGCCACATCTACAGCTACAAGGTCGAAGCCTTCAACGCCGGCGGCCGGAGCTTCCCCTCCGAGGTCCTCTCGGTCGGGGCACCCGTCGGCAGCAGGCGTGCCCCCGTGCTGATTGTCAACAACTTCGACCGCGTCTCCGCCCCGGCGTGGGTGGAGAGCCCCGGCTACGCCGGCTTCGAGAGCCGGATGGACACGGGCGTGCCCTACATGCAGGAAATCGGCTACATCGGCGAGAACTACGAGTTCCGCCGCTCCGCGCAGTTCGTGGACAACGAATACCCCGGCCACGGCGCGTCCTACGACGACCAGGCCGGCCTCGTCTTCGCGGGCAACACCTTCGACTACCCCTACCGCCACGGCGTGCTCCTGATGCGCCTCGGCTATCCTTTCTATTCGATGTCCCGCGACGCCTTCACGGCGAATGAGGTCCCGGCCTATGTGATCGACCTCATCTGCGGCAAGCAGGGGCGCACGAGCGTCGGTCGCGGCGCGGTGCCGGAGCGCTTCGCCGTCTGGCCGGAAGCCCTCCAGGACGCCCTGCGCCGCCAGACGGCCGCCGGAGCCCGCCTGCTCGTCAGCGGCGCCAACATCGCCTCCGACTCGCCGGACGACGCCCCCTTCCTCGAGGAGCTGCTCGGCATCTGCCTCGCCAACCCCTTCGGCACCAACACCGGCCTCGTGGCCGGGATGCCCTTCAGCAAGAATATGAACGCGGAAATCTACTGCGTGGAGCGCCCCGACGGGCTCAAGGCCGTCGGCAAAGGCGCCCGGGTCTGGCTGACCTACCCGGGCCGCCAGTACGCGGCCGCGGTGATCAATGAGGGGGAAAACACCAGCAGCGTCGCCATCGGCGTACCGATCGAAACGCTGCTGCATACGGCCGACCGGGAGTGGGTCCTCGGCCAGGCCCTGGATTTTCTCTATAACGGGAAGAAACCGGCCAGCAAAAAGTAGATCCTTCGGCAAGCTCAGGATGACTTTTTATCGTATTCCTCAAACCGGGAATTCTTCGACACATACTCCGGCACCACAGCCTTCATCAGCTTCACCGTAGCGGGAATATCCACCTTGCGGCTCAGCTCCGCGAGCTCCTCGACCGCCTTGACGGCATCGGCGTACGCATACTCGCGGACGCGGGCGATGCGGATGCGGTCGTGCGAGGTCTCGTCGGTATTCTCCTTGTTGGAGAGCACCTCCTCGTAGAGCTTCTCGCCCGGGCGCAGGCCCGTGTAGGCGATCTCGATGTCCTGGCCGGGCACGAGGCCCGCGAGCTCGATCATCCGGCGCGCCAGCGCGTCGATCTTGACCGGCTTGCCCATATCGAACACGCAGATGCGGTTCGCCGTCGGGAGCGTGGCCGCCTCCATCACGAGCCGGCAGGCTTCCGGAATGGTCATGAAGAAACGGGTGATGTTCGGGTCGGTGACCGTGACGGGGCCTCCGCGCTCGATCTGCTCGCGGAAGCGCGGGATCACGGAGCCGTTGCTGCCCAGCACGTTGCCGAAGCGGGTGGTCACGAACTTCGTCTTGCCCGCCACCGTGCCGGCCTCGATGGCCTTGCCCAGGCTCTGGACGTAGATCTCCGCCAGGCGCTTGGTGCAGCCCATGATGTTGGTCGGATTCACGGCCTTGTCGGTCGAGATCATCACCATCTTTTCCACATCGTACTCGATGCACTTGTCGGCCACGTTGCGCGAGCCGAACACGTTCACCAGCACGGCTTCGCAGGGGTTCTCCTCCATCAGCGGCACATGCTTGTAGGCCGCCGCGTGGAAGACCACCTGCGGCCGGTGCGTACGGAACGCGAAATCCAGACGCGGCACCTGCCGCACGTCGCCGATGATCGGCACGAAGGCCTGCTGCGGGAAGCGCTCCTCCAGCTCCAGGCGGAGGATGTGCATCGGGGTCTCGGCGTTGTCGAAGAGCAGGAGCTTCCGCACGCCGAAGCCGGCCAGCTGCCGGCAGAGCTCGGATCCGATGGAGCCGGCCGCGCCGGTCACCATCACCACCTTATCCTTGAAGTCCGCCTTGATGGCGTCCATCGAAATCTTGATTTCGTCGCGTCCCAGCAGGTCCTCGATCTTGATGTCTCGCACCTGCAGGTGCGGCGTCGGGGCGCCCGTGATCTCATCCACCGCCGGGGCGATGAGCACCTTCATGCCCCGCTCGGAGCAGAAGCGCACGAGGTGATCCTTCTCCGCCGCGACATCCTGCTCGCGGGTGAAGATGACACCCCGCAGGGAGAGGTTGTTGACCACCTGCTCGAATTCATCCTCCGAGTCGAGGTAATACACCTTCTGGTCGGCGATCATGGCATGCGCGATGTCCGTCCGCTTGGAGAGCAGGCCCACCACTTCGTAGCGCTTGGAGCCGCGCAGGCGGGAAGACGTGGCCACGGCCTTGTCGTCGATGCCGTAGATCAGCACGCGGTCGCGGCGCTCCAGTTCGCGCACCTGCTTCTTGTAGCTGTCATAAACGTAGATCATCAGCAGGCGCACCGTACACTGTGCCACGATCGTGGCAACCATGTCGAAGAGCAGCAGCACAGCCATCTCGCGATGCATCTTCCCGAACAGGATGGCCACCACGGACAGGACCAGAACCTTGCCGAGGGCGGCCGCGCCGAGCACGAAGGTATCCTTGAAGGAGAAATGGCGGATGACGATGACGTACGTCTTGAGCAGCCAGTACATCAGCGCGGAGCCCAGGCCGGCGGCGAGGCCCCAGACCAGGTCGAAGGTCCGGTCCAGGAAAATGCTCTGGTCCAGGAAGAAGGACACGATGGCGACGCCGATCGAGCAGACAATCGAGATGGCCAGGTCCATCAGGAAAACCTGCGACCGGCCGAGGAATTTGGCGCTGTATTTATCTAAACCCTTGATGAATCGGACCATGGAATATTCTTTCTAAGATTACAAAGATAGCAATAAAACTCATATAACTACCCCCTCCGTTCTCAAAAAGCCAGAGCGAGCGACGCGCAGACGGCCCCGCTGTACGGATCCAGCGTCGGCGCGAAGCTGGGGTGTATCTCCCGCTTGTCCTTTCCGACGACCAGCGGGCCGATGTTGAACAGGCGTTTGGTCGGCTCCAGGAGCCACTCGCCGACGTGCGCGCCCAGGATGCCCAGGCCCGCTCCGAAGAGGATGTCGCTCATCCAGTGGCGTCCGCTGTACACGCGCATGAAGGCGACGCCCGAAGCCACGACATACGCCCCGAGACCCCAGGCCCAGCCATAATTCATGCGAACCAGCTCCGCGCCCACGAAGCCCAGCACGGTGTGGCCGGAAGGGAAGGAATTATAGTTCGACTGATCCGGCCGGCGGGCCGAAATCAGGTTCTTCATCAGCAGGCAGGTGCCGCCGGCCACGAGCGACGCCAGGCCCGCTTCGATCACGCGGTCCTGCAGGTCGTACTTCGACGGCACGCCGGTCAGCCCGAGGCCGAGGTCCACGACCATCGGCAGCACGGGGGCGTACTTCAGGACGACATCGGTACTCTTCAAGACGCCCTTGTCCTCACGCTGGTGGGCAAATGTCTGATACACAGGCACGTCGATCGCCTCGTGCCCCGTGAGGTGGATGCTCAGGCCGGTGGCGAGCAGCAGTCCGGGCGCGATCAGTTGCGTGGCGCGGAAGGCCGACGTATCCCGTTGGCGCACGGTCTGCGCCTGGCCGGGCCAGGAGGCGGACAGCAACGCCAATAGCATGATAATACGGAAAATACGGGACATAATGTATGTGGTTAGAATTGGTTACCTAAAAGACGAAGGCCAGCGACGCGCACATGGCGCCGCTCACGGGATCCACCCGCGGGACGAAGGCCGTCTGTACCTGCGTCTTGCGCAGGCCGTCCCACGAGATGGTCGGGATGTGGAAGAGGTCCTTGACCGGTTCCAGCAGCCACTCGCCCACGTGGGCCGTCAGGATGCCGAGGCCCGCCCCGAAGAGGCAGTCGCTCAGCCAGTGCCAGTTGTTGTAGTTGCGCATCACGGCCACGGTCACGGCCACGGCATAGGCACCGGCACCCCAGCCCCAGCCGTATTCCATGCGCACCAGCTCCGCACCGAGGAACACCCAGTCGGAGTGTCCGGACGGGAAGGAGCGCGTGTCCACGCCGTTCGGACGCCAGGATTTGATCAACTCCTTGCAGGACCAGGAGATGATGCCCAGCGTGGCGCAGGAGACGGCGCCCTGGATCATCCGGTCCGTGAAGGCGTGCTTCGCCGGCACGCCGAGCAGGCCGAGGCCCACATAGCCCACGATGGGGGCATGCTGGATATAATTGTCGAAGTTGCGCTCCGGTCCGCCGGCGCGCCACTTGTCCTGGAACCAGCGGTTCACGGGCACGTCGATGGCGTCGTGGCCCCAGCAGTGGATCCCGATGCCCGACGCGATCAGCACGCCCGGCGCAATCAGCTGCGTGGGCTTAAACGCCGTCGTGTCGGCCTGCCTGACCCGCTGCGCTTGTGCTTGCGGGCCTGCCAGCAGGCTGAGGATCAGGAATATGGGAAGCAGCCTTCTCATCGACCGGCATACATATTCTCGTAGTATTTCTGGTAGTCGCCGGAGGTCACGTTGTCCAGCCAGGCCTGGTTGTCCAGGTACCAGCGGACCGTCTTCTCGATGCCCTCCTCGAACTGCAGGCTCGGCTCCCAGCCCAGCTCCCGCTGCAGCTTGGAGGAGTCGATCGCGTAGCGCAGGTCGTGGCCCGCACGGTCGGTCACGTAGGTGATCAGGTCCATGTCCTCGCCCTCCCGGCGGCCCAGCAGGCGGTCGGTGGTGTTGATCAGGACCTTGATGATGTCGATGTTCTTCCACTCGTTGAAGCCGCCGATGTTGTACGTCTCCGCGATCTTGCCCTTGTGGAAAATCACGTCGATGGCGCGTGCGTGGTCCTCCACGTACAGCCAGTCGCGCACGTTCTCGCCCTTGCCATAGACCGGCAACGGCTTGCGGTGGCGGATATTATTGATAAAGAGCGGGATGAGCTTCTCCGGGAACTGGTACGGGCCGTAGTTGTTCGAGCAGTTCGTCACGATCGTCGGCAGGCCGAAGGTGTCGTGGAACGCGCGCACGAAGTGGTCCGAGCTCGCCTTGGCGGCGCTGTACGGGCTGTGCGGCTGGTACTTGAGCTCTTCGGTGAAGAATTTCTCGCCGTATGCGAGGTGGTGCTTGCCGCTGGACGCCTTCGTCGTGAAGGGCGGCTCGATCCCCTCGGGATGGGTCATCTCCAGCGCCCCGTACACCTCGTCGGTGGAGATATGGTAGAAGCGCTTGCCCTCAAAGGCACCCTCCCAGGCGGCCTTGGCGGCCTGCAGGAGCGAGAGCGTGCCCATCACGTTGGTCTGCGCGAAGGTGAACGGATCCTTGATCGAGCGGTCCACGTGGGACTCGGCGGCCAGGTGGATGATGCCGTCCACGCGCTCCTCCTGCATCAGTTTCAGCACGCCCTCGAAGTCGCAGATGTCCATCTTCACGAAGCGGTAGTTCGGCTTGTCCTCGATGTCCTTGAGGTTCGCGAGGTTGCCGGCGTAGGTCAACTTGTCCAGGTTGATGATCTTATAGTTCGGATACTTGTTCACGAACAGGCGCACGACGTGGCTGCCGATGAAACCGGCACCGCCGGTGATGATCAGGGTCCGCTCGAAATTCATACTCGGTTATTATTCTATTAGTCCACAAAAATAACTATTTTTGCACATAATGCCAACGAGACCTCCCATATATCTCTACACCGACGGCGCAGCCAGCGGCAATCCCGGCCCGGGCGGCTGGGGCGCGGTGCTCGTCTGCGGCGACGCGCGCAAGGAGATGTCGGGCGGATTCGCGAAGACCACCAACAACCGGATGGAACTCCTGGCCGTGATCAACGGCCTGGAGGCGATCAAGTGGGAGGGCGCCGAGGTGCGCGTCTTCAGCGACTCGACCTACGTCGTCAAGACCGTCACCGAGGGCTGGAAGCGCAAGAAGAACCACGACCTGTGGGACCGCTTCGACGCGCTCGCGTCCCGCTTCCGGCTGGAATTCACCTGGATCAAGGGCCATGCCGGCCACCCCGAGAACGAGCACTGCGACCGCCTCGCCGTCGCCGCCTACTCCCGCCCCGGCCTGCCGCCCGACACCGGGTATATGGATTTGTAGTCATTCCGGGCTTGACCCGGAATCTTTAAAAACAGGAAAAATAATTAGTAAAAAGATATGCAAAACGGAAAAATCATAGTGGGCATCACCCAGGGCGACTCCAACGGCATCGGCTACGAAGTCATCATCAAGGCACTCGCCGACCCGCGGATCCTCGAGCAGTTCACCCCCGTCATCTACGGCTCCTCCAAGATCTTCGGCTTCTACCGCAAGACCATCCCCGAAGTGGAGTCGCTGGACACCAACGCTATCAACAGCGCCTCCGAAGCGCACCCCAAGCGCATCAACATCGTTAACTGTCTGCCGGAGAGCGCCTATGCCGAGCCCGGCCAGGCCACGGCCGAGTCGGCCGGCGGCGCCATCAAGTCGCTCGAGCGCGCCGTCGCCGACCTCAAAGCCGGCCTCATCGACGTGCTCGTCACGGGCCCGATCAACAAGAAGGCCATGTCGCTCGAAGGCTTCGGCTTCCCGGGCCACACCGAATACATCCAGAACGCCTTCGGCGCCCCGGATTCGCTGATGTTCATGGTCAGCCACCGCCTGCGCCTGGCCGTCGTCACGGGCCACATTCCCCTCAAGGAAGTCGCCGCCCAGATCACTGAGGAGCGGATCCTGAGCAAGCTGCGCCTCATCAACCAGTCCCTCAAGCAGGACTTCGTGGTGGACCAGCCGCGCATCGCCGTGCTCAGCCTCAACCCGCACAGCGGCGACGGCGGCCTGCTCGGCACCGAGGAGCAGGACATCATCATTCCCGCCATCAAGAAGGCCACCGACGAGGGCATCCTCGCCTTCGGTCCCTTCTCCCCCGACGGCTACTTCGGCCTCAACCATTTCGAGAATTTCGACGCCACGCTGGCGATGTACCACGACCAGGGCCTCGCGCCCTTCAAGGCCCTCTCCTTCGAGGACGGCGTCAACTTCACCGCCGGCCTGCCCTACGTGCGCACCTCGCCGGACCACGGCACAGCCTTCGAGATGGCCGGCCGCGACGAAGCCGACCCGCGCTCGATGCGCGCGGCCATCTTCACCGCCTGCGACATCTTCCGCAACCGCCTGCAGTGGCAGGAGCTCCAGGACGGCAAGATGCCCGAGCGCTTCCTGCAGCGGGAGAAGAAGGAGCGGAACGGGAAACCCCAAATTGCATAACGCAATTTGGGGTTTCCCGCTATCGCTATGATCTCTCCGCCTCCGGTTTTGCTGTGAGCTGTAAGTAATTATAGATCAGCAATATAACAAATTATACTACCCCCGTTTTGGGGGTAGTATAATTTTATTATTAACTATCAATCAGCTAGTTACAGCTCACAGAAAAAACGCTACGCGAAGCGTTCTTTCTGCTCAGCGATGAGGGCTTCGAGGACGCCGGCGTCGAAGTAGTTGATCCGCATCGCGGCCTTGACGGCGGCAAGCGTCTGCGCCGCCTTGGCGCGCGCCGCCTCGGTGCCCTTGCGCAGCACCTCGTACACATACGGCAGGTCCTGCTCCAGGGCCTTGCGGCGCTGACGGATCGGCTCCAGCGTGTCGTTCAGCACGGCGGTCAGGAAATTCTTCACCATCACGTCGCCGAGACCGCCGGCGCGGTACTGCGCCTTCACCTCGTCGAGCGTCTTGAAGTCGAAACTCACCTTCTTGCCGTGGAAGCATTCCGCGAAGCGCTCGAAATGCTCCGGCTTGCAGAACGCGTCCAGATAGGTAAAGACCGTATTGCCTTCGACCTTACCCGGGTCGCTCACCTGCAGGTGCCCCGGGTCCGTGTACATCCCGCGGACCTTCTCCTTCACCTCTTCAGCGCTGTCGGACAGGTAGATGCAGTTGCCCAGAGACTTGCTCATCTTGGCCTTGCCGTCCGTGCCGGGCAGGCGCAGGCAGGCCGCATTGTCCGGCAGGAGGATCTCCGGCTCGGTCAGCGCCGGGCCGTAGGTCGCGTTGAACTTGCGCACGATCTCGCGCGTCTGCTCGATCATCGGCTCCTGGTCCTCGCCCACCGGCACCGTCGTGGCCTGGAAGGCCGTGATGTCCGCCGCCTGGCTGATCGGGTAGCAGAAGAATCCGACCGGCGTGCCGGCCTTGTTTTCGGCCGTGTCGGAGTCGTTGAATCCGCGCATCTGGATCTCCTGCTTCACCGTCGGGTTGCGCTGCAGGCGCTGCACCGTGACGAGGTTCATGTAGTAGAACATCAGCTCCGTCAGCTCGGTCACCTGGCTCTGGATGAGGATGTGGCTCTTCGCCGGGTCAAGGCCCGCCGAGAGGTAGTCCAGGGCCACCTCGACGATGTTCTGCCGGACCTTCTCGGGGTTGTCGGCGTTGTCCGTGAGGGCCTGCGCATCCGCGATCATGATGTAGATTTCGTCGAACTCGCCGCTGTTCTGCAGCTCCACGCGGCGCCGCAGCGAGCCCACGTAGTGGCCAATGTGAAGGCGACCGGTGGGCCGGTCGCCTGTGAGGATAATCTTCTTCTTTGTCATTATCAGTCTTTTACCGCTTTGAGCGCCTCGCGCACCTGGGCTTCGATCTCGTCACAGAGCTCGACATTGTCCTTCAGGAGCTGCTTCATGGCCGCCTGGCCCTGGGCGAGCTTCTCGTCCTGGTAGCTGAACCAGCTGCCGCTCTTGTGGATGATGTCGAATTCGACCGCGAGGTCGGCGATTTCAGCCGCGTGGCTGATGCCCTCGCCGAAGACGATGTCGAACTCCGCCTTCTTGAAGGGCGGGGCCATCTTGTTCTTGACGACCTTGACCTTGGTGCGGTTGCCCGTGGCCTCGTCGCCGTCCTTGATCTGGGTGGTGCGCCGCACGTCCAGGCGGACGGAGGCGTAGAATTTCAGGGCGTTGCCGCCCGTGGTGGTTTCGGGATTGCCGAACATCACGCCGATCTTCTCGCGCAACTGGTTGATGAAGATGCAGCAGGTGTTGGTCTTGGAGATGTTGGCCGTCAGCTTGCGCAGGGCCTGGGACATCAGGCGGGCCTGGAGACCGACCTTGCTGTCGCCCATCTCGCCCTCGATCTCCGCCTTCGGGGTGAGGGCGGCGACGGAGTCGACCACGATGATGTCGATGGCGCCGCTGCGGATGAGGTTGTCCGCAATCTCGAGGGCCTGCTCGCCGTTGTCCGGCTGGGAGATCAGCAGGGTGTCGAGATTCACGCCCAGCGCCTGGGCGTAGGTCCGGTCGAAGGCGTGCTCCGCGTCGATCATCGCCGCGATGCCGCCCGCCTTCTGCGCTTCCGCGATCGCATGGATCGCGAGCGTGGTCTTACCGCTGGACTCGGGACCGTAGATCTCGATGATCCTTCCGCGGGGATAGCCGCCGATGCCGAGCGCATGGTCCAGCGCCACCGAGCCGGTCGGGATCACCTGAACGTCCCAGTCGGGCTGCTCGCCCAGCTTCATGATCGTGCCCTTGCCGTAATCCTTCTCGATCTTGTCGATCGTGGCCTGGAGGGCCTTCAGTTTCGCCGCGTTCACCTCAGCGGCCTTGTTCTCTTCGTTCGCCATAATTGAATGGTTTTAATCGTTAAACATTTGATCGTTTACCGACTCCTGCCTCGGCAGCTTTTCCAAAGCAAACAAAGATACAACTTTTTTCCTTATCACCCACAACTCCCCCGCACAAACGAACACCCCCGCGCCCCTCCCCATCACAAACCATCCCCCTGCCCCCCCATTTTGCTGCGAGCCCCCACAAAACCCACCCACTCAATTACCCGAGATCCCCCACAAAACCCACCCACCCAATTTTGCTGTGAGCTGTAATTGATTATTTGATAGTAAGTTACATTTTTATACTCCCCCAATTTTTGGGGGAGTATAAAACAGCATTTCACTGAGTAACAACACGTTACAGCTCACAGCAAAAAGGCGGAGCGGCAGAGAGCGGAGATGGTGGAGGAGGAGGAGGAGGAGGAGGAGGTGGTGGTGGTGGCAGAGAGCAGAGAGCAGAGAGCAGAGAGCAGAGAGCAGAGAGTGGAGATGGCGGTGGGGTCAGTCGTCCTCGGGACGGGTGAGGCGCTCGACCAGGGGCCGGACCGGCTCGTAGTCGTAGCCGCGGGAGAGGGCGAAGCGGATGAGCTTCAGCCGGCCCTGCGGGTCGTCCTGAAGCGTGCGCCACTTCGCCTCGAGGACTTTCTCCAATTTCGCGGAAGCGCGCTCAGGATCAATCTCTTCCAGCGCCTCCAGAACCACCTCGCGCGGGATGCCCCGTGCCAGCAGGGTGGTCCGGATCTTGACGGGGCCCCAGCCGGAGAGCGAGGACTTTTCGCGGGCATAGGCGGCGGCGTAGCGGCGGTCGTCGACATAGCCCTCGTCCACGAGGGCGGAGACGACCGCATCGGCAGCCGCAGCATCCGCCGGACCGTCAGCGCTCTGCGAGAGCCGCTGCAGGGCCTTGCGCCGCACGTCGGCGGTGCAGTATTCCCGCCGCGCGCATTGCGCGGAAAGCGCATCGAAAACCTGCTTCTCCCGTTCCGTCATCGACTTAGAAATCAAATCCCAGCGAGATGTACGCCCCCCACTTGTGGATGTTGGACCAGTGGAGGTTGAACTTGACGGGCCCCACGACCGTGTCGTAGGCCGCGCCCAGCCCGAGCGCCCAGACGTCGGGCCGCAGGTCCTTGACCAGGGAGCCGACGCTGTTGTCGTACTGCAGCGCACCGGCCAGCGCGCTGACGTAGAGGTTCCCCACCGGGTTCCAGCGCGCCTCGACGACCGTGTCGAGGAGGTAGTCGCCGGTGGCGAGCAGCGTATTCACGCCGAAGAAGGGCAGCTGGTCCTCGGCGTAGCGCGCAGCCAGCGCCCCGCCGGCGAAGTTGGTGTGGTACAGGCCGTCCACCACTTCCTCGCCGAAGTGCGAGATGCCGCGCAGGCGCACGTCCGGCAGCAGCGTCCAGTTGCCGCCCAGCGGAATGGCGATGCGGAAGTCCACCCCGGTGGTCAGGACGGGGGTGAAATTGTCCGCACCCGGACGGATGAAATCATAGTCCGCACGCAGGCGCAGGGACAGGCCGCGACGCGGGAAATTGATGTCGTCGAAGGTATAAAGAACGCCCTGCATATAGGGGCCGATGTAGCTGGAAGACAGGGAGATACCCTGCTCCTGCAGGGAGCGCGCGAAGGGCGTGTTCGGCGAGATGATGTAGGCCTTGTGGGCAATGCCCGCACGGATATCCATGCGCGTCCAGTTCAGTCCGGAGATGAAGAACTCCTCGCGGTGCGTCATGTAGGAGACGTCGTACTTGAGCCGGTCGTCGTAGGCACCGAGCTGCCCGCGGTAACGGGCCAGGGACGCCGCGACATTGAGGGTCGGGAGGTCGTTCAGGTCGAGCGCATAGTGCGCGTCGAACTTGAGGTTCTGGCCGATCCGTGCGCGCAGGTCGACCTTGGAGCCGGACAGGCGGTGCGTGTTCAGGCCGACGCCGACCAGCAGCGATGCGCCGTCCATGCTGTCCGCGCGCAGGCCGAGCCCGAAGGAGTGGACCGGCGCGGGGGTGCAGTGGAAGACGAGCCTGTACGGCGCCTCGGCGCCATACAGGGAATAGGTCACCGTCTCGAAGGCGCCGGAGGCCTGCAGGCGGCTCATCGCCGCGTCGATGGCCTCCTTGTCCAGGGGAACGGAGATGTCCAGCCCGGTCAGGCGTGCGACGCGCCGCGAGTCGGCGTCGGAGATGCCGTCGTACTCGATGGCGCTCAGCCGCACGGGCTGCTTGGAGAGGTCGATGGCGCGGGCGTGCGACGCGGCTTTCGCGTTCCGGCCCACCTTCGCCTGGATGGCGAGGAGGCCGTCCCGCTGCGCCGCCGCGGCGTTATACCCCCGCTGCAGCATCGTATCCACCGCTTCACGATTGAAACTCAACATGTTGTATTCGTGGATGTCCGGCTTGATGAAGACGTCGCTCTTGCCGACGTTCTTGTTGAACGAGTCCGTGCCGAGCATCGTGATGAACTGCCCGAGGATGTCGCCGATGTTGTTGATTTCCTCAAAATCCGGGCGCGCGTCGGAGAGCTCGATGCCGATCAGGTAATCGACCCCGACCACCCGGGCGATGTCCGCCGGGAAATTGTTGCGCACGCCGCCGTCCACCAGCACCATGCGCCCGGTGCGCACCGGGTCGAACAGGCCGGGGATCGACATCGTCGAGCGCATCGCCGTGGTAATGGATCCGCTGCCCCAGTTCTTCGCCTTGGAGCTCACCATGTCGCCCGCCACGCAGACGAAGGGCATCGGCAGCTTCGAGAAGGAAATGCTGTCCTGGTAGCCCACGGACATGCTTGACAGCAAATTATTTACATTGAAGCCGTAGGCGTAGCCTGACGGCAGCGAATTCATCAGGCTGGCCGCGCCGGCGCGCTCCTTCCCGCGCCCTTCGATCTCCTTGCGGACGCGTTCGCGGAAGCGGTATTCCACCTTCTCCGGCTGCCCCTTCGGGTAGTGGAAGGGGAACGAGAGCAGGTAGGTCGCGCGGTTCATCTTCGTCTGGTAGGGAATGTATTCCGGCGCCACGCGGTCCGTCAGCATCACGCTCCAGTCCTGGCTCCGGAAGAGCTCCTCGAGGTCGGCGGCGCGGTAACCCATGGCGTAGAAACCGCCGACCAGGCCGCCGATGCTGGTGCCGCAGACGAAGTCGACGGGAATGCCCATCTCCTCGATATACTTCAGTGCGCCCACCTCGGCGGCTCCTTTTGCGCCGCCGCCGGAGAGCACCACGCCCACGATGGGGCGCTTCTGCGCGTTGCGCACGCGGTTCAGCTGCTGGCGGATCTCACGGATCACCACGGCGTCCATGGCCGGATCGACGCTGTCCGCCGACAGGCCGTTCGGGTAGGTCTGCGCGTTACCGGCGATGCCGGGAAACAGCAGCAGGCCGGCTAGTCCGAGGAAGAATGCTGTCCGGCGAGCATCCCGCACGCGGCCAGGATGTCTTCGCCTCGCGAAGAACGAATCGTGCATAGTACTTGATGGTTGTTTAGGCGGTCCCGGAAGGCCTCCATCGCCGCGTCGGTGGCGCAGTCGTAGGGGAAATCCGGAATCTTGTGGAAACGGATCAGGTTCACGCGGCACTCCAGGCCCCGCAGCAGGCGGATGAGCGCGTCTGCGTGGCGCTTGTCGTCGTTGAACCCTTTGAACATGGTATATTCAAAACTCACGCGGCGCTGGCCGCTGAAGTCGTATTGACGGATCAGGTCGAGGATCTCCCGGATGTCCCAGGCCTTCTGGGCCGGCATCATCTGCAGGCGCTCCTCCGGGAAAGGATTATGCAGCGACACCGCCAGGTGGCAGCGCTGCCCGTCGAGGTATTTCTTCAGTGCCGGCAGCACGCCTATCGTGCTGACGGTGATGCGCTTGGGACTCCATGCGAAGCCCCACGGCGCCGTGAGCACCTCGATGGCACGGCTGACGGCGTCGTAATTGTCCAGCGGTTCGCCCATCCCCATGAAGACCGTGTTGGTGAGGTCCTGGGCTTCGTCGATGCTGAGGAACTGGTTCAGGATGTCGGCTGCCTGGAGCTGCCCGTGGAAGCCGTGCCGGCCGGTCATGCAGAACTTGCAACCCATCTTGCAGCCCGCCTGCGAGCTCACGCACAGCGTCTTACGGTCCTCCTCCGGGATCATCACGGACTCGACGTACTCCGGCTTTCCCTGCTCGTCAATCCTATCCCCCATTCGGCAACCATCCTGGACCGTTGAACAATCCTCCGTGACTGTCTTCTTTATGTTTTCAACAGAGGGGCCACTTACCGACCTTCTCTCGAATTTAACGTCGGGCTGGTTACCGGTCATTTCCCCGACTATTTCATTTTCGACTAGACTGTTTCCTGGTTGATTCTGGGCCCGTTTTTTCTCTGTAATTGCGTCGGGGATTATTTTGTTATTTCCTGCGGGATGGACTTCGAAAAGATATTTTTTGGTGCCGTCGGTGGAGACGGAAGTGCCGACGGGCTTCGACGTGCCGAGATCGTATTTCTCTGATAATGCCTGCTTTGCGGCCTTCGAGATGTTGACCATCCGGTCCCAGTCCGTGACGCGCTTGGCATACAGCCAGTCCGCGAGCTGCGCGCCCACGAAGCCCTTCAGCCCGCAGCTCACCGCGGCCTGCTTCAGCTCCTCGAGCGTCATCCCCAGCAGTTTCTCTTTCATCGATGCAAATTTAGTAAAAACGCACGAAATCCTGCACCCCGGTCCCCGGTTACTTTCACACACTTTCCCGCATCGCGCCGTTTTTCATAACTCCCTATCACCCAGCGACTTCCCAAAGCAACCATGCCCCCAGAGCCCCAGTTACTTTCACAAATCTCACAACTACAAGCACTTACGAAAAACAGGCCCTGTATCGTCCTGAAAAAAGTTTACCAAAAAAGGTAACTTTTTATGAACTACAAAGTGTATCGCGTATCGCAGCGCGCCCAAGGAAAAATGCTGCGAGA
>CADAND010000021.1:0-23528 GCA_902789245.1 uncultured Bacteroidia bacterium
CTCGGCGAGGCCCTTCTCGATGAGGTTGTCGAGGATCTGGGCGGTACGGCCCATGGAGATCCAGGCTTCCTCGTCGCCGCCCGCGCCGTGCAGGAGGTACAGCACAGGATATTTCTTCTTGGGGTTGGCCTCGTAGCCGTACGGGGTATAGACCGTCAGGCGGCGGTTGATCCCAAGGATCTTGCTGTCATACCAGGGATGGCTGACGGTGCCGCGCTGATTGGCCTCGACGTAGTTCTCGCTGCGCTCGCCCGGAATGATCACCATGCTGAGGAAGCGGGAACCGTCGCGCTGGACAAGGATGTTCTGCGGGTCATTCACGGCCACGCCGTCCACCACGAAGTTGTAAGTGTAGATCTCCGGACGCGGGCAGGCGACCTTGACGGACCAGACGTTGTTCGCGCCGCGGGTCATGTCGACGGTGTCGCCATAGGGATTCGGCATCCAGGAGCCGGAAAGTTTCACGACCGTCGCGTAGTCGGCGCGGAAACGGAAGGTGACGCTGTCACCCTGGATGTCGGGGGATACGACGGGAGCCATGCGGCCGCCGAAGTTGAAATTGGCCAGTTCCTGGGCGTTGAGCGCTCCGACGAGGCAGAGCGAGGCGATGAGAGTAAGGATCTTTTTCATCTGAGTGGATTATGATTGGTTTTGCACAAAAATACGGATTATGAGGAGAAAATTCTTTTCTCTCTGTTCAAACTTATTCGCGTCTGTTCTTTGTCCTTGCGCGGGCGGGCGCCGTTGTATAATTTTGCCCAAAGACACTGAATGAAAACCGATATGAGAAAAATCCTTCTGTTCGCGGCCGTCTCCCTGACGGCCCTTGCCTGCGGCCGGCCGCAGGCCATCGTGGAACGCACCGACGTCTATACGCATGTCGGCGATGTCAGCCTGCTGGTGGACGCGGTGGAATTCACCGTGGCCAACCCGGCCTCCCTGCGCGGCCTGAGCGCCGCCGACTTCGAGCTCAGCGGCAACGCCGCCGGCGGCTTCATTGACGCGAAGACCGGCCAGGCCCCCGCCGAATACGCCGAGGACGGCCTCGTGCTGACCCGCAAGGGCAACAAACTGCGTATCGACGCCACACCCTTCAACTACACCGGCATGCGGGAAGGCTGGACAAAGCAGATCCCCTGGGAACTGCGCTCCAGCGTGGATTCGTCGCTGACCGCCACGGCGGCCACGGCCACGCAGCAGCACATCGCCGTGCTCGACGACTGCATCACCGGCAGTTTCACCTTCGCGGGCCTCACCCGCGAGTACATGCTGCACCTGCCCAAGGACGCGGACGGAAACGTGATCCCGAACGTCCCGCTGATGGTCTGGCAGATCGGCGGCGGCGAATATGACAAAGACCTGATGACCGTCGCGACGGCCAACCGCTGCCTGGTGTCCCTCGCCACCGAAGGGATCCCCTGCGCCGCGCTCGTCTTCGCGATCGCGAACCCCAACTACTCCTACAGCGCATCCCTCTTCCCCGAGAAGATCGAGCTGATCGACCGCAACAACGCCCTGCAGATGGCCTTCATCGACACGCTCATCGCCGACGGCAAGGTGGACGGCACGCGCCTCTTCTGCGCCGGCGCTTCCAGCGGCGGCGGCTGCACGATGCGTTTCATGATGCAGTTCCCCGACCGCTTCAAGGCCGCCATCCCCTGCTGCCCGATGGACCCGATCGTCCCCATCCACCAGGTGAAGGAGAAATACGAGGGTCAGTTCGCGGACGACCTCGTGAAAGCCTTCCAGGGCAATGTCTATAAGTGGAACGGCACGGACATGGTCCCCACCCCGATGGACACGGAGGCCTTCATGGGGCTCCCGATGCACTTCGTGCACGCCTCCTCCGACCAGACCTGCAAGATCGCGAGCTCCCACGCCTACATCGAGGCGCGCAAACGCCTGGGCGCCACGCAGGACCGCCTGCGCGTGTACTCCGACGAGGACATGGCCGCCTACGGCCTGCCCGTGATGCTCGCCCACTTCTCCTGGGTCCCGCTCCTGGACGACTACTCCGAGGGCAGCGTCATGCGCTGGATGATCGATCAGTTTTAGAACCACAAGCATATGAAGAAATTGCTTCTGCTCGCAGCCCTGTGCTGCTCCTTCCCCCTCTTCGCACAGTGGGGACGCCCCACCCCGGCCGACACGCTCCACTCCACCGTCGTGATGCCGGACGGCCGCGTCATCTTCCAGGTCTATGCCCCCAAGGCCCGCACGGTCTCCGTGACCGGCGACCTGCCCTGGGACAAGCCCGTCTTCTTCCGCGAGACCCCGAACGGCGTCTGGAAAGGCGTCGCCACCGGACTGGGAGAAGGTGTTTTCCGCTATAGCTTCGTCATCGACGGTGTCAAAGTCCAGGACCCCAAGAGCCCGCAAGCGGGCGACAGCGCCGCGCTGCTGACCGTCGGCAAGGGCTACGTCAAGGACGTGCCGCACGGCGCAGTGGCGCAGCGCTGGTACTGGTCCGAGACCCTCGGCCAGATGCGCCGCATGCACGTCTGGACGCCTGCCGGCTATGAGAATTCGAAGCAGAAACTTCCCGTGCTCTACCTCATCCACGGCGGCGGCGACAACGACGCCTCCTGGCCGACGGTGGGCGCCGCGGGCTGGATCCTCGACAATCTCCTCGCCGAGGGCAAGATCGTCCCGATGGTCGTGGTGATGCCGAACGGCACCATCGAGGGTGTGCCCAACGAGGTCCCGCCCTTCGCCGACGACATGTTCCGCTCCATCATTCCCTTCGTGGAGAGCAACTACCGCGTGATCGCGAAGCGCGAGGCGCGCGCCGTCGCCGGCCTGTCCATGGGCGGCATGGAGACGATGGAGGTCGTGTTCCGCAACCCGGACCTGTTCTCCTACGCCTGGGTCCTCTCCTCCAGCCTGATGCCGGGCTCCGACCTCAACGAGGAGGCGAAGCGCCTGGACATCGCCGCCAACGCGGCGAAGATCAACAAGACCTACAAGGCCTTCGTCTTCACACAGGGCGGCCCGAGCGACATCGCCTACCAGAACTGCGCGAATACGCGCAAATTCCTGCAGGATCTCGGCCTGGAGTTCGACTACATGGAGAACGCGCAGGCCGGCCACAGCTGGGCCACCTGGCGCGCCGACCTGGAGAAGTTCGCACCGACGCTTTTTAAATAATCACATAGGATAACACATTGATTTTCTGACGGATGCGCAGTTTGCCGCGCATCCGTCTTTTCTATTTTTGAACATAGTGGAAAATAATTGAACACATAAAAGGGGCCACCGCCACACATAGAAAAACAATTGAACGGATGAAAACAAGAAAGGGTTTACTAATCCATATTTTTGCAATCGGTACAACAGGCCAAAAACCCTTAAACTGAACTAACAACCCTAAAAATCTTTCAACATAATGAAACGCATTATCACTATCCTCTCCATCTGCCTGGCGGCTTTCGCTTCCGCGAACGCCCAGGAACTGGCCAATTTCAACTTCGGCGGCCGCATGGCTCCCGTCGTGTCTCCGGACATCCAGGGTGATAGCGTCACCTTCCGCTTCCGCGCCGACTACGCGACGGTCGTGAAGCTTTCCGGCTCCTGGATGCCGAATCCCTATGGCGACACCATCGACATGACCCGCGGCGCGAACAACGTCTGGTCCGTCAAGATCGCCCTCCCCTCCCCGGAGATCTACACCTATAACTTCGTGGTGGACGGCGTGTCCGTGAACGATCCCCAGAACATCCTCGTGCAGCGCGACGGCACCCGTTTCCTCAATATGCTCATCGTCCCCGGCGAGCGTACCGAGAACTACACGGAGGCCCAGCACCGCGGTACCGTGAGCCATCCCTGGTATGACAGCAAGGTCCTCGGCATCAACCGCCGCCTGACCGTCTATACCCCGTACGGCTACGAGGCCAACCCCAAGAAGAAATATCCTGTCCTTTACCTCCTGCACGGCGCGGGCGGCGACGAGGAAGCCTGGATCTCCATGGGCCGTACCGCCCAGATCCTCGACAACCTCATCGAGAAGGGCCTCGCCGAGCCGATGATCGTGGTCATGCCGAACGGCAACGCCAACCAGCAGGCTGCCGTGACCCTCAACATCCCGACCGCTCCCCAGCCCGACTGGCGCAAGATGCAGGAGCAGTTCGCCAACATGCCCGAAGCTGAGCGCAACCGCGCGATGAACAGCTATGTGGTGTCCCTCTGCGAGGAAATCGTTCCCTTCATCGAGAAGAATTTCCGCGCCATCGCGAAGCCGGAGGCCCGCGCCATCGCCGGCCTGTCCATGGGCGGCGGCCACACCATCACCGCTTCCATCCTCTACCCGCAGCTCTTCGACTACATCTGCCCGCTCTCCGCAGCCGGCAGCGCCACGGCCGAGCAGATTGCCAACCTCAAGAAGGCCGGCGTGAAGCTCTACTTCCTCGCCTGCGGCAACACCGACTTCCTCTTCGAGGGCTCGAAGACCCTGGACAAGACCCTCACCGAGCAGGGCCTGGACCACATCTTCTACGTCTCCGACGGCGGTCACGTGTGGGCCAACTGGCGCCTCTACCTGAACACCTTCGCTCCGATGCTGTTCAAGAAATAGCGGCCTGGTCCGGTAGAATCTCACAACAATATATAAATCTACCTTTTTATCTAACCAAGCATTCACACAATGATGAAAACCAACAATCTGCTCAAGCGGCTCTTCGCTGTGCTCGCAGGCCTCGTCCTCGGCGCTTCGATGCTGTCCGCCCAGAACATCAAGGTGACCGGTGTCGTGACCGACACCGAGAAGTTGCCTGTCATGGGAGCGGCTGTCATGGTCTCGGGAACGAGCACCGGTACGGCCACGGACCTCGACGGCAATTTCGAGATCGACGTCCCGAGCGGGGCCATCCTCGAGATTTCCTCCATCGGCTATGAGACCCGCAAGGTCAAGGCAACGGCCAAGATGAACATCGTCCTGGTCGAGGACGCCGAGCTCCTCAACGAATCCGTTGTCGTCGGTTACGGCGTGCAGAAACGCGAGTCCCTGACGGGCTCCATCAGCCAGATCCGTTCCGAGGACATCGCCGCCACCCGCACGGCCAACGGTGTCGACGCCCTCCAGGGCAAGATCCCGGGCCTGCAGATCACACAGAACAGCGGCAAGCCGGGTCAGTTCAACTCCGACCTCAGCATCCGCGGCTACGGCAACCCGATGATCGTCGTGGACGGTGTCGTGCGCAGCGTCACCCGCCAGCGCAAGAACACCCGCAGCTGGAGCAACAACGCCCGTCAGCTTGAATCCTACAACGATATCTCCGTCCTCCAGGAGCTCAACCCGGACGACATCGAGAGCATCTCCGTGCTGAAGGATGCCTCCGCGACCATTTACGGTCTGGGCGCCGAGAACGGCGTCATCCTCATCACCACGAAGAAGGGCGAAGCCAAGAAGCCGTCCATCAGCTTCACCGCCTCCGTCAACCTCGCCCAGCCTAACATCCCCCGCAATGTCGAGAGCTGGACTTCCTTCATGAAGTGGGACAACGCGATGGCCGACGTCGCCAAGATGGGCCACCGCTGGTCCGAGGAGACCATCGCCGGCTACGAGAAGGGCGATCCGAACCTCGTCTATACCGACTGGTACAAGGAGAGCTACAAGAAATTCGCCGTGAACCAGCAGTACAACGCCTCCCTGTCCGGCGGCACCGACACGATCAACTACTACTTCGGCGTCGGCTATGCCGAGGACAATTCCATCCTCAAGGGTGACACCTTCGGATACAAGCGTTACAACCTGAACGCCAACATCTCGATCAAGCTCACCAAGGACCTCACCCTGCGCTACACCTCGGCCATCCGCCAGAGCAACAACCTGGGCATGGGTTCCTACGACCAGGAGTGGAACATCTTCTATTATATTCTTGCTTCCGAGCCCAACGTGGGCGTGCGCACCAAGGACAATCCGCTCCACTACTCCAACGTGAACGAGCAGATGAACCCGGCCGCCCTGCTGGATACCAACACCTCCGGTTACACCAAGACCGACAGCAAGAACTTCAACAATACCGTTGACCTCACCTACGTCGCCCCCTGGCTCCCGGGCCTCCGCCTGTCCGCCAACGGCGCCTACGACTACTCCTCCAACAAGCAGCGTACGCTGGTCAAGAACTTCCAGCTCTACGACTACTGGACGGACACCACCAACTCGACGATGCAGGTCCGCAACGAGACCGAGTACGTCGAGCTCGTGAACGACAACGCCCGTCTGTACGGCCGTTTCCAGGCCCAGTACGACCATAGCTTCGGCAAGCACAACGTCTCCGCGATGCTGGGCGCCGAACTGACCGACATCAAGACCTCCCGTCTGCAGGCTTCCCGCCGCTACGGTCCGTCCCTCGATGAATTCGTCTATACGCACGACATCCTGGACCAGGGTGACGCCACCACCGCCACCAACGAAGGCGGCCGCACCAACACCCGCACCGCCGGCTACATCGGCCGTCTGAACTACAACTACGACGGCAAGTACATCGTCGAGCTCATGGCCCGCTACGATGGCAACTACCAGTTCATGAAGGGCAAGCGCTGGTCGCTGTTCCCGTCCTACTCCCTCGGTTGGCGCATCTCCGAAGAGAAATTCTTCAAGCAGGCCCTTCCGTTCGTCAACAACCTGAAGTTCCGTTGGTCTGACGGTCGCACCGGTTCCATCCAGGGCAGCCCGTACGCTTATATCAACGGTTACGGCAAGAGCGGCTCCTGGGTCTTCAACGAGGGCGCCAACAGCACCGGCTTTGCCAACAACTCCATCGCCAACACCGTCCTGACCTGGGCTACCGTCCGGATGATGGACTTCGGTGTGGACTTCGAACTGTGGCGCGGCAAACTCGGCGGTACCTTCGACTGGTTCCGTCGCGTGACCAGCGGCATCGCCGCCACCCGCAGCGTCAGCATCCCGGACTTCTACGCCATCAGCATCCCGCAGGAGAACCTGAACGTGAGCGAGAACCAGGGTCTGGAACTGTCCCTGTATCACCGCAACAGCATCGGCGACTTCTCCTACCGTGTCCAGGGCCAGATTTCCCTGACGCGCAGCCGGATGACCTACATCGAGTCCGAGAACACCCGCGAGTACAAGTCCTCCATGGACTACTGGAGGAACTGCAACCTGAACCGTTGGAACGGTTACATGAGCGGCTCCATCTACCAGTGGACCGGCGAGCGCTTCCACAACCTCAACGAGACCAACGCCAGCCAGGTGCTCTATGACACCAACGGTAGCGGCGAAGGCAACCGTGCACTCGTTCCGGGTATGTACCAGATCGTTGACCGCAACGGCAACGGCTACATCGACGGCGAGGACGTCTACTACACCTGGGGCAGCAGCATGCCGCCTCTGCAGTTCGGCTTCACCATCGGAGGCAGCTACAAGAACTTCGACTTCAACCTCATCTTCAGCGGCGCTGCCATGAAGACCAAGAGCGTCTCCCTGAGCGGCTTCGCCGGCACGGGCTACCTCTACTTCATGCCTTCGCAGTACACGGATTCCTACCACGTGGCCAACTACGGCGACGATCCTTGGGATCCTGCCACCCAGTGGATCGAGGGTTACTGGCCGGCCCTTGCGCGCGTGAACCAGACCGGTGCCGCGCACAACGCCACCTACACCAACAACCAGCCGTACAACTTCGTCAACGCCACCTACCTGCGTCTGAAGACCATCGAGCTCGGCTACCGCGTGTCCCCGAACTTCCTCAAGAAGGTGGGTATCAAGAGCGCCCGCGTGTTCTTCAACGGCGGCAACCTCCTGACCTTCTGCAACAAGCTTCTGAAGTACGTGGATCCTGAGTCCAGCGACAACGGCCGCCAGGGTGGTGACTTCCCTATCAACCGGACCTACAGCTTCGGTTTCAACCTCAACTTCTAATCCTGCATCGCAATGAAAAAGATATTCAGATATATCCTGATTGCCGGACTCTCCCTCGGACTGATGTCCTGTGACAAGTTCTTCGACAACATGGAGGGAGACCTGAGCAAAGTGAAGGCCGAAGACCTGATGGCCTCTAATTCCGGTTTCCTCGCCCTGCTTGCGAACCTCTATTCCAACCTGCCGGACATGAGCATGTCCAGCTCCGACCAGAACAGCATGTTCGCCAATGGCAGCCGTTCCACGCCGTCCTACGGCGACGGAACCACCAGTTTCTGGTCCTACGGCACGATCCGTTCCGTCCACAAGTTCATGGAAGCTGTCGAGCAGGAGAAAGCTGCCGGCCGCATCGATGAAGAGACTGCCAACGCCTACCTGGGCGAGGGTCGTTTCCTCCGCGCCTGCTACTACTTCGCCAGCGTCCGCGCCTACGGCGGTATTCCTATCCTGGACCACCTGCTCGATAACGAGCCCATCGACAGCGAGAAGCTCTACATCCCCCGCTCCACCGAGAAGGAGTCCTGGGACTGGGTCCTCGACGAATTCCAGGCTGCTGCCGACATGATGCCCGAGCGTCAGGACCAGGCCATGCGCGCCAACAAGTACACCGCCCTCGCCATGAAGGCCCGCGCCGCCCTCTGGGCTGCGTCCGAGAGCAAGTACTGGAACCGTGCTCCCCTGAACGAAAACTACATCGCCGTCAAGAAGAAGCTCACCTACATGGAAGCTTCCTATGCCGACGATTACTACCGTCAGGCCATCGACGCCGCCTCTGCGGTCATCCTTTCCGGCAAGTACGAGCTCGCCGGAGCCGAGCCCGCCAACATTGACGCCGCCGTGAGCAACCTGATCACCCTCTTCCAGAACTACGACACCAAGGAAGGCATCTTCGGCCGCTCCTACAAGAACGGCAGCTCCGATTCCGGCAACGGCAACCAGGGCTGGGGTCCGAACCAGGTCATCACCGGCTACCTGCAGGGTACGTATTCCGTCACCTTGAACCTGGCCGACGAGTATGACTACTATGACAGCGACAAGACCCGCGCCCGCAAGGACGGCAAGATCCAGACCATGATCAGCGGCGACGAGAGCACCTACCTCACCGACGAGAAGCAGTTCAAGGCCGACATGGTCGCGAACTACAAGCACTACAACTCCGTTGACGAGCCCTTCAAGCTGAAGGACGCCCGCTTCCAGGCCTGGGTCTGCTACCCCGGTTCCAACTTCCGCGGCACGACCATCAACGAGCAGGGCGGCCTGGTGATGCCGGACGGCACCCTCGCCCTCTACCCCGGCAACAACAACGGTGTCGTCAAGAACGGCGTCGAGTACTACCCTTACGGCGGTGCTGCGGACGAGAACTCCTTCTTCTATAAGCTGGACAAGGACATCAACGATTCCAACCGTTCGTTCTACTGCTTCCAGATCCGCAAGGGCCTGGACGAAAGCGGCAACAACCCGAACCCGCAGACGCCCTGGTACAACATGCGCTACTCCGAGATCCTCCTCACCTACGCCGAGGCCGTGGTCGAGAGCGGCATGGGCAACGAAACGCTCGCTGCCAAGTGCCTGAACGACGTGCGCCACCGTGCCGGTTTCAAAGATGATGTCGAGCTGACCCTCGAGAACGTGCTCCACGAGTGGAAGTGCGAATTCGCATTCGAGAATCAGTGGAGCCATGTCCTCCACCGCCGCCGCGGCTTCATCACCCAGGGCACCAAGAGCATGGAAGAGGGCGAGACCACCAGCAAGCTCACCCTGATCCCCCTCGCAGACCTGTCCGGCGACACCGCACAGTGGATCTTTGTCCGCTGCTACCCGTACAACGCGACGGCCAAGCAGGGATACAGTGGCTTCTTCAACTTCAAGGCGGATGACTACTATCAGCAGATTCCGAACTACTCGAAGAACCGTATCGACCCCAACAACAAACAACAGTAAGAAAATGAAAAAGTTAGCAACTATCATAACGCTCGTCCTCTCCGTGGGTTTCTTCGCATCCTGCGACCTGCTCAAGCTGGACAATTTTGACGGCCCCAACGCCCAGGTGACCGGACGGTTCCTGGACTCCAAGACCGGCGAGAAGATGGGTATCGAGTCCTCTGTCTCCTCCGTCTGGGACTGGGGCAGCTGGTCCATGAAGACCACCACCGTCGGTTCGATGGTCGTGATCGAGCAGGGCTGGAAGGGAAACGACGGCCAGCAGGTTTCCGAGGATCAGAACTGGATGGTCCGTTTCGACGGCCAGTACACCAACAACCTGGTCTTTGCCGCCGACTACAAGCTCGACACCAAGAACCTCCCCTGCTACGCACCGGAGAACGTCGACTTCACGCTCAAGAAGGGCGCCAATACGGTGGACTTCACCGTGACGCCGTACTGCCGCATCGTCGTTGAGGATTTCCACTACGACGCCGCCACCAAGAAGATCATCGCGACCTTCAAGGTCGAGCTGGGAGACGCCACGAAGGCCAATTCCATCAACACGGTCGCCCTGTGCGCGAATACGCAGGTGTTCGTCGGTTACAACTACTTCAACATGGCCAAGAACGACGCCGGCGCCAAGCGCGAAGGCTCCTTCGACTGGTCCACCTGGAGCCAGAAACCGGCTGCGAACCCGGGTGAGAGTGTAACGCTGTCCATCGACACCACCGCTCCCGCGAACGCCGAACTGTTCAAGTATGAGCAGGACCGCTACATCCGCATCGCGGCCCTCGCGGCGGGCAACGGCTTCAACGGCAACAACTACTACAACTTCTCCAAGACCTACAAGGTATCTGCCGACTTCAGCAGTATCGAGGAAGTCATCTGGGAATAAAAGCGTAAAAGCCTGAACCTGAATCAGGGCCGGCCCTTGCAAGGGCCGGCCCTTTTTCTTAAATTAGCACCATGAAACGAATCACCCGACTGATTGCCTGCCTGTTGCTGGTGGCATCCGGCACGCTCCGAGCCCAGGAATTTTCCTATCCCTTCCAGAATCCCGCCCTCTCCGAGGATGAACGGCTGGACAACGCCGTCTCCCTGATGACCGTGGACGAGAAGATCATGACCGTCGTCGGCCAGGGCGTCCCGCGCCTCGGCATCGCGGGGCCCGGCGCCACGGAGGCCATCCACGGCATCGTGCGCGGCGGTGACAGCGAGCTGCCCGCCCTGAACCCCGGACCGGCTTTCCGCTGGCCGGGCTGGACTCCGCCCAAGTACCGCAACAGCACGGCCTTCCCGCAGGCCTACGGCGTCGGCGAGACCTGGGACCGGGAGATGGCCCGCATCATGGGTGAGGTGATGTCGTACGAGGCGCGCTTCTACTCCAACGGCGCCCCCTTCAAGACCCTCGTGCTCTGGGCGCCCAACGCCGACCTCGCCCGCGACCCCCGCTGGGGCCGCACCGAGGAGTGCTTCGGCGAAGATCCCTACCTCGTGGGTGAGCTGGTGGCCGCCGAAGTGCGCGGCATCCAGGGCGACGACCCGCAGTACTGGCGCGGCGCCGCGCTGATGAAGCATTTCCTCGCGAACAGCAACGAGGACGGCCGCTTTGGCACCGACTCCCGCTTCGACGAGGCGCTCTTCCGCGACTACTATTCCTACGGCTTCTGGAAAGGCGCCCGCGCGGGAGCCAAGTCGCTGATGACGGCCTACAACGCCTACAACGGCGTGCCCTGCATCGCGAACGACTTCATCGGCACGATCCTGCGGGACGAGTGGGGCATGGACGGCACCATCGTGGACGACGCCGGCGCGCTGCGCTACATGGTCGATCCGCACGGCTACGCCCCCGACATCAACACGGCCGTCAAGATGGCCCTGGAGGCCGGCCTGACGCGCTTCATCGACTCCAATTTCCAGCAGGTCAAGACGGCCTACGACGCCGGCTTCATCTCCGACGAAGTCCTGGACGCCCGCACGAAGAACAACCTCCGCACGATGCTCAAGCTCGGCCTGATGGACGCCGCATGTCCGTATGACGCGCAGGAGTTCGGCTCCGACGAGGACATCCCCTGGGAGCGCCAGGAGTTCAAGGACAAGGCGCGCCTGGTGACGCAGAAGTCCGTCGTCCTCCTGAAGAACGACGGGGACCTGCTTCCCATCGACAAGAATAAAGTCAAGAAGATCGCCGTGTTCGGCAACCGCGCCGAAGCCGTCCTGAAAGATTGGTACGGCGCCCTGCCCGCCTACCGCGTGAGCCCGCTCGAGGGCATCAGGGCCAAGGTCGAAGGCAGCGACGCGGAGGTCCGCTTCCAGCGCTGGGACTCCGACGGATCGGCGCAGGAGCTTGCCAAGTGGGCGGATGTCTGTATCGTCTGCGTGGGCAACCACCCCGCCACCAGCCCCGACTGGGACGGCCAGACGGTCCAGGCGCCGTGGGCCTACGGCACCGTGGCCGGTGACGGCCGCGAAGCCCTGGACCGCCGCAGCCTCCAGCTGGAGACCGAGGACCTGATCAAGGTCGTCTGGCAGGCGAACCACAACACCGTGGTCACGCTGATCAGCAGCTTCCCCTTCGCCATCAACTGGACGGCGGAGAACGTGCCCGCCATCGTGCACCTGACGCACTGCAGCCAGGAGCTCGGCAACGCTCTCGCGGACGTGCTCTTCGGCGACTACAACCCCGCCGGCCGCCTCAACCAGACCTGGGTGCGCGACATCCTGGACCTGCCGAACATGCTCGACTATGACATCCGTCACGGCCGCACCTACATGTATTTCAAGGGCAAGCCCCTCTTCCCCTTCGGTTACGGCCTGAGCTACACGAGCTTCAAATATTCCGGCCTGAAGGCCTCCCGCGACGGCGACGACTTCGTCTTCCGCTTCCGTCTGAAGAACACGGGCAGCCGCGACGGCGAGGAAGTCGTCCAGCTCTATGCCAGCTTCAAGGGGGACGACGCGACCCGCCGCCTGCGCGGCTTCGAGCGCATCGCGCTCAAGGCCGGCGAGACGAAGGAGGTGGAGATCCGCGTCCCGGCGGACGACCTCAAACTATGGAACGAGGCGCAGCACGCCTTTGCGTTCAAAGGCCGCCGCGCCAGGATCCAGATCGGTGCGTCTTCAGCCGATATCCGGCTGAAAAAGAACGTCAAATTATAACGCGCAGACGCGCGCTTACGGCTTGAGCATCGGGCCCATCGCAGAAGCGACCTCTCCGGCCTCGTCCAGTCTGAAAACCATGTACTCCGGACTGTCGGCGGTGAAGGGCGTCCAGAGGCTCACCCCCTTGCCGTTCGGATTGCCGGTGGCGGCGAAGTTGGTCCAGCTGCGGATCATCTGCTCGGACAGATCATAGTCCCCTTCCGTGAAAGGACGCCAGCAGAAGCGCAGCGACTTGAAGGTGTACCAG
Organism: uncultured Bacteroidia bacterium; assembly: GCA_902789245.1. Taxonomy (GTDB): domain Bacteria; phylum Bacteroidota; class Bacteroidia; order Bacteroidales; family UBA932; genus Cryptobacteroides. The sequence continues at coordinate 13,209 of CADAND010000021.1, forward strand.
AGTTCCGAAGAATGGAAGGCTCCCTGCAGCACCCCTTCCCGGCCGTCGGTCGGGAGGCGCCGGGCGAACTGGTAGGCGTAGGCCGGAATACCGGCCTTCTCGCGCAGGAGGCAGAAGCGGTCGATGCCGAGCGCAAGCACGCCCATATCGTCCAGGGTGCTGCCGATCAGGTAGGGAACGTTCGAGATATGGCCGGCCTGCGCGGCCTGGTTGAAGGTCTCGGGATAGGCCCACCCGTCCACGACGGGTGAAGATCCGGCGCGCAGGAACTGGTGCGTCTCCCGCATATAGCGCGTACCCAGGGACATCAGCTCTTCGGGCGTGGCGGCGCGCATTTTCTCCAGCGTATCATAGCCGGCCCAGTCCATCAGGGCCTTGCCAGCCTCCTCGCTCTCCTTCAGGGGGGCGCCGCCGAGCGTCGGCTGGTCGGAGACGCCGCCACCGCTCTGGATGATCGCACCGGCGATCAGGTCGCGGGACAGCGGGGAGCTGACGAGGGTCTGCACACTCATAGCACCGGCGCTCTGCCCCATGATGGTGATGTGGTCAGGATCGCCGCCGAACTGGGCGATATTGGCCTTGACCCACTTCAGCGCGGCGATCTGGTCGAGCATGCCGTAGTTGCCGGACACTCCGTGCGGGCTCTCGGCGGAGAGGGCGGGATGCGTGAAGAAGCCCAGCAGGCCGAGGCGGTAGTTGAAGGTGACGAGCACGCCGCCGTGCGCAGCCCACTCTTCGCCGTCCATTTCAGGCTCGAAGCCCCAGCCGGCGGTATAGCCGCCGCCGTGGATCCACAGGGTCACGGGCAGTTTCCTGCCGGGCTGGCCGGCCGCGGGCGTCCAGACGTTCAGGTAGAGGCAGTCCTCGCTGAACTCGGGATCACCGTCGAAGAAGAATTCAGGCGTGTAGCCGCCGGGCGTATGTTTGGACTGCCAGGCGGGGTGGCCCCAGCTGTCCGCCATCCTGACTCCCTCCCAGGGAATGACCGGCTGGGGCTCTTTCCAGCGGAGCTCGCCCACGGGTGGAGCGGCGAAGGGGATGCCGCGGTAAACGATGACGCCGGAGGTTTCCGTCTCAACGCCCTGGATCTGGCCGCCCTCGACGGTGAGGACGGGATTCTTGGCCGTGCAGGCGCACGCAAGAAGCAGAAGGATCAGTGTTTTCTTCATATAGTGATAATTGTAAAGGATCTGTCCATGACAAAATTACGCACCCGCGACGAGAATCCTTTACCCGGCTGGTTCAATTGTTTTCATAATTGTTCAGCCGCCCGGGATTTCCTTGTCAGTTTACCTTTTATTCCTTACTTTCGTACACTCAATCAGCATGATTATGTACAGAAAACTTACCTACCTGTCCGTCGTGGCCCTCTGCCTGGCCGCGTGCACGTCAGCTCCGAAGTCCCCGCAGGACAAGCTGACCGTCAATGACAAAAAGATTGACGAGGTCATCGCCCAGATGACCCTCGAGGAGAAAGTCAACATGCTTCACAGCAAGACGAACATGTCCTCCGCCGGTGTCGAGCGTCTCGGCATCGCCGACATGCACTATGCCGACGGTCCCTTCGGTATCCGCGAAGAGGGCGTGCCCAACGGATTCCAGTCCGCGGGCTGGAAGCTCGACTCCGCCACCTTCTTCCCGACCGGTTCCGCCCTGGCGGCCACCTGGTCCGAGGAGCTGGCCTATGAGTACGGCAAGGGTATGGGCATCGAGGCCCGCCTGCGCGGCAAGGACGTCATCCTCGGCCCGGCCGTGAACATCCAGCGCCTGCCGGTCGGCGGCCGCACCTACGAATACCTCAGCGAGGATCCTATCCTCAGCGCCGCCCTTTCCCTGGGCTACACCAAGGGTGTCCAGGACCAGGGCACGGCCGTGTGTATCAAGCATTTCGCCGTCAATAACCAGGAGACCAACCGCGGCAGCGTGGACGCCCAGGTGGACGAGCGCACCCTGCGCGAGATCTACCTCAAGCCCTTCGAGCGCGCCATCGTCGAGGGCGGTGCCATGAGCGTGATGCCGGCCTACAACAAGGTCAACGGCGACTACTGCTCCGAGAACGAGCACCTGCTCAACGAGATCCTCCGCGGCGAGTGGGGCTTCAAGGGCTTCACCGTTTCCGACTGGGGCGGCACCCACAGCACGATGGGCGCCATGCTCCACGGCCTGAACGTCCAGATGACGGGCAGCAACTACCTCGGCCAGCCGGTCATCGACTCCATCGCCACGGGCGCCCTGACCGAGAAGCTCGTGGACGAGAAGGTCAAGCAGATCCTGCGCGTCCGCTACGCCATCGAGGCCATCCCGGACGACGTCGCCAACACGAAGATGACCTCCCAGCCGGAGTGCCAGCAGATTGCCAAGGCCGTGGCCGAGAAGTCCATCGTCCTGCTCAAGAATGAAGGCGCGGTCCTGCCGCTCGCCAAAGATATCAGGAAGATCGCCGTCATCGGCCAGAACGCCGTCCTGAAGACCCAGTCCGGCGGCATGGGTGCCGGTGTCAAGGCGCTCTACGAGGTCACCCCGCTCGAGGGCATCCAGAAGCGCGCCGGCAAGGACGTGGAGGTGCTCTACGCCCCGGGGTACAAGAACTTCCCGGGCCGCCGCTGGGGACCCGCTCCCGCCAAGGCCAATCCGCTGGAGGCCGCTGCCATTGATGAGCCGGCCGACAAGGCCCTGCTCGCCGAGGCCGTGAAGCTCGCGAAGGAAGCCGACGTCGTGATCTTCTTCGGCGGCACCAACAAGAGCATCGAGACCGAAGGCAGCGACCGTACCAACATCGACCTGCCGACCGGCCAGAATGAGGTCGTGAAGGCCCTCTACGAGGCCAACAAGAACCTCGTCACCGTGCTGATCTCCGGCGGTCCGACCGACCTGCGTCAGCTCGAGCCCGTCAGCCCGGCCATCGTCCAGGGCTGGTGGAACGGCACCGAGGGCGGCACCGCCCTGGCCGAGGTCCTCTTCGGCGACATCGCCCCGTCCGGCAAGCTGCCGTTCACCTTCCCCGCCAGGCTCGAGGATTCCCCGGCCTTCGCGCTGGGCAACTTCCCCGACAAGACCCAGGGCGGCGACCTCTTCACCCTGATGTACCGCGCCGACGCCACGCAGATGAGCCGCGAAGAGCGCCAGCGGATTATCGACGCCATGCCGAAACCGACCTCCAAGTACACCGAAGGTTCCCTCGTGGGCTACCGCTGGTTCGACACCAAGGAGATTAAGCCGATGTACGCCTTCGGCCACGGCCTGAGCTATGTCAGCTTCGCTTACGGCCCGATGACGGCTTCCGCCACCGCCGATGTCGTGAAAGTCACCTTCGACCTCTGCAACGAGGGGCAGATGGCTGCCGACGAAGTCGTCCAGCTCTACGTCGCCCGTCCCGAAGCCACTGTCGAATGGCCGGCCAAGGAGCTCAAGAGCTTCGCCCGCGTGTCCTTGAACGGCGGCGAGAAGAAGACCGTCACCCTCGAGATCCCCGTCAAGGATCTCCGCTACTGGAATGTTGAAAAGAACGCCTGGGATCTGGAGCACGGCAAACTGCAGCTCCTCCTCGGCGCAGCCTCCGATGACATCCGTCAACAGGCGGAAGTCACTCTATAAAAAAAGTAATGGTTTTGGTTGGGAGGGTCCGCCGCGAGGCGGGCCCTCCTTTATTTGTGCCCGGCTTGCCCCCTCGCACGGCGTCAGCAGCTTCGTCCCGTTCGGGCCCAAAAAAGGCCCGCCCGTGACGAACTGCCGCACGCCTTCTACAACGCCCCCGCACGGCAATCCGGGCAATCGGGAACAGAATACGGATAAATACAGTTACAGAATCGCAAAATCGCGATTCTGTAACAGATAAAGGGTATTTTCAGTAACGGATTCGCCGGTCAGATACGGCGAATGACGATACGCTATTTGAACAGCAGCGGAACGAACTCGCTGAGGTAGATGCGCCAGTTCTTCCAGATGTGGCCGCCGTCGGTCTCCATATACTTGTACGGATAGCCGGCCGCGTCGAGCTTCGCGCGGAACTCGTTGTTGGACTGGATGAGGAAGTCTGTACGGCCGATGCCGATCCAGAGCATCGCGGGCTTTTTGGAGAAATAGGTCGCCAGCTTGCCGTCCACATTCTCATAGACCTCCTTGTGCGCAGCCGTCTGCTCGGAGCCCGTGCCGATGGCGGCGGAGAACATACCGGAATAATTGAACATATCCGGATTGTTCAAGGTGATGTACAGCGTGTGGAAACCGCCCATGGACAGACCGCAGATAGCGCGGGACTGCTTCTTCGCGATGGTGCGGTAGTGGCTGTCGATAAACTTCACGACCTCCGGGAAAGCGGTCTCGAAGGTGCCCTCCATCGTCTGCGGCAGGTCCATCGTCGGACGGGTGTAGCCGGTGGAGTTCTCCAGCGGAGCAGCCTCCTGGGAGATGTTGCCGTTGGTGAAGACGACGATCATCGGCTTGGCCTGGCCGCGCGCGATCAAGTTGTCGAGGATCTGCGTGGCGCGGCCCTGGGTCACCCAGGCATCCTCGTCGCCGCCGATGCCGTGCAGCACGTACAGGACAGGATACTTGGCCTTGGAGCTCTCATAGCCGGCCGGGGTGTAGACCGTCATGCGGCGGTCGAAGCCCTCGGTATCGCTGTGGTACCAGACCTTGGACACGGTCCCGTGCGGGACGCGGTGGATGGCGTAGAGGTCGCTGCGCGCACCCTCCTGCGGGACCAGCAGCACGCTGGTCAGGGAGGCGATGTCGCGGTTCACGAAGACATTGTTCGGATCGATCTCCTGCGTGCCGTCCACGTTGAAAGTATAAGTATACATCTCAGGCTCCACGGCGAAGGGGGTGGTGTACTCCCACACGCCATTGTTCTCGCGCAGCTCCGCGACGCCGGGGGCGTCGTAGCTGATCTTCTGTCCGTTCATCTCGAACTCGAGATGCTGGACGGGCAGGAAATCGCCGGACAGGGTCACGCGCACGGCCTTGCGGTTCTGATAGCGGAAGGTCACGGTGCCGTCAGGATTGATGACGGGAGACTCGACGCCCGCGCCGCCGAACAGGGCCTGCTGGGCGAAGGCCGACACTCCGATCAGGAGTGCGGCAAGAATGGTCAGTTGCTTCTTCATATGATTTGTGTTATTAGATAGGTTTTTCCCAACACAAATATAATCAGATTATTCAGAGATGATCCCTGCGAGCATGCGCAGGACGTTATTTTGAACAGGCAGGCAATAATATGTACGAAACGAAGAAAGGCCTGCCGCGACAGCAGGCCCTTCCTGAACCAAAAACTAATATTATGTCGAGGAATCAACCTCACGGCGGACGTCATCGACCCCTTTATTTTAACCAAAAACTATACGTATTCTAGAATTGTTTCATTTTCTCAATTCGGAATGGATGTTCAGGATCATCGTGGCCGGATAGGGCTCCCAGTCCGGCATGCCGGACGCGGAGGGAACGCCGGTCTTGGCGAAGTTCGTCCAGAGACGGCTCACGCGGTGGCCCAGCTCGATGGCGTCATCTCCGCCGCCGGTCAGGGTGCGGTGCAGGGCTACGTTGTCAAAAACGAAGGGAATCTCCATGCAGTGCGTGCTGCCGAGGGCCCCGTCCAGCACCGGGGACTCCCAGGTGAACTGGTACAGATAGACCGGGGCGCATCCGGCAGCCGTCCGGCTGGCGGCCTGCTGAATCGCAAGCGGCTTGAAGATCGGATCCTCCTGGTCGCGCGTGAATTCGTGGTAGGTCGTGCCGATGATCATGGGAATATCCCTGGAGAGCGAGAGGGAGGCAGGAGCGCCGGGCTGGTTAGGCAGGATGGTCCCGTCCACCACGGGACGCGTCCCGAAAATGAGCTGGTTCAAGAAGTTGGCAGGCAGTTCGCCATCCTGTTCCGCCTCCTGGCGGACCTCCGCCACGGCGGCTTCATAAGCTGCCAGAAGGGTGGCGTACGGGATCTTTTCAATCTCGGCGATGTGTGCCGGATTGATGCCCAGCCGGCGGACCGTGGCCGCGCCGATGCGGCGGGACCACTTCTGCGGCAGCGCCTCCAGAATGGAGCCGCTCTCCACGATGGCCTTGCCGAAGAGGCCCTGGGCGGCGGGCATGGCGAGCAGGGTGCTGACCTTGCCGCCACCGCCGGACTGGCCGAAGATGGTCACGTTGGCGGGATCGCCGCCAAACGCGGAAATGTTGTCACGCACCCACTCGAGTGCCTTCACGATATCGGTCATGCCCAGGTTGCAGGAAGCGGCGTAGCGGGCGCCGAAGCCGGACAGATCGAGGAAACCGAGCACGTTGAGCCGGTGGTTCAGGGAGACCACCACGACGCCGTGGTCGCGGGCCAGGTTGGCGCCGTCATAGCCGATCTGCTCCTGGCCGGAGCCGGCGCTGAAGCCGCCGCCGTGCAGCCACACCATCACCGGACGCCTGGCGCCGTCGCCAATGCCGGCGGTCCACACATTGACGCGCAGGCAGTCCTCTCCGGGGAAGCCGTCGTCCCAGTGCATCGCAAAGGCCTGGTTGTCGTCGTACCAGCCGGTACGGGCCCCCTGCGGGCAGGTCGGGCCATAAGCGCGGCTGGCGCGGACACCCTCCCACGGGTCGGGATCGACCGCGGGCTGGAAACGGTCCGCCTTGGCGTACGGGATTCCTTTATATGTGTAAACGCCATCCTCGATGTAGCCGGCCACGGCACCGGAACGGATCTGCACCGTGCTCAGTTTGGCCGAGGTTTCGAGTTCATGGGAGTGGACGCTTTTTTCCTTCCCGTCTTTGGATGCGCAGGCACACAGCGCCAGGCAGACGGACAGGATAACGGCAACGCGGACGGATGAATGAAAAATGATCATGTGGCGATATTTTATTCTTTTCTGCAAAATTACCCATTACCGGTTTTTTTCTTTTTTTCGTAAAAACGAATCTTTTTCTTTTCGTACAACAGAATACGACACATGATTCTATTTATACGAAAATCATTATATTTGAACAACCAAACAAGTCCCCCACCATGAAACCGCACTTCTGGATTATCCTCCTTCCGCTGCTGGCAGCCGCCTGCAAAGGGCAGCACACTGCACCGGGATCCGTCCGCACAGACAGCAACATCGTCATCGCCGACCGCATATCCAACCAGCGGGTAGAGGCCTTCACCGAAGATGCCGACGGACACATCTGGATCGGCACTTTCCGCGGGCTCAACAAATATACCATCCAGGACTACCACCAGTATTTCTGCGCGGACGACACGCTTGGTCTCCCGGACAACCACATCACCGCCCTGCACCGCAGCGCAGCCGGCCAACTCTGGATCGGCACCTCGAACGGAGTCGCCCTCCATACGGACGACGGGCAGTTCCTCCGCATTCCGATAGACGGCGAGGCGGCGGGCATCAATGAAATCCTGGAGACGCGCGACGGGAAGCTGCTCTTCAACCGGTCGGGACAGCTCTCCTACTATGACCCCGAGTCGGGGCGCATCCGCTCCGCCATCCGGGATTACGGCGGATACAGCTCCGTGGTGGCCCCGGACGGACGTCTCTGGACATTCACCCTGCGGGACCTCCGCTGCTTCGATCCTTCGAACTTTACCGCCATCGGAAACTGGCCCACCCCGCATCCGGCCTACCACTTCGCCCTGTCATCCAGGGGCGAGATCTGGCTTTCCGGCATGGGAAGGCTGAGCATTTTCGATCCCCGGACGGAGAAGTGGCTGGATGTGCCGCAAATCATCCTGCAAGAACCGAGACTGGTCCAGGGGGACATCGACATCCTCTTCTCGAACGGCGCGGACATGCTCCTGCACACCATTACGGACGGCATGTTCTGCTACAATCTGGGCACAGGCCGCCTGCTGCACCAGTCCGATCCGGGATTCCCTTACGACATTCCGGATTTCGAGATCCGCACCATTTTCCGCGACAGCCGCGGCAACCTCTGGTTCGGCGCCACCGACCAGGGATTTGCCGTCTCCTATGCGGACAAGAACGGCTTCAAGGGGAACCGCTATCTGGCGGACCGATTCGAACGCAAATCGGTCATTTCCGTCTGCGCCGACCGTGAGAACAGGCTCTGGATTGCTACGCTCAACGACGGCCTTTTCGTTTACGATCTCAATACCAAGGATTTACGCCCGATCGACCTGAACCGCTTTGTCCCTGACAGCAATGTCGGATACATTCGTTGTTCCAGCATTTTCTGCGATGCCCAGGGCGAAATCTGGCTGGCCATGACGGAGAAATACCAGGTGCTTCGCTGCCGCTACAACGGCTCTCAGATGCAGCTGCTCGACCGCTTCGCCATGACCAACCCCACCACATTCTCCCAGGACGATCTGGGGCGCATCTGGATCTCCGGCTATTCCGACGACCTGGTCCGCTACGACAAGGATACACGCAAAGTGGAGGCGTTCCAGCTGCCCAGCGAAACCAGAAGTTTCGCTCCGGCGCTGGTCCAGGTCTCGCCAGGGCGGATGCTGGTCTCCTCCCGCGACAACATGATGTGCGAAGTCTTCACCAATTCCGGCGAATCCCGCTTCATCGGGACTCCGTCCGATGAATGGAAAGGGAACCTCCGCCACGCGGTCATGGACCCCAGCTGCCTGTTCCTGGACAGCGTCGGGGACGTCTGGCTCGGCACCGTGGGCAACGGACTGTTCCGGCACGACCGGAGCTCCCAGCGCACGCTTCCGGTCGAGGGAATCTCCTGCCCGGACGTCTGCTCCATCGTGGAAGACCAGCAGGGAAACATCTGGGTCAGCACCCAGAACGGCCTGTGCCGTTTCGACCGCACCGTCGGCAGTTTCACGGCATATTACGACTATGACGGCATCGGAGGCAACCAGTTCTACAACCGTTCCTCCTGCACCCTGCCGGACGGGACGCTGGTCTTCGGCGGCACGCACGGGCTCACCGTCTTCAATCCGCTCGACATCCAGCGCAAGCACACAGCCAAGCTGGTCTTCGAAGACTTGAAAATCCACAATGACCTCGTCGCCCCCTCCCATGACGGGCCCATCGCCAAGGAGCTGTCGCAACACCCGGACATCACCATCCGCTCCGACCAGAACGGATTCAGCATCTCCTATGCGGCACTCAACTATGAGGAGCATTCCGGTCTACGCTATGAGTACATGATGGACGGCTTCGACGGCTACTGGATCGATGCCGGCCGGGCCGGCGAAGCCAATTATGCCAACCTGCCCGCAGGGCGATACCGCTTCCGGGCACGCATTCAGGGAGACGAAGCCTCCGAGGATTCCCTCCAGATCCGGATTCTGCCGCCGTGGTACCGCACCTGGTGGGCGCGGATTCTCTTCTGGATCGGCACGGCAGGCCTTCTTTTCTACCTCTGGACCGTGTACCGCCGCATCAAGCGCGTGCGCAAAGAGGCCGCCAGGCACATCCGCGAGGAGCGGCGCGAACGCGAACGCGCGGAAGCCGCCCAGGAGGACGAGAAGCGCCTGAATCAGGTACAGATGAACTATTTCGCCAACGTGGCGCACGAATTCCGCACCCCGCTCACGATGATCGCAGGGCCTGCGGAGCAGCTGGCCGCCTCGCCCGACATCCACGGACAGGACCGCCAGCTGGTCGGCATCGTCCAGCGGAACACGGCCTGGATGCTCTCGCTGGTGGGCCAGCTGCTTGACTTCAACCGCATCAACAACAAGAAGCTCCAGCTCAAAGTCGCCGAAGGAGACATCGTGGCGCCGCTCAACGAATCCGCCGACCTGTTCCGGTTCAATGCCGGATCCAAGGGCATCGAGTTCAATACCCACGGCCTCGAGGACAGCTTCACGATGTGGCGCGACGCCGACAAGGTGACCAAGATCACGATGAACCTGCTGTCCAACGCCATGAAATTCACGCCGCCGGGCGGCAAGGTCGCGCTCTCCTTCGACGTCCTCCCCCGCGAGGAAGTCGCCCGCGACTTCCCGCTCACGGACGCCGATACCGATACGCGCTACGCGCAGATCCGCGTCTCCGACACCGGCCGCGGCATCCCGGAGGACCAGATCGAGAAGATCTTCGAACGCTTCAACCAGGCCGGGCGCGGCGACGCCGCGGGCACCGGCATCGGCCTCTTCTATTCCCGCGCGCTCGCGGAGCTGCACCACGGCTACATCCACGCCCGCAACCGCGTCGACGGCGGGGCCGAATTCACCTTCATCCTCCCGGTCAGCGCCACCTCCTACACCGAGGACGAGCGCACCACCGACGATCCGCTGCGCCCGCGCGTCCCGTTCGCGGAAGCGACCCCGACCCAGCCGGCCCCGGTGGACGAGTCCGAGGACAAGCGCCGCATCGTCGTCGTGGACGACGACATCGACGTGGCGAACTA
>CADAND010000021.1:23565-39683 GCA_902789245.1 uncultured Bacteroidia bacterium
GCCGAGTCCACGCTCAAGTCCCTGGAGGAGGAGGCGCCGGACCTCGTGATCAGCGACGTGGTGATGCCGGGCATGAGCGGCTACGAGCTCTGCGAAGCCATCAAGGGCAACCTCCAGCTCAGCCACATCCCCGTGATCCTGGTCACGGCCAAGGTGGCCGTGGAGAGCCAGGTCCAGGGTCTGGACAAGGGCGCCGACGCCTACGTGACCAAGCCCTTCAACCCGTCCTACCTGCTCGCGCTGGTGAAGTCCCTGCTGGAGAACCGCGACAAGCTGCGCCAGCGGCTCGGCTCCGTGACGAGCACCGAGGACATCGAGCCGGAGGCTCTGTCGCCGCGCGACAACGCCTTCATGAAGGAGCTCTACGAGCTGATGGACAAGGAGTTGGCCAACCAGGAGCTGGACATCAACCGCATCACGGAGATGATGCGCATCTCGCGCACCAAGTTCTACTACAAGGTCAAGGGCCTGACGGGCGAGAACCCGGGCGTCTTCTTCAAGCGCTACAAGCTCAACCGCGCCGCCGACCTGCTCAAGGAAGGGAAGTACAACATGTCGGAGATCGCCTGGATGACGGGCTTCAACACCCTGTCCCACTTCTCCACCTCCTTCAAGAAGCAGTTCGGCGTCCCGCCCTCGGAATACGTGGGCTAAATGTCAGAGCTTGCGGAGGATGACGGTGTCGCCGGCTTCGAGGACCATGTCGGAGCGGAAGCCGTTGTAGAGCATGAGCTTTTTCAGCTGGACGCCGAACATCTGGGAGATGTCCCAGAGTGTGCGGCCGTCCTGATCCACCTCATAGAGGCCGCTGTCCGATGCCTGGGGCTTCTTGCGCTCCAGGTAGATGCGCATGCCGGGCGTGAGGGCGATCGGGCGGTCCAGGTCGTTGTCGCGCAGGAGCTGCTTCACGGAGAGGCGGTATTCGGCTGCGATCCTGGCCCAGCTTTCGCCTTCGACCGCACGGACGTAGCGCACGCCGTTGGTCTTGTAGACCGGGCGCTCCAGCGACAGCGACACGGACTCCTTGTAATCCTCCGGCCGGAGCACGACGGCCGGCGTGGCGGCACGCTCCGCGGGGGCAGGCGCTTCCCGCACCGTCTGCGGGCGCACAGGCTCTTCCGGGGCCGGTTCTGCCGCAGATTCAGCCGCGGGTTCAGCCACGGACTCGGCAGCGAGGGCTGCGACCGCCCCGGCGGGGAGGTCGTCCTCGGTCATGGTGTCGTATCGGTAGAGCTGGAAATCCTCGATCAGGTTGATCAGTTTGGTGGCGTAGCCCGGATCCGTGGCGTAGCCGGCGCGGCGCAGGCCGTGCGCCCAGCCCTTGTAGTCGGTGGGGTCGAGCTCAAAGAGCGCCTTGTAGCGCTCGCGGCTGCGCAGGAAGTCGGAATGGGCGCGGTACGACTCCTCGTCGCTCGCGTAGGCACGGAAGCATTCGTTCGCCCGGTCGTCGTCCTTGAAGAACTTCTCCCCTTCCCAGTCGTTGTGGCACTTCATGCCGAAATGGTTGTGGGCCACGGAGGCCAGCGGCGATAGGCCGGCACCCGACTCCAGCAGCCCCTGCGCGAGCGTGATGCTCGCCGGCACGCCGGTGCGCTGCATTTCCAGCACCGCCAGCGGGTAGTACCGGTCGACGTAGGCCTGCCGGGGATTCTTGGCCGCGCCCACGAAGAGCGTCGCCGCCGCGAGGAGAAGAAGGATCCGTTTCATCGGAGACAAAGATACTAAAATTCGAGCACACTGCCATCCTGGCCGGCCTCGGTGGCCGGGAAGACGGCCTGGCACTGCGCCAGCAGGGCGTCGAAGTCGGTGATGCGGGAAGAATAGTGGCCGATCACCAGCCGGCCGGCGCCCGCGTCGCGTGCGCACTGCGCCGCCTGCCCGGCGGTCGAGTGCCAGTGGGCGACGGCCCGGTCGGCCATTTCGTCGGGATAGGTGGCCTCGTGGTAGAGCAGGTCCACCCCGCGCACCCACGCCGCCTCCTCGGGGAAGGGGACGGTGTCGGAGCAGTAGGCGAAGCTCTTCGGATGGTAATCCGGATTCTCCTGCCAGTGCCGCTCGGTCACTATCTCGTCGAATCTGTACCCGTAGGTCTCGATCTTGTGCTGCAGCGGGAAGGCGCTGACCGTCACGTGCTTGGACGTGTGGATGACCTGCGGCTCCTTACAGCACACGGGCACGAACTTGATCTCGAAGCAGTCCCACTCGCCGAAGAAGTTCTTGTAGAAGTTGAGCACGGAGCCCAGGGCCTGGGGACCATAGATGTAGAGCGGGGCCGTCCGGCCGTACATGGTCATCGTGTTCAGCAGGCCGAAGAGGCCGAACAGATGGTCGCCGTGGATATGGGAAATAAAGATCGCCTCCACCTTCATGAATGAGAGGTGGGCGCGCCGCATCTGCTGCTGCGTGCCCTCCCCGCAATCCAAGAGGAACAAGCGCCCGTGCACGGCGAGGGCCTGGGCGCTTGGATTCCTATCAGAAATGGGCATGGCCGAAGCCGTGCCCATTATCGAGAGTGTGAAGTTCATCGGGAATTACTCGCCTTTCTCGAGCTTCTCCTTCAGAGCGGCCAGCGCGTCGATGTCGCCGAGCGTAGTCTTCTCGACATTGGCGTTGACCTTCTTGACAGCCTTCTTGGTGCTCTCGGCCTCGGTGGCGGCGGCACGCTCCTTGACCTCCTGGTAGGTGCGCAGGTGGCTCAGGAGAATGCGGCGGGTGGAGCGACGGAGCTCGACCACCTTGAACGGGAGGGTCTCGCCGGCGACGGCCTGCTTGCCGTCCTCCTTGACGAGCTCGCGGTTGAACGCGAAGCCCTCGGCGTCACCGTCCAGGGTGATGTTGGCACCCTTGTCGGTGGTGGAGGCGATGGTACCCTCAACGGTGGAGCCGACCGGGAACTTGGCCTCGATCTCATCCCAAGGGTTCGGGGTGAGCTGCTTGTGGCCGAGGCTGAGCTTGTGGTTCTGCTCGTCGAAGTCGAGAATCTGGACGTCGATCACGTCGCCGGTGTTGACCACCTCGGACGGATGCTTGATCTTGTTCCAGCTGAGGTCGCTGATGTGCACGAGGCCCTCGACACCGTCCTCCAGCTCGGCGAACACGCCGAAGTTGGTGATGTTGCGGACCGTGGCCTTCTGCTTGCTGCCGACGGGATACTTCTCGCGGATGCTCTCCCAAGGGTTCGGCATGAGCTGCTTCAGACCGAGGGAAATCTTGCGGGCCTCGCGGTCGATGGAAAGCACCTGGGCCTCCACCTCGTCGCCGACCTTCAGGAATTCCTGAGCGGAGTGCAGACGCGGGGACCAGGACATTTCGGACACGTGGACCAGACCCTCAACACCCGGCTCGATCTCGATGAAGGCGCCGTAGTCAGCGATGAGGATGACCTTACCCTTGACCTTGTCGCCCTCCTTGAGGTTGGCGTCGAGGTTGTCCCAAGGGTGCGGGGTGAGCTGCTTGAGACCGAGCGCGATGCGCTTCTGCTGCTCGTTGAAGTCGAGGACGACGACCTTGATCTTCTCGTCCAGGGTGACGACCTCCTCGGGGTGGTTGACACGGCCCCAGGACAGGTCGGTGATGTGGATGAGACCGTCCACGCCGCCGAGGTCGACGAACACGCCGTAGTTGGTGATGTTCTTGACCACGCCTTCGAGGACCTGGCCCTTCTCCAGCTTGCTGATGAGCTCGGCACGCTTGGCTTCCTGCTCGGCCTCGAGGAGCGCCTTGTGGGAAACGACGACGTTGCGGAACTCCTGGTTGATCTTGACGATCTTGCAGTCGATGTTCTGGTTGACGAACTGGTCGTAGTCGCGGATCGGCTTGATGTCGATCTGGCTGCCCGGCAGGAAGGCCTCGATGCCGAACACGTCGACGATCATACCGCCCTTCGTGCGGGTCTTGACGAAGCCCTTCACGATCTCGTCGTTCTCGAAGGCCTCGTTCACTCTATCCCAAGACTTGAGGGTGCGGGCCTTGCGGTGGGAAAGCACCAGCTGGCCCTTCTTGTCCTCGGCGGACTCCACATACACTTCCACCTTGTCGCCGACCTTCACGTCGGGATCGTAGCGGAATTCGGACACGGGGATGACGCCCTCGCTCTTACCACCGATCGTGACGACGACCTCGCGCTTGGTGACGGCGGTCACCTCACCCTCGACCACTTCGTTCTCGACGACCTTGGACAGCGTGGCGCTGTAAGCGTCCTCGATGGCCTTCTTGTCGGTGGTGCCGTAGACATCGCCGCCCTCGAAGGCGTCCCAGTCAAAGTCCTCCGGCTTGACGGATGCATTCATCCGCACGCCGGCAGCCTTGGTTTCTTTTTTCTCCTGGGGAGCTTCCACGACGGGAGCCTCAGCCACAGGAACTTCGTTCTTAATTTCTTCCATTTTGTAATTGAAACAAACTAGTAGTTAAACATTATTTACTGTGCCACTTGTCCGGTATTGCCGGAAAACGGGCGCGCAAAGTTAGCAAATATTTCTGATTTTCACTATCTTTGCCCATCTGAATTGCAAAAAATGTATTCTACCGAGAAATACCCTTCCAAGATCCTCCAGGAGGCCGTCGAGGCCATCGGCTCGCTGCCCGGCGTGGGCTCCCGCAGCGCCCTGCGCCTGGCCCTGCACCTGCTGGGCCAGCCCGCGGAGCAGATCCACCATTTCACGGAAGCCGTGAACCGCCTGGCAGACGACGTGCACTACTGCCACATCTGCCAGATGATCGCCGACGCGGACACCTGCTCGATCTGTGCGGACCACACGCGCGACGCGCGCACCATCTGCGTGGTGGAGAGCGTGCGCGACGTGATGAGCATCGAGGCCACGGGCCAGTACCGCGGCGTCTATCACGTCCTCGGGGGTATCATCTCCCCCATCGACGGTGTCGGCCCTTCAGACCTGAAGATCAAGGAGTTGGTCGAGCGCATCGAGCGGATGCACACGGAGGATGCCGCCACGGAGGACCTGCCGGGCGGCGACAGCGTTTCCCTCGGGGACATCGAAATTATTTTAGCGCTTTCCGGCGATGTCGAGGGCGAGACGACCGCCCTGTACATCTACCGCCAGATCGAGAACCTGGGGGTGAAGGTCTCCACGCTCGCCCGTGGCCTCGGCTTCGGCGACGACCTCGAGTACGCCGACTCGCTCACCCTCGGGCGCTCCCTCGTCGGCCGCCAGCCCTTCCGGCCTTGACTATCAGTCTGGACGGACTGGAACAGGAGCACGACTGGATGCGCGGCATTGGCGCCTATTCACCGTCATCCCCATCGGCCGCGCCGCGGGCGATCCCGACATGCACCTTTCCGGGGAGCAATTAAGGAGCATGATGGATTTTATCGCCGCCAAGCGGAAGAAGAAGGATGCGCCCCTGCGCGTAAGCTTCAGTTGCGAAGGCTACCTGGGCCCGTACGGGGCCCTGCAAGGACTGCAAGGTTTTCGACCGTTGCCTCGGTAACGGCATGCACAACTGGCACGGCGACAGCGACGCCCCGCTCAGTTGCCACTACACCAAGATCCTGACTACTCCTTTTTCAACTCCACCGCCGGATTCGTCCGGGCGGCCTTGAGGGTCTGCCAGAGAACGGCAAAGAAAGAGATGGCCAGGGTGCTGATATTTCCGATGGACTTACACCAGCACGCCGACCCCGATGCCGATCAGCACGAGGCCGCCGGCGATCTCAGCCCAGCGCCCGAAGCGCGCACCGGCGGCGCGGCCGCCGCGCAGGCCGACGACCACGGACAGGGCCGTGATGGCGAAGACGGCCACCAGCAGGGGCTGGAAGCCCGGCCAGTCCACCCCGTCCATCGACTGCGAGGCGCCGACGGCGAGTGCGTCGATGCTCGTGGCCAGACCGCCGAGGATGATGCTGCGCCAGCTGCTCAGGTCGCGCACCTCCGACTCCCCCCGGATGCCCTCGAGGAGCATCGAGCCGCCGACATAGAGCAGCAGCAGGAAGGCGATGATGTGGGAGATTTTCTCGACCATCCCCACGAAGAGGTAGCCGAAGGCCCAGCCGGCGAGCAGCAGGCCCGCCTGGATGACGGCGAAGGCCAGGGCGACGCCGAGGATTTCGCGCCAGCGCACGCTGCGCAGCGTCACGCCCGAGCAGAGCGAGACGGCCAGGCAGTCGGCGCAGAGCGACGCGGCCAGCAGAATGGATTCCCAAATGCCCATTTTTCTTAAAAAAAGCGTACAAAAATACGACTAAAAGGCTAATATTTCAATTATTATTTCTACTTTTGCAGGCTTGAATCTCCGTATTTCAAGCTATCCCGTAAGTTTAACCCCCTTCCGACGATTGTGCCGGGACCAACCAGGAAGGAAGCATGATCAAGATTTTCTACAGACGAGGCGCTGACATCGTCACCAGCCAGTCCGAAACGGAGTTTGCTGCTATCGGCAAAGAAAATGTCCTCTGGATAGACCTCCTGCAGCCTACAGGAGAGCAGAAGAGGGCCGTCGAGGCGTTCCTTGGCACGGAGATTCAGAGCCGCGCCGAAGCGGAGGAGATTGAGAGTTCCTCCCGGTTCTACGAAGAGGGCAACGCCATTTTCGCCAACACCAACTTCCTCTCCCCTTCCGGAGACGGCATGTTGATGGACCCGGTGTCCTTCATCCTTTCCGATTCCATCCTCACGACGGTGCGCGAGATTCCCCTGCGCTCGCTGGACACCCTGCAGCTCAAGGTGCAGGCCCTGCCGGAGCAGTTCCCGGACGGCTTCACCACCTTCGTGGAGATTATGGACAAGCGCGTCGACCTGGATGCCGACATCGTGGAGGTCATCTCCAAGGAGGTGTCGCAGTTCAGCAAGCGAATCAACCAGAAAGAAGACATCAATGAGGAGTTCCTCCTCGATATCAACCAGTTGCAGGAGAGCGCGATGACCGTCCGCGAGAACGTCGTGGACAAGCAGCGCCTGATCTCCAACATCCTCAAGAGCAAGCGCTGCCCCAAGGACCCGGAGCTGCGCGAGGACCTGGGCATCATCCTGCAGGATATCGCCTCCCTGATCAACCACACGAACTTCAACTTCGAGCGTCTGGAGTACCTGCAGGACACGGTCCTGGGTATCATCAACCTGGATCAGAA
Source organism: uncultured Bacteroidia bacterium (assembly GCA_902789245.1). Taxonomy (GTDB): domain Bacteria; phylum Bacteroidota; class Bacteroidia; order Bacteroidales; family UBA932; genus Cryptobacteroides. The sequence continues at coordinate 30,650 of CADAND010000021.1, forward strand.
CAACATCATGAAGATCTTCACCTTCGTGTCGGTGCTGCTGATGCCGGCCACGCTCGTGGCGAGCTTCTACGGCATGAACGTCACCCTCCCCTTCGCCGAGAAGTGGTGGGCCTGGCTGGCGATCTTTGTCCTGATGGGCTGTCTGGCCGTTGCCATCTGGATTATCTTCAAACGCAAAAAGATGCTGTAGAGCTTGCTCTACGGCATTTTTTTTCATACCTTCGCGGCCCGAAAACCAAAAAGATATGAAAAGGACCGTTTTACTTCTTCTTCTGACCCTCTGCACCCTGACCCTTTCCGCCCAGGAAAGCAGGATGTTCCGCAAAGGCTATCGCGCCAACATTGAACTTGGCAACCATACCATCATCGGCAAAGGCCAATATGGCGGACTCGTCCAGGTGACGACCTCCCAGGGCTACAGCTTCGGCAACGGCGCTTATGTCGGACTCGGCGCCGGCGTGGGCGTCGAACTGGACGGGGATGTGTATATTCCCCTCTTCATGGATGCCAAGTACAACTTCATCGACAACAAAATTAGTCCGTTTGCTTCCGTCCGCACCGGACTGCTCTTCGGCCCTGAAGGCGGTCACTCCTACGGCAATTATATCAGTTACGGATTCTCCCTTGGTGGCGGCGTGGATTTCGGCCGTTTCAGCATCAAGCTCGGGTATGAGTATTACGCAGCTGCTTCCAAGAGTTACAACACCAGAGCAGGCAGCTATGAAATAAGCTACAGCAAGCCCAGCATGCTGTTCTGCAGCTTCGCCTTCAACTTCTAGACAATTCGGGGTGCAAAACTGACCGTTCTGCACCCCGAACATGTTTCTATCCCTTTCCGGGGTGCAAATCGACTTGATTTGCACCCCGTTACCATTTTTTGTATATTTGGGTCCATGAAACGATTTCTCCTCTCCTTGCTCGCCCTGGCCGCTTTCGTGCCGGGCGCATTTGCCGTCGAAGACTGGCAGAATCCCGATGTGAACCAGCGTAGCCGCGTGCCGATGCACACGAGCTTCGCCACCGACAGCCCCCGGCTGAGCCTCGAAGGCATCTGGAAATTCCAGTGGTACGAGAGCCCCGGCGAGCGCTCGCTGGACTTCTTCAAGCCCGGCGTCGACGACTCCGGCTGGGGCAGCATGCCCGTGCCCGGCATGTGGGAACTGAACGGCTACGGCGACCCGCTCTACGTCAACATCCAGTACGCCTGGGACGGTCATTACCAGAACAACCCGCCCATCGTCCCGACGGAGCACAACTACGTCGGACAGTACCGCCGGAGCTTCGACATCCCCGCCGAGTGGGCCGGCAGCGACATTTTCCTGTCGGTCGGCTCCGCGACCTCGAACCTTCGCCTCTGGGTGAACGGCAAGGAGGTGGGCTACAGCGAGGACAGCAAGCTGGAGGCCCGTTTCGACATCACGAAATACGTCAAGCCCGGCCAGAGCGCGCTTATTGCGATGGAGATCTTCCGCTGGTGCGACGGCACCTACCTGGAGTGCCAGGACTTCTGGCGCTACGCCGGCATTGCCCGGGAGGTCTTCCTGACCGCGCGTCCCAAGGCCCGCATCGAGGACCTGCACGTCAGCGCCGGCATGGACGGCGGCTATCGCTTTGACGCGAGCCTGACCAAGGCCGCCAAAGGCGTGAAATTCTATCTCTCCGGCCCGGGCTATCCCGAACGGGAGGTCCCGGCGAGCGGCCGCGTGGAGGGAGCGGCGCTGTGGAGCGCGGAGAGCCCGTCGCTCTACCACCTGCGTGCCGTCTGCTCCGACAAGAAGGGAGAGACGGAGACGGCCGAGCTGGACTTCGGCTTCCGCACCGTGGAAATCCGCGGCCGGCAGCTGCTCGTCAACGGCCAGCCCATCCTGATCAAGGGCGCCGACCGCCACGAGATGTCCGCCACCGGCGGCTACGTGGTCACGGTGGACGAGATGCTGGAGGATATCCGCATCATGAAGGAGCTGAATATCAACACCGTCCGCACGAGCCACTACCCCAACGACCCGCGCTGGCTGGATCTCTGCGACCGCTACGGCCTCTACGTCATCGACGAGGCCGACATTGAGTCGCACGGCATGGGCTACGGCCCGCAGACGCTGGGCAACAATCCCATCTACAAGCAGTCCCACCTGGAGCGCGTGCAGCGCATGGCGCAGCGCGACGTCAACCACCCTTCCGTCATCATCTGGAGCCTGGGAAACGAGGCCGGCAACGGCCAGTGCTTCTACGCCGCCTACGACTGGCTGAAGGACTGGGACAAGAGCCGTCCCATCCAGTACGAGCGCGCCGGCGAGGAGTACAACACGGACATCATCTGCTACATGTACCTGAGCTATGCAGACTTGGTCAAATTCGCTGAGAATCCGGAGATTACCCGCCCTGTCATCATGTGCGAGTACGCCCATGCGATGGGCAACTCCATGGGCGGCTTCGAGGATTATCTCGACCTCTTCCGGAAGTATCCCGAGCTGCAGGGCGGCTGCATCTGGGACTTCGTGGACCAGGCCGTCCGCTGGCCGTCTGCGAAGTCGCGCACGGGCTACATCTACGCCTTCGGCGGCGACTTCAATGATTACGATCCGTCGGACAATTCCTTCAATAGCAACGGCATCATCGCCGCCGACCGCAGCCTGCACCCGCACGCCTACGAGGTGCAGCACGGCTACCGTTCCATCCTGACCTCCGCCGCGCCGGAGCAGGCGCTGGACGGCCGCGTGAGCGTCTATAACGAGAACTTCTTCATCGACCTGAGCCGCTACATGCTGCGCTGGGAGGTGATCGCCGACGGCCGTCCCGTTCTCGCGGGCCAGGCCGATGCGCCGAAGGCCGCACCGCAGCAGACCGTCACCGCCGACCTGGGCTTCCGCTCCGCCGACCTCGCCGGCATCCCCGGCGAACTCTTCCTCAATGTCAGCTACGTCCTGCGCCGCAGCGACGGCATCCTGCCCGCGGGCACGGTGGTCGCCTACGACCAGCTGCTCCTGCGGGAAGCGCCCTATCGCCTGACGGCTGCAGACCTGCGCGGACGCCGCTGGGAGGCCGATTTCGACCCGGCCACGGGCGCGCTTTGCTCTTATAAGCTGGAAGGCAAGGAACTGCTTGCCGCACCGCTGATGCCCTGCTTCGGCCGCGCCGTCACGGAGAACGACCTCGGCGCCTGGCTGCAGCGGCGGATGGGCGCCTGGCTCTACCCGGACTTCAAGGTCAGCAAGCTCGAGCGCAGCGAGAACTGCGTGGAGGTCGTCTACGAAGTGGGCGAGGACCTCGCCACCGTGACGATGCAGTACGCGCTCGCCGCGGACGGCAGCATCACCGTCACGGAGCACATGACCGAGGTGCGCGAAGGCGCGCCGGGACTCTTCCGCTTCGGCGTGGAGTTCGCGATGCCGGGCGCGTTCAACACCTTGGAATTTTACGGCGAAGGACCGTTTGAGAATTATATCGATCGCCAGGGCGCTTCGCAGATGGGCATCTGGAAGCAGGCCGTCGCCGACCAGTACCACTTCGGCTACGTCCGCCCGCAGGAGTCCGGCACGCATGTGGGCATGCGCTGGATGCGCCTGACGGATGCCGCCGGCTGCGGCTTTGAGATCGCTGCGGCGGAGCCCTTCTCCGCCTCCGCCCTGCCGTTCGGCCGCCGCGACATCGACCTGTCGGTCACCGGCGGCAGTCGCTCCAAGGGCGGCGACCAGCGCCACTCGCTGGAGCTCCGCGAGGATGGCCTGACGCACGTCAACGTGGACCTCGCCCAGATGGGCATGGGCTGCGAGAACTCCTGGGGAGCGATGCCGCGGCCGCAGTACCGCCTGGCGGCGGAGCCGCGCGTCTTCAGCTTTACGCTGAAGCCGCTGCTTTAATGACCGAGGGGGCGTTCCCCCTCGGGCTCCCCTGCGTCACTTCGTTCCGGTTTTTCGCTGAAGCCGCTGCTGTAAAAAGTTTTCGGGGTGCAGAATGGTCAATTCTGCACCCCGAAAACTATTTCGCGACGCTCTAGCGGGCCTTGCCGTTGGAGCCGAGGACGTTGATGATCTTGTGGATGTACATCTTCTTCATCTCCTCACGGGCCGGCTTGAGGTACTGGCGAGGATCGAAGTGGCTCGGGTTCTCGGCGAGGTGCTTGCGGACGGCAGCGGTCATCGCGAGACGGGAGTCGGAGTCGATGTTGATCTTGCAGACAGCGCTCTTGGCAGCCTTGCGGAGCTGCTCCTCAGGAATACCGATGGCGTTCGGGAGCTGACCGCCGTACTGGTTGCACATGTCGACATACTCCTGCGGGACGGAGGAGGAGCCGTGGAGCACGATCGGGAAGCCCGGGAGCTTCTTCTCAACGGCCTTCAGCACGTCGAAAGCGAGGGGCGGCGGGACCAGCTTGCCGGTCTTCGGGTCGCGGGTGCACTGCTCCGGCGTGAACTTGTAAGCGCCGTGGGAGGTACCGATGGAGATGGCGAGGGAGTCGCACTTGGTCTTCTTGACGAAGTCGATCACTTCCTCGGGCTTGGTATAGTGGGAGACGGCGGAGGACACCTCGTCCTCGACACCGGCGAGCACGCCGAGTTCGGCCTCGACGGTCACGTCATGCTTGTGTGCGTAGTTGACGACCTTGCGGGTCAGCTTCACGTTCTCCTCGTACGGGAGGGAGGAGGCATCGATCATCACGGAAGAGAAACCGAAATCCACGCAGCTCTTGCAGAGCTCGTAGCTGTCGCCATGGTCCAGGTGAAGGACGATCTGCGGCTTCTTCCAACCCAGCTCCTTGGCATACTCGACAGCGCCCTGCGCCATGTAGCGGAGGAGCGTCTGGTTGGCATAGTTGCGAGCGCCCTTGGACACCTGCAGGATCACCGGAGACTTGGTCTCGGCGGCAGCCTGGATGATGGCCTGGAGCTGCTCCATATTGTTGAAGTTGAAAGCGGGGATGGCGTAGCCACCCTTGACGGCCTTCGCGAACATCTCGCGGGTGTTCACAAGACCCAGTTCTTTGAATGAAACTTTCATAAATTCGTATGATTTGAGACTTAGATTCAGTAAATCGTGCAAAAATAACTATTTTTGCGGAAAAGTCCGCATAATGTCAGGCAAAGTCATCATATTTTCTGCACCTTCCGGCGCCGGCAAAAGCACCGTCGTCAACCATTTGCTGGGGCTGCATCCCGAATTCGAATTCTCCGTTTCCGCCACCTCGCGCGCGCCCAGAGGGCAGGAGCGCGACGGCGTGGAGTATTATTTCCTCAGCGCGGAGCGCTTCCGCGAACTCATCCGGGAGGACGCCTTCGTCGAGTACGAGGAAGTCTACCAGGACCGCTTCTACGGCACGCTCAAGAGCGAAGTGGAACGGATCTGGGCGAAGGGGCACGTCATCATTTTCGACGTGGACGTGAAGGGTGGCGTGAACCTGAAGAAGTATTTCGGCGACGCCGCCCTGTCCGTGCTCATCACCCCGCCCAACCTGGAGGTGCTCGAGCAGCGTCTGCGCGGAAGGGGCACCGACTCCGAGGACGCCATCCGCGAGCGGATGGCCAAGGCCGGCTGGGAGCTCGACTTCGCCGCCGGCAAATTCGACCGCGAGCTGGTCAATGACAAGCTGGAGGACACCTTAGCCCAGGCGGAGGCCCTCGTAAACGGGTTCCTATGCGGATAGCCGTCTACTCCGGCTCCTTCGACCCGCTCCACATCGGCCACCAGGCCATCATGGAGCGGCTCACCTTTACGCGCGAATTCGACTGGGTCTACCTGGTCATCTCCCCGCAGAACCCTCTCAAGGACCCCTCCAAGGCGCTTTCCGCGGAGCGGCGTTACCGGGAGGCCATCGACGCCGTGCGGCGCCATCCGGAGCTGCACGTGTGGGTGGACAACATCGAGCTGGAGATGCCTGCGCCCACCTACACGATCCGGACGCTGGACGCGCTGAAGAAGCGCGAACCGGAGAACGACTTCACGCTCGTGATCGGGGCGGACAACCTGCAGAACATCCACAAATGGCGCGACGCGCCACGCATCCTCGGGGAATACGGCGTCGTCGTCTATCCCCGCAAGGGCTATGATATGGAGACACTCCGCCAGATGCTTCTGGAGGAGTGCCGTCATTTTCCCGTCCCCTATGTGCTGGACGCTTCCCAGGGCGCTTCGCCCGGGAAGGTCAGCCTCGAAGAGCTGGACAGGCTCTACAAGATCCGTCTGATCGACGCCCCCATCGTGGATATCTCCTCCACGCAGATCCGCGAAATGCAGGAACGCGGAGAGGATGTCTCCGCGTTCCTGATGTAAGACGCAATTCGCCGGTCGCGCATTGGCGTTGTGGAGGGCGGAGCAGAAATTGGTTTTTCGGGCAACTGCACGAAAAATAATTTCTGGCCGCCCGCGGGGGAAGACCGGCGAATGACGATTGCTATTCTTTCGGGAAGGTACTTACCTCCGCGGCCGTCAGGCCGACGGAAGAGAAACCGCCGTCGTGGTAGAGGTTCTGCATCGTGACCTTGCGGGTGTAGTCCGAGAAGAGCGTGACGATGTAGTCGGCGCAGTCGTCGGCCGTGGCGTTGCCCAGCGGCGACATCCGCTCCGCGTACTTCAGCATGTCCTCCATGCCTGCGATCCCCTGCCCCGCCGTCGTGGCGGTCGGCGACTGGGACACGGTGTTGATGCGCACGTGGCGCGCCGGACCGTAGATGGCGCCGAAGCTGCGGGCGATCGACTGGAGGAGCGCCTTGGCGTCCGCCATGTCGTTGTAGCCCACGAAGCTGCGCTCGGCGGCGATGTAGGTCAGCGCCACCACCGAACCCCATTCCTTCAGCGCATCCTTGCTGTAGAGCGTGTGCAGGAGCTTGTGGAAGGACAGCGCCGAGATGTCCAGCGTCTTGCCCAGGAAGTTGTAGTCCAGGGCCTCGTAAGGACGGCCCTTGCGCACGTTCGGCGACATGCCGATGGAGTGCAGCACGAAGTCGAAGGGGCCGCCGAAGTGCTCCATCGCGCCGTCCACCAGCGCGCCGAGGTCCTCGATCGAGGTGGCGTCGGCGGCGATCAGCTTGCAGCCGTGCTCCTCCGCGAAGGCATTCAGGGTTCCCATGCGGAGCGAGAGCTCCGTGTTGGTCAGGACGATTTCCGCGCCCTCGGCGATGGCCCGCTCGGCCACCTTCCAGGCAATCGATTTGTCATTCAGGGCACCGGTGATGATGCCTTTCTTTCCTTTCAAAAGTTCCATAATTAATCCTGTACTTGAGCGTCCATCAGATAGAAAGTAAGCTGGCCCTTGCAGGCGAGTTTGCCGCCCACATTCGCCTGGGCGTCAATGATGTAGAGCGGCCCGCGCGTGGCGTTCAGCTTCGCGCTGACCTCGATGGTGTCGCCGGGGCGCACCATGCTCTTGAAGCGGACATTGTCCAGGCCGGCGTAGAAGGGGGTCTTTCCCTTCAGCTCCTCGCCCAGGATAAGGGTGCAGCACTGCGCCATGATCTCGCAGATCACGACGCCCGGCACCACCGGAAAACCCGGGAAATGGCCCTTCAGGAACCACTCCTCGCCGGTCACGTGGTAGGTGGCGCGGATGCTGCCGTCTTCGTTCTTTTCCGTCCAGTCCACCAGGAGCATCGGCTCGCGGTGCGGCAGGAACTGCTTGATTTCTTCTCTATTCATGGTAGGTCTTAGTTGTTTCAGATTTTGCGGAGGGCGACGCTGGCGTCGTGGCCGCCGAAGCCCAGGGAATTGGAAACGGCCACGGTGACCGGGCGCTCCACCGCCTCCAGCGGGGTGTAGTCCAGGTCGAGCTCCGGGTCGGGATGGATGAGCCCGATGGTGGGCGGGATGACGCCGTCGTGCAGCGCCAGGGCGGAAGCGAGCAGCTCGACGGCGCCCGCGGCGCCGATCATGTGGCCGGTCATCGACTTGGTGCTGCTGACGGACGCACGATGCGCATCGGCCTCGCCGAGCGCGAGCTTGATGGCCGCCGTCTCGGCGGAATCGTTCAGGTGCGTACCCGTGCCGTGGGCGTTGATGTAGAGCGCCTCGCCCGCGCGGTAGCCGGACTGGGCCAGCGCGTCACGAATCGCCCAGGAGGCCGGCAGGCCGTCGGGGCGCGGCGCCGTGGCGTGGTGCGCGTCGCAGTAGTTGGCGTAGCCCGTGACTTCGGCGAGGATCTCCGCCCCGCGCTCGCGGGCGTGGTTGTATTCTTCGAGAATGAGCATGCACGCGCCCTCGGCCATCACGAAGCCGCCGCGGTCTGCGCTGAAGGGCAGCGAGGCGCGCATCGGATCGTCGGCGAGCGTCAGGGCGTGTGCGCTGACGAAGCCGCCGAAGGCCAGCGGGTTGAGCACGGCCTCGGTGCCGCCCGCGATGATCGCGTCGGCGAAGCCGAACTTGACCGCGCGGAAGGCTTCGCCCACGGACTGCGTGCTGGATGCGCACGCGGCCGCCGTGGTCAGGTTCGCGCCCTGGGCGCCGTAGCGGATGGCCACGTTGCCCGCGGCGATGTTGCCGATCATCTTGGGGATGAAGAGCGGGGAAATCCTGTCCTCACCCTCTTCCAGCATCACCTTCGTCTGCTCGACGAAGGTCTGCATGCCGCCGATGCCGGTGCCCACGTAGACGCCGAGGCGCTCCGGGGCGATGTTGGTGCCGGCCACGAGGCCGCTCTGCGCCATCGCCTGCTCCGCCGCCGCCTGCGCGAACAGGCAGAAGCGGTCGTTGCGTTTGGTTTCCTTCACGCTGATGCCGTAGGCGGTGGGATCGAAATCCCGCACCACGCCGGCCACTTTGACCGGGAGTTTCCAGGGGGCATCAGGGTATGCACTGATACCGCAGCGGCCCGCCTTGAGGGCGGACCAGAAAGCTGCGGTATCGTTTCCGACCGGCGAGATGACGCCGGTGCCGGTAATCACGACTCTTCTTTCTTCCATTACTTATACATAAAACGGCGGATGCTGCCTTTCGGGGTCTTGACGAAGGGCTCGAAACGGAGCTCGAAGTCGTTGACCGCGGAGTAGCCGGGGAGCTTGTTGTTCAGGGCCACCAGGTTCTGGCGCATGATGGCATCGAGGCCGTCGGC
>CADAND010000022.1:0-335 GCA_902789245.1 uncultured Bacteroidia bacterium
GTAACGGTCGCCGACAAAGAATCCCTAAGGTCGGAACCGAAAATGGCTGAAATCGGCGCCGACAGGGGTTTTGAAACCGGGGTCAGCGCCGAAATCGGCAAAAAACGGCGCCGAAATTCGCCAGTCTATATGTTCAAAGGACGAACTTAAGCGTTCACCGCCGGAATATACGGTTTCCGGCGGTGAACGCGGGAGAGGTATGCTAGCCGATTAGCTTGACGAACTGGAGGCGCTTGGGGGCACCGCCGCCTCCCATTACCATAGTCGGCGGCTGCAAGTCGGGCGGATCGGAGAGCCATGGGGGCTCTCCGACTCGCCCGCTTGCTGCCCGGTTG
>CADAND010000022.1:369-18129 GCA_902789245.1 uncultured Bacteroidia bacterium
AGTCGGAAAGGGACTTGAGCGGCGCAGGGGGTTACAGGGGGTGGAACCCCCTTCATCGATAGGAGGCGCGGGTGCCTCTAGCCACCTTGTCCGCCCTGTTGACTTCGGTGCTAAACCTCTCCCGGCGGGAGGCGCCGACCACCGTAATGGGAGGCGGCGACAGCCCAGTTCCAGAATATCTTGGGGTAAGATGATGGAGCGCGTGTTTTTAATACTTTGGAACCTGGTTAGTTTCACAAAACACACAACCATAAGTAGTTACATAAAACAGTATTTGAGGGATTCTTGCTGTGAGGTGGATGTGGCTGGGGGCCAGGGTGTTACTTCTTTATACTCCCCTCGAAAATGGGGGAGTGTTAAATAGTATTTTGCTGTCTTTTAATTAATTATAGCTCACAGGGAAATAGAGAGAGGGAAGAAGAAAAAATTCACGGGCCAGTTGCATCCCTGCGACTAGCCCGTTACTTAACCTAAACTTAAACTATGAAAAACTTCGTTGCCAAGGTAGATACATTTTGGGAAAAATGCAAGTTTTGGTAGGAATTATTTTGTAATTTTGCGGCGTTGGTTAGCCCACAACACAGTTATTATGTTAAAACATTCTTTTATCGTTTTCATCGCTGCCGCACTGTTGGTGGCGGTGCCGTCGTGCAAGCGCTATGAGACCGTTCCCGGTGACGCGCTCCAGACCAAAATCTACACCCTGGACAACGGCATGAAGATCTTCATGTCCGTGAACAAAGAGCAGCCCCGCATCCAGACCTACATGGCCGTGAAGGTGGGCAGCAAGAACGACCCGTCCGAGACGACCGGACTGGCCCACTATTTTGAGCACCTGATGTTCAAGGGCACGGAGCATTTCGGTACTGTGGACTACGAGGCCGAGAAGCCGATGCTCGACGAGATCGAGCAGCTCTTCGAGGTCTACCGCCAGACGACCGACGAGGCCGAGCGCGCCGCAATCTACCACAAGATCGACTCGGTGAGCTACGAGGCCTCCAAGCTCGCGATTCCCAATGAGTACGACAAGCTGATGGCCATCATCGGCGCGGACGGCACGAACGCCTGGACCTCCGCCGACGAGACCGTCTATACCGAGGACATCCCCTCCAACCAGATCGACAACTGGGCCCGCATCCAGGCCGACCGATTCCGCCACGGCGTGATCCGCGGCTTCCACACGGAGTTGGAGACCATCTACGAGGAGAAGAACATGTCCCTCACCCAGGACAGCCGCAAGCTGTGGGAGGCCATCGACAAGGCCCTCTTCCCGCACCACCCGTACGGCCAGCAGACCACCCTGGGCAGCCAGGAGCATCTGAAGAATCCGTCCATCACCAACGTGAAGAAGTACCACGACGTCTACTACGTGCCGAACAACATCGCCGTGTGCGTGTCGGGCGACTTCGATCCGGACGAGATGGTGGCCGCCATCGAGAAGTACTTCGGCGACTGGGAGCCGAACCCGAACATCCCGACGCTGCAGTTTGAGCAGGAGGCTCCCATCACGGAGCCGATCGAGCGCGAGGTCTTCGGCCTCGAGGCCGAGAACCTGGCCCTGGCCTGGCGCCTGCCCGCCCCGGCCGACCTGAAGACCTCGGCCGTGGCCGAGATCGCCGGATCCGTCCTCTATAACGGCCAGGCCGGCCTGATGGACCTGGACGTGAACCAGCTGCAGAAAGCGCTGTATATCTATGGCGGCTATGAGGCCCAGGCGGACTACAGCTATTTCCTCGCCATGGGCGCCCCCAAGCAGGGCCAGACCCTGGAGCAGGTCCGTGACCTGGTCCTCGAGGAGGTGGCGAAGCTGCGCAGCGGCGACTTTGACGAAGCGCTCCTCGAGGCGACCGTCAACAATATCAAACTGAGCAAGATGCGTCAGCTGGAGGACAATGCCTCCCGCGCGCAGAACTACGTGACCGCATTCATCAACGGCATTCCCTGGAAGGATGCCTGCAAGGATATCGACCGCCTGGCGGCCGTGACCAAGGACGACGTGATCGCTTTCGCGAACGAGTACCTGGGCGAGAATGCCTACGCCGTGGTGTACAAGCGCCAGGGCGAGGACAAGACCGTCCAGAAGGTCTCTGCGCCGAAGATCACTCCGATCGTGACCAACCGCGACCAGGCGAGCGCCTTCCTGACGGAAATCCAGAACAGCGAGGTGAAGCCGATCGAGCCGGTGTTCGTGGACTTCAGCAAGGACATGTCGCAGTTCTCCCTGGCCGAGGGCGCCGAGGTGCTCTACAAGAAGAACGAGCTGAACGACGTGTTCAACCTGCAGCTGGTCTACAACAAGGGCTCCCAGCAGGATCCTGCCCTGAGCCTGGCGATGAGCTATCTGAGCTACCTGGGCACTCCGGACATGAGCGCCGAGGAGATGGCCTCCAAGATGTATTCCCTGGCCTGCAGCTACAGCGCCGGTGCCGGCGCCACCTCGAGCTCGATCCGCGTCAGCGGTCTGTCCGAGAACATGGCCGAGGCGCTGCGCCTGGTGGAGAACCTGGTGCAGAACGCCGTGCCCGACGAGGCCATCCTGGCCAACCTGAAGGCCGACATGATCAAGGACCGCGCCGACAGCAAGAAGGCGCAGCGCAGCTGCTTCAGCGCCCTGCAGCGCTACCTCTACTACGGTCCCGACTTCATCAAGACCACGACCCTGACCAACGACGCGCTGATGGCGCTGAGCTCCGAGGAGCTCCTCGCCAAGGTGCGCGAGGTCTTCAACCTGGGCCACGAGATCCTCTACTACGGACCGATGTCCGAGAATGAGCTCAAGTCCGCCCTCGCCGACGCCCATTATGTGGCGGAGGGCGCCCAGATGCTCCCCGAGCAGTATCCGATCCACCAGCAGACCCCGTCCAACCGCGTGGTGATGGCGCAGTACGACGCCGCGCAGATCTACTATCTGCAGTATTCCGACCGCGGCGAGTCCTTCGACCCGGCGAACACGGGCGAGATCGCCATGTACAACGAGTACTTCGGCGGCGGCATGAACACGATCGTGTTCCAGGAGATGCGCGAGGCGCGCGGCCTGGCCTACAGCGCCCAGGCGTACCTGGGTGACCCGTCCGTCAAGGAGGACACGTATTCCTTCATCGCCTTCATCGCTACGCAGAATGACAAGATGCGCCAGGCGGTCGAAGCTTTTGACGAGATTATCAACGAGATGCCGGAGTCCGAGGCTGCCTTCGCCGTGGCGAAGGACGCCCTGCTGAGCCGTCTGCGCACCCAGCGCACGACGGGCATGGACGTGCTTCGCAGCTACCTGGCCTGCCGCCGTCTCGGCCTCGACGAGCCGATGGACCGCGCCATCTTCGAGAAAGCGCAGAACGCTACGCTCGCCGATGTCGTGGCCACGCAGCAGAAGTGGGTCAAGGGACGCACCTACACCTACGGTATCCTCGGTGACATCAAGGATCTGGACACCAAGTTCCTGTCCACGCTCGGCCCTGTCCAGACGCTGAGCCTCGAGGAGATCTTCGGCTACTAGGAGTATGACGCTGAAGGCCTGTCTCCGCTCGATGCGGCTGCGCACGCTGCCGCTCTCGCTCGCCGGGATCGTGCTGGGCGTGCTGCTTGCCGCGAAGATCTGCGACTACGACCTGCTGACGGTCGTGCTGCTGGCGCTGACGACGGTCTGCCTTCAGATACTCAGCAACTTATCGAATGAATTGGGGGATACCCTGTCCGGGACGGACCGCTCCGACCGGCAGGGTATCCATTATTCTATCCAGGACGGGGAGATGACCGTCCCGGAAATGAAGCGGCTGATCGGCTGCTTCGCCGTCCTGTCCTGCCTCGTGGGCTTCGCCATGGTGTGGAGCGCTTTCGGCACGGTGCTCGCGCCGCTGCCGGCGGCTTTCCTGGCGCTCGGCGCCGCCGCCGTCTGGGCGGCGATGCACTACACGCTGGGGAAGAACCCCTACGGCTACCGCGGGCTGGGGGACATTTTCGTGTTTATCTTTTTCGGTCTCGCGACCGTGTGCGGCGGCTATTTCCTGACCTGCCTGGCCTGGGACTGGAGCATCCTGCTGCCGGCCTCGGCCATCGGCTGCTTCAGTGTGGCGGTGCTGAATGTCAATAATATACGAGACATGAAGAGCGACGCCGAGACGCGCACGACCGTGGCGCTGAAACTCGGTCTGCGCCGCGCGCGCATCTACCAGACCGTGCTGATCGCGGCGGGCTGGGTGCTGATGACGGTGTACGCCGTGCAGAACGCGCAGGGCTGGGTGAGCTTTATGTATGTCGTCTCGCTGCCCGGCTTCCTGACGCACCTGCGGGGGGTGTGGACGCGCGAGGACCGGGCGCTGGACCCGATGCTCCCGATGCTGGTGATGAGCACCTTCCTGTTTGCGCTGCTGGCGGGGATAGGCTGCTAATTCTTTTCTCCGATATACATCCGGCAGAGGCCGAAGGTGAAGGCGCGGTGGCGTACGTTTGCGTAACCGCAGCGCACCATCGTGGCCGTCCATTCGCGACGGCCGGGGAAGGCCTGCACCGAGGCGGGAAGGTACTTGTAGGCGGCTTTGTCGCCGGAGATGAGCCCGCCGATCCAGGGCACGAAATGCATGAAATAAAGATTGTAGGCCCAGCGGAGGAGCTTGTTTTCCGGAACGGAAAGTTCCAGGATGACGAGGCGCCCGCCGGGCTTGAGCACGCGCAGGATCTCTTCCAGCGCGGCCTCGCGGTGCGAGAAATTGCGGATGCCGAAGGCGATGGTGGCGCAGTCGAAGCTGCCGTCGGGAAAGCGCATGGCCTCGCTGTCGCCCTGCTCGCAGCTGATGCGGACCTCCAGACCTGCCTTCGCGACCTTCTCCCGCATCACGGCGAGCATGCCCTCCGAGAGGTCCAGGCCCGTGATGTGGCTGTCCGGGTGCATGCGGCGCGCCTGGGCCAGCGAGAAATCGCCCGTGCCGCAGGCGATGTCGAGCAGCCGCTGCGGCTGGCCGGGCGTGATGATTTCGCGCAGCGCGCGGCGGCGCCAGCTGCGGTCCACCCCGAGCGACATCAGGTGGTTGAGGCGGTCGTAGTCGGGAGCGATCCCGTCGAACATCTGTTGGATTTTCTCTTTTTGCGGCATGGTCTTGCAATAAAAAATCCGGCGCTGGCGGCCGGATCCGGAGCAGGATAAGGGAGTCGAACCCTCCTCCTTGGCTTGGGAAGCCAATGCACTACCGATGTGCTAATCCTGCTAAGTGCTTCATTGAACCAGATTCAAAAATCTTTGGAGTAGAATTTGATTCAAACCCGATGCAAATATAGCAAATTATTCGTAAATTTGACAACTTGAAAATATACGAAGCATGTACTCATTGGGAATTGACGTCGGATCTTCATCCGTCAAAGTAGCCCTCCTCGACATTGCGGGAGGCAAGTGTGTATGTTCAGCCACCAACCCCAAGTCGGAGGCGCCCATCAAGGCCGTCCAGAAGGGCTGGGCGGAGCAGGACCCGAAGTCCTGGTGGAAATATATGTCGGACGGCATCAAGGAGATGGCCGCCGCCGGCTTTGACCTGAGCCAGGTCCAGTCGATCGGTATTTCCTACCAGATGCACGGTCTCGTGGCCCTGGACAAGAGCGGCGAGCCGGTGCGCGACGCCATCATCTGGTGCGACTCCCGTGCCGTCGCGATCGGCGCCGAGGCCCTGCAGGCCATCGGTTATGACCGCTGCATGGGCCACCTGCTCAATTCCCCGGGCAACTTCACGGCTTCCAAGCTGGCCTGGGTGAAGCGCAACGAGCCGGACGTGTACGCCAAGATCTGGCGTTTCATGCTCCCCGGCGACTACATCGCCTACCGCCTGACCGGCGAAGCCACGACCACGGCCACGGGTATGTCTGAGGGCATCCTGTGGGACTTCGTGGACCGTCGCCGCGCCCACTTCGTGGCCGACTACTACGGCATCGAGTCCGATAAGTTCTGCCCGGTGGTGCAGGCCATCGGCGAGCAGGGCAAGGTGACGGCCAAGGTCGCCGCCGAGCTCGGCATCCCCGCCGGCACGCCCGTTTCCTACCGCGCCGGCGACCAGCCGAACAACGCTTTCTCGCTGGACGTCCTGAAGCCGGGTGAGATCGCCGCGACGGGCGGCACCAGTGGTGTCGTCTACGGCGTGACCGACGTGCCGAAGGCTGACCCGCAGTCCCGCGTGAACACCTTCCTGCACGTCACCGCGCAGACGGACAAGCCGGTCCTCGGCGTGCTGCTCTGCATCAACGGTACCGGCATCATGAACTCCTGGGTGCACCACAACATCACCCCGGAACTCTCTTATCCTGAAATGAACGACCTGGCCGCCACCGCCCCCGTGGGTTGCGACGGCATGCTCGTGATGCCGTTCGGCAACGGCGCGGAGCGCGTCCTGGCGAACCGCTCCACCGGCGCCCGCCTCGTGGGCGTGGACCTCGTGCGCCACAACAAGGCGCACATCGTGCGCGCCGCCCAGGAGGGCATCGCCTTCTCCTTCCGCTACGGCATCGATATCATGAAGCAGATGGGCCTGAAGCCCGACGTGATCCGCGCCGGCAAGGCCAACATGTTCCTCAGCCCGCTCTTCCGCTCGACGCTCGCCACGCTCTGCGACGCCCGCATCGAGCTCTTCGACACCGACGGTTCGCTGGGTGCCGCCCGCGGCGCCGCCCTGGGTGCCGGCATCTACAAGACGACGGACGAGGCTTTCGCCACCCTCAAGAAGCTCGACATCATCGAGCCGGAGAAGAAGTGGAAGCAGCCGCTCGAGGAAGCCTACGGCCACTGGGCCCAGGAAGTCAACAACGCGCTTAAATAGTCAAACCAATAATCAATCCAATTTTTAATCATTATGGCAAACAAAGAGTACTTCCCTGGTATTGGGAAAATCAAATTCGAAGGTAAGGATTCCAAGAATCCTCTTGCTTTCCATTATTACAATGCCGATCAGGTCGTCTGCGGCAAGAAGATGAAGGACTGGTTCAAGTTCGCCATGGCCTGGTGGCACACCCTCGGCCAGGCTTCTGCCGATCCGTTCGGCGGCCAGACCCGCAGCTACGAGTGGGACAAGGCTGACTGCCCTTACACCCGCGCCCGTGAGAAGGCTGACGCCGGCTTCGAAATCATGGAGAAGCTCGGTATCGGTTACTACTGCTTCCACGATATCGACCTCGTCGAGGACTGCGAAGACATCGCCGAGTACGAGGCCCGTATGAAGGATATCACGGACTATCTGCTCGAGAAGCAGAAGGCCACCGGCATCAAGAACCTGTGGGGTACCGCCAACGTGTTCGGTAACAAGCGTTACATGAACGGCGCCGCCACCAACCCGCAGTTCGACATCGTCGCCCGCGCCGCTCTCCAGATCAAGAACGCCATCGACGCCACCATCAAGCTGGGCGGCACCGGTTATGTGTTCTGGGGTGGCCGTGAGGGCTACTACAGCCTGCTGAACACCCAGATGCAGCGCGAGAAGGACCACCTCGCCAAGATGCTCACCGCCGCCCGCGACTACGCTCGCGCCAACGGTTTCAAGGGCACCTTCCTCATCGAGCCGAAGCCGATGGAGCCGACCAAGCACCAGTACGACGTCGACACCGAGACCGTGATCGGTTTCCTGCGCGCCAATGGTCTTGACAAGGACTTCAAGGTGAACATCGAGGTCAACCACGCCACCCTCGCCGGCCACACCTTCGAGCACGAGCTCACCGTGGCCGTTGACAACGGCTTCCTCGGCAGCATCGACGCCAACCGCGGCGACGCCCAGAACGGCTGGGATACCGACCAGTTCCCGGTGGATCCGTTCGATCTCACCCAGGCCATGATGCAGATCATCCGCAACGGTGGCTTCAAGGATGGTGGTACCAACTTCGACGCCAAGCTTCGTCGTTCCTCCACGGATCCTGAGGACATCTTCATCGCCCACATCAGCGCTATGGACGCCATGGCTCACGCCCTGCTCAACGCCGCTGCCGTGCTCGAGGAGAGCCCGCTCTGCCAGATGGTCAAGGAGCGTTACGCTTCCTTCGACAGCGGCCTCGGCAAGAAGTTCGAGGAAGGCAAGGCTACGCTTGAGGAGCTCTATGACTATGCCAAGAAGAACGGTACGGTCGTGGCTGCTTCCGGCAAGCAGGAGCTTTATGAGACCATGCTGAACCTCTACGCCAAATAGTAATGGCTGCTCAGCAAGATAAAGGATCAGGTGCGTATCTGTTTTCGATCGTGCTCGTCGCCGTGCTCGGCGGCCTGCTGTTCGGATACGATACGGCTGTGATTTCCGGTGCAGAACGGGGTCTGCAGGCGTTCTTCGAGGGCGCCTCAGACTTCGACTACACCAATGCTCTTCACGGCTTCACCTCTTCCAGCGCTCTGATCGGTTGCATCATCGGTAGCGCACTCTCCGGTCTGTTCGCCGGCAAGTTCGGCCGCAAGAAGAGCCTGTTCTTCGCAGGTATCTGCTTTTTCCTGAGCGCCGCTGGTTCCTACTACCCGGAGTTCCTGTTCTTCGAGAAGGGCGTGCCCACCCATTCCCTCTGGGTCGCGTTCAACCTCTACCGCGTGCTCGGCGGCATCGGTGTGGGTATGGCTTCCGCCATCTGCCCGATGTACATCGCCGAGGTGGCTCCGGCCAACAAGCGCGGCACGCTGGTGTCCTGGAACCAGTTCGCGATCATCTTCGGCCAGCTGGTCGTGTACTTCGTGAACTTCCTCATCCTCCAGTCGCACAAGAACGATCCCGCTGTCGTCGAATGGACGAACCAGGTGGGCTGGCGTCTGATGTTCGGCTCCGAGTGTGTGCCGGCAGGCCTCTTTACCCTGCTGATCCTCCTCGTGCCGGAGACGCCGCGTTACCTCGTGATGTCCGGCCAGCATGACAAGGCCCTGGCCGTGCTTTCCCGTATCAACGGTAGCACCGCAGCCTCCCAGATCCTCAACGACATCAAGAACACCGTCGTGGAGAAGAAGGAGAAGCTCATGGCCTACGGCTTCATCGTCATCTTCATCGGCTGCATGCTCAGCGTGTTCCAGCAGTTCGTCGGTATCAACGCCGTGCTGTACTTCGCGCCGCGCATCTTCGAGTCGATGGGCATGGGCAATCCGATGACGCAGACCGTGATGATGGGTATCGTGAACATCAGCTTCACGCTCGTCGCCATCTTCACCGTGGAGAAGCTCGGCCGCAAGCCGCTGCTGATCACCGGCTCCCTGGGCATGGCCCTGGGCGCCCTCGGTGTGGCCCTGGCGGACGCGGTCCCGGGCGTGCCCGGTATCGTGGGCGTGCTCAGCATCATGATCTACTCCGCTTCCTTCATGTTCAGCTGGGGTCCGATCTGCTGGGTGCTCATCTCCGAGATCTTCCCGAACACGATCCGTGGTGCCGCCGTGGCTATCGCCGTGGCCTTCCAGTGGATTTCGAACTTCATCGTGAGCTCCACCTTCGTGCCGCTCTACACCTGGAGTCCGGCTTTCACCTACGGTCTTTACTGCGCGATGTGCCTCCTGGCCGCCTTCTTCGTGTGGCGCCTGGTCCCCGAGACCAAGGGCAAGACCCTCGAGGATATGTCCGCGCTCTGGCGCAGCCGTCAGCAGGCGAAATAGTTTTGCTGAATATCTGAATAAAACCGGCCGGATACTCTCCGGCCGGTTTTTTATTTCTCCTGCCGTTCCCCAGGCTTGCCTTCTCCCAACTTGCCTTGCCCGCTTTTCTTTCCCCGCCTGGCTTTCCCCGGTTTTCCTTTCCCGGCTTGCCTTTCCCCGCGGGCGGCCAGAAAAACCAATTTCTGCTCCACCCTCCACGACGCCCCCGCACGGCAAGCGGCCGGTTTTTCCCTTGTTCAAAATCATCTGCGGAGCCGACCTGCCACCGGCGCCACCGCAAGGCATATCCGGTCCGCAGATGCACGCCCCAGGCCGCCACCTGCGGACCCCACCGGCCACCGGGGCATCTCCAGGGCACATTGCCTCTCCTGCTGTTTTTGATTAAGGAGGCGGATGTTCTTTTTTGCTATCTTTGCAAACATGAAACGCTTGCTGATAACCCTGTTGCCGCTGTTCCTGCTGGCCGGTTGCCTCACCGACAACGCCCCCTTGCAGCGCGGCGAAGATTTTAATTTTGACTGGAAATTCACCCTCGGCGACGAGCCGGCCTACGCGGAAAGCGCCTTCGACGATGGCGCCTGGCGCGACCTGCACCTACCCCACGACTGGAGCATCGAAGGGGAATTCTCCGCTGACAATCCTTCCACCCCCGGGGGCGGCGCGCTGCCGGGCGGGATCGGCTGGTACCGCAAGCATTTCGAGGCGCCAGCGGGCGTCTTCGGCCCTGACGGCCAAGCCGTCAAATGCGTCCGCGTGGAATTCGGCGGCGTGTTCATGAACAGCACCGTCTACGTGAACGGGCAGGCCCTGGGCACGCGCCCGTACGGCTATAGCTCTTTCTCCTATGATATTACCCCCTGCCTGCGACCGGGCGAGAACGTGATAGCGGTCCGCTGCGACAACGCTGAGCAGCCCAACTCCCGCTGGTACGCCGGCTGCGGTATCTACCGCCCCGTGCGGCTGGTTGTCAGCGATCCGCTCCACGTGGCCTGCAACGGCGTTTACGTGCGTGCGACGAACGTCTCGGACGAGCGCGCCACCGTGGTGCTGACCGTCGAGACCGAGGGCAGTACCCCCGGGCAAGCCCTGCAGTACGATATACGGATCAAGGACGCCCGCGGGCGCACGGTCGCGAAGACTTCCGCGCCCGGCGCCTCGGTCTTTGAGACGTGCCTCGAACTCAGGACGCCCCGCCGCTGGGACGTCGACGACCCTTATCTGTATACCGCGCACGTGAAGGTGTCCGCGGCGGGCCAGGAGGACAGCTACGCCGTCCGCTTCGGCGTCCGTTCGACCGCTTGGGACGTCGACCGCGGCTTCTTCCTGAATGGCCGGCCGCTCAAGCTGCGCGGCGTCTGCCTGCACCACGACATGGGGTGCCTGGGCACGGCCGTGCACCGCCGTGCCCTGGAGCGCGAGTTGCAGATTCTGCAGGAGATGGGCGTGAACGCCATCCGCACTTCTCACAATCCGCCCGCGCAGGAACTCCTCGAACTCTGTGACGAGATGGGCATGTTGGTGATGGATGAGGCCATGGACATGTGGCGCAAGCCCAAGACGCGCTACGACTATTCCCGATTCTTCGACGAATGGCATGTCCGTGACATGCAGGACTTTGTGCGCCGCGACCGCAATCACCCGTCGGTGGTGATGTGGAGCATCGGCAACGAGATCATCGAGCAGAGCGATTCGCCCTCCGACGAGCCGGAGGCGAATGTCGAACTCACGCGCCACATGGCGCAGCTCATCCGCGACCTGGACACGACGCGCGCCATCACGGCAGGTTGCAACGGAGTTTGGCCGGGCAACAACCTGCTGCGCAGCGGCGCGCTCGACGTCTACGGCTTCAACTACCATCCGCACCTGTACGATTCCTGCCGCGTCTGGTTCCCGGATAAGCCGCTGATCGGCTCCGAGACCGTCTCCTCGCTGAACAGCCGGGGGATGTATTTCCAGCCTTCGAACGACCGCAAGAAGCTGCCGAGCCGCGGCTGGCAATATACCGCCGAGGACGAGGTGGACTGGAACCACCAGGTCACGGCCTACGATGCCTGCTGCGCCCCCTGGGCGAATTATCACGAGGAAGCGTGGATCGCTGTGCGCGACCGCGACTTCATCGCCGGCACCTTCATCTGGACGGGCTTCGACTACCTGGGCGAACCGACGCCGTATGGCTGGCCGTCGCGCAGCTCGTACTTCGGCGTCGTGGACCTGGCCGGTTTTCCGAAGGATGCGTACTGGATGTATCAGTCCGAGTGGACGGACAAGACGGTGCTTCACCTCTTCCCGCATTGGAACTGGACGCCGGGCGAGGCCGTGGACGTCTGGGCCTATTACAACAACGCCGACGAAGTGGAGCTCTTCGTGAACGGCGTGTCGCAGGGCCGGCGGGCCAAGACGCACACCCAGCTCCACGCGGAGTGGCTGGGCGTGCCGTTTGAGCCCGGGCGGATCGAGGCGGTGTCCTACCGGGGAGGCAAGGAGGTGGCGCGCGAGGCGCGCTATACCTCGGGCGCCCCCGTCACGCTGCGCCTGACGCCCGACCGGACGACCATCGCCGCCGACGGCTATGACCTCTCCTACGTGACAGTGGAGGCGCTGGACGCTGACGGGCGCGTGGTGCCGAACGCCACCGACCTGTTGCACTTCAGCGTGGCGGGCGCGGGCGAGCTGGCAGGTGTGGATAACGGCAACGCCGCCGACACGCTGTCGCTGAAGGGCGACAAAAAGGCCCTCTTCAGCGGCAAAGCGCTGGCCGTCGTGCGCTCCCTGCGCGGACAGAGCGGGGTCGCCACCCTGAGCGTCAGCTCTCCCTACGCCACCGTCGCGACCAACATCGTCGTCAAATAGTTAGAGATACCCCGCCAGCTCCTCTGCCCGCAGTCCCACCATTCTCGCGACCTGCTTGACAGAGCAGTTGTACCGGCGGCGAAGCTCCCTGCCAAGACGGAGCCGTTGCGTCGTGGAAAGCTCCCGGGACGAGCACCGGCCAAACAACTCCTTCAGGATCTCGCGCTTATGCTGGCGGAGTTCGTTGTCCGGCAGGCTGAGGCGGGAGATGGCGCCACCCCTGGACTCCACATCTTCTTCTTTGGTGCGGCCGAGGAAGAACATGTATGACCGATGGGAACGGAAGATGCGTTCCACCAAATCCACCGGGATATAATTGGTCGGAAGGATGAGGCCGTCTATTACCTCCAACGAGTCCGGAAGGGACTCCCGCGTGTGAAAGAGCTGCTCCTTACGCATGGTGCTCATCCCGGCCAGCGTTCCCTTCCTGTTGTGCCACCCGGGTGCCGTCCAGGATTGGGAAGAGCGGAAGTAAAGCGCCCCGCTACGGGCGGGTTCTTGATCACATAACAAATGGCAGTCTTGAGATATGCGTCATCCGTAATGTCCTGATGGTGGATCTCCAGATTCCGGAGATTCTTATTTAGATTGTACTTGCGGGCAATGGACATCGAAGTTTGGCGGACATACTCATGCATGAACCTGTTGGCTTCATCAAACGCCCCATATAAGATAAAATGGATGTGGTTGTCCATCAGGCAGAAGGCCAGGATGAGGATGTCATACTTCTGTGCCAGCAGGTAGATGCGGTTCATCGCCGCAACGAAATCCTCTTCGTCGCGGAACAACACATCCTGCACCGTGCCGTCTGTCGAGAAATGCCAACAGTTTTTTACAGGGAGGTTCTGCCCCTTGATAAAGGGCAGGCCAATGGCCAGATCGGTTAAAACGGTTTTCATAATCAGTTTAGTCTCTATACAAAAGTGGGAAGTTTCTCCTGTTTTTCCAAGGATTAAGGCGGAAATCCTCCTTAATCAAAAACAGCAGGAGAGGCCATGTGCCCTGGAGACGCGCCGGTGGCCGATGGGGTCCGCAGGTGGCGGCCTGAGGCGTGCACCTGCGGACCGGATATGCCCTGCAGTGGCGCCGGTGGCAGGTCGGCTCCGCAGATGATTTTGAACAACCAGATAGCTGGCCGCTTGCCGTGCGGGGGCGTCGTGGAGGGCGGAGCAGAAATTGGTTTTTCGCGCAGCTGCGCGAAAAATAATTTCTGGCCGCCCGCGGGGGATGGCAAACCGGGGGATGGCAAACCGGGGGATGGCAAACCGGGGGATCGCAAACCGGGGCCGGGGGATGGCAAACCGGGGCGACAGGTGCGGTTTTTGCGATAGGGGAGAGCGCATTTGCAAAGTTGCTGCAAATGCGCTAACTTTGTACGATTACGCGCCCGCGCGTGTGTACTTGGTATATAGAAAACGAATAATACTGTCAAAATGTCATTTGCATCAGTCATCGGCAAGATCTTCGGCTCGAAATCGGAACGCGACTTCAAGGCCGTGAAGCCCATCCTGGACAAGATCCTCGCCGTCTACCCGGAAATCGACGCCCTCTCCGACGACGACATCCGCGCCCGCTCCGCGGCGCTGCGTGCCCATCTGCGCGAGGTGGAGAAACCGTTCGAGGACCGCATCAACGAGATTAAACAGGAACTCGATCAAGATATTCCCATCTCCGAGAAGGAGAAACTCGCCGGCGAGTCGGACAAGCTCGTCAAGGACGAGGACGAGGCCATCGAGAAGGCGCTCGACGAGATCCTCCCGGAGGCCTTCGCCATCGTGAAGAGCACGGCCCGACGCTTCAAGGAGCACGAGACCATCACGGTCACGGCCACGCAGTTCGACCGCGATCTGTCGGTGAACCACGATTTCGTGGACATCGAGGGCGACAAGGCCATCTTCCGCAACCACTGGCTGGCCGGCGGCAACGAGATCACCTGGGACATGGTCCACTATGACGTCCAGCTCATCGGCGGCATCGCCCTGCACCAGGGTAAGATCGCGGAAATGGCAACGGGCGAGGGCAAGACCCTCGTGGCCACGCTCCCGGTGTTCCTGAACGCCCTCGCGGGCAAAGGCGTGCACATGGTGACCGTCAACGACTACCTGTCCAAGCGTGACTCCGAGTGGATGGGCCCGCTGTATATGTTCCACGGCCTGTCCGTGGACTGCATCGACAAGCACCAGCCCAACTCCGACCCGCGCCGCAAGGCCTACGAGTGCGACATCACCTTCGGAACGAACAACGAGTTCGGTTTCGACTACCTGCGTGACAACATGGCCATCAGCCAGGAGGACCTGGTGCAGCGCAAGCACCACTTCGCCATCGTGGACGAGGTGGACTCCGTGCTCATCGACGATGCGCGTACGCCGCTTATCATCTCCGGTCCGATCACGCGCAATGAGGCCGACGAAGCGCAGTTCATGGAGTTCCGCCCCTACGTGGAGCGGCTCTACCAGACGCAGCGCACCCTGGTGAACCAGGTGCTCAACGAGGCCAAGAAGAAGATTGCCGAAGGCGACGAGGCCGAGGGAGGCAAGCTCCTCCTGCGCGCCCACAAGGGCCTTCCGAAGTACCAGCCGCTCATCAAGTTCCTTTCCGAGCCGGGTATGAAGGTGCTCCTCCAGAAGGCGGAGAACTACTACATGCAGGACAACGAGAAGGAGATGCCGGTGGTCACCGATCCGCTCTACTTCGTGATCAACGAGCAGCTGCACTCCGTGGATATGACCGACAAGGGCCACGACGTGCTGGCGAAGGGCGTGGGCGAGGAAGACTTCTTCGTCCTGCCGGACGTGGGCTCCCGCATCGCGGAGATCGAGCACTCCGACAAGACCCTGCTGGAGAAGCAGCAGATGAAGGACGAGCTCATGGCGGAATTCTCCACCAAGAGCGAGCGCGTGCACACGGTCATCCAGCTGCTGAAGGCCTACACCATGTTCGAGAAGGACGTGGACTATGTGATCATGGACGGCAAGATCAAGATCGTGGACGAGTCCACGGGCCGTATCATGGAGGGCCGCCGCTGGAGCGACGGTCTGCATCAGGCCGTCGAGGCCAAGGAGAACGTCAAGGTCGAGGGCGCCACGCAGACCTTCGCGACGATCACCCTGCAGAACTACTTCCGCATGTACCACAAGCTCGCCGGTATGACCGGTACGGCCGAGACCGAGGCGGGCGAGTTCTGGAGCATTTACAAGCTGGACGTGATGGTCATCCCGACCAACCGTCCGGTAATCCGTGACGACCAGAACGACTTGATTTACAAGACCAAGAAAGCAAAATACGCGGCCGTCATCGACCGCATCGTGGCCCTGTCCGAAGCCGGCCGCCCGGTGCTTGTCGGTACGACGGACGTCGAGACCTCCGAGCTGCTCAGCCGCATGCTCCGGATGCGCGGCATCCGCCACAACGTGCTGAATGCCAAGGAGCACGCCCGCGAGGCGGAGATCGTGGCCCAGGCGGGCCAGACCTCGGCCGTGACCATCGCCACGAACATGGCTGGCCGTGGTACGGATATCAAGCTCTCCGATGACGTGAAGGCCGCAGGCGGCCTCGCGATCATCGGCACGGAGCGCCACGATTCCCGCCGTGTCGACCGCCAGCTGCGCGGCCGCGCCGGCCGTCAGGGCGACCCGGGTTCGTCCACCTTCTATATCTCCCTCGAAGACAAGCTGATGCGTCTGTTCGGCTCCGAGCGTATCGCCGGCATGGTTGACAAGATGGGCATGGCGGACGACGAGGCCTTGGAGAGCAAGATGCTCTCGAACGCCATCGAGAACGCGCAGAAGAAGGTTGAAGAGAACAACTTCGGCGTCCGTAAGCGCCTGCTCGAGTACGACGACGTGATGAATTATCAGCGTGAGGCCATCTACTCCCGCCGGCGCAACGCCATCAGCGGTGAGAAGATCGAGATCGACCTCCAGAATATGATGAAGGACACCGCCGCTCTCTTCGTGGAGCGCAACGGGGGCCTCTCGTTCGAAGAGTTCGAGGTCTCGCTGATGGCCCAGCTCTCCATCGACTCAGGCCTGGACGAGGCTACCTACGAGAAGGCGAAGCCCGCCGAGCTCGAGGACAGGATCGTGGAGCACATGCAGGAGGTGTACCACCGCAGGATGGACACGCTCGTGGAGCGGCTCTACCCGATCATCAAGGACGTCTACGAGAAGCAGGGTTCGATGTATCAGAACATTGCCATCCCCATCTCGGACGGCCGCAAGCAGATGACCCTCTCGGTCAACCTCGAGCGCGCCTACAACTCTGAAGGCCGCGAGATCGCCAAGACCCTGAGCAAGAATATCATCCTCTACCAGATCGACGAGCACTGGAAGGAGCACCTCCGTGAGATGGACGACCTCAAGCAGAGTGTCCAGAACGCTTCCTATGAGCAGAAGGACCCGGTGGTGGTCTACAAGTTGGAGAGCTACAACCTCTTCGCTTCCATGCTCGAGACGCTCAACCAGGACGTCCTGTCCTTCCTCTTCAAGGCCTTCGTTCCGCTCCAGGACCGCCCGCAGCAGCCGCAGCGCGCCGTCCGTCCGCAGACCGACATGTCCCGCTACCAGGCCCGCCACAGCGACCTGAGCACCAACGGCGAGCAGAAAACCAATGCGCCGGTCAAGGTGGACAAGCAGGTAGGCCGCAATGATCCCTGCCCGTGCGGCAGCGGCAAGAAGTATAAACAATGCCATGGCAAAGGCCTGGTTTAAAACCGCATAGCAATGATAAATCTAATACCCACCAGCAACACGAAGCCCGTCAAACCCGCGGAGCAGAATATCAACGACGTCAGCCGTATCTCCCAGGGCACAGCCATTCATGGAGATCTGACCTCTCCTACTGATATTCGTGTGGACGGTCAGGTGGACGGCTCCCTCTTCTCCGAGGGGAAGGTCGTCGTGGGCGAATCCGCCCGCCTCTCCGGCAAGCTGTTCGGCACGACGATTGATTTCCGGGGCAAGATGGACGGTGACGTGTTCGTCAGCGACACGCTTTCGCTCAAGAGTTCTTCCACCGTCAACGGCAATATCCATGTCCGCCGCATCCAGGTGGAGATGGGCGCGCAGATCAACGGTTCCTTCAAGATGATCACCGAGCAGGAGTACAACCAGCTCGTCAATACGATGGTCAAGCGGCCGGCTCCGGCCCCCGCTCCGGCTCCTGTCAAGTCGCCGGGCAGGCCTCCGAAGGTCGCCCCCGCTCCCAAGACGATCCCTGTCATCGAGATCGAGGAGTAGTTGTTGTCTAGTCCTGAAATAGGTTTACCGACATTGATTATTAAATAGATCGGACAACGACGTCCTGATATCGGTTTACATCGATGACGCGAAGATAGTCAT
>CADAND010000023.1 GCA_902789245.1 uncultured Bacteroidia bacterium
TCATCTTCCCATCCCTCCCGTTTAAGGCTGGTCAGGCCAGACATACTCTCCACCATTACCATAATTTGTTTTACTGGCTTGCAGTAATGGATGATCCAACTGAATTTCCACCACGGTCATCTGTGGCGGTTCGTAATACAACATATACTTGATTTCCTTATTCATATGTGCTGAAGTATTAATAGCTGTTTAAGGTCATGGCCGGGGCGGCCGGAGAAATCATTTCCGCGTGACGGACATGATGGCGATGTCGTCCGCCTGTTCGGCGCCGGCGGAGAAGCGGCAGACGGCATCATACACCGTCCGGTCATCAATCGGCTGCGGGCACGCGTTCAGCAATTCCAGCAGTTGGTCGAAGCCCAGCAGCTCATTCCGGACGTTGGCGGCTTCGGTGACGCCGTCGGTGTAGAGGATGATCTGCTCGCCGTGGTCGATCGTGGCAGTCTGCTCGGAAAAATGGAAATCGCCGTCGATGCCCAAAATCGTATTCGTCTCCGTCAAGTCGAGCCAGCGGCACCGGCCGTCCTTGACGAGGATGGGCGGCAGATGGCCCGCGTTGCAGTACGAGAGCTGCCCCGTGGGCAGATGGAGCTGACCGATCAGTGCCGTGACGAACATCATCGAGCGGTTGTTCAACGAGAGGATGGAGTTGATCTCTTCCATGATGACGTTGGTGGTCGAGTGATGCCTGACGGCAGAGCGGAAGAGCGTGACGGCGGCGGACATGAACATCGCCGCCGGAACACCTTTCCCACTGACGTCACCGATGATGAAGGTGACATAATCGCCGTCCCGGTAGAAATCGTACAGGTCGCCCCCGATACTCCGCATCGGCACGAGCGTCGCATGGAGAGCGAGCTGGTCGTCATCTATGAAATCGTTCACCAGGATGCCGGTCTGAATGTTCTTGGCCAGTTGCATCTCCTTCTTCATCAGCTTATGATGATTCTCAACCTGCAGGTATGCCTTCTGGTTCAGTCCGATCCGGCGGAACAAAAGGATGAGAATCACGATGCCGATGATGAGGATGAGGAGCGTGATGATGCTTCTCCATTTGATGCTCTGCCAGATGATGCTGTCCGGAACGGCGATCATCAGCTGCACGTTGATCGGAGTCATCGTCTGCGAATAGACCAGCCAGTGCTTCCCGTCGTTCCGGAACCGCATCTCATCCTCCGGCGTCACGCTGTCGGAGGAGGCGACGAGCGAGCCGTTGGTGCCGTAGATGAGGCACACAGCCTCGTCGTAAGGCTTGATATCCTGCAGGATGGCTTCCATCCACTCGATCGTGAAATCGTCACCCACGACGCCGATCAGCTTCCCCTGCCCGTCTTCAATCCGGAGCGAATGGGAAGCGATCAGCGTCTGCGTGCTGGCGCCGATATACGGCTCCGACCAATAGCCATCGCTGTCGCATTCGAGCGCACCGGCGTACCAGTCGCGCCCGTAATAATCCAGACCATCAGCGCCCCGATCGGTCGTGATGGTCTGGTCCTTGAAGCGATATGTTCGCGGGAAATAATTGTCCACCCGGCCGCGATACACGCCCGGCGCCAGCTTGACGAACATATTGTCAATGTTCGGATAGCGGTCGAGCATCTCGCGGGTCGCCTCCAACATTTCCTGCTCGTTGTCAGCGTGTTCGAGGACAAATTTCCGCATTTCGTCAGCGGCGTTGTGGAAGCCCACCAGAATATGGAAGAAATCCTTCTGCGCCAGCTGCATTTTGTATTCCACCACTTCGCGCACATGCTCCTTCTCAAGGGAAGAAGAGATGGCAAACTGAACGACCATGGCCGCCGCGATGAACAGGATGGCGGCGATGGGTAAAGTACGGAATTTCATAGGGTCGAAGCGGTGTTATACGCGAATAATCTTAATAGCTGTCTACGGTCATCACGGTAAGCGGAGAGTAGAACACCGGGATACCGGAGACTTTCCGGCTGGCCTGAACCGGGGAATTGGAGAGCAGGCCATTCACGATCAGACCCGTGTTGTAGGCCATGTCCTTGAGGTTCTTGTCGATGGTCATGGTCTGCAGGTGGCGCTTGATGTTGGACTGCGCCATGGCGGTATTGTCCTGGCCCGTGATGACCGGCATGTCCGTAATGCCCGCCAGACCCAGCGCCTCGATGACTCCCTGAGCCTGATTGTCGACGGCGGCAAGCACCATATCCGGGCGGTCCCCTTCATTATAGAAGGTCAGACGGTCCTGCATTTCTATCTTGGCGTCGGAAATCATCCAACTGTCAGCACTCACCTGACCGTATTCCGTCCTGTTGCTCACGACCTGCAGTTTCCCGCTGTCAATGTATTCCTGGAGCAGATCCATCGCGCCTTCATAGTATTCCTTGGCGTTGATGTCGGTATCCGGGCCGGCGAGGATTTCGAGGGACATGACAGGCTCGCCGCAGGAATGGAAATGGTTGAGCAGGAACTGCGCCTGCATACGTCCCACTTCCCGCGTGTTGGCAGAGGAGATGTAAGCGACGCGGGGGTTGTCCAGGATATAGCGGTCGTGGCAGACCACCTTGACATCGGGATGCTGATCAAGCAGACCGGACTCGTTGATTTTCTTATAGTCGATGGCCGTCAGCACGACACACTTGGCGCCGGCATTGATGGCCTCCCGGAGCTGCTCCACCTGCTGGGCAGCACCTGCCTCCGTCTCCGGGGCGATGTAGAAAGTGGTGTTGAAGCCGTACGATGCCATCACCGTCTCGAGGTTAGACTTGTCTGTAGCCCAACGGTCAAGACTGGAAGCGTCGGGAAGCAGCACGGCCACTTTCTTCTGATTACCCTCTTTCGTACAGGCAAGTGCCAGCAGCATCGCTGCGCCGAGGATCAAAGCTTTAGCAAAATAACTCTTTCTCATAATTGATATAAATAATTGGTCTATTGTTTATGTGTTAATTCAGTATTTTGTGGATGGCAGTCCACTTGCCGGAGAGGATCTCTTCGGTATAGGTGCCGCTGTAAGCAATCAGGAAACTGACTCCGCAGGACTTGTGGTAGGACGGCGTGGACTTGTCGAGAATGTAGGAAGAGAAATTCTTGCTCACACCATCCCAATACTCGTGCACGGCCATCAGGTTCTGGCAAGGAACCACCTCGTCCGTCTTCGAATGGAAGAAGGTGATGCCGCCGCTCTGGGGAGGAAGCCATCCGCCCGCACACAGGCCGTTCTCTTCCAGGCACTGCAGGAGGGCAGACAGTTTGTCGGGCGAAATATCGGAAGGAACCTCCCCGCTTCTGAAGTATTCCACCAGGGAAGGCTTGATACACATCTCGATGGGAACGTAGTTCATGCCGTTGCCGCTGCTCAGGTCCAGATTCAGGTTGGGGTTGGCGGCGTTGGTCGCATTATACGGGAGGAATTCGTTCCGGGTTTCGGACCAGCAATACATTTTCAACCCGCCGTTGCTGCTCTTGGAGATCTCCAGGAACCTTTTGTGGATATCATTGGTATTCATGGACTTGTTCCCCAGCCAGTCAAAGACGCCCGTTTTCACGAACTCCGGCGCGCAGAAATCATCATAGGTGCAGCCCAGCGAGGTGAGACGGGAATCCGTATCGATCGCACCCTTCAGAAGGAGGGCGACAGACACGGGCATGAAGAGCTTCCCGCTTTGGATATACTGGTCCATCGTGTAGACAGGGTCGTACGGACCATCCCCGCAAACGGCACCTGCCAGGCGAAGCTTGTTCTCGCCTTTCTCGTGGCAGTAGCGATACACACTGGCCGCTACCGCTCCGCCCTGGGAATACCCCACGGCCACCGACTTCCAACCATCCGCCAGTTTCATCTTTTCTTTCTCATACCAGGCAATGCCGGCCTTGGCGCCATCCACCACCTGCCGGGCGGTCACCTCGCGGTTCAGATAAGGGTGGTTGCGGTTCTTGGTGGCACCGTAGCCCTCATAGTCGGGGATAATCACCAGGGCCTTCTGGCTCAGGGGGTTGGCAAAGCACCCCAGCATGTTGACATCATTGCTGAATCCCAGGTTGGAGAAATTGCTGGGGCGTTCCTCATCGGAAGTGATGGTAAGGTGGCAGCCGATCACCACGTTGCCGGGACGCTGTTTCGTGAAAGGGATATAAGGCCAGACCAGCAGCTCGGAGCACACGATCTCCTCGCCCGTCGCGCTGACGGTCTTGTAGCGGAGCGTCGTCCAGGCATAGGCCATCGCGACGCTGGAGCCGCTGTCATCGGCCTTGGTCTCTCCGCCCTGCTTCGCCTGCGCCAGCAAACCGGAATAATAGTCGTACAAAGACTGGTCAAAATCCGCGTTGTTGGCCACGCCATCTTGAAGGAGCTTGCCGTAGAACTCCTCCAGCGGGATGGAGCCGGAGTTCACGACGGACACCTGCGAGAGGTCGTACAGGCCATCATCGTATGTCTCCGGGGCAGGAGTCTTCTCGCAGGAAACGGCCAGGGTCAGAAGACCGGCCATAAGGTATAAAATACTCTTTTTCATGATTATTTTACTTGATGGGGATTGGTTTACCAATAGATGATTTTGTCGCCATCCGGCCGGAACCAGTAGATGAACACCCGGTACCAGGACTGGCTGGTAAACAAGTTGTTGTCAAATTTCCCGTCTTCCCCCGTTTCGAGATTCACAAAAGTGTTATAAGTGCTTGTCCCCAAAAAACCTCCGTGCTTGATGTTCTTGGTAAGATATCGATGATCCAGACTCGGCCAGCCTTTGGACTTGCCGTACTTGTTGACGATATATTCATAGTTACTGCCCTGGTGCAGTACTTTGCTCACGGTCTGGGTGGTATTGATGGAAGAGGCTTTCCCCGTATTATAACTGTTCCATGCCTGCTCGTACTTCTCTCCTTCCATCTGAATCATGAGTCCGTTTTCCTGGGGAGTCCACTCCCGGATCACAATGAACTCGCCAGTACCAAAGCCCCGATCCTCATTAATCCAGACCGTAGCTCCAAGGAAATAATAATCTGCCAGGTACTCCTCCATGGATGAAGAATTCTTCGGCCAGGCAGAAGTGGGGATAAACTTGACCGTCCTGACCTTGGCGTTTTCCGCATTCACGGTTACAGCAGCCAGGATGCCGGGTTCCGTACTGTCGGAAAAGACGACCTGCCCTTCGGACTGGTTCTCTTCGTCGGTCATCTCCCAAGTGTAGGTTTTGCCGCTCACGGCGGGCTGGACCCCATCCGGCAGCCACGAGAGGAAAACGCCAAGCGCCTCCTGATAGCTGTCCACGGGGTAGGAAAGCTCGGAAGGATCAGCCTCGTTGAGGTTTTCGCCGATGTTATAGCCGGCGATATTGCCACTATCGTCCAGACGCACCAGACCATCCTGGAAGAACTCCAGGTCGCTCAGTTTGCCGGAATCTTCGTTTACCGGGATTTCCGGGTCGGCTTTACGACAGGCGAACAGCGCCAGAGCGGCGCAAAGTAATAATGCTATCTTTTTCATAATCAGGTTCATAATTAAAAGTTTACACTTTCTACAATGGCATCATAATACTGCTGGATGCGAGCAATCATTTCGTCAGCGGCGACATAATCCGCGCTGCCGGCAAGCTGGGACCGGCGGGACTTCATCTGACTGATGAGGGCGGGCAGGTCCTTGTACGAAATCGTTTTCACTTCCGGAAGGAACTGGCGGGAGAGGACGAACATTTTCCTTTTCTGCTCGATTTGCAGGTCCACGGAGACCACCCAGTCCACATAGTCGGGGTCATAGAGATTGTACTCCATTTTGTTATTCCCAAGGTTTCTTTTGATGTAGGGCAACTTGACCTGGGGGTCGGCCACATACTGTACCCGGTCCACCTCGGTGACGGGCGGATTCAACTTGAAATAGTACATGGACGGTCCGAAGTACTGGCGCACAAGCTCGTCATTGGAGGCATCGGACTGCTGGCTCAGACGGGGGGCCATCATGCCGGCAAGTTCCTCCGGAATATCGTATTTGAACAGCGCGTCATCGACGGGACGCTTTGCCAGAGTGAGGCTCTTATACGTCCTCGTATCAAACGGCGCATCGGCGAGGCAGGCGGTCTTGGCCGGGATGCCCAGGCCCGTGCGGAAAGCTTTGGTATAACCAGCAGACGCTCCCGGGAAGACGCCGAAAGACTGGATCACCTGAACGCCGGTCCTGGTACCGTACACCTCTTCATTGATCATGACCTTGCCCATCGAAGTGGGATCCAGGAAAGAAATCTGGCGGACATTCAGCAACGAGGGGTCCTGAACCGTCTTGTAATAGGTGCGAATCACCCTCCCGGAAGCATCTTTCTCCTCCAGTCGCTCATAGGTAAGGAAGTTTTTGACATCGGACCAGTAAGCATCGGAGAGCACATAAATGACGGGGTTGTTCTCAATATTCCATACACCCTTGCCAAATTGCGTGTCTTTCCGAATGTATTCCCAGGGGATTTTGGGAGAAGAAACATTGTTGGAGCGCTCTCCGCCAATGGTTCCCTGCGTTTCCATCGAAGCGTTCAGACCCAGCTTGGCATCCAGTTTGATCTCGCCCAGATTCCCCATGTCCGGCTCTTCGGAGTCGTCCAGCAGGCTCATCATTCCGCCCAAAGCCACACAGGCACCGAGCGCGCCTCGCGCGGCTGCCAGTCCAACAGTTCCGGTCGAAACGGGACCCATCAGCATATAGGCCATGATCTGTGCGCTGAACACGGATTCACCCTTATGGGTCAAGTCTGTCAGCGAAAAACCGAACCCGCTGGCAGCCGTCGGCGCCAATGCGTCCAGGTTGATGTTTCCGTTGATACTGCCTTTGATATCTCCCTTCAGGATAGAGTTCAGAAAGACATTATCCTGGGAAAACAGCAGCATGCCCGGGGTGATGTAGCCGTTTTTCGAAGTCATCGCCGCGGGGCGGAGCTGCGACATATCCACATCGAAGGCCCACCAGCCAATGCGGGGCGTCACCTTGTAGGTATTGCTCATCTGGTTGGTGGTGGCGCTGGTCATGTACTGGATGTTGGGCGACCCGACGACCTGCTTGTAGGAAGCAGGGGCGGACATTTTATACGGGATGCCGAACTGGAACACCGGATATTCGGCCAGTGCATCGGGGAAGAACATGGACCACATATGGTCGTTGGCGTCGCCGGACGGCATGTGGGCATGATCCATATAATAGAAGACGCGCAGCTTGCCCGTGTACTTGTTGTACAGGGCGAAGTAGTTGTAGTTGGGGCGGGACTCGATGCCCGTGAGGTTGAACACCAGTTCCCACTGGTCTCTCAGCGCGATCATACTGTCCGCTTCCCCTTCGGGCAGCCATTCCTCGGTGAGGGAACCCGTAGCCCAGGGAAGAGCTACCTCCGTGGAGACCACCTGCGTGCGGCCGTTGACATCCACGTAGCTGGTGATCAGCGAGATGGTCTTGGCGTTCGCCCAGTCAGCCTCGAATTCTGTATTGCAGGACTTGAGGACGCCGTCGCCGTTCATGCCGGTGGGCAGGTCGCCCCCCTGCTTCACGGTGAGGTGCAGCGCATCGCCCGAGGAGAAGTTGACAATGCCTTCGACCTTTCGGTCCATCGTCAAGTTGGCATCTTTTGCCACATCGATTCTGAGAACCGGATGTCCTTGCACATTGACACCGTCCAGCATCCCCACAGAAAGCCAGTAAGGAATGTTCCGGGTGGATGTCACGGTGACGGGCTCCGTGATCTCGTCGAGAGTCAGCAATTCATAGTAATCCTCGTTGATGACGGACAGGCTCCGGGAGAAGACTGAAGCGTCAGGATTAGTCGGATTCAAGTCGTTTTGTGGTGTGCAGCACACTGCACCCAGGGCGACGAGAAGAATACATGGTAAAAACTTTCTCATCATAACAGTGGTTATCAGTTCACCGCAAAGATAAGGCGCCTGTTCTGTTCTTATGTAAAAGCGGTACAATTGTTTGTAAAAAGGAATCAAAAATTCCTTCACAAACCGTGGTTATCGGGGCGTTATCTATGGTTATACTACGCAAACATACGTATTTTATCGCATTTATCCAAGCCAGACCGCGATTATCGTTTTCTTCCCAGGATGCGGCGGAGGAAGCAGACGGCGACAACCATTGCCGTGAAGTCCACGATGGGCTGCACCCAGAGACAGCCGTACAGGGGCCACAAAGCATCCATCAGGAAAAGCAGCGGGATATCCACGACACCTTTGCGCAAAATACTGCAGATCAGCGCTTCGCGCGTCTTTTCCATCGCCTGGAACAGGATAATGGCTGGATAACCGACAGCCATGAACGGCATCGCGATCACCTGCGTCCGCAGGAACGGGACGATATACCCCACCGTCGTCGGTTCCTGGGTGAACAGCAGCCCCAACTGCCGGGCCCAGAGTTCATAGACGACAAAACACAGGACGGCGAAGCCGACCGAGATCAGGGTGCCGCAGCGGAACACTTCATCCCGGCGGGCGATATTGCCCGCCGAATGGTTGTACGCCAACAACGGCAAGATGCCCTGCGACACGCCGATCGAGAAATAGAGCGGCAGGTAGTCCAGCCGCTTGACGATGCTCAGGGCGGCCGTCGCTTCCGTCGCGTACTGCGACACGAAGCGCGTCAGCGCAGCCACGGCGACGACGGTCAGCATGTACTGCAGCGCGGAGGGGAAGCCCACTTTGGAGATGCTTCCGATATGGTTTCGCGTATAGCGGAGAAGCCCGGGCGAGAGGTTCAGCATGCCGGTCTTCCGGCGGCGATACAGCAGGGCCAGAAGCCACAGCACCGACAGCAGGTTCGAGGCCGCCGTGGCGATACCCGCACCGACGATGCCCATGTTCCCCAGACTCGGGAGCATCAGCAGCGGGTCGAGGATGCAGTTCAGGATGCCACCCGCCGATACGCAGAGGGATGCCTGGCGGGCCAGGCCCTCGGCCCGGACCAGGTTGGCCAGGACCAGGTTCAGGATGACGGGCACGCCGCCGACGGTAATCACCCAGAACGCATATTCGCGCGCCGGGCCGAGGGTACGCTCGTTGGCGCCGATCAGCCGCAACAGGCCGTCCCCGTACAGAGGGAATGAGAAGCAGCATAGGGCAGCGAGCGACAGTCCGAGCCAGAAGGCGACGGACGAGACGCGCTGCGCGCCGTCATAGTCGCGCTTGCCCAGGTGGTTGGAGAACTGACTGCCGCCGCCCACGCCCGGCAGGTTGCCGATGGCGGTCAGCATCAGGTAGAGCGGCAGCACAATGGCAGTCGCCGCCACGAGTTCGGGCTTGTTCAGGCGCGCCAGAAAAAACGTATCGGCCCAGTTGTAGAGCAGCGCAATGAGTTGCGCCACGATTGCGGGCACACTCTGCACCAGCACCGCCTTGACGGCGGGCATGCGCTCAAAGGTCTCGATATCAACGTTTTTTCCTGCCATTTGCTCAAAGCACGCCAGCGTTGTACACACCGGTCAAGCCAGCCTTATCCACGCGCTCAGCGACCGTCGCCAAATCCGTGGTGTACAGGTTCTTCTCCTGCATCCGCTTGAAATAGTTGCCGCCCGAGAAGGTGAATCGCTCGAGGGTGTCGTGGCGCTCCTTGATGGACGCGTTGGCAGCCGAGATGATATCGCCTACGGCCAGCGTCTCGGGGAGCGTCAGCAGCGGCTTGCCCGCACCCAGCCGGGCCGCGTTGGCGCCCGCCAGCGTGCCGGTGACGATGGCTTCCGTGTGGCCGATGAAAAGGCCGCTCTTCTCGCCGGCGCACAGCAGATTGGCCATCCCGTCCACGGTCATCTCATTCGAGCGGTAGGCCAGGGACAGGTAGCGGATGGAGTTGCCCTTGCTGCCCGCGTAAGGGTCTATGTAGCGGGCGTTCTCCAGTCCCGGCAGGAGCCGGAGTTTGTCGAGCGGATAGTAGCTGGTCATCAGCTTGGCGTCGCCGGTGTCCAGGATGATCATATTCTCCGAGAAGTCCTTGATCGCGTACTGCTTGCAGGCTTTCATCTTCAGTTTGTCGTAGTTGACCTCCTCCTTCGGAAGGGGGATGATGGCCACGCCTTTCGTGTTCAGTTCCTGCTGCAGCTCCTCCGAGAGGCTCTCTTTGGAGAGCTTGCACGAGCCGGAGAACACGCCGAACACATCGGGGACGCGCTCGCCGCGGTAGTCCTGCTGGCCGCAGCGACCGCTGATGCTGATACGCGGGCCGTAGGCCGGGCAGCGCAGCACGCACATGCTGCAGCCGTTGCCATATTTGAGGCAGTTGCCCATCGGCCCGGCGCTGCCCGTCGTTTCAATGAACACGTCGCCCGCAAAGCGCTCGCCCGCATCGGACACGACGGCCGTCAGACGGTCTCCGGAGCACTCCACGTCGCATATATGCGTAGAGCAGTGCACCTCGATCCCCATGCCATTCACCAGGCGGCGCACATGGGCCTCGATGGTATTGACAGGATAAAGCGTGGCATGGTGATGCCCCGGGAACTCGACGTTGCGGTGCAGGGCGATGCGGTCGATCAGC
The DNA here is from genome assembly GCA_902789245.1 of uncultured Bacteroidia bacterium. Lineage (GTDB taxonomy): Bacteria > Bacteroidota > Bacteroidia > Bacteroidales > UBA932 > Cryptobacteroides. The sequence goes on from CADAND010000023.1 coordinate 10,457, forward strand.
TGGAACAGCTCGCCGCCGCCCAGCGCGATCATCTCTTCGGCTGCGGTGAAGCGGCCGTTGTTGCGCATGATGCCGCCGGCGTTGCCCACGCCCAGCAGCATGTCGGTCTTCTCGAGAAGACACACCTCCGCCCCGGCTTTCCGGGCTGAGATTGCGGCGGCCGTACCGGCCCATCCGCCACCAATAATGACTACTCTCATATCTTTCTTACGTTTACTTGCTCTTTACAATGATGGATGACACGCTTGTCGGCGGTCACTTCCGTACACGCGCCGCACACCCCTTCGCCACAGCACATACGGGCGTTGTTGCAGGCCGACAGACGGACATCCAGCCGCCCGATGGAAGCCAGGTAGTCCGCCACCAGGCGGATCACATACTCTGAAGCTCCCACGTGGATCAGCTCTCCGCCGTCCGTCGCGAAGCGCTCGATGCGGCGGCGGACCTCGACGCTGAGCCGGCCTTCGGCGTCCAGCAGCGTGAGCGGCTCGTAGGAGAGCTCAAAAAGATCGAGGCAGAACTTCTGGATGGAGGCGGGGAATCCCCCTTCATCCACGCACACCGCCACCTCGTTGCGGCGCGACTGCAGATAGCGGGCCACCGACACGGACGGCAGCAGGCCGATCCCCTTGGCCAGGACCAGACAACGGCCGGCCTGCTGCATCTCGAGCTGCTGCAGCCCCAGCAGGCCGTTCATATACGGGCCGCGGACCAGGAGGGTGTCCCCTGCCGCAATCTCCCGGAACGGGAGCGTCTTCACGCCGCGCAGCAGGATGGTCATCCCGATGGTGCCGACATTCATCTCCTCGTATTGGACCGAGATGGGCACGTCGTACCACGAAGAGGCGTCCTGACGCCGGACGAACACGAAGCCACCCGGGCGCTTCACCTCGCTCTCCAGCATCGGCGGCACCTGCACCCGGAGGAATACCAACCCCTCGCCGTGCATCACGGTCGTCACCTCGCAGGCGTACGTCTCCCGCCCCGGCCGGGCCTTCCCGCCGTTGCGGAGGAGCTCCTCCTTCACACAGATGCCGCCGCTGGCCTTGCAGTCGCAGAAATCCTTTCCGTTGACCTGGCTACACACGACGCAGCCACCTGTCTCCGCCAGGATGCAGGGGCAGTAGCGACTGCCGTAGTCGGCACATAAACCATTAATTATCATAAATTTCCAATTATACCAACCTGCGAATGATTTCCCGTCTGTCGCCATGGAGCATGTCAATTACCGGGATCTCTATCATCGTATAACAACCCGGTCGCTGCCGCAGAGCAGCCCGCGCCAGACTCACCAGCACCTGGGCCGTCAAGGCCGGGTTGTTGATGCGCATCTTGTATTCGAAATACTGGCTGTGCGTCCTGCCGCTCACGCCGTGACGGATCAGGTGGACCCCATGCGCCACGTTGTTGATATCGTCGACACTCGGCACCGCAATCACGTGCGTCTCATCATGCACGAAATAATCATCACTCTTGATCGCCGCAGTGACCTGTTCCAGGTCGGCCCCTTTCTCCAGCTCCACATAAACCATACGCCTATGCAGGCCCTCGCCCAAAGGTATCGTCATCGCGAGTGCGTCGCGGACACCGGGTTTGGACCGCGCCACCACAGAATGCCCCATGGAACGGCCCGGACCGAAGTTGGTATAAGTGATGCCCTTGGGGGCCATCGCTTCCATCAGAACTCGTATCATGGAGTCCGTGCCCGGATCCCAGCCGGCGGAGATGACCGCCACCACGCCATGTTCCCGGGCAATGGGATGAAGCGTCGCCCGATAGTCCAGGATCTGATCATGGATATCGAACGAATCCACCGTATTGATCCCCCACTCCAGGTACTTGCGGGCGAGATCTTCGCAGCAACGGGACGGGACGGACAGGATGGCCACATCCACCTCGCCCAGTTCCCGGATATCCGTCACGATCTTGTAAGGACGCAGTCCCCAGGGGCAGTCAGTCACGCAACTCTCGCAGACCACCCCGACACAAACCATGTCGGGCGAGGCCTCGATGGCCGCCAGGACACACTCTCCGACATTACCGTAGCCGACAATAGCTACCTTGATCATTCCAGTTTTCACTTTTTCCATTTCAAGTTACTATTCGATGGGTTCCAAAAATTCACTCATGGTGCTGTAGTACACGTTGCCATACCACTCGTAATTGTAAATCATGGCGTGGCTGGCGGTGGTGTGGCGCGCCACCCTCGAGTACAGTTCGTAGAGGTTGATGTGGGGGTTCGCCTCCACTTCCTCG
>CADAND010000024.1 GCA_902789245.1 uncultured Bacteroidia bacterium
GAGAGTATGTCTGGCCTGACCAGCCTTAAACGGGAGGGATGGGAAGATGAAAAAGAATACCCTTTTTGTGATGCTTGCCGCCGCACTGACGGCCGTCACAGTTTTCTACGCTTGCAACAAAGTCGAAAACGAACTGCAGCCGCAGGCTCCGCAGGAGCCGGGGGCGGCGTCCGCGTACACCCTGACGGTGGAAGCCGTGAAGGGGGAGGACACCAAGGCCCTGACGGATGCCGGCACCACCCTGACATCTTCCTGGGCGGCAGGGGATAACGTAGAGGTGTACAGTGCCGGCAATGATCACCTGGGAACGCTGAATCCGGCGGTCAGCAGCACCTCCTCGACCACCTTGTCCGGCGATCTGACGACCGTCCCGGCGGAGGGAGATGTCCTGACGCTTAAATTCCGCTCCGGCAACTATACCAACCAAAAGGGGACGCTGGAGTATATCGCCGCCAACTGCGACTATGCTACGGCCGAGGTTACCGTGACGAAGGTCACGGGCAACGCCATCCAGACCACTCCGGCCCATTTCGTGAGCCAGCAGGCCATCGTGAAGTTTACGCTCAGAGATTCCGGCGATACGGCGGATTTGAACGTGGGTGAGTTGCTGGTCAACGACGGCACCACCACGTATACCATTACTCCGGACCCGCCCGCAACTCCCAGCGTGCTCTATGTGGCCCTCGAGAGTTTCTCTGAAAAGACGGTCACTTTGTCGGCCCATGCCGGGAGCGTTTACTATGACAGGAAGGCGGATAATGTAACGTTCGAGAACGGCAAATTCTACCGTGTGAAAGCCACGATGACCCCGCGTGTCTTGAAGAGCCTCTCCATCAGCGGACTGGATCCGGCCCCCTCCTATTACTATGGCGGTGCGTTTCAGATTGAGGCGCGTTAAATTGTTAAACTGTGAATGAACGGAAGATGAAAAAGATACAATCCATACTTGCTGCATTGCTCTTATTGGTAGGAGCACAGTTGGGACAGGCCTATACCATCAATGACCGCGGTATCAAAGGCAGCGGCACGCTTGAAGACCCCTATCTTATCAATTCGGCTGAGGACTGGAAAATTATGTCCATTTTTCAGTCCGGCAATGTGGATGGAGCCAGCGATATAAACCTTACGGGCAAATATGTCAAGCTTACGGCCGATATCAGCGTTGGGGATTATATGTTGGGTGCAGATCACCCGTTCCGGGGCATTTTTGACGGAAACGGCCACACGGTCACGTACCGGTTCAAAATCCCTACAGACCATGTACCGGTTTTATATAATTATAGGGCCCCCTTCCGTTTCCTGGGGGATGGCGCCGTCATCAAGAATCTGCACGTCACGGGCCTTATAGAGTCCTATCAAAAATACAATGCCGGTCTGGTGAGTGAGGTGAAGGAGGATGCCACCGTGACCATCAGCAACTGTCGGGTGAGTATGACACTTGACGAATTTGGCCCCAGGGACGCTGATGCCACCAACGGCGGAATTGTCGCCCACACGTGCAAGGGGTCCGCTACAACCATTACGGACTGCCTCTTTGATGGCATATTTAAGACGGGCGGTGGTAATTACAGTGACTATTGCGGCGGCCTGGTCGGTTATAAAAACGGTAAACTGGTCCTGATCAATTGCCTTTTCAGACCTTCCAGCATAAACATCACAACCACCAGCCATTGCAAGACATTGGCCCGCTATAACGACACCAAGAACCTGGTTTTCGAAAACTGCTACTATACCCAGGCCTTTGGCGAGGCGCAGGGTAGGAGCGCTATCGGCATGGCCGAAAACGAGTTGTTGGGAAGACTGGGCAGCAACTGGCAGCTTTCCGGGGGCAAGGTGGTTCCGGCAACGATTGTTGTGAACCCGTTCTATGGAAGCGGTACAGAGCAGGATCCCTATCTCATCTCGTCGCCTGGCAACTGGAACTATCTGGCCGAAAAGGTGAGAACGGGGAACACTTACAGCGGTAAATTCTTCAAACTGGTTACGGACATTACGGTCAATACCATGGTGGGCGTGAGCAACAGCAAGTACTTTGGCGGCACCTTTGACGGTGGCGGAAACACGCTTGTCTTCAACTATACCTCCGTGCAGGAGTATTGCGCTCCGTTCCGGTACATCCACGGCGCCACCATCAAGAACCTGCAAACTGCCGGTACCATCAATGCCTCGGCCAAGTATGCCGCAGGTATTGCCGGCTATGTCCAGAATATAAACCATATTACTTCCTGCAGGAGCAGTGTTGTCATCATGAGCAGCATCGATGGCGACGGCAGTCACGGCGGCCTGGTGGGTGAAGTGGTGAAGGGATACACGGACGTTTATTTTGAAGATTGCCTGTTCGACGGCATCTTTTCCGGTGCGGAGACCGAGAAGTGGGGCGGATTCGTGGGCTGGAACGAGGATGGGCCGGACAGCCATTTCTATCATTGCCTGTTCGCTCCTTCATCGGTGGGTGTAGACACGGACGGCTGCTATACATATGCCCGGAGAAGTGATTCTGATGACATTCACTTCTACGAGGACAAAAAGAGTTACTATACGGTCCTGCTGAAAAATGCGCAGGGCTGGGATGGCAGGGGGAAGACTGCCGCAGAGCTGGTTGCTCTCCTCGGCGCCAACTGGGAAGTGTCAGCCGACCGCGCGGTGCCCAAGTTTACCAAATCAGAAGACATCAAGAATTTCCCGGGCCATGGTACGCCGGAAGACCCGTATCTCATTGAAGAACCGGCCCATTGGTTTAAGCTTGTATCAGAGTTGAATGGCGGAGACAGTTATAACGAGCGATACTTCAAACTGGTGGCGGATCTTACCATCAGCCGAATGGCGGGTCTTGACACGAAGCCCTTCTCCGGCACATTTGACGGAAACGGGCATGTTCTCACCCTGGACCTTACCGGGACCGGTTATGCCGCACTCTTTGGCTGTCTGGACGGTGCTACCATCAAGAACCTTCACTTGGCAGGAAACGTCACGTCTGATCAGTTTCCCGCTGCCGTGGCAGCCTATGTCAACAGCAATGGTACTCACAGGTCCAGCACCATTGTAAACTGCGAAAACTCGGCGGCCATCCATTCCACCTCTTCCGGTAATGTTTACGCCGGGTCCTATGTGGGGCGTGTTGTAGCTAAAACCTATATAGGGAGCGATGCTGATCTCATCATAGACGCTTGTTCTTTCCTGGGAAGCATTGATCTGAGTGCCGGGAAAAGCGGAGGCGGTTTTGTTGGAGATGTTAAATTAGGTGGCTCCGTCCGTGTGAAATACTGCCTGTTTACTCCGTCTGCCCTTAACATCAAGGAAATCGATGACAGCGATGGAAAGTTTTACATGTTTGGACCAAGGCTGAGTCCCAGCAGCAGTTGCTATAATTCGCTGGCACTCGATTATCGGTCTCCGACCGGCAATAAGCCGTTGGAGACTTCTATGCAGGGTCAATTAATACGTACGGTCAGCGGTGGAGATTATATAACCGTGGCCATGGATGGAACGCCGACGGAACACAACGTCAGCGGAATTACCACCTATAAGAACGGAAATGATGATCGTTCAGGCTTCGTTTATGGCAATGAGATCTGTGGTGGAGACGGCTTCTATTTGTATCTTCTCCTGAGCTATGGGGGCGAGACGGAAACCTTCTACGCGTACGTTGCCAACCACGGCACCCTTTCTGGCACTGAAAAGATCTTTACCAATGATCACTATCAACATCGTATGGCTGATGCTAATACAGTGATCAGCGCCTCCGGTGTTGTGGTCCTGCGGGATGATGTGGACAACAGTGCCGTCATATTTGCAATGGCCGGGCAGTCCAAAAACGTAACGGTTGGCCGTACGTTTGTCCACGGCGAATGGAACAGCATCTGCTTGCCGTTCAATGTCTCTGCCGCAACTGTCAGTAAGGTATTTGGGAATACTACTCAACTGAAACGATTGGGCAGTTCTGCATTTACGGATGGGGAACTTTCCCTTTCTTTTGAGGATATTCCGGTGTCGTTGGCAGGTACTATCATCATCGAGGCCGGCAAACCGTACCTTATCAAGCCTTCCAAGGATGCAGACGTGGTGAATCCTGCCTTCGGGGGTGTAACCATCGTGGCCGGTTCCACGCCGATTGTAACGACCGTGGCAACCTTCACTCCGGTCATCAATCCGACGGTACTCTCTGCGCGCGATATGAAGATCCTCTTCATTTCAGGAGACGGACATTTGTCCTTCCCGCTCAATGATGAGGGAATCAAAGGCTTCCGGGCTTACATCAAGCTCACCGGCGCTGCAGCCGGGCAGTAGCGGACGCCCCTCCTCGTCAGGGACGCCTGTAGTTGTTGTCTATTCTGTCGATTGTTTTCGGGGATGTAAAGGGGCGGAACGATAATCGCGGATAATTGCTAACTTTGCTGAACGTTAGCAATACAATTAAAACACAGCAATATGGTTAAAGTCAATGTGGGAGGCTGCAGCTCCTTTGTCAAAGATGCAGAATATCAGAAATATGTCGGGAAAGCCCTCGAGGCCTTTGATGTGCTTGAGTCCGGAAGCGGCGCGGGCAACGATTTCCTCGGCTGGAAGACCCTGCCCGTGGATACGCCCGATTCGCTGATCGCCGACTGTGAGGCGATACGCGACGCGTGGGCGGAGAAGGGCGTGGAGCTCGTGGTCGTGATCGGCATCGGCGGCAGCTACCTGGGTGCCCGCTGCGCCATCGAGGCCCTCTCGCACGGCTTCGTGCGCAAGGAGGGTGTGCCGCAGATCGCCTTCGCCGGCAACAACCTCTCCGAAGACTATCTCGCCGAACTGATGGACCTCGCCCGGATGCGCAGCACCGCCTGCGTGGTGATCTCCAAGTCCGGCACCACGACCGAACCGGCCGTCGCCTTCCGCATTGTCAAGGAATATCTCGAGAAGACCTACGGCAAGGCCGAGGCCGCGACCCGCATCGTCGCCATCACCGACGCGAAGAAGGGCGCCCTGAAGACCCTCGCCACCCAGGAAGGCTATAAGACCTTTGTCGTGCCCGATAACGTGGGCGGCCGCTACAGCGTCCTGACCCCGGTGGGCATCCTGCCCATCGTCCTGGCCGGCTTCGACATGCGCGCCATGCTGCGCGGCGCCGCCGAGGAGCGCGAGGCCCTGCTGGCCAAGTCCGCCGACAACCCGGCCGTGCAGTATGCCGCGATGCGCAACCTGCTCTACAGCGGGCTCGGCAAGAAAGTTGAGATCCTCGTGACCTTCAACCCCAAGCTCCAGTACCTGGGCGAGTGGTGGAAGCAGCTCTACGGCGAGTCCGAGGGCAAGGAGTGCAAGGGCATCTTCCCGGCCTCCGTGGTCTGCACCACCGACCTCCATTCCATGGGCCAGTTCATCCAGGAGGGCGACCGTGTGCTGTTCGAGACTACCGTCACGGTGAAGAACGCTTCCCGCGAAATGGTGATCGGCTTCGACAGCCAGAACCTCGACCAGCTGAACTACCTCGCCGGCCAGCGCGTGGAGCACTGCAACAAGATGGCGCAGCTGGGCACGCAGCTCGCCCACATCGACGGCGGCGTGCCGCAGATGGAGGTGAGCGTGGAGAAGCTTGACGAGGCGAGCCTCGGCGCGCTCTTCTATTTCTTTGAGTTCGCCTGCGGCGTCAGCGCTTACACGCTGGGCATCAATCCGTTCAACCAGCCGGGCGTGGAGGCCTACAAGAAGAACATGTTCGCGCTGCTCCGCAAGCCGGGCTTCGAGGCGCAGACCGAGGAGATCCTGAAGCGGATTCAGTAGTCATCATTCCGGGCTTGACCCGGAATCCATCCAATACTCCGAAGGAGACTTGAGGCCGCGTATGCCGAAGTACGCGTCCACCAGGTCTCCTTTGATGTATATTTCCCGGCCGGACAGGTCCGGGTGGTCCATCAGGTTGAGGGCGTCGCGGAGCGCGCCCGCGGGCAGCTGCACCGCGAGGCAGTGCTCCCGGACCGTGGTGGTGTCGCTGGGGGCGAGGACGAGATTGGTGTTCTTGGCGTAAGGGCCGCCGAATACGATCTTCTTGCTGCCCGTGGCGGCGCCCACGATGTAGCCCTGCACCCAGACGTCCTCCTCGCCGGCGTGGTCGCACGCCTCGGGGACGGTGTAGTAGATTTCAGGCGGGCCGGCGGGCTTGTCGGGGCGGAAGAGGTCCTCGCAGGAGACGGCGGGGAGGAGGAGGGCGGCGACGGCCGCCAGGAGTTGAAGTGTTTTTTTCATGGCGTTCGGTTTTGCCCCCAAGATGGACAAAAAACCGATACGCCTTAGTAAAAAACGTATTTTTATTTACTTCTGTGACGAAATCAGAGCGTGAAGAGCGGGGAGGGGGTCATGCGGGGCAGGGGACAGAGGCGGGGGATGCGGCCTTCGGTGTCTGCGTAGAGGGACTGGAGGATGTTCGAACTGGTCTGAAAGGCAAGTTCGGGCGTGTTGTTGTGTTCGGAAAGATGGCAGAGGAAGATGTTGCGCAGGCCGGGGTGCGCAAAATCGCGCAGCGCCTCGGCGCACTCGGCGTTGGAGAGGTGGCCGTGGCCGCCGCAGATACGGTCCTGCAGGACCTTGGGGTAGGGGCCGTGGCGGAGCATCTCCAGGTCGTAGTTGGACTCGATGACGACGGTGTCGGCCTGCCTGGCGAAGGCGAGCGCCTGCGGTACCATGCGACCGATGTCAGTCATGATCACGAACTTATAGTCGTCCAGCGTCAGCGCGTAGCCGTAGGTGAAGGAGGCGTCGTGGGGGACTTCGAAATACTGCGCCCGGATGCGGCCGGGCACGAGCTCGTTCCAGCCCGGCGCGAGCGGGGCGCGGCAGGGGCCGTAGTATTCGCCGGTGATGAAGTGGTGCGTCAGCGCCTTGGCGAGCTCCGGCGGCGTCCAGACGGGCTTGCGGACGTGCTTGCAGTAGGAGCCGAGCGAGCGGATGTGGTCGTTGTGGTCGTGGGTGACCAGCAGGCCGGCGAAGTCGTCGAAGCAGAGGCCCTCGGCGGCGAGCTCCTTCTTGAGGCGGCGCGGGCTGAAACCGGCGTCGATCAGCACGCCGGCCTCGCAGGCGCCAATTTCGTTGAATATGCCCAGGAAATAGCAGTTGCCGCAGCTGCCGGAGGTGAAGGACTTGAACTTAATTGACGTCATCCTCCGTGCAGTATTTCGAGATGACGCTGTACGAATCCGTCACGCCCAGCTCGCCGGCACGCGACAGGTCGATGCAGCCTTTCTCTTTATCTTTCAGGTAGATCAGCACCAGGCCGCGGTTGTAGTAGGCGTCCCCCATGTTGGGGTAGAGCTTGATGGCCATGTCGTAGTCCTCCAGCGCTTCGATGAAGCGGGACGACAGACACTCCAGGTTGCCCAGGTCGAAGTAGAGGTACGGCACGTCGGGCAGGATGGCGAGCGCCGCCTTGATGTCGGCGATGGCGTCCGAGTAGTCGTAGGAGCGCGCCACGCGGTCGCTCACGCGGGCCCGTGTGGAGCCCTCGGTGTCCATCGACAGCGTCTGCACGCTGCCCTCCAGCGAGGCGATGAAGTCGATCATCTCGGCCTTCAGCACGCCGCGGTTCATCAGGTAGAAGGCCTTGTAGTAGCGGGCGTAGCGGTCGCGCTCGCCGTCGTCGTCGGCCGCGTTCACCGCCCGGTCAAACCAGTTCAGGGCCGAGTTGAACTGCTTGCGCTGCAGCTCCTGCAGGCCCTTGACGAAGTATTCTTCGGCGTTCGTCGCGGCGAGTTGCCCGTCCGTGCCCGTGCTTTCCGTGTTGCCCAGGGTGATGGGCGTCGGGGCCGCATCGATGAAGCGCTCGATCAGGACGTTTTCGTATCTGCGCGAGAGCGCCACGCTGCGGTTCTCCCGCTCGCGGGCGAGGCTGAACTTGTAGAGCGGCCGCAGGCGGATGTCGATGTCGCGGTGCTGCAGGAGCTCGTTGTCGAAGTCCTTTTTCGCAAAGTCGGCGTCCAGGGCCAGCAGGGAGTTGTACTGGCGCGTGGTGTCGGCGAACGAGGTCTCGCCGCTGCGCGCACGGTAGTCGCGCACCTTCTGCTGGGCGGTCTGGTAGTCCGCCCGCGACTCGCGGGTGCGGCCGAGCATGTTCTCCACATAGGAGCGGTTGAGGTACGCTTTCGCGAAATCGGGATAGAGCTCGATGGCCTTGTTGTAGTCCTCCAGGGCGTCCTGCCAGCGGGCCATCTCCACGAAGATGGCCGCGCGGTTGTAGTGCGCGAGGACGTTGCCCGGGTTGATGTTGATCACCCGGTCCATGTCCGCGAGCGCCTGCTCGAAGGCGCCCACCTGGGCGAAGATGAGGCTGCGGTTGTAGAGCGTGAGGGCGTTGCCGGGCTCCTGCTCGAGGACGGTGTCCAGGTCGGCCACGGCCTCGTTGTAGCGCTTCTGCTCGTAGTAGATCAGTGCCCGGTTGAAGTAGGCGAAGGTGTTGTTCTTGTCCAGCGCGATGGCCTCGTCGAGGTCGGCCACCGCTTCGTCGTAGCGGCCCTGGGCGGCGTAGACACGCGCCCGGCGGACGAAGCCCTCGGGCTCGGTGCGGTCCAGGCGGATGGCGCGGTCGTAGTCCGCCATCGCCTTGGTCGTGTCGGCGAGGAAGAGGTAGCACGCGCCGCGGTTCAGGAAGGCGGCTGGGTCGCGCGGCTCCCGCTTGATGTAGAAGTCGAAGTCCGCCACGGCGTCGTCGAATTTCTGCGCGAGGAAGTTCGCCACGCCGCGCGAGAAGTAGATGCCGATCTGGCCGGGGCGCAGCTCCAGCGCGCGGTCGAAGTCGCGGAAGGCGGCTTCATAGTCGCCGAAGCGGCTCTCGGTGATGGCGCGGTAGTGGAAGCCGTTGGTGAACACGGGGTTGAGGCGCACGGAGGTGTTGAAGTCCGTCTGCGCGCCGCGCAGGTCGCCGAGGTTGTATTTCGCGATGCCGCGGAAGAAGAAACTCCAGTAGTCGGTGGTGTCCAGGCGCGAGAGGACGTTGAAGTTCTCGATGGCCAGGGCGTAGCGCCCTTCGGAGAGCGCCTGGCGGCCCCGCCACATGAAGACGTCCTTGTCGTACTGGGCGGAGGCAATGCCGGCTGCGCCGAGCAGAATCGCTATGGTCAGGAGAAACTTTTTCATTACCTTTGCAAAGATAAACAATTATCGGACCCGAATTGAAGCGCCTGCGTATTTTTCTGTTCATCTTCTGCCTGTCGGCCGCCCTGCTTGTGCGGCCTGCGGCGTTGCGTGCGCAGCAGTTCGCGCTTTCGGAGCCGGCCGACCGGACGGCGGAGCTGCGCGCCGAGGTGGAATTCCTCTGCGACTCGCTCTGCGCCGGGCGCGGTTTCGGCACCGTCGGCGCGCAGGCGGCGACGCTCTATCTGCTGCGCCAGCTGCGCGACGCCGGGCTGCGCACCACCGTGCAGTCATTTGCCGCTGGCGGGCGGGTCGGCCACAACGTTGTGGCCGTGACGCCCGGCTGGTTCCGGCGCTACATCGTCGTCGGCGCCTATTTCGACGGCCTGGGCACGCTGGACGGGCGCATCTATCCCGGGGCCGACGCCAACGCGTCGGGCGTCGCCGCGCTGCTGGCGCTCGCGCGGGAGCTGCCCGCCGTGTGCCGCGGCCTGGTCGGCGTCGTCTTCGTGGCCTTCGACGGCCACGCCGCCGACCTCGCCGGCGCCCAGGCCTTCCTGGCGCAGTACCGCTCGGTCTACCCGCCGGTGCTGATGGTCAACCTCGACCTGCTCGGCTCCTCGCTGGCTCCGGTCAGTGCGGCGCGGCCCGACTACCTGATCGCCCTCGGCGGCGGGCCCTACCGCTGGGCCCTCGAGTCCGCCGCCCGCGGCCCGCGCCTCGACCTCACCTATGATTACTACGGGAGCGAGACCTTCACGGAAATCTTCTATCGCCGGGTCAGCGACCAGCGCTGCTTCCTGGAGGCCGGCATCCCCGCCGTCATGTTCACCTCCGGCATCACCGAGCACACCAACCAGGTCACCGACACCCCCGCCACCCTCGACTACGACCTCCTGAGCCGCCGCATCGACCTCATCTCCGCCTGGCTCCGTGCTCAGCTGTAGGTCTGTGTGTGGCTGTAGGTCTGTGGGCAGCTGTAGGTCTGTGGCCCTGCCGCTCTGCCTTCCTGCCTTCCTGCCTTCCTGCCTTCCTGCCTTCCTGCCTTCCTGCCTTCCTGACACGCCGCCTTGCCGCCACGCCGCTTCTCCGCCACATTGTGAGGTGTAATCTGTTGGAAGACAGAAGAATACAATTTTATACTCCCCACTTTTTCGGGGGAGTATAATGTCATAAATACCAATCTACTAACTACTTCCAGCTCACAGCTATTTCGTCCTTTATCCCAGAGCCAGGCTGTCGCCGCCGGAATATACGATTTCCGGCGGCTCCCGCGGGTGATCTTTGTGCTGGGCATCCAACTATTTGAACTGGAGGTGTTTGTGGGCACCGCCGCCTCCCATCTATGAAGGGTGCTCCGCCCCCCTGTTACCCCCTGCGCCGCTCAAGTCCCTTAGCTACTTCGTAGCTTTCCTCCTGGCGGCTCGGCATAGAAAGCCAGCTTTCTCTGCACTCGCTCGCTGCGTCGGCTTCCGACTTTGTCTTCGCCAAAGTCCCGGGAACGCGTCGGTCCGCTGATGCGGACTTCGCTTCGCTCAACACGCCGCTCCGGCTGCTTGCTGCCCGGTCGCGATCGGTCATCTCCCGATCCGTAACAGATTTCGGCCATTTTCTGTCCCAGAATCTAAAATTACCGATTCTGTAACAGAAATCCGCCTTTTTCTGTAACATCTGTAACGGTCGCCGACAAAGAATCCCTAAGGTCGGAACCGAAAATGGCTGAAATCGGCGC
>CADAND010000025.1 GCA_902789245.1 uncultured Bacteroidia bacterium
GACGATGGAACTGGCGGACGGCCGCTGGGTATCGTTCCAGCAGATTCAGGGCGATGATAAATACTTCGACATCCTGGGACTGAAGGTCAAGCAGGATAATCATCAGCGCGCCTGGTGGCTCAATGAGTACGCCTTCAAGCAGATTGGCATAGAGGAAACGGCCACGGAATTCCAGTCTGCCCAAAATGGCACGCGCCAGATTGGAGGCATCTACTACGATTTCAAAATCCGTCCCCTGGAGGCCGACCAGAGCGCCGCACTTATCTACAATCGAGGGGAGAATCCGGATGACGATTATCCTTGGGTACTCCTGGTGAAAACCACCGGCGACCAGGGCGAAAAAGCAGGTGGAAGCCGCCGTCAAGGAAGTCTTCCCGGATAGGATTTTCGAAGGCCAGTATATTGAGGAAATGATTGAAGACGGTTTCAAGGATGAGAGCCGGGTGCTGAACATCGTGCTCATCTTCACGCTGCTGTCCATCCTCGTGAGCGCCCTGGGCCTCTTCGCCATGAGCTCCTACTATATGCAACAGGAAATCCGCAGCGTGTCCGTGAAAAAGGTCTTCGGGGCCGATTATTCCGGCGTGCTGAAGGAACTGGTGCTGTCGTTCATGAAGATGGTAGGAATCGCCTTTGTCATCGGCGTGCCGATTGCCTGGTTCATCATGAACCGCTGGCTCTCCGGCTATGGCCATCGCATCGACCTCCACTGGTGGATCTTCGCCCTCGCCGGACTTGCGGTTGCCTTTATCGCCGCGATAAGTGTGCTTTACCAGAGCATCAAGACCGCCCGGACAAATCCAGCCGAGGCATTGAAGAAAGAATAATCAGAAATGGCGCACGAAATCCATCCGCTCATGCAAAATACGATATACCCACACGGAACCGTCTTTCCGTTTGGCGTAGAAGACAATGTGGTGCCCAACGTGGAAACCCATAAGACCGGGTTTTATCTCCTCAAAACTCCTGCCCAGATATTCGGGAAGGTTGGCAAGGACGATAATGGCATCGCGGATGTCATTGTAGTATTTGACGGCCTGTTCCTCAGACCAAGTCTGGGCGGTGTAGTTCCAGATACTATCCAAATCCTCAACCGCCTTTTTGGATATCCCGTACTTAGCCATTGTTCCTGCGCTTTGCCTTCAGCTCTTCCAGGTGCGCTTCGAAGTCGAAATCTTCTACGAAACCACTGTTCATTCCCTCTTCAATGGCGGCGCGTAAAGCAGCGATTTTCTGCTCCTGGTCTTCCAGAAGACGCAGGCCGGACCGCACCACCTCGCTGGCGTTGTTGTATCGCCCGCTCGTGATGCTGGCTTGGATGAATTCCTCGAAATGGGGACCGAGTGCAACGGATGTAGTTTTCATAAGCAAACAATAACTACGCGAAGTTACCAATATTTCATAATAATCCAAAGAAAACGTAAAAAACTATATTATTACTCATTATGATTAAAGTTTCCAATCTTTGCAAAGTCTTCCGGACGGAAGAGATCGAGACCACGGCGCTCAATGGCGTTTCCTTCGAAATCAAGGACGGCGAGTTCGTCGCCATCATGGGCCCGTCGGGCTGCGGCAAGTCCACGCTGCTCAACATCCTCGGCCTGCTGGACAATCCCACCAGTGGTTCCTACGAGCTCCTCGGCACCGAGGTCGGCGGCCTCAAGGAGAAAGAACGCACCAAGTTCCGCAAGGGCAACATCGGCTTCGTGTTCCAGAGCTTCAACCTGATTGACGAACTCAATGTGTATGAGAACATTGAGCTGCCGCTGCGCTACCTGAACATCAGCGCCAGCGAGCGTAAGGCCAAGGTCACGGAAATCATGAAGCGTATGGCCATCAGCCACCGCTCCAATCACTTCCCGCAGCAGCTCTCCGGCGGCCAGCAGCAGCGCGTGGCCATCGCCCGCGCCGTGGTGGCTGGACCGAAACTGATCCTGGCCGATGAGCCTACCGGTAACCTGGACTCCAAGAACGGCAAAGAAGTGATGGACCTCCTGAAGGAACTGAATGCCGAGGGTACGACTATCGTGATGGTGACCCACTCCCAGAAGGACGCCGCCTGCGCCCAGCGCACCATCGACCTCTTCGACGGCCAGATTGTCAGCGATGTGAAGAACGAGCTTTAATGAGACGGAATTCTGATATCCTGATTAAAGTCCTGTCCCTGGGCGTGGGGCTGGCCGTGGGCATCGTGCTCATTGCCAAGGTGTTCTTCGAGCTGAGCTACGACAGTTTCTACAAGGACATCGACCGGGTGTATACGATCAACACCTGGTATTCCCAGCATGGGGATGAGGGGGATTATGGGCAGGTGAGCGGCGCTGTTGCGGTGGGCTTTATGGAGGAAGTCCCTGGCGTCGAGTACGGCACGCGTACCACCACAGTTTTCAACGGAGATACTTACGTGGATGAGGACGGCAACAAGCTCAAGGCTACGCTGGTCTGTGCCGACACCTGCTTCTTCAAGGTATTCGACCGGCCGATCCTGGCCGGCGACCCGACAAAGACGCTGAACAAGTGGGGCTGCGTGATGGTGAGCCGCTCGTTCGCTGAGAAACTGGGCGGCGTGCAGGAATGCATCGGCAAGCAGATCTGCAACGTGGACCAGGTGGAGTTCAAGGGGACCGTCGAGGGTGTCTTCGAGGACTTCCCGAAGAACGGAAGTCTGGATTACGACATCCTGCTCTCGATGGCAACCTACAGTGAGTGGAGCACAACCAACTGGATGGGCAACGACCGCTACAAAGGATATGTGAAGCTTGCTCCCGGTGTGGATCCTGCAACCCTCACGGACGCCATCCGGAAGATGCAGGAGGTTCATCAGCATATAGAAGAGTATGAAGCACAGGGCTTGCAGTTGAGGTACTATCTTAAGCCGTTCATCAAAGCGCACACATCGTCCCAGAGCGTAAAAACCCAGATCATCCTGCTGTCTACCGTAGCGGCTCTGCTGATCCTTATCTCACTGCTTAATTATATCCTGATTGTGATATCGTCGCTGGTGAAGCGCTCGAAGGAAGTAGGTGTGCGGAAATGCTACGGCGCTGAGGGCAGGCACATTTATGTCATGCTGACGAAGGAAGCATCTGTTCATATCCTGCTGTCGCTTGTCCTTGCCGCCGCGATCATCTTCGCCGGTCGCGGTAGTATCGAGAACCTGCTGGGTGTGCCGTTCACCACGCTGCTGGTGCCTCAGAGCATGTTGGCCATTGCGGTGCTGCTGCTCTTTGTGATGGTGATCTCCATCGTTGTCCCGGCTGAGCTGTACAAGCGGATTCCGGTGGGTGCCGCGCTGAAGAACTATACGGAGAATTCCCGCCGGTGGAAGCTGGGTCTCCTGGGTGTGCAGGTGCTGATCAATGTGTTCCTGGTGGTGTTGCTGCTTATCATCGGCAGACAGTATGAGATGGTGAATAACAGTGATCCCGGCTATTCCTATGAAGACCTGTACTACATCAGTATGTATGACGGTGACAGGCAGGCCCAGGCAAGGGCAATGGAAGCGCTCAGGAACCTTCCCGAGGTATATGGCGTGGCTGCCTGCGGCAATTTGCCATATCAGGGATCAAGCGGGGATAATGTGTATATCCCCGGCGACGACAGGGAATTATTCAACATCGCGGACCAGTACGAATGCTCTGCCGGCTTTTATGACCTGATGGGTATCCAGTTCCTTGACGGACGCGCTCCTGAGAATGAATTGGAGATAGCAGTGGACGAGAAGTTTGTGGCAAGGATGGCCGATTTTACGGATTGGACCGACGGTGCGGTTGGCAAACAGGTGTTTGTCACCGGGCACGCCCCTGTAAGCGAAGACGATGGGATCCCGTTCTATTACACCATCTCCGGTGTATATAAGAGCTATCTTATCGGAAGTCTCGTGTGGAAGGATCCCAGGCCGAGCGCTTGGTTCTACGGAAAAACTGGCAGTGAAGACTACTGGATGCCACATATCCTTTTCAAAGTGCGGCCCGAATCGCTGCCGATGGTCCGGGAGACGCTGTCCCAGACGCTGGAAGGCAGGGAGATAGACATCATCTCTTACGGGGAACAGATGCGCGCGTCTTACTCCGATGTCAAGAAGGTGCGCAATACCATGGCGCTGGGCGCCGTCTTCTCGCTTCTGATTGCCCTGATGGGACTGATCGGCTTCATCCGGGACGAGAGTCTGCGACGGAGCAAGGAAATGGCCGTGCGCAAGATCAACGGTGCCTCGTCACGGGATGTCCTTGTCGTCTTTGCGGCAGGCATACTCAAGCTGTCGGCGATCATGGCGGCGCTCTCTTGCGCCGGAGCATTCTTCGTGTCCGGCAAACTGCTGGAGATGTTTGCCGAGAAGGTGCCGCTGAATCCTTTGTACTTCATCGGCGGTGCACTGCTGGTGCTGGCCATCGTGCTGGGCGTGGTGGTTCTGAACTGCCTCCGCATCGCCCGCGCCAATCCGGTGGAATCGTTAAAGAACGAGTAGTATGAAAAGTTACCTGAAGTTTTTATCCCGCAACAAGCTCTACACCGCCATCGAAGCGGCGGGGCTGATCGTGAGCCTGGCGTTCGTGGTTGTCATCTTTTGCTACTCCTGGCAGCAAATCAGCATCACCCGGGAAGCACCGGACCACAAACGCCTTTACGCGCTGACGAGCGGACGGGATGAGGGACAGTCTGCCTGGCCGGGTGAAATGGCCGTCGTGCAGGACCGTGTCCCGGATGTGGAGGCGGCGGGAAGAATCTACATGTATGGTCGTCCGGCCCAGTTCAATGGCCAGCGGATTCAGGGTACCCTCGACGTTTATGAGGTTGATCCGGAGATTTTTGAATTCCTGCCGCCGACATTCCTGGCCGGGGACGAGCGCGTGCTTCAGGACAGGAGCCAGGTGATCCTGGGCGAGACGTTTGCCAGGCGGCTCTCGCCGGATCTGGACCTGCTGGGAAAACCCCTCGTTATCCGGAGCGACACCGTTACGATTGGAGGCATTCTCCGCGTGCCGGAGCGTTCGCTCCTGAAAGAGGGCGATATCTATTGCGCCTTTAGGGAACCCGATGCCCCTTCCACGACAGAGTTTACCATCCCGGTGGACCTGGTGCTGGTTCGGCTGCGGGAAGGCGCCGACCACCAGGCCGTCAGGACGCTGATTGACACCGTGGTGGTAAAGGAATTCGCTTCGAAGTATGCCAGCCTTAAACCGGAAAGGTCATTGACCACGCCCATTACGGAGTTGTATTTCCAGAAGGCGGGGAATGTCACGAAACAGGGTAACGCCACGCTGGTCTATGTGCTGATCGCCGTCGGCATCCTGCTCCTCGCTTCGGCCCTCTTCAATTACATCAACCTCAGCGTCGCCCTGGCGGGGAAGCGGGCCAAGGAGATGGCCATCCGCTCCACCCTGGGCGAATCCCGGAGCCGGATTTGGTGGCGGTATGTCTCGGAGTCCATCCTGTTCGTTCTGGTTTGCTTTGTGCTGGCCTGGCTGCTGGCCAAGGCCCTGGAGCCGATGTTCAACCGGTATATGGCCGGGGATGTGGGGCTGGAAGTGTCCGCTTCGCCGCTTTACCTGGGCGTTTATGCCTTGATGGCCATGGTCTTCGGCCTGATTTCAGGGCTGGTTCCCGCGTGGATGACCTCCCGCTACGACCCCGTGGCCGTGATCAAGGGAGAGCAGCGCCGGCAGACCAAGACGGTATTCTCCAAGGTATTCATTATCATCCAGAACGTCATCACTGTGGCGCTCATATCCCTGGCGCTGGTGATGGAGCTGCAGTATAATCATCTTGCGAATATGCCGATGGGGGCGGACCTCGAGGGCCTGTACTTCATTTCCAGCGGAACGGTGGGGAAAGACGTCCTGGCCGCCAAGCCCTATGTGGACAAGATGGCCACCAGTACGGGCTATCCGGGGCATCTCAGCATGTTCATCTCTACGCTGGTGGAGGACCAGAAATATACCATCGGGGAGCTTCAATGTGAGGCGGACGCTTTCGACCTGTTCGGATTTGAGATCGTCCAGGATTTCGGCACCCCCAGACTGCAATCCCTGTGGTTTACCGAATCGGCAGCCAGGATCTATTCCATTGATGAAGAGAATCAGGAACTGCCCAGAGCATTCAGCTTCTTTAATCAAGGATCCCATGTGGGCGGAATCATTAAGGACTTTGCCGTCAAGGGTGCGTCCGAGGTGGATGGCAACCAGGTCGGCGTAGTGGCGATCGATGATTTGGAGAACTATTCCAACGTGATTCTGAAGCTGAACCGCCTGGATGACGAGGTGCGCGCCGAACTCAGGCAAATCGGCCATGAGGAAAGCTTCCGGCTTACGGGAAGCGATGAGTACGCGGATCATTACGGGTATATCCCTGAATTGCTCGAAAAGGGCCTCGAGACGACGCGCAATTTCATCAGCCTGATCGAGCTCTTCATGGCCCTGGCCACCTTGATTTCCCTGCTGGGCCTGGTCGCCATGAGTGCTTACTACGCCGGGATGCAGACGCGGGATATCGCCGTCCGGAAGGTTTTCGGCGGCAGCGTGACCTCGGAGACGGTGCGCTCGGTGCGGGAATACATGATCCTGGTCGGTATCGCCGTCCTGGTCGGTGTGCCTGTGGCTGTTGTTCTGGCCGAACGGTACCTGCGCCAGTTTTGGTACCGGATTGAAGGATATGGGTGGGTGTTCGTCGTCGGCGCTGTCATCGCCCTGGTGATTTCTTTCCTGGCGGTGCTCTGGCAGACGCTGAAGGCCGCGAAGACGAATCCGGCCATTGAATTGAAAAAAGAGTAAAATGAAGAGTTACCTGAAATTCCTCTCCCGCAATAAGTTATACACTGCCATCGAGGCAGCGGGACTCATCGTGAGCCTGGCGTTCGTGCTGCTGACCGGGCACTTCGTGTGGCAGCAGCGGCAGATGACGCGCAACGTGCCCGACTATGAGGACGTCTACACTTTTTACCGGTCGACGAGCGCACGCTCGGGCATCGGGCATTCCTGGGGCCTGGCTTACCAGGCACGGGAGAGCATCCCCGAGGTGGAGCAGGCCGCCATGTTCTGGCGGGCGCTGGACGCCGAGGAGACCGTTGAGGTGGGCGGGGAGAAGTACCACGTCGGCAGCTTCATGGTGGGCGGGGATTTCTTCGACATCTTCCCGGCCGAATTCGACTACGGCGGCCCCGAGGTGCTTCTGGACGCCTCCAACGCCATCGTCAGCCGTGCCTTCGCGAACCGCCTGGGCGGCGCGGAGCAGGCCGTCGGCCGCGTCATCGACGGCGAATTGACCATCGCCGCCATCATCAAAGAGACGCCCAATCCCATCTTTGGCGACGTCGATGTCATTTCCAGCATCGAGAACCTGACCAACCGCAAGAATTCCCCGTACATGATGGATGTGACCCCGTTCGTCAAGGTCCGCAAGGGGACCGACCGGGCTGCGCTGGAGGTGAAGGCCGACACGCTGGTGACGCGCGAGTTCGACGCCATCGGAGCCCGGGACTTCCTGGATGACTGCGGCCTGGTCCGCTACGACGAGATCTGGTTCTCGCCCGCGAACAATCAGAACCTCCGGCGGGGCAATTCGACCTACACGGGCATTATCCTGCTGGTCACCATCATCCTGCTGTTGTCGGCGATTTTCAATTACATCAACCTGAACGTCGCGCTTTCCAGCAAACGCGCCCGGGAGATGGCCACGCGCAAGATCCTCGGAGCGGGGGAGCGAACGCTCATCGGCGGCTACCTGCTCGAGTCCTTCGCCTTTACGGCGCTCTGCTTCGCGCTGGCGGCGCTGCTCGCCGAAGCCTGCACGCCCTGGTTTAACCGAATCATCAACGCGGCCGTGCCCGTACGCGTGCTCTACACCCCGGGCTGGTTGGCCGTCTACGCCCTGTTTGTCATCTTATTGTCCGTGATCCAGGGGCTCCTGCCGGCCTGGATCGGCACGCGCATGCCGGCTATCGCCGTGGTCAAGGGAGAGTACCGCGCCCGGCACAAGCACGTGTTCAGCAAGGTCTTCATCGTGATCCAGCAGGCGTTCTCCATTCTCCTGCTGGCCCTCGCCATCGTGCTCGGCCGGCAGGTTTCCCACATGGCCAACCGCCCGCTGGGCGTCGATGTGGAAGGGGATTTCTACGTGCAGATGGACAACTGGGGGTTGCGGGATATCTTCGCCGAGCGGGCGAAGTCGCTGCCCTGCGTGAGCCGGATCGGCCGCAGTACCTACTTCCCTGGCATGGCGGAAGAATGGGAGTCGGAAGACAAGGACCGCGGCATCATCAAGCTGGCGGTAATCACCTGTGACAGCACGGCGTTCGACATCTTCGGATTCGACGTGCTCGAGCGCTTCGAGGCGCCCCTGGATGGCACCGTCTGGATCTCCGAGCGGGAGATGACGCGCTTCGGCGTGGACCGGGACACGGAGAACCTGGGCTACCACCACGTGTGGGGCGAGTCCCTCGGCGGGGTCATCGGCGACTTCGCCGCGAACGACGTCCTCAACTATGGCTCGGACGTGGGCAGCTACGTGGTCATCACCCCCGAGGAGGAACTGTACGGCCTGCTGATCGAGACGGTCGGCGACCCGGCCGAGACGGAGCGGCAGCTCAAGGAGCTGTATACGGAGCTCAGCATGAAGTACATCGGCATCGAGGACAAGCCCTACATGTTCGGCTTCATCACGGACCTCCTCTCGGAGGGTCTGTCGGAAGTCCGGACGCGGCTCACGCTGGTCGGGGTGTTCATGCTCCTGAGCCTGCTGCTGTCCGTGCTGGGACTGACCGCCATGAGCAGCTACTACGCCAACGAGAGTTCGAAGGACATCGCCATCCGCAAGGTCTTCGGCAGCACGGTGCAGGATGAGATCCGCAAGACGGTGCTGGAGTACCTCGCGCTGCTCGGGATCGCGGCGCTCATCGCCGTCCCGCTCGCCGTGCGCCTCGCGGCCCGCCTGCTGGAGGCCTACCCGTACCGGATCTCCGGCTACGGCTGGGTCTTCGCCGTCGCCGTCGCCATCGCGACGCTCATCGCCTTCGTCTCCGTGCTCTGGCAGGCCCTGAAGGCCGCCCGGACGAATCCGGCGGTGGAACTGAAGAAAGAGTAAGCGGCAGCGCCTAGCGGTGCCGGAAGGCGAGTTCGCGCTCCAGGTCGGACAGGCTGACGCCCTGGCTCTCAAGCAGGACGAGCAGGTGGTAGACCAGGTCGGAGGCTTCATAGACAAAGCGGTCTCGGTTGCCGTCCACCGCCTCGATGACGGCTTCTCCGGCCTCCTCGACCACCTTCTTACCGATCGCCTTGGGGCCCTTGATGAAGAGTTTGGTGGTGTAGGAGCCTTCCGGCATCTGGGCGTGACGGCCGGCCACGACGCCCGCCAGCGTGCGGATGAAGCCCTCGTCCTCGGGGGTGTCGAAGCAGGCGGTGGTGCCGCGGTGGCAGGTCGGGCCGTCGGGGCGCGCCTTGATGAGCAGCGTGTCGGCGTCGCAGTCGGCGAACATCTCCACCACGTGGAGGAAGTTGTTGCTCGTCTCGCCCTTGGTCCAGAGCGTCTGCCGGCTGCGGGACCAGAAGGTCACCAGCCCGGTGGCCACCGTTTTCTCGTAGGCTTCCTCGTTCATGTACCCCAGCATCAGCACCTTCAGGGTACACGCATCCTGCACAATCACCGGCTTAAAATCGGAGAACCGTGACATATAATTCGTTGATATTTAATCTTTTATGAAAAACACCAGTGGCCTTTTTGAATACCCGTGAAATCGATAAATATTTAATAAAAAATTATTTACAGGTCACGCGTACATTGATGCCTGCTTCCATCAGGGCTTTCTTCAGGGTGGGGATGGGAATCTGTCCGTAGTGGAAGATGCTGGCGGCGAGGGCGGCGTCGGCGCGCCCCTCCGTCAGCACCCGGCGGATGTCCTCCACGGAGCCGGCGCCGCCCGAGGCGATC
>CADAND010000026.1 GCA_902789245.1 uncultured Bacteroidia bacterium
GAATGCGATAAAATGAGGATGGGCACCATTCGCTAAAATGGCACCCATCCGAGTTAATTCTCTGTATTTCAGTCGGTTAAGCCCCTAATATTCCTCCTCGTTAAAGAAGAAGTCCTCTTTGGTAGGATAATCGGGCCAGATGTCCTCGATGGTCTCGTAGATCTCACCTTCTTCTTCGAGCTCTTCCAGGTTCTCAATTACCTCTTCCGGGGCACCGGAACGGTTGGCATAATCTATCAATTCTTCTTTGGTCGCAGGCCACGGAGCGTCGTCCAGAGCGCTGGCAAGTTCGAGTGTCCAATACATAGTTGTGCTTTTTAATTTCGCGCAAAAATAGAAATTATTTCCATATCTGTATCGCTTTCCCTGAAAAAGTTATCAACATGTCATTTCAATACGCGCCAGAGCGGTTGATAAGTGCCTGTTTTAGCCCCTAAATAGCTTGGGACAAATCTTTAAATCGCTTGATTTCGTCCCCGAATCTGCGTAAAATGTCCGCCAAATGGGCTGTTCGTCACCTTTTTGACTGTTTCGGTCAGAATGCTTTTGCCGATGCCTCGCACCCCTGTAACTTTGCCCTCGACAACCAAACAAATTTGCCATGACACAGCAGAAACTGTTGAGGCTCGACAACGCCTCGTTCATATATCCCGCCAGCCTTTCGAAGAAATACGCTTCGCTTTACCGCATGTCCGTCACGCTCGCCGAGCCCGTGGATGCGGAGATCCTCCAGCAGGCGCTGGAGAACACGGTCTCCCGCATCCCCACCTTTGGCTATACCCTCACGGGCGGTGCCCTCTGGTGGTATTTGCGCAAGCTGGACCGCCCGGTGCGCGTCCTGCCTTTCCAGCAGCTGCATCAGTTCAGCATCGCCGGCAACGACGGCTTCCTCTTCCGCGTGTCCGCGGACGGCTGCCGCATCGTTCAGGACATCTTCCACGTCCTGACGGACGGCAACGGAGGCATGACCTTCCTGCTCACGCTGACCGCGGAATACCTCCGTCTGCGCTACGGTGTGGCGCCGGTGTACGGCGGACGCATCCTGGACCCCTCGGACGCGCCCAGCGCCTCCGAACTGGCGGACTCCTTCGATGACTTCAGCGGCAAGCACGGCGCCCTGGAGCAGAACGACGCCGCCTACCATCTGCGGGGCCGCGTGCTCCCGCATAAGGTACTGCGCGACGTGCGCATCAAGATGTCGATGCCGCAGGTGCACGCCGAGGCCCGTCGGCGCGACGTCACGGTGACGGAGCTGCTCACGGCCGCGATGGTGGCCGCCCTGCAGGATGTCCGCCGCAGGGATCCGTTCCGCCGCCGCTCTGTCCTCAAGGTCAACGTGCCGGTGGACCTGCGCAAGATCTTCGGCGGCCGGACGCTCCGCAATTTCTCCTCCTACGTGGTGCTGGGCGTGGACGTCCGCAACGGCGAATACGACTTCAACCAGATCCTCGGCATCGTCCGCGCGCAGAAGCGCCTGTACTCGATGGCGAGCGAGCTGGAACCCAAGGTGGCGAAGAACGTGGAGCTGGAGGACAGCTTCGCCATCAACTGCATCCCGCGCTTCCTCAAGAAGCCCATCATCGACATCATCTTCAAGCTGAAAGGGGACCGCTACTGCTCGCACACCCTGTCCAACCTGGGCCGGATCGAGCTGCCGGAGTCCATGCGCCCGTATGTGCGTGACATAGACTTCATCCTGGGCCGGCAAAGGGGCAACTCCGGCGCCTCCGCCTGTGTCGGTTACGGCGACAACCTGGTGCTCAACATGTCCCGCAGAATCGCTGAGCGCGCTTTCGAAGACGCTTTCATCAAGCAACTCGAAAGTTTGGGCCTCGTTGTCGGCGACGATCAGCAAAACATTTAAAATTCCCAGAAAAATTTTGCAGGAATCAGAAAAGTGACTATATTTGCAGTCCGAAAAGAAAGCAGCCTCTCTTCGAACGGTTTGATGACGCTGCCTCTTCCAATATCATTGACATATTATGGATTTGATTAACTTAGTAGAGCAGTCGTTCTCCCAGAACAAAGCTGCCTCCTACCCGCAGTTCAAAGCCGGCGACACCATCACGGTGACGTACCGGATCAAGGAAGGCGACAAGGAGAGACTCCAGAGCTTCCGCGGCGTGGTGATCCAGATTTGTGGTTCCACCCCGTACACGAAGACCTTCACCATCCGCAAGGTATCCAACGGTGTCGGTGTCGAGAGAATTTTCCCTTACGAGTCTCCGGCCATTGACAAGATTGAACTGAACAAAGTCGGTAAAGTCCGTCGCGCACGTATCTTCTACCTCCGCAACCTCTCTGGTAAGAAGGCTCGCATCAAGGAAGCCAAGCGTGTCGTGAAAGACGCTCCGGCAGAGTAAGATAGACCGGCCTTGCGCCGGTTGCCTATGGCTCCATAGCTCAATTGAATAGAGCATTTGACTACGGATCAAAAGGTTACAGGTTTGAGTCCTGTTGGAGTCACGAAAAAGCCCCCTGAGAATTCTCAGAGGGCTTTTTTCGTTGTGTATGTCTTATCGCGAGACGATGGCCGTCATGCCCGGCATCAGGTGGGGATGCGGGGCGAGGGTGGCCTCCAGGTGGACCATGCCGTTCTTCTCCACCACGGGGCTGATGGCCGACACGCTTGCCTTGTGCACTTCGGAAGGGTAGGCGATGGAAATCACCTGGATGGGCGTGCCCGCCTGGAAGCGGGGCAGCTCGTTCTCCAAGACGTCAAAGCAGACTTTGAGGTGCTCCGTGTCGACAATGTAGAAGAGCGGCACGCCGGGCATCGCCGCGCTGTACAGCGTGGTCTCGACCCGGCTCACGGCACCGGACACCGGCGCGGTGATGGTGCAGTACGTGAGCTCGTGCTCCAGTTGCTGCAGGGCGGCCTGCGCGGTGTTGTAGCCGCTGTTGACGCGGGCCTGCCGCCGGATCTCCTCCGGCGCCTGGTCCAGTTCGTGACGTTTGTAGCCCTGGCCCATGAGGATGGCCTGGTACTGAAACTCCGCGCGCTCCAACTCGGCCTGGCCGCGGGCGATGCGGTCCTTGAGGACATCCTGGCTGAGCCGAACGACCACCTGCCCTTTGCGTATGCGCTGTCCCAGCTCGATGTCGAAACTCACGATCTGCTCGTTGATCCGGCTGTACACGGGGACCTCGGTGATGGCCTCGATCGTTCCTTTGCTGGAAAATCCGTCTGCGGCGATGGTCTGCTGCAGATTCAGGTTCTGCACTTCGGCCGCGGTCTCCTGCTCGCTGGCGGGAGCGGGCTCGGGGACTGGGAGGCTGGCCGGCTGGCGGGACTGGCACGCGGCCAGGGCCAGCAACAGGGCGAGGGGGGCGATATGCCTATTCATGCTGTGTCAGGGTTAGAAGGTGATAATAGGTGGTCCAGTAGCCTGCCAACGCCGAGAGGTGTTGGTTGTAGGCCTCGTCGCGCCGGTTCTGCGCGAGCGAGTAGGTATTGATGTCGCAGAGGCCGTTGGCATAGTTCTCGGCCGTGAGTTCGAAGACTTCGTCAGCCATGGCCACCGCCTCGGCGGTGTGGGCGAGCAGCTGCCGGTGCGAACGCAGGTTGTCCAGCGTGATGTGCACGTCCTCGCTGAGGGCGCGCTCGACTTCCTGCAGGGCCATCTCTTCGCGGGAGGCCCAGGCTGCGGCCGCGGCGTGGCCCTTGCGGGCGGCGCCGTGGTCCATCAGCGGTACGCTGAGGGTGACGGTCCCGACCATGTAGAGCTGGGGATGCTGGTAGGCGGCGGAGAAGGTGCTGCCCAGCTGCTGCATGCCCACGTCGAGTCCGACGCCCACTTTCGGGCCCCGCTCCTTGCGGGCTTTCTCCTCCTGGTGGCGGGCTTCGGTCAGGGCCGCCTGCTGCTGTTGGAGGGCTGCGCTGTGGGCGCGGGCCATCAGCAGGGCCTCGTCGTCCGTGAGAAGGACCTGGTCGGTGGCGGTGGGCACGGCGAGCCGGGTGCCGGCCGGAAGGACCGGCGTGCGGAGGTAGGCCGCCAGGGATTCCCGGGCCAGCTGCTCCTCGTTGCGTGCGCTGAGCAGGGCGTTCGCGGCGTTCAGGCGCTGCAGCTCCAGCGAGCGGAGCTCGGCCAGCGTGACCATCGCGATGCCGGCTTTCTCCCGGGCGATGGCGTAGAGCGTGTCGGCCGTCTGCTGATTGCGCTCGCACATGTCCAGCATGCCCTGGGCGCAGGCTAGGCGGAAGAAGCGCCGGGTCGCCTCCTCGGCGATCAGGTGCAGCTCGTAGCTGAGCTGCCGGCGCGCGGCCTCGAGGCGCTGGTCCTCGACGGCCTTCTCCCAGCGGTAGGGGTTGTAGCCCAGCAGCGACTGCTGGTAGCCCACGATGAGCGGCGTGGCCAGGAACTCGCGGGGACGTCCGGCCTGGTCGTGGGCGAAGTACTCGCTCCACAGGAAACGGCTCCCCACGTAGGCCTCGCCGCCCAGACCCAGCACTTTCTGCGAAAGGGTCAGCTGCGTCAGGGTGGAGAAACGGTCGTAGTTGCGGACATACACGTAGCTGCGCGACAGGTCGCCGATCATGCGCTGGTAGTTGGGGATGAGGTCCAGCGTCAGCTGCGGCTTGCGCAGCGCCTCGAACCGGGCGTTCTTCTGAAGCTGGAATTCATATGCGTAGCGGCTTTGGAAGGCCGTCAGCGTGCTGTCCTGGGCGAGGCGGATGATCTCGTCCAGGCTTTGGGCCCGACCCGGCAGCGGGAGGCCGCACAAAATAAGAAGTCCGAATAAAAGCTTTCTCATGCCGTCTGCCGTCTGATGATGTCACTGAAAAGGCCGCCCTTGGCCAGGAGCTCGTCGTAGCTGCCGTCCTCGGCCACCTTGCCGTCGCCCAGGACGATGATGCGGTTGCATTCGCGGATGGTGCTCATG
This sequence comes from uncultured Bacteroidia bacterium, assembly GCA_902789245.1. Lineage (GTDB taxonomy): Bacteria > Bacteroidota > Bacteroidia > Bacteroidales > UBA932 > Cryptobacteroides. The sequence continues at coordinate 4,885 of CADAND010000026.1, forward strand.
CGGTGCGCGATGGTGATGCGGGTGCATTTCATCCTGGCCAGGTTCTCGGCGATGACGTGCTGGCTGATGTTGTCGAGGGCCGAGGTGGCCTCGTCCAGCAGGAAAATCCTGGGTTTGCGGATGAGGGCGCGGGCGATGATGATGCGCTGCCGCTGGCCGCCGGACACACCCTGCCCGTCGGCGGAAATGGGGGTGTCCAGTCCGCGCGGCATGGCCTTGATGTCGCCGTCCAGGGCGGCGTTCTTCGCGGCTTCCCACACTTCTTCGTCGGTGAAGCTTTCGTTCCCGAAGAGGATGTTGTCCCGGATGGTTCCCTCCACCAGCTGGGCGTCCTGCAGGCAGATGCTGATGCAGTACTGGCGCAGGCTGGGCTTGTTGATGTCGTCGAGGTTGTGTTCGTCGAAGAAGATGGAGCCGCTCTCGGCCTTCTCGAATCCCAGCATCAGGCGCACCAGCGTGGACTTGCCGCAGCCCGACGGGCCCACAAGCGCCACGTAGTCTCCCGCGTTGATGCGCAGGTTCAGGTTGTTGAAGAGATAGGGCATATCCTCGTCGTAGCGGAACTTGAGGCCGCGGATGTCGATGTTGCCGCTCACGTCCTTGATGAAAACGGAACCCTCGTCCGTCTCCGGCTGCACCTCCAGGATGGGGCTGCACAGCTTGATCTCCGGCGCCAGCTGGGCCAGGACCTTGGTGATGCGCTGGAACTGCTGGATGGCTTCGGTGGCGATGGTGAGCACGCTGCAGTAGGCGATGTAGTCCGACAGGCCCAGGCCGTAGTGCCAGGCGGCGATCATGGTCACGATCAGGGGGACCATGCGGAAATTGTAGCTGATGGAATTGCTGTAGTTGAACAGCGCCGGATAGCGGCTGCCGTCGGGGTCGGACGGTTCGTAGGCCTCGGCCCAATGGTGGAAGGCCCGGATTTCTGCACCGTTGGTACGGATCTTCTGCGCTCCGGCCGCCAGGTTGTAGATGAGTCCCGTCAGCTTGGACGCGCACGCGTTGGCCTGGTCCTGCACCTTCTTGCGGCAGGAATACTGGACATAGATGGTGAGCATGTACAGCACCATCACCAGGATGCCCGTCCAGAGCAGCGGACCGCCGTAGGTGAAGAACTGGAGGAACAGCATCACCGTGAAGATCAAGGTGAGGATGGTGGAGAGCATGTCCTCGGTGAGCTGCGTAGAGAAGCGAACTACGGACAGGACGCGGTTGGACAGTTCCCCGGGGGAATAATGCTTGAAGAATCCGGCGGGCAGGGAGAGCAGGCGGGTCATCAGCGACGACTGCATGGCATACTCCGTCTTGTCCTTCATGCGGACGACCAGGTAGTTGCGGGTCATCTGCACCATGACCAGTCCGGCCGCGGCGCTGAAGAGGAGCACCGCGATGGGCGTGATCTGGGCGGCGTCGCCCGAAGGGATGACTTCGTCGAACAACAGTTTGCACGCATACGGGGTGAACATGGTGAGCAACACCACGCCCAGGCAGGAGAGCAGGGCGCAGACGGCGTCGTAACCGCTCAGCTGCCGCAGGGCATGCCCGATGAAAGCGCTGATGGTGAGTTTCCCCACGGGCATGGGGTAGGAAAGGGCAAAGGCCTCTTTCTTGAGGAGATCCATGTGCTTGCGGGCGTTGCACCGATGCCCTGTCCGAGGATCGACGAAGGTGTAGTCGGCAAAACCGGGGGAGAGCATGACCGGCGTGTCGTCATCGGCCGAGAACGCCAGCAGCTTGCCCGAACAGCGTCGCCACCATTTGCCTTCCAGCTGGACCTGGCGGAAGAAGATCTGCTGCCGGTAGAAACTCTTTTCCAGCTCCTCGATGTCCTCCGGAATCTCCCGCTTCAGGGTGAGTCTGTTCCAGACCCTGCGGTCTATCATGCCACGGAAGAGTTCGGCCGCCTGGTTCATGGCCTTGCGGTCGCCTTCAATACGCTGGACCAATTGTTCGAAGAATAGATTGTTCATGGGTCAGGCGTATTTCATGAGTTCGTGGTAAAGTCCTTCCTGCCGGATCAGCTCCTCGTGGGTGCCTTGCTGCAGGATCCGCCCTTTCTCCATGACGTAGATGCAGTCGCAGTCCCGGATGGTGCTCAGGCGGTGGGCGATCATGATCAGGGTGATGCCCAGGTTGCCGATGTGCTGCATCACCTTCTCTTCGGTCTTGGGGTCCAGGGCCGAGGTGCCTTCATCCATGATCAGGATGGAGGGATCCTTGGCGAGGGCGGTGGCGATCTCCATGCGCTGGCGCTGGCCGCCGCTGAAGTTCTTGCCGTTCTCGGCCATCAGGGACTGGTATGCTCCGGAGCGCTCGGCAATCTCTTCGTGGATCTGGGCGTCGTGGGCGGCCATCACCATGGCGAAATCCTCGATGGATTTGTCCCACATCTTCAGATTGTCCTCGATGGTGCCTTCGAAGAGCGTGATGTCCTGGTTGACCACCGACAGGGAATTGATCAAGACGGCGCGGTTCACCTGCTGCACGGGAATTCCGTCCAGCAGGATTTCGCCCTCCCAGGGCTCGTAGAGCCCGGAAATCAGCTTGGCGATGGTGCTCTTGCCGCAGCCCGAGAAGCCCACGAAGGCGACCTTCGCTCCTGCCGGAATCTTCAGGGAGAAGTCCTTGAGGACCGGCGGGAGGCTGCGGTCGTAGCCGAAGGTGACGTTTCTCAGCTCCACATCTCCTCGCAGCTTGGGATGTTCCGGAAGTTCTTCCGGGCTGGACAGCTCCAGGCGGTGCCCCTGGCAGGCGTCTTCCACTTCTTCCAGGCGCTCCATGGCGGCCTGGCTCCGGTAGACGCTCTGGGTGGACTTGACGGCCGAGTTGATCGGGTAGATGATGCTGGCGGCCAGCGCCTGGGAAGCCAGCAGCATACCCGGCGTCAGTTCTCCTTTCAGGATGTACCAGGCACCCAGAATCAGGATGAGGGCG
>CADAND010000027.1 GCA_902789245.1 uncultured Bacteroidia bacterium
CGAGGAAGTGGAGGCGAACCCCCACATCAACCTCTACGAACTGTACTCGAGGGTGGCGCGCCACACCACCGCCAGCCACGCCATGATTTACAATTACGAATGGTATGGCAACGTGTACTACAGCACCATGAGTGAATTCTTGGAACCCATCAAATAGTAACGTAATCCTGAAAAGAAATGAGAAAATTAGTATCCATTATTTCCATCGCCGCCATGATCCTGGTTGCCGGTGCCTGTAACAAGCAGGACCAGCCGGACGATGGTTCCGGCAAGATGAGCGACCTGCAGTTCTTGATTGATAACCTCGTGCGTACCGACGAGGCCGGGAATATCATCGGCTACATCATTGGCGACAACCTCAATGAAGCCAACCCGTGGGATATCTCCGTGCCGGTGAAAAACTACGACGAAGCGGTCGCGATCTTCCGCGAGCTCCTTCCGGCCGAAGCGCAGGTCACGACCAGCGGAAAGACCCAGATCTGGACGATGACCGACGAGGAGGGCAAGCCGGAAGGAACGGCGGAGTTCGCCGAGGACCCCGGCCTGGGCGCCATCGCCGCCGTGACCGTCAAGCCGGTCCTCCAGGCGGGTGCGGCAAAACAAGTTAGCCCTTCGATCCATTTCATCCTGACGAGCGCCTGGCCGCAGAATGCCAGCGCCGCCGAGGAGATTCTGGAAAGGGACTATTACCTCGGTGCGACCGTGTCCGTGACGAAGAATCGGGGCTTTGGTACGGGAGATTTCGTCGTGATTCGTCCATGGACCCCCAGCGATTGCGGCATCATGATCAGGTTGATAAAGTACTCGACAAATTATGATTGTAAGTTCGCCAGCATGGGGGCGCTGCACAAGGTGCACAAGGCCTTGATGGCAAACTATGATCTCCTGGTAAACGGTTGTGGAAAAGAACATGGCTGGCCCACGCTCGACTACTGGTATGAATCGCGGAATACCAGTAAATGGGGAAAACAAGGCGCTGTGAATCTGAAAACCGATAAAGAGACGTGGTACTATCTTCTCACCACTGGAAAACCCCACGTAGCGATGGTTTATTACTTCAAGCCCAAGGGCGACGAGGTAGAAATCTGGTAGACCCTGTACAAGCGCATGATGAAAGGCGTTAAAATAGTGGTTTTGCTCCTGCTGTCCGTCATCTTCCTCTCTTGCCGCAAGGAAGAGGGCGGCAAGGATCTGACCATTATCTTCGCCACGACCACCGGTCTGGCCGGCGACGCTTACAACGAGCCCCTGATGCGGAGCATTATGGAAAGCGTGGCGGCCAACCCTGATGTGAAGCTTCATTTGCTCAAGCCCGACAACCTCTCCGAGGCCCGCAGCCAGTTTGACGAGTGGAAGGCATCTGCCGATGAAGGCAAGGCCCTGGTCCTCTGCGGCCCGGAATTCGAGTCGCTGGTAGAGGGGGTTAACCTTGAGCAGGGCCGTATCCTGCTGCTGGACAGCGATAAGACTTACGGTGAGCGCATTGCCACGGCACAACTCAAACGCTACGGCGGCGCCTGGCTGGCCGGGGCCATCATAAAAGATTTCCAGATCCGGCTCCTCAAGGGCCTGGACGGCGACCGCATCATTGACGAAATATGCCAGGGCGTAGAGGACGGTTACAAAGAGAACGGGGGAACGGATTTCCAGAAATATGTCCTGTCCACGGGCTATGAGGGCCTGAATATGGCGGACGAGCTCTATGGCATTTTGATGGGAAACGAGGTTGTGGATATGCCCGATTCCAACACCAAAGGGATGTTCGTCCCGGTCTGCGGAGCCTCCCGTCTGGGTGCTTTCAGCTACTCCCGGCGCCTGTATTGGGCTTTGGTGGGCATCGGGGACGACTGCAGCTCTTATTCCGACTTCCTGCCCTTCTCCCTGATCCTGGATCTGGGAGGCATCTTGAAAGAATATGTGTCCGGGTGGGCGCAGAACAACCCCTGGCCGGCGCATGCAGACTTCGGCCTGGCGACGGGGCATGTGCGCATCAGTTTCAGCGAGCGTTTCTACCGTCATGAATTGGCCAAAACAGATTCCTGGCCGTTGTCGCTGGACGAATGGCGGGCGCTGGAGGATGAAAACAAACAAATAGCTTTGGAAAAGGAGGCCGGCCATGCGCACTAGCAGATTATTCTGGCTGCTGGCAGCCTCCCTGATTCTGCTTGCCTGCGGCAAGGAAATGCCCGGGCCGCAGAGCGGGACCACCACCTATAAGGTGGCCGTCGTGATGCCCCAGTCCCAGTGGGACAGCGAGAAGCTCCTGGTGCAAGGGGCACTCGCCACCATCGACCAGGCCCAGGAGGGCCTCCAGCAGCGCGTGAAGCTGGAGCTGGAATGGATTGACGAGGACGACGCCCAAATTGAGGGCGAAGTCCATCGCATCACCCACGACGACTCCTATGCCGCCATCGTGGGACCGAAGTACAGCCGTCACGCGCGGATGCTGGCCCGTGAAAGCCAGAACTACCGCATCCCGGTCATCATGCCCAGCGTCACCTCGGCCGAGATTCAGCGCATCTACGGAGGCAGCAACAGGACCGCCCCCAACATCTTCTGCATGAGCGAGAGCGACCTGGCCCAGACCCAGGCCATGCTGAGCATTATCCGGAGACAGTCTCGGGTAAACCGTATCTTTCTGTTGTCGCGAGGCAGGGATGCGGATGACTATGTCTACTCCTTTGCCTCCTATACGAGTTTCTTTACCACCGAGCTGAAGTTCCAGTCTCTCACCGAGTATGTTTTTGGCGACAAGGAAAGCCTGCGCTCCTGCGTCAAACGAATCCATGAGTCCTCTTTCGTGTTTCCCTTTATCATGCCCCTCGTTTTCTTCGTCCCCTCTTCTGTAGAGGATATGTTGATGCTGAACGAGGTGATCGACGAAGAGGGCATCACCGTGGGGTCTGAAGCGGGCGATTTCTACACAAAGGGCTTCTTCCCCAGCATCTTCTGCACCGACATTGGCTGCAACCCGCTGCTGGAGGGGAAATTGACTCATGAATACCAGGGCATTGCCCTCTGCGGGGATCCTGAAAGCGGATTCCCCGCCGCCCGCATGGCCACCACGGGTTGCGAAGTCCAGAACGGCTACGCGCAGCTTTACGACAGCTTCACCCTGCTGGCGCTCTCGCTCGCTCACAAGGAGACGGCGCAGCTGGCGACGGTCCGCGAGGCCATCGTGGCCGTGATGGACGCCTGCGACGGCAACAGCGACGAGTTGTCCTGGACGGCCGACGGCCTCCGCCACGGCTTTCAGAGCATCCGAAACGGTCACATTCCCAGCATGTCCGGCGCGTCCGGCAGCTGGGTCTTCGACACAGAGACGCACATCAGTCAGCTGGGCACGTGGTATGGCCACTGGATCTACTTCGACGGACAGTACCACCTGATAGACTATCTGACCCGGAGCGACCACGCCAAGAAGGGTAGCATGGACCAGATGTGGGACTGGGCGGCCGACAGGATGATGAGCTTTGATAAACAGGACAAGGGCGTCACCTACGAGCCGCTCACCGACCGCTGCGCCGTGGTGATGGCCACCTCCACCGGCTGGACCAACTACCGCCACCAGGCCGATGCACTGTACATCTATCGCATGCTCAAGAAGGCCGGCTACGACGACGATCACATCGTCCTGATCATCGAAGACGACATCGCGAACAACCCCGAGAACCCGCATCCGGGCGTGGTACACGTGACCCCCGACGGGGAGAACCTGCACACCGGCATCCAGGTGGACTACAAGATCAGCGAGCTCACTCCGGCGGACTTCGGGAATATCCTGAAGGGCAACGTGACAGAGCGGACGCCCGAGGTGGTCCATGGCAGCAAGGGCACCAACGTCATGCTGTTCTGGAGCGGCCACGGGACCTCCGACACGAAGATCAACTGGGGGGCGGACGGTTATATCCGGGCGGCCGAGATCCATGGCATCCTGCAGGACGCGCTGGATAACTTCCGCAAGCTTTTCTTCGTGATGGAGACTTGCTACAGCGGCTCCGTGGGCGAGGGCATGCCGGGTATCCCCGGTGTACTGCTGCTGACTGCCGCCGCTCCCGGCGAGAGCTCGCACGCGGACGTGCTGGAAGACAACATCTACCTCTCCAACGCCTTCACGCGCGTGTTCCGCGAGGAAGTGGAGGCGAACCCCCACATCAACCTCTACGAACTGTACTCGAGGGTGGCGCG
>CADAND010000028.1 GCA_902789245.1 uncultured Bacteroidia bacterium
GAAGGCGATGACCTTGCGGCCCGCAAAGGAACCGACCTCGGCATAGCCGGACAGCAGGTCCCACTGGGACGGGAACTCGCCCAGCTGCTCCTGCTCGAAAGTATCTTCAAAGAAGATTTCGTCCCCGGGGACGAAATCGGATTTCGCGTAAGCGGACTCGACCTGACCGGCCGGTGCGGCGGCAGGCACAGCGGCGGGTGCCGTCGCAGCCTCCGGGGCGGCCTGCGACTCGGCGGGTTTCGCCTGCTCCGGCTGCTCCTTTGCGTCCTTCCCCTTGCCGACATTGCCGTTCAGGATGTCGTTGACGCCCTTCTCGACCTTGTCGCCGATGTTGTTCTCCACCGCGTTCTTGGCGCGGTTCTTCAGCCGTTCCAGCATGCTCTGGCCGGACGCGGGTGCCCCCATAAGCACTGCAGCGGCGAGGATAACGATAATCTTTTTCATGTAGCTTGATTATTAATAATTAAGTGTTCCCATTTCGATGGCCATGCGCACCATCTCCGCAGAGGTGGAGGCACCGAACTTGGCCAACAGTTTCTTGCGGTACCAACGGATGGTCTCGACGCCCAGGCTCAGCGTGTCGGCAATCTGCGGGGTCTTCCGGCCGGCGGCCACCAGGCGGAGCACCTGCTGCTCCCGCTCCGTCAGGGTAATCTGCGTGTCATTCATGGTTCGTTTCAATCGTTCGACTACAAATTTCAAGAATTTCAAAACCTTAAGCACCACCCGAAAGGGTGGAAATACCGCTTTCCACCGGGGGAATGAGGCCGATTCGCGTTTTTTTGATAACTTCGCAATATGAACAAACGCCTTTCCGCCGGGATTTTCTGCAACGCCGCCGAACTCATCTCCCTCGCCAAGGAATACGGGCTCGTCTAAAGCTCGTCCGAGATATTGTAGTGGTTGCGGTCGGCGGAAGAACGCGCGACCATCTCGCCGAGGAATCCGGCAAGGAAAAGCATGACGCCAAGGATCACGGCCACAAGCGCCAGGTAGAAGAGCGGCTGGTCCGTGACGGGGCGGAACTTCAGACCATGGGCCTGATGGACCAGTTTCTCGACAATGATCCAGACCGTCATCACGAAGCCCACCAGGAACATCAGCAGGCCGCTGTAACCGAAGAAGTGCATCGGGTCCTTGCCGAAGCGCGACAGGAACGAGAGCGTCTGCAGATCCAGGAAGCCGTTCACGAAACGGTTCATCCCGAACTTGCTCTTGCCATATTTGCGCTTGGCGTGCACAACGGGTTTCTCACCGATCTTCGTGTAGCCGGCATTCTTCGCCAGATAGGGAATGTAGCGATGCATCTCGCCATAAACTTCGATGCTCTTGACTACATCCTTGCGGTAAGCCTTCAGGCCGCAGTTCATGTCGTGCAGCTTGATGCCGGTGATGCGGCGCGCGGTGGCGTTGTAGAGTTTCGAGGGGAGGTTTTTCGTCAGGGCGTTGTCCTTGCGGTGCTGCTTCCAGCCCGACACCAGGTCGTAGCCCTGCTCCACGATCATCCGATACATCTCCGGCAGTTCGTCCGGCGAATCCTGCAGGTCGGCGTCCATCGTGAAGACGACTTCGCCCTGTGCGCGCTCGAAGCCGCAGTACAGGGCGGCGGATTTGCCGTAGTTGCGCCGGAAGCGCAGTCCGTGCACGTGAGGATCATCGCCTGCCAGTGCGCGAATCGTCTCCCAACTGCCATCGGTACTGCCGTCATCGACGATCAGCACTTCGTAGCTGTAGCCGCGTTCCTGCATCACGCGGGCGATCCAGGCGGACAGCTCGGGCAGGGACTCTCGCTCGTTGAAGGCGGGGACGATGACGGAGATATCCATATTATTGTTCGTCAATGAAAGGATTCGAGGAGGAGATGTTGCGGGAGAAGATGGCCGCGAGGATCGTACCGAACAGCCAGCAGTAGATCAGGTTGAAGAAGAAGGCGTAAGTCGGCATTTTCGGCATCATCTCTTCCACCTGGCTCATCGTATTCGAGTCGATCATCGGATTATCCTGCAGGACTTCCAGCGCCTGAGAGAAGGAGTCCGGCTCGATGAAGCTCGTGTAGGCCAGGTAGAAGGCCGAGTAGAGCAGCGCGGAGAGGAGGGCGGTCGCGGTGCCGAAGCGGAATGCGCGGGAGTTGTCCACGGTCGGGTCGTCGGCAGCGAACTTCAGGATGAAGTAGCGCATCAGATAGATGCAGCCGGCGAATTTAGCGATCCAGAGTACGACGTTCAGCAGGCCCAGCAGGAAAGCGGGGCCGTTCCCGGCCAGTTTGCCGGTCAGCATCGTGATGAGCATATAGGCGATGGAGACGCCTCCGAGGACCAGTCCGGCCTTGCCGGCGCTCTCCCAGATGGATTTCTTCTCGTTCATAGTTCACAAATATAACAAATTTTCGCTGCCCTTCCCTCGCGGGCGGCCAGAAATTTCTCCGCCCTCCACAACGCCAACGCACGGGCAGCTTCGGCCGTAAGGCCGACTATTGCTAACGGTTCCGCGAGGGAGTTTGAGCGGAGCGAAGCGAAGCGAGGTCGGCACCAGCCGACCGGCGCGGTCCCGGGACTTTGCGTCAGCAAAGTCGGAAGCCGACGCAACGAGCGAGTGCAGAGAAAGCTGGCTTTCTATGCCGAGCCGCCAGGAGGAAAGCAACATGTTGCTAAGGGACTTGAGCGCCGCAAGGGGTCACAGGGGGCGGAGCCCCCTTCATAAGGCTTTTCGGAGTTGAGTTATGGCCGGCAGGCCATAACGAAAGAAGCCCGAAGTCGAAAATCGACTTCGGGCCTCCGAAAAGCGGCAGCGACCTACTCTCCCACCTGGTGGGGCAGTACCATCGGCGCGGGCGGGTTTAACTTCTCTGTTCGGGATGGGAAGAGGTGGTTC